>CAVPWE010000001.1:0-704276 GCA_963709485.1 uncultured delta proteobacterium
CGGTTCCGGCGATTTTCGATCAGGGGGATGAGGATATTGATGTAATCGTCCGACCAGGCCCTGCACTTGGGCAGTCCATCCCGGTCGCCGAATGGCATCCACCCTCTTTCTAGACAGGGAATGGATGGCGTCCGCATCCCGGGAAAAGGCGGCATAGACAGTATGGACGGGGAAGTGCGTTTCTCTCCGGTCCATGGACCGGACTTTGACGGCCCCGCGGATGCCGAGGGAATCGGCCGTGGCCTTGATGACCGGGCGCAGGTCGTAGTGGCGGTTGGACAGGTGGAACAGGAGAATCCCCTTTTCTTTCAGGCGGGACATGTAGAGACGCAATGCCTCCTGCGTCAGCAGGTGCGTCGGGATGCCGTCACCGCTGAAGGCGTCTATGAAGATGAGATCGTTCAGGACAGCCGTTGTCCCCGGCTTTTTCAGGGAGAGCCGGCCATCGCCGACACTGACCAGGACATCGGCGGGCGTGTCTCTGAGGTAGGTGAACTCCTGCCGGGCAATCCTTTCCATATCCGGATCGATTTCATAATAGGTTAGCCTGTCTCTCTGCCGGGTATAGGCACCGACCGTGCCGGCGCCGAGACCGACGGCGCTGATCCGACGGGGCGGGGGCAGAAGGTCGAAGACGTCGGACAGCCCGCTTTCCGGATCATAGTAGAGTGTCGGTAATCGCCGCCGGGACCCGTCCAGATACTGAATGCCATGGAGGGTTGATGAATGAATCAGCATCCGGACCCCGGCGGGGGCGTCTGCTGAAGGAGGGATGTCTGCTACTCGAGTAATTCCATAATAATTGCGATGGATCAGGTGTGCCGATGCCGTCAGGGACGTACTGCTGAAAAAGATCAGCGAACCTGCCAGGGCCGCCGCTGCGGCGCCTCTGGCAAGGCGAACGCTCAGAGGCGCTTTCCGCAGGAAGCGCAGGGTATCATGGCGACCTCTCCGGACCAGGATTGCGGCCAGCGCCAGCAGGACCGATAGGGTATTCGTAAAGCCCGGAAAACATCAGCGGGGCGCCAAAAGTGATCAAAGCGCCGCCGGCGAAGCCTCCGGCGGCAATGGCCAGGTAGAACCCGCTCAGGTGCAAGCGGTCGGGGCGGCTTCGATAAAGCTCCCCGTGAATGACCAGGCATACCAGGAAGAGCACCAGCAGATGGCCGAAAATGAACAGGGGGCGGCTTGACGAGAGCACGTAAAGGAGACCGCCGGAAAGCAGAATCTCCGGCCAGAGTTTAGCGGCCTTCCCCGCAATGGATGTTTTCTCCCTGAAGGTAAAGATAAAACTGGCAAGGTACAGGACCAGAGGCGGAATCCAGACCATGGGGAAAGATCCCAGTTCCATGGCAATAACATTGGTTACGGTCAGTAGAAAAGCGGATGACAGGGCGCTCAGCAGTCCCCACAGGACGTAAGCCGAAAGAGCCGGGGGCGGTTTTTGTTCGCAGGGATCCGAGTTGCCGGTCCCGGCCGGTATCACGGATTTTGACGGCCGAAGCAGGGCATAGGACTGAAGAGCGAGAAAAAGATAGAGAATGTATCCGGCCAGCCAGAGGCGGCCCTGGGTGCGCAATCCGATCAGAGGCTCGATGACAAAGGGGTAGGCCAGAAGGCCCAGCAGCGCCCCTGCGTTGGATGCGCCGTACAGCAAATAGGGATTGCGCCGGGCTCCGATTCTGGAATGCGTCAGCCAGACCTGGGCTACCACGACCGTTGTGGACAGAGCGGCAAAAGGGATTGCCGTCCGGGTGAATAGCACAGCGATCAGTTTCCAGACAGGGGCGTTCGGTGAAATATCCTCCGTGATCTGCAGCGGCAGGCCGGCCAGCGGAAGGAACAGAATCAGAATGTGCCAGGCCCCGAACCTTGCCGAAAACAGGTGGGCGTAGAGGTATCCGGCAAGCAGCATGAACTGGAAAAAAATCAGGCAGATGAGCCAGACGTGAACGGCCCCGCCGAAAGACGGGGCCAGAAGTCGCCCAACCATGGGTTCCATGACGAACAGAAGAAAGGCCCCGAGAAAGACCATGCCGGCCAAGGCAAAAACGGCGAGGTCTTCGCTCCGTGGGGGTGATTCGGTTTTCGGGGATGCCATTTTTTCCCTGCTTCTGTGGCGCAGCGCGTGGATATCGATGTTGACATATAAAAAAAAAGCCACTATGAAAACAAGAAAAAAGCGCTCGCAGGGATCACGAAGATGAAGATAAAAACCCGCCTGGCCGGTCTGCTGATTGCACTTTCCGTTTTTACCGCATTGAACCTGTCCGAGGCCTTTGAGGTCATCCTTTCGAAGGAAACGCCGGTGCGTATATTATTTTCACCGCAAGGCGGATGTACCGAAGGCATAGTCAAAGTGATTGACCGTGCGCGTTCGGAAATTCTCGTTCAGGCCCATTCCCTCACCTCCGTGCCCCTGTACCGCGCCCTGCTCCGGTCGCACGAGCGGGGCGTGAAGATTGCACTGATTGCCGACAAGTCGGAACGCACCGAAGGGCTGACGCCCGCACTCATTTTAGCCAATGCCGGCATCCCCGTCTACCTGGACGGGAAGCATGCCGTGGCGAACAACCGGGTGGTCATCGTGGATCAACAGGTCGTGATCACCGGTTCCTTCAATTTCAACCAGGCTTCGGAGGATATGAATGCGGAGAACCTGCTGATCCTGGATTCAAAGGAAGTGGCAGCGGAATACAGGAAAAACTGGTTCCAGCACCGGCAGCACTCCGAGCCGTATTGAGACGTGTTTGTTCAAGATATGAGAGAGGAATAAGCCGTGAAATTCAGGAAAGAAAAAATTATCGCGGGACTGGCGGCGCTTCTTTTTCTTGGCGTCGGACTGACCTTCGCGCAGTCGGTTCAGAGTCAGGGATCACTGATGGATCGCCGGTTTCTGCAGGATATGGCCGCCGGCAGCGCATGGAAGGTCCGTCTCGGGGAACTCGCCCTTCGCCAGGCGGCAAACGGGGACATCAAGGTGTTCAGTGAATTGATGATCGCGGAGCAGAAACAGACGCTTCACGACCTTGAGAGGATCGCGGATCGCAAGGGAATACCCCTGTCCCGGGATGCGGATGCCGCCCGGCGGAATACGCTCATTCACTTCTCGCAGGAGTACGGCGCCGCCTTTGACAGGGGCTACATCAGCCTCATGCTCGATGAGCATCAGCGCGACGCCGCCCTTTGCAGGGAGGAAATCGAGAAGGGCAAGGATGCCAATGTCCGAACCTTTGCGGGTAAGGTGGTTGAGACGGATTGAAAGATTCATCGGTATGGCAAAACAGATCCTTCTCGATCTGCCGAAACCAGTGCTGAAATAATCGGCATGGATCCGCGCGTCGCCGCTTTCTGAAACCGGTCATGCCGGTTCAGAAAATCCGATGCAATTTTCATATTTTGTCCTATTGACAGAAAGCGTCCTTTCAGCTACAAATAACATTCTTTAGCCGGCATGATGAACAAAAGAACGGCTGTTTTGTCTGATTGGTTGAGCATCCGGGATCGTCCCGGAAAACGTTTCATTTAATTGTCAATGGAAAACAGGAGGTTGTATGATGAAAAAAGAAGTCAAGGAGAAAATGGAAGTAAAAGGCGTAAGCCGTCGTTCCGTCCTGAAGGGCGCGGTTGCCCTGGGTGCGATGACGGTGGGAAGCGGCCTGGCCCTGAACCTGGCCACCCCGGGAGCGGCGGAGGCGATGGTCAAGAAGCTGCCCGCCAAAGTGGGATGAGACCTGGGACGTGGTCGTCGTCGGCTCCGGTTTCGCCGGGCTCGCGGCAGCGGCGGAAGCAGCCGGTGGCGGGGCCAAGGTGGTCGTCCTGGAAAAAATGCCGACCTACGGCGGCAACTCCATCATCAATGGCGGCGTTTACGCGGCATGGGACAGCCAGTTCCACTATCGCCAGAAGCTGAACCTGGGCGACGACAGCGTGAAGCAGCATGTGAACGACACCGTCAAGGGTGGCGACTTCTACAACCTGCCCGAACTGGTGGAAGTCATGGCGAGCGGTGCAGCGCCGGCACTGGACTGGATGATCAATGAGGGTGGCGCGAAGTTGCGCCCGACGGTCACACGGGCCGGCGGCCACACGGCCTACAGGACGCATGCCGCCGTGGCAGGCGTAGGCCGGGAGTACACGGAGGCGCTTCGGAAGATCGCTGAGAGGCGGGGAGCAAAAATCGCCTTGAATACGGAGGTCACCTGGATCTGGCGCAAGGATGCCGATCCGGCGAGTCCGGTTCTGGGCCTGGAAGTGAAGAGAGGCCGCAGGGTGCTCAACATCAAGGCCGCAAAAGCGGTCATCCTCGGCTCGGGCGGGTTCAGCCGCGATCTCAAGATGAGGCTGGCCCACAATCCCAGGCTGGTCGATTCCTTCAACTGCACCAACCATCCCGGGGCCACCGGCGAGACGATCCGTTACGCCCAGGCCGTGGGCGCCGACACCCTGCAGATGAACTTCATTCAGCTCTATCCCTTTGCGGAACCGGAGACTGGCATTCTCGACACGCCGGCCGTCTATCCGTTCAACGGCCCCGGCTACGGTATCGTTTATGTGTCAAAGGAAGGGAAGCGCTTCGTGAACGAACTGGAGCGCCGCGATGTCTGCGCCTTCGCCCAGATCAACCTCGGTCCGAACGCGAAGCCGACTTACTCGATCTTCAGCGACGCCATGGTCCTGAAGATGGGCGGATCGAACGAGGAGATCACGGCGGGCATTGCCAAGGGCCGTTTCATCAAGGCGGACACCATTGCCGAACTGGCGGGTAAGATCAAGATCCCCGCGGCCGTCCTCACCGAGACGATCAACAAGCATAACAAGTATATCCAGGACGGGAAGGATCCCGATTTCAACAAGTCCATAACGAAGGTCATGATCCCCATGGTGCAGGGCCCGTTCTACGCCGTTTCACAGTGGCCGGCCATCCACCACTGCATGGGGGGACTGCGGATCAACCCGCAGGCGCAGGTGGTCGATGTCTTCGGCGCGGTGATCCCGGGCTTCTACGCGGCCGGCGAGGTGGCGGGCGGCGTCCACGGCTCCAACCGCCTGGGGAGCAACGCCATTCCGGACGCCGTCTCCTTCGGACGGGTTGCCGGAACCAACGCGGCAAAGGAAAAATCCAAGGCATAACCTTCAGGGGTCCATGGTCTTCCATGGGCCCCTTTTTTCATCCGGGAAGGTTGCACATGAAAAGAATCCTGTTCATTGTCCTCGTGTCGGCCGCCCTGCTCGGCCTGCCCTGCATGATGGCCGGCGATCGACCGGTCGAGGCGGCCGACCCGGCAGCGGCTTCCTGCAAGGCCTGCCATGCCGATTTCGCCTCTGTCCTTCCCAAGGCGCACCCTCCGGTGAAGGGGACGGACCTGTCCGCCTGCACGTCCTGCCATGCCCCGGACCTCTCGGGGAAGGCCGGGAAAAACGTCTATTCGACCCGTATGCACCGTGCGCACATCGCCCCGAAAGGCTCCCTGGACTGCACGGCATGCCATGCCTGGGAACCGGGTAAGAGTTTCGGGCTGATCGGCGGGAAGGGCTCCTGGGGGGCGCCAAGCAAAGAGGATATGGGCCTGATGAAGGAGATCTTCATCTCCTGGGCGGGTTCCGGTTATACGGACACACTCCATGCCAAGGCCGGAATCGTCTGCAGCCAATGCCACGGCAAGGAGCTGCCAAAGCCCGATGACACGGTTCAAAATGACCGTTGCCTGACCTGTCACGGTCCCATGGACAAACTGGCCGCAAAGACGGAGCCGAAGGATTTCAAGGACCGCAATCCCCACAAGTCTCACCTGGGCGACATCGCCTGCACGGTCTGCCACAAGGGCCACGGGGAATCCAAGGTCTACTGCCTGAGCTGCCACTCGAAATTCCAGATGAAGATCCAGGGCGCGGCAAAACCGTAAACGGACCGTTTGCAAGGCCGCGCTTCGTGAATGCCGGGGAAGGGGGACGAATCCCCCTTCCCTGTTTTTTTTGCCTGTTCATGACCGGCCGGGGCAGCCATTTGTTGAAATATTTGTGATTTATTCCAGTTTTCTGCTTGACCCGGTCCCGTATTTTGGTTTATTGAAAATGCAACGGTTGTCATGGCCATTCAGCAGTTCCAACCTTAGACTCTTTAAGAAGCTTGCCATTTTCAGGGGGTCGAATGAAACAGAAAAAAATCGCTCTTTTCTCCGTATTTTTTCTCTTTCTTGCCTTGAATGCCTCTCCGATTTTCGCCGCCGCCCAAAACGGGTGCCTTGTCTGCCACACCAGCGACGCAACCATGAAGCTCCTCTACAAGCCTCCCGCCGCGGGTCCGTCCGAAGGGGAGGGGTGAGCAGGGGCGCCTCCGCCAGTTAAGGTGGAAGAGATGTACAAGGGGTTTCTCGTCGATAAGGATCTTGTCGCGAAAGACACCCATTTCAAGATGGGCTGCAAGTTCTGCCACAAAGGCGACGAGAGCGGCGTCGGCAAGGAGAACGCCCACAAGGGCCTGGTGAAAAGGCCCTCGGACAACCTGCAGACCTGCGCCATGTGCCACCGGAAGATCACCGAGACTTACGGAAAAGCGCTGCATTACACGACGATCGGCCAGCGGCAGGGGGTGATGAAGAGGTTTTCCGCAGCGGAGCTGAAGCAGTTTGACGAGAAGGTCTTTGAGCAGTCCTGCCGGAGCTGCCATGCCTCCTGCGGCGGCTGCCACGTCAAGGCGCCGCCCGTCGGCGGCATCGGCATCGGCCTGATCCAGAAGCATAAATTCATAAAGAAGGACGAAGGAAAAACCTGCGCCTTCTGCCACGGCGGCCGCGTCTATCCCGAATATGTGGGCGAATACGGCGGCAGGCCCGATGTGCACTACCAGAAGGGGATGCTTTGCATGGACTGCCACAAGAAGTCCGACATGCACGGCGACGGCAATGCCTACCTGTCAAAACAGGACGTAAAGGACCGGCCGGCCTGCACGAACTGCCACAAGAAGTTGGGGCAGGAGGCCAAGCTGACCACCCGGATTGCCCATACCCATCACAGCGACAAGGTGACCTGCTACGGATGCCACGCTTCGGCGGAGTACCGGCAGTGTTTCGATTGCCACATGGACACCGGCTCGAAAGCGAAGCCCGGTTTCATCCTCGGCCTGAATCCACGTGACAAAAAGACGCTGACCACGTTGCGGGTGATCCCCACGGTCCGGGATACTTTCAAGCACGCGGGCATCTCGATGTCGAATTACGACAGCCTTCCCAACTACTGGAACACGCCGGCTCACAACATCCGCAAGCGGACGGACCGGACCCGTTCTTGCGACGCCTGCCACACGGACCGGACCGGGTTCCTGACAAAAGGGACGCTCATCGAGAAGGGATCCAAGGCGAATGAAAGCCTGATCTACAACATCAAGCCCATCCCCATGAACAAATAGGAGGAGATCATGAAAAAAGTGAAGAGACTGATTCCGATCATTCTGTTGCTGTGCCTGATTCCTCTGTCCGCCCTGGCCCAGACGCTATCCCCCATCCTCTCCACGGAGGACCTGGCCGCCAGTCTGAAGAACCCGGACCTGGTCGTTGTGGACATCCGGAAGGTGGAGGAGTACAAGGCAGGGCACATTCCAGGCGCCATCAACATGTTTTACGGGACCTGGGCGATCAAGAAAGCCGACAGCGACAACGAGTTGCCGGCCGACGACGACCTGATCGACACGCTGAGCTCCGCCGGGATCCGGCCGGAGTCGCCGGTCGTGGTCTACAGCCAGACGGGCACAGGGCCGGACCGTGTGAACACGACCCGGGTGGCCTGGACCATGAAGTATGCGGGAGTGAAGAACGTCTCGGTGCTGAGCGGCGGCTTCGAGAAATGGTCCATTCGGGAAAACAGGCCATTGACGGAGGAAATCACCAGGCCCAAATCCGCGCCCTACAAGGGCAAGTTCGACAGGAACCTCCTGGCCACCAGGAGCTACGTGCAGAGCCGCTTGGGCAAGGCCCTGATCGTCGACACGAGAGAGCCCGACTTCTTCAACGGCAAGCAGAAGCTCCCCTTCGTCGCCAAGGCGGGCCGGATTGCCGGCGCCGTCAATCTGCCGACCGCCCAGGTTTTCGACAAGTATCCCCCGGGAGAGCACCTGGAAACCTGCTGCTACACCTTCAAGGGGACGGATGCACTGAAGAACATGGCGACGGGCGTCGTCGGCGGGGATCTGAACCGGGAGATCATCGTGTACTGCGATTCCGGCCGGGTGGCCTCAAGCTGGTGGTTCATCCTGCACGAGGTGCTCGGTTACAAGGACGTGAGAAATTACGACGGGTCGATGCAGGAGTGGACGAAAGACCCCACCGCCCCGGTGAATCCGTAATCGCACCGGAAATAAGTCTTGCCGGCAGTATCTTACGCAGCGAAACCCAGCCGGGATAGACATATCGAAAAAGGCGGACGAATGAGTGCAAAGCTGAAAATTTTTTTAATGACGGTTTCGGTCTGTCTTTTTTCCGCGGTCATCGATGCGGCGCAGACCTTTGCCTGGACCCATGGGGACGTGACGCTGAAAAATGAGCAGGGGGATCCGATACGGCCGGGCCTGAATCAGACCGAGCCCTACAGCCCCCGGCGGACGTGCGGCGGCTGCCACGGGTACGCGATCATTACTTCGGGCTATCACTTCCAGCAGGGTTTCGATCAGATGAGCGACCGGTATAATGCCGGGAAACCCTGGGTGCTGTCGCCGGGCATGTACGGCAAATGGTCTCCCTTCACGGCCGCCGGGAGGCTGGCCCGCAAGGCCAACGCCGGCCCCCGGGATATCGACCTTTCCACCTACGACTGGATCGGCGCGGGCAAGCTCAGTCCGAAGCACAAGATCAATTCTCCGGCCTGCGGCTGGTGCCATCCCGGCGGCGGACCCATGGAATACGGCCGGAAAGCCGACGGACGGGCCGATGCGACCCTGAATCTGGCCCGCTCGGAAGCGCGAAATCAATCCTCTCACGACGGCGATTTCAGTTCCCGGTTCACGCCCGACGGGAAAAGCCATTTCCGGGAAAGCGGCGTGCTGGAGGCGGACTGCCTGCTCTGCCACATGCCGGGATACCGCTTCGATGAACGGAATCAGCAGATCAGCCTCCGCAATTACCGTTGGGCGGCAACTGCCGGCGCCGGGATGGGCCGGGTGCAGGGGGCCATCTTCACGCCCGCCAATCCCCAGGCCGGTCCCGATCACCCGCAATTCCTTCAGGGCGCCTGGAATTTTTCCAGGCGGCCGGTTGTGGACTATCAGTGGCATAACAGCAGGCTCTTTACACCGGAGGGTCGGCTGAAAGGGGCCGTCGTCCGGCGCGGCGTCGATTCCCGGAACTGCCTGAACTGTCATCTTCCGGGCGATGCGAAGAACACCGGAACCCTGAACACGGCATCCTATGACCACCACGCCCGTGCGAATTTCCAGTGCACGGACTGCCACCCCCTGGTCGGGCGGACAGCGGGCGAACGCCTTCGGCATCAGATCGCCAAGGGCAGATCGCCGCAAGTGACCGTCCGGGACGATCTGGACGGGGCTGCCATGAAAACCTGTGCGGGCTGCCATGTGGACGGCCGGTACCGTCAGACCCGCGGCAGCCTGCCGAAAGCGGCCCGGAACCCTGAGCTGCGGCACGCCGAAAAATTTCCCAGCGCAAGCTTTCACTTCTACCTGATCGGCTGCACCGGCTGCCACATCACGGCGCAGCCCGCGCGGGCCATGACGGTTCTGGATATGAGCACGGGCAGCGAGACCGGCCTGACGACGGAAAACCAGGAGTACGCCGCCTCGTCGGGCGACTATGCCATCCCCGCCCGTGAACCCTGGAAACCGTGGCTGGCCCGCTCCGCTTCAGGCAAAGGCCATGACGAGCATTATCTGGCCCATGTGCCGAAGCGGATGCAGTGGTTCGGCGAGAAGCAGGGCAACGGCGAGATCAGGCCGATCCCCCTCCATCAGGTGAAGCGGGCGGCGGGCAGCGTCAAGGGGCTGACCCTATTGGAGATGAAGAAGGCCGGGGGATCCGGGGTGAAACGGTCGTCGGTGGTCTCGGACCGGGACATCGAAGGGATGATCGGCGCATTGCGCAAGAGGGGCTTCAGAAACGTCGTTTTCGTGTCGGACCGCGTTTACGCCATCGAGAAGGGAAAGGTCGTTTCCGCTGAACACCCGGTGACAAAGGCCCATTCCTATGCCGTTGAGCACAACGTCGTTTCGCTGGACAGGAAGATGACCTACGGCGCCAAGGGAAAGCCGGCCGGCTGCGGGGACTGCCACGGAGACAGCGCGCCCTTTTTCACCAAAATGCAGATCCGGAACGTGCGGGGCTTCCTGAAGAGCGATTACCCGGCTCTCAAGGAGCCCAATTCCGAGCCCCAGATGTACGAATGGGGCCTGAAGGGCGTCCCGTCATTCGAATAAATAAAGAGGCCGGCGAAGAAGGCTTCGCCGTTTGTCGCCGGTTGCATAAATCTCTCCTTGAATGAATATGTGGAAGGATCCGAGGTACGGGCAATGAAGAGAAACCATGGCTGGATGGCGGTGCTGACGGCGCTGTCCGTCCTTTCGCTTTCCGCAGCCGCCGGGGCACAGGCTCCGGCAGGCCAGACAGCGGACCCGAAGACGTTTAAGGATCTGGGGATCCGGGTCCCCCGCGTCCCGATGCTGTCCGTGAAGCCGAAAGCGCTGCCCGCGTGGCTCGCCGCAAACCAGAACGCCCTGATTCTCGATTTGAGGACCGAGGAGGCCTTCCGGCGCCAGCATCTGCCGGGGGCGGTGAATCTTCCCCTCGACGCATTGCCGGCGCGCTATGCGGAGCTGCCCCTGGATCGCCCCTTCCTCCTCGTTGACGAAGATGGGACCGCCACACTCCTGGCGGGCAGTTATCTGAAAAGGAAGGGAGTCAAGGATACGGTCAGGCTTTTCGGAGGCATGGAAGCGTGGCGACAGTACGAGGCGAGGAAGAGGAAATAGCGCCCGGAACGGGCAGGTTGCGGAAAGAGATCGAAGGAGAATCGGCATGACCGGATCGAAGAATCGGGGAAAATGGACGGCAGGAAAGGCCGGATGGCTTTTCGGCCTCGTCATTCTGAGTCTCGCCCTCTGCGTTCCGGCTCAGGCGGCAAAGGTTCCCGCCGCGATGGGGCAGCGCTGCGAATCCTGCCACGACCGCTACGCCTTCAGGGTGCAGTTCCCCGATTCGGCCCACGGAAACAACGGCTGCACGAGCTGCCACGCCGGCATCAAGGACATCGGCCGTCACATCAGCGGCGACTACAAGCCCGAGGCGGTCTCCTGCCGGAGCTGCCACCAGGAGATTGACCGGAAATACCGGAACAGCGCCCACTTCATCAATCAGAACATTCAGTGCCAGGACTGCCATGCGGACATTCACACCCTGAAGAAAAGGGACACCGACAGGAAAAAAGCGGTAGCGGACAACTGCACGAAATGCCATTCCGGGGAGGAATACAGCCTCATGGGGCACGGGCAGGCGCTGCTGAAGGGAAACCAGGATTCGGCGACCTGTTCCGACTGCCACGGGCTCCACGATATCCCGTCCTATCAGACGGGGCTGAAGAAGGACATCCTGGCCTCCCGGGCCCATTACACGCAGAAATGCAGGACATGTCATGCCGATGAGGCATTGACCAAGCGCAACAAGCTTTCCACCCATGCGGTGACGTCCTACGATGAAAGCTACCACGGTAAGGTCCACAGCATCGGCGAGCCGCAGCTCGTCGCCGGCTGCGCAGACTGCCACACCGGCCACAACATCCTCCCGCGGAAGGATCCCCGTTCGGTCCTTCATCCGGACAACCTCCAGGGCCAGTGCGGGGCATGCCATCCGGATATCCGCCCGAGGTTCGTGTCCTTCGAGGCCCATCCGGACCCGGGAAATTTCAGCAAGTACCCTGTTCTTTTCGGAACAACCGTTTTCATGATCGGGCTGCTGGCCGGAACCTTCCTCTTTTTCTGGGTGCATACCCTCCTGTGGTGGCGGCGAACCTACGTTCAGCAGTGCAAAATCGTCAAGACGGGCGTCCGCCCCCAAACGCTTCTGCCGGAATGCGATGCCGCACAGCAGGTGCAGCGGTTTTCCGTGCGCGACCGGGTCATGCATATCTTTCTCATTCTGTCCTTTTTCACCCTTGTCACGACGGGATTTCCGTTGAAGTACCACTATACGGCCTGGGCGAAAATCATGATCAATTTCTGGGGCGGGGCTGCCCAGGCGGGCTTTTATCACCGCGCGGCCGCGGCCGTCCTGATTGCCCTGTTCCTGTACACGCTGTGGCTGTCCATTCGCTTCCTCTTCCCCGGCTGGAAGGCGAAGGGCTGGATCGGCCGTCTGCTGGGTCCGGATTCGCTCTGCCCGAACCTGAAAGACCTGCAGGATATCAAAGGGATGTTCCGCTGGTTCTTCAATCGCGGCGACATGCCGAAGTTCGACCGCTGGACCTACTGGGAGAAGTTCGACTTCCTGGCTGTCTTCTGGGGAATGACGGCCATCGGCGGTTCCGGGCTGATGCTCTGGTTTCCGGAGGCGTCCTCCTATATTTTCCCGGGCTGGCTGCTGAACGTGGCCACGGTGGTGCACTCGGAGGAGGCTTTTCTGGCGGCGGTCTTTATCTTCACGGTGCATTTTTTCAACAATCACCTCGTGCCGAACAAGTTCCCGCTGGAACCGAACATTTTCACGGGACGATACACGGTCGAGGCGCTTCAGCATGAGCGCCCCCTGGAGTACGAGCGCCTGGTTGCCGAAGGCCGGCTGGATGCCATGAAACGGGAAGGGCCCCGGCCTGCTGACCCAGTTCTTCGCGTCGCTTTTCGGCCTGGCGAGCCTGCTGTTCGGCCTGTTCCTCACCGCGCTGATCTTCTGGGCCGCGTTCTTCTATTAGCGGGCGCAGGCGGCGGGGACCTCTGTTTTCACCGTTGATTTCGTTCCCCTTCGATGGTATTAGCCTGATCCATCACAAATTGAAGAGGTTCGCCGTTTTGCCGAAAAAAAATCCGGTCTGGTCTTTTTTCACGTCCGTGAAACTGGCCATCGTTCTTCTGGTCCTCATCTCCATTGCCTCCATCCTCGGCACCCTCATTCCGCAGCAGGGCGCGGCAGGGCCTCTGATCGGCCGCCTGAGCCCCGGGGTCGTCGATTTCATGCGATCCCTGCAGCTCTTCAACATCTTTCATTCCGCCTGGTTCATGATTCTCATGGCGCTCCTCGCCGTGAACCTGATCGTCTGTTCCGCCAACCGCTTTCCCACGGCCTGGAGCCGTTTTCGAAAGAAGCCGGAACCGGACCGGGAGGACATTTTTGAAAAGATGCCGACCGATCGGACCGTTCTGGTGGATGCCCCTTTATCTGCCGCATCAGTGGCCCTGGAAAACCTGCTGAAGAAGCGTTTCAGGGGAGTCCTTCGCCGCGATGCGGGCGAACGGTCCTGCCTCTACGGGGAAAAGGGCGCTTATTCTCATTTCGGGGTCTACATCATCCATGCCAGCGTTCTCATCATGATGGCCGGCGTCATTATCGGGTTTCTGTTCGGTTTCGAGGGGTCCGTGGACATCCCGGAAGGAGAAGCAACGGACGTCGTGGCGCTCAAAGGGGGCCGCGGCATGAAAAACCTGGATTTCGCCGTCCGCTGCGATAAGTTCTTCATCGACTTCTATGAAAACGGGATGCCGAAAACCTACCGCTCCGATCTCAGCTTTCTCAGGGACGGCCGGGTCGTGCAGGCATCGCCGGTGCTGGTCAATCATCCGGTCGCCTTTGCCGGAATGCGCTTCTACCAGGCGAATTACGGCACGGTCCCCTCCGGCGATCCGGTCCTGGTGGTGACGGAGGGGGGCAAGAAGATCAGTGATGTGAAGGTGGCCATCGGCATGGAGTTCGACCTCCCCGGAAAAAAGGCGAAAGCCCGGATGATCCGGGTCGAGGAGGATCTCATGGGCATGGGGCCGGCGGTGAAGCTGAGCATTCAGTCGGATGCAGGCAATGTCCAGCTCTGGGTATTCCAGGCCATCGAGCAGATCAGGCAGGCCAACCCCGGCCTGCTTGAGCAGGTTCCCCTCTTCAACCCGGAACTCTTCGCCCCCTATGTCTTTTCCCTGGGCCAGGCGGGCAGCCGGTATTACACGGGTCTTCAGGTCGCGCAGGACCCGGGTGTCCCGGTCGTGGCCGTCGGCGCCCTGCTCATGGTGATCGGCTTCATGGTCGTCTTTTTCGGTTCGCACCGGCAGGTCTGGGTCCGGCTGGACAGGAAAGGGGACAGGACATACGTCCGCATCGCCGGCAGGTGCAATCGGGACGAGGTCGGCCTGGACCGTGAAGTCCGGAAGCTGTTGGGCGAGGTTAAATTGCACAAGGAGTCGGTTTCATGATCAACACGGTCATCCTGAGCTGGGTCACCTTCATCTATTTTGCCGCCTTTGCATTCTATCTGGTCCGAATGGTCAGCGGCCGGGAGCTCTGGGGGCGGATCGCCACGATCATTGCAGCGACCGGCCTTCTTGCCCAGACGGGCGCTTTGATCCTGCGATGGGTCGCCTCCTACCGGATGGGCATCGGCCACGCGCCCCTGACCAACCTTTACGAATCCCTGATCTTCTTTGCCTGGGCGACGATGGCGCTCTATCTTACCATCGAATGGCGCACGAAAAATCGAAGCCTCGGCGCTTTCGTCGTCCCCGTTGCCTTTTTGTGCATGGCTTTCGCTTCGCTGTCCCCCGGAATCAACAGCCGGATCCAGCCGCTGATCCCGGCACTGCAGAGCAACTGGCTGACGACCCACGTGCTGACCTGCTTTCTCGGCTATGCCGCTTTCACCGTGGCCTTTGCCCTGGGGCTGATGGTCCTTCTGAAAGCCCGTGAAGGGAACCCCGCCGAAAACAGGCCGCGATTCCTGAGGCTCATTCCGGCAGCGGACTCGCTGGACGAGCTCATCTACCAGAGCACGGTGCTGGGCTTTATCTTTCTCACCCTCGGGATCATGACCGGCTCGATCTGGGCGCATTATGCCTGGGGGTCATACTGGAGCTGGGACCCCAAGGAAACCTGGTCGCTGATCACCTGGCTGGTCTATGCAATCATGCTGCATTCCCGCTACGTCCGGGGCTGGCGGGGGAAGCGCATGGCCGTCATGGCCATCGTCGGGTTCGTTTCCGTGCTGATCACCTACCTGGGCGTGAACTATCTGCCCGGCCTGCACAGCTACCAGTAAACAACCGATACATCAAAGGAGGAAAACGGATATGAGCATCATCAAGATCATGCCTTGCCTGGATATGAAGAACGGACGGGTGGTAAAGGGCGTCCATTTCGTGGACATCAAGGATGCAGGCGATCCGGTTGAGAACGCGGCCTTCTACCAGAAGGAGGGGGCCGACGAGCTGGCCATGCTGGATATCGCCGCGACGCTGGAAAACCGCAAGACGCGCCTCGAATGGGTGCGCCAGGTGGCCGCCGTCATCGACATTCCGCTGACCGTGGGCGGGGGCATCAACAGCGTGGAGGACATTGAAATGGTGCTTGCCGCCGGCGCGGCGAAGGTGTCCATGAACAGCGCGGCGGTCGCGAATCCCGAACTGGTCCGGCAGGCGGCGCAGAAATTCGGTTCCGAGCGGGTGACCGTGGCCATCGATGCCAGGCGAAACGCCGCCATGCCCTCCGGGTTCGAGCTGGTCGTGTCCGGGGGCACGCAGCCGGTGGGAAAGGATGCCATTGCCTGGGCCGGGCAATGCCAGGAGCTGGGCGCCGGCGTGATCCTGCCGACGAGCATGGACGGCGACGGCACCCTGGCCGGCTACGACCTGCCCTTCACCCGTGCGGTGGCCGATGCCGTGAAGGTGCCGGTGGTCGCCTCCGGCGGCGCCGGGACCCTGGAGCATTTTTACGAGGGGGTCGTCAAGGGCGGCGCCGGCGTGCTGCTGGCCGCGTCGGTCTTTCATTTCCGCACCTTCAGCATCCGGCAGGTGAAGGCCTATCTCCGTGACAAGGGTTTGCAGGTGCTTCTATAGTTCTGTAGAAGGTTCGCCCCCATGATCCGGGAAGATGTTGTCAAAGTGCCCTGTGTGGGCTGCGGCTACTGCTGCATCCGCAACACCTGCACCTTCGGAGTGGCCCTGCATCCCGACGACCGGGAGCGGATCTGTCCGGAGCTGGAATGGACGGGGACCCGCTATGCCTGCCGCCTGATGGCGCCCTCAAACCGGCTGGCGGATTTCTACCGCAGGGAGCTGCAGGCCGGCGGCGGCTGCCGGTCTTTCAACAATCCCTGGCGCCGGGACATCCGGGAAAGGAAAGAGGACGAGGCCGTTCCCGTGCGGGACGGGACCCCCTGGCCCGCAACCCCGGAATAAGGCAGACGGGACAGACTGCCCCTCCCCGCTGGTATCTTTCAAAAAATCAACTCCACCCCAAGGAAGTGCATCCATGAGCCCTTTTGAAGGCATTATGCTGATCTGCTTCGGCGTCAGTTGGCCCATCTCCATCGTCAAATCCATCCGCGTCAAGCGGGTCGAGGGCAAGAGCCCCCTGTTCATGGGCGTTATCTGCCTCGGCTACGCCAGCGGGATCGTCCACAAGATCCTCTACTCCCTGGACTGGATCATCCTCCTGTACGGCCTCAACATGGCCATGATCCTCGTCGACCTGTTCCTGTACGCCCACTACAACCGGAAAAACAATCTCATGCCGGCCTGACTTTGCGCTCCCGGCGCGAGAAGCGGCCTGCGGCCCGTATTGACAGCCTTCGCCAAAATGAAGTATGAAGAAGATGAAGGGCAAGTCGAGGATGTTCCATAACAATCAAACAGGGAAGGAGATGGATGATGAAAAGACTTTCGGTCATCGGATGCCTCGTTGCGGTATTCATCTTTGTCGGTTCGGCGCACGCGGCGGTCGGCATAGGGCCATACTTCGGAATCGGAGGTTCGTACGCCATTCAGAATTTTAATAACGATGAGCTGGACGCCCTTCGCTTTTACGGATTCGACCCGGAATTCGACAACACATGGGGTGTAAACGCAAGGTTAGGCTATCAATTCAATCCGGTAATCGCCCTTGAAGTCGCTTTCGAGTATCTGCCGGGATTCAATTACAGCGAAACTTCCAGGTGGGGTAATCCCCCAGTCAGTATCGATGCAGACCTTGACGTGTGGACAATTGTGCTTGCAGCCAAAGTATACCCTTTCCCGGGAAATGTCAGGCCCTACTTCACGGCCGGATTGGGCATTATGAATGCATCGATGGATGCAACGGTCAGCGCCGCGGGATATTACCCTGAGTCGGCAAAGGAATACGATGCAAATCCCTGCGGCAAAATCGGATTCGGCGTGGATTTCTTTATCAACCCGAGCCTGTCATTCAATGTGGAAGGAGCTTACACTGCCGGGTTCAATGATTTGGACGATATCGGCTATTTTACGGTAAGCATCGGCCTGGGGTTTCATTAATGAGTGCATGAGCGGGATAGGGAAAGTCCGGCGGGCGACCTGAGCGTCGCCCGTTTTTTGATTTCATGGAATGAAACAGGACACATCGGCAACGTTTAACATTTTTTTACCAACACCTTGACAAGCAGGATTGACATTTCAGACGAATAGCGGTAACAATATCCCCGCAATGTAAGTCCCATCCCAAAATCCTACTCCACATAACAAAGCACACACCAACATGATTGGTGGTAAGTCACGGATGTTCCATAACAATCAATCAGGAAAGGAGATGGATTTTATGAAAAGACTTTCAATCATCGGTTGCATCATTGCGGTATTCATCTTTGTCGGTTCAGCGCATGCGGCGGTAGACAGAGGGCCATACATCGGCATCGGGGGTTCATACGCCATACAAAATTTCGACACGGATGAACTAAATGACCTTCGCGGTTATGGCTACGATCCGGAATTTGACAATACATGGGGTATAAACGCAAAGATTGGCTACAAATTCAATCCGGTAATCGCCCTTGAAGTCGCTTTTGAGTATCTGCCGGGCTTCAATTACAACGAAACTTCCAGGTGGGGTTATCCGCCAGTCAGTATCGATGCAGACATTGACGTATGGACGGCTGTGCTGGCAGCCAAAGTATACCCATTCCCGGGAAATGTCAGACCCTACTTTACGGCCGGCTTAGGCATTATGAATGCATCGATGGATGCCCAAGTCAGTGCCGCTGGCTACTTTCCTGAGTCAGCAAAAGAGGACCAAACGGAAGCCTGTGGTAAGATCGGATTCGGCATCGATTTCTTCATAAACCCCAACCTTTCATTCAATGTAGAGGGTGCTTACACCGCCGGGTTCGGTGATTTGGACAATATCGGCTATTTTGTAGTAAGCGCCGGTCTGGGTTTCCATTTTTAAGCGATGCACGTGAGCGGTGGGCGACAAGTCCGACGGGCGGCCTCCGCGCCGCCCGGTTTTTTATCTCCAGGCGTTTAAAGGATGCGCGTGTTACAGTCAATCCGCATGTCAGTGGAATTGATTGACATATATTTTGAAAAAGCAGATATGGACGGAGCGATCAGATTCTGAATAACACCCGTACATTATACGGAATGGCTGGTAATGGTTCGATCTCTGAAAAATCCCGCTTGATATGAGAGAGCGGGGTTTTGGTTTGAGATTAAAAGAGCCCGAATATTGAAATGGCTATAAAAAAATCGAGATATTTTGAAACAATCACGCGAAGCTTTGTCTCGTTGTTCGTCGTCGTGATCTCACTGCTCATCGGTTGCGGCGGAGGCGGTGATGACGGCGGAGGTGGCGGGTCTGCCCAGCCTTCGGACAGTTTCGGAACCATCCTGTCTTCCGGAACCCTGACCGGGATCGTCTCCGGATTGGATCAGGAAGAACCCCTATCGGAGTACTGGACGAAAGAGCGGATGTCGCGGGCGATGAAAAATTCCAGGGATCTGAAGAAGCCCGTTGACCTGAAAGCCGGCCTGTCGGCGTTGGGAAAAATGACGCGGCAGGTCCCGGAGGGCATCGGAAAGCGATTCGCGCCTTACAATCCGGACGCCGGAGGGGAAACAAAATCGGCAAGCTACGGATCGGTATCATCCGGGGCGAGTCCATCGTGGAAATCGGGGGCTGACTTCAGTTGCCCGCCGTCGAGCTACAAGACTCTATTCCACAAGGGGACACGAATATTATCCGGAAAGAACGATGGGCGCTCTTTTTTTCGTAGCAAATGAGGACGTCTATATGTGCAGCGCGGCCCTGGTCGGCAGGCGCATGGTCCTGACCGCCGCCCACTGCGTGTCCTCCGGCGCCGTCTGGCACGGCAATTTCATGTTTGTGCCCGGATTCAACAGCGGGAGCAATTGGGAACCCTACGGCCGCTTTTCCGCTTCGCAGGTTCTGGTTTATTCGGGATGGTTCAACAATGAATTCGTGCCCGCCGATTACGCCATCATTTTACTGAACAAACCGGCTCGGGGATCAGGTCGGCTGGGTCGGCTTTTCATATGACTATGCCACGGATGGGCAGACATGGGACCAGTGGGGGTATCCCGGCGAGCCTGTCGGCGACAGCATGACCCTGATCATGAACCGTTCCGCATATGGCGGGGAGGAATGTTCGGCAGGAGCCCCGTGCAGGCTGGTCGTCGGCTCCGGACTGGTCGAGGGCACGAGCGGCGGCCCGTGGATTCTTTGGGACGCGTCGAATCCCTATGCCAACAGCGTGGAATCCTACTACCTCCCTTCGTGCCGCGCGTCTGTTTCACCTTATTTCGATCGGCACGCCGGCGATTTATTCATGGCGGCCGAGCGCCTGCAATGATGAAGGTCTGCACCGGCGGGACGGAAAAGATTGAACGGGGAATGGGAAACAGCGTGAAAAAGCGGTTTGCGCTGATCCTGTCGTTTCTCATCCTTGCCTGTCCCGGGTCCCTTCATGCATTCGAAATCCTGCCTTTCAACACCCAGAACCAGAGCCCCTTCATTCAGATTTACGGCCTGCCGTTCCCCGGGCAGGCGCAATTGACGCCGCCGGGCGGCAGGGATTTCAAGGTCGTCTTCGATCTGGCCAATACCTGTGTGGAGGATTCCGCGTCTGGGGAAAAGATCACCATCGACGGCGAGACCTATCGAACGACGGTGGTGGGGCGGTACGGGGTTGCTCGGGATTTCGAGATGGGCGTTGAAATACCCTATGTCGTGCAGGGCGGCGGCTTCCTCGATGCATTCATTGAAAACTACCATGACGCATTCGGCTTTTCCCAGGGGGACCGCAAGCAGGGCCCCAGGAATCGGCTGCTCTACCGATACGAGCGTGACGGAGCGGAACGGATTCATGTCGACAGCTCCGGTTCCGGCCTGGGGGACATTCGCCTGACGGCGGCATATCAGCTTTACCGGAATTCAAGCGAAAGCCCGGCGGCGCTGGCCTTGCGGGCCGGGCTGAAACTGCCGACGGGGGACTCGGACCAACTGTACGGAAGCGGCGGTACGGACTTGGCTTTGTGGCTGTCCGCAAGCCAGGCATATCAGACCGGATGGGGTCGTTGGACGCTCTTCGGGGCAGCCGGCGTCCTGGGGATGAGTGATGGAAAAATTCTGGAAGATCAGCAGCGGAACCTGGTGGAATTCGGCACCATCGGGATCGGCTGGCGGCCCCTCGACCGGTTCGCGCTGAAGATGCAGGTCAACGCGCACACGCCTTTCTTCAGGGACAGCGATCTGGTGGAGCTCAGCAGCAGCTCGGCGCAACTGGTGATCGGAGGCACGTTCGCGCTTTCCGAACGGACAACGATCGACATCGGGATCGGCGAGGACATCGTCATCAAGACCTCGCCGGACGTCGTTTTCCACCTTGCCGTTCAGAGCCGTTTTTAATGAAATGGTCCGGAAATTCAGGCCGCCTTCGCGAGCAGCCTTCCGCGTCGATGGAAGGCGCTCATTCAACCTTGAAATCTTTTGCGGCAACCTTCAATGCCTCGTTTTTATCATAGGCAAGCGCCATTGAACTGTGAAGACCCTTTTCCAGGGGTATCTTTTCCACTACCCGCCACCCCGATTTCAGCCAGCGCTCGTTTTTATACATAACGGACACGTCCGACCTGTCGGTGTAATATTTCGCTTCACCAACCGCTTTTCCGTCAACATAAACAATGATCTTCTTGAGGGGCGCCCCGTCCTCTTTATCGGCAGCCCAACCGATCCCCGTAAATACGCCCTTGTCGTATGTCACGACATCGTAGAAGCACACAGGGGCAACATTGGGTGTGTCAAAATTTCTAGCGTAATCCTTTTCCTCGGAACAGGCGCTGATCAGTATTGCCAAACCTGCAAATCCAATTGCGATCAGCCTTGCGGCGCATTTCATATCAAACCTCCAGTGTCTTTTTTTATCCCGCGCTTAGCTATACAGAACAGCCCTGTATGTCAATAAGATTTTTATCTATTTTTCCAATATCTCAAGGATAAAAGAATCTCTCTCTTCAGGGTAAAGTATGATTTTGTCTCCCTTGAAAATATGGATTTCAGCAAGCGCATCAACCAGTCTTTTCTTCTCTCTTTTCAGACCCTCTTTATACAGCACCGATGACAGCCATACATCACCTTTCCCAGTTTCATGGACACCAGCTTTATATGTTTCATTTCCAATATTTAGATAGATCTTTTTCTTCTCTCCATGCTGGTGAGGAAGTGATGCCGATGTTTCCCTGGAGATGATTATTTGACACATATCCTTTCCGTCAGCATAAACACCCTGGCTTGTTACAGTGCCTCTTATCATGGCGCTACCTCCTCATCTTTTTTTCAATGCAAAACCCCGCTCTCTTTTTGAGAAACGGGGTTTCAATCATCTCTTCATGGCATCACCCTTATAAAAAAGGTACTGATTGGTTGTTTGCCTTTTGAGGACGCCCTGTTTGCATATGATCCTTTTTTTGTGCCGAAATCTCTAAAAAGTCAATAAACAAATTTCATTGCTGATCATTTACAAGGGTGGGCGGCCATCGAAAAAAACAGCCTTTCTGATTTCAGTATGTTACAAAGTCATTTGAAAAAGCCCCCATGCCAGATGAAAAAAAAGGGCTTTTCCGGTTAAATTGCCATCGTGATTTATTTTGTTTCTCAAAAAAAGCAAGGGCGGAGTCAGTGACTCTCTCTGCCGGCCCCTCGTATTATCCCCCGTGTATGAGGGGCTTTGATATTCTGATTAAGGAATATAGTAGGGTCTTTCAGCGGGTTAAAAAGAAAAACGCCAATATCCGGGAAAGGCCCCTTCCATTGGCATTGTCGGAATCCTTTACAACTTTGAAAACGCCTTAAATCATAAAACTTCTTGTATGATAATTGTTAAACAATCATGCCATAAATTTCAAGTATTTGTATTTTTTGCATAATTGTCTTATGTCATGATTGTCAGGATGGTTTGTCATCCCTGTAACATAATAAAATGAGAGCCATTTTGCCAATAAATCAGTGTCGGAATTCTTTACAGGTTTGTTTTTTCATATCTCCATGCAAATCACAAACTTTGTGATTTCAAGTATATGCCGGATTGGCATTGTTTGTGCTTTATGTAACACGCGAATAGTATTACCGATTCTTTTTCAAGTCATTTCTCATCATGGGTTCAACTTTTTTGCCGGAGCACAGAAAAGTGAATATTCTATAGATTCTCGGGGGCAAACGACATGGCGAAGGACATCACCGTCTGCTTTCAAACCACTTCAGAAACTGCCAACGCTTTGGAGAAGATCGCAAGGGAGGGCGATCAGAGCATCTCAACAATGGTTGAATCCATCGTCCAGCATTATCTCAGGGAAAACGGGGAGTGTAAGGGCCTCCATCAGGGCCGCCGCTGTATGGAACGGAAGAAGGTCCGTATTCCGGCCTTCATTGGCGACCCGCGATGGCAACGGAAGGATTTTGAAAGGTGCAATATCCTCGACATCTCCTTCAGCGGGATTCAGGTAACCGTTCCGAAGGGGACGAAGATTGAATTTCAGAGCGACGGGAATCCCCGGGAGATCAGGGTCATCTTCTCTTTGGAAGATTGTCCCTGGCCTGTCCATTTGAAATGCCAACCCAGGCGGTCATCTATATTGGAGGAGGAAGTCCGGATCGGGGCAAGTTTCGTTGACCCCGACTTCTACACATACACAACTTTGCAGAGGCATCTGATCTGACATTAAACGCCTTTTCTTAATGCGGGAGGGAAAAAGCAGGGTCGGAAATGGCCCTGCTTTTTTGTCAGATTCGCCCTACTTTGATTCCCTTGGATCCAATGGTGAGGGAAGACACATTAAAGTATCGGTTCGCCTTGTCCCGGCAGTCTTATCATCACTGCCCTTAAAATGAATAATCAATAAGTCCGGTTTTCTTGCATCTACTTTTTCAACAGCCTTTGCCTCGGGATTGCTCCAGACGATTTTTCTTTGTTTCCATGTTTGCTCCAGTCCCTGTGTGCATTGTTTATATGCAGGAAAGGCATTTATGATTTCCCAGTTTCTGCTTTCTTTCGGGACGCCACCTTTTTCAAAAGAAAGCAATTCGTTTTTTGACCACAACACCCATGCCTCCGACCTTGCAGTGGCGGGCGCAAAAATGATTGTTAAAACCATAATGCATAATAAGAAAATCAGTCTCGAATACATTTTTCGGGCCTCCGTTTGAAAAAACAGCTGTACCGGTAAGATGACATAACCAGTTGGTTTATAATTGGCGTCCCCACGGGGAGTCGAACCCCGGTTACAGGCGTGAAAGGCCCGTGTCCTAGGCCACTAGACGATGGGGACGCAATCGAGACAGAAGGGCTGGTCAGCGTGGAAGACGGCTTATATCCTTTTGCCGCGTGCAGATGTCAAGAAGCAATTGAGCAAAATATGCGCTCATTCGAAAATCACCGGCTCCCGCAAAATGGTTTCCCGGGCTTTCATCGCAAGCTCCGCGATGTCCGGATGCGTTTCTTTCAGGGAGGTGAGCTGGCGCAGGTTGTCGGCTGTCCTGAGAACCAGCATGGCCATGTCGCCGTCGACGATGCCGGCACGCTGCACGATCTCGTCCCAGTCGCCGCCCTTCGCCCATTCATACATGACCATGCTGGTCCACAGGTAGCGGTCGGAGACGGAAAAGCCGGCCTCCTCCATCCGCTTCGACAGGGGAGACAGCGTTGAAACGACCCGGCGGCATGCGAGCCCCAGCTTCCTCGGCATTTTCTTGAGATCGACCCGGCTTTCCTGGTCTCCGTCATAGACGAAAGGCGCTACCACGGCCGCCAGCAGCCTTTCATCCCGCCGCGGGAAGGCGTCGCGCCGCAGGCATTCGGCAATGAGAAGGGGCTGGTCCAGCCTCAGCTTCGATGCCCAGAGTCCCGTGTCGGTCAGGCGGTCGCTTTCGTCCACAAACCCCTCCGCTCTCAGGAAATCCAGATGGATGAGAAAATTATCCCACAGATCCGAGCCCTTTTTCCCGAGTGCAAGCGAGGTTCCCCGCTGCTTCCGCTGGTAGCTCGCCAGGGATTTCGCGAAGATATCCCGGATGTCGTCCGGGGTCTGCGACAGCAGGAGGTTCAGAATCATGGAAAAATCGTTGCGGATCCGGCTGAAGATGTCTTCCGGCTCCAGGAACAGGAGTTTCCGGATATGGGCAATATCCATGAAGCGGCCCGGTACGATCATGAGAAAGCCGATGCGGTCCTGGCCGCGCCGCCCGGCCCGCCCGGTCATCTGGTGAAATTCCGTTCCCCGCAGGGGGCTGAATTCATGTCCGTTGAACTGGTCTGAATTGAACAGGACGATCGTGCGGGCGGGAAAGTTGACGCCCGCGGCGACGGTGGAGGTGGCGAAGATGGCGTCCAGGTGCCCCTTTTTCATCATCGTTTCCACGAGAAATTTCCAGGCCGGGAGCTGTCCGCCGTGGTGGGCGGCGACCCGGGCTTGCCGAAGATGGTGGAGCTGCCTGTGGTTTTCCAGGTAGGGGGAGCGGCTGAGGACTTCTTCCAGGTCGTAGCCGAAGGCGTCGTCTTCGTCCCGGCCGGAACCGCCGAGGCAGGTCTTGAGGGCGGTATCGCATTCGGATCGCGATTTGAGGAAAAAAATGGCCGGCAGGAGCCGGAACCGGTCGAGCACGCGGACGATGTCTCCGAAATGGGGTGGCGCTCCGCGGCGCTGCCGGTTTTGGGTTTTGTCTTCCTGAAACTGCGTGATCCGCCCGTAGATCCTGTTTTTCTCCAGGCAGGGCATGATCCGGCCGGAAGGGTGCAAAAACAGCGGATAAAGGGGGACAGGCCTTTTTTCCTCCCGGATGACGGCGCAGGTTTTCCCGCGGATCGAACGCAGCCAGCCTGCAATCTCCGCGGCGTTGCCGATGGTCGCCGACAGAAGCAGAACATTGATGCGGACCGGCAGATAGATCAGGATTTCCTCCCAGACGACGCCCCGGTCCGGGTCCCCCAGGAAATGGGCTTCATCCAGGATCACCAGGTCGCACTCCATGTTTTCGCCGCGGTGCATCACATCGTAGAGCTGATTTCTCAGGATTTCCGTGGTGCCGACGATGATCGGGGCATCGGCGTTCTCCTTGGTGTCGCCCGTCAGAATGCCGACCTCGCCGTCTCCGAAGACATGCCGGAATTCGACCCACTTGGCGTTGGAGAGGGCCTTGAGGGGAGAGGCGTACCAGCATCGCCCGCCTCTGCCGAAAAAGGACCGGATCGCCTCCTGCGCGATCCAGGTTTTTCCGGACCCTGTCGGGGCCACGACCAGGCAGTCCGCTTCCTGAATCGTCCGCAGGGCCTCGATCTGAAAGGGGTCGGGAACAAATGGCGCATCAGCGGGCTTCCCGATCCTTGCGAAAACACCTTTCAGGATCGGTTCCGCATCCGCCCTCATGCGGGGAAGATCATGGTGCCTGTGAACCTTCTGATGCCTTCGTTTCGGGGCGCTGCGGGGGTAGTTGTGCTGCATTCAGCCTTCTCCGGGATCAGCAGCCCGCATCGGCCGGGTCGGGGGGTATGAGCCTTGAAAGGCAGGAGGACAGGGATCCGGAGAGCCGCTCGAGCAGGCTCGTGTCAAGGTCCGGTTCGTAGCGCGTGTGGGACGCATCCCCGTGATTGATGCTGCCGATGATGCGCCCGTTCAGCGCGATCGGGACCACGGCAATGGATTTGATGAAATATTTCTTTTCTTTTGGGAAAAGCCGGTAAAAGGGCCGCAGGTCTCGGTTTGCCAGGACCGGTTTCACATCGGCAGCCAGACCGAGGAATACCGCCTCGTCGATGAGGTTCAGGTGATCCTTCAGCAGGGCGGATGATTCCAGCAACCGGATCAGATGGCTCGTTTCCGGCCGCCGGATGATGGATATCCAGACGAAGGGGATTGAAAATTCGACGCGTAGCCGGGGCACCAGTTTTTCGAACAGGTCCCCTGCGTCGGTGAATGAGGCCAGGGATTGCTCGATTGCGTAAAATTTTTCGGCAATCTCATTGTTTTTCCGAATGGTTTCGGCAATCTCGTCCATATGGGGGCTCACGGCCTGAACTCGGCGACCAGAATGGTGTGGTCGGATGGCTTTTCCGAGTTCCGGGGCTGCATGTCGATGCGGCAGCCGATGGATTTTTCAGCCAGCGGCGCCGTGGCCAGGATGTGGTCGATGCGCCATCCCAGTCCGCGCTTTACCGAGTTCGGCACCCGGTAATCGAAAAAGGTGTAATTTTTCGCCTCCCCGGGGTGATGCTTGCGAAAGATGTCCGTCAGCCCCCAGGATTTGACGCCTGCAAACGCCTCCCACACCTCCGGCGTGAAGCAGACATGCCCGAGCAACCGGTTCGGGTCGTGGACATCAATGTCTTCCGGAGCGACGTTCAGGTCGCCGAGCCACATCAGCGGCCTGTCTGGAGAACCATGCTTCTCCAGAAAATTCCGGAAGCGGCTGAACCACTGAAGCTTATAGGCGAATTGCGGCAGTTCCCGGTCTCGGCCCTGCGGGACGTAGCTGTTCAGCAGTGTGATTCCCGACAGATCGACCAGGATCAGACGGTCTGCGTCATCCGGACCTTCCCCGTCGCTCAGGCCGAAGGAAACCCGTTCCGGCTTCCGCAGCGAGGCCACGGCAACACCGTTGTACTGTTTTTCTCCCTTGAAGACGACGTGGTAACCAACGTCCTCGAATTCAGCGGCGGGGAACCGGGCGTCATTGACCTTGGTTTCCTGCATGCACAGAACGTCGGGTCGGTTTTCCTTGAGCCAGGGGATGATGATGTGAAGGCGCGAGCGGATGGAGTTCACATTGTAAGTCGCGGCCTTGAATGTGTTCATGCCTCGTTTCCTGCCTGTCTCGTCATTTCCGGATTCCGCGGTTTACGGGTCTGTATCCTCGGGAGCCCTTTCGCCACGATCCCTGAATAGCACGATCATATCGGATATTCAATTGTTTTTGTCCCGTCAGAAGATCATCCGCGCTTCCGCTTGTCGCTTTTTTCAAGGAGAAATGCCACGATCCGGCTGTAATGTTTTTTCAGAATCTTTTTTGAGCGGAAAAGGGCCATGTGCCCGCCTTCGCAGGTCATGGCCAGTTTGTCTTCCGGCGCCACGGAATCAAGCAGGTCCATGTGACCGGTGGCCTGCCCGGGCGGGCAAATCTGGTCCACAGTCCCGCCCAGCGCCCAGATCGGAACAGAGGCGGGATAGTCCTTGATGCCGATTTTTCTTCCGCCGATTTCCAGGGTTCCCCGGATCAGTTCGTTGCCGATGAAGATCTTTTTGTAGGTGTCCCGGATGAAGCTGACGGGAAAATGAAGGACGTAATTATACCACTGGTAAAAGACCTTCTGACGCGCGGCGGCCTCCTGGTTGCCGTGCCTCAAATCCGACAGCAGGTTGTTGAAATTGGCAAGGTGCTGGTCCATGCCCAGCAGGTAGAATCCGAGAACGTGAATGCGGCCGTCGAAGCATTTCCTGCCCACGCCGACATGCTCGTCCGAGACGGTGTGGCAAAACAGGGAGATCAGTTTGTCGATGTAATCCGCTCCCATGACCCTGGCAAAATCGGTCAGGTAGCCGTGTTCGGCCTCCGTGTGCATGGGCGATCCCGCTGAGCCGAAGGTCTTTCCCAGCTCCGGATGCAGGATGAGGGTCATCATCAGGAGCGGTCCGGGCTGGCAGATTGCCACCAGGTGGGCGGGACGGCCGGTCAGTTCTCTGACATGCTCCA
Organism: uncultured delta proteobacterium; assembly: GCA_963709485.1. GTDB lineage: Bacteria > Desulfobacterota > Syntrophia > Syntrophales > Fen-1087 > JAXDBM01. Next base: position 28,173 of record CAVPWE010000001.1, read on the forward strand.
GGACCTGCCGGTACTGTTCGATCTGGTTTTCAAAATCCTCATGGTGCCTCTTCCCATCGACGAAAAGAGGAATGTCTTCGGCGCATTTTTGCTCCACCACCGCCATCCGGGTCAGGCCGTGGTCCCGCATATAGATTGCCGTCTGCTCCGCAATGTTGGAGTGGTGCCCGGCGCGGGGGGCAAAAACGACGGTATAGTTCTGAACCTGATGCGGGGCCTTGGCAGAGATGTCGATCAGCCTGAGGCTCGGCAGATCGAGCAGCAAGTTCCGGGATTCGTTCCGGATCGTCCAGTCCTGGCAGGGCTGCTCCTCCGTGAAGAGCCTGATGAATTCGAGTTCGCCCTGACGCTCCTGGTGAAAACGGTCAAAATGTTCGGTAATGCTGTCTTTCGTATGTTTCAGCAATCTGTCCGAACCTTCCTGGCAGAGGTCCAGGAATTTGGAAACGGTATTTTGCGAAAATGGACCGCCCCACGGCAGGAAATGGTGCGTGGTGTTCCATCCCGCGTCGCTAAAGTTTTTCATCATTTCGATTTCATAGGAGATTAACTGGTCGCCGAGCTCGACAAGGGTGTCGGTGGCTTTGACGGGGACCTTGATTAGTTCCATTCCGCTCAATATCGGCGTAATGGCGCTCATGAATGATGCGGGCATAAAGTGATCAGTCCTTTCTTGAAAATTCTATTTTACATCTGTTGTTTAGAGTGGCTTATTTATTCCTCTCATGCCCGTTTGTCAAGGCCCGGAAGGGTGAAAATATCAGAATATCAGCAAATTCAATGTCATGGACCTCTAAGACGCCGGCATTTGTGAAAATGATTGCTTTTTCAATTCAGTTTATGGCAGATAAACACCGTTTTCCAAATCATTCTCAGGACAAAAAGCCTTCCATGCGGACATTGAATCGCAGGTTCCTCACCGTTGCGGGGATCGGTGTTGTGATCTCCCTGTTTCTCTTTGCCGGGGTTTTAATGGCGAAAAGTACGCTGGCCCCCCTCACGGCACAGATCGAGAAGCGGTTTGATGCGGCGGAAGCCGATTCCCGGATGTCCTGCGGAAAGAGTTTCGTTTACGCACCCTCGGCGCTTCTGGAACTTTACCGCGACAGGCATTTTCAGCCTGCCTGGATCGGTGACGAGGGTCCCCTGCCCCATGTCGAATCCTTTCTGCGGGCGGTCCGCATGGCCGATCGCGAAGGTCTGAAACCTTCGGATTACCACCTCGATCACACTGCTTCGCTGGTTTCGGAGTGGCAGAACAGCATCGCAAGGAAAGAGAGATTCCCCCTGCCCCGACGGATCGACCTTGAGCTTCTGCTGACGGATGCCTTTGTCCTGTACGGGCACCATCTGTTGAACGGACGTGTCGATCCGGAAAAGCTTTATCCGGAATGGCTTGCCTATCAGAAAGATGCCTCTCTTCTCGATATTGTCGCCGAAGCCATCGAATCCGGCCATGTCGAAGATGCTTTGCAGCGTCTGACCCCGCAGGATCCCCTTTACGAAAATCTGAAAAAAAACCTTTCGGCATATATGCAATTATCGGGAGAAGGCGGATGGCCCGTCATTCCCCATCCCCGAACTTTGAAAAACAGGAAGGACTATGGCAGGTACTTTTCCCTGTTGCAAAAGCGTCTTGAATTGTCCGGAGACCTTGAAAAGGCTGAGCATTCCCATCCCCGTTCCCATGACGAATCCCTGAAAAAGGCGCTTCAGAAATTCCAGAAGAGACAGGGACTGAAGGCCGACGGGCTCATCAACACGTCAACCCTGAAAGAGCTGAATGTTCCCGTGGAAACGCGGATCAGCCAGATTTCCATCAATATGGAGCGGCTGCGCTGGCTTCCCGAAGACAACGGGCATCGTCATATTCTCGTGAACATTGCAGATTTTAACCTGGAAGTTCTGGAAGCCGGCCGGGTCGTCATGAACATGCCCATCGTGGTGGGAAAGCAGAACCAGCGAACAGCGGTTTTCAGCGGTAAAATGACTTATATCGAGCTGAATCCCTACTGGAACATTCCCCAGTCCATAGCCGTCAAGGAGATTCTGCCCAGCGTCCAAAAGGACCCGGCCTACCTGGACCGCAAGAAAATAAAGGTCATCGAATACTGGCAGCGCCAGGAGCGGCTGGTGAATCCGGCCAAGGTCAACTGGTCCCGCCTGAATGAGGATAATCTCAAATACTATTTCCGGCAGGATTACGGCCCGGGCAATGCGCTTGGCCGCGTGAAATTCATGTTTCCCAATAAATTCGACATTTACCTTCATGACACGCCGGAACGCCATCTTTTCAAGAGAACCAGGCGGACCTTCAGCCACGGCTGCATTCGCATCGCCAGACCCATCGCCCTGGCCGAGTACCTGCTGAAGGATGATCTGCAGTGGGACCGCCTGAAAATTCTGGCCGAGATCGGAAAGGGGAAAAGACAGATCCTGAAACTGAAAAAGCCGATCGACGTCCATATTCTCTATCTGACGGCCTGGGCGGATCGTCATGGCGAGGTTCAGTTCCGTCCGGACATCTACGAGGGGGATGCCGTGCTGATGCAGGCCATGCTGGAAAAGCCCTCATCGCTCCTGCCCGGGGATCTCGACCCGCAGCGGGAGATTGCCGGTCATCGATAGCATGGCCGGCCGCGGCACCGAAGGGCGTCAGAGGGGGATAAACCGAATGATGTTGTCAATTGTCGTTGAATTGGCTATAGAGGCAGGAAATGAGGGCATGACGGATATTCCTTGATCAGGAAAGGGAGGAGGAAATGAATATGCGGAGATTATCGGTATTTCACGTGTTGATGTTTATGGCGCTGGCTTTTTCCTGTCTGGGCTGTGCCGGCATGCTTTCCGGCAAATACGGCGCCATCGTTCCGGACGGTAACGCAAGGACGGCCTTTGAATCTTTTCAGCTCAGCGCCGGGCTCAACTACTATGTGAGCGGTGCGGAAGAGCATCCCAACGCGATGCTGGGCCTCAACAGGGAATATACGCTCGATTCGACGCTCTGGAAGCGGATCGATCCCACGCCGGCGCGTTTTCGGGACCTGGTTTTGCAGATGCAGACCCGGGCCCTCCAGGTCGGTCACCGGCAGTACGGATGTGCCGTTGTCGACGACCAGGGCCGTCAGATCGGGATCTGGTACTCCATCCTCCCCGCCAGGACGCCTGTCGTGATGAAGGAGGACCGGCATGTCGAGATTTACACGCCCGATATCGACACCTATATAAGATACGAGAACAGAGCTGACTGAAGGGCAGGTTGATGCCCCGGAATAGATACCCGATTCTTTGACAGGAGGAAGAGATGAAAGCATTGGTCGCATACTTCACACAGACAGGAAATACGGAAAAGGTTGCACGGGCGATATTCGAGGCGCTTCCCGTGGACAAGGAATTGCTGCCGATCCGGGATGTAAAAAACACGAAGGGATACGATCTGATTTTCTGCGGATTTCCCGTTCAGATCCACAGTGTGCCCGGCGACGCGCAACCCTTCATCAAGTCGCTCGAGGCGGATCAGAAGGTGGCCTTTTTCTCGACCCACGGTTCCCTTAGAGGCGGGCAGCTGCCGAAGCAGGCATTTGAAAATGCCATCGGACTGGCAGCCAGGGCTAAGGTGCTCGGGCACTTCGGCTGCAGGGGGAAGGTGGATCCGAAAGTTATTGAATTCCTGATGAAAAAACCGGAAAGCAAGGCCTGGGCCGAAGAGGCGCAGAGCGCAGCCGGACACCCGGACAAGGCCGATCTGGCCGATGCGCAGGATTTTGCGCTGCAGATTTTGAAAAAAGTTTCCTCGAAACCGCTTTGAGACATAAGGGCGGGTCAGCACCCGCCCTTTTCACTTTGGCTCTGAAGTTGATGGGGTTTAGATCAGCTCCTTGAGCTTTTTCAAGGCTTTTGCCAGCTTCTCGGACTTCGGGCCGCCCGCCTGCGCCATATCAGGCCGCCCGCCGCCGCTGCCCCCGACGATCGGGGCGATCTCCTTGATGATGTTCCCCGCGTGGTATTTGTCGGCCAGGTCCTTGGTGACGAGGCACAGGAGCATGGCCTTGTCGCCGGCCTTGCTGCCGATCAGGATGATGCCCGACTGGATTTTATCCCGCAGTTTGTCGCCGTAGTCGCGCAGGGTCTTGACATCGGTGGCATCCACGACCGTGGCCAGAATGCGGATGCCCTTGACCTCCTTGACCTTTTTGAACAGATCGGACAGGTCCTTCGCGGCCAGCCTGCTTTTCAAGGTTTCGATCTCCTTTTCCAGATCCTTCTGGTTTTTCTGGATTTTTTCGACCCGTTCGGACAGCTCCAGGGGATTGGCCCTTAAAAGGGCCGCTGATTTTTTCAGTTCCGTTTCAACCTTCTTGAAGTATTTCAACGCCTCCTCTCCGGTGACCGCCTCGATTCGCCGGACACCGGCCGCGACGGCCGATTCGCTGACCACCTTCAATGCCCCGATGTCCCCGGTTCTCTCCACATGCGTGCCGCCGCAGAGCTCCATGCTGTGATCGCCCATCCGGACCAGCCGCACGACATCTCCGTATTTTTCGTCAAAGACCGCGGCCGCCCCCGTTTTCATCGCTTCCTCCCTGGGCAAAAGCCTGGTTTCGACGGATGCGTTTTCGCGGATGATCTGATTGGCGATGGTTTCGATCCGGTCCATCTCCGCCTCGTCGATTTTTGAGAAATGGGTGAAGTCGAAGCGAAGCCGCTCCGGGTTGACCAGTGAGCCGGATTGCTTGACGTGATCCCCGAGGATCTTTTTCAGGGCGGCATTGAGGACGTGCGTTCCGGAATGGTGGGCCTCCGTCGACCGGCGGACATTGCGGTCCACCTTCATCTCCGCCCGGTCGCCGACCTTCAGGCTGCCCTGCTTCAGTTTTCCGATGTGCGTGATCAGGTTGTCCAGGGGCCACTGGGTGTCCCAGACCTCAAAACGGAAACCGTCCCCCTCGATCACGCCCGTGTCTCCAACCTGGCCGCCTTTTTCCCCGTAGAAGGGCGTTTCCTCGACAAAGATTTCCGCGTTCTCCCCTTCCGAAAGCGAGTCCACGGCCTCGTCCTTCTTCATGATTGCCGTAATGCGGGAGACGGACTCGGTCACGCCGTGGTATCCGACGAAGTCCGTGGCGACTCCCTTGACGGACAGCTTCATGTAACTGTCGGCAATGGCCTGCTCGCCGCTTCCCTTCCAGGATTCGCGGGCCCGTTCCCGCTGGGCCTCCATGGCCTTTTCAAAACCGTCGTTGTCCAGCGTCAGGCCGTCTTTCCGGACGATGTCCGCCGTCAGATCCACAGGAAATCCAAAAGTATCGTAAAGCTTGAACACCACTTCGCCGGGCACGACGGTCCGGCCCGCCTTTTTCAGAACTTCAACCTCGTCGCCCAGTATGCGGAGTCCGGAGTCCAGAGTTTCAATGAAGCGCTGCTCCTCGTTGACAATCACTTTCCGGATGAAGGATTCCTTGTCGATCAGGTCCGGGTAGGCGTCCTTCATGGTTGCAACCACCACGGAGACCACCTCGTTCAGAAAGGGCTTTTCCAGCCCCAGCATCTTGCCGTGGCGCGCCGCCCGGCGCAGGATGCGCCTCAGGACATAGCCGCGACCCTCGTTGCTGGGGAGGCAGCCGTCGCCGATCAGGAAGGTCACGGCCCGGCTGTGATCAGCGATGACGCGCATGGAGACATCGCTGTCTTCGAAGGCGCCGTAGGCTTTCCCGCTGATTTTTGCCACAAAACGGATAATCGGCGTGAAAAGATCGGAGTCATAGTTGCTGCGGACCCCCTGTATGACGGCGGCCAGACGCTCCAACCCCATGCCCGTGTCGATATTCGGCTTCGGCAGGGGGTGGAAGTTCCCGTCCTTGTCCCGGTCGAACTGGGTGAATACGTGGTTCCAGAGTTCCAGGTGGCGGTCGCAGTCACACTGGACGCTGCATTCCGGACGGCCGCAGCCCACGCCGGGGCCCTGATCATAGAGAATTTCCGAACAGGGGCCGCAGGGGCCCGTCTCTCCCATCATCCAGAAATTGCTGTCCATTCCCATCCGGACGATCCGCTCCGCCGGGACGCCCATCTGCCTGTTCCAGATTTCAAAGGCTTCATCGTCATCCTGGTAGATGGTGATCCAGAGCTTGTCCTTGGGCAGCCCCATTTTTTCAGTCAGGAATTCCCAGCCCCAGGAGATGGATTCCCTTTTGAAGTAATCACCGAAGGAGAAGTTTCCCAGCATCTCGAAGAACGTGTGATGACGTGCGGTGAAGCCGACATTTTCCAGGTCGTTGTGCTTGCCTCCGGCCCGGACGGATTTCTGCGAACTGGCCGCCCGGGTATAGCCCCGGTCTTCCAGGCCGAGAAAACAGTTCTTGAACTGCACCATGCCGGAGTTGGTGAAGAGAAGCGTGGGATCGTCCTTTGGAATGAGCCCCGAACTGGCGACGATCGTATGTCCGTATTCCTCGAAATATTTAAGGAATTTTTCTCTGATCTCACTGCCTGTCATCATGCCGATGTCCCTCCTCTGTGCCTCTGATCGATTCAAATATCAGGTCCGGCTTAAACCCCCTGCCCAGCAGGTACTGCGCCAGGGATCGCCTCGCCCTGTCATCCGGTTGCCCGCCTTTCAACTTCCCGCGAATCAGTTTTTCCACCGCCTCGCTTTCCGGGAACTCCAAGCGGATCTCGGCGATCATCCGCTTACCCAGATCCTTCGAAATGCCTTTTTCACGCAGGCTTGCCTCGATCCTGCGGTTGCCGGAAAGCTTGTCAACGGCGAGATGGCGGACCCACTGCCTGGCAAATGCCTCATCGTCCAGATAGCCGAGCTCGGAAAGCCTGGACACCACGCGGTCGATCACGCCGCAATCATATTTTTTTTCCTTCAGCTTGTCGCGAAGTTCCTTTTCACTCCTTGCCCGCCGCGCCAAAAGGCGAAAGGCTTTCTGCTTCGCCTTCTCGAAGCCCGGATCGTCGTCCATCAGGGCTTCTCTTTGGGCTCAGCCCGGACCAGGCCCAGTTTCTCCCGAACGGCCGCCTCGATTTCCTTCAGGGTATCCTCATTTTCCTTGAGAAAAGTCTTGGTGTTGTCCCGGCCCTGGCCGAGGCGCTCGCCCTTGTAGGAATACCAGGAGCCGCTCTTTTCGAGGATGCCTTTTTCCGCCGCCAGGTCGAGGATGTCACCTTCCCTGGAGATCCCTTCGCCGAAGATGATGTCGAATTCCGTTTCCCGGAAGGGAGGCGCCACCTTGTTCTTGACGACCTTGACCCGGGTTCGCATGCCGATTACGTCCTGACCCTGCTTGAGGGCCGTCACTTTCCGGATGTCGAGCCGCATGGAGGAATAGAATTTCAGCGCGTTGCCGCCTGTCGTCGTTTCGGGATTTCCGAAAAATACCCCGATCTTCATCCTGAGCTGGTTGATGAAGATGACGGAGGTCCTGGATTTGCTGATGCTTCCGGTCAGCTTGCGGAGCGCCTGCGACATGAGGCGGGCCTGAAGGCCCATCTGGGCGTCGCCCATCTCCCCCTCCAGTTCGGCCTTGGGGACCAGGGCCGCGACGGAATCGACGACAAGGACGTCCAGGGCGCCGCTGCGGACGAGGGTTTCGGCAATTTCGAGGGCCTGTTCACCGCTGTCGGGCTGCGAGATCAGCAGGTCGTCCGTATTGACGCCGATCTTGCTGGCGTAGGACACGTCCAGGGCATGCTCGGCATCGATGAACGCCGCCAGACCGTTCTGCTTCTGCGCCTCGGCCACGATGTGCAGGGCGAGGGTCGTTTTGCCGCCCGATTCGGGACCGAAAATCTCGATCACCCGGCCCCGGGGAATGCCGCCCACGCCCAACGCGGCATCAAGACCGATGGAGCCCGTCGGGATGACGGGGATGTCGGCGACCTTGTCACTGCCGCCCAGCCTCATGATGGAGCCCTTTCCAAACTGACGTTCGATCTGGGTGATAGCCAGATCCACCGCCTTTGTCCGATCCGTATCCGATGCCATTTTGACCTCCCTGGGTATTTATTGTGATCCCTGAAACGGAAAATCGGCCAATACGGTGTAGATGGCCCCCTTTGGCGTCAGATCGCTCTTGAACAGGGTCAGCCCCTTCGCCTCGAAAGACCCGGCCGATTCAGGTCCTTTTTCGGCAAGTGTTTTATCAATCCCGGCCAGCCCCTGGGGGGATTTGATCCGGGCCAGCGTGAGATGCGCCCGGAACGGCCGCTCCTCCCTTTTGAATCCGCATGCCTCAAGTCCCCTGTCGATGGCATGCTGCAGGTCGATCAGCCTCACTACATCTCCGCCCACACCGATCCACAGCACCCGTGGCCGCCTGGTGTTCGGGAAAACGCCGAGCCCCTGAACGTCCAGTTTCAGTTCCCGGCTCGCCGCGGCATGTCCGGAGACAAGCCTGGAAATTTCCCCGATGTCTTTTCTACCAATATCGCCGAAAAATTTCAATGTCAGGTGAATGCCCTGCGGCCGGACCCAACTGATCGAGCCGTGGATGTTCTTTCTCAATTCTTCCTGGATGGCGGCGATTTTTTTGAGTACCGCTTCGGGCGGGTCTATGGCCAGGAATGCACGCACTTTTTCTTCTTCAGCCATCTTCCCGCTCTCCTTCCAGATGGCGTTTCAGCATGAGCAGCGCCGCCTGGGATGAGATAATCTTGTTGCGGCGGCGGTCCCATCGGAAAGCGTGGCGGCGGCAAAGGGTTTCGCTCCCGTCCGCCAGCGCGATGTAAACCGTGCCCACCGGCTTCTGATCCGTTCCCCCCGTCGGGCCGGCAATCCCGGTAATGGCCAGCCCAAGGTCAGTGCGGGCAAGCTTCCGGATCCCTTCGGCCATGCGGCGGGCTGTCTGCTCGCTCACCGCGCCGCATGCCTCAAGCATATCCGCCGGTACTCCCAGCAGGTCCGTTTTCGCGGCATTGCTGTAGGTGACCACGCTCCGCTCGAGAAAGGCCGAACTGCCCGGGATGTCCGTCAGGCGGTCCGTCACCAGGCCGCCCGTGCAGGATTCCGCCACCGCCAGGGTCCAGCCCCTTGCGATCAGGAATTTCGCCACGAGTCCCTCGAGGGTCTCGCCATCGTATGCGAAGATGTGCTTTTTCAGCCTGTGAATGACTGCTTCCCTTGCCTCGTCAACCCTTGCCGCCGCCAGCGTCTCTTCGGCGTCTCTCGCCGTCAGGACGATGTGGTTTTCCGGAAAGTTCGGGTAAAAGCCGATGCCGACACCGAGACGGGCCGGGTCCAGATCCGCCAGCGCCTGGTCGACAGCCGCCTCGGAAAGGCCGAATGTTTTGATCGTCCGCACGGCTGCATGCCGGGCTGCTTCGGGGAATTCCCGCCGCAGGATCGGGAGAACCCCTTCGGGCAGCATCCTTTGGACTTCCCGGGGCACGCCGGGGATGACGGCAATCACCTTGCCCTTCTGCTTGAGGGCGAAACCGGCCGCCGTCCCGACCGGGTTGGGGATCACTTCCGCCCCTGCGGGAAAGTCCGCCTGTTTGGCATTGTTCTCCGTCCAGTTCAGACGGTATTTTTCAAAGAGTCCCCGAATGTTCCGAAGGACGGCTTCATCCCGGCAAAGCTCCAGTCCGAAGGCCCGGGCAATCGCCGCGGTCGTGATGTCGTCCGCCGTGGGTCCGAGTCCCCCCGTCACAACGACCGCATCGCTCTGTGCCAGAATATACCCCAGGGCCTGCTTGATGAGGCGGTCGTCATCGCCGACGGACATCAACAGGCTCACCCGCCATCCCTGCGTTGTGAAAACACGGGCCATCATGGAAGAATTGGTGTCCTGTGTCCGGCCGCTGGTCAGCTCGTTGCCGATGGTGAGAATGCCGATTTTCATTTCCGAATTTGCACCGCAGTTTTTTATATTTTCCAGAATTTCAACAAGATCTGGAGCGACAGGTTCGCGTATATTCCCGCCGCCACATCATCCATGACAACCCCGTAGCCCCCCGGAAGCCGGTTTTGAACAAGGCGGGCGGGAAAGGGTTTGAGTATGTCGAACAGTCTGAAAAAAGCAAAGCCCAGCAGGATGTGCCAGCCGGTCGGGGCCACCAGAAACATGGTCCACATGAAGCCGGTGATCTCGTCGATCACGATCTGTGGCGCGTCCTTTTTCAGAAAAATCTTTTCCGCCTCCTGCGATACGTAAATGGCCAGGAAGGTCAGGGCCAGAGCCGACAGCAGGTAGAGGGGCCAGGACAGGGGGGAAAAGATCAGATAAATCGGTATCGCGACAACCGTTCCCGCCGTTCCCGGGGCGAAAGGAGCGAAGCCGCTGCCGAGACCGGTAGCGAGGGCCTTGATGAATTTTTCGTTCAGAAAACACCTCTCTTCAGGCCAACCGGGCGGCGACAATTCTCTGATCCGTGGCAAATTACATACTTTCCCACATCTGTCAATGATTTTGATCGGCACTGTCATCGCAACGGCCGTTTGAAATAGAACAAACGTTCTATTATGTCAAATAAAAAAATATTGGGCATAAAAAATATTGGACGCCTGAAAAGTAAGAAAAAGGAGATCCGATCCCAAAAGGATTCGTTTTACCCATGACCGGAGGGAAGTGACATGATTGTGCTCCCGGTTTTCCAAATGCAGAAGGCACGGCTGCAAATGAAGGTTTGGAGCTGTATTTTATTGACATTTCGGAGTCATTTTCCTATTGTGGATGCATCCTTTACGCACATTCAGTGCCACGGATTCAGGGAATAGAAAAAGAAACTACCTTAAGTTGAAGGGAAATATTATGATTAAGAATCATTTCAAGAAAATTGTTGTCTTGTTGTGCTTTATTATTACGGTTTTAATCGCTTTTCCCGCACATAGCGCCACTGTGTTTGGACCGAAGCAATATGTGAGAACCAGTGGGTCGCCGAATGCCTATACAGATACTTTCCAATCATTAGGAGGACCCGGAAGCCTTATTATCAGAAATGGAAATACTTCTGGAGGAAACAAAGTCGAAGGAACTGATACCATTACGAGCGGGAAAGTCTATATCAACGGTACACTCATATTTGGTCCAAGCGATTTTAAGAGTTCCGTTTATTATATGGCAAGATCCGTTCAATTAAGCAATGGGACCAATACTTTATATGCCGAATTAGGCAGTTCTCCGGGGAGTTATTTTTCCGCTGAAGTTACTGGCGTTGCCATGCCATCGCCGCTAACATTGGAAATAACTTCTCCTTTAGATGGGGTTACTATATTTCGGCATGATGTTAGCGTACAGGGAATAATCTCTAACTCCTCCGGTGTTGAGACTGGCGTAGTTGTCAACGGCATCGTAGCTCATGTATTTGGCAATCAATTTGTGGCAAATCACGTCCCACTGGCTGAAGGTCAAAATAGCATTGCCGTCAGCGCCACGGATGTCAATGGCGCCACAAAGTCAAAATCTGTTACGATAAACGCGGCTTCAGGTAAATTCATTGAACTTACCTCATTATGGGATTCAGGAGTAGCACCCCTGGATGTAATATTGCGGATCAACGGCTCCTTCTCCATTACCAATCCGGTCATTACCCCAACTGGTCCAGATTCTATAGAACGTCTCGCAAGTGATAATCCCGATGAATACAAATATCGGATTGCCACGGAGGGTTTCTATACTTTCACAGCCACCGTGACCGGACCAGACGGCAGTGTCTATTCAGACGCAGTAGGCATAACTTCTTTTTCTCTCGCGCAGATTGACACGCTGCTCAGATCAAAATGGGCAAAATTGGAGAACGCCTTGTCGAATAAAGACATTTCCACAGCGCTAACATTGCTTTGCCCCATCAGTAGAAGCCGCTATCAGACAATGTTTAATCTTCTGAAAGATCAATTGCCGGCAATAGTTGCAGCGCGCACTGATCTTGTTTTGGATTCGATAAAAGGAGATTTTGCTTTTTATGAGCAGAATAAATTAGAAAATGGTTCTGTCTTCAGTTACCCGGTTAGATTTGCCAGAGATCCATCATCAGGGTTATGGCTGATTAAAGAATTCTAGGAGAGAAAGATGACAACAATATGCAAGGTGATCCTTTCTTTATCTTTGATGATTATTGGTTGTTTCTCATATGCAACTTCAGCTTATTCTTGGCTCCTGTATAATAAGCCGGAGTTTCGAGGAGGTGTGATTGATGCGGAGACAAAGCAACCGGTCGAAGGCGCAGTGGTTGTGGTTTTGTATGAAAAGTGGGAATTCGGCGGGCCGGGAGGCGGCAATACTTTCCCGATAGATGCAAAAGAAACACTGACTGATAAAGCTGGAGATTTTTACTTCCCTTCATACAAGACCCTGATAGGCCCTCTGTCTCGGGTATCTAATGTTTCCTTCATCATCTTCAAACCCGGATACATGTCCATAAATAGAATTAAAGGAATAGAGATTCCTGATGAAAAATATTTTGCAATTAAACAAGACATGATCGGCAAGGAAGGGGAAATTAAACATGTCGATACTCGCTTTGCAGAGCCGGTCACTTATACGTGGAAGGGTTTGATGGGAATTGTGGAGCTGAAAAAGGCGAAGACATATGACGAAAGAAGAAAAGGAGTGCCAAGTACTCCAACTGGTTACACTGCCAAAGATTTGCCGCTTATCTTCAAAGCAATTACTGATGACCGCAAAGATCGCGGATTGGAGGTGAGATAAATGGAAAATAAAACCAGAACAATGTGTACAATATTAGTGATAATAGCCTGCTCGATGTTATTTGCATTTACTCAACCAAGTTTTGCTCTTGATACGAGTACTCATAAGGCACTGAACGAGTATATTGTACAGCAAAGTCTCAATGGTTTCTCTCTTAATGATTATTTAAAAACCCAATTGGGAATAGAAGATGGAACAGAGGCTTACTTTAAAAACAGTGAGCTAAACCAACAAGTATTCAGGTGGGTTGGAGACGGTGGCGCATTTGAAGACAATCCTCCTGAATGCTTTATTCCTTACATGCGTTCGCGTCATCATTTTCACAATCCCATAGACAATAGCGGTTTTTCGGGTATCTCGGACACAGGTATTTTATCGGGCATGTCTGCAACAGACTGGGCTATGCAACCTGTCGGTTCCCAGAGTTGCGGATGTTATTCGTGGAACGATGCGCGAGATTATTATTACAAAGCACTAACATCTGCCGACAAAGCAACCAGGGAAGCAAATTTTGCTGCAACTTTCAGAGCGGTAGGACAAGTCATGCATCTGGTGCAGGATATAAGGGAGGTTTGATAATGACGAAACTCATTTCGACCATTATTTCGGTATTTGTAATCTTCATTGCGGTATCAGCACATGCATGGCTCTACTACAGCAAGCCTGAATTCCGTGGGAGAGTGATTGATGCTGAGACAAAACAACCGATTGAAGGCGCAGTCGTTGTTGTCGTGTATAATAAATGGGAGTTTGGCGGGCCGGGCGGCGGCAATACTGTACCTTTCGATGCAAAGGAAACCCTGACGAATCAAGACGGAGATTTCAACTTCCCTTCATACAAAACCATGATCGGTCCTTTATCAAGAGTGTCTGATGTTTCCTTCATCATCTACAAACCCAGATATATGTCCGTAAATAGAATTGAAGGAATAAATATTCCTGATGAAAAATATTTTGCCATTGGGAAAGACGTGATCGGCATTGAAGGGGAAATTAAATATGTTGATACTCGCTTTGCAGAACCCGTCGCTTATACCTGGAAAGGCTTCAGGGGGATTGCGGAGTTAAAAAAGGCAAAGACAAACGAGGAAAGAAGAAAAACGAGACCAAGTAGGGGTGGATTGGATGAATATCAATTACCCCTTTTTTTTAAAATATTAGAGGAAGAATATAAGCATGTCTACAATTAAGGAAAAGGTGTTTTAATCCTTGAGGAGGTCGAAAATGAGCAACAGGAAAGAGAAGATATTTCTTGTAATCAATATTTCGTTAGCTTTTTTGCTAATAGTCGTTAATAGTCTTTATGCGCTAGAAGTGGTAACTCACAGAGCCATAAACGAATATATTGCCAAAAGCGCATTTGTTGGATTTTCTTTAGATGATTACATAAAACAGCAATTAGGCATGCAGAAGGGATATGATGAAAAATTATTGGGCAAAGAAGTATTCCTATGGCTATCAGACGGTGGCGCATTTGAAGACAAGCCTCCTGAATGCTTTATTCCTTACATGCGTTCGCGTCATCATTTTCACAATCCCATAGACAATAGCGGTTTTTCGGGTATCTCGGACACAGGTATTTTATCGGGCATGTCTGCAACAGACTGGGCTATGCAACCTGTCGGTTCCCAGAGTTGCGGATGTTATTCGTGGAACGATGCGCGAGATTATTATTACAAAGCACTAACATCTGCCGACAAAGCAACCAGGGAAGCAAATTTTGCTGCAACTTTCAGAGCGGTAGGACAAGTCATGCATCTGGTGCAGGATATGTCCATGCCGGAACACACTCATAACGATGGTCACTTATTTAGCCAGTATGAGGACTGGGTCAAAGGCCAGAATGTCAGTTATTATTCAGTTTCAGTCGTCTCGTTTACGCCCAGCGCTTCAATCCCTTTATCGATTTATAATCTTTTTGATACGGAGCAGTATAGCGGTATGAATCCCGATATTACAGCTCAATCAACAATTGGTCTTGCAGAATACAGCAATGCCAACTTTCTCAGCCCTGACAAGATCTTTTCGGGTTTTGCCTACCCATCTTATAACGACGCAGCAGCAAGAATAGAGCGCGATCCGGCTACTGATAAAGATATCTTATACCTTGATAAAATCGGCCATGGCGAAAATATAAATTACTTAGCGCGAGCACAAGAATTTTATAACTATCTTCCCTCAGATTACAAGAAATTATCCTTAACTCTTGACGATGCAAAGGTATATTCGAGCTATGCTGGCTTTCTCATGCCTCGCGCCATCGGCTATTCTTCTCAGGTATTGAGCTATTTTTTCCGTGGGCAATTGGAAGTAAAAATGGGTGACGGAACTTTAAAGGTTAAAAATGCTTCAGCGGAAACAATTTCAAGCGGAACATTTGCACTCTATTACGACAATGCCGACGGCGTGAGGTCTATCTTAACAAGCATGCAGGCCAACACTCTTACACCCGGAGGAGAACAAACGATTAATTTTACTCCGCTTGTCGGCGCGACAACCTATATGCTCGTATATCAAGGTCAGCTTGGCGATGAATCTAATGCTGTAATTGGTAAGTTTATTCCTATTCCTGTCGAACTTGTGATGTTTACTGTGTCGCTTAGTGGTATTACTGGAGAGAATATGACAAAAAAATCAGTTTTAGTCTGGAACCCAGTAAGCAACGGTCTGGAAAAGCCACCCATGGATAATGATGACCCTGATTTCCAAGGCTGGCTAATAGAGAAGAGGGACGTGGGTTATCCGATGTTTTCCGGTTTTTCCGGTGACATGGGGCAAATTGGGAATGGCGACAGTCAAAGAAGACATATGTGGGATGATGCTTGACGCCGAATGGTGTTCCTCCCTGGTTATGGGAAGACGGCTGGTTCTATAATAGGAGGAGAAACTAACGCTATTCATTCCTGATTGGGGAGCTATGACTTATCGGAATCCTTCTTGGTCAGATGAAGAGTGGTATATGTATCAAAGAGTCTGGTACGATAACTTTATCTGTGGGCAATATACCGATAAAATAGTTGCTGATGTTTCCATGGTTCAGTACACACCTTATACCACCTATAGCAAAAGTTATGACGAACTGTATAATACGCCTGCGCTCCCAACAACTTGGACATGTATGAATAGAAGCATCTTTGTGCAGGCACAGGCTCTTTATGTCCCACAGGGCACTGCTGGATTTGATTGGATTGCGCAAGGCAGAAATACAGCTTTGGAAACACAAATTATTACGGCAATTAATATGGCCTATACTTTAAACAATATTCCGGCTAATGAAATACGCCAAACTTCCATAGAAATTAATATTGTGAAATGAAGTAACAAATTAAGAAGACGGAATATGCGTTTCATCCGGTTGATGCGTACTTTTAGCAGTTGAAAAAAATTGACATCGCGATGCGACAGCGGGACCATGCGGAAGCGCACCAGATCAGGAGGTTTATGGAAATGAGTTACGAAACGGAAACGTATGTGAAGGGTCAACTCTACAACATTCCCCTCAACCTCCTCCAGGCCGATCCCGACCAGCCCCGGAAGCATCTCGATCCCCAGGCGCTGGAAGAACTGACACAGTCCATCCTCAGATATGGCCTTCTGCAGCCTGTACTTTTCCGCATGGACGGCAATCATCGCCTTTTCGTCGTGGCCGGGGAACGCCGCATTGAAGCCGCCCGCAAGGCGGACATGAAGACAATTCCGGGCGTTTACGTCGAAGGCAAACCGGCCGAACTTTCCCTGATCGAAAACCTTGTCCGGCAGAACCTGACGGCGATGGAAGAGGCGGAAGCGCTGCAAAGGCTGATTGAGAATCTGGGCTACACACAGGATGATCTGGCATCCATCTTCAGCAGATCGAAGGCCACGATTTCGGAAACGCTCTCTCTCAACCGCCTGCCCCGGCAGGTCCGTGATGAATGCCGGAACGATCCCACCATCCCGAAGCGGGCCCTGATCGTGATTGCGAGGAGCAAACAGCAGCGGAGCATGGTCACACTTTTCCGGAAGTACCGGGAACGGCAGCTTGCACAGGAAAAGCCGAAGAAAAAAAAGCTCCGGGTGAAGAACACGAGACTTCAGGAGATCGCTTATTTTGAGGCGGCGTGGGCGCGGGTCGCCGCCATTGATCTTGAGGGTTTCATGCCTGAAGAAAGAGAATCCTTTATCAAGATTTTTGAGGCCCTCAAAGGCGCCATTGAGGAAAAACTGGCCGGCCTGACAGGCGTCGGCAAGTCTCAAGGAAGTTCGGGTGACAACCCATCACCCGATCAGGCATCCTGAGCGATACAGCGGCCCAAGTCCGGATTCAAACATTGCAGAAAGCAAAAATAAAAGTGAAATTTACTTATTTATTAATTATATCAAATATATAAGTCAGTTCGGCGCGTCGAACGGATTGCTTTTGATCATTTCTTGACGATCTGTACCATAGATGGGAGAACAGAACGTCTCAAAGCAGCATGCGGAGAAGGAGAAGTCCATGTCGGCTCAACGTGTCCTTGGCCCGGAACTGAAGCAAAAGTACGATTCACTGAGGGATATCCTCCAGCGATGCCTGTCGCTGACTGACAGGTGCGCTGAAACGGGTGCTTCGGCGATTCTGAGGGATCGGCTGGCGCTTCTGCAATCGGCAGCGCTTTTCGTGATTGTCGGCGAGGTAAAGTCCGGAAAGAGCAGTTTTATCAATGCGCTTCTCGGAGAGGATGTCTGCGAGGTTGCACCGGACCCGTGCACGGCCGGAATTCAGGAACTGGTCTACGGCGAAGAACGGTCGAAGGCAGTGCTGGGCGATCACTGGGAGAGGGTGCGTTTGCCCAAACCGGTGCTTCAGGACATCACGATTGTCGATACGCCGGGAACGAATTCCATCATTCGCAATCACCAGACGATAACGGAAAACTATATTCCGAAGAGCGACCTTGTTGTCTTCGTTTTTCCGGCCAAGAACCCCCATACCGCCACCGCGTGGGAACTCCTTTCCTTCGTGCGAAAGGACTGGCACCGCAAGACCGTTTTCGTGCTGCAGCAGGCGGACCTTGCCAGCCAGCGCGAGCTTGCCATCAATCAGGAGCGGGTGAGGCAGTACGCGCATGAACGAAATGTTCAGAGTCCGGTTTTGTTCACGTTGTCTGCGAAACGTGAACTGGAGGGGGCCTCGGACAGCGGTTTTGCGGAGTTCCGGGAATTTCTGAGAAGCGCCGTTGAGAGCGGCGATGTCTGGCGGATGAAGGTGGAGGGGTCACGGGACACGGTCAGGAAGATCGTCAACGACCTGATCGCGAGACTGCACAGGGAGGAGGCATCCCTTGCGGAGGACAAGGCGTTTTACCGGGACTTGTTATCCAGGGTGGAGGGGAGACGGGTGAAGGCCCATTCGCTCAGGCGTTTGGTCGTGGACAGCCTCGGCCTTTCCTACGACCGTCTTGCCTCCAGACTTGAAGAGGATTTCAAGGAAGGACTGGAAATAGGGACGATCCTGAGACGGTCCATCCCTTTTCTTCGCGATAAGGATGTGAAGACGTGGATCAGGGAAACCCAGGAGAAGTTCGAGAAAACAGCGAAAGAAGAGATTGAGGCCGAGTCCTCCCGCGTTTCGAAAGACCTCTCCGATGAGATGAAAGCCATGCTTGACGATCTGGCCGCGGCCATTGCCCATCGGCAGGAACGTCAACACAAGGGGGAACGCCCGGTTGCTTCAGACCGCATCGACATCCTCGAACGGTTGCGGAGCCAGCTCCGGGATCTACGCATTTCTGACATTGTTGACGAAAAAGGCATTCAGGGCTCCGATCTCGGCAAACTCACGCTTGCCGGTGGGGGTATCGCGGCCCTTGGCGCCGTGATCGCGATGGCAACGCACCTTATTGCCTTCGACATCACCGGCGGCATCCTGGCGGCGGTTGGCGCCGGCCTTGTGGCCGTGACACTGCTCTGGAAGCGCTCGGCAATCATGAATGACTTTTCACAGAAGATGGAAAAATCGCGGGATGAGTTCCGGGGGCGGCTGGATCAGGAGATCACGCAAATCTTCGAACGCCTCTTTCTCGAGATTCAGCATGACCTGAAAGAGCCATTGTCGCGCCTGGAAGAGGAAACGGAACGCATTTCAACCCTCGCCGAGGAGGCGCGTCTTGTCAGCGAGGCGGCAGACTCGCTGTGACGAGGGGTGCAACGGAAGAGCTTGAGCGGGGCTAACATTTTACCGTGATTGATTGAATGCAAGGGAACGGCGGTTTACAGTAAATTGGAGGAGGTGAAAGGTGAAACAGGAAAAGGAAATCGAAAAATCTTATTCCAAAAAAGAGGTGGCGGCGAAGTTGAGGCGCCTCGCCGATTCGCTGGAACACAATAAAACATTTCAGATACAGATTGCGGGCGAGCGCATACACATTCCGCCCGCCGCGACGGTCGAGTTTGAATACGCCCGTGACGGCGCTGAAGAAGAGGTTGAAATCGAAGTGAAATGGACGCGCAAATGAAGATCTCAAAGGCCTCTCTGATTTCCTATTACCGAAGGTGAAACCAATGCTCAGGATCAACAATTTTTAGTGGCAATGAGCGCTAATTTGTTGCAATATCGACACAGTCATGTGGCATATCAGCCATCAACCCGACTCTTGGTGATGCCGGATATCAGTAGTTCATCATGAAAGTCGTAAATTTTGCAGTTCGGACATTTCGATACCTCTGGGCCATGCCATGGTCTCTGGTGGGGCTGTTGGCTGCGCTTGCCGTAATCCCTTTCGGCGCGACCGCCCGCATCGGCGAGGGAACGCTTGAAGTTTCCGGTGGCAGGCTCGGTGAATGGGTGACCCGCCTCCCTTTTTCCTTTCAGATCTGCGCCATCACCTTCGGCCACATCATCCTCGGCATCGACCAGGCTTCACTTTCAGCCTGCCGTTCACACGAACGCGTTCATGTGCGCCAATACGAGCGGTGGGGCATCCTGTTCATCCCGCTTTACTGCGGTTCCAGCATCCTGCAGCTTCTTTGCGGCCGTGATCCTTACCTCCAGAACCGCTTTGAGCGGGAGGCCCATTCACAGTGAAGCGTTTGCAATGGAGTCCCTATGACATTAGACCAGTTTGATTTGAAGGATTTGAAAAGGGCGAGGCTCCTGCTTGAAAACCCGGGCGTTGCCGCAAAGATTACAAATGCGCTGGGCATGCCCATTGAAAAGGGATTCAAGCTGCTGCCTGAAAACTGGAAGGAAAAGGTGGGTGAAATCACGCAGGCCGCACTGTACAAGGCGGTGCACGCGGCGGTGAACACAATGAAGGACATTCCCGGAGAAGCGTCATCGGACATGCTCCATAAAATCGCCGTCGCGGCGACGGGCGGCATCGGGGGGTTCTTCGGACTGCCGGCTCTGGCGGCGGAGCTTCCGCTATCGACGGCGATCATGCTGCGTTCCATCGCCGACATCGCAAGAAGCGAAGGAGAATACATCAGCAACATCGGTTCCAAAATGGCCTGTCTCGAGGTGTTCGCCCTGGGCGGAACGAGCCGAAGCGACGATGCCTCCGAAACCGGGTACTTTGCGGTTCGAGCCGCGCTGGCACAGTCTGTTACGGACGCCGCCAGGCATATTGCGGAAAGGGGCCTGACCGGAAAAGGGAGTCCCGCCCTTCTTCGTCTGATCATCCAGATTGCGGAAAGATTCGGAATCCAGGTTTCAGAGAAGGCGGCAGCACAGGCGGTGCCGGCCATCGGGGCGGCGGGAGGCGCCCTGATCAACACGCTGTTTATCGACCATTTCCAGGACAGGGCGCGTGGTCATTTTATTGTAAGGCGCCTCGAGAGAAAATACGGAACGGAAATCGTCAAAGCGGCATTCAACAGTCTCTGATCGGATGTGCCGACGAATCATTTCCGAAAGGGATGAAATGCCCGTTGCGGTCCGATGTATCGCTCGCGGGTTCAGGCTGGACGGTTCAGTATGAGAAAATGGAACAGAGATGAAAGAGCCGTGCGGATGCTTTCCATGCCGGGCATCCTGCTGATGACGGTCCTCCTCGCTTCCTGCGCCGCTTCCCCGAGATGCGATGTCCAGAAGTTCTACGCCGGTCCGCCGCTGCCGAAAGAGGAAATATCCATACTGATTATATCCGAAAATGTAAGGATAAGCCGAATCAATGCGGCAAGCAGTGGGATTGTCCAGCTCGTTTCGGAGTCTTCCCTTATGGAGCTTCTTCCGGGACGCTATGCTGTCGAGGCCTCCTGTGACGATATCGGGACGAACTTGAGGACTTACTCTTCAGCCCCTGTAAGAATGGAAATGGATTTGAAGCCCGGGCGCATCTACGAGGTGTATGCGATTAAACCGGAAAGGGGAACCTGGTACCCGGCCATACGGGATGTCACAGGCCAAAAGTGGTTTGAGGAAGCGACTCTTGCCAACCGCGCGAGACGATGGGAGCGGGAGCACCCTTCGAAATCGAAGATCTCGTTCCTTGAAAACTTCGATCGCAGCGACCGCGGCTGGAGCGTTCACGAAAGCCGGGATTATGACGCCTATTTCTCGTCGGGCGGCTACATCATAAAAACAAAGCATGACCGATGTTCAACGGAGGTTATTGAGATTCCCCTCCGTCTTCCGGAAAATTTCGACGTCGAATTGAAAAGCGCCTGGAGTGCAGGGCTTGACAATATTCCCTACGGTCTTGTCATCGGGAGCAGCAAGGAGGATTCCTGCCGTTTTCATATCTCGAAAAACGGATGCGCAAACGCATCGGCCGTCATCGACGGAAAAATCATTTCCAAAACGAATTGGGCCTGCGGCAGCGCCGCTGTGAAATCCGGCACGGATGTCATACAGACCGTTGAGGCAAGGGGCAGGTTCTTCAGATATTATGTAAATGGAGAGCTGGCGGGCACTCTCTTCCTTTACCCGGAAAGAATGGAATTAAGGGTCATCGGCGTCACGGTCTGCGGCCCCCAGAAGGTTTCCTTTGATGAACTGAAGATCGTGCCCCACTGATTCTGACGCCCCATGATCGCGTCATTGTTCCCGTCCACATCGGCTTCGGCTGAATCCGCCCACCCTATAATCTATAAATAATTGAAAATATTATATATTTATAAATTACCCCGGCATCGAAAAGAACACGGGGCAACGGTCGGACAGTGCGTTGTATGCCGCATGCGCAGGAAAGCCGGACCCCCGTGGCGCCTTACAGCAGGGATTCGGCCTTCGCATGAAAGCGGCGTATTCAGTGGATGAATCAGGTTGCCACGTTGTAGGCCGCCGGATCGAATGGCGATCCGGCCGGGAATGCCCGGGCGCCGAGTTCCCGGTCCAGCATGAAGATGCCCTGCCTGCTTTCGCCGACCATCTCCATCTGACGAAGTATCTTTTCGGAGGTGGCCTCCTCTTCCACCTGCTCCTTCGAGAACCAGTTCAACAAGGTATCCGAGGAAATGTCATTCTCTTTTCTGGAGAGCTTCACCAGGTCATGGATCTTTGAGGTGATGAATTTCTCGTGCTCCAGCGTGTCCTGCCAGACTTCCAGGGGTGACTTCCAGGCGGTCTTGAGCTGTTTCAGGTTCAAGAGGCTTACCGCTTCGCCACGGTCGTTGATGTGGTCGAAGAACTTCATGGCATGGATCGTCTCCTCGTGGGCCTGACACCGCATCCAATGCGCCATTCCATCCAGGTTCTGGGCATGGAAGTAAGCTGCCATGGACAGGTAGATGTAGGCCGACTCCAGTTCATTCTTGATCTGCTCGTTCATTAAGTCGCGCATCTTTTTCCCGATCATATTTCCTCCTTGGACAAATTTTTTTCGAGTTCAGGCAACTTTCCATAAAGATAGTGCCTGCCTCTTTGAAAATCAATGACTGAATAAAATAATGATCAGAAAGAGCTTTCCCAATTTTTGATTTTTTCGATTTCCGCCGAGAGCCACTGCGCCCAGTCGTCGATCCCCTGTCCGGTCCGGCAGGATACCGGAAAGATCCGGATGCCGGGATTCAGCCTGAGGACGCGCTCTTTCAGGGCTTCCATGTCGAAGTCGGAACCTTCGAGATAATCGGTTTTATTGACCACAAGGACATCGCATACGGAGAACATCAGAGGGTATTTGAGGGGTTTGTCATCCCCTTCGGGCACGCTGAGGATCATAACGCTGCGCGTCGAACCGATGTCGAATTCGGCCGGGCACACCAGGTTCCCGATGTTTTCGACGATGATGGCATCCAGCGCAGCCATGTCCAGCTCTTTCAGGGCTCTCTCGATCATGGTTGCGTCCAGGTGGCAGAACCCGCCCGTCCGGATCTGCACGGCGGGGATGTCCTCCCGTATGATTTTTTCGGCGTCCACCTGGGAATCGATGTCCCCTTCGATGACGGCCATGCGGAATCTTTCCCTGAGGCGTTTCAGGGTCTGCAGGATCAGGCTGGTTTTGCCGCCTCCGGGAGAGGCCATGAGATTCATCAGGAAAACCCGCTTTCCGCGAAGATCGTCCCGGATCTGACCGGCGAGGGCCTGGTTGTCGGAAAGGATGTCTTCCTTGATATCGATCAGTTTGATTTCAGCCATCACATCACCTCGATATTCTTGATAAAAAATTCCCGGCCGGACTTCAGGCGGGCCTTGTTTCCACCGCAGGCCGGGCAGGCCGTGTCACGGACTTCCCTGATGTTGACCGGAAACTCCGTGCCGCAGGATTCGCATTGAAAAACGACAGGAACCCGCTCGATCTTGAGAACCGCCCCGGCTGCGACGGTTTTGTCGCTGAGGTAGTCGAAATAGCGCTGCATCCATTCATCGATGAGATCGGTCATTTCACCCACCCTCAGGCTGACAGCCACGACCCTTTGAACCTCGTGCTGACGGGCATGTTTGAGCACCACATTCAGAATGCTTTCCATTACGGACAATTCGTGCATCGGCGGAGGGGCTCGCGTCTTCGGGATTTGCGGGCATTATAAAAACAAGCATCCGTAATATCAATCAAAAAGTAATCAACAATCTGATTGACACTACGGATTTGCTTCTCTATACTGCCGGCACTTTTCAGGATTCTGAACCGGAACCCCCTTATGGAACTGCTCCTGTGGCTCATTGATATTTTTGTTCACCTCGATCGCCATCTCGTCTGGCTCATTCAGAATTTCGGCGGATGGGCTTATCTTGTTGTCTTTCTCGTGGTTTTCTGTGAAACAGGCCTGGTTGTAACCCCGATCCTGCCCGGCGATTCCCTGCTTTTCGGCCTGGGCGCCCTGGCGGCCGTCGGCGGGCTCAATGTGGATTGGCTGTTCCTCCTGCTGTGCGTGGCTGCGATTGCCGGGGATACCGTCAACTACATGGTCGGGCATTATGTTGGCCCCCGTGTGTTTCAAGAAGACACGAGCCGTTTTTTCAAGAGGGAATACCTGGAGCGGACACACCGGTTCTATGAGAAACATGGGGGAAAAACCATTGTGATTGCAAGGTTTATCCCCATTATCCGGACGTTTGCTCCATTTGTCGCCGGGATCGGAAGCATGACCTATTCCCATTTCATCGTTTACAATGTCACCGGGGGGATTTTATGGGTGGCGGTCTTCATCTTCGGCGGCTATTACTTCGGCAACCTGCCGGTGGTGAGACAGAACTTTACGCTGGTCATCGTTGCCATTATCATAATTTCCGTACTCCCCGGCGTGATTGAGTTCCTTCGGCAGCGCCGGAAACCGTCCTGATGATTGCATAAAAACCGGTGAAGATGTTTCGCGGGCAGCGTCGGAGCCTTTTTTGCAGAGCGTCTGTTTTGAAAAATATTTAAATGAAAGGGTTTCATCCATGAACAGGGTTTTTGCCTGCTTTCTGTTTTTCCTGATGCTCCTGGGCTTTTCCACGGACGCCGGCGCGGAGCCGAACAGTCTCGTCAAGATCAACAGCGATGTCGTGGTCGAAGAAAACATGAAGGTCCGGAACGTGGTCGTCTTCGGGGGGCAGATCACGGTCAACGGCACGGTTGAACAGCACGCCGTCGCCATCGGCGGCACCGTGGTGCTGGGCACGACGGCCGTCGTCAGGGGGGATGTGGTTGCCCTGGGCGGAATCGTCGTCGAGGGAAGGGGATCGAGTGTTTCGGGAACGATCACCGAGATCAACTCTTCGAACATCTCTGCGGCCATATCCGATATTCTCAGCGACGACTGGGAGGGCTGGTCATGGCTGTTTGCCATCTTTTCGATCGTCATCTTTGTCGGGATGCTCATCCTGGCCCTGCTCCTGGTCACGCTGATCCCAAAACCCATTCAGGTCATCGCTGCGGCCATCCGGACAAACACGCTCAAGGTCACCCTGGCGGGGCTTCTCTGTCTGCTTCTGATCGTGCCCCTTGCCGTGCTGCTGACCATATCCGTGGTCGGGATCGTCCTGATCCCGCTGGAGATCATCCTGGTTGTTTGCGGCGCTTTGCTGGGCTTCATTGCCGTCTCGCAACTGGTCGGCCGGGGGGTGCTGCTGCGGATTAAAAAGTCCGAGGGGCGGATCGTCCTTCAGACATTCTGGGGGCTGGTGATCCTGTGGCTGGTCGGCTGGATCCCCTATGTGGGCTGGATGATCAAGGTCCTGGCCATTATCCTGGGCATGGGCGGGGTGATCATGACCCGTTTCGGAACGAAAGAGGTCTGAATTGGGGGATTTGAAATGACGGAGAAAAAACCCGCGCCCTGGCGGGAAAAAATCGTTTCCCCGGAACAGGCGCTGGAGCGCGTGCAACCGGGGATGAGCATCTTCCTGGGGACGGGCATGGCCGAACCCCGCACGCTGGTGAAGCACCTCATGGCGTCCGGCCAGCCGAACCTGCAGGATCTGGAGCTGATCCAGCTCATCAGCCTGGGGGACCCCCTATCGATCGATTCCCGCTATTCGAAAAAGTACCGCCTCAAAACCTTTTATGCAGGCTGGATGGCCAGCGAGTCCATTCGGGAGGGGCGGGTCGACCTGATTCCGAGCCGCTTTTCCCGCATTCCCTGGCTCTTCAAATCCGGAGCGATCCGGATCGACATCGCCTTCATCCAGATCACCCCCCCCAACGATTCCGGCTACGCCAGCCTGGGTGTGGGGGTGGATGTCGCCCGGCATGCCATGGAGCATGCCGATGTGGTCGTGGGCGAGATCAATGAATCGAGTCCCCACACCCTGGGGGACACGATCGTCCACGCCGACGAGTTCGACTGTCTGGTCCACGCCACGGAGCCGCCCCTTTACCTCGCCCGATGGCCTGTGGACGAGGTTTATCAGAAACTGGCCGCGCACGTGGCATCCGTCATCCCGGACGGGAGCTGCTTTTCCTTCTCCATCGGCCCCCTCTACGATGCGCTGGCCCTCCACCTGGTGCGGAAGAAGCACCTCGGCGTTCACACCTCCTTCTTCACGGACGCCCTTATGGACCTGGTGAAAAGCGGCGCCGTCACGAACCGCCGGAAGGCGTTCTACCCGGGTAAGTCGCTGACGTCCTATGCCCTCGGCACTGCCGAACTCATGCGCTGGCTGGACCGGAACCCGCTCGTGGAGTTCCAACCGATCGACGTCACGCACGAGCCGAAGAATGTCGGCATGAACAGCAATTACGTCGCCATCCTGCCGGCCCGCAAGGCGGACCTGACCGGGGACATCGCCCTGCATGCCGGCCGGGGAAACGTCACCGCGGGACCGGGCGTGGTCCAGGAGCTCTTTGCCGGTGCGGCGCTCTCCAAAAACGGCCGGACCCTCTTTGCCCTGCCCAGCCGGAACCGCAGGGGCGAGTCGAACATCGTCCTTTCCGTCGACGACTACCCCTATCAGTTTTCCAACCGGGAATCCCTCGACATGGTGATCACCGAGTACGGCGTGGCTTATCTGACGGGCCGGACCGTCCGCGAGCGGTCGCAGGCCCTGATCGATATCGCCCATCCGGACGACCGGGCAGGGCTGGTCCGGCAGGCCAAGGAGTCCAGGCTGCTTTACGCGGACCAGATCTACCTGGCCGAGTCGGGGCGCCTTTATCCGGAAAAGATCGCCTGTTCCCATGCCTTCAAGGGCGACCTGACGGTCCGCTTCCGGGCCATCAAGCCCTCGGACGAGGACGAGATGCGCCGGCTGTTTTACCGCTTTTCCGATCAGGCGGTCTACTACCGCTACTTCAGCCCCGTCAAGACCATGCCCCATGTCCGCATGCAGGAGTATGTCAATGTGGACTATGTCAACACCATGTCCATCGTCGGCATCGTCGCGGAATCGGGTCTGGAGAAAATCATTGCCGAGGGCCGCTATGTCCGCCGAAAGGACATGGACCGGCCCTTTGCCGACACTGCCTTTGTCGTGGACGAAGATTATCAGGGGCGGGGGATTGCGACCTTCCTGTTCGACCTGCTCATTCGCGTGGCCCGGGAGCAGGGCGTGGAGGGTTTCACGGCGGATGTCCTGGCGGACAACAAATCCATGCTGAAGGTTTTTGAAAAGGCGCCCTTCCCGGTCAAGGCCGTCCTGAACTACGGCGCCTACGAACTGACGATCCCCTTCGTGGACAAGAACGACGCCTCCTGACCCGGGTCCGGCAGAGTCCTGCGCAAGTAGCGGCCGGTGTGGGACGCCTCGTTCGCGGCCACCTCCTCCGGGGTTCCCGCGGCAACGATCCGGCCTCCGCCGGGTCCTCCCTCCGGGCCCAGATCGATCAGGTAATCCGCCGATTTGATGATGTCCAGGTTGTGCTCGATGACCACCACGGTGTTCCCCATGTCAACCAGCCGCATCAGCACATCGACCAGTTTCTGGATATCGGCAAAGTGCAGGCCGATGGTGGGCTCGTCCAGGATGTAGAGGGTGTTGCTGTTTGTCCTCTTGCCGAGCTCCCGGGAAAGCTTGATCCGCTGGGCTTCACCTCCGGAGAGGGTGGTCGCGGACTGTCCGAGGCGGAGGTAGCCCAGGCCCACCTCGAACAGGAGCTGAAGCTTGGACCGGACGGCGGGGATGTTCTCGAAGAAGGAGAGGCCCTGGCTGACCGTCATGTCCAGGACCTCGGCGATGTTCTTTTCCTTGTAGCGGATCTCGAGGGTGTCCGGGTTGAAGCGCTTCCCGCGGCAGGCATCGCAGGTCACGTAAACGTCGGGCAGGAAGTGCATCTCGATCTTGATCAGGCCGTTCCCTTCGCAGGCCTCGCATCTTCCGCCCTTGACGTTGAAGCTGAAACGGCCGGGCTTGTATCCCCGGATCCTCGATTCGCTCAGCCCGGTGAAGAGGTCCCGGATCGGGGTGAACGCGCCGGTGTAGGTGACCGGGTTGGAACGGGGGGTCCGCCCGATCGGCTGCTGGTTCATCAGGATGACCCGTTCGATGCCGCCCAGGTCCGCAATCCGGCGGATCTTTCCCGAAGCGCCCTTCTGCCGGTAAAGTCTTCGGGCCATCACCTTGCAGAGCGTTTCGATGATCATCGTGCTCTTTCCCGAGCCGGACACCCCGGTCACGGCGGTGAAGAGGCCCACCGGAATTTTGATGTCGATGTCGCGCAGGTTGTGCTCGTGGGCCCCCTCCAGAAGGATGTACCGCGCGGGCAGCGGCCTCCGCCGCTCCGGGACGGGAATGGTCCGCCTGCCCGAGAGGTACTGCCCGGTCAGGGACTCTTCCGCCCGGCAGATCTCTTCCGGCGTTCCCTGAAAGACGACCTCTCCGCCGTGGATGCCGGCTCCGGGCCCCATGTCGATGATGTGGTCGGCCGACATCATCATGTCCATGTCGTGTTCGACCACCAGCACCGTGTTTCCCATGTCCCGCAGTTTCTTGAGGGTGGCGATCAGCCGGATGTTGTCCCGCTGGTGCAGCCCCACCGTCGGCTCGTCGAGGACATAGAGAACGCCCACCAGCCCCGATCCGATCTGCGTCGCCAGCCGGATGCGCTGCCCTTCTCCCCCGGAGAGACTGCCGGAGGCCCGTTCCAGCGTGATGTAGTCCATGCCCACGTCCATCAGGAACCGCAGGCGCTCGTGGATTTCCTTCAGGATCCGTTCCGAGATGAGGATCTCCTGTTCCGTCAGTCGCAGCGACGCGAAGAAATCGAGGCACTCCCCGATGGACAGCCGGCATAGCCCGTAGATGCTCCGGCTCTGAATGGTGACGGACAGGCTTTCCTTCTTCAGACGGGCGCCCCGGCAGCCGGGGCATTCCCTGAGGTTGATGTACCTGGACAGGTCCATGCGGACGGCGTTGGAAGCCGTTTCCCGGTATCTGCGGTTAAGCTGGTTGAGCACCCCTTCGAAAGGCCTGCTGTAAAAATAGCGCCGCCCGCCGCGGTCGGCATGAAACCTGATTTTCTCCGTTCCGGAACCGTTGAGAAGCATGTTCCGGATCCCTTCAGGAAGCTGGCGAAAGGGGGTGTTGATGTCGAAACGGTAATGCTGGGACAGGGCGTCCAGCATCTGGTGGTAGTGCAGGGAGTTCCGGCCGGCCCAGGGCAGGATGGCCCCCTCGCGTATGGATAGTTCGGGATCGGGAACCACCAGCTCGTCGTCGAAATACATCCGCGTGCCGAGCCCGCCGCAGTCCGGGCAGGCCCCGTAAGGGCTGTTGAAGGAAAACATGCGGGGCGCCAGTTCCGGGACGCTGATGCCGCACTGGGCACAGGCGTACCGTTCGCTGAAGAGGATTTCCTCGCCGCCCGCCGCGTCGATGCTGACGAGCCCGCCGGTCAGCCGGGATGCCGTTTCCAGAGAATCCCGAAGGCGTTTGCGGATCCCTTCCCGAATGATCAGCCGGTCCACGACGACGTCGATGTCATGGCGCCTGTTCTTGTCGAGGGCGATTTCCTCGCCCAGGTCTCTCATCCGGCCGTCGACGCGGACCCGGACGAAGCCGTCCTTCAGCAGTTTTTTGAATTCCTTTTGAAATTCGCCCTTCTTTCCCCTGACCAGGGGGGCAAGGAGGTTGATCCGCGTATTGTCGGGAAAGGCAAGGACCTGATCCACCATCATGTCGATGGTCTGTGCCTTGATTTCCTTTCCGCACTGATGGCAGTGGGGAATGCCGATCCTGGCGAAGAGAAGGCGTAGGTAATCGTAGATCTCGGTGACCGTTCCCACCGTCGAGCGGGGATTCTGGCTGGCGGCCCGCTGTTCGATGGCAATGGCCGGCGAGAGGCCTTCGATCGATTCGACATCGGGCTTGTCCATCTGGCCGATGAACTGCCGGGCGTAGGTCGATAGCGACTCCACGTACCGGCGCTGCCCTTCGGCGTAGATGGTGTCGAAGGCCAGGGAGGACTTGCCGGAGCCGCTGAGGCCGGTAATGATGACAAGCCGGTCCCTGGGGATGTCGATGCTGATGTGCTTCAGATTGTGCTGGGCGGCGCCCTTGATGCGAATGTAGTTCAACTTGAACCGTCTCGAAAGGTATCGTCATTCCCGCGGGTTCGGGACGACTGTTCATGGCGGGGGCGGGACGGTGCG
Organism: uncultured delta proteobacterium; assembly: GCA_963709485.1. Lineage (GTDB taxonomy): Bacteria > Desulfobacterota > Syntrophia > Syntrophales > Fen-1087 > JAXDBM01. The sequence continues at coordinate 58,235 of CAVPWE010000001.1, forward strand.
CCCTCCGGCGTGAAGCCCGTCCCTGCAGATGCGGCGTGAATGCCGGTCTGTGTGATGCCGGGCCGGGTTTTTAGGGAGCCGCCGATTTCTTGATCTCGATGCGGGATTGCCTGCGGAGATCGCCGATCCACTGCTCGTATTTTTTTTCCGTCTTTTCATCCTCGAGCTTCGTTTTGATCTCCTCGCGAATGGCTTCGATGGGTTTTTTTCCGCCCCCCCGCTTGTCCAGGACTTTGATGATGTGAAAACCCACGGGCGAGGCGATGACCTCGCTGATCTCGTCGATCTTCAGCCTTTCCGCCGCCTGGTCGACTTCGGGAAGCATCGTGCCCGCTTCAACGAACCCGATGTCGCCGCCCGCGGCAGCCGCCGGTCCCTGCGAAAACCGGGCAGCCAGCAGGTCGAAGGATTCCCCGTCTTTCAGCCGCTTGCGGATGCTCTCGGCATCCTCGAGCCGTTTCGCTCTTCTGGCGCGATCCTGGTTTTCAGGCGCCAGGAGCAGGATCTGCTTGATCCGGAAAGACTCCTTGCCTTCGTAATCCTCCCGGTGCTTGACGTAATAGTCGCCGATCTCCTCATCGGTAACCATGATGCCCAAACGGATTTCCCGGCGCAGCAGCCGCATCCGGACCATCTGATCCCGGATTTCCCGCTTGTAGGCGTCGAATGTTGACCCTTCCCGCTCCAGCGTCTTCAGAAAATCATCCATCTGGATGTTTCTTTTGTCCAGGAGGTCCTTGATGGCGGCCATGACTTCCTCGTCGCGCACCGTCAACCCCTGCTTGGCCGCCCGCTGCTCGATGAGTTTGCCGTCGATCATCCGGCTCAGGACGTGCATTCTGCCTTCGGCGATGACCTTATCCCTGTCCGAACCCTTGTAGGAGGCCTCGATCCGCTTCTGAACCAGCGCAAAAGCGGACTCCAGCTCGTTCTCGGTGATGATGTCGTTGTTCACCACGGCAATGATGCGATCGACCGTGGCGGCATGCGCGGCTGCGGCGGCCAGCCACAGTCCGGCAAAAAGTGCGATCAGGATGCGGTTTCCCTTCTTCAAAATAAACCTCCGGGGCTGTGCGACAGGACCTGCAATCAGGATTAATTTGTATATCTGCCTGTTTATCATGTCCCGCGTCAAGTAAAAAGATTGAACCAGACGGGAACGGCATGAAGGCATTGGCGCAAAGGGGGATCCAAATAATCGCTTGAAGTCGGCAGACAAAGCATATATACAGCTTCTGTCTTGAAAATACCGTACGGGAACGGGAGATTGCGGGAGATGCCCAAAATGCTCAAAGAGTCACTGAAAACCATTGAAAGCTACAAATCGACGAGCCCTCACTATGAGGAGCTGCTCGACGTTCTGGGGGATATTCTGATCCTGCGCGAGGAGTACCGCCGAAAGATGCCGGAAGGACTGTTTCCGGTCGACGAGAGCCTGATCGGGAAGAAAATGGCGGGCGGCCTGCCGCTCATCGACTTTTCCGTGGGGCATTTCGACCTGTCCAGACCGAAGGAATACTTTCTGGCCCTCCTCGAGGTGGCGGAGAAGCGGGCGCCCGGCGAAACCGGGGCGCTGGTCGAGAAGATCGAGAGCGGCGCCGTCGACTATGAAAAAATGGTCCTTAATTCCTTCTTCACTCGCGAGGAGGACGACGACGAGGAACCGGAGGAAGACTTCTTCGATCTGGTCGAGCTGTTTCTCGAAGAGAGCCTGAGGCCGTCTCTGGAAGAGGTCGCGAAAAAATATGCCGATTCCATTCGCTGCTGCCAGTGGTCTGAAGGATATTGCCCGGTCTGCGGGAAGGAACCCAAAATCGGACAAATCCGCGAGGAGATCGGGCGCTTCCTGTTCTGCAACCAGTGCGGCTTTGAATGGCACTTTCCAAGGATCAAATGCCCCTTCTGCGGCAACGAGGAGCAGCAGACCCTGTCCTATTTCACCGTCGAGGGCGATGAGCGGTACCGCGTCGACGTCTGCAACGAGTGCAAGCGGTACATCAAGATCGTCGACTTCCGGGAATCCAAGAAGGACGCGAACATGGACGTCGAGGACATCGCCACCCTCCACCTGGACATCCTGGCCAACGAAGAGGGTTATGAATGACGGGGACATCCGCGGGATCATCCGCGCGCTGCGGAAAAACCTGGAATCCTGGGGCATGCCCATCGTGTCCCACCTGGCGGAGGAGAGGCGCGACCCCTTCGAGATCCTGATCTCGACCCTCCTGAGCCTGCGGACGAAGGACGAGGTCACCGCCGCGGCGTCGGAGAGGCTTTTCCGGCTGGCCGATACGCCGGCCCGAATGCTCGGGCTTTCGGAGGCGGTCATCGCCAAAGCCATCTATCCGGTCGGTTTCTATCGCAACAAGGCCGGGACGATCCGCGAGATCTGCGGGGAACTGATCCGCCGGTTCGAGGCCACCGTCCCCGACGACATCGATACGCTGCTCACGCTGCGGGGCGTCGGCCGGAAGACGGCGAACCTCGTGGTTTCGCTCGGCTACGGCAAGCCGGGGATGTGCGTGGATACGCATGTGCACCGGATCTCCAACCGCCTCGGATACGTCTCCACGAAAACCCCCGAGGAGACGGAATTTGCCCTGAGGGCGAAGCTGCCCCGGCCCTACTGGACGGATTACAATACCCTGATGGTAACCTTCGGGCGGCAGGTCTGCCGGCCCGTTTCCCCCCTTTGCAGCCGCTGTCCGGTGTTCCGCTTTTGCGACCGGAAAAATGTCGTCCGAAGCCGCTGATCCGGCCCGGCAATCCGCGCCTTCACCGCCGCCAAAAAAGGATTGACTTAAACAGGTTGTGCCGCTATGATCCGCTCGCTTCGGCGAGCAGTTCCAAATATCTCGGGATCGAGCAAGGAGGTTCATCATGGGCATCAAGGTGGCAATCAACGGATTCGGCAGGGTGGGCAGGTATCTGGTCCGCGCTTGCGTCGGATATGACGACATCGACATCGTGGCCATCAATTCAAGGGCGAAAACAGAGATCCTGGCGCATCTTCTCAAGTATGATTCCGTCCACGGGAAGATGGACGCCGAAATCGCCTGCGATGACCGTCACCTGATCGTCAACGGCAAAAAAATTCAGGTGACGAACGTCACCCAGGACCTGGCCGATCTTCCCTGGGGGAAGCTGGGGATCGACATCGTTCTCGAATCGACCGGAAAATTCAGGAAGAAGGACGAGCTTTCCGCGCACATCAAGGCGGGCGCCAGGAAGGTGATCCTGGCGGTCCCCGGCAAGGGCGTGGACGGGACGTTCGTCATGGGGGTCAACGAGAGCTCCTACGACCCGAAGAAGCATCACATCGTCTCCAACGCCTCCTGCACCACCAACTGCCTGGCGCCGGTGGCCAAGGTCCTGCACGAGAACTTCAAGATCGTCCGGGGGCTGATGACGACGGTCCACGCCTACACGATGGATCAGCGGCTTCTGGACGGTTCCCACAAGGACCTGAGAAGGGCCAGGGCGGCCGCGCTTTCCATCGTCCCCACGTCAACCGGCGCAGCGACGGCCGTCGGGGAGGTCATTCCGGAACTCAAGGGGAAACTGAACGGCGTGGCCCTGCGGGTGCCGACCGCGAATGTCTCCCTGGTGGACCTGGCGGTCGAGGTCGGGCGGCCCGTCACCGTCGCCGACGTGAACGGAGCGCTGAAGGCGGCATCCGAAGGCAATCTGAAGGGCATCATGGCCTTCTGCGAGGAGGAGCTCGTCTCCGTGGATTTCACGAGCAGCCCCTACTCCTCCATTGTCGACGCCCCGCTGACCAGCGTCATGGACGGCACCTTCGTGAAGGTTTTCTCCTGGTACGACAACGAGAGCGGCTACGCCTGCAGGATGCGGGACCTGGCGCTCTATATCGGGAAGAAATTGTAGGAAGCGCGGCGCATGATCAGACCGCTGATTGCCGGCAACTGGAAGATGTTCAAGACCGTCCGGGAATCCCTTGATTTCGTGGGGCGGCTGAAGGAGGCCCTCCGCGACGTCCGGGAGCGGGATGTGGTCATCGCACCCCCGTTCACGTCGCTGTACCCGGTGGGCGAGGCGCTGAAGGGGTCGAACATCCGGCTGGCGGCGCAGAACCTGTCCGACCGGCCGGAGGGGGCCTGTACGGGGGAGATCTCGGCCCGCATGCTGGTCGACTGCGGCTGCACCCATGTGATCGTCGGCCATTCGGAGCGCCGGACGCTCTTCGGCGAACAGGACGCGGCCGTCGCCGCCAAGCTCAAGGCGGCCGTCCGCTCCGGCCTCACGGCCATCTTCTGCATCGGGGAGACCCTGGCGGAGCGTGAAGGGGGCCGGACCTTTGCGGTCATCGAAAGGCAGATAAAAGAAGGATTGAATCAACTGAGCGCTGATGATATAAAGTATCTGTTGATCGCCTACGAGCCGGTATGGGCGATCGGCACCGGCAGGACGGCAACACCGGAGCAGGCGCAGGAAGCGCATGCATTCATCCGGAGGGTTGTGGCGGGCTGCTGTGCGGGGGCGCCGGCCGACGGCCTTCCCATCCTCTACGGGGGGAGCGTCAACGCGGACAACATCGGCAGGCTCATGGCCCAGCGGGACATCAACGGCGCCCTGGTGGGAGGCGCCAGCCTGGACGCGGATTCATTTGCCGGAATCGTCAAATATCGAGCATCATAAGAAGGGGTATTCAACGTGCAAATTATTTTAACGATCGTTCATATCATTGCCTGCATCGTCCTGATCCTCGTCATCCTGCTTCAGGCGGGGAAGGGCGCAAGCATGGGGGCCGCCTTTGGCGGTTCGAGCCAGACGGTTTTCGGAAGCAGCGGCCCGGCCAGCTTTCTCGGGAAGCTCACGACGGGGATCGCCGTCCTCTTCATGATCACTTCGCTCGGCCTCTCCTATTCGGCCGTGCACAAGGGGAAGACGGTCATGGAAGCCGCTCCCAGGCCCGCTGCGGAAACGAAAGCTCCCCTGCCGCAACCGCAGACAGTCCCGGCCCAGCCGGGGGCGCCGGCGGCAGGACAGGCGCAGCAGCCCGCGCCCGCGCCGGCAAAGTAACATTTGCCTTGGTGATGCGCCGGTTTCGTGTTGACAAATCCTCCGGCAGGATGTTAGATGAAAGCCGTCTCCGAATCTTTTTAGTTCGGACGGCTGCAACGATGCCGAAGTGGTGGAATCTGGTAGACACGCTATCTTGAGGGGGTAGTGAGCACCGCTCGTCCGGGTTCAAGTCCCGGCTTCGGCACCATTAACAAAAACAGGGGGTTGGCTCAGTTGCTGGGTTAACCCTCTTTTCCTTTGCGGCGTGCCCGGTCAGGTTTTTGGGCAACACTTTCTGAACAGATTCAGCAGATCATGCCCGGACAAGAAACCAGCATCAGCAATTCACACCCCGCCGCGGGACGGATCAGGACGACGTGCGGAGTTTCCTCTTCGGCGGGGCGGAGATTCGCCGGAGTGAGCAGGGCGTTCGGGCCGTCCTTCACATGGACCTGCACACCGAGGGCTGGGTCGGGATCCCCCACGGCGGGATCGGCATGGGGGCCGTCATGGACCTTGCCGCGATGCTCGACGGCTATCCGCGGGAGGAAGCGTCCCTCTACCCGCTGTCCGCCGAGTTCCGCCTGGGCGGCGCGAGCGTGCGGATCGGCGAGAGCGTCCTGGTGCGCGTTTTCCCGGAGGACGGCGGCGCCGGCGGGATCATCAGCGCGGAAGCGGATGGGCCGCCCTACATGACAGCATCCCTTGCGTTTGGAAAAGACGAACCCGGGAGGCGGGAACTTTTCGGGTCGTACATGCCCGGCCGTCTTGCCGATGTCTCCGGCGGCCTGGTCGATATGCCCTCCTACCGGAACTGCTTCGTCTGCGGCGTCGCGCGCCGCCACCCCGGCCTGAGACGGCGCTTTCAACTGCAAGACAGCGGGCGGGCGGGGAAGATCGTCATCGCCCGGGCCGGCTTCGATCCCGAAGACCGGAAAAGCTTTTATCTATTTCGCAGAGACGGGCTTGTCCACCCGGTCGCTTTGATCGCTCTGCTGGACGAGGTCGTCGGGTGGGGCGGCTTTCTCATTGCCGGCAGCGGCGGCGTGACCGTCCGCATCGGCTACACCTTTTACCGCCCGGTCGCGGTCGGGGAGAAGATTGTCGCCTTCGGGCGGGGAGAGAAGGTGAGGGGCCGCGGGTCGCGCCTGCTGTTCTGGGCCTCCGGAGGGGCCGCGGCCGTGAAAGACGATGGGGGCCTGGAGCCGGTCGTTGCCGTGTCGGCGCAGTATTACGGCGTGCCGGAGCTGACGGAGCAGATGAAGGCCCATCTCATCCCGGAAGATCTGACCGCACGGTTCTTCGCGCTGGCGGGGTTTGACTGATTTTCATTCAATGCAGGGAGGTTGACCATGAATGGTTATGAAGCGGTCGTCATCGGGGCGGGGAACGCCGGCATGACCGCCGCGGCGACGCTGGCCAAGAGCGGGGTGCGGACGCTGCTCCTGGAGCGGCACAACATCCCCGGCGGCTGCGCCACGAGCTTCTGCCGCGGGCGCTTCGAGTTCGAGGTGGCCCTCCACCAGTTGAGCGGCCTGGGCAGCGCGGCCGCGCCGGGGCCGCTCCGCTCGACCCTCTACGGCCTCGACGTCCTGGACAGGGTCGAATTCGTGGAGATGAAAAACCTCTACCGTGTCGCCGTCCCGGGACAGCTCGACATCACCCTGCCCGCGAACCGCGAGGGCGTCGTCCGGGCGCTTCAGGAGCGCTTCCCCGAAGAGGGGGAGGCCATTGAGGCCTTCTTCGACCTCGTCTACGACTACTTCAACCAGTTCATCGCCATCTTCTTCCTTCGGGACCCCGAGGTCACCCGCGAGAAATACCCCCTGTACTTCGAGTACGCCCTGAAGCCCGCGCAGGAGGTCCTCGACCGCCATTTCCGCGACCCCCTGCTCAAACTGGCGCTCGGCGCTTACTGGTGCTACATCGGCGTGCCGCCCCGCCTTCTGCCCTTCGGCGACCTGGCCGCCCTCCTGTTACGCCTACATCGAGTTCAAGCCGTACCACATTCGGGGCGGCTCCCAGGCCCTCTCCAACGCCCTCGTCGACGCCTTCATCCGGAGCGGGGGCGAGGTCCGCTTCAACTGCCCCGTCGCGAAGATTTCCGTCGCGGACGGCCGCGTCGCCGGCGTCGTCACCGCGGCGGGCGAGGCGATTTCCGCGAAGTGTGTCATCTCCAACGCCTCCACCCTGACGACGTTCACGGAGCTGATCGACCGGAAGGACTGCCCGCCGGGGCCGCTGGAAACCATGAGCGGCATGACGGTGGGGCCGTCGGTGGTTTGCCTCTACGTCGGGCTCGACTGCCCGCCGGAGGCCGTCGGCATTCATGAGGAGACGAACTTCCTCTGCGCCCACACGGACATGGAGCGCGCCTTTGCCGGGTACCGGTCCATCGAGGAGCCGCCGGGCATGGTGCTGCTCACCTGCTTCAACATCTCCGACCCCGACGCCTCCCCGCCGGGGACTGCGCAGGTCGCCGTCGTAGACCTGAAATACGCCGACCCCTGGCTCGCCGTACCGCCGGAGCGCTACGCGGCGGAGAAGTACCGCTACGCCGAGGGGCTGCTCGCCCTGGCCGAGGCGCACTGCCCCGGCTTCCGGTCGCACATCGAGGAGATCGAGGTCTCCACGCCGCTGACCCACCTGCGCTACCTGAATCACCCGGGCGGGGCGATCTACGGGTTCGACCAGTACGCCCGGGACAGCCGGCTCTTCCAGCCCCTGAAGCCCGGCATCCCCGGTCTGTACTGCACCGGGGCGTGGGCGGGCGAGGGCGGGTTCCAGCCGACGCTGATGGCCGGGGCCGCGACGGCCCGCGCGGCCGTCAAGTACATTCGGGGAAAGTGAGGTGAGGGCATGAGCGCAAAGGACTTCATTCGGGACATCGACGGTTACGAGGCGCTTCAGCGGGAGATCGCCGCCAGCCGGAAGTACGCGGCGGACCAGACCGCGGAAAAGGGGAAGTGGGCGCGGATTCTGGATCTGCTCCACCCCGACCGGCTTTCGCTCCGGGTGAGCGAGATCATCGACGAGACGCCGACGGCAAAGACGCTGCGCCTCGTTTCCGCGACGGGATACCTGCCCCCCTTCCAGGCCGGGCAGTACATCAGCCTCTTCGTGGAGGCGGGCGGCGTCCGGACGAGCCGGCCCTACAGCATCTCCTCGTCGCCCCGCCAGCGGGCCTGCTACGACATCACCATCCGACGGGTGGAGGGTGGCTTCGTCTCCGATGTCCTGCTCACCGAAGCGAGGGTGGGCGCCGTGCTGGAGAGCACCGCCCCGGCCGGGAATTTCTATTTCAACCCCCTTTTCCACAGCCCCCACATGGTCTGCCTCGCCGGAGGGAGCGGCGTCACCCCCTTCATGAGCATGATCCGAGAGATCGCCGAGGCGGGCCTCGACCGGCGCCTGACGCTCCTCTACGGGAGCCGGAGCGAGGATGACATCATTTTCGCGGAGGAACTCGAGGGGATCGCGGCGCGGCACGAAAACATCCGCTTCGTTCCGGTCATCTCCGAGCCGGGGACGGGGTGCCGACACCGGACCGGATTCCTCACCGCCGCCCTGATCCGGGAGGTCCTGGGCGACACGGACGGCCGGACCTTCTACCTCTGCGGCCCCGCCGAGATGTACGCCTTCTGCCTGCCGGAGCTGGAGAAGCTGGGCATCCCCCGCAGGCGGGTGAGGCGGGAGATGTACGGCCCGCCGCGAGATGTCACGGCGGACCCGGCCTGGCCCGCGGACGTGGCGGCCGGAAAGGTGTTCGAGGTCGCGATCCGGGGGAGGAAAAAGATCCCCGCCCGGGCCGGCGAGCCGCTGCTGGTCGCCCTCGAGCGCGCCGGCATCGCCGTCCCGGCCCAGTGCCGGTCCGGGGAGTGCAGCCTCTGCCGGGTGAAGCTCCTGGGCGGAAAGGTCTTCCAGCCCCAAGGCGTGCTGCTGCGCAAGTCGGACCGGGAATTCGGCTACATCCACTCGTGCATGGCCTGGCCCGTCTCGGACCTGGAGATCATGGTTTGAGCGGCGTCCGCCGGGGCGGCATGCAACGGAACGCGCACGTCAAACACCATATCTTGTGGTCAGCCTTATAAGCGCCCACCACATATCCTGTGCAGCCCCTCTTCACGGCTGAACAGCAGTCACGCCGCGACGGCGGAGACCCTTTCGCCGCAGGGATGATTTCGAGAATGCGGCACCCATCCCACACCCTGCCGAAAATGTAATATCACCATAATTATCAGTTACTTGCACGCTCTGAATCCGAAGTGTAAGAAATTCCGACACGGCGGCGGCGCGATTATGCATCCCGAGGGAGTGTAAAAAAGCTGAATGATGAAAAATAACTATAAGTTGCAATGATAATACCCCTAAAAAGAAAAGTGTAAAGAAATCCGACAAGGGAACGCCATAATCTCCGGATCTGGTCATGCCGGTCCGGGAGTCCCGGCCAATTTTCTTGCCCGCAGTCCCGGTTGCATCACCGGGGTCATCCCGTCGCGAGGAATGCCGATCTCATGCGATATCTGCATATGTCGTATCAATGCAATGGTTTAACCAATCAATCCAAGAAGATTGTGCGGGTGCCTTTTCCGATCGAAGATCGTTGCCCGGGAGTTTGTCGATGTGAGACGTCAAGGGGGGGCCGGGGATGCTCCTGTTTGGATATTCATGTGTCGGAATACTTTACAATATGAAACTGCGGGCATAGAGCGAATACAGCGCGCTTTATAGTGTAAGAAAATCAAAATAAAAATCTGCGAATAAATCCAAATATATATCATCATCGCGGGGGCGTCCCGCAACCGGCGGATTAATTATGGCACGGTGTTTGTATGTAATCACCACAAAAGGGACTGCGAATCTTTTTAAAAAAAATATAAATTAAGGAGGTAAGAGTATGAGAAAATTTTTAGTGGTCTTGACTGTAGCGATGTTTGTCGCAATGACAGGTGTAGTGCAGGCAAACACTTTCGTCAACGGGGGCTTTGAAAATGGTGATTTTAACGGTTGGAGCCAGGGTGGAGGTTTTTGGTACGGAGGCGGCGCACCGGTAAATCCTACCGTTTACCTTGGGGGTCAACCCAATAACTACATTATGAGCGCCGGTGCATTCGATCCTTATACGGGGGCTCAGGTTGTGTACAATGGCCTATACTCTGCGCGGGCAAATGACAATAACAACAACTACTCCGTATCCACTATCTATCAGTCAGTCACAAACTATACGGACAATAACATATATTTCGCATGGAACGCAGTTCTGGAGGCATCACATGGCTTGTATGACTCCGACTACTTCTCTCTGACACTGCATGATGACACCACCGGCACTGACATTGTCAGCCGTGCATACAGCTCTGCGGGCGCCATTGGCGCTGGTACACAGGGTGTAACATGGACAAATTATAGCGGTGTGTATAGCTCCGGCTGGGTGACTGAACAGGTGGACCTCGCTGCGTTGGGTGTGGTTGGGCATAATTTCACCCTGACTTTGCTGGCTTCCGATTGTCCTTATTCAGGCCACTGGGGCTACGTGTATCTGGATGGTTTTGGTGGAAAGCCCCCGGTTCAGACGACTCCTGAACCGGCAACGCTGATCCTTCTTGGCCTGGGCCTGGCCGGGATGGCGACGCTGAGGAAGAAATTCTAAGAAGCGATTTCAGAGCGTAACAGATTAAAAGAAATGGAATGCCCGCTTGCCGCAACGCAGGCGGGCTTTTTTTATTGTGCAAAAGTCCCGTAAACCCGGAAGATGCAATCCGCTCTGATGTCCATGGATGAGAAAGCGGCTGGTCCTGATGCGGGTGAAACCTATTCCTGAAGTTGAGCTGTTTGTGCACCCGTCAGCCGGAGGACGTTCCGGATGACGACGTTTTCGAAGTCGCCTGCACCCATGCCGAGATTCCTGACCTTCCACAGCTCATGGTAAGGGCTGCCGAAGGGGAAGTCGCTTCCAAAGAGAAGCCTGCTGCTGCCATACCGTTCCAGGAACTGAGACATTTCGTTACTTGACGCCAGCGCCGTGTCGACGTAAACGGTCCCGTCGGCCCAGACACTGGCGCGAAGCAGGGCCTGGAAGCCGCCATTCAGCATCCCGGGGTGGGGGATGATGACGGGAGTCCGCCCCCGTACCTGCCTGATAAAATAGAGCGTGTTCTCGTAAGGACTCCTCCAGCAGGATTGGCCCGCTGTCGGCAGGCGGCCCAAGCCGAGGTGTCCTCGAAATGGCAGTCGTACCAGTCGTAAATGTCCTCCACCGGCGCGTAGAGGCAGGCCCCCTGGCCCAACCCCACCCCCCTTCCTGAAGGTGGCCTTTAGAAGTAGGTGAGCAGGAAGGTCGTCCTGAGGGGGATCAGCAAAGTCGTCGCGACGCTGCGGGTCTTGGGCGGGCAGAGCCTCACGGTCGAGGCCCACACCCCCGCTCGAAAGACATCCGTCGGGAACGCGATCCCCTCCGCATCCTCAAAATAAAAAAGGGCTGAATCATTCACAGGCCGATCGTAGCTACTATATTCGGATTGTTGTCGTCCGCTGTGACAGATAGAATATTGAACAAAAACAAGAGAGAACAAGTTGTTATGATTGGAGTGTCGGAATTCTTTACAAAAGGGCGAATGAGTGTTATACATTGTATTATCAATATTTTATCCTCTGAAAAGGCTAAAATAGCCTCACAAATGGTATATTTCTGCCCGATTTACTGTCGGAATTCTTTACAAAAGTGAATGTGCCTAATTCTATGGTGTGCTGATTCCGAAACGATTTCAAATAGATGAAAAATATAGTAAAAAATGGCATGCAAACTGCTAATAATTCATCATACAAACTTGCATGACCGTCAGTTGCGAGGATAACGTGTGTATTTTTGTTATTTCTGTGATACCTGATAGTCGGCATTTCATCATTGACGATTGAAGTGCCGGCTTATTGCAGGCTACAGTGCAGTTAGGAGGTACTATCATGTTCAGATCGTTGTTCCCGAAGATGCATCATTGTTTTTGTACGGTTCAGTCATTGGTTCTTCTTTTCCTTTTACCGGCTGTTTGCATTGCCGTTCCCGGTAGTGACAGGTCCACACCGGACAAGCAGGCCGTCCTGAATAAGCTGTCCGGCATCCACGTTCCTTTTGTCGAGAACAGGGGACAGGTGGGAGACGAGCGGGTCAGGTACTATGCCCGCACCTTCGGGGGCACGCTCTTCGTGACAGAATCGGGGGAGATGGTCTATTCTCTTCCTTTCAGGGACAAGAGTAAAATCGGGGACAGGGATGCTTCAAGACGGGTTACTGAAGGAGCGAGGGTCAGCACCGCTGGAGGTGTTTCGCTGAAGGAGACCCTGGTGGGCGGTTCCGTCGAAACCATCCGTGGCGAGGGGGTGTCCCCTTCCAAGGTAAGCTACTTCCGTGAGAATGACTATTCCCGGTGGCAGAGTGGCCTCGTCACATATAACACGGTTTCCCTGGGAGAGGTTTACCCGGGCATCGAACTTGCACTGAAGGCTTATGGGAACAATGTGGAAAAGCTCTTCACATTGAAACCACACAGTGATCCAAGTCTCATAAGGATTAATATAGAGGGTGCAAAGGCTGTCGAAATCGCAGCAAACGGTGAACTGAAAATAACAACGGATATGGGTTTGGTGCGTTTCACGAAGCCGATGGCCTTCCAGGAAATCGAAGGGAGGCGAATTGATGTGCCGGTTCAGTATGCCCTGCAGAAAGGAAGTGTCGCCTACGGTTTCGCGGTCTCTGATTACGACCGTACCTGTGATCTTGTCATCGACCCACTTCTGGCCTCAACGTTCCTGGGGAAAGCCAGTTATGAAATGGCGCAGGCCATAGCACTGGACGCATCGGGGAATGTCTATGTGACGGGATTTACAGATTCATCTGAGTTTCCGACCAAGACAGGGGCCTATGACTTATCGTATAATGGTATCTTTGACGTATTCATTTCAAAAATAAGCAGCGATCTGACGCAGCTTCTTGCCTCGACCTACCTGGGTGGAAGCAATGATGATGAGGCGCAGGCCATAGCACTGGACGCTTCGGGGAATATCTACGTGACGGGATTGACAAGATCCTCCGATTTCCCGACTACGCCAGGGGCCTATGACTCGTCAAAAAAGTCAAGAGACACGGTCAATAAAATTCTTTTCGATGTCTTCATATCCAAACTCAGCGGAGATCTAACGCAGCTTCTTGCCTCAACCTACTTGAGTGGAAGTGCTATGGATCCTAATAGGAAGGGTGGAGATGATTATGCATCCGCCATTGCTCTGGACGCCTCGGGCAACGTCTATGTGGCAGGATGCACAAGATCAGTGGATTTTCCCACGACAGCGGGGGCCTACAACCCGACAGGGAGTGGAAGCGATGAAAAGGATGACGGTTTTATTTCCAAGCTGAATGGAAACTTGACACAACTTCTTGCTTCCACATTTTTGGAGGGGGGAGATCATGATAGAATAGCTGCCATGAAGTTGGACGGTTCCGGGAATGTTTATGTAGCGGGAACTACAAGGTCAGTGGATTTTCCCACCACGGCGGGGGCTTATAATGATAAATTTGACGCGTTCATTTCCAAGTTAGACGGTTCTCTCGGTACACTGCTGGCTTCCGCCTGCTTAGGTGGGAGTGGGAATGATTCTTCCACAGCCATCGCCCTGGATACTTTGGGAAACATCTATGTGACGGGCATTTCAGATTCATCAGGACCCGGGGATTTTCCGATCACATCGGAGGCCTATGATATATCCTTCAATGGTGGGGCTTGCGATGCCTTTATTTCGAAACTGAGCAGTGATCTGACTCAGGTATCCGCCTCCACCTTTCTGGGAGGAAGCGGTGCCGATTATCCCTTTGCGCTGGCCCTTGATTCTGCAGGGAATGTCTATGTAGCCGGACGTGTTGAATACACATCGAATTTTCCAACCACGGCAAGGACCTATGACGAATCATTCAACGGAATGCACGATGCCTTTATTTCCAAATTCAACAATAGCCTCAACAGGTTGCTTGCTTCCACTTTTTTAGGTGGATCCTATTTCGATGCGGCACATGCAATGGTCCTGGATGCCTCAAGGAACGTTTATGTGACAGGAGTCACGAGCTCAACCAACTTTCCCACAACAGCAGCGGCATATAAAAGCTCAATCAATGGCAACTATGACGTCTTTGTTTCCAAATTCGACTCGACGCTCAGGAGGCTCGACCCGAAGGGCGATGTGGACAGGAATGACATTGTCGATCTTGCCGATGCGATCCTGGCCATTCAGGTTTCTTCCGGAATGAGCAGCACGAACGTCACCCTCGATGCGGACGTGAACAAGAATGATCGGATTGACCTTGCCGAGGTCATCTACATCCTGCAGAAGATAGCGGGGATGAGGTAAGAAAATATCATCCTTCGGGACGACCAAGCCCAAGCCTTATGCAGCGGTTTCCTTGACGCTTATTACGGGGGAAGAGGCCAAGGAGACGGCTGCGTCCCAGTCAGCCGGAGAACATTCCGGCTGACGACGTTTTCGAAGTCGTCCGCCTTCATCCCGAGGTTCCTGACCTTCTGCAGTTCGTGCCGGGGGCTGCCGAAGGGGAAGTCGCTTCCGAACAGCAGCCTGCTGCTTCCGTACCGCTCCAGGAACTGCGCCATCTCGCTACTTGTCGCCAGCGCCGTGTCGGCGTAGACGGTCCCGTCATCCCAGACGCCGGCGCGGAAAAGGGCGTCAAAGCCGCCGTTCAGCATCCCCATGTGGGGGATGATGACGGGGGTCCGCCCCCCGACCCGCTTGATGAAATAGCGTGTGTTCTCGAAGGACTCCTCCAGCAGGATGGGAAGACGCAGGCGGTACGCCTCCTGGAGGAAATCCTCGCAGCGGGGATCGTCATAATGATAGACGGGCTCGTAGTCGTGGCGGTGCCACTTGATCCCCCGGTACCCTTTCCCCAGCTCCTCCTTCCGGAAATCGTTCCAGACGAAATAGTAGGCGAAGCGGCTCCGCTCCGGCTGCTGCAGGTCCAGCAGGTAGCGGTTGGCCCGCTGTCGGCAGGCGGCCCAGGGCGACGTATCCTGGAAATGGTAGTCGTACCGGTCGTAGATGTCCTCCACCGGCGCAAAGAGGCAGGCCCCCGAAATGCCCCCTTCCTGAAGGCGGCCTTGAACCTCCTCCCAGGGGAGGCTGACATTCTGGACCCCGCAGTGCATGTGCGAGTCGATGATCGTGACGCTCATAGGCGGCCCCCTACGGGCAGTCTCCCACCCGCCTTCCGCTGACGTGCTGTATGATTTTCAGCGGACCGGCATCCGGGCGCTGCATGGCCAGGCTGATGATGCCGTCGAACCGGCCGCCCCGGTAGGTCATGCTGCCGCTCCCGTCGATCGATCCTTCGCCGGCCTCGCATTTCATCTTCCAGGAGACGCTGTCGCCCGCCGTTTTTGTTTCCGTGATCCGGCAGGAACTGTCCTTCTGGAGGAGCTGCGGGACCTGGCTCCCGTCCTTCAGGCAGTGCGCCGAGGCAACCGGCGCCGGGTTCGACGGCAGTCCGGGCACCTCCATCCGAATCGTGATTTCCCAGAGGCCTTCCTGGATATTGGTTTCGGCCATCGCCGGGGCAGCCCGAAGCAGCAGAGCCACAATGATAAGAACGATCACTCCCGGCCAAAATTTCGTGGTCATGGCGGCCTCCCCCATCAGTACTGCCCCACGATCTGCCGGACCTTGTCCAGGTAGCCTTTCCGCGCGGCGTCGTCGACGTAGGGGACGGCGCCGAAGAACTGGTGCGCCAGGACTTTCACCCCGCAGAACTCGTAGATGCCCGTGTCGGAGGTCTTCCTCATCGCATCGAACATGCCGGACTTCTCGTAAACCTTCTCCGGCGTCCCCTGCGTGTTGAGGATGACGGCCTTCTTGTCCGTGAGCAGCTTGACGATTCCCTTGTCGTCGGAGCTGTAGGCGAAGCCGTAGCTGAACACCCGGTCGATGTAGCCCTTCATCATGGCCGGCAGGCCCGTCCACCAGACCGGGTGGATGACGGTCATGATGTCCGACCAGGCGATGTGGTCCTGTTCGGCCTTGATGTCGGCGGGCGTCTTTCCCTCCTGCATGGCTGCCAAATCGGCGGCCTTGAGGACCGGGTCGAAGCCCAGGGCGGCAGGGTCTTCCAGCCCCAGGGGGTGCTGCTGCGCAAGTCGGATCGGGAATTCGGCTATATCCATTCCTGCATGGCCTGGCCCATCTCGGACCTCGAGATCATGGTCTGAGTGGCGCAAACCACAGACGGGGGACCCGGGCCGGGCAGCAGTTCTGCCCGCCCTCGTCCCTACCGCCTTTGCGATACAAGCCTGGGAACAATCGCCAAACGTGAAGCCTCAGCCATGCATGCCCGCCCGCCACTGCCGGAATATTTGCAATCGCAAACACATGCCAGGCTATTGAAATGATTGATATACGCTGGAATCGGCCCATGCGTCCGCGGGTCCGGTGTCGGATTTCTTTACAAAATGCGATCATGGCCAAAATTTTTTTATATGATCGCAATTCTTGACGATTTGTCTAAAAAATCCATTTTCACTCCTCCCCGTCCCCTCAACAGGATGTCGGATTTCTTTACAGGTTCGCGCTGACCGGAGTTCCGGCATATAAATTCTTCCTTGTATTCAACTACTTGTAAATATGGCACAAGAAATGCTAGTGATTTGTACAACATGCATCGGAGATTGCAGTCTTGGTATCAAAATGGTCCGCAGGGCGTTGGGGAAGGGGCTCAAACGTTCGCCTGTTTATCAACTATCAAACAATCAATCCAAAGACAGGAAGGAAGGAGGGAGGAAACAGAAATAAAGAAATTATTTTACTCGATTCTTGCCGTGCCGGCGTTGATCGTGTTCAGTTCCTCGGTTTGTTACGCGGGTGCCCCGCCTTTGAATGTACCCGAACTGGTGGCATGGGTTCTCCTTTCAGCAGGTGTAGCCGGGGTGGCAGCTTACAGGCTCATCAGAAACCATAAAAAGTGATCAGCGTTTTTTTGACTGGAAGCAAAGCGTTACATTTTCGGATCCTCTCGTTGTTGCGTCCACAAAATCCGGTCCATTCCCTGTGAAGAGACGGATTTGCTTCCATTGTGATCCGATTGAAAGGAGACTTATGATGAAAATGAATACTCGTGTTTCAAAGGCAATCGCCTTGTGCCTGTTTCTGGCGACGGTCGTCTTTTTCGTAGCGCCTCCACAGGCCTTTTCTTCGGTCTGCTCGGGCACGATCGGCGATCGTGCGTGGATTGATACGAACGGCAACGGCTGCCAGGACGCTGGTGAGGCTGGCCTTGCGGGTGTGAAGGTGCACCTGTATGGGGGATGCGACGGGAACACCGAAGTTCCATCCGCGGTCACCACGGATGCGAACGGAAACTACCTTTTTAGTGGCCTGTGTCCCGGAACCTACAGGGTTGAGTTTGAAACCCCGACAGGTTACAAGCAAACCCAACACAACCAGGTGTGTAATGACGATCCTGCTGTGAGTGACGGGCAGGACAGCGATTGCGGGAGTACTGACACCTGCACAACGCTCACTGTAAACAATCCTAACGATCTCACCATCGACTGCGGCTATATACCGGAGTGCGAGGGTACGATTGGGGATCGTGCGTGGATTGATACGAACGGCAACGGCTGCCAGGACGCTGGTGAGGCTGGCCTTGCGGGTGTGAAGGTGCACCTGTATGGGGGATGCGACGGGAACACCGAAGTTCCATCCGCGGTCACCACGGATGCGAACGGAAACTACCTTTTTAGTGGCCTGTGTCCCGGAACCTACAGGGTTGAGTTTGAAACCCCGACAGGTTACAAGCAAACCCAACACAACCAGGTGTGTAATGACGATCCTGCTGTGAGTGACGGGCAGGACAGCGATTGCGGGAGTACTGACACCTGCACAACGCTCACTGTAAACAATCCTAACGATCTCACCATCGACTGCGGCTATGTACCCTTGTGTGGCCTCGCCCTCTATAAGGGGTGCGAGGAGGCATTGCCTCCGTCGACGGACTGGGCCTCCTGCAAGGGCAAGATACAGCAGTTCACGATGATCTGGCCGGGCCCTGGAGACATTAAAATCAGCGGCATCACTAACGACGCTCCTGGCGGCGTGGTCAGCCCGGGACAGAAGGTGACCTTCAAGGGGCCGTTCTCGGTCAACGACCAGTATCTAAACATTACGGGCGCGGTCACAGGGCGCTCGACATTCCACGTGTCATGCTCCGATGCGGACATGGATGGCCGGACCTCGACCAACCTTTCGCAGCAGCAGTTGCCGGGCAAGGCGCAGGATTGCGGCAAGTTCGAAGGGGATGGCAAAGCTTTGTCGGGAACCTGGATCAACGCCTGGCTGCTGGACGGGCTGGTCGATGCCGAGGGCAAGGTCCTGAACTGCAGCCCTGAGCCGACGGAACCCACTAATCAGTGCTCCTTCGAGGTTCAGGAGCCGCCCCAGTGCGGCACGGGTGGCACCTACAAGCCGAGCAACCTGACCTTCCAGTACACCGGTACCGGCAGTGACTGTAACTACCATACCGACACCCAGGCTGCCGGCAAGGTGATCTGCACACCCACGGGGAATAGCAACACCTTCGATGCAACCAAAGCGGCGACTATCGTGGCCGTGCCTGGTGGAACGTTCAACAACGTCGCGCTTGGCGGTATGTTCACCATCCCGCGGACGGCGACCAACAGCGTTTTCACGCTGACAAACGCCGGAGGCACGGAGACCATCCAGGTCCACACGTCGTGTTCTCAGCCGCTGAAGGTCGGTGACGTCTACTACGACCTGACCCTGGTGGCGATGGACGGCGCGGGGGCCGGCCCGGAAGTCAAATACAATTACACCGTCAAGAATACCGGGTCCCAACCGCTCAGCAACATCACCGTTACGGATGACATGCTCGGTCCGGTTGGGATCATTAGCTGGCTGGCCTCAGGTGCTTCCGAGACATTCAGCTTGAGTGCCTACATTGCAGCGACCACGACCAATACCGCCACAGCGACGGCGGGTGCCACCGGGATTTGTACCGCCCAGGCCTCGGCGACCGTGAGCATAGTCCCGCCTCCGGGTCCGGACGTCGAGGTGTCTGGAGCTCCGCTCCCAACTGTGGACAAGAACAAGTTCTACTGGAAACTCACCAACAGTGGAACGGATCCGGCAATCCTCACCAAGGTTGAGGTTTTTGCCTGGCCTTCCCAGCAGGGGAAACTGAAGAAGATCAAACTGGATGGCGACACCTCCGCAGACCCACCAGACATTTTATGGCGGGGCGATTTAGCCACTAACCCAGCGGTCATCAGCGTGTTCACCTCGGATGTGAACAAGAAGAAGATCGCTGCGGGTCAGACGAGGACTTTCACCATTGAGTTCGAGAAGGACTACACGGTGGACGTCCCGACTGACTATAAATTCACGATCACGTTTGAAGGTGGTACGACGCTGAGTTGGTAAATGCCGTAACTTAACAACCCGTTAACCCAGCCCCCGACACCCTTCCACGAGGGGAGGGGAAGTGGGGATCGACCGAAAGGGCGGGAGACCTGAAAAGGGCGCCCGCCCTTTTTTATTGAGCCGGAACGTCAGGCGCGAAGCGTGGCACTGCCGTAAACCGGGAAACCAACCTCATCCATGCCGCTGCGCGGATTGTCCCGCCCCCGGGCCCTGGGCGCATCAGTCCCTTTTCCATAATCGTGGGACTTCCTGTGCGCCGATTAGCCTTAGGCCGCCTTTTTCATCTTGACACTCATAAACAGATTGTCGATGAACATTAAGGAGGCAAGGGCATGAATCCCAAAAACAATCTTCCACCGGTTCATCCCGGTGTGTTTCTCAAGGAGATCCTCGACGAATTGGGGATGATTCAGGCCGAATTAGCGCGAACGATTGGGGTTTCCCCGATGAGGGTGTCCCACATCATCAACGGAACCAGGCCCGTCACGGCTGAAACGGCCCTGCTTTTCGGAAGGGCGTTCGGGCAGACGCCGCAGTATTGGATCAATCTTCAGGCCGCCTACGATCTCAAGACGACTGAAAAGGCCATGCGCCGCAGGCTCGCGGAGATTCCCGAATTGGCGCATGCCTGAAACTCGCAAGCCGGATACCATATCTTGTGGTCAGGCTTGTAAGGGCCGCCACATATCCTGTGCGGCCCCTCTTCACGGCTGAACGACAGTCTTACCGTGACGGTTGTGAACCCTCCACAGCAGGGATGATTTCAGGAATGCTGCAACCCTCTCACACCCCTCCGGACACGTAAAATCATCATAGATATAAACAGTTTACACGATTGGAAGCCGAATTGTAAAAAATTCCGACACTGCAGGGGCATGAATGTGCATCCAGATGAGGGTAAAGGTGTTTATTGCGGCGGCTGAAGAGTCGTTAACCGGAGGACGTTCCGGCTGACGACGTTTTCGAAGTCGTCCTCGTCCATCCGGAGGTTCCTGACCTTCTGCAGTTCGTGCCGGGGGCTGCCGAAGGGGAAGTCGCTTCCGAACAGAAGCCGTTCGCTGCCGTACCTTTCCAGGAACTGCGCCATCTCGCCGCTCGAGGCCAAGGCCGTATCGGCGTAGACGGTCCCGTCATCCCAGACGCCGGCGCGGAAGAGGGCGTCAAAGTCGCCGTTCAGCATTCCCATGTGGGGGATGATGACGGGGGTCCGCCCCCCGACCCGCTTGATGAAATCGCGTGTGTTCTCGAAGGACTCCTCCAACAGGATGGGAAGACGCAGGCGGTACGCCTCCTGGAGGAAATCCTCGCAGCGGGGATCATCATAATGATAGACGGGCTCGTAGTCGTGGCGGTGCCACTTGATCCCCCGGTACCCTTTCCCCAGCTCCTCCTTCCGGAAATCGTTCCAGACGAAATAGTAGGCGAAGCGGCTCCGCTCCGGCTGCTGCAGGTCCAGCAGGTAGCGGTTGGCCCGCTGTCGGCAGGCGGCCCAGGGCGACGTATCCTGGAAATGGTAGTCGTACCGGTCGTAGATGTCCTCCACCGGCGCAAAGAGGCAGGCCCCCGAAATGCCCCCTTCCTGAAGGCGGCCTTGAACCTCCTCCCAGGGGAGGCTGACATTCTGGACCCCGCAGTGCATGTGCGAGTCGATGATCGTGACGCTCATAGGCGGCCCCCTACGGGCAGTCTCCCACCCGCCTTCCGCTGACGTGCTGTATGATTTTCAGCGGACCGGCATCCGGGCGCTGCATGGCCAGGCTGATGATGCCGTCGAACCGGCCGCCCCGGTAGGTCATGCTGCCGCTCCCGTCGATCGATCCTTCGCCGGCCTCGCATTTCATCTTCCAGGAGACGCTGTCGCCCGCCGTTTTTGTTTCCGTGATCCGGCAGGAACTGTCCTTCTGGAGGAGCTGCGGGACCTGGCTCCCGTCCTTCAGGCAGTGCGCCGAGGCAACCGGCGCCGGGTTCGACGGCAGTCCGGGCACCTCCATCCGAATCGTGATTTCCCAGAGGCCTTCCTGGATATTGGTTTCGGCCATCGCCGGGGCAGCCCGAAGCAGCAGAGCCACAATGATAAGAACGATCACTCCCGGCCAAAATTTCGTGGTCATGGCGGCCTCCCCCATCAGTACTGCCCCACGATCTGCCGGACCTTGTCCAGGTAGCCTTTCCGCGCGGCGTCGTCGACGTAGGGGACGGCGCCGAAGAACTGGTGCGAGAGGACTTTCACCCCGCAGAACTCGTAGATGCCCGTGTCGGAGGTCTTCCTCATCGCATCGAACATGCCGGACTTCTCGTAAACCTTCTCCGGCGTCCCCTGCGTGTTGAGGATGACGGCCTTCTTGTCCGTGAGCAGCTTGACGATTCCCTTGTCGTCGGAGCTGTAGGCGAAGCCGTAGCTGAACACCCGGTCGATGTAGCCCTTCATCATGGCCGGCAGGCCCGTCCACCAGACCGGGTGGATGACGGTCATGATGTCCGACCAGGCGATGTGGTCCTGTTCGGCCTTGATGTCGGCGGGCGTCTTTCCCTCCTGCATGGCTGCCGAATCGGCGGCCTTGAGGACCGGGTCGAAGCCCAGGGCGTAGAGGTCCCGGACGACGATGTCGTGTTTTTTTGCGGCCAACGTCTCCTTCGCTGTTTCCAGGATGGCGTGGCAGAAGCTCTTGGGGTTGGGGTGCGAATAAACGATGAGATGCTTCATGGCGCGTTCCTCCTTCTTTTTGATGCCTATGATATTCATGAACCGGCCAAAAGGCAATCGAAAACGACACTGAAAACGGCGCTGAAAAGCTGCCAAAAACGCTGTCGAGGCGGGTGGCCACCATTGCATTGACACAGGGGACCGTCTCTGTTTTAGTCTCGCAGGCTGAAAATGGTGCTGATCAGTTTCGAGATCGTGAAGAGATGACCATGCGAATCGCGATTTTTTCCGACACCCACGGCAACAAAAAGGACATGCGGGAGGCCATCGCACGTTTCGGACCGCCGGACATGATCGTCCATCTCGGCGACGGCGTCCGCGACGGCATCCAGGTGGCGCAGGAGACGGCAAACCCCTTTCACGGCGTGTACGGCAACGAGGATTACGGGACGGACCTCCCCGATGTGGCCCTGGTGGAAGCCGAGGGCTGGCGGCTCCTCCTGACGCACGGCCATCAAATGAACATCAACCCCTACAACCCGGAGGCCGTATGGAGGCAGGACCTTCGGGACATGGCGGCCTGGGCGAAGGGGAAAGGCGCGGATGCGCTCCTCTTCGGGCATGCCCACACCCCCGTGCTTCAACGGGTGAACGGGATCGTCCTCTGCAACCCCGGAGACCAGTACATCGGCTCTACCGCCGGCGCCTCCTTTGCCCTCATCGAGGCGGATGCCGCCGCCATCCGTTTCCGGATCTTCAGGAAAAACCGGAACGAGGATTGGGACCTCCTGGCGGAGCTCAGGCAGGAACATGCCGGCGCAGTGCTCTCGGGGCAATCATGAAATCCGGATGGCTTGAAGTCCCTGGAGATACGATGAGAATGGACGCATCCATCAACGGAAAAGAGGTGAGAGCGTCGGAAAAGTTTACAATTGCGGAGAGAGCAGCCCGGCACCAATACGGTTGTATATGAGATATCAAGTGTTTATCTATATGGCATGAGAATTGCTCTATTAACATG
This sequence comes from uncultured delta proteobacterium, assembly GCA_963709485.1. Classification (GTDB taxonomy): domain Bacteria; phylum Desulfobacterota; class Syntrophia; order Syntrophales; family Fen-1087; genus JAXDBM01. The sequence goes on from CAVPWE010000001.1 coordinate 81,409, forward strand.
CGAAGTATAGAGTCGGATTGAGACCATTTGACAGCGCCGGAACAGACTTAATTGTCAAATTCAAGGCGCCGGGAGGCAGGTTGACATGAGAGGCGTGGATATCATGCGGAAATGCTCATTATGCATCGCCATTCTGATGTGTGTGTTGTTGTTCGTCGGTCCGGCCAAAGCTGATGTTATCATTAACACGGGAAGCGTTTCAGACCCGACAGCAACAGGGCCGCTTTTGGTCGGCAACGATCCGGGCTATGCTTCTTTTCAATGGCTGGCCGGAAGATTTACATTGGATCAGGTCTGTATAGTGACCGACATCGAGGGCTGGATTACGACGGTGCTTGAGGCGGAGGGGATTACAAGTCCTCAATTATCCCTGGTTTTGTACGGCGGTGGCGAAAGCATACCCGATATGGCGAATCAAATCCGTGTCTGGACTTTTCAAGTGCCGGTCACCGAGACCGTGGAAGCGCATTGGTATGGCCTTCACGGCTTGAACCTTACCCTCGAAGCCGGCTTATACTGGGCGGCTTTTGAGACGAGACCGGGTGATGTTTATCATGGGTATATGCCGATGCCTGTGCCTCGTCCACTTTTGATGTATGCCGTTGCACTTCCAAACACTTCAAATAACAACCAGCCTTATTATGAATCATGGCCGCTTGGATCCTTGGGCTTTAGGGTCAAGGGCATTCCTTTGAATGTCCCCGAACCGGCCACGATGCTGCTTCTCGGCCTTGGCATGATTGGCGTGGCACTGGTGCGGAAACTCAGGGGATAATCGGCACGGCGCTGCTGGAATCGTGGACTGGCGGCTACTCCTGGCGTGCGACCACCAAAGGAACATCAACCCCTATTACCCGAAAGACGTCTGGAAACATGACCTTCGGGAAAAACAGGAGCCCGGAATGTGGCCTTCTGTTGGAACTCCGGCCGGAACGGGCTGCTCCCGACCATTGATGGTTCGCGAGGCCGGAAGGCCCTGAATTTCCGTTTGAGAGAAGACATAGCCGCTTATCGTTGAGGAAACACCCGACAGAGTGTCGGAAATCCTTACACTTCTAAAATCATTCAACCATATGGAATCATGAACTAATTAAGAATCAACAGATCTTTTCTATCGTTCGTCCGACGGTTTCTTTTACGCGATCATTTTTATGCAGGAATCGTTGCAATACATTGTAATTAAAATCATATTGAACGTAAAATGCGGATTCACCCTTCGTACAGAATGTCGGATTTCTTTACAAAGTTGATCTAAACGGAAAACCGCTTCTCCTTCAGTCGGACGAAACCTGTCGTGTCATCTCGAGTTTATTTTGAATTTCGGCCAGTTAGTGTTGTATGATGCATGACAATTCTATTTTCAGTGCATTTGGCATAATATTTGTTAAATGATATGAAAATTCACTACTGTCCGGAATAATGGTTCGTTAAGTTTTGCAACCTTTTAAGATATTTTACAAAAGATGCCATTTATGTTTGTCCTCGACTTGAAAACGCACAGCGGATGCTGCAAGACTTCCCGAAGATTTTCTCAGGGAAGGAGTGCACATGTATTCAGGCCCGCTTGTGTTCACCCAGGTCATGGACTTCATGCCGTTGAAAACCTTTCAGCGCTGCGTGGAGAGGTACCAGGGCAACTTCAGCGTCAAGCATTTCACCTGCATGGACCAGTTCCGTACGATGGCCTTCGCACAACTGGCGTATCGCGAGAGCCTGCGGGACATCGAAGCCTGCCTTCGGGCACAAAGCAACAAGCTCTATCATATGGGCATCCGCAGCAAGGTCTCCCGCAGTACCCTGGCGGAAGCCAACGAGATGCGGGACTGGCGCATCTATGCCGATTTTGCCCACCATCTGATCGGCATTGCCCGGAAACTCTACCAGCAAGAACCGTTGGCCGTGGAACTCCAGAACACGGTCTATGCCCTGGATGCCACGACAATCGACCTGTGCTTGTCCCTCTTTCCCTGGGCACACTTCCGGAAAACCAAAGGGGCTGTGCGTCTCCATACCCTGCTGGATCTGCGGGGCAATATCCCAAGCTTTATCCACATCTCCGACGGAAAACTCCACGAGGTCAACGCCTTGGATTTGATCCCCCTGGAAGCCGGTGCTTTTTACATTATGAATCGCGGCTTCCTGGACTTCGCCAGGCTCCATGCCATTACCCGGGCTTCGGCTTTCTTCGTGATCCGGGGAAAGTCGAATCTCAAGTGCCGGAGGATCTACTCCCATCCGGTGAACAAAGCCACCGGGATCGTATGCGATCAGACCATTCTGCTGATCGTTCCGAAGTCAGCCGGGGATTATCCCGACAAACTCCGCCGGGTGAGATATTACGATGCCGAGACCGACACGACCCTGGTGTTTCTGACCAACAACTTCTTCCTGTCCGCCATCACCATCGCCCAACTCTACAAACAACGATGGCAGGTGGAACTCTTCTTCAAGTGGATCAAGCAAAACCTGCGCATCAAGAGTTTTTACGGAACCTCGGAAAACGCTGTAAAGACCCAGATCTGGATCGCCGTTTCCGTCTATCTGATCGTGGCGATCATCAAAAAACGGCTCCGTCTCCAGGAAAGTCTCTACACAATTTTACAGGTGCTGAGCGTCTCCCTCTTTGAAAGAACATCCATGTTTCAACTACTTACGTTTTACGATTACACAACCACCAGGGGCAAGAACGATAACCAACTGAATTTATTCACCGATTATTCCGGACAGTAGTGATGAAAATATTATTACACAAAAAAACTGAGGAGGAAGGATGCAATGAAGCAGGTATGGATGGGCATTTTACTGATCGGGGCGATCCTCATGCCCCTGAGCAGCCAAGCCGATATCATATTGGCGCCGGGTTCCACATGGGAGTATACATTCACGGACCCGACGGCGAACACAAACTGGAACACTACCACGGGAGGGTGGAGCACCGGAGCCGCTCCTTTTGGAAACAACACCGGCGGTTCGTATGATCCTACGGGCGTGTTCGATTGGAAAACATGGTGGGCGGCGGATGGGTCGGACGGGTATGACCTGTGGGTTCGCACCGGGCTTGACCTGACGGGCTACGACCTGGCAACGATCAAATGGGACCTCGGGGTGGACAATGGCTTTGCTCTTTTTGCGAATGGAACGCAAATAGCAGTGGCCAATGCAGAGGGCTACACATACTGCTGGGAATATTCCGGTGATTTTTCCTCAATCACGCTCAATCCGGGGTTCAACGTGTTTGCAGTAGCCCTGGAGGATCACGGCGGGCTTACCGCTTTTGACATGCAGATCACCGGCACCCCCGTGCCAGAACCCGCAACGATGCTGCTTCTGTGCCTCGGTTTGGTCGGATTGGCCGGAGCGCGAAAGTTACGGAAATAATCCTGCTCAAGGGATTTCCAGAAAAGCAGTTCTTCTTGAAAACGATAATGCAGGGCCAGATATGGGCCCTGCTTTTCTTTCAGCGCATCACTTGAGAGTGTCAAACCAGGCCAATCTCAATCGACCCGTCCTGTAGGCAAAATATTAACCCCTCGAAGGGATGCGATGTTCCGCTTGAGGGGTTTTCAGAGGGAGCCGCCGATGCCGTCTTGTCTTGTGCTGGAGTCAATTGACAATGAAAAGAAGCGGGACGCAGCGGCGAACCAGCGAGCCAGACGGAACCCGCGTGTGCTCGAAACAGAAAAGGGATTAACCGCAAAAGGCTAACCCCTTGTTTTTTCATGGTAGTCCCACGGAGAGTTGAACTCCGGTTTCCGGCGTGAGAGGGCGATAAAGAGCGTATTCCACCTGATTTTACAAGACTTTAGAGCCGTTCAGAGCCGTTTACCGGAACCAAAAGCCGTCTGTGAGTCGACGAGTTGCCAATGTCAACGTCAGATTGCTGGCTTGCTTTCGGGTCTGGCGGTTACGATTAGTTACACTATTTTTTTGAATTCCGCTCGCCTCTTTGTTCCAATACCCCCAGATTCAGAACGTAACATCTGATTGATACCTGCCTCCTTTATGCAGGCATTGTCGGAATTCTTTACAGATGCAATAATGTTGTAAATACTTTAATATATTATATAACTAACGATGAGTAGTCATTGTTACCACAATCATCACTGCTTCATTTGTCGAAAAACTTTACAAGATAATTTTGCGATATTTTATAGGAAAATACTTTTAAGTAACTGAAAATGGGGAGATTTTTGGAAAAGGAAGCCTGTTTTTAATGTTTGTTGAGTGTCGGGATTCCTTACAATTCCAGTTTTCTTCAGAGCCCCCTTTCTGATAATCCACATCATATCAATTGGTTAGATTTATGGCATGAAACTTGATTTACTTTATAATACATTTATGTGGATGGTATATCCAATAATTGAAAGGGGGGACAAAGTGATGACTAAACCAAAACGGGGCAAGGAATTGCTATTTATAACATTTCTTTTAACATTTTTTCTATTAGCTCCATTACAGGCTGGCGCAGTCGTCATTACAGTTAACTTCGAAGGCGTTGTGGATTATTTTTCTTTTCCAACAGGTGCCACGAATGATGTTCCGGCCTCCGTGGGCGATCATGTTGTAGGGAGTTGGTCTTACCAAACAGATGCCGTGTTCGTTGGTGATAATATCATAACACCGAACGTCAGTTTTTCATTCGATATCTTCGATGCGGACACCAACGGGCTCATATTAAATTTCGCATGGGACCCTGTAAATGGCAATCCATACTATAATGATGGCTATGTAGGCGATGTTTTTACATACCACTCTCTCCAAGCGGTTGATGTCGATTACAGCGGTACTTCCGGACCAATACGTGGAACGGAATTTGCGTCAAGTATTGCTTATTTCCTCTCTCATCCGAATTGGGTACCGCTTTTTGCCCTGATGTCCTTTGATATGGTCGAAGGCTCAAAACTGCCCGAGCAACTATCGATTCAAGGGTGGACTCTCGAGTACATGACTTTCTGGACAGAAAATATGGGGTCTTATCAAGGTGGTATCCATGTCACCCCTACGAGGACAAGTTTCAGCGGTGGCAGCCCCGTTCCCGAACCCGCCACCATGCTCCTTCTGGGTCTCGGGCTGATGGGATTAGCAGGGGTGAGAAGGTTCAAGAAATAGCGAAAGGATAACGACAATGAAAAAGATGTTCATATTATGCGTGAGTTTCTTGTTTTGTTTTGCCTTCGTATCCATCACCGTAACACATGCTGATACAGTTCTTCTGAATGATGATTTTAATTCGGAGAATGGTGGAATAGGATGGGCCGGTGACTATACCGGATTTGCAAACTGGACGGTCACAGCGGGATATGTTGATCTGGCAGGCTACGGTTCTTGGGATTTTCTCGGTACTGGTGAACCCTATGGTGTTTACGTCGATATGGATGGGGGTCAGTATACAGCCGGTGCACTGACATCGGACCAATCTTTCAATCTGATTTCAGGTACGGTGTTGCTGCAATTTGATTTGGCTGGATCACACAGAGGGGATTATGAATATTACAAGACTAATGTTGTACGTGTCATATTTGGAATTTTTTCCGAAGATTTTACACTTAACTCCGATGATCCATTTACAACATATTCACGATACATCACCATAACAACCCCAATATCTGCTCATTTGACTTTCCAGAGCGTCGCTGCACTTGACCCATGGGTCACTATGGCGATAACATAGGTGCCTTGCTTGATAATGTTAAATTGACAGCCGCAGTCCCCGAACCCGCCACAATGCTTCTCCTTGGTCTTAGTACAGCGGTTCATAAATTCGGTTACGTATTTACGCTGCGAGTCGTGCTGATGACAACTGCGCCAGCTTGATTTTGTTGATCAAAATGTTCAAATCGTTTCGGGTGAATTTCCATTCAAACGGTTTGGCGATCTGCTCGTAGTAGTGTTGGAAACCAATGATTCGTTCATTGAGCGTCTCTAAGGATGTGAAGTCGTTTGGAACAAGGGCCTTGCGTTGAAGGATTGAGAAATAGATTTCGATCTGATTCAACCAACTTGCATGCACAGGTGCGTGAACGAGCAAGAGATTGGGATAACGAGATTGCAATCTTTCCACAGAACGAGATCCGCGATGGGAAGAACCATTGTCCACAATCCAAAAAACGCGCCTTGCTGCGACATAGGGCGGTTGGCGCATTACGTCGTCAACGAGTCGATCGAAAGAAGCAATGCCACTTCTACGTTCGCATCGACCGAACAATTTAGCGCGATGCACATCGAGAGCGGCAATATAAGCCCAAGCGCCACACCTGGCGTATTCATGTTCTACTTTCATCGGCCATCCCGGTTGAGCCGGATAGGTGGCATGACGACGACGGCGCGCCTGGATGCTGGTTTTCTCATCGGCAGACAAAACAAACTCATCCTCTTGGAGGGAGTGCCCTTCCCAAACCCTCTCATAGAGATCCAGGATTCGCCCGGCTTTCTCGGCAAATTGAGGATCACGGGGAAAAATCCAGGAGCGATACCGCCAAGGACGAATGGCATCCTCATGAAGCCATCGCCAGATAGTGCTGTCACTGATCGTGGCTGCGAATCCCGATCCTCGAATCTCTCTGCCCAGATCGGCAACATTCCATCGAGAAATCGGCACTTGATGAATCGCGGGCAGTTCACAGGCCAGTGCCTTAACCTGAACGATAATCTCCGGGGGGAAAAATCGGAGGACGTCCCGGACGTGGTCGTTCATCAAGCCCAAGGAGGCGTTCTTCAAAGAAACGTTTTCGCCACATGCTGACAACTTTGCGGGGTGCATCCAGTCGGTTGGCAATCTCATCATTGCTGAGCCCCTGGGCGGCAAGGAGGATCATCCTGGCTCGCGAAACGATAAAATACGGTAGCGTATATTTGTTTGCGCGCGTGGTTAGTTCTCTCTGCTCTTCTTCCGTAAGGACGATTCCGTATGGGCTTTTCCTTGGCATATGCAACCTCCTGGATTGCATTGATGCCATAAATCTGTCTCGAAAGCAAGCTCATTATACGTAACTGTATTTATGAATTAGAGTACTTAGTACAGCGGTTCATAAATTCGGTTACGTATTTACGCTGCGAGTCGTGCTGATGACAACTGCGCCAGCTTGATTTTGTTGATCAAAATGTTCAAATCGTTTCGGGTGAATTTCCATTCAAACGGTTTGGCGATCTGCTCGTAGTAGTGTTGGAAACCAATGATTCGTTCATTGAGCGTCTCTAAGGATGTGAAGTCGTTTGGAACAAGGGCCTTGCGTTGAAGGATTGAGAAATAGATTTCGATCTGATTCAACCAACTTGCATGCACAGGTGCGTGAACGAGCAAGAGATTGGGATAACGAGATTGCAATCTTTCCACAGAACGAGATCCGCGATGGGAAGAACCATTGTCCACAATCCAAAAAACGCGCCTTGCTGCGACATAGGGCGGTTGGCGCATTACGTCGTCAACGAGTCGATCGAAAGAAGCAATGCCACTTCTACGTTCGCATCGACCGAACAATTTAGCGCGATGCACATCGAGAGCGGCAATATAAGCCCAAGCGCCACACCTGGCGTATTCATGTTCTACTTTCATCGGCCATCCCGGTTGAGCCGGATAGGTGGCATGACGACGACGGCGCGCCTGGATGCTGGTTTTCTCATCGGCAGACAAAACAAACTCATCCTCTTGGAGGGAGTGCCCTTCCCAAACCCTCTCATAGAGATCCAGGATTCGCCCGGCTTTCTCGGCAAATTGAGGATCACGGGGAAAAATCCAGGAGCGATACCGCCAAGGACGAATGGCATCCTCATGAAGCCATCGCCAGATAGTGCTGTCACTGATCGTGGCTGCGAATCCCGATCCTCGAATCTCTCTGCCCAGATCGGCAACATTCCATCGAGAAATCGGCACTTGATGAATCGCGGGCAGTTCACAGGCCAGTGCCTTAACCTGAACGATAATCTCCGGGGGGAAAAATCGGAGGACGTCCCGGACGTGGTCGTTCATCAAGCCCAAGGAGGCGTTCTTCAAAGAAACGTTTTCGCCACATGCTGACAACTTTGCGGGGTGCATCCAGTCGGTTGGCAATCTCATCATTGCTGAGCCCCTGGGCGGCAAGGAGGATCATCCTGGCTCGCGAAACGATAAAATACGGTAGCGTATATTTGTTTGCGCGCGTGGTTAGTTCTCTCTGCTCTTCTTCCGTAAGGACGATTCCGTATGGGCTTTTCCTTGGCATATGCAACCTCCTGGATTGCATTGATGCCATAAATCTGTCTCGAAAGCAAGCTCATTATACGTAACTGTATTTATGAATTAGAGTACTTAGTCTGATGGGGTTGGCAGGTGTACGTAGATTCAAGAACTGAACCCGGTGGTTTTCATAACCTGTGATTGTCCCCATAGGCGTGTGTTCTTGATGAATTGGCAAAGGTAATATGAGGTAGGATATTCCGCCTGTGGAAAAGGAATTCCTAATCAAATGGAGGAATTATCTAATGAACAAGAAAAGTATCGTATTTTTTGGAATGCTCATGGCAGCTCTACTGGCCGTACCACTCACAGTGAGCGCTGACTTGTTAGGCACCAGCGTGATTGGCACACCTCTTTTTCCGGATACCTCAACGCTTGGAGGAACTGGACATCAGGCAGGACCAATAACGGTAGGTGCGGGAATAGAATTCCCAGATGGAGTGATTCTATATTCAGGAAACATTGACATTACCGATAATCAAATCTTCTGGATTCCGACTATTTCGACAACATATTTGACCTCAACTTTTAACGGATTCTCGCTTCAATTCATCGGTGCGCCACCTATCACGAATGTCATTCTCAATCCGGCAAGCCTGCTTTCAGCGACAAGCATATCATTTACGGCTGATACGGTCTTCCTGAACTTTTCGGGTCAAACAGCCAAGGCGAATGAAGCAGCCATCTTTGATGTGAATCCCGTTCCCGAACCTACCACCATGCTTCTTCTGGGGTTAGGGTTGATGGGACTGGCAGTGGTGAGGAGACAGATTAAGAATCTGTAACAACTTCTCAGAGAATATGAAAGGAGCATAATGATGAGAAGCAAATTGAGTATTACATTCGTTAGTGCAATCTTTTTGATGGTACTCGCCATACCCACACACAGTGCTGCGTTGACCATCCCTGGAACTTCTGATCCCTGGTTGGCGGGTATGCCCAACGGGTCCTTGGACAATGTAGGCACTCCGGAACCTGCGGATGCAGCACCGACCTATTCTCCGGTCATGGTCACTGGCATTACCATCACGCCAGGAGTGATGCTTCAGTGGATGGCGACTGGCCAAGTGGGCCATCCAGGTGATGTTGCAGGTCCCGATGGCGCTTCGTCCTACATTACGTCCCACACAGTCGGTGCGAACAATGGAATTTCGGATATCCTTGCCCCGATTGATTCACTCCTGGGAGTATTTCTCGGACCAAATCAACCTAACCTCAGTTCGGCGCCGGGGCAACTGGATTTCTCGTCCGCGGCCAATCGGGACTATCTCACCCTGAACCCGCAATTGCAGCAGGTGTTCTTCATGGGTGATGGCTTTACGAGTGGATTTCTCGCGCAGACGATCATTGCACCTGCGGGAGCGACGCGGCTTTACCTTGGCACAATGGATGGCTACGGGTGGGCAAACAATATCGGGGCATTCGAGATCACCATGTCAGCAGTCCCCGAACCCTCCACCATGCTTCTTCTTAGCCTTGGTCTGATAGGATTGGCAGGGGTGCGGAGGTTCAAGAACTATCCTCAGATAAAACTGGTACAGAAAAGGGGGAAGGATTATGAAAAAGTCTTTTTCTTTTTTATTTGTTACAACTTTAATCCTCGTCAGTCAGGCCTTTGCTGCTCCTGTTCTTGATCAGTCGAATACAACTATCAATATGAACTCACCTCTTAAATTGAATGCAGATGATAACAACGTTACTTTCCAACAGGAGGTCGTTGTTGGCATTACGGGTGAACTGGTCGGTGTCGAGTTATATCCTCTGCCATGGGAATATGGAAATTCGTCTGGTAAAATATTTTTTTTCCTGAACAGGGGTTCAGGTTGGCAGACTGACCCCAATGATTATTCTTCCGATGTATTGTTCAGTTCTTTAGATAATTGGGATTATATTGATGTATCAAGTGCTAATCTAACATTCAATGCGGGTGATCATTTTATGATTGGTTTTCAAGGAAAGAATCAGGGCATAGGACTTGCGGCGACAGACACAGATTCATATACTGCAGGTCAATTGTACTGTCAAGCTTATAGCATTTTGACTCCTGATGCGGACCTTGCTTTCAAGACATATGTTGAAACTTCTTCTTCCGTCCCCGAACCCGCCACCATGCTTCTACTTGGCCTCGGTCTGATGGGATTGGTGGGGGTGAGGAGAAAGATTCAGAAATAAATCCGGTTCATACAGACGGGTTGTTAACACCGAGGTTCTTACTTCGGGAGGGGAAGGCATAGGTGGTCTGGGTTCTTAGGACAGGAGACAGGGGTTTGTAAGTGGGAAAGCGCTCCTGGTTGATGGTCATGCCGCAGCCTGTCTCTGCGGCTGGTTGCTGAAGTAAACCATAGCCGGGGTCTTCCTGTCAAAGTTTTGATGCCACCGTTTTTCGTTGTAGAATGTGAAATAGGCGGCCAGCCCTTTCCTCACCTCCGCCATGGAGCCATAGCCTTTCAGGTAAATGTCTTCGTACTTGACGCTTTTCCACAGCCGTTCGATAAAGACGTTGTCCATCCAGCGGCCCTTGCCGTCCATGCTGATCGCAATGCTTTTTGAGCGGAGCGTGCCGGTAAACGCCTCCGCGGTGAACTGGCTGCCCTGGTCCGTATTGAAGATCTCGGGACAACCGTACCTGCGGATCGCCTCCTCCAGGGCGTCCACGCAAAAGGAGCTGTCCAGGGTGTTGGACAAACGCCAGGCCAAAACCATCCGACTCACCCAGTCCATGACCGCCACCAGATAACAGAACCCCTTCGCCATGGGAATGTAGGTGATGTCGGCAACCCACACATGGTTTGCCCGTGTGATCTCAAGGTCGCGGAGAAGGTAGGGAGGCGCCAACGAGAGCCTCGGCTTGACATACAGCGCCTCCATGCCCATCCGGCGCATCAGACGCCGCACCCGGTCACGACCCACGTCATACCCTTTGGCCCACAGCTCGTCGCGAATCTTGCGGCTTCCATAGAACGGGTATGCCAAATGGATCTCGTCGATCCGGCGCATCAGCTCCATCTCCTGCTCGCTCGGCGGAACCGGCTTATAGTAGATGCCGGATCGGCTCAACCCCAGTAGATTGCACTGCCGTGTCACGGGAAGTTGGTCCCCTTTGTCGATCATCGCTTGGCGCTCGCATCGCCGATACGACCGAGCGCGCCGGATAAAAAATCGTTCTCCATCGACAACTGCCCGATCTTCGCGTGAAGATCCTTCACGCTCGGAACCGGCTCGGGCTTCCTTTCTCTGCTGAAAATGTCCGGGGCATGTTCCAGAAGCTGCTTCTTCCACTCCGCAATCTGGTTCGGATGCACCTGGTAACGCTGCGCAAGCTCAACGAGCGTCTGCTCTCCTTTCAAAGCGTCCAACGCCACCTTCGCCTTGAACGCCGGCGCGTGATTCCTTCTCGGTCTCTTACTCATATGCTGCTCCTCCTTGGCATTCATTATAGAGCAGCTTCACCACTTATGCACCTGTCCAGTTTTGCCAGACCAGCTCTCTCCCTGTCCCACCTGATTCCCGCCCGGTAGACGGGCCTTTATTTCCAATCTTTTCTGAAAAATATTGCCGCTGCCGCTTTGTAAGGTTGAACGGTGAATGGGTGTCGCCGGGGGCCTTCCCGGAAGCATCCTTTCTACAAGTCAAGTGATACATTTACGGTAGGGATAAGGAGGCTCCATGCCCCCTATGTTTTGCTTTCCGGGTTGTGGGCGGGGGTGTCGGGAAAGAATTCTTTTCCTTGGGCTGGCTGGGTGAAATATAATGAATAACAATATCATTCAGTTACACAGCCCAACGTTGGGCTGTGAAGGGCCACAACACTCATTCCTTGCTCCACGGGACGGCTCTACCCACACCACCAGCGTTAAAATTTACTCGGGTAAGGGTAAGACGAGGGGGTAAGGCGGATCGTCGCTTCCTGGTTGAAAAACCGCTGCTCAAAGTCAATGAAGTGGACAAAAATAAGGATGGCCTGAAGGTGCTAAGATCAGAACGGCGGAAGGCCGCCATCCGTGCAGAAGTGGAAGGCCGGCTCGTACCGGGAAGTCGCTACCGGTGAACGCCGGTATGATCAGCACCAGAAAAAGCACCTGTGCCCATGATGGGCAATTCAAGGAATCTGTCTTGTGATGATTTCCAAGATAGTTTCATCAGATAAAAAAAGGGAAGCAGCTGTGCTTCCCCGAACAGGAGGAAAAATGCTTGTACTTTTCTGGTAGGCCAATCATGCCCGTGAATTGGCCGACAAACCGTTTTCCTTTATAATTACTGAAAGCATTTCCCGTTCCAAATCGTCTTTTTCAATGTAAGCATCTATATTGATTGATATTATAGCGAAGCGAAAACATGAATACAAAACATACTTTGAGGGAAAGCACGGCAGAAAATGTCGGTTAGGGAATGGCAATTAATCTATAAAGCATTAAAGATACAACTATTTATGATGGGATCGTCAATTTTTTTGGATAGACAGAATTGTCGAAAGCACGCCTGTAGTAGCCGAATAGGCGTGAAGGGGATTATAAAAAAATTGGCTATAGCGAAAAAAAAGTGATGAGAGCAAGAGTTGATCGGTTTGAAACAAATACCATGATTTTAATCATGTAGGTTGGAAATAGGGTTGGAAATGGTTTTTCCAGAAAAATGAACAGGGGCTTGAATGTTGATCTAAGCCCCTGTTTTCATTGCTGGTAGTCCCACGGAGAGTTGAACTCCGGTTTCCGGCGTGAGAGGCCAGCGTCCTAACCACTAGACGATGGGACCATGGCTGGGGGACAAGGATTCGAACCTCGGTAACAAGATCCAGAATCTTGCGTCCTACCGCTAGACGATCCCCCAAGCGTTCTGTCTTTAAAAAAGAGAAGGTTGTCTAATCGACAATCCCGAAAAAGTCAAGTTCAAAATCAAATTCACGGGCGGGCCGATATGTATTGGACCGCCTGCCGGATGCGACGAACGACGCGCTCCTTCCCCAGTGTGACCATCACCTCGTCGATGCCGGGGCTCACCGCTTTGCCGGTCAGGGCGATCCGCAGGGGCTGTGCGATGACCTTGAGCTTGATCCCCCGCTCTTCGGCGTAGGCGCGCAGAAAACGCTCCATGCCGGCCTTTGTGTAGTCATCCAGCGCGGGAACCTTTTCCGCGATTGCCGTGAGGTGGTCTTTGACGTCGGCGAGGAGGAATTTCCGGGCCGCTTCCGGGTCGTAGGAAACCTGATCCTCAAAATAAAAGCGGCTGCTTTCCGCCAGTTCCACCAGGGTCTTGGACCGGGTCTTGAGGTTTGTGGCCACGTTGCCGATGAACGCATCGTCATCGGCCTCGACGCCGATCCTTTTCCAGAACGGCTTCGTCCTTTGCGCCAGCCGGCCGTCGGGGCATTCCTTGATGTAATGCTGGTTCAGCCAGATCAGCTTTTCCGGGTTGAAGACGGCGGGCGATTTTCCCACGGTGTCGAGGGTGAAGAGGCGGACCAGTTCGTCCATGGAGAAGATTTCCTGGTCTCCGTGCGACCAGCCGAGCCGGACCAGGTAGTTCACCAGGGCCTCGGGAAGGTAGCCCATCTCCTCGTAGGCCATGACGGATGTCGCCCCGTGGCGCTTGCTCAGGCGCGCCTTGTCCGCGCCCAGAATCATGGGGACATGGCCGAACAGGGGCGTCGCGTACCCGAGGGCCTCGTAAAGGAGGATCTGGCGGGGGGTGTTGTTGACATGGTCATCGCCGCGGATGACGTGGGTGATTCCCATTTCGGCATCATCGACGACGACGGCGAAATTGTAGGTCGGGTATCCGTCCGCCCGTTCGATCACCAGATCGTCCAGTTCCTCGTTCTGAAAGGAGATGGCTCCCTTGATCAGGTCGTTGACGATCGTGGCCCCCATTTCGGGGCCGCGGAAGCGGACGACGGTGCCATTCCCCTTCCGAAGGCCCCGGTCGCGGCAGGTGCCGTCATATTTCGGCTTTCTGCCTTCCGCAAGGGCCCTTTTTCGCTTGCTTTCCAGCTCCTCCGGCGTGCAGGTGCAGTAATAGGCCTTCCCCTCGTCGATGAGCTTGTTTACCATTTGACGATGGACTTCAACCCGTTCGGCCTGAAAGTACGGCCCCTCGTCCCAGGTCAGGCCCATCCAGGCCATGGCATCGAGGATCGCCCGGGTCGATTCTTCGGTGGAGCGGAGCTGATCGGTATCCTCTACCCTCAGGATGAACTTTCCGCCGTAATGCCTGGCGTAGAGCCAGTTGAACAGGGCCGTCCTTGCGCCGCCGATGTGAAGATATCCCGTGGGCGACGGGGCAAAACGCGTTCTTACCGTTGATTTTTCGGTCATTTCGTCTACCTTGCGCCTGCGCTTTCGTTGATGCCCCTTATAGGTTGCGCGCGGGGCGTTTGTCAAGGTTCAAATCCCTCCCGCCGGCCCCTTTGGCCGGCATGTTCCTGCGAGGCGGCTCATGTATGCATGTTCCGGGATGTCTGTAAATTGTCCTTGACATCAGGACTGATTTATAATTTACTTCCGTACTTTACATGAAGGTTCCGGAGGGGTTGAATCCCGTATAAAGACAATCGGGGAGGCGCCTTTTGAAGATCAATGTCGCGAACATCCCTGAAGAGGGCCTGAAGTCTTCAGTTTTCCAAAGAGGGAGACTGGATCGCGGAGGTTTCCCCCGGCCGGGGGAAAGACATCCTCCCCGCGGTCCGGCCTGCGGGCCGGATCGATGTTTCCGCGACCCTGCGGCGGATCCGGGAAACCGTTTTCTTCGAAGGTCAGATCGACACGACCGTCGAGACGGACTGTTCCCGCTGCCTGGAGATGGCCCGCCTTCCCGTTCACGCCCGGTTCGGCTATACCCTGGTTCCGGAGCGGGAAGGACATGGCGAGGACGTGGAGCTGAGCGCGGAAGATCTCGATTTTGTTTATTACCGGGACGACCTGATTGATCCGGAACCCCTGATTTATGAGCAGATCGTCCTGCAGATTCCCATAAAGGCGCTTTGCAGGGAGGACTGCCGCGGACTCTGTCCGCACTGCGGGATCAATCTGAACCAGGCGGCCTGTCGCTGCCGGGAAGACCACGTGGACAGCAGGCTGGCTGCCTTGAAAAAGTTGAAATTTTGAAATAATGAAGACCCATGGATTATTGAGAAGAAAGGTTGACATATGCCAAACCCCGTAAAAAGACATTCCCGGACAAGGCGGAACAAGCGGCGCTCCCATGACTTTCTGACGCCCGTTCCGGCTTCGGCATGTCCCCAGTGCGGAGAGCCGAAACTGCCCCATCGCGCCTGCGCCAAGTGCGGGACGTACAAGGGGCGTGAAATCATCCCCGTCGAAAAAATATCCTGAACCCGGTCGCCATGCTTGAGGGCCCGTCATGGCTAAACTGGCTTATGTCTTTCCGGGGCAGGGCGTCCAGCATGTGGGGATGGGTCGCGACCTTTACGAAGAATTCGAAACCGTCCGTCAGACTTTCGACGAGGCGAAGCGGATTCTGGGGATCGATGTCGCGGCGCTCTGTTTCGACGGCCCCCAGGCGGCGCTCGATCTGACGGTCAATACGCAGGTTGCCGTTCTGACCCTCGATGTCGCCATTTACCGGCTCGTCAGACAGAACATCGGGATGGATCCGGCTGTGATGGCCGGGCACAGTCTGGGAGAGTACGCCGCGCTTTATGCCGCGGGCGCCGCATCCCTGGCCGATCTGCTGCCCCTTGTTTTCGCCCGGGCGCAGTATCACCAGCGGGCCGTGGCCCTGGGAGACGGCGCCATGGCCGCCATCATCGGACTTTCAGGAGAGGTGGTGGAAGACCTCTGCTGCCGGGCGCTTGCTGAAAACGAGGTGGCCGGTCTGGCGATCCGCAATGCGCCGAACCAGGTTGTCGTTTCCGGCCACCGGTCGGCCGTCGAAAGAATCATGGCGGAATCGGAACGGAAAGGCGCCCTGAAAGCGATGAAGCTGCCCGTCAGCGTCCCCTGTCACTGCCGCCTTCTCGACGAGGCCGCCCTATGGCTGAGGGCGGACCTGGAGAGGATCGGGTTTGATGCATTTCGGACGCCGGTCATCCCCAATTGCGATCCCGGCGTCTTCTACAGCCTGGAAAATGTTCGTGACCTGTTGACGCGGCAGGTCACGTCGCCCGTGCAATGGCAGGGGACCGTCGAGAAGATGGGCAAGATGGGCGTGGACACGGTGGTCGAAATCGGGCCCAGGCGGACATTGCTGGGGCTGATCAAGCGCATCGACCGGAAGATGCGCCTGTTGAATGTCGAGGACAAAGCCTCTCTGAAAAAAACGGTCGCGTTTCTGAATGCCTGAATGGAAAGCCGCGGCTGTCGGGAGCGTGACGAGCAAACACAAAGCAGTGATATCGAGTCAAAGGAGGTAATGCTTTCATGACGCTTGAAGAAAAGGTCATAACGATTATCATGGAGCAGTTGGATGTAACGAAGGAAGAGTGCAAGCTGGAAGCATCGTTCATTGATGATCTGGGCGCCGATTCCCTGGACCTCGTCGAGCTGATCATGGCGATGGAGGAAAACTTCAGCGTGGAAATCGCGGACAATGAGCTGGAGAAGATCCGCACCATTCAGGATGCGATCGACTTCCTGAAGAGCAAGGGTGTGCAGTAGGACCAACTGGTTGCAGGGGGGCGCTTGAAAAGAAGGGTTGTCGTCACCGGCATCGGCGCGCTGACGCCGCTGGGAAATTCGGTCGGAGAAACGTGGACGGGCATCTGCAGCGGCAGGTCCGGAATCGGCGGCATCACGCGATTCGACGCCACGGGCTTCAAGACCCGGATTGCCGGGGAGCTGAAGAATTTCGATCCGCTGCCCTATCTGAACAAAAAGGAAGTCCGCCGGCTGGATGAGTTTCTCGTCTATGCCATCGCTTCCGCCGAAATGGCGATGGCCGACGCGGCGCTGGCCATCGATGCGGGCCTTTCCGGGCGCGCGGGCGTCATCATCGGCTCCGCGATCGGCGGACTGGGCACCCTGGAGAAAACGAAGGTCATCCTGCTTCGGGACGGTCCGGAGCGGGTCTCCCCCTTCGCGATTCCAGCGACGCTGGCCAATCTTGCCCCGGGCCTCGTATCGATCCGGTTTCAGGCCAGGGGGCCGATCAACTGCGCCGTGACCGCCTGCGCGGCCGGCACGAACGCCATCGGGGACGCCTTTCGCACGATCGCCCACGGCTATGCCGACGTGATGATCACGGGCGGGGTCGACGCCGCCGTCTGCCCCCTCTGCGTGAGCGGTTTCAACGCCATGCGGGCCCTGTCAACCAGAAACGGCGAGCCGCAGCGGGCCAGCCGCCCCTTTGACCGGGAACGGGACGGGTTCGTCGTCGGCGAAGGCAGCGGCACGCTCATTCTGGAGGAACTGTCCTTTGCCCTGAACCGGGGAGCCAGGATTTACGGGGAGGTTGCCGGTTACGGAGCAACCAGCGACGCCTTTCACATGGCGGCGCCGCCTCCCGGCCACGAAGGCGCCGCCCGGTGCATGCAGGCCGCCCTTCACGAGGCCGGCATGAATCCTGTCGAGATCGATTACATCAATGCCCACGGGACATCCACCCCCCTGAACGATCAGTATGAAGTGGAGGCCATCAAGACCGTTTTCGGCGAACACAGCGGAAACCTCGCAGTCAGCTCGACGAAGTCCATGACCGGCCATATGCTGGGGGCGACCGGGGCCGTGGAGGCGATCTTCTGCCTGAAGGCCATTCAGGAGGGGCTCCTGCCGCCGACCACGAACCTCGAAAATCCCGATCCGGCCTGCGATCTTGATTTTGTTCCCCACCATGCCAGAAAAAGGGATATCCGCACGGCCATGTCCAATACTTTCGGCTTCGGCGGCGTCAACGCGACGCTGATCTTCAGAAAATGGAGCGCATGAGCGGTGTCCGGCGAGGGAATCATCATCGGCGCGGACCATGCCGGTTTTCACCTCAAGGCGGCGCTCAAGTTTCATTTGACGGGGCTCGGGCTGGCGGTAACGGATGTCGGCACGCCGGGTTCCGATCCGGTCGATTACCCGTTGTTCGGGGCCGAGGCCGCCGCAAGGGTTTCTTCGGGTGAATTTTCCCGGGGCGTCCTGATCTGCGGCTCCGGGATCGGGATGGCCGTCGTGGCCAACAAGTTTCCCGATGTCCGGGCGGCCGTCTGCCTGGACGAGGACACGGCGCGCCTGGGCAGGCGGCACAACGATATCAATGTTCTCTGCCTGGCCGGAAGGAAGACGGATCCGGCCAGGGCTGTAAAGATCATCGATGTCTGGCTGGGGACGGCCTTCGAGGGCGGACGCCACCTCCGCCGGATCGAAAGGATCCGGGACATCGAAGCGCGGCGCTGCCGCTCGCAGCGATGAGCTGTCCGGCGCGCCGGACAGGGGGGCGTGCAGGGGCCCCGGTCATCGATGAATACGCCATAAAGGAGAAAAGCAATGCCATCTTTGATGCAGACCGATCCGGAAATCGCCCGGGCCATTCTGGATGAAACCCGCCGGCAGGCGGGCAAGCTGGAGATGATTGCCTCGGAAAATTTTGTGAGCGAGGCGGTCCTCGAGGCCCAGGGCAGCATCATGACCAACAAGTACGCGGAGGGCTATCCCGCGAAGCGCTACTACGGGGGATGCGAGTACGTCGACGTCGCGGAGTCTCTGGCCATCGAACGGTGCAAGCGGCTTTTCGGCGCGGACCATGTCAACGTCCAGCCCCACTCCGGGACGCAGGCGAACATGGCGGTCTACTTCTCGGTGCTCGAACCGGGCGACACCATCCTGGGCATGAATCTGTCCCACGGCGGGCATCTGTCGCATGGAAGCCCGGCGAACTTCTCCGGGCGGCTTTACAAGGTGGTTGCCTACGGCGTGGACAAGGAGACGGAGACCATCGACTTCAACGAGGTCGAGTCTCAGGCCCGGAAGCACAAGCCGAAAATCATCGTGGTGGGGGCGAGCGCCTATCCGCGCACGATTGACTTCGATGCGTTCCGGCAGATTGCCGACCGCACGGGGGCCGTCATCATGGCCGACATCGCCCATATTGCCGGCCTGGTGGCCACGGGCCTCCATCCGTCGCCGGTCCCGATCTGCGAATTCGTCACGACGACGACCCACAAGACCCTGCGCGGGCCCCGGGGCGGCCTGGTAATGTGCAGGGAGGCATTCGCCAAGGTGCTCAACAGCCGGGTGTTCCCCGGCATGCAGGGGGGGCCGCTGATGCATGTCATCGCCGCCAAGGCCGTCGCTTTCCAGGAGGCCCTTTCGGACGGATTCAGGGTCTATCAGGCCCAGATCGTCAAGAATGCCAAGGCGATGGCCGAGGGCCTGATGGCCGAGGGGTTCCGCCTGGTCTCCGGAGGCACCGACAATCACCTGATGCTGGTGGACCTGACGGCGAAGGGGGTCAGCGGGAGGGACGCCCAGGAGGCGCTGGATCGGGCCGGCATCACGGTCAACAAGAACGGGATCCCCTTCGACACCCGGGGGCCCATGATCACCAGCGGGATCCGCATCGGGACGCCGGCCCTGACGACCCGGGGGATGAAGGAGGCGGACATGAAGGTGATTGCCCGCCTCATTGCGGAGGTCCTGGCCCACATCGAGGACGAGGGCAGGATTCGGGACGTCCGGGCGGAAGTTGCGTCCCTCTGCGAGAAATTTCCGCTCTACAGCGAGCGGATCGCCCGGGGATGACATCGACGGGCGTGACGATGCCTGCGGGCGACGAGAGCGGCATGGACAGGGTGACTGCGGCGCGCCCCGACTGGGACGAATATTTCATGGACATTGCCGCCCTCGTGGCGAGGCGCTCCACCTGCCTGAGGCGCAGTGTCGGCGCCGTTCTGGTCCGCGACCGCAGGATCCTCGCGACGGGTTACAACGGCGCCCCCTCCGGGCTTCGGCATTGCTTGGAGGTGGGATGCATGCGGGCGCAGATGAACATCCCCTCTGGAGAGCGTCACGAGCTCTGCCGGGGGCTTCATGCCGAGCAGAATGCCATCATTCAGGCGGCGCTTCACGGGGTCAGCGTGAAGGGGTCGAGCCTGTACTGCACCAACCACCCCTGCATCATCTGCGCGAAGATGATCATCAATGCCGGGATTGTCCGGATTCATTTCCGCGAGGGTTACATGGATCGCCTGGCCGAAGAGATGCTGAAGGATGCGGACATCGGGGTCTCCCAGTTATGAAATGTCCCTTCTGTGCAAACGGTGAGAACCGGGTGATCGACTCCCGGATCAGCAAGGACGGCAATGCGATCCGCAGGCGAAGGGAGTGCCTGGCCTGCGAGAAGCGCTTCACCACCTACGAGTTCGTGGAGGAAGTGCTGCCGGTGGTGGTGAAGAAGGACGGGCGCCGGGAAGTTTTCGACCGCAAGAAAATCCTGGCCGGGATCAAGAAGGCCTGCGAAAAGCGCCCCATCAGCACGGATGCCATCGAGAACCTGGTGGAAAACATCGAACAGGCCTGCCAGGAATTTCAGGGCAAGGAAATCCTCTCGTCCATGGTGGGCGAGAAGGTCATGAAGGAGCTGCAGAGCCTGGACGGCGTCGCCTATGTCCGGTTTGCCTCCGTCTACCGGCAGTTCCGCGATGTCGGCGAGTTTCTGGACGAACTCAAGGATTTCCTGAGCGTGAGCAAGAAGGAAGAGGAGAACGGCCACACCCAGCCAGCCGGCCTGCCGCCATCCAAGCAGGGATGAGAAGATGTTTACCGGAATCATCGAAGCCATGGGGTCCACAGGGCGCATCACCCGCAAGGGGGCCGATGCGCTGCTCGACATCGAGACGCCGATGAACCTTCAGGATGTCCGCATCGGCGACAGCATTGCCGTCAACGGGGCCTGTCTGACCGTGACGGCCAGGGGGGACCGGGGCTTTACGGCGGACGTATCGGCGGAGACCCTGGAACGGACAAACCTGCGCATGCTGAAGACCGGCGACCGGGTGAACCTGGAAAAAGCCATGCGGCTGAATGACTTTCTCGGCGGGCATCTCGTCCTCGGCCACGTGGACGGACTGGGAAGGATCCAGGAGATGACCCGGAAGGCGAATTCCCTGATCTTCGGAATCGAAACGGATGAGAAGCTTCTGCGGTACGTCGTGGAAAAAGGATCGGTTGCGGTCGACGGGATCAGCCTGACCGTAAACCGCTGTGAAAAAAAAAGGTTTTATGTTAATCTGATCCCGCATACGGCCCGGATGACCACGCTGGGTTTCGTGAAAATCGGGGATTTTGCGAATATCGAAACCGACATCATCGGAAAGTACGTGGAAAGGTTCCTCCAGCCCCGCGGGGGGATGAACCGGGAATTCCTGGCCGAACACGGGTTCTTAAAGTAAAGAAAAGGTGCAATATGGCTATCAGTTCCATCAAAGAGGCGATCGTCGACATCAAGAGCGGGAAAATGGTCATTCTCGTCGACGATGAGGACCGGGAAAACGAAGGCGACCTTTGCATGGCGGCGGAATACGTCACGCCCGAGGCCATCAATTTCATGGCCCGCCACGGGCGGGGGCTGATCTGCCTGAGCCTGAGCGAGGATCATGCCGACAAGCTCCGCCTGTATCCCATGGTGCGGGAAAACCGGTCCCGGTTCGGTACGGCCTTCACGGTTTCCATCGAGGCCAAGCGGGGCGTCACGACGGGCATATCGGCCGCCGACCGGGCGACAACCATTCTGACCGCCGTCGCCGACGACGCGAAAGCCGACGATCTGGTCAGCCCGGGACATGTCTTTCCCATCCGGGCCCGGAAGGGGGGCGTCCTGGTGAGAACCGGCCAGACGGAGGGGTCCGTGGACCTGGCGAGGATGGCCGGCCTGAAGCCCGCCGGCGTCATCTGCGAAGTCATGAAGGACGACGGCACCATGGCCCGCATGCCGGACTTGGAAATTTTCGCCAGAGAGCACGGCCTGAAAATCGTCACCATTGCCGACCTGATCGATTTCCGGATGCAGCACGAATCGCTGATCAAGAGGGCGGCCACGGCGAATCTGCCGACCCGCTTCGGCGGCGCGTTCAAGATCGTCGTGTACGAAAATGACGTGGACGACATGAAGCACATTGCCCTGCTCAAGGGTGAAATCGGTCCGGAGGACGAGGTGCTGGTGCGGGTCCATTCGGAATGCGCCACCGGCGACATCTTTGGATCGGAGCGGTGCGACTGCGGCGACCAGCTTCACCGGGCCATGGAGATGGTCGATGCGGAAGGAAAGGGCGTCATCGTCTACATGCACCAGGAGGGGCGCGGGATCGGGCTGGTGAACAAGATTCGGGCCTATGAGCTTCAGGAGCGCGGCGTGGACACGGTGGACGCCAATATCGAGCTGGGGTTCAAGGCGGACCTGCGGGATTACGGAATCGGCGCGCAAATCCTGGCGGACCTGGGCGTCCGGAAGATGCGCCTGATGACCAACAACCCGAAGAAGATCGTGGGCCTCGAGGGATACGGGATCGCGATCACCGAGCGGGTGCCCATCGTCATCCAGCCCAATGACACCAACATCCGCTATCTGGAGACCAAGATGAAACGCATGGGCCACATGCTGGACCTGTGACGGTTCCATGGGCAGTCGGGTCGGACCGGCGTCCGGATCGCCGCCGCAAACAGGATGCCCGGGCAGCGGCGCATTTCACATTCGGGATTTCTCATGCAATCAAGGATCGGGAGACGAATCATGCCAAAACTGACGGAAGGGAAGCTGGTTGCCAAGGGAATGAAATTCGGCATTGCGGCCAGCCGTTTTAACGATTTCATCTGCGGCCGGCTGATCGAAGGCGCTGTGGATGCCCTCACCCGGGCCGGCGCCGACGAAAAGGAGATCCACGTTTACAAGGTTCCGGGCGCCTTTGAACTGCCGCTGGCCGCGAAAAAGCTCGCCAAAAGCGGCCGCTTCGACGCCGTGATCTGCCTGGGGGCCGTGATCCGCGGGGCGACCCCTCATTTCGAATACATCAGCGCGGAAGTATCCAAGGGCATTGCCAGCGTCGGGCTGGAAACGGAGGTGCCCGTCGCCTTCGGCGTCCTGACAACGGACACCATCGAGCAGGCCATTGAAAGGGCGGGCACGAAGGCCGGGAACAAGGGCTGGGATGCGGCCATGTCCGCGATCGAGATGGTCGACCTGCTGAAAAAAATCTGAGAACGGCATAAGGCGCAGATGTACCATCGAAGGAAGGCAAGGGAAATTTCCTTGCAGGTTCTTTATGAGATCGATGTGTTGAAGATTGATCCCCGGGAGGGAGTTGACCTTTTCTGGGACTCCTTTGCGGCCGCGGAAGAAGCCCTTGAGCCGTTCTGGAATTACTTTAGCAAGCCGAGGGATGCAAAAAAGCAGGTCGCAAAGATCTTCGGAGCGCCCCCGGACGCCCGGCCCTTTTCGACCCTTCTGATTGAAGGAACGTGGCAGCACAGGCGGGAGATCGACAAACTCATCAGCGACTGCTCCGAGCATTGGTCCCTCTCGCGCATGTCCAAGGTGGATCGCAGCATCCTCCGGATGGCCGTTTATGAGCTGCTGTACTGTGATGATATCCCCCCCAAGGTGACGCTGAACGAGGCGATCGATCTCGGCAAGGCGTATGGTTCCGAAAATTCGGGTTCGTTTATCAACGGCATTCTGGATGCGCTCTATGTGAAACTGCATGGGAAGCAGATCGAGAGCCACGGCAGTGAAAGGGAGGACGGATAACCGATGCAAGAAAAATATGCGCCCCAGGCCATCGAAGAGAAATGGCAGCAGTACTGGGAAAAGAACAAGACGTTTTGTGTGACGGAGGATACCGGGAAAAAGAAGTATTACCTCCTGGAGATGTTCCCCTACCCCTCGGGCAAAATCCACATCGGTCACGTTCGTAACTATACCATCGGCGATGTCGTTGCCCGGTACAAGAAAATGAAAGGCTTCAACGTGCTGCACCCGATGGGATGGGATGCTTTCGGCATGCCGGCGGAGAATGCGGCCATCGCCCACGGAACCCACCCGGCGACGTGGACGAACGAGAACATCGCCTTCATGAAGAAACAGCTGAAGCGGATGGGCTTCAGCTACGACTGGGACCGGGAAATCTCCACCTGCGAGCCAGAATATTATCGCTGGGAACAGCTTTTCTTCCTGTGGATGTATGAAAAAGGCCTCGTTTACAAGAAGCGCTCCACGGTGAACTGGTGCATCCAGTGTCAGACGGTCCTCGCCAACGAACAGGTGGAAGCGGGGCTCTGCTGGCGGTGCGGCACGGAAGTCGGGGAGAAATACCTGGACCAGTGGTTTTTCAAAATCACCGCTTACGTCGATGAATTGCTGGAAGGCTGCGACCGGCTGCCGGGGTGGCCGGAGCGGGTCCTGACCATGCAGAAGAACTGGATCGGGAAAAGCTACGGCTGCGAGATTGTCTTTCCCATGGCGGACGGCGGAGACCCGATCCGGGTGTTCACCACCCGGCAGGATACCATTTACGGGGCGACCTTCATGCTCGTGGCCGCGGAACACCCGCTCGTCATGGAGCTGATGAAAGGGAAACCCCGGGAAGAGCAGGTGCGGGCGTTTGTCGAAAAGGTCAAGAAGCAGGACAAGATGATGCGGACGTCGGAGTACTATGAAAAGGAGGGAATCTTCCTCGACGCCCATTGCCTGAACCCGGTGACCAACAAGAGAATGCCCATCTTTGCCGCCAATTTCGTGCTGGCCGACTACGGCACCGGCTGTGTCATGGCCGTGCCCACCCACGACCAGCGGGACTTCGAGTTTGCCCAGAAGTACAGCCTGCCCCTCATCGTGGTGATTCAGCCGCCGGACAAAACCCTGAACACCCAGACCATGAAGGAGGCCTATGTGGAAGAGGGCATTCTGGTGAATTCCGGGCGCTTCAACGGCATGGAAAACATGAAGGCGCTGGACGCCATCGCGGAGTACCTGGAATCGATCGGCCGGGGAAAGAAGACCATCCAGTACCGGCTGCGGGACTGGGGCATCTCCCGGCAGCGGTACTGGGGGGCGCCCATTCCCGTCGTCAACTGCGAGAAGTGCGGCACCCTGCCCGTTCCCGAAGCGGACCTTCCCGTCCTCCTGCCCCGGGACGTCGCGTTGACGGGCGAGGGCGGCTCTCCCCTGGCCCGCCACGCGGCCTTCGTGAACACCGCCTGCCCGAACTGCCGGGGTCCGGCAAAACGGGAGACGGACACCATGGACACCTTCGTCGAATCCTCCTGGTACTTCGACCGCTTCTGCTGCGCCCGCTTCGATCAGAAGCCCGGTCTCGACCGTAAGAAGATCGATTACTGGATGCCCGTGGACCAATACATCGGCGGCATCGAGCATGCGATCCTCCACCTCCTCTATTCGCGGTTCTACACGAGGGTGCTGCGCGACTTCGGGGTGCTCGGCGTGGACGAACCCTTCACGAATCTCCTCACCCAGGGCATGGTCTGCAAGGAAACCATGCGCTGCCCGGAACACGGATATCTGTTCCCGGACGAGGCGGACGACGGCCGCTGCCGGCATTGCCGGGCCGAAGTCGCCATCGGCAAAACGGAGAAAATGTCCAAGTCGCTGAAGAATGTCGTCGATCCGGATTATCTGATCGACCGCTACGGCGCCGACACCGTCCGCATGTTCTGCCTTTTTGCCGCGCCTCCGGAGAAGGATCTGGAATGGAGCGATCAGGGCGTTGAGGGTTCCTTCCGTTTTCTCAACCGGACCTGGCGGATCATTGCCGATTACCTGGACGACATTCAGGGAGTGAAGGCCTACGGCGGCCGGCAGGAGGAACTGGAAGACGAACTGAAGAATCTGAGGCGGAAAACCCATCAGACGATCCGGAAGGTTACCGGCGACATTGAAGACCGCTTTCATTTCAACACCGCCATCAGCGCCGTCATGGAACTGGTCAATGCGCTTTACCAGATCCGCCGTCCTGAAAAGGGGGATGAAAAAGCCCTGCCCGTCATTCGGGAAACCATAGAATCCGTCATCCTGCTGCTTACGCCCATTGTACCGCATCTGACCCAGGAGCTGTGGGTCATGCTGGGCAATGACGGGAATCTTGCGGAAGCCGCCTGGCCGGTCTACGACCAGGCTGCGGCTTCGGAAGAACAGATCACCATTGTCATTCAGGTCAACGGAAAGGTCAGAAGCAGGATGACCGTTCCCATCGACGAAGACGTTGAAAAGATCAAGGCTTCGGCCAGGGCCGATGAAAAAATTGCCCGGATGATTGACGGCAGGGAGGTCCTGAGGGAAATCTATGTTCCGCAAAAACTGGTCAACATCGTCGTGAAAGGATAAGCTGACATGGCCAAGAAAATTTCAAGGCTCGCCGCTGTTCTGGGCTGCATTCTGATTGCCGCTGCCTGCGGCTACGGCTTCAAACCGGGCGGGGAATACATCGACAGGGGCATCCAAACGGTCTTTGTCGACGTGTTTGTCAATAAAACCAGTGAAGCCAACATCGAAAACACCTTCCGGGGGGCATTCATCGATCAGTTCATCCAGGGCAAGCGATTCCGGATCGTGGACAGCGCGGACCGGGCGGATGCCGTTTTCAGGGGAAGCATCGACAACCTGACCACGGGAACGCTCTCCTACAAGACGACCAACCTGGCCGCGGAGGAACGCTATACCGTCACCCTGACCCTGAGCTTTGACGAGCGTCTCGGCAACAAGGTCATCTGGTCCTATCCGAACCTTTCCTCCATTCAGGACTATAAGACGAGCACTTCCACGGCGGAGACCCAGAACAGCCGAAACGCTGCCCTCACCAAACTGGCCAATGATACGGCGGAGAGGGCATACCGTTTGCTGATGTCCGGCTTTTAGGATGAATCGGGTGGGAGAATCGGGATATTAAAAAGGCGCCCGCCGGCTTCAGGCCTTCAGGGAATTCACCTTTTTCGTTAATCTGGAGATCTTGCGGGACGCCGTTTTCTTGTGAAAGACGCCCTTCGCCGCCGCTTTGGTCAGCACGGGAATCGCCTTTGTCAAGGCAGTTTTCGACTGCTCCACATCCTTGGTTTCCAGCGCCCTGACGACGGATTTGATCTCCGTCCGAACGCTCGATTTGATCGACATGTTTCGCAAACGGCGCTTCTCGTTCTGCTTGCTTCTCTTGATCGCGGACTGATGTGTGGCCAAAAGATATCCTCCTGTGTCACTCCTTATTTCAAACGGACACACATCCTTATATGAGTTTCCCGATCCTGTCAAGCCCGAATTGCGGAGCCGAGCCCATCCTTGACTTTGGCGGGCCGATTCCCTATCGTGGAAAAAATTCCGGAAATTCAATCTCGTTTGGACGGCAAGGCATGAAACCCGGAGCAGGCGTGAAAATCGTGGAAGTCGGGCCGCGGGACGGACTCCAGAACCTCGGCATCCAGGTCTCCGCGGACAACAAGGTCCGGCTGATCGAGCGCCTGGCGGCGAGCGGTCTGCGGGAGATCCAGATCGGCGCTTTCGTCAACCCGTCCGCCATTCCCCAGTTCCGGGATATGAGCGAGGTCGCCGCCCGCGTCCGGCACCTTGCCGGCGTCACCCTGACCGCCCTCGTTCCGAACGTACGGGGCGCCGAGACCGCTTTCGAAAGCGGCATCCGGAAGCTCATTTTCTTCTTTTCGATCAGCCGGACGCACAATCTGAACAATGTCCAGCAAACCACGGAGGCATCCATGGAAGCCCTGGCGTCCATCATGGATGCCTTTTCATCCCGGCCGGATGTTTCCGTGTGCGTCGCCCTGGCCACGGTTTTCGGCTGTCCCTTCGAAGGGTTCTTTCCAACCGATGTCGTCCTTCGGCATGTGGCAGCGGTGGCCGGTACGGGCGTCGCAGAGGTGACCCTTTGCGACACCGTCGGTTTCGGCAATCCGGCACAGGTCGGGGAGATCACCCGCGCCTGCATGGCGGAATTTCCCAACCTGGCGTTCGGCGTCCACCTTCACAACACGCGGGGACTGGGACTTGCCAATGCCCTGAAGGCCTACGAGACGGGGATCCGGATTTTCGACGCTGCCGTCGGCGGATTGGGAGGGTGCCCCTTTGCCCCCGGCGCCTCCGGCAACATCGCGACGGAGGATCTCGTCTTCATGTTCAGCCAGATGGGGGTCGAGACGGGCGTCCATCTCGAGGAGCTGCTCAGGACAGCGCAGTTCCTGCAGGACGTGATTCCCGGGACCCCGCTGGCCAGCGCCATGTTTCGTGCCGGGCTGCCCAGGCGGATTGAAGGGGAGGGATTCCCGCCGCTCCGCAAGCGGCCATGAAATCAACACAGGAAAAGGAGGTCAAGCGGATGCTGGACAGAGAAAAGGCGGTCCTCATCGTCGTCGACATTCAGGGCAATCTGGCCGCGGCCATGTACGAAAAGGAGTTCCTTTTCGAGAACGCCGAAAAGATCATCCGGGGCGTGCAGCTCCTCGGCGTCCCCGTTCTCGTTACGGAGCAGATCAAACTGGGTCCGACGATCCCCGCGCTCGCCCGTTATCTGCCGGGCGTCAATCCCATCGTGAAGGACAGCTTCAGCTGCTGCGGAGACGACCGGTTCATGAGAGAACTGACGGCCCTGAGCCGTGGACAGATTCTGATGACAGGAATCGAGGCCCATGTCTGCGCCTACCAGACATCCATGGACCTGATCGAAAGGGGCTTTGAGGTCCACCTGGTGGCGGATGCCGTCTCCTCGCGAACTGCGCGAAACCGGGAGATCGGGATTCAAAAGCTGATCGCTGCCGGCGCCGTGCTCACCAGCACGGAAATGGCGCTTTTCGAACTGCTGAAAACCGCGGCCGATTCAAGGGCAAAAGACCTCTTCAAGATAATCAAGTAGCGGCATCTTCCAGGGAGCGGACACTTTCATGATCCTGCTGGGCGACATCCTGGTCATCGTCGGATTGTCCGTTGCCGTCCTCTACATCTGCTTCCGCCTGCGGATTCCCATCATCGTGGGGTTTCTGCTGACCGGGATGGTCGCCGGCCCCCACGGGCTGGGGCTGGTCAGGGACATCGCCTCCGTCAGGATTCTGGCTGAAGTGGGGGTAGTGCTGCTGCTCTTCACGATCGGGCTGGAGTTCTCGTTCCGGAACCTGCTTCAGATCCGGAGGTCCGTCCTCCTCGGCGGCGCCCTCCAGGTGTCGCTCACGGCGCTGGCCTCGTTTGCCGTCTCCAGGGCCTTCGGGCAGACGGTCGGCGTGTCGGTCCTGGTCGGCTTTCTGGTTTCCCTGAGCAGCACCGCCATCGTCATGAAGTTTCTCCAGGACCGCGCCGAGGTGGAAACCCCGCATGGCAATACCGCCCTGGGCATCCTGATTTTTCAGGACATCGCCGTGGTTCCCATGATGCTGTTCATTCCCCTGCTGGCGGGTCAGGCGGGCGGCGGGACGGATGCCGTACCGCTCTTCGTCGCGAAGGTCGCGGCCATCATGGCGCTGGTCTTCGCCGGGGCGAAATGGATCGTCCCGCGCGTTTTCTACGGCATCGCCCGCACCCGCAGCCGGGAGCTCTTCCTGCTCGGCGTGATCGCCGTCTGCATGGCCGTTGCCTGGCTGACCCACCTGGCGGGGCTCTCACTGGCTCTGGGCGCCTTTCTGGCGGGACTCATCCTGTCCGAATCCGAGTACAGCCAGCAGGCGCTGGGCAACATCCTTCCCTTCCGGGACGTTTTCACGAGTATCTTTTTCGTCTCCATCGGGATGCTGCTCGACATGGGTTTCTTCTTCAGCCGGCCGCTATCCCTTGCGGGTCTTGCCCTGGGCGTGCTGGCGTTCAAATCTTTCATCGCCGGCTTCGTGGCGCTCATCCTGGGGATGCCGCTGCGGAGCGCGATCCTCGTCGGCCTCTCCCTCGGCCAGGTCGGCGAATTTTCGTTCATCCTCGCGGAGGATGCCATTCCGTACGGCCTGTTGTCCGGCGACATGAACCAGGGATTTCTGGCGGTTTCCGTTTTGACCATGATGGCGACGCCGTTTGCCCTCGCCGCGGCCCCCCGCATAGCCTCGCAGGCCCTCAAACTGCCGCTGCCCAGGAAAATCAAGCAGGGCTCCTATCCGTCTGCACGCAGCCTGAAGGCGCATGAAAAGGACCATCTGATCGTGGTGGGGTTCGGCCTGAACGGGCGGAACCTCGCCCGTGCCGCCCGATTCAGCGGGATTCCCTATGTCGTCATCGAGATGAACCCGACCGTGGTGAAAGAGGAGCGGGCCAAGGGCGAACCAATCTATTATGGGGACGCGACCCAGGAGGCGATTCTGCAGCACGCAAACATCCGGTCGGCAAGGGCGGTGGTTGTCGTCATCAACGATCCCGCCGCGACCCGGAGGATCACGGAGGTGGTCCGGAGGCTGAATCCGAAGGTCTACCTGGTGGTCCGGACGCGTTTTCTCCAGGAAATGGCCCCGCTGTCCGAACTGGGCGCGAATGAAGTGATCCCGGAGGAGTTTGAAACGTCGGTGGAGATCTTCAGCCGGGTCCTGGCGAAATACCTCATGCCGAAGGAGGAGATCGAAAAATTCGCAGCAGAGATCCGGGCCGAGCAGTACGAGATGCTGCGAAGCCTTCCCCGCGAAGCCACGTCCTGCCTCGACCTCGAAATGTGCCTGCCGGACGTGGAGATCAGGCCTTTCCGCATCGCCGCTGGCTCCCCATTCGTCGGGAAGACGCTGGCCCAGACCGAAATGAGAAAAAAGACGGGGGTCTCCCTTCTGTCGCTGCGGCGGAAAAACCGTGTCATCTCCAATCCCCCCGCCGACACCGTCTTCGAGGCCGGCGACATCCTCTTCGTCGTGGGCGATGCCGA
Source organism: uncultured delta proteobacterium (assembly GCA_963709485.1). Lineage (GTDB taxonomy): Bacteria > Desulfobacterota > Syntrophia > Syntrophales > Fen-1087 > JAXDBM01. The sequence continues at coordinate 112,383 of CAVPWE010000001.1, forward strand.
CAAGGTCGCCGGCGTGGTCCGCCTCTTCAACGAGGGAAATGGGACGCCCTGATGCGGTTCAAAAAAAGGGGACCTGCCTTTCTGGCAGGTCCCTTTTTTTGTTTGTTCTGGCGCTGCCGCGGAATGACGGCTTCAGCAGATCGCCGGTGGATCGGTCACGCGGTGTGGTGACCGTGGCCCGTGAGGTCCTTCTCCTCGCCATAGACCACCAGCTTCCCCTCATGCTCCATCTCCGCCAGCCACTTGGGGTGCTGCTTCTTCAGCCAGGCCCGGCTCACCCAGCCGGACAGCATCGCCGGCAGCGAACCGGGGGAGCCGATGGTCCCCAGGTACAGGTGCACGAAGAAAAACGCGAAGATCGTGACGAACCCGAGCGCATGGAGCACGAACATCCAGCGCACCAGGCCCGCGGGGAAGCGGAGCGGGAACCACATGATCAGGCCCGTCACCACCATGATGACGCCGCAGCCGACCACGGCCAGGAAGAAGGCCTTCTGTCCGGGGTTGTACTTCCCCACCTCGGGCACCTTGTCCACGTGCCAGACGTAGCCGCCGGCGACCTTCATCCACTCCAGGTCCTCGGGCATGGAGAAGACGCCCGCTTCCCGCCACCACATGCGGATGGTGAAATAGAGCGCCACGGCAAAGAAGACGCCCGTGAAGTTGTGGACGTACTTCAGGGACTTGAGGCCGCCCATGAGCGTCCCGATGAAATTGAGCGACTGGAACATCATGCCCAGCCCCGTGATGCACAAAATCAGGCAGGAAATCGCCAGGCTCCAGTGGACGATCCGTTCAAAGGCGTCCGTTGCTTGAATCAATCCCTTTCTCATGGCTCATTCCCCTCCCTTCTGGTTCTGGTCCTCGTCGGGCAGCTTCGGCCCGTGAATGATGTAGTGCAGGAACGACCCGGCGATCACGCCGCCGGCCGCCAGCAGGCTGAGGGGCTTGAGCAGATCCTTCCAGACAATGATCGACAGCGGCACGCTCGGCTTCAACGGCAACTTCTCGTACACCGAGACTTTCTCCGGAAGGACGTACAGGACATGCGTCCCGTCCACGAACTTGTCGCCGTAGACGCTGGCATCACCGCCCAGCTCCTTGGCGCGCTTGTAGGCCAGCTTGAGCATGTCCGCCTTGTCGCCGAACTTCAGCGCGCCGGTGGGGCAGGCCTTGACGCAGGCCGGCTCCAGGGCCGCCTCGATCCGGGTCAGGCAGAGGTCGCATTTGTAGATCTTGTCCGTTAACGGGTCGTACCGGGGGATGTCGAAGGGGCATGCCGTGATGCACTCCTTGCAGCCGATGCACCGCTCGTGGTGGATCCCGACGGTCCCGTACTCGGTGTAGTGGAGCGCGCCGCTCGGGCAGACCTTGACGCAGGCCGAGTCCGTGCAGTGCATGCAGCCGTCCTTGCGGAAGAGCCACTTGATGTTGTCCTTGTCCGCGACCTCCTGGAACCGGATGAGCGTCCAGGTGCTGGACTGAAGATCCGGAGGGTTCTGATAGGTCCCGAGCTGCTCCGTCTGCGCCGCCGGCTGCTGGTTCCACTGCTTGCAGGCCAGCTGGCAGCCGCGGCATCCGGTGCATTTCGACAGATCGATGAGTTTCGTTTTCTCAGCCATTTATGTTCACCCCCTTCCCTTCTTGGTCACATTGACCATGAAGGCCTTGCTTTCCGGGATCATGGTGTTCGCGTCTCCGATGGTCGGCGTCAGCAGGTTGGCGGTGTCGCCGAAAGTGAAGACCTCCGCCTTCTTGTCGCCGGGTTTGTATTGACGGTCCTTGGTGGTGATCCATCCGAAATGCCAGGGGATGCCCACCTCGTGGATGGTGTTGCCGTCGATGTTGAAGGGCTTGAAGCGGGGCGTGACGATCGCCACGCATTCCACCTTGCCCCGGGCCGACTCCACCAAGACCTTTTCGCCGTTGGCGAGTCCCTTTTCCTTGGCCAGCTCAACGCTGATCTCCACGAACATGCCGGGCTGCATTTCCGCCAGCCATGGGCACCAGCGCGTCAGCACGCCGGTCTGCCAGTGCTCGCTGACCCGGTAGGTGCTGCAGATGAAGGGAAAGCGGGGATCGCAGCTGCCGACGCCGGAGTAGACATCCATGTCGGAGCCGATGCCGGCTTTGTCGAAGCGCCGGATCGTCGGGTTGTTCTTCTGGGGGACAGCAGGTTTTTCTCCACCGGGCACTCGAGCGGCTCGTAGTGCTCGGGGAAGGGACCGTCCACCAGGCCCGGCCCGAAGAGGCTGGACACGCCGTCCGGCTTCATGATGAAGGGCGGACGCCCGGAGCCCGGGTCGCCGACGCCGTCCGGGACATCGCCCACCCATTTCTCGCCGTTCCAGGTGATGACCGCACGCTTGGGATCCCAGGGCTTTCCGTTCGGATCCACCGACGCGCCGTTATAGATGATCCGGCGGTTGACCGGCCACGACCAGGCCCACTCCGGATAGATGCCGAGGCCGCTGGGAACATCCTTTGTTCCCCGGCGGGCGGTCATGTTGGTGGCGCCGTAGGAGCCGCAATAGACCCAGCAGCCCGATGACGTGGATCCGTCATCCTGGAGCCAGGCAAACGTGGGAACGGGCTCACCCTTCTTGAATTCCCTGAATTCCCCTTTCTTGGCCGGGTTTTCGACTTTCTTGTCTTCGAGGAAGAAGCCGTTGATCTCCTTGGCCACGGCATGGGGGTCGTAGTGGAAATGACCGTCCACGGTTTTCCGGCCGTAAGGCCAGGGCATCTTTGCGAGGGCCTCCTTATGGGGGCCGCCGTGCTTCTCGTACAGCTCTTTGACCTTGAAGAAGATCTCGCTCATGATGTCGCCGTCGGGAAGCGCGACGCCGGGAGGATTGATGGCCTTGTAGCGCCACTGCTGCAGGCGGCTGCTGTTGGCGAGGCTCCCCTCCTTCTCGATGGAGGAGGCGCAGGGCAGCATGAAGACCTCCGTCTTGATCTTGGCGGGATCCATCCCCGGACCCCTCCAGAAGGAACCGGTCTCGTTGTCGAAGAGGTTGACGTTGACCATCCAGTCCAGCTTCCCCAGGGCGGCCCGGACCTTGTTGGAATGGGCGCCGCTGCAGGCGGGATTCATCCCCCAGGCGAAGAAGCCGGTGAACTTGCCCTTGTACATCTGGTCGAAAATCATGAGCCAGGAGTAGTTGGCCCCGTCGTCCAGCTTGGGCATCATAGCGTAGGCCTCTTCCGGCGAGGCATTCATGCCGTACATGGCCCGGAGGAAACTGGTCGAGTATTTCGCATAATTCTTCCACCAGTTCAGGCTGTTCTTTTCCTTCGTGGTCGGGGTTTTCTTCTCGTTGTATTCCTTCAGCGTCTTGAGGGACGCCGTCGGGGCGGCGAGATACCCCGTCCAGATGTGGAACAGGAGTCCGTGGTCCGTGGAGCCCTGGACGTTGGACTCGCCGCGCATGGCTGCGACGCCGCCGCCGGCGATGCCGATGTTGCCCAGCAGGAGCTGGATGATGCACATGGTTCGGATCATCTGGGTGCCGACGGTGTGCTGCGTGAAGCCCATGGCGTACAATTCGACGCCGGCTTTGTCAGGCTTGCCCGTAGAGGCATACAGTTTGTAAACTTCCAGAAGCTTGTCCTGGGGCGTGCCGGTGATTCTCGATACGACCTCGGGCGTGTAGCGGGAATAATGCTTCTTCAGGAGCTGATACACGCAGTGGGGGTCCTGAAGGGTCGGATCCTTCCTGATGACCCCGTCCGCACCGGTCTGATAGGACCATGTGTCCTTGTTGTACTTGCTGCCCTCCAGTCCCGAGAAAACGCCGTTGTTCTCCGCGGTAAGCTTGAAGGCCGGGTTGACCAGGAAGGAGGCGTTGGTGTAGTTCTTTACGTAGGATTCCTGGATCAGGTTGTTGTCGATAATGTACTTGATCATGCCGCCCAGGAACGCGATATCCGTTCCCGATCGCAGGGGTGCGTAGAGATGGGCTTTCGCCGCGGACTGGGTGAACCGGGGGTCCACGCAGATCACTTTCGCGCCCTTGTCAATGGCCGCCTGGATCCACTTGAAGGAAACCGGGTGATTGGAAGCGGGGTTGCTTCCCATGATTAAGAGAACATCACTGTTCTTGAAATCGTTCCAGTGATTCGTCATTGCGCCGCGTCCGAACGACTCTCCCAGAGCCGGTACAGTCGGGCTGTGTCAGATCCGGGCCTGGTGTTCGATGTAGACCAGGCCCAACCCCCTCAGGAATTTTTGGTAGGTGTAGCACTCTTCCAGGTCCATGGCGGCGCTGCCGACGGAAGCGATCCCCTCTGTCCGGTTGACAAGTTCGCCTTTCTCATTGTTGACCTTGAAGCTGGCATCCCTGCTTTTCTTGATGTTCTCCGCGATCTTCTCCAGGGCCCATTCCCATTCGACTTCCTTCCAGGCTGTGCCGAAAGGTTCCCGGTAGAGCGGTTTGGACAGGCGGTTTTCGTTCACCGCCATCTGATAAATGGATCCGCCCTTGCTGCAAAGCGATCCCTTGTTGATGGGGCTGTCCGGATCGCCTTCCGTGTTGATCACCTTGCCGTTTCTTGTCGACACGATGATGCTGCATCCCACGGAGCAATAGGGGCAAATGGTTGTGGTTTCTTTGGTGTACTTGATCTTCAGCGGCTGGGCATGGGCGGAAACGGGCTTCAGGCTGATGCCGATCCCGCTCGTTGCCAGCACAGCGCCGGAGAGTTTCAAGAAACCTCTTCTGCTGACATCCATAAAAGAGCTCCTTTCCTGATTATTGTTTCGTAATAAAATTACCGCTTGTTCTGGCTTCGTTCCCGGCTCATGAGGCAGGCCGTTTCCGGTGTTGACCACGGTTCACCACTCGCTGAAATCCTTCCATGCAAAGATGTGAAGCGGGGGGCGTTTCCAGAGATTCCGGCAAACCTGACCGACCCTGTCCTTATATTTATTAGTTGCGCAGTGTCAACTCTTTTTTAAGCAAAAACGCAATGATTTCTTTCACTTATGTCATTTATGACATAACATCATTTCCCGGGGGCCATGGTGGCCTGACGGCCATCACAATGGCGCTGCGAAAATGTGAGTCTGGTTATCCCTGCGGGTATGACAAGGCCGGGAAACAGGGTAGAAAAAAAAGGGGACCTGCCTTTTTGTGGCAGGTCCCTGATCGGGTTGTTATGGCGCTGCCGCGGAACGGCTTCAGCGGATCGCCGGGTTACGGGTTACGCGGTGTGGTGGCCGTGGCCCGTGAGGTCCTTCTCCTCGCCGTAGACCACCAGCTTCCCCTCATGCTCCATCTCCGCCAGCCACTTGGGGTGCTGCTTCTTCAGCCAGGCCCGGCTCACCCAGCCGGACAGCATCGCCGGCAGCGAACCGGGGGAGCCGATGGTCCCCAGGTACAGGTGCACGAAGAAAAACGCGAAGATCGTGACGAACCCGAGCGCATGGAGCACGAACATCCACCGCACCAGGCCCGCGGGGAAGCGGAGCGGGAACCACATGATCAGGCCCGTCACCACCATGATGACGCCGCAGCCGACCACGGCCAGGAAGAAGGCCTTCTGTCCGGGGTTGTACTTCCCCACCTCGGGCACCTTGTCCACGTGCCAGACGTAGCCGCCGGCGACCTTCATCCACTCCAGGTCCTCGGGCATGGAAAAGACGCCCGCTTCCCGCCACCACATGCGGATGGTGAAATAGAGCGCCACGGCAAAGAAGACGCCCGTGAAGTTGTGGACGTACTTCAGGGACTTGAGGCCGCCCATGAGCGTCCCGATGAAATTGAAGCGACTGGAACATCATGCCCAGCCCCGTGATGCACAAAATCAGGCAGGAAATCGCCAGGCTCCAGTGGACGATCCGTTCAAAGGCGTCCGTTGCTTGAATCAATCCCTTTCTCATGGCTCATTCCCCTCCCTTCTGGTTCTGGTCCTCGTCGGGCAGCTTCGGCCCGTGAATGATGTAGTGCAGGAACGACCCGGCGATCACGCCGCCGGCCGCCAGCAGGCTGAGGGGCTTGAGCAGATCCTTCCAGACAATGATCGACAGCGGCACGCTCGGCTTCAACGGCAACTTCTCGTACACCGCAGGTTTCTCATCCAGAACATAGATCACGTGCGTGCCGTCCACGAACTTGTCGCCATAAACGTTCGCGTCGCCGCCCAGCTCTTTCACCCGGGCATAGGCCTTCCGGATCATGGCGTCCTTGGCGCCGATGGTCAGGGCGCCCGTGGGACAGGACAGGACGCAGGCCGGCGATTGGTTCGCCTTCAGCCTCCCGATGCAGAGGTCGCATTTGTAGATCTTGTCCGTCGTCGCGTCGTATCGGGGCGTGTCGAAGGGGCAGGCCGTGATGCACTCCTTGCAGCCGATGCAGCGCTCGTGGTGGATGCCGACGGTCCCGTACTCGGTATAGTAAAGCGCCCCGCTGGGGCAGACCTTCACACAGGCCGCGTCGGTGCAGTGCATGCAGCCGTCCTTGCGGAAGATCCACTTGAAATCTCCCTTTTCGTTAACGTGCTCCTGAAAGCGGATGAGGGTCCAGGTGTTCCATTGCAGGTCCGGCGGGTTCTGATAGCTCCCCCGGTTTTTTGTCCTGAATCCCGGCAGTTCGTTCCACTGTTTGCAGGCCACCTGGCATCCCCGGCAGGCCGTGCACTTCGTCGTATCGATCAGTTTTACGACTTCTCTGTTCATTTTCTCACCTCCTTAAGCCCTTTCCACGTTGACCATGAACGCCTTGAACTCGGGACAGAAGGTGTTCGCGTCGCCGACCGTGGGCGTCAGGAAGTTGGTGCTGTCCCCCCGTCCTTCGGGTGGAGCCAGCCGTAATTGAATGGCAAGCCAACCTGATGAACCGTTCTCCCCTCGACCTGAAAGGGTTTGAAGCGCTTCGTCACCATGGCCACGCACTCCACGGCGCCCCGGATGGAGGAAACCTTTACCCGGGATCCGTTTTTGATCCCCTTCTCACTGGCCAGAAGATCGCCGATTTCCACATAGAGCTCTGGCTGCATTTCCAGGAGCCACGCCTGCCAACGGGTCAAGGCGCCGGTACACCAGTGTTCCGTGCAGGAGTATGTGGTACAGACATAGGGATATTTTTCGCTGGCATTGGCCACCTTGTCCAGATCGCTCCCGAAGATTTCAATCGCCGGATTGATCAACTGGGATGACATGGGATTCTTCGCAAGCGGTCCTTCCAGCGGTTCGTAATGTTCTGGGAACGGGCCTTCCGCCATGCCGGGACCGAACAGAGCGCCCAATCCGTCTCTTTGCATGATGAAAGGATACTTCCCTTTCTCCTTATCCGCCTGCGGCGGCCAGGGCCCATCCGGCACGTCGCCGACCCATTTGTCGCCCTTCCATTCCAGTATAGTGCGCTTCGGATTGTAGGGCTTGCCGTTCACATCGCAAGATGCGCGGTTATAGAGGATGCGGCGGTTGACCGGCCAGGCGAACGCCCAGTTGGGGAAAAGGCCAAGACCCGTCGGGTCTTCCTTGCCCCGGGAGGCCATCTTGTTCAGACCGTCCGCCGTGTAGCTTCCGGAGATGCACCAGTTGCCGCATGCCGTTTTGCCGTCGGCCTGAAGATTGCCGAAGCCCGGGACCAGCTGTCCCTTCTTGAATACGGTCTGCGTTCCTTTGGCCTTGTCTTCGATGACGGTGTCTTCCAGGAAGACGCCGTTGATCCGGTGGGCCACTTTCATCACATCAAAATGCCCCTGTTTGTCCAGGTAGTCCCATTTGAGGTTAACAAGGGCTTCGGCATTGGGGCCGCCTTCCTTTTCGTACAGTTTCTTGACCTCCGCCATGATTTTGATTTCGATTTCGCCCACGGGGATAGCGTCGCCGGGCGCCTCGGCGGCCTTGTATTTCCACTGCACCCAGCGGCCCGAGTTGCTCTGCGAACCTTCCTTTTCCATCGATGCGGAAGCGGGCAGCAGGAAACATTCCGTCTGAACCTTTGCGGGATCGACGCCGGGACCTCTCCAGAACTCGTAGGTTTCATTATTGAAAATATTTTCACCCACCAGCCAGTCCAGCTTTTCCATCGCCTTGCGGACCTTGGTCGTGTTGGGAGAGCTGACGGCTGGGTCCGCGCCAATGGCGAAGAACCCCTTGATCTTGCCCGCGTACATCGTATCGAACATGTGCATCGTAGAATAGTGCTTCCCGTCATCCATCTTGGGCAGCCAGTTATAGCCGAATTCATTCTCCTTTGTAGACTTTTCATCCCACAGGGATTTCAGGAAGCTGACAAAGAACTTCGGATAATTCGAGTAGTAATTGGCCGACTGGGGATCTTTCGATTCCGGCGTGTATTTTTTCAGATACTTCTCCAGCGCATCCAGCGACGCAGACGGCGTTTTCAGATAACCCGGCAGAACATTGTACAGAATCGCGTGATCGGTGGACCCTTGAACATTGGGTTCACCGCGCAGCGCGTTGATGCCGCCGCCCGCGATACCCATGTTGCCCAGCAGAAGCTGGATGATCGACATGGTCCGGATGTTCTGGCTTCCCGTTGTGTGATGCGTCCAGCCCAGGGCGTAGCATTCCGTTCCCGCCCTGTCCGGAACACCAGTGGATGCGTAGACTTCATAAACCTTGAGGAGGTTTTCCTTCGACACGCCGGTGATGCTGGAAACCTTGTCCAGTGTGTAGCGCGAGTAGTGCTTTTTGAGCAATTGGAAGACGCACCGGGGATGGTTGAGGCTCATGTCCCGCTGGGGCACGCCGCGACCGTCCATGTCAAATGTCCATGAATCCTTGTTGTATTTGCGCTTGGCCGCGTCATAACCGGTGAAGAGGCCATCATGGAAGCTGAAATCGGCATTCACAATGAATGACGCGTTGGTGTAGTTGAGCACATAGTCTTTGAAGTGCTTGTTTTTTTCAATAATGAAGTTGATCATGCCGCCCAGGAAGGCGATGTCCGTGCCGGAACGAAGCGGAACGTGAAAATCACAGCGGGCGGATGTTCTGGTGTAACGGGGATCGACGTGAACAATGGTTGCGCCTTTTTCTTTTGCCCTCAATATCCATTTGAAGGCGATGGGGTGGTGCTCGGCGGCATTGCTGCCCATAATCAGGATGACGTCCGCATTCTTTAAATCACAGTAGTGGTTCGTCATGGAACCGCGTCCGAACGACTCTCCCAGAGCCGCTACAGATGGACTGTGTCAGACCCGGGCCTGGTGGTCTATATAAACAAGCCCCAGAGCTCTCGACTTGACGGTAATCAGCCAGCACTCCTCGTTGTCCACGTTGGAGCTTCCGTAATGGCCGATCGACTCGCAGCGGTTAACCAGTTCGCCTTTGGCATTTTTCGTCACAAAACCTTTGTCCCGCGTGTCCTTGACCAGACGGGCGATCCGGGAAAGGGCAAAATCCCAGTCCTTTTCTTCCCACTCCGTTCCATAGGGCTTACGATAGAGAACCTTGGTGAGCCTGTGTTTGTTGGCCTCCGTCAGGTCGAAGAACCCTGCCCCCTTGGCGCAAAGCGAGCCTTCATTGATGGGGTGCTCCGGATCGCCCTCGATGTTGAAGATCTTTCCCGTCAGCTTGTCCACGCTGCATATGAGGCCGCAGCCGACGGAGCAGTAACAGCATGTGGTTACCACCTGCTTGGCCATCCTGATCCGGTTCATTTTGTCCAACCCTTCCGCATACGCCTGCGTGGGCCTCAGGTCGATGCCGAGGCCGGAAAGGAAAATGCCGGACCCGACCGCCCCGGACAGGCTTAAAAACCCTCTCCGCGTTATTTCCATAAAAACCTCCTTGATCTTATGTCTATTATGACCTATGCCAAACAAGGCATAACTATGTTTTTCCACCGGTTCTGTCAAGGAAAATAAACAACAAAACCATGAAAAATTAATATGTTATAGTAAATATAACATAAGTTGCGGAAGATGGCCCGGGACGGTTTCCGCTCGCATATTCCGAAGATCTTTAATTCGTGGCATTTCCATGTTTTCCCGCTCAAACGTATTTTCCGATATCCGACAGGAAGACGCAGCAGGCACCGCCGGTCACTTCTTGCCTTGTGGATTATTCTACGCCGGTGTATACGAAACCTTTAAGACAGGATTTCGAGAGGGGCATGCGCGTTTACATTGGTTTTGACGACACGGACAATCCGGATTCTGAATTCGGGACCGGCAAGGTTGCCCGCCGCTATGAAAAGATGATTTCCGAAAATGGCCGGGTGCGGGGCGTCGTCCGCCAGCAGCTTCTGGTGGATCCCGGGATTCCCTACACCTCCCACAACAGTTCGGCCTGCGTGATCGTCGATGTCGAGGATCCGTCCTCTGCAGGACGGCTGGCCGGACTGGCGGCGGATCACATCGAAGGGATGGCCGCTGCCGGGAGCGATCCCGGCCTCTGCCTTGTGCGCGAGGACGATCCGGCCCTTCCCGGGCTGATGGCCTTCGGGCGGTGCTGCACGGAAAGGATCGTGACGCAGAGGGAAGCGATTCACGCGGCGGGGCGCGCCCATCTTTCGGGGCATGGCGGGACGAATGACGGCATCATCGGCGCCGCCGCGGCCGTGGGCCTCACGGCGTCGGGTTGGAGCGGCCGCTTCATCGAGTTTTCGGATTTGCGGCAGGTTCCCGATCCGGTATCAGTCGAATCGCTGCAAGGAAAGGGCATCCGCGTCCTTTCCCTGGACCGAGACGCTGCCTGCCCGGGGCCGCGGGACATGGTGTATACGAAGGGCTGGCTCAGGCCCAGGCTCTGGGGATGCGAGGCTGTGCTGCCGGTTCTTCCGTCAGGGCCCGGGCTCTGGCAGAGCCTGGGGGAAAAAAGAAAGAAGCGTTGAATCCGATTCAGGGAGGTGTGGTCATGGCAGGGAAGATTTTTTACCGGGAGCGCCGGAAAGTATCTGAGAAGGAAAAGAAGCCCCGTTTCAAGCTCGTTGCCGTAGCCGGGGTGGACATGAAATTCTACAGCGAGCACTTGCGGAAAAGAGAGCTGGAGGAAATCGCTGCCGCAATGGGCGCAGAGCTCGTTCTGCTGAAAGCCCCGGCGGAAAAGGACGAAGAGATCGAAGTGAAGTAGTCCGGAGAGAATGAAAGGCGGATGAGATGGCGCTGCTGAGAGAGCGGGACGGACGCAGGCTGCATGTGAAAAGCAAGCTGATGGGGGAGAGCCTGGTGGGCAGGACATTCCTGGACGGGCTCAAGATCGCCCCGCAGCAGCGGCTTTTTCCCGACGTGAACGTCGTCAAGATCGGCGGGCAGTCCATCTGCGACCGCGGGATCAAGGCGCTGCCCGCCCTCATCCGGGAAATCGCCGCCTGCAAAAAGAAACACAAGATGCTCCTGACCACGGGAGGCGGGACGCGGAGCCGCCACATCTATTCCATCGGCCTGGAGCTGGGCATGCCGACGGGGATCATCGCGAAATTCGGAAGTTCCATCTCGGAGCAGAACGCCCTGCTCGTTTCAACCCTCCTTTCCCCCTGGGGGGGCATCAAGATCGGCCATGACGAGGTGATCAAGCTCTCCACCTACTTTGCCCAGGACTGCATCCCGGTGATGCACGGAATGCCCCCCTACGACTATTTCGCCCTGCCCACTTCCAAATGGCGCATCCCCGTGCACCGCACCGACGTGGGCACGCTGGTTCTGGCCGACCTGATCGGCGCCCGAAGCTGCATCCTGATCAAGGATGAAAAGGGCCTCTTCACGGACGACCCGAAAAAGAATCCCAAAGCCGCGTTCATTCCTGAAATCAGCGTGCAGGAACTCCTGAAACGGGACCTGGACGATTTGATCATCGAACGCCCATGCCTGGAGATCCTGCAAAACAGCGAGGTGATCGACCGGATCCAGATCGTCAACGGCCTGGAAAAGGGGAACCTCGCCCGGGCCCTGAAAGGCAAGCACGCCGGCACGATCATCCATAAATCATAGCGCCTTTTCTGCCCCATCTGCGGACGGGCAAAGCCGGCGGTTTCGCCACGAATCAATGCCCGTACCCTATTTTCTCCCAAGGGATCATGTCTGGATTCAAATTCCGGCCTTCGCACGCTCTCGCCGAAAAGCCCGTTCCGCGATTCGCGGGGATCATGACGAATACGCCTCCTGCGTGTCGGAATATTTTACATATTCGTTTGTGCAGCCCCAACGTCATGTTGTCCGGATTAACAATATCAATGAGTTATGAAATTGGCATGACTTTTGATATACATAATATTGATATGGTGCGTTCGATCAATAAGAAAATCAATTTTAGGTCAGGGATGGGTAAAAAATCGATCCTTATTCCATGATTTTTTTGCAAAAAACGAATAATGTGATAGTATCAAGAAATTAAAATTTGGGGAGGTTTTATGCAGGGTCGCCGCTACCGGGTATTGTTTGCAATCATGCTGTTCCTATCGATCAATCTCTTTTCCTGCGCATCTGCACCCGAGGTGGCGCAGGAAGAACAACTGACGCTGGGCAGTGACGAGCGCGCCATGAAAGGCCGGATTTACGTCAATCCCAATGCCGGCAAGAGGCTGTACCAGAAAGTGGCGGTGATGCCCTTCCGGGCGCCGTTGGAGCTGGCCGGGGCGAGCATGTCGGACCTTTTTGCCACGGAAATGCTTTACACCCACAAATACGAACTGGTGGAGCGCAGCCAGATGGAGCAGGTCCTGGGGGAACAGGCCCTCGGATTGAAGGGCGTGACGGAAAGCGCGGCGGCGATGCGGGTCGGCAAGCTTCTCAACGTTCAGGGGGTGATCGTGGGCACCGTTCCCGAATACGGGTCGAAAGCCTCGGGCAAATCGGAGCTGGCGGCCATCGGATTGAATGTGCGGATGATCGACGTCAATGACGGCTCCATCGTCTGGAGCGTTTCCGACACGGCGATTTCCGACCGCCCGATCAGCCTTTCGGCCTTTGCCAACCGGATGGTGCGCAATCTGGTCTCCCAACTGCTGCTGGAGATGATCCGCGTGGGGGACACGCAGGGAATGAACGTGTCGGCTCCGGTCGTGGTGAATACGCAGGCCAGGATCCGGGGAGCGGTAATCGAGATTCAGCCGGACTCCCGCCAGGCCATTAAGAGCTATAAAATCTTCAGAAGTCGAACCGCAAAAGGCCCTTACCAGGAAGTGGCCACTCTGGAAAATACGGAATCCCGGCTGCTTCAGTTTGAGGACAGGGATCTGCTGGATGCTGAAATCTATCATTACAAAGTCCAGGCGGTGGCCAAATCGGGACTCACCAGTTTTCCCACGGAACCTCTGAAGATCACCACCGTCGGCCCTCCCGGCACCGTTAGCGGCGTTGCGGCCAGCAGCGGATTGATCCGCAAGATCGTTCTGACCTGGCAGCCCAATATCGATCCGAACATCCAGGGATATAATATTCTCCGGAAATCCGGACGGGGCGGCTGGGAAAAGATAAAGACCCTGAATGGACAAGATCAGAGCATTTACAACGATGAGAAGCTGGAAGATGCGGCAACCTACGCCTACCGGGTGGTGAGCGTCAACATTGTGGGGACCGAGTCCGCTCCTTCGGCAGCCGTTACCGCCACCACCAAGGGGGCCCCGTCTCTGGTGAGAAAACTGGATGCGGGCAGCAGACAGGTCCGGGCAGTCCCCCTGACCTGGAGCCCGGTCAGCGAGCCTGAAGTCAAGGGGTATGCGGTCTATCGGGCCGCCAGGAACACCGGACCGTTCGAAAAGGTCGCCTTCGTGGAAGGCCGGGAAACCACCCAATACATGGATGGCGGGAAGAAGGATTTCTGGGGCGAGGGTACATCTCTGACCGATGAGACCCGCTATTTTTACAAGGTGCAGGCGGTCAATGTCGTGGATGTGCACAGCTCCGACTCGCCCGTCGCCAGTGCGGTGACCAAACCGGTCCCGAAACGGGTCATGGGACTAAGCGCCTCTCAAGGCGGGGTAAAGCAGGCCTCGCTGCGATGGGCGCCCAACGCGGAGGAGGACATCGTCCGGTACGAAATATTCCGGGGCGCCGATCCCTCGTCCGTGAACAAGAAAATCCAGGAGACGCCGGGCAATGTTCACCAGTTTTCCGACCAGGGACTTGAGGACGGGATGAAATACTATTATCGCGTCCGGGCCGTGGACAGGGACGGATTGGAAGGACAGTATTCGGAAACCGTGCTTTCCGCCACCAAGCCACTGCCCACGAGGCCGACCGGCATCCGGGGCGTTGTGGAGGGGAATCAGATCAGGCTGACCTGGAAGCCGAATTGGGAAAAGGACATCGTCAAATATGTTATCGGGCAGAAGGGGTTTTTCACCTGGGACCGGATCGGCGAGTCGGCGGGAACCGACTATATTTATCGCGGGGAGCTGAAGAAGGGTAAAACCCTCACCTTTCGGGTCATTGCCGTCGATCAGACCAACCTCGAAAGTGAGCCTTCTGACGAAACCAGCGTCATCATTCCTTAAGGGAGGTTATGCTTGCAATCGAATCGGATTATCCGGTGTGTCATGGTCCTGATCATGGTGTCCCTGTGCCATTCAGTCCTTGTTTCGGCCGGTTTGGCCAAAAGCCCGGCTCCCCGGTTCATGATCATGATCGAGGAGAAAAATCTCGGTACCTACACGGTCGATGAGGCGGAGAAGGTGATTACCGAGTACCTGATGGCCAACGGCATGGAGGTGGTGGACGCGGAATTGATCAGGACCAACGTGGACCGGGACAAGGCCCTGCAGGTTATGAATGCCAGCCCGCGTTCGGCCGCGGCGATGGGCTTGCAGTTCGGGGCGGACGTCGTTTTGATCGGCAAGGCCATCTCCAAGGGTTCGGCCGATCAGATCAAGGACACCTCCTTTCGCTCTTACCAGGCCTCGGTGAGCCTGAAGGCGATCCGCACCGATACGGCGGAGATACTGGCCATGGAGAACAGGGAAGCCGCAAAGATCCATGTGGACGACATGGTGGGGGGATCCCTGGCCATCCGTGAAGCGGCATCCCCCCTGGTTCGGGATCTCCTGCCCAAGATGATGGCCAAGTGGGGCAGGGGTGGCGCCGGCGAGGCGCGGAAAATCCAGCTGGTCATCGGGGACGTCACCCAGATCTGGCAGCTTGCGGCGCTGAAGCAGCTTCTTCGGGAAAGGATACCGGGCACGAAAGAGGTGATCCAGCGGGGTTTCGTTTCCGGGGTGGCCACCTTTGACGTTCACTGCCAGGGCGATTCACAGAGGCTGGCCGAAGAGCTGACACTGGCCAACCCGGGCCCGTTCAGGCTCAAGGTCCTGGGGGTGACCCCCAACAAGCTGGACATGAAACTGGTTGAGACCGGATCCTGACGAACGAAACGACAGGAATGAGGGGACGAGAGACTTCGAGTAAACCTTCCTTATTTGGCAACGCAAATAGCTTGACCCGCAATTATGGGGATGAGACCATTCATCCTGAGACGTTGACCGCATTTTATCCTTAAAAGAATAGTCGGACTACAAAAAGAAACCCTTACAAACGGAAACCCGAGTTTAAGGAGGGAGCCATGTCCGCAAAATCAATTATTATCCTGATTTTGTTGTCCGGTTTCGTTTGTTTCGGGATGCCTGAAATCCTGACTGTCCCAACCGGCGTCGGGATCGCACAGGCCCAGGATGACGAAGCCAATGGGCAGCGTCTCGTTCGGGATCTCGAGGATGCGCTCAAATCGGGAGACCAGGCCAGAATCCGCCAGGCCGAGCAGCGGGTCAACGCCCATCAGTATGCGGCCCGTATTCTATCGCAGCGTCCGGTGCTGAAGCTTCAGGTGAAGATGGCAATTTCCCAGGCCCCGGCCGCGACCCTGAAAGCGCAGACCCTTCAATCCCAGGACAAGCAGAAGCAGACATTGACCACGCAGACCCGGACCTTGGAGAGGTCCGGCGGTCTTTCTTCCGCCTCCAGCCTCCAGGGGACAGTGAGGAAAGAGGCATCACAGCCGAGTTCGGCCAAAATCCAGGGGACATCCAGAGAGGGCATGACGCTGCGAACGGGAGGGCTTTCCTCGACGGGAACTTCCGGGACGGGACCGCGTCAAATTCAATCGTTCTCCACGAAGCCGGAAGGCGTGTCCAGGGAAGGCGTTTCGGGAGTATCATCAGCCGGCACATTGGGCGCGGCTTCCGAAGTCGGCCGCGGCGTCCGTTCGCCGGAGCAGACAGCGGGAATTGCCGGGGACATCGGAAAAGGCGTGGGAACGGCCGCTGCCACAGGATCCGGCGTGGCCGACCCGGGCGCTTTGGCTTCCTCTGCCCCAGTTGCCGTGACGGCAAAGGCCGCCGCTGTTGAATCTCCGGCCCCGGCCCGGCGGATAGCCCCAAAGCCGGTGCGCGGCTCCAGCCGCTGCCCCGTCACAGCCGGCCCCGGTCGCCGCTGCGAAACCCCAGGCGACTGCCCCCGCTGGTTACACATTTTCCCCGGCCGCCCAGCCGAAAATTCCTGAACCGGCCATGATCGAGGCCCGGACGGATTCCGTTGAGGCGGTGAAAATGAGCGGAACCAAGGTGCTCGAACTGCCGAAACCGAAAGAAGGCGCCAACACCAGGATTGGACCTCCTGATCCGGAACCGAAGGGGCCCTCTATTCAGGATATCCTGAAGCAGATGGCAAGCAAAGAACCCCCTCCCAAGACTGATCCATTCGGTATTAAAATGCCGGAAGGCAAAACCGTACAAACCTCCGCGGATGCGGGAAAACCGGTCGATCCTGGTTCCCCATGGACGGACGTCATGAAGGCGGGAAAAGGGGAAACCAGGATCGAGCCGAAAAAAATCGTCAAGGAGCCGGTTGAGGCAAAACTGGTCGGTCCCACACCAGCGCAAGCGGGAGGGCAGAATATTCAATATGCCAGACCCGATGATCCATCTTCATCAATGAGTCGCGACAGGACAGGCTACGAAGAACGCGTGAAAGCATACAATGAAATATCCGCCAAAGGCGAAAGGCAGATCGGCAGAATGCCGGCGGCCTTGAAAAGCGGGGAAACCTACGGTTTGAATCCCAATGAAGTGGCCGCGAACGTCAACGAAGCAGCCCTTGACATCAGAACCAATCCACGTGCCGTACAACTGGCCAAAGAGCTCCCGCCGGAAGGCAGACAGCCGTTTCATGAGGCCATACAGAACCAGAGGGCAACAATGACGGAGGGGATCAAACAGCGGGTCGCCAGATTGCACAATCTCGACCTCAACGATCCGAAAACCCTGGATCGCGTGAAAGTCCAATTTACCTCGAATCCAAGCAAGGGCCCTACGGTGCCCATGGACGATGACATCGCCGTCACATTGGACGGCAAGCAGATAAAAGCCGCGGTGGTCAAGCCGATCGTGGATCAGGAGGCGATGAAGGCAGCAGGAGCGGATCAGTGGTTCGGGGCATCGGACAAGCCCGAAAATTATGCTAAAACCTATAAAATCCAAACTATGGACCGCCACAATCCTCAGGCTTTCGGAATCGATGCCGAAGAGGGGCAGCGTATTGCCCGACACGAAAAGGGCCCGGTCAGCGATCCGAACCAACTCGAAAAAGCCCTGGCTCTTAAGACCCATGTGGAGTTTCAAGAGGGCGACAGACTGTCCGGGAAGGGATCGCAGCCCAAGGCGGAAGCCCAGTATGGAGAGGGTTATCGCCAGTTGGCCAAGGACTATGAGGAAATCATCAAACCCAAGGTCTCCGAGGGAGGCGGTCGAATTCATCCCCAGGTCGAGAAGGGAATGGAAATCGTCCAAAGGGTCGGCAAAAAAGGTCCGGACGGCCGGGTCTTCACGCCGGCCGATGCAGATGAGGTCCTTCTCAAGATGGGTGAAACCCGTGAGACGATAACGGACAAAGCGACCAGTCAGGTTGGTGCCGCCCAGAATCTGAAGCCGCCCGGACAGGGCCGCGTTTCGGATCAGGAGATTACCGCCCGGGTTGTCAAAAACGTCACGGATGAGCTGGATCTTCAGAAAATGAGGCGGGGCGGAGGTTCATCCGGATCCGGCGCAGCCGCAGGGGTGGAAGAGCTCCCGGGTCCGTCCATACGGGCCGGTTCAAGCCGGTGACCGACGGTGAGCCGTTGACCGAGGGAAAATCGTCTTTCAAACAGCCGGGTATTCTGGAGCAGGCGGGCGATACGGTCCGCTCGGGGATCAAGGCCGTCCAGGGTGCGGACCAGCAACTGGCCAAAACCCTGAGCGTGGGTGAACTGGCCAAGGACGCCTCTCAGTTCCGTAAAACAGCAAATTTTGCCGGTGCGGCTGTGGGAACAGGAATGATGGCCTTGTCCGTGGCGGATATGAAAACAAAGGAGTATGAAGGAGATCGGGATATTTCGACAGCCAAAGGCCTGAGGTCCCAGGCGCAAATAGCAAGAGAAAAGGGCCATGGTGATATTGCTGATGAGTTGGACCGTGCCGCTGAGTCTTTGGAGAAAAGCGGCTTTGAGAAAAAGAAGGAAGCTGCCATCGATGGGGCCCAACTTCTCGGGGGCATGGCTGTGGGCGCCGTTGCTCCGACAGCGAGCACGGTGGTCGGGGGCGCTGTTATTGGTTATGCCGGTGGACGTTACCTGATGGAAAATACCGAAACGGGCCAGTGGTTAGAAAATAAGAAAGAAGACCTGTACGACGGCCGGGTGGCGGAGGGCCTCTACCAGGCCAGGCTGGCCGTTGGAGAACAGGTGGGCGGCTACCTGGGCGATGAAACGGAGGCCCAGAGGAAGCAGAGGGAATATCAAAAACGTCAGGAAACATACCTGAATGCCCTTCAAGACGGCCGGTTAAAGCTCCAGGAAGGGGCTTCGGCCAAGGACGTCATGGATTACATCCGTTATAACGATCCCACCCAGCCGGACTACCGTGAAGGATTGAACAGGCTGGTCGCCAGGGCGCCGGCAGCGCCGCCTGCGGGACAGGGACAAACCATCCCCGCCGATCCCGCGGCCGCAGCCGATAATAAGTCGGGAGCGCCTCCTACCGGCAGTTCCGACGATGCCGTGTCGAGAGCATTGAACCAAATGATCGAAGAAAAACCAACCGCCATGGAACAGTATGCCGGCATTGACAGGGATGTGAAACCCGTCCTGCCGGAAGGTGACACCGGGATGGGGGCGGACCTGATCGGCAAACTGCGGGATGCGGAAGGCAGCACTTCCGCAGGCATCTCGTTTGGTGGCGCCGGCATGGGCGTGGACACAGGGTTGCAGTTGGCCCTGGGTGCTAACGTGACAGGGTCTGCTCTGCAGGACCGGGACCAGCAGCTCCGGCAAGAGGCCCAGCAGGCATGGGGTCCCGTTGCGGGCGCCCAGGCCGAGCGGTCGGCGGCGGAACAGAACCGGCAGATGGTCGACCAGTCCCGGGTGAAGGGACAGGAACAGCAGACGAACACTGCCATTACCGCAAACGCGCAGGAATTTACCGACCGCCCAACAGACCCTTCAGGTGACCCGTCAGAATTCGCTGGGAAATATCGTTGTGGATGCTTTCATGGGGGGAATCACCACCGGGACCGCTGTGGGCATCAATACACTTGGTAGTATTGTCAGCAGCGCTATGGCTCAGCAGGTGTCGGTCAATTGGGGGATTCCGCCGGCTACCCCGATGCCCATGTCGGGGACTCCCTCGACAACCGGAACCGGTTCAACCGGCGGCCAGACGGGTGGGGCGCAGACGGGATCGGCCTCCCAGGCGGTACCTTCGTCAACCGACAGCAGCTCGACATCCGTTACCGGTTCGACCGGAAGTCAGACGAGCGGAGGGCAAACAGTTTCGCCCTCTCAGAATCCCCCGAAGACTGGGAACACGAAGCCCCCCCAGGAGAACAAGAAGCCTGTGAGCACACCTCCCCCGAAGACCACGAAGTCTGGGAACAAGAAGATTGAAACGGCTTCTGTAAAAAATAGTTGTCCCAATCCGGGCAAGTGCACTTTCACCAGCTTTAAGTTGCCAAATGGCTGCTGCAAAATCTGTGGGAAAAAGGTGCAATAAGAATCCGGTCCGGTTATAAGTGGTGCAGGTAGCCTGAACAGAATTCGTCTTGTCATTGCTTAAATTGGAGGAAAAGGATTGTAAATATTTTATGCGGTGTTCATTATGATCCGTATGTTGAGAAGCATCCCATCGATGTGCACGAAAAATTAAGGAGAAATCTATGTCAATGAAACCGCTCATCATAATTGCTTTACTGTTCAGCTTCGCCTGTTTCGGGGTTCCCGTGAACCCCGGTTCCGGGTGCGGGAGCGGGATCGCCTGGGCTGAGGATGACACTGCCTATGCGCAGCGCCTGGTCAGGGATCTGGAGGAGGCCGTGAAATCGGGGAACCAGCAACGGATTCTCGAAGCCCATCGACGGGTCCAATCCCACGAATCGGCGCGCTTTATGCTGAATCAGCAGCCGGCTCTGCTGCGCCAGCTGGGTCAGGTGCAGCAGTCGATCACATCCCCGCGCACAGTGGCCGGCGCACCGGCTCCTGCTCCCGCAGTCTCCGCAGCGCCCGCCGGTTCGCGGGTTTCTGCGCCGGCAGACTCTACCCCCTCGAGTTCAGGCGGTTCAAAATTTTATAATCCAGAAGGTACAGGTTATCAGGGGTCGATTCAGGTCGATACACCGGCTTCCGGATCCGGTTCCGTGACCTCCTACTCCCAAGCACGGGCTAATATCCATGACATTGCACAGAAAATCAACCCGCAACCCCCAGACCCCAAGCAGGTGAAGGAGTGGGCCGACTCGATCCGTCGCCCGGGTTCCTCGGAACCCCCGAAGCAGATCGAGAAATTTTCGGGGGGTGATCCCAGTTGGTCGGAAATCAATAAGCGGGTAAATGCGGCATCAGAGCCTTTATATTCAAAAGACAGGATCATTGCGGTAAGGGATCCCGATTTGGCCCGACTGGCCAACCAGGAACAGAACTACATACAAGGCTCCGTGGATCCCGAACTGGCGCGCTTGGCCGGCAAAGAGCCGCAACCTCCGGCCAGACCTTCAACCGCGGCCTCTGCGGAAATCATCGGGCGTGGTCCCGGGGGGACGGGGGTTATCGTGCCTCCCGGCGTGAAAAATGGAGCCAATACCGTGGCCGGTCCGCCGGTTCCCGGCCCGGCCATGGATAAGACAGCACTGAACATGGAGGGTCTGGTCTCGCAGCGCGCCCAGGCCATGGATCAGACAACAATACAGTCCGGGCAGAGTCGGTTATCGCCGCCTGGCCAGGCCATGGATCAGACCAGGCTGGGTCGGTTATCGCAGCCCGGCCTGGCCATGGATCAGACAGTCAAAATCGTGCCTCCTGGTGTGAATGATGCAGCCGAACTGAACAGGTGGGTCGGGCCTCGGATATGGGCGTCAAAGGCCCGGGACCAGCGGATACCGGTGCCTTTAAGCCCGAATCTCTGATCAAACCCCAGACAGGTCGAACACCTTTAACGAAGGGGGTGTCTACGTTCCAGGCACAACCAACGTTCGTGGAGGAGGCGACCGGGGCACTCCGCAACGCCACGGATAGGGTGACCGAGGCTGGCCGCGACACCGTCGAGCGGGATTCAGAAGACAGATGCGGCACTGGGCAGGGGACTGGGGGTCGGTGGAATTGCCCCCGGATGCCTCTCGCGTGAGGAGCGGCCTGAATGCGGGCGCCGGGACCGTGCTGGGAGCGGCAGCCGTCGTTGGGACCGGGTTGGCAGCAGAATCGATTGGAGAAAAAGGTGGAACAGGACTTCAGGATTACCTGAAAGGCCAAGAGCTCCGGGAACGGGCCCAGACTGAAAGGCAGGCCGGATTTGAGCCGAGGGCCCAGCGCCTTGAAACCCAGGCTGATCGGTTTCAAAATCAGGGCAAGGATAAAATGCTTGAGGCCGCGAAGGATGAAGCCAGCCTGGTCGGCGGCATAGTCGTCGGCGGGGCGATCGGGGCCGCGGCCCCGGTGGCCGGGACCATTGTGGGGGGCGGCACCTTGGGATACTCCATAGGGCGTTACGCGATGGAAAATACCGAAACCGGTCAGGCACTTGACAAGCTTAAGGAAGATTATCTGGACGAACCGGGATCGGCTACGGACAGCCTTTATCGGGGCTGGGAGAGTTTGAAAGATAAGGCAGGAGGTCTTCTCGGGGGGGAAACCGGAGACCAGAGGAAATCGAGGGAAAGAAAAGAGCTTCAGGAGACCTTTCAGCGGGCTCTTGATGACGGCCAATTGAAGCTCCAGCCCGGGGTTGAGAGAGATGACCTGATGGCATACCTTCAAATTGCCAATCTCGGCCGGCCGGCTGACCGGAAGGGATTAGACGACTTCCTTGCCGGTACCCCTCCACCCCCAGGTCAGGTCAAGGAGAACGTTGCGCCAACCGGCGGGGAGCCAGGAACCGCTCCGGACAAGAGCCGTCAGGAGCTGGATCTTGAGGCCTATCAGGCATTGCAGGCTCTTGAAAAAATCAAAAAAGACGCAGAGGAGAAACCGGTTGATAAGCAAACCTCGCCCGTAGTCGAGCCGGAGAAGCAAGAGAAAGAGCCCGTAGTCGAGCCGGTGAAGCCGGAAGTGGACCCGACCAAGGGCGAAGGCAATAAGGAATCCGGGGGGGTCGGTTCGGACACAACCGGGATTACGCCGAATCAGGAAGGAAGCCAAGCCGGTGGCGCGACGGATACTTCAGTTGATCAGACAACCCCGGCCACTGGAACGGACTCTAATTTGGTGTCGCGACTTCGGGGTGCAGAGAGCCGGACAGGCGGCGCCCAGTCTTCCGGTGTGGGATCCGATGCGAACCTGCAACTGGCACTGAACGCCAATGTGACCGGTTCCGTTCTGCAGACACAGGACCTGCAGCGCCTGCAGAAATTCCAGCAGACCATGGGTTCGATAGTCGGTACCCAAGCCGAACGGGCGGCAGCCGCCCAAAACCAGCAGATGATCGACCAGTCCCGAGGTCAGGCGCAGGGTCAGCAGACCGGCCAGGCCATTGCCGCCAACGCCCAGGAATTTGTAACCGCCCAGCAGACCCTGCAGGTGACCCGGCAAAATTCGCTGGGCAACATCCTGCTGGATTCCCTGATGGGTGGTTTCACTTCCGGAGTGGCCGTGGGAATCGATCGATTTGGCACTATTGTTGGCAGTGCGGCCGGCCAGCAGGCGTCGGGCAACTGGGGGCTTCCGTTACCGCCTCCCCCACCGCAGACAGGGACCGGATTGACTGGAAACCAGACCAGCGACGGACAGGCGGGATCGACAATCCAGACGTCGACGCCGCCCACGACAGTCACCACACCGACAACCGGAGCCGTATCGACGGCAAGCGGCACGGGATCGGGAACCCGGACGACCACGCAGACCGCGGGCACGTCTTCCAGCGGAACGACGCAGATTTCCCGGCCCCCGGTGAAACCGCCGGCCACGGGGGGCACAAAGAGCTGCCGCAAACCGGGCACATGCCCTTACACCGGGTACGCGGACAAAAACGGCTGCTGCACCTACTGCGGGAAAAAGGTGGCCAGGAAATAACCCGTGCAGGAGACAGATATTCCGCAGCGTGCAACACCTCCGTTTTTCCGGGGGCGACACGGACGATTCAGCGATCGAGGAGGCAAAATGAGGGTCCTGTTTATCAAGACTTTATGTGTGATGATGCTTCTCACTGCCGGAACCGCCTGGTCGGCGGGAACAGCGGTGGAAATAAAATCTCCGGAAGTGAAAAAAGCGCTGGGCCTTCTGGATCCGCCCTCACTGGAAAATATCGGAAAAGCCCGAACCCTGCTTGACACCGCTCTGAAAAAGAACCCCAAAGATGTGGAGGCCCACATGGCCCTGGTCGATCTCCATATCATGGAATACAGAATTTCACCGCAGGCCGGCGCCGGTGGACTTCGGGAGGCCTTGAAGCATATAGACGCCGTCCTGAAAATCAATCCGAACCGGGAAGACGCTTACCGAAAAAAGAGCCTCCTTCTCTTCCTGACAGGTAAAAAGGAAGAGGGGATCAAATTGCTGAAAGCGGCCTTGAAGAAGTGGCCCGCGTCCCAGCAGATGCATGAAGCCTATCTGGCCTATCTTCTGAATCTTGGGAAAGTCAAGGAAGCCGAAGTCTTTTCCAGTTTGAGGAATTCGCGGGTGAAAAGCAAGAAGGAGATGCTGATTCGCCTCGGGCATGTCTGGCAGCAGGCCGGCTATCCGGACCAGGCGGAGGAATGTTACGAGCATTCCCTGCACCACGGGGAAACCCCGGAGGCCTGGGCCGCGGTGGGCCGGTCCAACATGCTGAAGAAAGACTATCCGCAGGCCATTGAATTTTTTCAGAAGGCTTTGGCCATTGACTCCAGGTATTACGCCGTCTATAATGATCTCGCTTTCTGCTATCATCAAACAGGGCAGCCGCGGGAAGCGATTCGATGGTTGGAGTCTTATAATCAGGCATTTCCGGATGACCTGGCCGCCCTGGGCAATCTGGCCGGACTTTACGAGGGGGTCGGTGAAAAGGTCAAGGCGCGCCTGGCCTGGATGAAGATCGAGGCCACGACACGGGATCCTCAGCAGGCCCGTCTGGCCGAAGAGCGGCTTGAAAAATTAAAAGCGAAGTGAAGGTACGGTGCGCTATGCCGGTCTACTCCCGGTATCGAAAGGTAAACCTGTTCTGGACAGTCGTTTTTCTGCTTGTGTTTGCTGTTGCGCCCGAGGAAGCCCCGGCCGCAAGGGCCAAACCACCGGGTCCCGCAGCCAAGTCTTCCCCGGAAGTGAATTCAACCTACGCGCCGCCCGACGTATCGTTTTCGAAGAGGCTCGTGAATGCCGTCCTTGATTTCCAGCAGCTCGGCCTGACGGATCAGAAAAGGGCGATTTCCAAATTCGCATCGCCGTGGACCGCCCGGCAATTCGATCAATTCAACAAATCCATCTTTTTCATGACGGATGTAACGAGTTCTTGGTCGTACTTCTTTAACACGGCTGTCTTTGTTTTCGGTTCACCCCATCCGCCGTTGCAGGTGGTCGCCTTCTATCACCCCTGGAGTGATGTTTTTCTGCTGATGGACTGGGAGGAGAAGAATGGGAGGTTTTTGATTGCCGATACGGAGTTCATTGTGGGGGACTGGATTCGCAATGAAAGCCCCGCTTCGATCAATCCTGCTCCTCCCTGGCTGCAAAGCACGGGATTCGGGCCGCTTTCCCTTGGGATCTCCGTCGGTCAATCCATCTCAGCTTTTGAAGGATTGTTTCTCAAAAGTACCGGCAAAGGATTTCGAGAAACCCTTCCCTCATTGAAAAAAGAAGGGCTCATCCGTGAACCAAATTATCGGCTTGCCGCTTCTCGCCTGTTCTATTTCATGTCAAAGATCGAGAAGCTGGGGGAGGCGCAGGAGGAGGATCGAGAGTTGAACGCTCTCTGGTCGGAAACTTACCTCTTTGTCGAACAGGCAGCCGGCGGGAATTGGGATGGGATCTTCAAGACAGCCGACAAGACGCTGCCCACGACGAAATATTTCCTCAAAAAACTTTCTCCGGAGACATTCCGGGATGTGGTCATTGCGGATTATTACATCGAAAAACAGGGATGGCTGGTCTTTCTGACTCCGGCTTATGATGCCGGATACTGTTTCAGCCTTTCCTTCGAACCGGATAAAAAAAACCGGATGCGCATGAAACGCATCGATTTTATCGGGTATTCGACTTTTTATGACAATTATAAAAAACGAGCGAAAAAGTCATGAAATTCATCCAAAATCCCTGTAGGAATGATAGGCATATCCTTCTTTTTCTGTTCGCTTTCTGGTTCTTGACCGGCCTGGTTCTTTCCGGCATCGCTTTCGCAACCTCCTACGATACAGCCGCCAAAGTTGCTGTTTCCGGACCGGGCAGTACCTTTGATTTCTGGTGGACGAATCAGCGCAATCCTTTTTACGGGGGTAGAAACTGGAACACTCCGCCGGAATGGGTCAAACAGAAAGGTCCGGTGGGGGTTCCCAACCCAAGGTCGGCCGGTACACCCGGTGATTTTACCTCGGGCGTAGCCAAGATTCCCGGATACAAACCGGGAGGAAATGTGCCGGTGGGAGAGGGTGTCCGCCAAACACCTTTGGATCCGATAAAAGATTGGGAGATAGCCGGCAATCCGGCGCATGTGCCGGCGGGAAAGGGCGTCCGGCCGCTTGAAAGCGTTTCTGGCGTCACGGGAGGCGGTTCGGGGGGAAGCCAATGGTTTGAAGCTCAACAGCAACTGAACGCAGGTGGTAAAGCAGCGGGGACGACGCCGGGTTCCGGCGAGCCGATCTATCCTGTTGGCGGGCGTCTTACCCCTTTCAAGCCCGGGCAGAAGTTGACCGGTGAGGAGAAGGCCATCTATGACGGCTTGATCAAAGACGGCATTCCCCACCGGGCGCCTCCATCCGGTGCCCCACCCGCCGGGTCCGTGGGGGCGGGGACGACGCCGGGTTCCGGCGAGCCGATCTATCCTGTTGGCGGGCGTCTTACCCCTTTCAAGCCCGGGCAGAAATTGACCGGTGAAGAGAAGGCCATCTATGATAGCTTGATCAAAGACGGCATTCCCCACCGGGCGCCTCCATCCGCTACCCCACCCGCCGGGTCCGCAGGGAAAGGGCCAGGACCGGCTCCCAAATCAGGGATCGGTAGTGCGATCGGAAAGCTTTTCATCGGTTTGATGGTCATCAACAGCGCCGTCAACATTGCCACCTCCGATAAACCTGGAGAACAGGCCAAGGAGGAGGGACGCGGCTGGTTCACCGGCATCATCGGAAGCATAATGGGGGGGCTGATTACCGGCGGGCCGGTTGGGGGGTTTATCGGTGCCATAATCGGGGTAACCACGACCGACAAGAATTTCGCCGATCAGGTGATGGGCAACGATCAGGATTACCAGGACCGTAAGGCCCGGGAGGAAAAGACAGGACCGAAGACGCTCGAAGGAGAGCAGCGCGTCGGACTGGAAAACTTGAAAAAGAATCTTCCCGGCGGTTTCGGTCCCATGGACATTACGCCCCCGGGAACGCAGACGGCCGCAGGCACGGCGGACATTGGAACCCCCGGGGGGGCTACCAATGAGGGTCAGACCGCGGATGGGACGTCGTCCGGGCTGGACTGGGCACAGAATGTCAATGTTACCCAGTCTTATAAGGACGGGATGCGGTCCAAAGCCAAGGGCAAGGCTGAGGAAAACCTGAAGAACAGCGGGTTAACGACATCGGAAAGGGTGACCGCGGGAGAGGGCGATGACCAGCGAAAAAAAGGTCAAATCACATCCCAGGGAATGGAAACCGGACAGAACATCAGCAACACCCAGCAGGAGGGAAGGAAGGCACAGGACACCAACCGGATCATGAGTGAAACCTCCATCGGAACGATTCTGGCAGGAGGATTGATGGGCGGGTTAAGCTCCGGCGTGGCGACCGGACTGGACGGTTTCTTTGGAACGCTGGGGCAGGGTGCCGGGGGACAGGTTTCGGTGAATGCCGGCATTCAATCGCCGCCTCCACCCAAAACCGAATCTTCAGGGGGAACAGGCTCATCCACAGGGTCCGAGTCCACAGTCGGAGCAGGATCCACAACCACAACGGCAACTTCGAACGCGAGCGGATCATCGACGGGGACGGGAAATACAACGGCGACGGGGACGGCGAGCGGGACAGGAGGGACATCATTGGGAACCGGAGCATCAAGCGGGAGCGGCACTTCCACCCCCTCCACCAAACCTGCAACCAAAGTGACCAAGCCCACGACTACGACAACGAAAACTACGACCGCCGTTACCAAGCCTACGATTACTACAACCAAGACCACGACCACCGTTACCAAGCCTACGACAACAGAGGTCTCAAAACCGGATTGTTCTCAATACAGAATCAGTGCAGAGAATTTGTCATCACAATATGAAAAGGGGTTGATTTCTACATCAGACTATAAAGTCCAAATGAAAATTCTGCGGACAAAGTACAAGGGGTGCCAAGACACGGCAAGAACCCCGACAACCTCTGAAACATCTAAAACATCAACTCAAGGGTCAACAACAAAGAAACCCACAGAAAAAACGATGCAGTCGTGTGGACAAGCCCCTATAGATGTATGGCACTGTCATGGATATACGGGTTCATGCTGTACAAAAGGCTGGCACTGTGAAGGCAACAATTGTGGTCCTTTGGATCCGGTGGTGTATAAAGCCACACACGATTGCATGAGGAAACTGGGCATTATAAGGTAATGAAGGCCATCATACAATACGCGCCTCCACCCTGACTGCCTCAGGCGGAGGCGCCGGGCCGATGACGCTGACCGGCCCGAAGGCCGACGGGAAACCGGCCACGGCAAGGGTTGCAGGATCTATGGCGCTGAGCCGCCAGTAAAGCAAAACTTACGGAGACAAGGTATGCCTTTGATGTTTACCGGGAAACCGGCCCGCTCATCGATGCTGGCCGTACTGTTACTTGCCGTCATGTTGACTTTCAGCTCCGCCTGGGCGCAGTCCGTCGAGGAAGCGTACAGCCGGGCAGTGCAACAGCTCAACCGGGAGGGTTTTGCCGGGATCGACGCGGCGCTTCAGGTTTTTGAGGAGCTGATCCTAACCGATCCGAATTTTGTCAGGGGCTACGTGTCGGCGGCGGATGCCTACCTGCTCAAGTACGAATTCACGGAAAAGAAAGACCGGCAGTGGCTGGCCAGGGCGCTGAACTACCTTGACACGGCTGCCGGCAGGGAAACGAATAACCCGACTATATACTTTAAACGGGCGGTGATTAATTTCAACCTGGAGCAGCCGGACCGCGCGATCGGCGATTTGCGGAAGTCCATGGATCTGGCGCCGCAGTACCTGGATGCGCGGCTTCTCTACCTGCAGTATCTCCTGTCCGTGAAAAATCAGGCGGAAGCGCGGAAATTCGTGGACGCTTCCGTCGCGAACTTTTCCCCGGCGACCCGGCCCCTTTGAGATATCTGGCGGATGTCGTTTTTGCCGGAGGGGACAATGAAAAGGCCGTCGAACTCTATCAGGAAGTCGTTCGTCTGGTACCCAATGCCCCGAACACGTACCTGGCCATGGGAAAGGCCCATCTGAATCTTAAGCAATACCCTGCGGCAATCGTCTCCTTCCAGAAGGCCCTCGAACAGTCTTCCAAGTTGTTCGAGGCCCATTTCGGCATGGCCGTTGCCTATGGTGAAACGGGTAAGCTGAAAGATGCCGTCCATCAACTGGAGATTTACCTTAGCAAGGTTCCGGGGGATGCGTCCGCCCTGAACAACCTGGCGCTCCTCTACGAGCAGACCGGGAACATCACCCAGGCCCGTCTCACCTGGCTGAAGCTGAAAGAAGCGGTCAAGGATGAGACCTACCGGGAAAGGGCAGAGCAGCATCTCCACACCCTGTCCTCGCAGGCCGCGGATCAGGAGGCTCCCCCGCCGCCCGCAAAATCATCTCCGGCCAAGGGAGGCAAGAAATGAAAAAGCATCATCTAATAAATTTTCTCCTGGTTGTGTTGCTGATCGGTTTGCCGGCGGGAGGGCAGGCTGCGGCTTCCCCGGATGCGGTTGCGACCATAAAGGCGGTGTCGGCAAATATTGAGAAGGCTATCCTTCAGGCCTCCGCATGGCATGAGCAGGGAAAAATACAAAAGGGGCGGCCATTGATTATTCCGGTGGCCTCCGATCTGCAACTAACATTCAGTGCAGAAAATTTTGACGCTGATCTGGACAAGGCGTTCCGCGTACTGGATCAGCTCATGACAAGGGCAAGAGCCTACGGAAGTCAAACCGCTACGGCGCGGCCGGCTCCGGCTTCCGCACAGCCGGGACAGAAGGCCGTTGCCTCACCGCCGGCCGCCGCTGCACCGGGTTCACCCCCGGCAGCGGATCGTTTGACGGCGCTGATGCAGGCGGAAAGACAAACAGCCCATGCCGTCCCGTCCGGCCAGGCAGCCACCATCCCGCTGGAGTACAGCGTATACAAGAATTACCGGCAGTCGCGCTCGGCCAGGATTCAGGAAGACGACAAGATGATCGATGCTGAGAAACAGGCAATCGTCGCCGAAAGGCAGGCTGCCGCACAGAGCCAGCAGCGCAAGCGGGAACGGGAGCAGCAGCTCCAGGGCCAGGCGACCGCCTGGCAGGCGGAGCTGGACAAGCAGGCCAAGGCCTCGTCGGCGGCAGCGCTGCAGTGGGCAGAGGAACACAGCTTCGGGGCTTACGCGAAGCGTTTCCTTGGCATGGTGGTTCAAACCTCGGTAGGCGCCTTTACCGGGGGATTCCTGGGCACGCTGTCCACCAACCTGGCCAACAAGGCGGTCAGCAATCTCTTTCCGGACGCTTCCGCCAACATCTATTCCCAGGCCATGGCCGCCGGGACCTCATCCGCGATCACCCAAACCGGGACCACCGTGGGACAGACCGTCGGCCAGCAGGCCGCAGCCACGGTCACCGGCCAGAGCGCCACGGCCACGCAAACCACGGCCACTTCCGGAATCGGACAGTATGCGCCACCGAAATATTGACGGGCATCGGTCGATGCGAATGAGGGGAGTTTCTAAAATATTTTCAAGGGAATTCTTCAGCGGGATGCTGCTGGTGCTCGTTTGCCTGCTTTGCGCCCCCCCGACGGTTCCGGCGCAGGATGCCGGTTCCTATTACAACTACAACAAGAACCCATTCAATCCCGCCAATAAATACGACCCGGAAAACCCTTACAATCCGGCTGCACGGTACAATCCCGACAATCCCCTGAACCCGGCCAATCTCTATGATCCCAGAAACCCCTACGGGCCTGTGAACCGGTATGACCCACGCAACCCTTCCAACCCTGCAAATCTGTACAATCCGCAAAATCCCCTGAATCCGGCCAATCTGTACAATCCCTATGTTCCGCTGAAGCCTTTGCCGTGAGCGGCTGCCGTTTCACCGCTGTATGCCGGGCTCACCGGAAGCCTCCAGGTTTTTCATTCCGATTTTCCCGATCAGATCAAGACCTCAAACAGCCTCGATGGTGGAAGGCGGCTTGGGTGTTATATTGTAGGTCACGCTGACGACGCCGGGAATTTTTTCAAGGATCTGCCCGGCGATTTTTTCGAGGACATCGAAGGGAAGCTGTGTCGGCTTTGCGATCCGCGCGTCCAGGCTCTCCCAGCAGCGGACCTCGATCTGCATGCCGAAGACCCGCCTGCCGTCCCGCATGCCCGTCACCCGGTCCTCATGGAGAATGGCGAGGTACTGAAAGCTTCCGGTCTTTTCCAGGGCCTTTTCAACGATCGCCGTGGCCTTCCGGACAATGCTGACGCGCTCCGGCGTCACTTCGCCGATGATTCGCGCTGCCAGGGCCGGTCCCGGGAAGGGGATGCGGTTGAACAGGGCTTCCGGAAGCCCGAGAGCCTGCCCTACCTTCCGGACGTGTCTTTCCGCAACTGGACCAGAGGCTCCAGGATTTGATAGCCGAATTCCCGCTGGGGGTCGATGCCGATCTGGGCAAAGATATTGTGCTGCCTTTTGATGCCGGCCGCCGTCTCATCCACGTCCGTCAGGATGGTCCCGTGAAAGAGGTGCTTGGCGCCGCTTTCGATGATCAGTTTGCGGAAGACCTCCCGGTAAAAGGTCTGGGTGATGGCTTCCCGCTTCAGTTCCGGGTCGGTGAGGCCCCTGAGGGCCTTGAAAAATTCCTTCGCCGCCGGGACGGCCTCGACTTTGATGCCCATCGCATCGAACAGGGCAAGGACTTTTTTCCCCTCATTCTGACGCATGAGGCCGGTGTCGATATAGTATGTCCGCAGCCGGTTTCCCAGCGCCCGGTGCCCCAGGGCGGTGACGACGGAGGAATCAACGCCTCCCGAAAGGGCGTTGACGGCCACTCCCCGGCCGACGGCACTCCGGATCTCCTTTACCTTTTCTTCGATAAATTTCGCCGCATTTAAGTCTTTTGCCTTGATTTCCTTCATCATCGCCTCCCTCATCCTTGGAATCATGCCGTAAAATTCATTATGTCAGGAGGACGGATGTGTCAACGAAAATGAACAGGAGGGTGATGATCGCCGCGCTTCATGAAGTACTGAAACGGAACATGACAGCGCTTTGCAGGTCCACCGGCGCAGGGTTGCTTTTTTTTGTATTTGTGTGTTAAAAATAACATACGGCTAAAGTCATCCCCATCGAATGGTGGATAATTTCTGGGGGACGAGATGGTGAAAGACGGTACGGGAGAGGAAAAGATCATCCGAACGCTCTGCAGCAGCCACTGCGGAGGCGCCTGTGAAATGATGGTGCATGTCAAGGGTGACAGGATCGTACGCATTGAGGCGGACGATCAAGACAACACGCCGCGGTTGTGTGCGCGCGGCCATGCATACCGCCAACGCGTTTATGCCCCGGACAGGCTTCTCTACCCGCTGAAGAGGACGGGGGAAAGGGGTTCGGGAGCGTTCACCCGGGTTTCCTGGGAGGAGGCGCTGTCAGTCGTGGCGGCTGCCATGAAACGGGTCAGGGCGAGTTACGGCAACGCGGCCATCCTGCACTTCTGCTCCATGTGTGATCCCCATATCCTCCATCATGTGGGAGCTTTTCACGGGTTGCTCTGCCGGTTCGGCGGCTATACCGCTCCCTGGGGCTACATATCCTGCGAGGGGGCCGCTTTCTCGGCCGGGGTGACTTACGGAGCCAGGCGGAGATTTGTCCAGACAGACCACGCACCGGAAGAATATCTCAATTCCCGCCTGATCATCATGTGGAGCTGGAATCCCGCCACGACGGAGCTGGGTTCCAACATCCCCTTGTCTCTTGCCCGAGCAAAGGAACGGGGCGCCCGGATCGTCTGTGTCGATCCCCGCCATACTGATTCCGCCGCCGCCTTTGCCGACCAGTGGATTCCCATCAAACCGGGCACGGACGCCGCCGTGCTGATCGCCATGGCCTTCGTCGTCATCAATGAAAATTTGCAGGACCGGGACTTCATCGATGCCCACACGGTAGGGTTCGATCCGTACAGGGAATATGTGCTGGGTCGAAAAGACGGAGTGGTGAAAAGCCCCGAATGGGCGGCCGCGATCAGCGGGGTGCCGGCTGAGACGATCGCCGCGCTGGCTCGCGCTTTTGCAGGCAGCAAACCCGCCATTCTTGCCACCAGCATCGCCGCGGGGCGCACGGCCTTCGGCGAACAGTACCATCGGGCGGCAGCGGCGCTGGAGGCCATCACAGGCAATCTTTCATTGCAAAACTGGCGATCCGAACCGCGTCGCGTGCGCTACCAGCCGCATATTCCCAGCCCGCCGAATCCGGTGGAAGCGCAGGCGCCGCCGCGCTGGAACGCGCTCCCTTTCCGCGGCGCGAGCGTGAACTCCAGCGCCCGCGTCAACGTTTCGCTCTTTGCGGATGCGATTCTGAAAGGCAAGGCGGGGGGCTATGGGGCGGATTATAAATTCCTCTGGCTGTCCAACACCAACTACCTCAATCAGCTCGGCGAGATCAACAAGACCTGCCAGGCGCTCCGGAAGCTGGAATTCGTGCTGGTCACGGAACAATTTATGACGGCTTCTGCGCGGTTTGCCGATATCGTTTTGCCGGTCTGCACCTTCCTGGAGCGCAACGACCTCCATGCTCCCCTGGAAGGCGGCGAATACGGCGTTCTCGGCAGGGCCGTGGCGCCTCTGGGGGAATCCAAATCGCAGTTGGATATCTGTACGGCCCTGGCGCCCAAACTCGGAATCCACGATTATGGGGACAAATCGGATGAGGAGTGGATTCGGGACATGTTGAAGCGGCTGTCCGAAGAAGTGGAACTGCCGGGTTATGATCAGCTGAAGGAGCAGGGCATCTACAGAGTTGACTTCGATGCATCGGGAACAGTTCCCGGAAAGGACGGCAAAATTCCGGACATGAAGCCGCTCCGCACGCCCTCCGGGAAAGTGGAAATCCGCTCGGAACTCATCTCCAGGATGAATGTCTCCTCCATAACGAGCCTTCCGGAATACATGGAAAGCTGGGAAAGCCCCGAAGATCCGCTTGCCATGAAATACCCCCTGCAGCTTATCAGTCCGCATCTCAAAAGGCGGGCGCACAGTCAGTTCGATAATCTTCCCTGGCTTCGCGAGTTGCAGATGCAGGCGCTTTCCATGAATACAATCGATGCCGGGGCGAGAGATATTCGCCAGGGGGATACCGTCCGGGTTTTCAATGATCGGGGCGAGGTGAGGATCTCCGTAAAAATTACGGAAAGGATCATGCCGGGAGTGGTCTCCCTTCCTCAGGGCGCATGGTTCAACCCGGATGAGAAGGGGATTGATCGGGGCGGCTCCGCCAACGTGCTGACCAAAAACGTAACGTCTCCGGGCGGCGCCTTTGTATCGGGTACCGCGCTGGTGGAAGTGGAAAAGGTAATGGCATGATGCAGTACGGGCTTTACATTGACCAGAATCGTTGTACGGGGTGCTTCGCCTGTGTGGTGGCCTGCAAGGATTGGCATGACGTGCCGGCCGGCCCGGCAAGCTGGATCCGGGTGAAAACCATAGAAAAAGGCCGGTACCCCGATCTGTTTGTCGCTTTCCTTCCCGTCCTGTGCAATCACTGCCTAAAACCGGCCTGCATTTCCGTGTGTCCGGCGGATGCCCTCATGAAACGGCCCGAGGACGGCATCGTGATGGTCGACGGCGAGAAATGCCTGGGAAAAGAGGTTTGCGGCCTGTGCCTGGATGCCTGTCCTTATGACGCCCCTCAGTTCGGGGCAGAAGAAGATGCGACGATGCAAAAATGCAATTTCTGCATTGACAGATGGGCGGAGGGGAAGAAGCCGATCTGTGTGAGCAGCTGCCCGATGCAGGCGATCGACGCGGGCCCGCTCGACAAGCTGAGGGCAAAATACGGCGACTGCAGAGACGCGGAAGGCTTTCAATATGATGAGAAACTGGTCCCTTCGATCACCTTCAACCCTAAAAAAGACGGGAGAAACCTTGCCCCTCGCCTGGTTCGAGTCACACCGGCAATGGACAGCACAAAGGTCTCGATAAAAAAGGAGCAATAAAATGATTTGCCCTTCCATCTAAAACGATAAGAATTTGATCCATGCCGACCGCTATCCGACCATTTCCGGAATGCGCCTGGCGACCTGTGACGAGAGACCCGGCCCGGCAGACAATGAATCAAGATCGTTTTTTTCCGATACACACCACATCAGCGTACCGACACCAACGGGGAGTGCAATGGGCCGATTCAAACTTGGCAACATTGCCACGTTGGATAAGATCAAGGGCGATGATTTCCTGAAATTCAAATCCCTCTACGTGAGCAACATGAGCGCAGGCTACAACCCTCTGTTCGTTCGCATCCAGGATGTCTCGGCGACGGACTTCTACATTCGCATCATCGTCAATGACAACAGCACACTGAACCTGCGGAGCGTGGCCAGGCAGGAAGCGTCCGGGCAGTCGGAATCTGCCGAATCGAAACAGGCTCCGCCGAAAAAAGAAGATGTGTCTCAGCCGGAGGAGAAAAAGGATGTGAAGAAAAGCCGGGTCGACTTCACGCTCAAATGAGCTGTCCCGACCCAAATTCACGTTACCTGGGGATGGACCTTGCGCGGTTGACATGAAATGTGAAAAGGCGTTAAAGGAGACAAACTTGTCCGGAATGAAGAGGCCGCATGAAAGACGGATTATTTTTTGATAAGGTGCACGGCGGTGGCCTTGACGGATGCGAAAACGGGTTTGCCCTCTTCCAGGGCCAGATTTTCCATGGAGGGAGCCGTTACATAGGCGACGAGTGAAAACCCGCAGTCCAGGCAGATCTTGTAGAACAGTCCCAAAGGGATGATCCTGACAATCCTTCCGGCAAAGGTGTTGCGGGCGCTCGTCCCTTCGCTCGCCGGCATTGTTGAAAGGGTAACCTGTTCCGGCCGGATGCAACAGACAATCCGCTCCCCGGCATCTCCCTGCCCGACCATTTCTATTTCCCTGCCCTCGATCCGGGCCGTGACGGTGCCGGGACCCGTTCTGACGATCTCGCCGGCCAGAATGGTTTCCATGCCGACAAAGGATGCGATGAATTCATCGGCCGGGTGATTCATGACCGTTTGGGGGGTGTCGATCTGGACGATCCGGCCCTCCTTCATGACGGCGACCCGGTCCGACAGGCGCAGGGCTTCGAGACGGTCGTGCGTTGCCATGACGGCCGTTGTTTTGGTCTCCAGAAGGATGCGATGGAGGTCGTCGATCAGAAGATCGCGGGTGGGCGGATCGAGGGACGAGAAGGGTTCGTCCAAGAAGATCAGTTCCGGCTTGATGGCAAATGCCCGGGCGAGGCTTGTGCGCTGGGCCTCTCCGCCGGAGAGTTTCCGTGCGTGGCGCTCCGCCATATGACCGATGCCGAAACGCTCCAGACACTCCGCCACGGTTTTGCGAATCTCCGTCCCCGGCATGCCGCGGAGTTTCAGCCCGCTGGCCACATTGCTGAAGACCGTCGCGTCGAACAGGAGGGGTTCCTGAAACACCATGGCGATCTTCCGCCGGTAGGCCAGAAGGCCGTTGCCCGCTGTTACGGGTGTTTCGTGAAAGCGCAGCGTCCCCTTGCGCCGGGGCAGCAGACAGGCGAGGATGAGAAGCAGACTGGATTTTCCCGCCCCGTTCGGACCGATGAGGGAAAGAAACTCACCGTCCCGGACATCCAGCTCCGGAATGTCCAGAACCGTGACCCCCCCCCTTTTGGCCCGAAGGTCCCTGATTTCGAGAATGTGCGGGCCTGCGCTCATCGCGGCCTCTGCCGCTGCTGAATCTGCGTGAGCAGGGCGTTGATCATGAATGCGAGAAGCAGCAGGATAATGCCCAGGGCAATGGCAACGTCGAAATTACCCTTCCCTGTTTCCATGACCGTCGCCGTGGTCAGCACACGGGTGTAGCCCTTGATGTTGCCACCGACCATGATGGAGGCGCCGACCTCGGAGATGACGCCGCCGAAACCCGCCATGACTGCGGCCAGCAGCGGCAGTTTTGCCTCCTTCATCAGCATCCAGACCATCTGCAGCCGGGTCGCCCCCAGGGCCAGGATCTGGAGTCGCAGGTTTCTGGGCAGATGCTGAATGGCCGCCAGCGTAATGCCCATCACGATCGGCGTGGCAATGATCGACTGGGCGATGACGATGGCCACCGGGGTGTAGAGGATCTCCAGAAAGCCGAAGGGGCCGTTCCGCCAGAGGAAGATCGAGACAAACAGGCCCACCACCACCGGTGGCAGGCCCATGCCCGTATTGATGAGGCTGATGACCATCCGCTTGCCCGGAAAATCCGCCAGGGCAATGGCCGTCCCGATGGACATGCCGATCAGCAGGCTGATCAGCGTCGCGGCGCCGGAAACTTCCAGGGACAGCAGGGTGATGCCCAAAACTTCCCGGTCCAGGCTGAACAGAAGCAGAAAGGCCTGCTTGATGCCCTCGAGTATCAGGTCCATCGCCGCTTATTTTCCCAGGGATTCTTCCTTCTTTCCCGCATCCGGGAAGAACAGGGGGGAACCGAACTTCTCCACGCCGAATTTGCCGATAATATCCTGAGTGGCCTTGGAGACCATGAAGTCGGCAAAGGCACTGCCGCCGTCCGCGTTGATCTTCTTGAATTTTGCCGGGTTGACCTCGATGACGGAATAGACGTTCAGGAGCATGGCGTCCCCCTCGTTCAGGATATCGAGTCCCAGGTTCTTCTTGAGGGCCAGATAGGTGCCCCGGTCAGCCAAGGTGTAGGCCTTTTTCTCGGCGGCGACGCTCAGGGTCTGCCCCATGCCGAGGCCGGTCTGCTGGTACCACTTCTGACCGTCGGGGCTGATCGCGGCGGCCTTCCAGATGGCCTTTTCCTTGCTGTGCGTTCCCGAGTTGTCGCCACGGGACATGAAGACCGCGTTTGCCTGGGCGATCTTTTTGAACGCCTCAACGGACGTTTTGGCCGTTTTGACGGCTGCCGGGTCTGCCGGCGTTCCCACGATGATGAAGTCGTTGTGCATGACCAGCCTCCGTTGGACGCCGTTCCCCGCCGCCATGAATTTTTTTTCCGCATCGGGCGAGTGAACCAGGAGCACGTCGGCCTCGCCCTTCTGGCCCATGGCCATGGCCTGGCCGGAGCCGACAGCGATGGTCTTGACGAAATAGCCGGCCTGCTTTTCAAAGATCGGGATCAGGACGTCCAGAAGGCCGGAATCCTGGGTGCTGGTGGTCGTCGCCAGAATGATGTTTTTCTGCTGCGGTGGTGCGGCGAAGCAGGGATTGATTCCGCTCACGATGATCGTGAGCGACAGGACAAGGGTCCATAGAGCGGCAAATAACAGACTCTTTTTTATC
The DNA here is from genome assembly GCA_963709485.1 of uncultured delta proteobacterium. Lineage (GTDB taxonomy): Bacteria > Desulfobacterota > Syntrophia > Syntrophales > Fen-1087 > JAXDBM01. Next base: position 150,590 of record CAVPWE010000001.1, read on the forward strand.
ATGATAATAACCTCCTCGTTTATTTGTTTGCTTTTTTCCAGGCGTCGGAGTTCGGGAAAAAGAGCGGGCTGCCATATTTGTCCTTGCCGAAATCACGGACAATCTTCTGGCCTTTTTCCGGAGCCGTCAGCCACTGGACGAATTTTTTCGTATCCGTCGCGTTCACCTGGGGGAATTTCGCGGGACTGACGGGAATCAGGGAGATGAAATTGAGCAGGGCTTCGTCTCCTTCCACCAGCACCGCCAGCTTGATCTGGTCCTTCAGGGAGAGGTACGTGGCCCGGTCGATGACCGTATAGGCATTCTGCTGGTCCGTGTAGCGCAGGGTGGGCACGTTCCCTTCCGCCCCCTTTTCGTAGACCCGGTACCAGGCGCCGGCGGGCTTGATCCCCGCTTTGGTCCACAGTTCCATCTCCGCAACATGCGTGCCGGACTTGTCGCCCCGGCTGATGAAGGGAACGTTTTTGCCGGCGATCGCCTTCAGGGCCTCCGCAGCAGACTTCATCCCTTTGATTCCGGCGGGGTCCGCGGCAGGGCCGACGATGACAAAGTCGTTGTACATGAAAGGAATGCGCTCCGTTCCGTACCCTTCCTTGATGAATTTCTCTTCCAGGCTCTTTGCGTGCACCATGACCAGATCGATTTTGCCTTTTTTGGCGATGTCCAAAGCCGCGCCGGTGCCGGCCCCGACATGCCTTACCCGAATGCCCGCCTCTTTTTCAAACTGATCCTCCAGGACGGTCACGATCCCGGAATCAACGGGACCGATGGTGCTGGACAGAAGGATAAAGCCTTCTCCGGCGAATCCGGTCCCGGTTGCCAGCAGCAATGCGAACATCATGAATATAAAACATTTTTTCATCGTCTCACTCCTTTCTTCTTTATGGTTGCGATCTTGTCACTGCGGGGAATCGACACCTGTGTTTCAAGGGGTTACCCGGATTTGCAACAACGGCGCCGGATCATCGTCAGGTCGGAAGAATTGCGATGCCCGGAAGATCGGTGCCTGCCGCATTCCATCCGGAACGACTTTGCGACAATTTCACCCGACGGATGCGGACGACGATCAACACAGGGCATGCAGGACCCGTCCCGACGATTTGAAGTCGTATTCTCCTATTTTTTCGGCTTTTTTCTGAAAATCCGGGTTCTGCAGCCCGTCGAGGAAGGCCTGGACCCCTTCGGAAAAGAAGGTGGACTGCCCCAGGATCATGTCGAAACTTTCCCTGGCCAGGGACACAAATCCGAGTCCCAGAAGCCGGGCCACTGCGGCGGAAGCGATGCCCGCGTCCGCCTCGCCGGTCAGGACGGCCAGGCCCACATCCATGTGGGTGAAGACTTCGCTGTCGTAACCCGGCAGGGAATCCGGTGCAGCCCCTGCTTTCTGCAGCAGGGCGTCCAGCAGGATCCGCGTGCCGGCGCCGGACTGGCGGTTGACGATCCGCAATTTGTTCCGGACGACAACCTCCAGCCCCAGAATCCGGTGAGGGTTGCCGGCCGGTACCAGAATTCCCAGTTCCCGGTTGAAGAGGTGTACCACCACTGCCTGAAACTGCCGAAGATAACGGGACAGGACGTCCGGCGTATTGTAGCGGCCGCTTGCCGGATCCAGGAGGTGGGACCATGCGATGTCCGTATATCCCTGGCAGAGGGCTTTGAGCCCGCCGACGCTGCCCGTATTGGCGGTGAAAAAATAGAATTCCGGGGCGCGGGATTTCATGGAAGTCAGAAGCATGTCCAGCACCGGGTCGTTGCTGCCGGCGGCCAGGAGAGCCCCTTCGATCCGCGCCCCCTTCCGTCTGGCCTCGGCAAGCCCGGCCATGGCCTGATCTTCAATCCACCTGTCAATCAGATGCTTGGGAAAGATCCATTTCCCGGTGACGCGGGTTGCCGGAACCCTGCCGTTCTTGACGAGGGCGTAGACCTGCTTCTCGTGGATATCGAGATATTTCGCAACCTCTTTCGTATTCATCAGATCGCCGGACATGATCTGTCTATACAGGAGGAAATATCTCTTTTCAACGCAAAAATTACTTATATTGACGGATTCCTACCTTTGCTTACAAATATGGATTACGTGATTTTCAGGCCCTTAGAAAGAATTCCACTCGCATGCCGCCATGGGGATGAACCCTTCCCCTGCATGATGACATCCATATGGGCAAGACCGATTGCCGAAACATCCAGATCGTGATCGTGCAGGTCGCTTATCCGGTTCAGGGTGATCAGGTAACGATTGCACTTCTCGCAGGTGAAGGCCGACTCCTGCGCCCTGGTTTCCACATAAAAGAAGTTCATGCCCTGCTGGGCCTGATTCTCGCAGCAGGGACAGATCACCCGGCTGAACTGCCAGTCATGACCGCACCGGGAACAGTGAAGCCAGCGTCGGGTGATCTTCTCCTCGATCAGGGCGATCGTGGGAAAAGCGCCGCAGACAGGGCAGTAACCCTTCTTCCAGTCAAGGTCCTTGATCCCGCGGACTGCCTCCTGAGACCTCTTTTCCAGGATGATCCGCGTCAAGTGGCGCAGCAGCAGGGAGATTCCCTGGGTGCCGACCAGCAGACCGGCCGCCCGGCGTTTGATCACGGCCTCGCAATGATCGGGAAAGGCTTCCAGATATTCACGAACAAGACCTTCGATTTTCTCTCCGGACGCCTGTAAACGATCCATGTCGTTCCGGATGCCCGGAAACCCTTCCTTCAGGGCCGGAATCATGCATGAAGCCATTTTCTCCCAGGGATCCTCCGGCGATAAGAGCTGCTGTTGGCGGATCAGGGGAACGCCGCTCTCAAAACGGGTTTTGTCCATGGCGGACAAAACGGCTTTCTCCAACTTTATCTTTTCCAACAGACGCGCCCTTGCGATCAGCAGCGGTCGGAAGGACTCAATCAGTTCCCTGTTGTGGGGATTTTTTTCAATTTCACGATCCAGAATGCTCCGGAGCGCGTCCACCCTGTCGTTTTCACTTTTGATCATCGATGACGTCCTTTTTTTGCTTCCTTCTCTATAAGACGGGAACAGGGGGTGTCAAGCGATATATGTCAAAATTGACATATAAATTGCGGTTGACTTTCTTTCAAAGGTCCTGTAGTTAGCCAAACGTAACATATATCAACGTTAACATAATCGGGGATGGTCACAAGAGGGCATATCGGCAATGATAAAACGCATTTTTCCGGTCATTCTCCTTCATCTGTTTCTGATTTCCGGGCCTGCCCTGGCGGGAGAGAAAATCACTGCCGCCGTCGCGGCGAACTTCATCAATGCCTTCAAGGAGATTGCCCGTGTCATTTGAAGCGAAAACAGGCATCTCCGTGGAGGCGAACCTATTACCTCCACGCGGACAACTGTACGCCCAGATCAAGAACGGCGCCCCGTACGATGTTTTCCTGTCGGCCGATGAGGAAAGGCCGGAACTGCTCCATCGGGAAGGGCTTGCGGAAGCCCCCTTCGTCTATGCCGCCGGACGGGTGGTTCTCTGGACCGGAAAGAAGGACTTGTGTGGCGCAAAGAACTGGCGGGAGGTCATGGCAGCTCCCGGACTGAAGAAGATTGCCGTCGCAAACCCGAAGACCGCCCCCTATGGCGCGGCTGCAATGGAGGCGCTGAAAAAGACGGGCATACTGAAAAACGTTGAGGAAAGGCTTGTCTTCGGCCAGAACATCGCCCAGGCCTTTCAATATGCGGCAACGGGAAGTGTGGATGCCGGGTTCTGCGCCCTGTCCTCCACCCTGTCGGATGAAGGGCGGAAAGGCTGCTCCTTTTCCGTGGAGGAAGCGCCGCCCATTGTTCAGAGCGCCTGCCTGCTGAAGAGGACAACCCGTCAGAAGGCTGCCGGGGAATTCATCCGGTTCCTTTCCTCGCCGGAGGCCAGGGTCCATAAAAATGAAATACGGATACAGGTAACGGATGGACTGGACGGCGCTTTTTCTTTCCCTGAAACTGGCCCTGGTCGCCACGTCGATTCTGATGCTGCTCACGGCGCCCCTGGCCTGTCTGCTGGCCTACAGCCGCCTGCCGGGAAAGGCCTTCCTCGAGGCCTTCATCAACCTGCCGCTGGCCATGCCGCCGACGGTCGTCGGGTTTTATCTGCTCCTCCTGATGGGTCCGGAGGGCAGGCTCGGACGCCTCTGGACCGGCATGACCGGATCGCCGCTTCTTTTCACCTTTGCCGGGATTGTCATTGCCTCCATCATCTACAGCATTCCCTTTGCCCTGCAGCCCATGCGGGCGGCCTTTGAAAAGGTCGATCCCCGGCTGATCGACAGCGCCCGGGTGCTCGGTCTTGTCGGCGCCGGCTGTTTTTGCCAGGGTCATCCTTCCGAACAGCCTGAACGGGATCGCCGCTTCGGCCATCCTGGTCTTCCTCCATGCCCTGGGTGCGTTCGGCGTCATCCTCATGGTGGGCGGCAGCGTTCCCGGAGAAACACGGGTCGCGTCCATCGCCATTTACGAGGCCGTGGAGACGCTCCAGTACGGCAGCGCCGCCATGATGTCCCTGGCCCTGCTGCCGGTGTGTTATGACTTTCTTCTCGATCGTCCATCGACTGACCAGGAGACGATCGTCATGAGTCTTCAAATCCGCATCCGGAAACGGCTGCCCCACTTCGATCTGTCCCTCGACATTGTCTGCCCGGCGGAAATGATGACCGTCGTTATCGGTCCTTCCGGGGCGGGCAAGACCACCCTGATGCGCGATCATTGCCGGTCTGGACAAGCCCGAGGAAGGGTTCATTCGATTCGGCGATGAGGTCTGGCTGGATACGGGCCGGCGGATTTTTCTGCCGCCGCAGAAGCGGCGGCTCGGATATGTCTTTCAGGATTACCCCCTGTTTCCCCATCTGAGCATCCATGACAACGCCGCCTTTGCCGCGGGAAAAAAGAAGGGGGCCGTCCGGCAACTGCTGGAGCGGTTCGGCATTGAGCACCTGCGGGACCGCAAACCCGATGCCGTGTCGGGCGGGGAGCGCCAGCGCTGTGCCCTCTGCCAGGCCCTGGCGAGCGAACCCCGTCTGCTCCTGCTCGACGAGCCCTTTTCCGCCCTCGATGTCTTCACCCGGCGGGATCTGCGGGAACAGCTCCATCAGATGAAAGAGGAACTGTCCATTCCCATTGTTTATGTGACCCATGACGTCAACGAAGCCCTGTACCTGGCCGATGATCTGCTTCCCCTTGTCGACGGCCGGGTGGACCGGCAGTGGATGCAGCGGTCCATCGCACGGGCGGATGCCCCGAGATCCGACCGGACCAGGGCGATCCGTGAGCCGAGGCTGTCGCTTGCCTATTAAAGCATAAGGAGTTTAATCATTCATGAGAATCGGTTCCTATTCCTATGACGAGTATGTCCATCTGGTGAAATCCTTTCACGGGAGCCTCGCACCGGGCCTGGTGATCGGGGGGTTTATCGTGGACCTGGCCCTGAAGAACCTGCCGAAGGGGGATTTCTTCGACGCCATCTGCGAAACGGCGGTCTGCCTGCCCGACGCCGTGCAGCTCCTGACTCCCTGCACAATCGGGAACGGATGGATGAAGATTTTCGACACGGGCCGGTTCGCCGTGACCTTATATGAAAAGGAATGCGGGGAAGGTGTCCGGGTTTATCTCGACACGGAAAAACTCAGGGCATGGCCGGAATTCAACGCCTGGTACTTCAAGCTCAAGCCGAAGAAGGAGCAGGATTTCGAAATGCTCATGGGTCAGATCAAGGAGGCCGGCGCCTCGGTCCTGAGCCTGCAGCGGGTCCGGGTCAAGCCGGAGCACATCGTCAAGCGGCGCCTGGGGCCCACCGCCGTCTGTCCGTCCTGCGGCGAGGCTTATCCCCTGCGGGATGGATCGCCCTGCCTGGCCTGCCAGGGCCGCTCGCCCTATGTCGGTGAAAGCCGTTAACCATTCAACGGTCAGCTGCTGAGGTCTTCGGAAAGGATTGGATATGGAGATCAAATACAAAATCTGGCTGGAGAAGGACGGAAAGGTCATCTTCGGGCAGGGTCGCGAGAAACTCTTCGAGGCCATCGACGAGTGTCACAGCCTCAACGCCGCGGCGAAGAAGCTCAGCATGTCCTATCGCGCCGCCTGGGGACGCCTGCGGGCCTCCGAAGAGCGAATGGGGGTCAAGCTCATTGAGAGCGACGCCGCCAAGAAGGGCATGACGCTGACGCCGGCCGCGAGGACCCTTCTGGACAAATTCCGCCAACTGGAAAGAGATGCCGACGCCTATCTGCGGAAGACGAGCCGGGAACTTTCCGCCATCGTGGAGCGTGAAGCGGGACAGAATCCGGGCGGCGAAGAAAAATCGTAACGGAGCCGATTCCGGACCGCGCAAGCGTCACCGCAACCCCCTATGGGATTTTTCCTGCTCCCTGCGATCGCCTTACTCGTTCAGGCAGCCTTTTCGATGGCGACCGCGCCGGCCTTGTATTCCGCCGTCCGGGTGACCGGGTCATAGGCCGGATTCGTCAGCCAGTTTGCGCACCCCTCCCGGAAGTGGAAGGCCATCCACACCAGTCCTTTCGGAACCTGATCGGTCACTTTGGCTTTGACAACCACCTCCCGCGTCTCGATTTGACGCGGATCGTCTCCCCGTGTTCGATGCCGTATGCGTCCGCATCGGCCCTCGAGATTTCGGCCGTTTCCTTCAAAATGTCACCGCCTTTGCACGAGGTGTTTGTCGATGAAAAGATTGGTCGTCTCGAGACAGGGGCGCATGGACCGCGTTCCCCCGCCGTTGGCGACGATTTGGAGGATTCCGCGGGCATCGTTAATGCGGACCCCGCCCAGATGGCGGACCGGCGTACCGGCGAAGAGTTCGGGCAGCATGGGGGTGGAAGGTCCCAGCAGGACAACGTGCCGGGGATCGCCAAGGCCTGCGAGGATTTCTTCCAGGCTGTCATAAAGGAGCGTTGTCGCGGTGATGAGGGCGACGGTGGCGCCTTGCAGAACCTCCCGGCGCTCCCGCTTCCCGAGGACCAGTCCTTTGGCTGCATCCTTCTCCAGAATTGTCAGCGTCGCCCCGATGGCGTCGATTCTTTCGACCAGGGGCGTGAAACGCCCGACCATCACGATCCTGTCGGCCGGCTTCACCCGGATCAGGTCGAATGCGTCTCCGCAGGCGTCGCAACGATCCTGACGGATCAGGGCATTGGCTGTGGCCAGTGCAATGGCCTTTTTCCGGGGGTTGTCCTTTTCGATAAGCCAGGACAGGAAGGATGCGGCCTCGATACCCACCAGCGAGGCCGGCGAAGGAAAGGGCGGGCACTGCGGCGGAATGTCCGCCGTGGGAACGGCGGCAAGGCCGACAGAGCCGTCGTCCAGTCGAACGGCGATATAGGTTGCGCCGATGCGGACATCGGCGATGATCCGCCCTGCCGCCGGGCTGCGCAGGAGATCGTGCAAGCGGAGCGAAAAAGCGCCGGCTCTTTCCATCCCCAAAATCCTACTTTCTGCGAATCCGGCAGGGCAGGCTTTTGATGTTGGGTGTTCCGAATTCCTTCCCCAGCTTCCCGATCGAGGTCAGCATGTTGAAGTTCGATTCCCTCCATTCGTACTGGGTCTCCGGAGAACCCTCGGGGAACCACCACCCAATGGCCGCGCTGATCACGCGCGGATGGATGATGTCGGTGACGCGGGCCCGCTGGGTGATGGCCCCGTATTTCGTCTCGATGACCACCTCGTCCCCCTCTCTGATTCCGAAATCAGCCGCCGTATCGGGATGGATCTCCACGGTCGGGTGCGGGCGCTTCTCCCGGATGCTGTCAACCCAGCGATAGGAAGAGTGAAGATAGTATCTGCTTTTGGCGCATACGGCGAGGAGCGGGAAATCCGGATCGTCTTCCTCCGGAAACTCCGTGAATTCCGGAAGCGGCTTGAGCCTGAATTTTTCGGCTGTGCTCAGGCGCAGCTCCACCTTTCCGGTGGGTGTGGAAAACCCCTTTGTTTCGTAGGAGCGGGTGCCGGCAGGGCCCTTCAGATAGCCCTTTTCGACGAATTCCCGGTAGGTGAGTCCCGCCGGCCTGACGAGATCCTCCAGAAACGCTTCGTGATTTTCGTGCCACAGCTCAGGTGCTGAAACACGTTTGCCCAGCTCGTTCATGATCTTCATGTCCGGCCAGCATTCCTCCGGCGGATCGACCACCTTGGGACGGGCCAGAATCATCCCGTGGCCGATGCCGTAATGGCCGATGTCGTTCATCTCGTACTGATGGGCTACGGGAAAGACAATGTCGGCCATGGCGGCCGTGGGGGTCATGAAGAGGTCCGCAACGGCCACGAAATCCAGGCTTTTGAAAGCCTCATAAGTGACCCTGCTGTCGGCCCAGGCGACCATCGGGTTCGTGCACATCCCGTAGTAGCCGCGCACGGGATAGGGTGTGCCTTCCAGCACGGCCTTGCGGAAGAAGGCCGGGGCGACAGTCATCAGTCTCGGGATGATGCCGTAGTGGGCGCCGATCATGTCCTTGCGCTTGTCCGGGATCAGATCGGCGCGTACGAATGGTGCCAGCCCCATGATCTTGGGGTCCCGGGCATTCACGTTCCCCCCGGGAACATCGAGATTGCCGCAGATGGCCATCATGCAGAGTAGGGACCGGACGGCGTCAAAGGTTTTGACGTTGTGTTCTATGGCGTTGCCCCACTGTATGGTCGCCGGCCTTGCTTCCGCGTACATCCTGGCCGCCTTGCGGATCGCATCCGCGGGAACCCAGGTGATCTCCGCGACCCTCTCGGGCGGATACTGTTTGACATGCTGCGCCAGTTCGTCGAATCCGTGGGTGTATTTTTCCACGAAAGCCCTGTCGTAAAGGCCCTCCTCGCAGATCACATGGATGATCGCCAGGGCCAGCGCCTGGTCCGTTCCGGGTCGCAATTGAAGCCAGAGGTCAGCCTTTTCTGCAAGCTCGATACGGCGCGGGTCCACGACAACGAGCTTGACCCCTTTCTTGATCTGCTCCCGAAGCTGGCTGCAGATTTGTCCCTCTTCATTGGTCGAGGTGTTGTTGCTGCCCCAGAGAAAAACCAGTTTGGTCGTATGGTGAAGGTCCGCAACAGGATAAAAGCCGCAGGTGTGAATGCCGGTGATTTCCCTGGGTGCGTGGCAAAGATCCTGTGAGGCGATGACGTTGGGGGAGCCGAAGATGTTGGCCAGCCGGATCAGGACGAAGTGCTCCAGCCCCTTCGGCATGCCGACGCCGAACCCGACGGCCCGCGCGCCGTGCTTTTCCCGGATCCGCAGGAGGTTTTCCGCCGTCTCGTCGAGCGCCTGCTCCATGGAGATGCGCTGCCATTTCCCCTCGCCCCGCTCCCCCATCCGTTTCAGGGGATGTCGGAGGCGGTCGGGGTGCGTGAGGCGGTCCGCCGAAACCCTGCCTTTGTGGCAGGTGTAGCCCCTGTTCAGGTAGCCGTCGGGGTCTCCCTTGATCGCAACAATCTTGTTCCCTTTCACGCCCACCAGCAGGCTGCAGCCGCCGTGATCCATGCGTGCGCAGTGCGTTTTGGCCCAGCGAAGCTCTTCATCCATGACAGGTTCTCCCGTGTTGTTGGATTTGTGTCCGCCGCTTGGATTTCCAGGCAGCCTATTTGAGTTTTTCCAGCTCCCTGATCAGCATTTCCAGGGAGGGGCGCTCGTTGATGTCGTGGACATCGATGTAGCGGATCACGCCCTTCTTGTCGATCAGGAAAATCGCCCGCTCCGAAACCCCGTCGGTGCGCAGGATGCCGTATTCCGACGCGGTCTTCCCGTGGGGCCAGAAATCGGAAAGCACGGGGAACCAGAGCTTCCCCATCTGGTTGGTCCAGGAAAAGAGCGTCGGGACACTGTCCACGGTGATGCCCAGCAGGATCGCGTCATGGGCGTCGAAGAGGTCCTTGACGATATTGTAGCCGGGCCACTGGTCGGAACAGACCGGCGTCCAGGCTGCCGGAACGAAGGACAGAACGACGTTCTTCTTGCCGTGATAGTCCTGAAGCGACACTTTCCCGCCGGAGACGGCCGGCAGCGTGAATCCGGGCGCTTTCTGGCCGACCTTGACTTTCAGCGCGCTGTCCGTCGGTTTCAACCGGCCCGTATCGTAAACGTTGCCCTTGTAGGCATCGGACAGGCCGTATGCATTCGGCGCCGGGGGCAGGATCAGCGGGGCCGTGAAAACGGCGATCACAAACAGGGAACGGAAGATTCTTTTCATGATTTTCCTCCTATTTCAGCCCGGACAGCCTGATGATCTGATTGAGAAATGCCTCCACGCCCTCGAAGGCCCCCAGCTTGGAGTAGAAGACCTGATGCGAGCCGTCGGGGTTGATCCGCACGCCGATGAAATAAGGCGTCCTCGGCTCTCCCAACAGCTTGTGGAGCTTGAAGTCCCCGTCCGGGAAGAGGGGAAAGGGGACACTGTATTTTTTCTTGAAAACGCCAACCTCGTAGTCCGAATTGCCGATGCCGATCCCCAGCAGCTTGATTTTCCCTTTCAGGGCCGGATCGTTTTCGATCTTGCTGAAGAGGCTGTTGACATTGGGCGCCTCCGCCTGGCAGTAGGGGCAGTACATGCTGAAGATTTCGATGATCACGACATTCGCTTTGACCTGTGGAATCTTGAAGGGGCCGGAAAAGAGCCGGCCGGACACCCCGAGGTAGCTCTTGTCCGTGCTGTCCTTCGGGGCGGGCAGGCTGAAATCGGGCAACTGGCCGCCAACGGCGGGCGGGGCCGCTGCCAAGAGGGGGGCAGCCGTGAAGCAGGCGAACAGGACCGCCAGTAGTGAATACAGGACGAACTTTTTCATATTCCAAACCTCCTATTTGTGATTCCATGATGCAAATGAGGGCGGATCGCTCGGGGAAGGGCGAACCCGGCCTCGCGAATTTCGCTTTCTCTTAGCTTCCCGCTTCCGGAAAAGCAACAGAAAAGCTTGATTGCGGTTACGGTGTCGGATTGCATGTTGCGACCGTTCGAAAAGACGCGTGCGGAGTCATTGCGTCGCGGCATAGGAGATCTCGCCGTATTCGACGTACCTTTCATAGGTTTTGACATCGTTCAGGAAGGGAGAGAAAAACAGCGTGAAGAAACGGTCTTCCCGGACCAGATGGATAATGACCGGCTGCGCATAGCCCTGCTTGAAGAACGTCACCGTTGCCTCGCCGTCGGATTTTTTTTCCTGACCGGCCTGGGCAATATCGGCAATCTTCACATCATCGGGCAGGCGGACGGCGTCTTTTCTCCGTTCGTACTGTTTTTCCGGGGTCATGTCGGCGGTGTAGGTCCAGTAGGCGCGGCCGTTCAGATCCAGGTGCAGGATATGGTCCGCCTGTTGCCGGACCGCCTCGGCCCGCAGTTCCCGGCTGGCGCCGGTGATCTTCCGGACCGCCTCTTTGAGGCTGTCGTTCACCAGGGTGTCCCGGACCCTCGGGGCCGCGATGAACAGCATCAGGCCGATGAGCAGGACGACAAGGGCCAGTTCGATCAGCGTGTAGCCGCGATCAGTCGGCTTCCCAATTGTTGATGTCTTTGTTTTTTCCATCTCCGCCGGGCTCACCGTCGGCCCCCAGTGAGCTCAGGTCGAAATCACCGTGGGCGCCGGGGCTGAGATAAACGAATTCCTTGTCCCAGGGGTCCTTCGGAACCTTGTTCCGTTCCAGGTAGCCTCCCTGTCTCCAGTTCCTGGCCTGCTGGCCGACGGATGGGGCTTCCACCAGCGCCTGAAGTCCCTGTTCGGTGGTCGGATAACTGCCGCTGTCCAGCCGGTAAAGCTTCAGGGCGGTTTCGAGGCTTTCGATCTGAATCCGGGCTTTGGCCCGCCTTGCCTCGTCGGGCCTTCCCATGATTCTGGGAATGATCAGGCCGGCCAGGATGCCCAGAATCACAATGACCACCATCAATTCGATCAGGGTGAACCCGCGTTCCCCTCTTTTTTTTCGCATTTTTTTCATTTTTCAACTCCCGAACGGATGAAACGTGCCCCTGCCGTCTGATCGACGAAGGGATTGCAAAAACATTATCTTACCAGCTGGTTCATTTCAAAGATGGGCAGCAGGATCGAAACGACAATAAAGCCGACGATCAGGCCCATCAGCAGAACCATCGCCGGCTCAAGCAGGGAGGTCATCATCAGGATGTGGGATTCGACTTCCCGCTCGTAGGAATCCGCGACCCGGTACAGCATCGGTTCGAGATTTCCGCTCTGCTCGCCCACGGCAATCATCTCGATGACCATGGGCGGGAAGAAGCCCCGCCGGGCCAGGGATGCGGAGAGCGGCTGCCCTTCCTCGACTTCCCTGCCGGCGTTCTGCAGGTCATCGGCGATGAGCCGGTTGTCCACGACGTTCCGCACGATCTCCATGGCGTTCAGCAGGGGGACGCCGCTTTGCAGAAGCGTGCCCAGGGTCCGGCTGAAGCGGGCGACCGCCATCTTCCGGTTGACCGGTCCGAAAAGGGGCGCTGCCAGCTTGATGCGATCCCAGAGGTGACGCCCTTTTTCCGTCTGGGTGACGGCATATCTCAGGGCCAGGAAGCCGACCGCGGCGGCCAGGAGAATGATCCACCAGAACGACTGGAGAAAACGGCTGACGGCAATGAGCAGCATCGTGATGGCCGGCAGGGTCTGGTGCATTTCCTGAAAGATCCGGGTGATGTTCGGCACCACAAAGGCAACGAGGAAAAACAGGACCAGGCTGCCGATGAAGAACATGAAAATCGGGTAGGCCAGCGCCGATCGGATCCGCGTTTTCAGGGCCTGCTGGCTTTCGTTGAAATCGGCCAGCCTTTCCAGAACCAGATTGACGGTTCCCGACGCCTCGCCGGCGCGGATCATGTTGACGAAGAAAGGGGGGAAAATCTCCGAATGGCGGGAAATGCTTCCCGTCAGGCTGTTGCCCTCATTGACGTCCTCCCGGATCTGCGCCAGCGTTTTTTTCAGCCGGGGGTGCGCGGTCTGGGTAACGAGGACCGTCAGGGACGGCACCAGCGGCAGTCCGGCCCCCAGCAGCGTGGATAGCTGCCGGGTCATGATCGACATGTCCCGCAGACTGACTTTGCCGGAAAACCCCTCCAGACCCTTTCGGGCGGGCGCACCCTCTTTCTTCTGCGCCGACGACTCTGCCAGGTCGATCGGGAATATCCTCGTTTCCCGGAGCTTCTGACGCGCCCCGGCGGCGCTGGCGGCATCGACGATGCCCTTGAGCCTGTGGCCCCGATCGTCCAGCGCTATGTATTCATAAACAGGCATAGTGTGCGACCGCACCGAAGCGGGTCAGGGGACAGGAACCGTCTGTTTTGCCCTTCACTTCGGCAATGCTTCCGTTCTCTCCGGAATCACGTCGATGTCCCGCTTCAGGATGCGGGTGACCCGGAAGACCTCTTCGATGGTGGTGATTCCCGCCAGGACCTTCTGCGCCCCGTCGTGAAGCAGGTTGGTCATGCCGTGCCGCAGGGCCAGGTCGTTGATCTGATTGGAATCGGATGTTTTCAGGATCAGGTGCTTGATGTCGTCCTCCAGGAGCATGATTTCAAAAATGGCGGTCCGGCCCCGGTAGCCCGTTTTCATGCAGGCGTGGCAGCCCTTCTTCCTGTAGAGGACGTGTTCGGCGAGCAGGTCCCGGCTGATGCCGGCGTTGGCCAGTGATTCCTCGTCCGGCACGTAGGCCTCCTTGCACTTCGGGCAGAGGACCCGGACGAGGCGTTGGGCAATGATCGCGAGGACCGAAGAGGTGACCAGGAACGCCTCGATCCCCATGTCGATGAGGCGCGTCACGGCGCTGGCGGCATCGTTGGTGTGGAGGGTGGAAAAAACCAGATGGCCCGTCAGGGAGGATTGGATGGCGATCTCCGCCGTTTCCCGGTCTCGGATCTCACCCACCAGGATGACGTCGGGATCCTGCCGGACGATCGAGCGCAGCCCGGTGGCGAAGTTCAGGTCGATCTTGGGGTTTACCTGGATCTGGCCGATGCCCTCGATCTGGTACTCGATGGGGTCTTCGATGGTGATGATGTTGATTTCCGGGTTGTTGATCGTGGACAACGCCGCGTACAGCGTCGTCGTCTTGCCGCTCCCGGTGGGGCCGGTCACCAGCAGGATGCCGTAGGGCGACTTGATCAGCTTGTTGAAGAGCGTGATGTTTTTGCCGTCCATGCCGAGGTCGGACAGTTTCAGCATCGCCCCCGATTTGTCGAGCAGCCGCAGGACCACCCTTTCGCCGAAGGCGGTGGGGATCACGGAAACCCGGATGTCGACGCTCCGGTCGGCGACTTTGATCTCGATCCGGCCGTCCTGGGGCAGGCGCTTTTCGGCGATGTTGAGCCGCGCCATGATCTTGACGCGCGAGGTCAGGGGCGACTGGATCCGACGGGGCAGGCTCAGGATGTCGTAGAGGATGCCGTCGATGCGGTAGCGGATTTTCAGGGCGCTCTGGTAGGGTTCGATATGGATGTCGCTGGCGCGGTCCCGGATGGCGCCGGAGAGCAGCAGGTTCACCAGTTTGATGATCGGGGCGTCGCTGGTTTCATCGAGGAGGTCGCCGGTCTCTTCGATCTCGGAGATGATGCGGTCCGTCGACTCGTCGCTCATTTCCTCGAAAAATTCCTTGGCGGTGTTGCGGCTCAGGTCGTAGGCCAGGTTGATCGCGGCTTGAATCGCATTCTGGGTGGCAAGGACCGTCCGGCAGTCCTTCCAGCCGAGGAGGTTGCGCAGGTCGTCGACGGGCTGGAAATTGGCCGGGTCGTTGACGGCGATGACGGCGCCCTGGGGGGTTTCCAGGGGAACCATCCGGAACCGCTTCAGGTAATGAATGGGAATCCGGCCGGTAAAGTCCGTGTTCATCTGATCCGTGGGGAGCTCCTCACAGAAAGGGAGGTGAAAATGGGCGCTCATGGCCTCGAGGAACCCCGTTTCGGTGATGGCTTTTTTCTGCAGCAGGATATCCAGCAGACCGGCTCCGTTTCCGCGGAATTCCCGGACAGCCTCGGCCAGCGTTTCTTCCGGGACGCCGGCGCGGATCAGAGGCTCATAGGGGTCCGGGAGCGCGGGTGCGGATCCCCCCGGCGCCTGGTCGTATCGGGTTGTTGTTGTCGGTTCCATGGTCTCAAAAGGGAAACTACGGCTTCCTCTGCGGCATGGCTTTGATCGTCCCCTCCTGGAGGGAGTGCATGTAATCCTTTTTATCCTGGTGGATGTCCGTGGCGTCCTCCGGCTTCTGGATGATGCGGGGGGTGATGAAGATAAAGAGATTCGTTTTGTCCCCGACTTTCGTTTTATACTTGAACAGCCACCCCAGAAGCGGGATGTCGCCCAGCAGGGGGACTTTGTAGAAGCTGTCGCTGGTGGAATCCTCAATCAGCCCGCCGATCACGACCGTGTCGCCGCTTCTCACGGTGACGGTCGTCTTGGCCGTCCTTTTCAAGGTGGTCGGCGCCAGAATTTTCTGGCCTGTGCCGGCGTCCTGGGACTGCGATTCCAGCTTTGTGACAGACTGGTCGAGTTTCAGGCGGACGAAGCCCTCCTTGTTGATCTGCGGCGTGACCTTCAGCGTGATTCCCACATCCTTGTACTCGTAGTTGCTGTAATTGATGGTTGAGGTCGTCGTGGTATCCTGCCGGGTTACGTAGGGGACATTCTTGCCCACGGTCATCTCGGCCTCCTCGTTGTCCAGTGTCAGGAGCTGCGGGGTGGCGAGGATGTGGATATCCGTATCGGCCTGGTAGGCATGCACGAATGCGGCAAGGTTCGGAAAGGTGATTTCCGCCCCGCCGACCGTTGCGATCTTGATGGCTTGTCCGATCACGCCGAGGGTGAGCCCGGAGGCGAGCGAGGGAAGCGACGTGACCGTGCCCGTCGATGTGCCGGATGTCGTGCCGGTTGCCGACGGTGTCAGAAGCCCGGAGGAAATGGGGAATGTCCCTCCCTCGCCGCTGCTGCTGCCGATGCCCGTGTAGCTTTCGGAAATTTTTACCGCCCCCATCCATTCGACGCCCAGCTTGAAGTTCTTGTTCGCGTTCACTTCCATGATCAGGGCTTCCAGATAAACCATGGCCCGGGCGATGTCGAGCTTCCGGATCACGTCCTCGATGACCTGGTAATCGGCCGTGTCGGCGGTGATGATCAGAGAATTGGTGGCCTTGTCGGCCACGATCTGGACCGATTTGGACACGGCCGCAGGCCTTCCGTCGGGCAGCTTCGCCTGCTGGGGAAGCGTCGTCAGGACCTTGGCGGTTTCTTCCGCCCTCGCGTTCTGCAGGTAATAGACGCGGATCATCCCTGTTCCCTTGGGGATTTCCTTGTCCATCAGGGCGATCAGCTCCTTCACCCGGATCGTGTCGTTTTCCGTAGCGGCGATGATGACGGCATTGGTCCGCTCGTCCGAGACGATTTTAACCGGCGCAAGGGTTCCCTTCTGCTGTTGAAAGACGCTGACCAGCGATTTCAGAGTGTCCGCGGCCGAGGCATACTTGAGCGGGATGTAGGTAATCGTTTCCCCGGCGCCCTCCACATCCAGGGTGTCGATTATCTTCTGCAGACGTTTGATATTGGAAAGGGCATCGGTGATGACCAGCATGCCCGTCGGCGGATAGGAGAGGATGATGCTCGACTTGGAGATGAGCGGGTCCAGCACCCGCTTCATCTCATCGGGGCTGGCATGCTCCAGGGAAACGATCTGGGTGACCATCTTGTCTTCCGACGGAATGACGTCGTCCGGGAATGCCCTCGTCGCCAGGCTCTTTTCCTTTGCAATCTGGGCAGGGACGATCTTGATCACATCTCCGGATGGGACCGTGGTGAATCCGTTGACATCCAGGACCGACTCGAAGACCTTGTACACTTCGCTGACTGCGATCTTCTTCGGAGAAACGACGGTCACCTTGCCCTTGACGCGGTCGTCGAAAATGAAGTTCTTGCCGGTCAGCTCGCTGATGAACTTGATGAAGACCTGGATGTCCACATTGTCAAAATCGATGGTGACGAACCGGGCGCCCTTGCCGGCCGGATCGCCTGCCGGCGTCCGCCTGACCGGCTTTTCCGGCCGTGACGGTTGGGCCTCTGCAGGCGTGGAGGGAAGCGGCGCCGCGGCGTTTTGCATCGAAGGCGCGGCGGCCGGGGGAAAGGGCGGCTGCTTCGCACCTGCAGGTTCGCTTCCCTGGCGGGTGGCGGCTTCCGGTTTTTTCCGGCTGTCATTCCGCCCGTTGGGGGCTTTCCGGTAACCCGCTTGAATGGCGGCCTCTTCCGAATCGAATTCAACCCGGTGGTAGGCCTCGACCTTGTCATAGTAGGTCATTCCCGGGAGATGGTAGCGCTTGCTGTCCCGGTTGCCGATCACTTTGATCTTTTTCGTGCCCGGGTCAACGCTTGCGGGGGTCTGAAGGGCCGGTTTCACCGGGCCTTCTTTTTCCTGTGCGCCGACGGAAGCCGCCGATGGGGCAGTCGTCGTGACCGTCTGGTCCTCGCCGGCAATGCGCGCTGCCGATGCCGCCGCGGGAGAAAAAAGGAAATAAACGGCCCCTATCGCCGAGAAAAGCAGCAGCATGGCTTCCCTGAAGGGCAAAGGACCGGAAAATAATCTGAGCACCGTCAATGGTTTCTTTTCTCCATGATCTTCCGGAACGCTTCCGCGGATCTGATATTTGTCAAATCCCCATCCTGTCTTGCCCACTCGACAACCTTTTCATCGATGTCGATCGCCGATTTCAGGTTCGCGAGCGCCCTGCCGGTTTCACCGCGCTGGGCATAAAGGCAGGCCAGGTTATAGTATGGATCGGCATAATGCCGCTTCTGCAACAGGGCCTTCTCGAACAGGGAAATGGCCTGGTCGTGGCGGTTTTGGCCCATATAAAGGACCCCGAGGTTGTTCATGGCATGCACATGTCCCGGATCGATGCGCAATACCCTTTGATACAAATCCTCCGCCTGCGCGGCTTCATTCCGGTGCTGTGCGGAAAGGGCCTCCCGGTAAAGTACGGCCGCATCGGCCGTGTTTCCGCTTCCGGCCGGCTTTTCCGCTTCGGCAAGCGGAACCGGACCGGAGGCCGGGGCGCCTGCCTGAACGGATGCCGCCGGCTGCAAGGCCGCCATTTCCGGAGAACCGGCGGATTGCCGCTTCTTTGTATCCGCCGGGCTTTCCCTGAAGATGGAAAGACCGAACCAGAGCGCCAGTGCGGTCAGTGCAGAGGCCGCTGCCAGAGCAAGCGCCAGTGCCCATTTTCCTGAGGACCGGGACGGTCGGCCCGGCTGGTGCGAGACGATGACGCCGCAGGGACCGTAACGGCCGTCTTTCTCCCGCTGGGCCTTTTTCAATGCATCGTTGATATAACTCATTCCGTCAATTAGTCAAGTTTTTTGGGGTTATGGGAACCATTCATGGGGCGCGCTCCCGTCAAAAGGAAAAAAACGCGCGGATGCGGTCTCCGTACACTATGGCGGTCGCAGCGGCCAGCAGCAGCGCCGCAATCGCGAACATCGCCCACCGGTTGCGGCGATATGCCCCCGGCGCGGCCCTGCCGGTCAGATAAGCCGGGCCGATGTCGCGAACGGCCTCCCGCACGATGCGCCAGTTGATCTCCGCTGTCTCCCGCGTGTAGGCAATCAGCATCGCCCGGTCGCAGATGGCGTTGATGCGCCGGGGAATCCCCCGCGAATGGCGGTAGACCAGCCGGCAGGCCGGCCGGGAAAAGGATACGCGCCCCTCACCGCCGGCGACATCCAGCCTGTGCCGAATGTAAAGTTCCACGTCGTTGCCGTCCAGGGGATTCAGATCATAACGGACGGTGATCCGCTCGCTGAGCTGTTTCAGGGACGGGGACGACAGCATCGCCTGAAGTTCCGGCTGGCCGATGAGCACCATCTGGATCAGCTTTTCCCGCTCTGTTTCCAGGTTGGAAATCAGGCGGAGCTGTTCCAGCATCTCGTGGGAGAGATTCTGCGCCTCGTCGATCAGCAGGACCACGTTTTTCCCCTCGCCGTAGCTTTTCAGCAGGAACCCGTTCAGGGCGTCGATGCAGCGCTTTTTCGATTTTTTTCCGGCGTTGACGGGGATGTGGAATTCCTGGTTGATCGTTTCCAGCAGATCCAGGTCCGACATGGCGGCATTGAAGACGAGGGCGCTTTCCACGGACCCGTCGAGACTTGCCAATAATGACCGGCAGAGCGTCGTTTTTCCCGTTCCGATCCCGCCGGTCATGACGATGAACCCCTTCCTTTCGGCGATGCCGTAGATGAGGTGGTTCAGCGCCTCCCGGTGGTGGTCGCTCGGGAAGAGGTACCTCGGGTCCGGCGACAGATTGAAGGGGTTTTCTTTCAGGCCGAAATAGGATGCGTACATGGCTTACCGGAACACGTAGTTGAAGGTTTCCTGCCTCCCCTGCCGGTTGATCCGAAGGGCCAGGCCCGAGCCGGATTTCATGATGTTGTAGAGTTCCATGATGTCATCCGCCGTTTTCATGCTGCGGTTGTTGATTCCTTGAATGATATCGCCGTTGTTCAGGCCGATTTTCTGATAGATGCTGCCGCTTTTGATGTTCGAGATGATAAAGCCGTCCGGCGCGCCGGCCGAAAAATAGGGCCGGATCTGGGCCTGGCTCAGCATCGTTCCCATGTCCTTCAGGCCGCTTTCGATCTCATTTTTGCTGACCGCAATCGTTCCGTCCGAAAGGGTTGTTGCCGTCGGGCCCGGCACGGTCGCGCCGGCCTCGGGACGATCCGGCAGGATCGGCTTTTCACTGGTTTCCGGGACCCGCAGGACCTGCTCCCGGTCATCGATCCGCAGGGCGACGGCGTTCCGCATGATCCGGACCACTTTTGCGCTGCCGGCCATGTCGCCGACCCGGTAAAGCCGCTGTTTCTTGCGGCTTTTGTCTTCAATGATCGCAAAGGCGTATTTTGGGTCGCCGGCCACGGTGCCCCGGACTTCCAGCGCCCCTGCGCTTTCGGATGCTCCGGCCGTCCCTCCCGGGGACCGGTCCGTCGAGCCGAAAAGGTTCCGCTCGGGAATGACCCGGTAGGCGTCCAGGGATTCTTTTCCGTCCGCAGGGACGACGGATGCCGTCGCGGGCGTCCCGGATGAAATGCCCGATCTGAGCAGCCGGAGATTCATCGACCTGTAAAAGATGCCGGCGGTCTGATAGGCCAGGACCGTGATGACCAGCAGAATCAGCGCTGTCCGGTAGCGGCCCGACCGGGACAGCAGGGCCGGAAAGTCCGGTCGCGATAGTTTTCGCCAGTTCCATTCTGATAAGATCGCCGGTATTTTCATCAGGGTCACATGAATTTGGCAACCGGGTTCCCGAGGGTGCCGCCCAGCGACAGGGAAATCTTCCGGCCGCCCTGTCCCGCTATTTCGAAACTGCCTGTCAGGCTGAGCGGACTTGCCTTGATATCCTGCCGGTTGAGTGCAATGTCGCCCGACAAAGAACCGCTGACCCGGTCGCCGGCAAGTTTCAGCCTGCTGACGGTCAGGACGCCGTTCTTGAGGTTCAGTTGGGCATCGATGCTCCGGAAGTCCAGCCGGTCAATGCCCATCAGGCTCTCCTGCAGGGGATAACTGCCGTTGAGCAGGGTGAAGTCCATCACCCCGGATCCGCCCCGGATATCCTTCATCGATCCGCTGAAATTTAGAGTCCCCTTCAGTTTTCCGGTTATCTGACGTCCCAACTGCTCTTTCAGGTAAGCGCTTCTGCCGATGTCGATGCCGTCAAGCTCCACCCTGGCATTCACCGGCTCCGGCAGGGAGAGAAAATGGTCGCTGTCGATCCTTCCCTTCATCGTTCCGCCGTAGCCCTTTGCGGTCATCAGCAGGATGGTTTGACCCTTCAGCAGGCTCAGGTATTCCGGATGCACGGTCATGGTTTCGGCCTGGAACAGGGGCGCCGGTTGGTCGCCGGTTCTCAGGACGATTTTTTCCAGATTCAGCCCCGGCGGAAATGCCGGTTTCACGGCATCGATGAGAAGAACGGCCCGGGGATTCAGTTCCGACAGGGAGGAGGCGAAAAAGCGGGCCATTTCCCTGCCCGGAAAGCGCAGGTAGAGGAAAGCGCCCAGAGCGGCCAGGGCGAAGAGGGCATAACCTGCAATCGCTTTGAAGTTATTCAGCTTCATTTTACCGGCTGCCCGGCGGCAGCGGCAGGTAGGTGGTTGCCTGCAGCGTCATCGTTAGATACTCCGGGCTTTCCTTCATTTTGGCAATGGCGATTTTTCGGATTCTGACCAGATCCCGGGGGGACTCGACGGCAAAGAGAAAATCCGTGATCTGCTTCATGGTCATGGCGTCCAGCTTCATCTCCACGGAGGATTCCTCAAAGGCGCCCGCCGCAACCGGTCTGGAAGGATTGATGTATTTGAGGTTGGACTTCAGTTGCGTTTCCGCCGCCTTCTTTTCCAGGTACGAGAAGAGGGTGAAATCCCGGGGCCTGCGGGCCAGGGCCTGCCGGATATCTTCCGCCTGCTCTTTGAGCGCCGCGTATTCCCCGCCCAGGGCGGTCATCTCCTTCAGCACCCTCTCATTGGCGGCAATGGAACGGTCCAGTTTCTGCCTGGCTTCCCACAGGGGAAAAACCGTCAACTGAAGGATCAGAAAAACCGATGCCAGGGCCGCACCGCCGGCTGCGCAGTATTTCTGCGCGGCGGTCAATTGATTCCAGAATTCTTTCATCGCTTCATCGTCAGCTGCATGTCAAACTCAACCCTGTCCCCTTGCTTCAACAGGTTCGTAGCGCCGATCGTCACGCTCCCGATAAATTTCGACTTCGCGAGGTCCCGCTTGATGGCATCCACGGCATCGAAATTTCTGGCCTGCCCCCGGATCGTGACGACATCGTTTTCCAGGGTGAAGCTGCTGAGCAGCAGCTCCGTTCCGGACGGGGCCAGCGCGGAGATGTCCCTCAGGATGGCGAGTACCGTGGCGCGCGGCCGGGTTTCATCCATGCCTTGGGAAACCTTCCGGGCTTCCATGATACCGGCCTTCATCTGGGAAAGGGGGTCCACGATCCTTTTTGCTTCCGGGTTGTATGTCTTGAACAGGGCGGCAATCTCGTCTTTCAGCCGGGTGTTCCGCGTATCCGCGTAGCGGTAGTCCAGGTAAACGTCGGTCAGGCCGAGCAGAGCGAACAGCAGAAAGGCCGCCACCGCCCAGCGGAGGTTTCCCCTGAACCGGGCATAGGCGTCTTTGAATTTATCGTCGCGTTCGCTGAACCGGAATCCCAATCCCCTTTTGGGATTCCGCGTTGCCAGGGCCAAGGCCTGGTTCATGATCGCAGGCTGCCATCGGGCACGGACCGCCGGATCCATGACGATGTCGCCGCCTTGGGACAGGTCGGCCAGCGAAACCGGCGCCGAAAAGGTGCGGGACAACCCGTCCTGCAGGGGACGGTAGAGGGCGCCGCCGCCGGTCATCAGGATGCCGGATATTCCCCGTTCGATGCGTCCCTGCCAGGTCAGGAAATCAACGGTCCTTTTCAGCTCCGCCAGAAACGACGCGCAGGGTGGCAGGTCGACGGTTGCCGGGCCGGTCTGGCCTTGCCGCTTTCTGATTTCCGCCTCGTCGAATCCCACGCCCCAGGTCTCCGCCAGCGCTTCCGTGATCGGCCGGCCGCCATAGGCAAAGTCCCGAACCTGGACAATCAGCCCCCGGCGGACGAACACGGCGACGGTCCGGCCGGCGCCGATATCGAGCAGCAGCTCACATCCCGCTTCCGTGCCTTTCGGGAAAAGGCGGGAGGCGGCCGTGGTGCCGTCGACATCAAAGGGCTCCATTTTTCTGACATGTTTCTCCAGCATCGCCTGGCGCTCCCGGAAGGCGGCTTTGGGCGCAACAGCCGCGAAGATATCCGATTTTTCGTCTGTTCCGGTCGTCACGTAATCGATCAGGACATTGTCGATGCCATGATGGATCAGCGGCTCCAGGGCAAAAGCGATGGTCTGACGGATTTTCTTTTCATTCCGGAAAGGGAGCGTGAGGCTGCGAAAGGAGATGTTTCTCGCGGGCAATGCGGTCACGCAGGTGCAGCCGCGGTATTCCGGCGTTTCAAACACCTTGTGAAGAGCGTCGGGCAGATTGCCGGAATCGCCGACCGGGACGACCGAAGCCCCGACGACCCGGTGCCCGCCCTGCAGGATCCTTACAGCCAGCACCGCCTTGATCGCTTCTTCTCCGATATCGAGGCCTAAAATTTTATCGGTCATCACTCTGTTTTCCAGGACAGCAACTTGTAAGTCGTCCGGTCCGGCCCCCTCCGGATGACGCCGCTCACCGTCCGCGTCATCCGGTTCAGGACGCCGGTGGATACAATCCTGAAATAATTGCTGCTCGTCGTGACCAGCCGCGATTCAATGGAGATATTGGCCATTTCGGGGATTTTCTGATACCAAGTGGTGCTGGAAAGGTCGTGTTCCCTGTTTTTTCGGTATTCGTCCATACGGTCAGCGAGTTCCGCGGTCATGTCCGGGGACAGCGACCTCAGGATCGGTTTCGGCGCCGTGTTGAGATTGATTTTTCCATCCCCGTGGACCGTCAGCATCTGTCGAAGGCCGGGCATTTCCTGGGTTCCATAATAGAGCCGATCCGTCATTCCCTTTATCATCAAAAGTTCCTCAATGCAATCCAGGGGGCCGTTCTTGGCGGAATAAGGCCTGTCGAGCGCCTGATAATGCGCGCTTTCGGCGCCGGCGCCGGTACGGTCCTCATCCGGATCGATCCAGTCCTTGATCGCTTCGACGATATCCTCGATTTTTTTGGTATCCAGGTTGAATTCCGGCAGTCTGAGAAGACGGATCAGCAGGTCCCGGATATCCGGGTTGTAAGCATTGCCGTCGGCCAGTTTGTTGATGTTGATCTTGCCGGCTTCGTCTTCAATCGGGACGGTGAAATAGCCGTCCGGGAACAGCAACTTCGATTTTTCTTCGATCAGCCGAATGTTGCCCCAGTCGGCGGTCAGGGCGTCGTAGCCCTGCCGGTCGGCGAGCAGAAGCGCCGCACCCGCATCGAAACCCGACCTGGCGATATACAGGAGCTTGATGCCGTCGCTCAGATTGGCGGCTTCATGAATGTCCGACCGCGTCGATCGGTTCAGTTCAATGGTTACGGCAACGAGCACGCTGATCATCAGAATGACCAGGATCAGGGCGACGCCACGATTGTCGTTCCGGATTTTATTCACGTTCCACCCTGGTAACGGGCAGGTATGCCCTTGTCATGAATGTATGGGGATGTGCCGGATCGGCGGCATTGACCAGATTCAGCTCGATGGCAATTGCCGTGGGCGCCGTGTTCTTTTGCTGCGCGTCGGCATCCGAGGCGGAATCCCAGGTGTCATGGCCCTTTCCCGTTGCATCGAAAAATCGGAAGCCGAGGGAGTGAATGCGATCGCAGAGAACAAACCCGTGCCTCGGTCCGCTCCCCCCGTCCTTTTCCCGCCGCCGTCCGTCGGCCCGAAGCAGGACAAGGCCATCCTTTTCCCGGTCATCGGCCATGAAGTATTCCACGGTGCTCACGCCGGGCGAACGGTCCTTTTCGCCGAGCGCCAGATTGACGGCGGCCGTGAAGGACAGTGACGTGAAGCCCTCACGTCCCCGGTCATTGGGGCGGGCCGTCAGCTCGAATCTCCCGCGATAGGGAGTAATGGCGCCGAGGTCCTTCATCATCCGCTCCATCGTCATCCGGCCCATGTCGTAAATCTCGCTGTCGTATTCCGAGGCCCGGATGTTTCTGAAAGTTCCCGTGTAGGATACATAAACCGTAGACAGAACGATCCCCAGAATGAGGATGGCAATCAGTATCTCAATGAGGGTAAATCCCTCCTCCTTTTCCCGGGTCATCACACCTCTTCTCTTTGAAAAACCGATGTGCCGCAGCCCGGAAAGCTTTCGACGGGCTGCGGGCGGGTCATCTCCCCACCATAAGCCTGTAAAGGACCACCGTGTAAGTATTATTCCTGGCCAGTCGGTCATGGGTGACCGTCATCTCCAGTTTTTTGACGCGGTCGATTTCGGTGTCGCGAACCTCCATGCGCCACCGGTAGTCGGGAAACCGCTCTCCAAAGTCGCCGCTCTCCGATTGGAGGTTCCGGGGTGCCTTTGCCTCGATCTCAGCCATCCTGCTCTGCGCCAGCAGGGATGCGGTGGTAAGAAACCGTGCATGGGCCGCCATGGAAACGCTCTGGGATTGGGACTGAAAGATGCCGACCAGCGCAATCGCCAGGATGGCCATGGCAATCATGACCTCCATCAAAGTAAAGCCCTTCGAAACGGCCGGCAAAAATGCGGGTGCAAACGATACGCGCTTCCCGGAAGGGGCGATCGGGATGATTATTTTCATTTTGTCAGGATGCCCTTTGCATGGATCATGATCTGATTGCCGGAATGACGCCCGCCACCTCTCGGTTGAAGATCGGTTTCGAAGGGAGGGGATGGGGATGCATCCGATCATTCGAATCGGGAACCCCATGAGCGCCGGGGCATGTCATGCAGGATGCTGTTGGCTGATTCCCAACGACTGTAGAGGGCCTCGATGTCCCGGGTGCTGCCTTCGACGATGACCGAACCGCACCCGCTCCGGTATATTGCATTGCTTCTCATATATCGGAAAATTAATAACAAAATCAGGATCGCTGTCAAGTTTTGATTGGCTTGTGTTCACCCCTTGACCGTCCGGGCACGGTGTGGTAAAAAAACTGCGAACCTTCCTGATTTTTCGTCAGGAAAGGAAATGAGGAGTTTTTCCATGCCGCTCTACGATTTTGAATGCTGTCGATGCAGCCATGTCTACGAGGCTTTCCTGAAAATGGACGAACCTTATGACCATCTCGAATGTCCTGAATGCAAAGCGACGCAGCCAAAGAAGCTGGCCACCGCCTTTCGCACCGATGCCTGGTCGAAATTTCTGGACACCATGGAAAGGAAGGTCAATCCGCACAAGTTTAAATCGTGAATAAACTTCACGGAAGCCTGACCGGCCTGGCGCCGGCGCAGATCAGAGGAATTGAGCAGCTCTACCGGCGGCGGGTGCCGCCGGAACGCATCGTCAGTCACGAACTGGCCCGGCAGTTGACCACCCTCTCCCGGGAAATCAACCGCCAAATCGGCATTCTCATCAGTCGCCGGGGCGAGATCGCCTTCGTCATTGTGGGTTCCCATAAGGACATCCTGATCCCCGGCCTCGACAGCTACCGTGCTTCCTCCGCCCGTTTCAAAGGCCTGCGGCTGATTCACACCCATCTGGATGGTGAACAACTGACGACGGATGATCTGACGGACCTGGCGCTCCTGCGGCTGGATCTGGTCTGCGCCATTACCGCCCTTCCGGACGGTCTCCCGGACAAGGCCTATACGGCACACCTGATCCCGGAGAACCAGGAAGGAGCCTACTGGATGCAGCTTTCCCCGGTTCCGCCTTCCGAACTCACCCTTGACTTCATATCCTTTATCCAGGCCCTGGAGGGCGAATTCACCAAAAAACAGAAGACCCGCAAAGTGGATGCCACGGACCGGGCGATTCTGATCCGGGTGGAAACCGATCCGCTGGCGGAACCTGAATATGCCCTTGACGAATTGAAGGAGCTGGCGCGCTCCTGCGGGATCGAGGTTTTTGACGCCGTCCTGAAGCACCGGGCGCAGCGGGACCCCAGATTTCTCCTGGGCAAAGGACAGCTTTCGGACCTGGTGATCCGGGCGCTGCAGATGGGCGCCAATCTCCTCCTCTTCGACCACGAGCTGACGGCCGCCCAGATCAAGGCAATAACCGATTTTACCGAAATCCGCGTGGTCGACCGGACCCAGGTTATTCTCGATATTTTTGCCCGGCGCGCGCACAGCCGGGAGGGGAAGATCCAGGTGGAACTGGCACAGCTCCAGTATCTGCTCCCGCGGCTGGTCACAAAAAACACCGCCATGTCACGGTTGACCGGCGGGATCGGCGCCAGAGGCCCCGGCGAAACAAAGCTGGAGATCAACCGGCGGCGTGTCCGTGACCGCATTCACCGCCTTCAAAAAGAGCTGCAGACCGTTCAGAAGGCCAGGGACGTGCGGCGGGTCCGGCGCGAAAGAACGGGTCTCCCCGTGATCTCCATCGTGGGATACACCAACGCCGGAAAATCGACGCTTTTGAACGCCCTCACGAAAAGCGAGGTCTTTACGGAGAATCTTCTCTTTGCCACCCTGGACCCCAAAAGCTCGCGTCTGCGCTTCCCCAGGGACCGGGAGGCGATCATCACCGACACGGTCGGATTTATCCGGGACCTGCCGAAAGAACTCTTCGCCGCCTTCCGGGCCACCCTCGATGAACTTCACGAAGCGGACATTCTTCTCCATGTCATCGACATCAGCAATCCGAACTTCGAAAACCAGATCAGCGCCGTGGAAAACATCCTGCAGGATCTTGCCATCGCTGGCAAGCCGAGCATCCGCGTTTTCAACAAAGCCGATCATTTCCCCGATAAAAACCTGCTCAACAACCTCTGCCGGCGCTTTGGCGCCACGGCGATTTCCGCCCTGCACCCGGAGACCCTGCCCCCGCTGGTGACTGAAATCGAAGCGCTGGTCCTGGGGGGGAGGGCAAACCATCCGGGCGCGCGCACATAAGCGCCACGAAAGAAACCGGGCGCTCCGGACCGGCTTTGCGCTGATGCTGAACGGCTGGCCGCGGAAACGGTTTTTCTTCGACCTGCCTTACATGATGCCCTTGTACCAGCCGCCGTCGATCTGAATGGCGGCGCCGGTAATGTAACCGCTGCGCTCGGAAGCGAGGAAGGCGACAAGGCTGGCAAATTCCTCCGGCGTGCCGAGGCGGCCCATGGGGATGGAGGACTCCCACCTTTTGATGATCGCCTCGGGCGTTGTTTTCTCCTTCTCTGCGGTGGCCTTTGCGAGATTCCGAACCCGGTCGGTGAGCGTATAACCGGGACACACGCTGTTGACGGTGATGTTGAAGGGCGCCAGTTCGTTGGAAAGGGACTTGGCCAGGCCGATCACGCCGGATCTCACCGTGTTGGACAGGATCAGCCCGTCGATGGGCTGCTTGACCGCGATCGAGGTCATGTTGATGATCCGGCCCCATTTTTTCTCCTTCATCACCGGCACTGCCTCACGCGTCATCACGATGGTGCTCATGAGGTTGAGCCGGAACCCGTATTCCCAGAGTTTGTCGTCGATTTCAAGAAAGGTCGTTGAAGGCGGACCGCCGGCGTTGTTGACCAGAATGTCCACCGTGCCGAAATGCCCCATGGCCTTTCGGACTAACTGCTTCGCCTGCTCCATGTCCGTGACGTCGGCGGGGATCGCCAGCACCTCGCCGCCCGTGGCCTGTCGGATCTCTTCGGCCGCCGCGGGCAGGTAGGCGTCATCCAGGGAACCGATGGCGACTTTCGCCCCCTCGCGGGACAGCGTCATCGCCACAGCTTTTCCGAGGCCCATGCTCCCCCCGGCCACCAGTGCGATCTTGTTTTTCACTCCCAAATCCATTGCCCCCTCCTCGTGGTCAACTCGAATCAAAGATCGGAATGACCGGTTTGTTGAAATATGATTTTGCACTGAACACATATTATAAAAAAAAATATTCGTCAATTGCTTGACAAAAAGAATTTTAAATGCAAAATGAAATTGACAGACGGTTTGAATTATTTTAGGATTAAACAAATTTTTTCGGTTGCCTGAAAATGACCTTCATGAGGAGAGAAAAACTGGATCATCTGCCGGGGCTGTTGCGCCTCTCTCTTCTAAGGATGGGATTAAACCCATCACCCGTCGTTTTTAGGAACATGTAGCAGCGCTCCAGAAAAGAATCAAGAACGATCCTAAAGGCCATGGGTGGAAAATCCGTGGCCTTTTTGTTTGTCCGCCGGATTTTGAGCGGGTGCGAAGTATTCACGAAAGGGAGACAGGCATATGCAGGAAGTGATTTGGCACGGCAGGGGAGGACAGGGGGTGGTTGTCGCGGCGCAGATCCTGGCCGAGGCCGCCTATCTGGAAGGATTCAAGGGGGTGACCTCCGCACCGACCTTCGGTCCCGAGAGGCGGGGGGCGCCGGTGACGGCTTCGACGCGGATTGCCGACGAGCCGATCCGGACCTTCTCGCAGGTTGAGCGTGCCGACATCACCGTTATTCTGGACGACAGCCTTTTCGGGGTTGTGGACATCCTGGGCAGGGTCCGTGCAGGGGGGCTCGTCATCATCAATACGACCCATCCGGCGGATCATTTCCAGGTACCCGAAGAGACCGGTCTGGCGACGGTGGACGCCGCTACCGTCTCGATCAAGCAGTACCTGATCAAGGAAGGGGCCCCGGTGGTCAATACCCCCATGCTGGGCGCCTTTGCCAGGGCCGCCGGCATGGTTTCCCTGGATAATCTGGAAAAGGCCCTTCGGGGAAAATTGTCCCGGGAGGCCTTGTTCAAGAATTTCGCCTCGGTGAAAGCCGCCTATGAGGCGACAGCCGTCCGGGAGAAACGGATCGGCCGGGGCTGAAGAACCCGTGCAGCGGCTGACGGGTGAAACCGGGCGGCCCGGGAAGGTTTTGGATGGAACGGGGTAAAACGCCTGCTCCGGTCCATGTCAGGCCCGAACAAATAAGGAGACGTGCTATGGAAGAAAAGAGAGACGACAACATATCGGCGATGTGCACCGTTGCCATCGGAGAGGGTGGCAAAACCGGTGACTGGCGGAGCGTCCGCCCGGTGATCGACCGCAAGAAGTGCATCCCCTCCGTCAAAAACAAGTCGGCCTGCTTTCTCTGCTGGCTCTACTGCCCGGAGGGGGTGGTCAAGGCCGGGATTCCCGTGGAGATCGATCTGGAGTACTGTAAGGGATGCGGCATCTGTGCGGAGGAATGCCCGCCCCGGGCCATTACCATGGTAAGGGAGGACAGGAGCCATGAGTAACGTTCAGATCATGACCGGGAACCAGGCGGCCGCCCTGGGGGCAAAACTCTGCGGCGTGGAAGTCGTTGCCGCCTACCCCATCACCCCGCAGTCCCAGTTGGCCGAGATCCTGTCCCAATACGTGGAAAGCGGCGAGCTGAAGGCTGAGTACGTGCGCGTGGAGGGAGAGCATACCGCGCTCACCGTCTGCATTTCCGCCTCCACCGTCGGGGCCCGGGTCTTCACCGCCACCAGCGCCAATGGCCTGCTTTACATGCATGAGCAGCTCCACTGGGCGGCCGGTTCGCGATTGCCCATCGTCATGTGCTGCGTCAACCGGGGCGTCGGCGCCCCCTGGACGATCTTCAACGACCAGCAGGATTCCCTTGCCCAGCGGGACACGGGATGGATGCAGCTCTACTGCCGCAACAACCAGGAAATCATCGATACGGTCATACAGGCCTACCGGATTGCCGAGGCGGTGTATTGTCCCGTCATGGTCTGCTACGACGGGTTCGTCCTGTCCCACACCATGATGCCCGTGGACGTGCCCGATGCCGCGCGGGTCAGGGATTTTCTGCCTCCATACCGGCCGCATACGATCCTGTCTCCCGACGACCCGAGGTATCTCAACGCCGTTCTCTTCCCGGGGCAACGGCGGGACAGCGAGGGGATCCTGCGGGACGGCTACATGGATATGCGCTTCAAGCTGCAGGCAGCGCTGGAGGGGGCCACGGAGGCCATCCGTTCCGCCAGCGCCGCTTTTGCCGAGGCTTTCGGCCGGGATCATGGGGGGATGCTCTGGGAATACAAAACGGAGGATGCGGAACTGACGCTCGTGAGTATGGGGTCTCTGGCCAGCGAGGCCACGGTGGCGGCGGATATGCTCCGGGCGGACGGCGTCAAGGCAGGTGTCGTGGGCATCCGGGCGTACCGGCCGTTTCCGAAAGAGGATGCGCGCAGGGTCTTCCGGAAGGCGAAGGCGATCGTCATCTTCGAAAAGAGCATCAGTTACGGCTATGAAGGCGGCCTGTGCTCCGATATGAAGGCGGCCTTTTACGGAACGGAAATCAATGCGCCCATCCACAACTATATTGCCGGACTGGGCGGGCGGGATGTCAAGGCCCGTGAACTGGCGGCGGCGGCAAAGGATTCCCTGGCCGGCTTCAATCAGGGAATGACGGAACCAAAAACCACTTGGCTCAATACATTTACAGGATGACAATATGCCGGAAAATCTCTTTAAGCTGAACGCCAAGGAATATATTCTTCCCGGGACGAGGGCCTGTCAGGGATGCGGCCTTTCCCTGGGTTATCGTTATGCCCTGAAGGCGCTCCGGGAAAACACCATCGTGACCCTGCCCGCCAGCTGCATCTGCGTCCTGCAGGGCATCTATCCGAGCACGCCCGTGATGATCCCCTGCATGAACAACTCCTTCGCCAGCACGGCAGCGTCGGCATCGGGGATCGTGGCCGGCCTCCAGGCCCTGAACCGGACCGATACGACCGTCATGGCCATCGCCGGGGACGGAGGGACCTTCGACATGGGGATCCAGGCCCTGAGCGGGGCGGCGGAGCGGGGAACGGATTTCATCTATGTCTGCTACGACAATGAGGGGTACATGAACACGGGTACCCAGCGCTCCAGCGCGACGCCCATGGGGGCGATCACGTCCACCACGCCGGTGCTGACGAAGCAGCAGCATAAGAAAGACTTTATCAAGATCATGGAGGCTCACGATCTCCCCTATCTGGCCACGACATCGCCGTCCTATCCCATCGATCTCTACGACAAGTTCGTCAAAGCGAAGAAGATCAAGGGAACCCGCTATATCCATATATACGTACCCTGTCCGCCCGGATGGGGCTATCCCCCCAAGGACACCATCAAGACAGGCAAGCTGGCCGTGGAGACCGGGCTGGTCGTGCTCTTTGAAATCGAAAACGGGAAGTTCCGCTTCACGGGCCGGAGCAAGACCCTGGCCGAACGGGGAACCCGTCTGCCCGTCATCAACTATCTGGAGAAGCAGGGGCGCTTCAAGAAGATGAACATCGAGCAGCTTCATCAGTTGCAGGTGTGGGTGGATGCGAAGTGGCAGGAGTATGTCCGGCGGGCGGAAGGATGAGGAAAGAAGGGCTCGCGCCCCTTGTCCCGGGCCTTTTTATGGGCGTATCCGTCGGGCCTTTGCTATCGGGAACGTGCTCCGCGGTTCAGGAGGACCTCCTTGATGAGGTCCGCGTAGCGCTCGGAAGCGCCGCGATTCGCGGCCACAGCCCGGCCTGCGCTTAGCCCCCGGTCGGCCATGACTTCCGGATCCCGAAGGAGAGACATTATTTGCTCGGCGAGGTCTGTGCCGTTTTTCACGGTAATGCCCGCGCCGGCTTCTTCGAGCAGGGCTTTTTCATCCCGGAAATCCTCCATGAAAGGTCCGTAGAGGACCACCTTGCCCCAGGCCGCGGGCTCCAGGATATTCTGCCCTCCCCTGGGAACCAGGGAGCCTCCGCAATAGACGACCGTCGCCAGGCTGTACACCTTGAAGAGTTCCCCGATCACATCCACCACCAGCACCCGCTCGTTTCGTCTTTTTCGTCCCTGATCGATTTCCGTCAGGGTCAGGACGTCATCAAAGCCTGCCTGCCGGACCAGCTTCATCACCTCTCCGGCTCGTTCGATGTGCCGGGGGACGAGGATCAGTTGAAAGTCGGAGTGAACCGTCAGCAGCTTCCGGAAGACCTCCAGCACGACCGCTTCCTCGCCCTCATGGGTGCTCCCGGCCACGAGGACCTTCTCCCCTGCGGCAAAGTTCAAGCGCCGGGCCATCTCCTCCTGAATTTCCGGTGAAACCCTGGCTGCCAGACCGTCGTACTTGGCGTTCCCGAGCACTTGAATCTTCTCCGGCGCCATGCCGATCGCGCACGCACGCCGGGCGTCGGTTTCCGAGATGACGCCCATGACGCACACGTCTTTCAGGATGTGGCGCCAAAAAAGACGGCTGAGGTGATATCTTCGAAAAGAACGGGGCGAGAGTCGGCCGTTCACCATGGCGACCCGGATCCCGCGTTCCCGGCAGATGCGGATAAAATTCGGCCAGAGTTCCGTCTCCGTGAGCACAAACATTTCAGGCCGGACCAACCGGACCATTTTTCGAATGACCCGGGGAATATCGAGGGGAAAATAGAGGAGAGCCGTCGCTTCCGGGATCAGCCGGCGGGCCATCCCCTGTCCCGTTTCCGTTCCCGTGGACAGAACGAGGCAGGCATCCGGAAAATCCCTGCGCAGGGAAGCCATGATCGGCGCGGCGGCTGTGACTTCCCCGACCGAAACGGCATGGACCCAGATCCGGGGGGTTCCGCGCATCCGCGCATAAACATCCGGACGGTTGAAGCCGAACTTGGGACCCACGCTGGTGCGATATTTTCCGGTGAACAGGATCTTCAGCCCGTAATAGGGGACAACGAAAACGGCGGCGATGGTCAGCAGCAAATTGTACAGCAGGAACATCTAACGCCTCCCGTTGCCGGGGAGGGGCATTGACACCCGCCGCAACGCCGCATTTGACACGCGGACTGCGATCGTGTATGAAAAAAACATGAGGAAGATTGCCCCTTCCATTCTGTCCGCCGATTTCAGCCGGCTGGGTGAGGAAATCGCCGCCGTGGAGGCTGCCGGCGCGGACTGGATTCATATCGATGTCATGGACGGCCACTTTGTCCCGAATATCACCATCGGTCCCGGCGTGGTCCGCTCGCTGCGGAAGACAACCTCGCTGCCCTTCGATGTCCACCTGATGATCGCGCGTGCCGATCAGTACCTGGATGCCTTTGCCGGCGCGGGCAGCGACTGGATCACCGTTCATGCCGAGGCGGCCGGACACCTGCACCGGACGCTCTCGCGGATCCGCGAACTGGGCCTTCGTGCGGGCGTTTCCCTGAATCCCGCGACGCCGCTGGCGTTCATCGAACCGGTCCTTCCGGACATCGACCTTCTGCTCGTCATGACCGTCAATCCCGGCTTCGGCGGCCAGCAGTTCATCCGGACCATGCTGCCGAAAATCCGCCAGGCAAGAGCGCTGATCGATCGCCTGTCCCCTTCGATTGTGCTGGAAGTGGACGGCGGCGTGACGCCCGCGAATGCGTCCGAAATCATCGGGGCCGGCGCGGATGTGCTGGTCGCCGGCGCGGCCGTGTTCGGCAGCGGGGATTACCGCGCCGCCATCGGCAGCCTGAAGGCCTTCACAGGGCAGTAATCAGGCAACCTTTGCCGCCAGTTTTTCCTGGGCCGCTTTCGCCTCCGCCACAATCCGCTCAAAGAGCTCGGCCACCGTCGGTTCATCCTTGACCAGGCCCATGGCCTGGCCGACCGGCAGGATGCCCTTTTCCACATCGCCGTCTTCGGTAGCCAGCTTGAAGGCTTTGAACCCGTTGGCCATGTAGGCCATCTGCATGGCGTTCTTCCAGCCCGAGGCCAGAATTCCGGCAAAGAGCTTCAGATAGGGCATGTTCATCTGTGCGGCAACTTCGCGGGAATTGGCGAAGGCGGCGGGCAGATCGAGCCCTTTCCGGATGGCCTTTTCCGCCGCGTCCGTCTTCATGACCCGGCAGAATATTCCGTCAATCCGCTTGGAATAAAGGGTTTCCGTCACGTCTTTTTCCAGGGAGAGCTGTTTGAAATTGCCGTGCAGGGGGCTTTCCTTCGTGGTCATGAGCCGGGTTCCCAGGGCCACGCCCTCCGCGCCCAGGGCCAGCGCCGCCGCCAGCCCCCGGCCGTCGGCGATGCCGCCCGCGGCGATGACGGGAATCTGAAGGGCATCCGCCAGGCTCGGAATGAGCACCATGGAAGTCAGGGCCTCGCCGTGCGCCGCCGCTTCATTGCCGGTGGCAATGACGCCGTCCGCCCCGTAATCCTGCGCCCGCTTGGCGTGGCGGGCATTGACCACCGTGGCGATCACCTTCCCGCCGTATTGGTGCGCTCCCTTGACCAGCCAGTCGCCCTTGCCCAGGGCGAAATTGATGACCGGCACCTGTTCCTCCAGCAGGACCTTGGCGTTTTCCGCCGCCCCGGGCATGAGCAGCGTGGCGTTGCAGCCGAAGGGCTTGTCCGTCAGTTTCCGGATATCCTGGATCGCCTTCCGGGTCTGCGGGGGGTCCATCGGGCCGGTGGCCAGAATGCCCAGACCGCCGGCGTTGGAAACGGCCGCCACCATTCGGGGAACGCTGATCCAGCTCATCCCGGACAGCAGGATGGGGTGCTTGATGCCGAAAAGTTCAGTTATTCTTGTTCTCACTTAAAAAAACTCCTTCCTGGTTTGTTCCGGAAGACTTTCGAAAAGCGGTTTTGCCGCCGTTCAAGATCTTTGACCTGACGGTTTTCGCCGGCCATTCCTTTTTCTCTCCGTTGCGCCTGTCTCATAACAACAGCAGGCAGGGCTGATAAACCCCGCCTGCTCGTTTGTATGACGCTTTGAGAACGCTGAGGACCGAGATGACTAAGCCTGCAATGTCCGGCCGATGGTCATGATCTCGGCTTCCTTGGTTCCCTCGTACAGCTCCAGAATTTTGGCGTCCCGGTACCACTTCTGAACGCTGTATTCGTCAATGTATCCGTAGCCGCCGTGAAGCTCCACGGCGTTGTTTGCGCAGAAAACCGCCGTCTGGCCGCTGTAGAATTTCGCCATGGCGGCCAGATGGTAGTCCGGGCGCCCCACGTCGACCAGCCAGGCCGCCTTGTAGACCAGACCGCGCAGGGCCTCGATCATGATGACCATCTCGGTGAGCTTCTTCTGGGTGAGCTGGTAATTGCCCAGGGGCTGGCCGAAGGCCGTCCGTTCCTTCACGTACTTGATGCTCGTCTCCAGGCAGGCCTCGGAGAGGCCCAGCCCCTGCGCGGCGACCATGACGCGGGTCGTGTTGAAGAAATTCATCAGCTGGATGAAGCCGCGCCCCTCCTTGCCGACCAGGTTGCTTTGGGGCACACGCACGTCTTCCAGGGCGATTTCCGCCGTGTCACTGGAGCGGATGCCCATCTTGCCGCGGATCTTGTTCCGCGTGATTCCCTTGGAATCGGCCGGGACGATAATGAGGCTGAAGCTGTTGTGCTTCTTCTCCTCGGGGTTGGTGATGCACTGGGTCACCATGAAGTCGCAGACCGTTCCGTTGGTGATGAACATCTTGTTGCCGTTGATCACGTAGTCGCTGCCGTCCTTCACGGCCCGGGTCTTGTAGCCGGCCACGTCGGTCCCCGCGTTGGGCTCCGTGAACGCCCCGGCGCTGACCAGCTTGCCGCTGCATACCTGGGGCAGATAGGCTTTCTTCTGCGCTTCCGACCCATACTGGAAAATCGACTCGCAGCCGAAGGTCGCAGCCACCACGTTCAGGCCGATCCCCATGTCGATCTTGGAGAGCTCCTCGGTGATAATCGAATTCCCCAGAATGCCTGCCCCGGCGCCGCCGTACTCCTCGGGAATCCAGGCGCCGACCAGGCCGTTTTCAGCGGCCTTCTTGCGGATCTCCGGTGTGTACTTCTCGTGCTCGTCGCACTCCTTGGAGACGGGCGTAAATTCCGCCGCGGCAAACTTGTAGGCCATGTCCTTCAACATCTTCAATTCTTCGGTCAATTCAAAATCCATAGCATCTTTCCTCCATCCTTACTTTATTGTTTCACTTGCCGTATGACTTTCTTAACTCTACCTTGCTGACCTTGCCCACGCTGGTCTTGGGGATGGCGTCCACGAAGAGGATCTTGTCGGGCACGCCGTATTTGGGGATGCGCCCCTCGTCGGCAAACTTCATCAGGAACGACCGGACCTCCTCCTCCGTGACCTTGCCCTTGAAATCGGGCTTGATCACGGCCACGATGAACGGCCGCTCGCCCCACTTGGCGTCGGGGATGCCGATGGCCGCCGCTTCGAGGACGGCTTCATGGCTGCTGACCAGGTTTTCCAGCTCCAGCGAGGAGATCCACTCGCCGCCGGTCTTGATCACGTCCTTGATCCGGTCCGTGATCTGCACGTAGCCCTCCCTGTCAATGTAGGCCACGTCGCCCGTGTGGAGCCAGCCGTCCCGCCAGAGCTCCTTGGTGCGCTCTGGGTCCTTGAAGTAGCTTTCCGTCAGCCAGGGGGCCCGGACCACCAGCTCGCCCGTGGTTTCGCCGTCATGGGGCAGGAGCTGGCCGGACGGCCCCATCAGCCGCGCATAAACCAGGGGCGCCGGCAGGCCGGTCCGGATCAGGGTGTTGACCTGCTTGTCCTTTGGTTCGGCCAGCATGCGGGGCTTGAGGTTGGCGATGGTCAGAAGCGGACAGGTTTCCGACATGCCGTAGGCGGCGTAGATCTCGATCCCCAGCTCCATGGCGGCAAGGGCCAGGCTTTTCGTCAATGCGGCGCCGCCGATGATGACCTTCCACTTGGACAGGTCGACTTTCTTGGCCACCGGGCTGCCCACGAGCATCTGGATGATCGTCGGCACGCAGTGGGATAGGGTCACTTTTTCCGTCAGGATCAGCCGGAGCAGCATCTCCGGCTCGTAGCGGCCGGGGTAGACCTGCTTGACGCCCATCATCGTCGCTGCATAGGGAACGCCCCAGGCATGGACGTGGAACATGGGGGTCAGGGGCATGTAGACGTCAGTGGACCGGAAACGCCCCGGCGTGTCATAGGAGCCGGTGACCAGCAGAAGCGCCTGGGCGTGGAGCACGAGCTGGCGGTGCGAGAAGTAAACTCCCTTGGGGAGCCCGGTGGTCCCGGTCGTGTAGAACGTGGTGGCCCGGGTGTGCTCGTCGAAATCCGGAAAATCGTAGGCGTCCGCGGAAGCGGCCAGCAGCGCTTCATATTCCCCGTCGAAGGGAACCTTTGAGGCCGGCTTCTCCCCGTCGTCGCTGATCAGGATGACCTTCTTGACGGTGGTCAGCTTGTCCCAGATCGCTTCCAGCAGGGGAAGGAAGTCCTTGTTGATGAGGACAATCTTGTCTTCCGCATGGTTCATCGTATAGAGAATCTGCTCCGGCGACAGGCGCCAGTTCTGGGTGTGCAGCACCGCCCCCATCATGGGAATGGCGTAGAAGCACTCCAGGTAACGGTGGCTGTCGTAATCGAAGACGCAGACCACGTCGCCCTTCCCAACGCCCAGCTTTTCCAGGCCGTTGGCCAGACGGTGAATCCGCTCGTACATTTTCCGGTAGGTGAGGCGAACCTTGTCGCGGTAGACAATTTCCTGATCAGGCGCGAAAAACATCGGCGTCTCCAGGATATGCTTGATCAGCAGCTGGTACTGGTAATTCTCACCCGCCTCATAAACTTTTTTTGCCATACAGTTTCCTCCTTTTTAATCGCTCGTGTTAGGACAGGCTGAACGCTTTGCGTCAACGGTGAAAAATGACTTGCAGGCGGCGAACCGTTTGTCCCTGTTCGCAGGTCATTTGCCGTACTCGTAGACGCCCTTCCCGGTCTTGCGGCCGTAGCGTCCCGCCCGGACCAGCTTTTTCAGGAGCGGCGCCGGCCGATACTTGTCTCCCAGTTCCCGGTGCAGGCCTTCCATCACCCGGAGCAGGGTTTCGTTGCCGACCAGATCCGACAGCGCCAGGGGGCCGATGGGGTGGTTGCATCCCAGGACCATTCCCTTGTCGATGTCCTCTGCCGTGGCGATCCCCTCGTCGAGAGCGAAAAAAGCCTCGTTGAGCATGGTGCACAAAATCCGGTTGACGGCAAAGGCCGGGGCCTCGCGCACCACGATGACTTCCTTCCCGATCTTCTTTCCCCAGGCTTTGGCGACTTCCAGCGTCTCGTCGGAGGTTTCGTAGCCCCGGATGATCTCCAGCAGGCGCATGACCGGCACGGGGTTGAAAAAGTGGGTTCCGATGAATTTGCCGGGCCGCGATGTAATCGACGCCATCTCGGTAATGCTCAGGCCGGAGGTGTTCGTGAAGAACAGGCAGTGTGCGGGAACGATCTGCTCCAGCTCCTTATAGACCTGCTTCTTGACGTCCATCACCTCGATGACGACTTCCACAACCACGTCGGCGCCCGCCGCGGCCTCCTTCAGATCCAGAGTGGGCTTGATCCGCCCCAGTACGGCGTTCATGTCATCCTGCGTCCGTTTCCCCTTCTCCACGTCGCGGGCGAGATTTTTCGTGATCGTTTTCATGCCTCCGTCGATGAAGCGCTGCTCGATGTCCCGCATCGCGACCTGATAGCCCGCCTGGGCGCAGACCTGGGTGATCCCGTTTCCCATGAGTCCGGCTCCCAAGACGCAAATCTTCTTAATTTCCATTATTTTACTCCTTTCCTCGTTATTTTTTATGCCTGTGAGGGCATATGGGACAAAGTCGGGGCGTTCAGGCAAGCAAAGTTGATTCAAAAATCAACTTTGTCCCGCCTTATAACACATTCCCCGCATCGTTACAATTGATTCCTGAAGTGAAATATCGTACAAAAAAGAAAATTCACACGGCTTCCCGATCATGCACCTGATCATCGACGGATACAACCTGATCCGCCAGTCCGATACCTTCCGGCGGTCCGAAAAAATCAGCCTGGAAGAAGGGCGCCATGCCCTGCTCCGGAGCCTCTCGCAATACAAGAGGCGGACGGGTCACAGGATAACCGTCGTCTTCGATGCCGGGGTAACCGGCTCTCCTGAAGTGGAACGGGATCGCTACGGGGGTATCGCGATCCTCTATTCGCAGCGGGGCCGGACGGCCGACGATCTGATCAAACAGATCGTGCAGTGCCGGCGGGAGGCCCTGGTCGTTGTCACTTCGGACCGCGATATCGCGGCATTTGCCGCCCGCCGGGGCGTCCCCGCCATTTCGTCGCCGGAATTCGAGGCCCGCCTACAGGAGACGGCGACAGGGGTGAACCGGCCCGGAGGGGATGCTGTGGGGGAGCGGGAGGGGGAACCCGGGGACCGCGAACAGGCTCCTTCGGGAACGAAAAAGAAAGGCCCTTCGCGGCGCCTCTCCAAAAAACAGAGGGCCATTCAATCCGTCTTCAGGAAGCTTTGAGGCTGTTTCCGTCCGGGGGTTGTGAAGCGGAAGCGCAGACCTGGAGCAGAAAACGCTCCAGCATCAGCCGGAGATCTTTCGCTGACGTCTTCGTGGCAAGGTCGATATCGACCAGGCTGTCGAGAAGTTCGGCGAGGTGTTTCTCCGTGAAACGGGGGGTGTGGGTCAGCGCCTGATAGAGGACGTAGGGATGGGGAAGCGGAGGGCCGGGCATCTGCTGGATCTCCGGATAAACGCTTTTTTGAAACCGGCTGTAATCCATTCCGGACCGGTACGCCGCAAGTTGACCTGAATTCAGAAGCAGCCTGGCATGAAGCAGAAGCCGAACTTCCCGGGCAAGGATCGCCAGAATCATCAATGGGGGGTCCCCCTGGTCCAGCAGGTCCTTCAGGGTTGCGAGGCTCCCGGCCAGGTCCTTTTTCAGGAGCGACGCCGTCAGATGAAAGGCCGTCTCTTCCCTGGTTTTTCCAACGACCGCCTCCACGTCCTCCGCCGTGATCCTGTTTTTTTCACCGGCGAAGGTCACGAGTTTTTCGAGGGCGGACATGGAGGCCCGGAGCGAAAATCCCGTCTTTTTGCCCAATGCCAGCCAGGCGTCGTTATCCAGTGTCTTTCCCTTTGCCTTGAGAATGTCCCGCGCCGTCCGCATCAGGGCGTTTTTCAGTTTCGGTTCGCCTTTGATCTCGGAAAATTGGAGGATGCGCCCCTTTTCGGCCAGGGTCCTGTAGATTCGCTTCCGTTTGTCCACCGCATCGGCCGTCAGGATGAGACAATTCCCTTCGGGAAGACCGGCGGAAAGGGTGTCGCTCAGGCGGTCGGTTTCGTCTCCGCCGTGCCCGGCCTCCAATCCCCGGTGAACGGCGTATGCGACCATGACCGGAAGCCAGGACTCTCTGCCCGATCCGTCATCCCCGTCCACTGTCCGGCGCCAGGCCTCGTCGGAAATCTTTTTCCATCCATCCTCCTTGAGGTCGTCCAGATGCCATCCGGAAATTCTCAGGAAGGTCATGAAGTCTCTGGCGGCCCCGGCGGGATCGTGCTTCGCCCGGCTGCTGATTTTCCGGACCAGTGCGGGCAATGTCTTTTTGGAGTGGAAAATGCGGGTGTTTCTGACGACAACCACTTTTCGGCCGGGGAGCAGGGGAACGGTCATCAGGGATTCGCAGAGGCGGTCGATGTCTTCCTGATCGCCATCGATCAGGAAGAGGTTCAGATCCCGGTCTTCGGGGGGCAGGAGGCATGAAATGATCTGATCCAGGGCGCTCCGGATCAGATATTCTTCTTCGCCGTAGAGGAGATAGCAGGGGGCAATCCGGTTCTTCCGGATTGCATCGAGAATTTTGTCCAGGGTCTCCCCCGCTTCGACAGACGGCAGTTCCATGGCATCGGTCAGCATGAATGGATCGGGCTGTTCCGGTCTATGGCCCGAAGCTTCGAACGGTCTTCGGGCACAGACCTTGCGGACGAAAGGAAATTTCAGACAATGACAAATTTCTGGATGTGCCGGACCGCTTCTTCGGGGTCATCGACGATCTTGATGAAATCCAGGTCTTCCGCCAGGATCTTGTCCTCCTTCACCATGGTGTTCCGCAGCCAGTCGATCATTCCGCCCCAGTACTCGCTGCCGATGAGGATGACAGGGAAGCTCTTGATCCGCTTCGTCTGGATGAGCGTCAATGCTTCAAAGAGTTCATCCAGGGTTCCGAAGCCGCCGGGGAATATCACATAGGCCACCGCATATTTGACGAACATCACCTTGCGGACGAAAAAATACTTGTATTCAATCGAGATGTTCGCATAGGGATTGGGCTTTTGCTCAAAGGGAAGACGGATGTTCATCCCGATGGACTTGCCGCCGCCCTCCGCCGCCCCCTTATTGGCCGCTTCCATGATGCCCGGGCCGCCGCCCGTGATGACGCTGAATCCCTTCTGTGCCAGACGCCGCGCCAGCATTTCCGCTTTCTTGTAAAAGGGGTCTTCCGCCTTCACCCGGGCCGAACCGAAGATGGTCACCGCGGGCTGTATTCGGGAAAGGGCGTCAATGGCTTCGATGAACTCCGCCATGATGCGGAAAATCCGCCAGGATTCCTCGATGGAGAGGGCGTCGACCAGGTATTGTTTTTCATCCATGGGCTTTGTCGGCACCTAAGCGCTCCTGCGCCGCTGGACTTTGGCAAACCGTCGGCGGGCTTCGATCGCTTTTCTCTTTTTCTTGACGGAAGGCTTTTCATAGGCCCGGCGCAGTTTCAGCTCTTTGAACAGGCCGCTCTTGGAAAGCTTGTTCTTCAGAATTTTCAATGCTTTTTCGACGTCGTTGTCGAATACTTTAACCTCCAAACGATTCCCTCCTTTCTATAAGATATTATTATTTATGGACATTTCAATATGCAACGCATTTTGTTGCCCCGGGGCATCCGGTCCCGGCCGGTCGGCATAAAAAAAGGGCAGTACGGCGCCGCGCGAAATGCCGTGCCGTAATCCACCCTTTCCTGTTGCCTGTTTTAGACCACGCTCCTTACTTGGCGATGACGCTTCTTAATGCCTCGATAAACGCCTCATTCTCTTCGCGCGTTCCGACGGTCACCCGGATGTAGGAGCGGCCACCGGAGGGATATTTGAACGACTTGACCAAAATTCCCTGACGCAAGAGCTGTTTACATATATCATCGGCTTCGAAAGTGCAACTAAAAAAAATAAAATTCGCGTCCGACCGGCAGGGCTGCACACCCGCGAGGCGCTTCAGCTTTTCCCAGAGGCTTTTTCTCTCGCCGATGAGCCCGTCGGTCTGCTCCATGAACACCTTCTCGTGATCGAGAAAAAAGCCGGCGGCAACCTGGGACAGGGCGTTGAGATTGTAAGGAAGCCGGACCTTGTCCAGCTCATGGACCAGGCCGGGGGGACCGATGAGAAAGCCGATCCGCATGGCGGCAAAGCCGACTTTTGACAGCGTTCGGAGGATCACCAGGTTGTGGCGGCGGTCGATGTGCGGCAGAAAGCTCTTTCCGGAAAAGTTGAAGTAGGCTTCATCCACCACGACAATGCCGTGCGACCCGTCGAGGATGGCCTCCACCCGGTCGGCGCTGAAGCAGTTTCCCGTCGGGTTGTTGGGGTAGCTGAGGAAGGTCAGGGCGGGCGTCTTTTCGGAAATGGTCCCGCACATGGCATTCACGTCCAGGTCAAAATCGGCGTCCAGGGGAACCTCGGCGATGCGGTATCCGTAATTCAGACCCGATATGCGATACATGGCAAAGGTGGGAACGGGAATCAGGAGGCGGGCGCCCCGCCGGGCCAGGGCCGCGCAGAGGACCTGGATCAGTTCGTCGGACCCGTTTCCGACCATCAGGCTGTCTTCGCCGACGCCGTAGTGCCGCGCAAAGCGCTTCCGGATCAGCGGCGCGCCGGCGTCCGGGTAACGGTTCAGCCGGACTGCGCGCATGCGCTCCAGAAGCTCTTCCTGCAAGGAAGGGGGCAGGGGGAAGGGATTTTCGTTGGCGTCCAGCTTGATCCGGCAGTCGATCGCATCCGCGGCATAGGCCTGCTGTTCCAGGACTTCCTTTCGGATCCATTTCTTGACGTTCATTATTTTACCTCGAGTTCGACTTCTGATCACGGCCTTGCCGCCTGCAATCGTTTTTCACCGCCTGTTCAGCGCGTCTCAATCGTCCGGAGAAGGCGGCGGGGCTTCCTTGCCGTACAGCGTCCAGTCCGCGTTGCCGTATTTGCGCTCCTGCAGCCGGGCTTTCATGTCCTCCTCATCCCGGGTCAGACGATCCTCCTCCAGACGGATGCCCAGGACGGTTTCAAAGCCTTTCCGCATGACCCGGCACAGTTCCCCGATATCCGGGACGGCGTCCAGGCGATCGCCGATGGTTGTGACCGATTCCCGCAGCCGGGCAATCCGGTCTTCCCGGTC
Source organism: uncultured delta proteobacterium (assembly GCA_963709485.1). GTDB lineage: Bacteria > Desulfobacterota > Syntrophia > Syntrophales > Fen-1087 > JAXDBM01. Next base: position 194,304 of record CAVPWE010000001.1, read on the forward strand.
CGCATGGTGCGGGGTCATCAGCTCACAGGTCCGGCGGGCATCGAAGCCGGTGAGGAGCGAGCCCTGCTGAAGAAAGATTCCCTGCGACCGGACCTGGGCGCTTCCGCAAATCTTCCGCCCGTCCACGAGCAATTCATAACGGGAGGGAAGGGCAAAGCAGGAGGCCGGCGCCGAAAGGTCCTCACGGGATCGTCCCTCCGCGGCCATGTGCGCCCGAATGCCCAGCTCCGCAAGCCCCTCGGACAGGCAGCGGCCGATCATCCGGTAGGTTCCCAGGATGTCCGGCGGGAATCCGTGGCGCCGGCCGCCCGCCGCGAGCGCATAGGTCAGATCGCCGTTATGGAAGACCGCTTTGCCGCCCGTGGGCCGCCGCACGACCGGGACGGACAGACGCCGGCAGGCCTCCAGGTCGATCTCGCTTTGGATGTCCTGAAAACGTCCGACGGATACGGCGGGCGTTTGCCAGCCATAGAAACGAAGGGCCGGTGCGGACGCTTCCCGCCGGCAGCCCAGGAAAACGGCCTCGTCGATCGCCATGTTCTCCGGGGCCGGCAGCGTTGTGAACGGAAGCAGTCGCCAGCGGGTCACGGGAATCTAACCGGCCTCCATCTCCCGGGCGACGAAGTCGTTGTATCCCTTCGCGTCGAGAAGTTCGGCCAGCTCCTCCATGTCGTTCATTTCGACGATGATCAGCCAGCCCGTGTCGTGGGGGTCGCTGTTGATGATGCCGATGTCGTCGACGATGTCCTCGTTGACGCTGATCACATCCCCGCTGACCGGGGAGATCAGCTCGACGACGCCTTTGGAGGATGACTCGACGGCTCCGAAGGGTTCGTCCTGCTCGACTTCGGAATCCGCCTCGGGGAGTTCGACGGACACGACCTCCCCCAGATTCTCCTGGGCGTAGTCCGTGATGCCGATGGTGGCCAGATCGCCATCCACCCGCACCCAGACGTGTTCTCGGCTGTAAAGAAGATCATCGGGGAAAACTTTCATGTCAACCTGTCCTGAATCATATTTCCAGTATTTGAATTGCTTTCGGTGTTCCCGACAGAATGGCGGGATCGCCGTCCCGGACGAGCAGAAGGTCCTCGATGCGGATGCCCCAGGATCCGGGGATGTACACGCCGGGCTCGACCGTGACCACCATGCCGGCCGCAAGGACGTCTTCCGACGTGGCCGCGATCCGCGGGAACTCGTGGACATCCAGCCCGACGCCATGGCCGGTGCCGTGGGAAAAATACCCGCCGAGCCCGTCCGCCTCGATGCGGGACCGGGCGATCCGGTCGATTTCGCGGCAGGTCACTCCGGCCCGGACGGCCTTCAGGGCCTCTGCCTGGGCCTCCCGGACGACCCCGTAGACCTCCTGCTGTCGCGCATCGGCCCGGCCGACAAAGACGGTGCAGGTCTCGTCGGAATGATACCCGTCCAGGACGGCCCCGAAGTCGATCGTCAGGGCGTCCCCCCTTTGAATCTCCCGCAACCCCGGCCGTGCATGGGGCCGCGCGGAATTGCGGCCGGAGGCGACGATCGTCGGGAAAGCGACGGCCTCGGCGCCTTCCCGGATCATGGCGGCGTCCAGGTCGGCGGCGATGTCCCGCTCCCTCATGCCGGTCCGGATGCGCTCCAGGACCGAAGCGAGCGCCCGGGTGGCAATCGCGGCCGCCGTCCCGATCTTCTCGATTTCATCTTCCGTCTTGACGGCCCGGATCATCCGGAACGTTTCCGGCAGGGGCGTCAGCGTGGTCTTTTCCAGGCGGTTCGCCAGTTTCGTATGCGTCTCGACGGTCATGGCCGCCGCCTCGAAGCCGACCGTTTGCGGCCGGCCGTTCTCAATAACGCCCGCGAGCCCCTCGACCTTTTCCCGGTATTCCAGAACTTCCAGGCCGGACGTCTCCTCTCGGGCCTGGGTCGTGTAGCGGCCGTCGACCAGTAGCGCGCAGCGGTCCCGGCTGATGAAGAGTGCCCCGTCGCTCCCCGAGAACCCGGACAGATAGCGGATGTTCTTCAGGTCCAGGACCAGGAGCGCATCGGCACAAAAATCGGGAAGCCGATCCAGCATGCGCTCGATCCGGCCGTCGCCCACCCTGAAAGAAGGCAGCGCCGAGGTTTGTTCTGTCATGAATAAGCTCTTGTCTTTACGATGTTTTCAGACGATTGAAGGCCCACCCGCCGGAATTTGGCGAACGCTAACACAGCGCCTGAGGCCTGTCAAGGAGGAAATCCGAGGGAAAGATAAATCAGAAAAAAATGAAAGCACTCTTGAATTTGATTCATGAGGGCGACAAAAAGTCAACGGCAGTCAGGGGTGAGAACCAGACCCTGACTGCCGTTGCTAATCGATGACGGGATGTTGTAGTTATTCTTGCTGCCGCGGTCTATAGAGACGCCTCGGCACTTTCACTACCCTTCCGTATATGTACCAATCCCGATTCGGGCTTCCGCTTCCGCTCCGCTTGATAACCTTGCTTTTATTACAACGAAAATTACTGCCTGTCCTGTACCCGTATTCTCGGAGATATATCTCGAATAGGTGACAACGGCTGTGCCGGTGCCGTCTGTGCGTGCTGTCAGGCTGGAAAGGCTGCCGCCGCCGCTGATGATCGTGAATGTCACGGTCTGGCCGCTGAGCTCTTTGGATTCACCTGTGACTATTGCTGTCAGGACGCTCCGCACCGTTTGGCCCTGCCAGTTGCCGCCAAATTTATCCGGGTCTGCCGTCAGCGTGATTCCGTAACCCTGCCCCTCCGTTCGGGTGATTGCGACGACTGCAGTAGACCCGCCCGCACTGGCCTGGACGGTGTCCGTTACATCGATTCCGGGGGAACTGCTCCCGGCTGTGTACGTGGCCGTGGCCTTCCCGGAGGCATCGGTGACGGCGTTCACGGTGACGAGGTAGCCGCCACTGTTGCTGGCGACCAGGGAGAAGTTGACGATCTGGCCACTGACGGGGACGCCGCCTGCACTCGGATTTTCCGGATCCGTGGCCGATACGGTGGCCGTAATGACGGAGTTCTGCCCCGCCGCCACGGAGGTCGGTGCCGCTGTCAGGGCGATTGTGTATCCGCTCTCCACGCCGGTTCTCGTGATGACGATCTGTCCGGAATACCCCGCGATGTGCGCCTGGACGGTGTCCTGGACGACCAGGCCTTTCTTGAGTTTCCCCGCCGTGTAGATCGCCGAGGCCACGCCGTCCGCATTCGTAATGCCCCCGTTCATGGGGGTGAGGGTGCCGCCGGTGTTGTTCGAGATGATGACGAAGGTGACCGCCTGGCCGGGGTAATGATCCGTGACGTAAACCCCCTTGCTGTCTTTCCGGGTCACCGTCACCGTCGCCGTGAGGATGGTGCTGTTTCCATCGGCCACGGTTGTGTCCGCTGCCGCGAGCACGACTGTCCCGCCGCCGGCCTCGATAACACCTTCCTCCGTGTTGTTGCCGCAGCCGCCGAGGAGGAACAGGCCGAGCAGCAGTATGATCAGGACCCCCAGTGATTTTGTTCGGTTCATCATCCTCTCCTTATCCATGAATTCCTTCCGCGGCCGGCCGTTGAGGCCTTGCGCCGGCGGCCGCTCGTTCTTGCCGGTTACAGCGCCGCCGTGTTGATGATCTTCGGCGTCACGAAGATGAGAAGCTCTCTCTTCGACCGGTCGATATCCTCCGTCTTGAACAGCCAGCCCAGCACGGGGATTCTGTAAAACCACGGCACGCCGGCGACGCCTTTCGACTCTTCCGTTTTCATGACGCCGCCGATCACGATCGTGTCGCCGTCACGGACGACCACCTTGGACTTCAGGTTGTTGGTCCAGATCGGCATGTTCCCCGTCGACGGCTCCTTTTCCGCCTTGTTGGCGCGGTTGTTCAGGGCGTTGATCGTCATGGATACCCGCCCGTCCTCGGTTATTTTCGGAATGACCTTCAGCTCCAGCTCCGCGGGCTTGTAAGTCACCGTTGCCGGCTGGGTGGCCGTTGCGGGCGTGATCACCGGAATCTCCTCGCCCTGCTTGATGACGGCCTCCTCGCCTTCCATGATGACAACGTGGGGTGAGGAGATTAATCTGACTTCCTGTGTCTGTTCAGAGGCCGCAATCTGGGCTGTTATGATCGCATTGCCCGTGCCGACGACAATCCCCAGTGTGGGAGAGGCAATGGCTATCGGAAGGTTCGTCGCCAGACCGGTGCTCGTGATGCCCATCCCGTCCGCGACCGGCACCAGGGTCGAGAGGCCTGTGGAACCGGCAGTGCTCGGGTTGGTCCCGGCCATGATGCCGTAAGGGTAGGAGCTCTGGCCAACCCTGGCAAAATTTGCGTAGGCGCCGCCCCAGTTCACGCCCAGTTTGCGGACAAAACCCGTGTTTGCCTCGATGATCTTGGCTTCGATGGAGATCTGCTTCAACTGTCCCAGGTCCACCTTCTTCTGCTGTTCCTTTTTCTCCCGGTCCTCCGCCTTTTTCTCCAGTTCGCTCTGCTTGTTTTTCGTGATGACCCGGATGATGTTGCTGCCTTCCTGGATACGCGTCATGTCGTTGACGGCCAGGACGGTGTCCAGCGCCTGTTCCCAGGGGATCCTGTTCAGGCTTACGGTCAGGTTTCCCTTGACGTCGTCGCCGTAAACGATATTGACTCCCGCCACATCGGCGAGCGTCTTCAGGACGCCTTTGATGGGGGCATCCTGAAACTCGAAAGAGATGGGCTGGGTGAGATAGGCGGGCTTTCCCTTCAAGGATTTTTCCTTGCCTGCATTTTGCGGGGCGCCCGGCAGCGTCCCGGTTTTCTGCCCGGCGGCGGGCGCCGGTTTCATTGCCGGTTCCCTGGCTGCCGCAGTCCGGCCGGTGGCCGCAGCTTTGACGGGCAGGGACGCCACGTTGAAGTCGATAACGATATTGGGGCCTTCCTGGCCGATGCGATAGGGCACGGCCTTGCTCAGTTCGATCCGGACCGTCGCCTGCGGCCGGCCCGCCTCCGTCTTCTGCGCCGGCACGACCCGGACGAGGTTGTCCAGTTCCCCTTCGCCCAGCGGGCGCTGCAGTTTCTTCGGAACGGAGAAGTCATCGATCTTGATCAGGACGATGTTGCCGGGCTGGTCTTCGGCAAGCGCCCCCGACACTCTGGAAAGCATCAGGACCACCCGCTCCTTTCCCCGGAGCCTTTCAAAGGCGATGTTCTGAAGAGATCCCTCCTGGCTTGTCCGAATTCCGGATGCCGCCGTCATTGCCGGGTCCGCAGACGCGCCGTACGCCGTGCCCGCGCTGACCAGAAGCATGGCAAGACCCATCAAGATCAACATCCCTGTCCGTGGCCGGTTCTTTTTCATGGCTTTCCCTCATCCTGGCGTAGCTTGATGACGATTTTTCTTTGCTTTATTTTTCCTTCGTCCGTCTGAATTTTTTCATCGACAACGATGCGGTCGGCAAGGATTTCGGAGACCCGTCCGTTGTTCATGCCGATGTAGGCGCCCGGCAGCAGAGAGTAGAATTTCCCCGCGCTGTCCTGGACCATTGCCCGCCTGCCTTTGCCGTCGCCGACGACGCCGACGAGCCGGAACTGCTCGACCGCCTGCCGGCGCAGCGGGTTCACGGACAGTTCGACGGTTTTCTTCTTGGCCAGCTCCATGTCGATGAAGGGTTTGAACGGGTCACTCTTCCCCGATGGATCGTAGTAAAAGCTCTTCTCGATCTTCACCGCGGGAGGCGTGGAGATTGAGACAAGGGGCGCTGGTGCGGGTGGCGCTGCCGGTGGCGCAACAGCTGCCGTGGCCGGTGGCGTGGCCGGCACTGCCGCCGGAGGTGTCGCAGCGGGCGCGGCAGGTGCGGCGGCTTGAGCTGCCGCGGGTGGTGTTGTCGCCGGCGCGGCTGTTTTTTCCCCCGGCTGATCCGCCGCGAGCGCTTCGCACGGCAGACCGGGCGCCAGGAACCCGGCCCAAAGCAGGCCCGCACCCATGATGATGAGGCCCGTCGTTTTTCTCATGATGCCCTGTTCTTTTTTCATCGCTGTTTGTCGACAAACATGTAGGTTTTGATCACGCAGTCCGTCTTGATGATCCGGCCGTTTCCCTTCACGTCTTTGCCCTCTCCCATGGTGATGTTCTCGATATTGATGATCCGGGGGAGCGTTGCCACCTTGGCGAAAAAGGCCAGGGTGTTGTGGAACTGCCCGTTGAGCGAGACCGTGATCGGGACATCCTCGTAGAACTTTTCGGGTTCCGGCGTCTTCGCGGGAGGCGCTTTCGGGGAGGGCGCCTGCCCGGCCGCGGGCTTTTGCTCCACGCGCTGATCGGACGGTTTGAGGTTGTCCTTGACGCTTGGCGCCTTGTCCGCAGCCGGAGGCTCGGGCGGTTTGGGCTGAAAGAGGAGAAAATCCATTCCCGTCGCCTTGCCCAGGGAGGCCACCTGCTGGAAGAGCGGCTGGATTTCCCGTTTGTCCGGAAGCTTGGTCAGGGCGGACTGAAAGGCCTCCTTGAGGTCAGCCACCTCTTTCAGGAACCGGGTCTTCTGCTGGGCGATCCGCTCCTTCTCGCCGACTTCCTGCTGAAGCCCCGCCAGCCGGGTCTGCAGATCCGCCCGCTCCTTGATTGCGTTCTGCAGAAAGAAGAAATAGTAGAAATAACCGACCACTCCGAATGCAACCAGGACGAGCAGCGCCATCACCCGGGGGGATAAATTTTTCAAATCAAGCGAGACGGCCATGGCTCAGGACCTCTTTTTCACGCAGGAAAGGGTGAACTGCTGCAGCTTCAACCCCGAGATGTCCACCTGTTTTGAGGAAACCAGTTCCACCGACTGAATGTGCTTCGACGTCTCGAGGCTTTTCATGAAGAGGGCCACTGCGATGTTGTCCCGGCCGATGCCCTCGATGTTCAGGTTCCCCCCGGTCTCCGAAATTTTATTGAGCCAGAGATCCTTGGGAGGGATGATCTGGTTGATCTCATCCAGCATCCTCACGGGATAGAGGCGGTCTTCATCCAGACGTTTGATGACACCCAGTTTTTTCTCCAGGGTGTTCTTCTCGACTTTGATCGTGTCGATTTCTCCGATGACTTTTTTCAACTCGGCCAGGCGGGCCTCCCTGGCTTTCACATCTTTTTGCAGGCTGCGGATGCTCTGGCTGAAAAAGATGTGCACGGCGGCAATGAGAAGGAGAAAGATCAATGAACTGAAAAGAACAAGCACGGCCTGGCGGGCCATGGTCGCCTTTTTTTCCTTTTCCTTGTACGGAAGAAGATTGATCTTGATCATTTATCACCTATCTTGCGCAAAGCCAGGCCGACAGCGACTGCTGCCATGGGGCCGATGTCCTGCATGTCCTCCGGTGCGAACTTTTTCCGGTTGTAGTCGATTTTCCGGAAAGGATCGATCACCTCCGTGCCGATGCTGAGTTTCCCGGACAGGGATCCGGCAAGGCCGGGAAGATTGGCCGTACCGCCGGACAAAAGGGCCTGCTTGATGGTTTCGCCTCCGGAGATGGATCGGAAGTAATCGATGGATCTCACGATCTCCGCACAGATTGGATCGGCATAGTCGAGCAGGCTCTCCCGGAAGGTCTTTCGGGTCAGGTCGTCTCCCTCGGGGCCTTCGATCTTCATTCTTTCCGCTGCCTCGAAGGTCACACCGTGCTTCGCCTGTATGGCCTCCGTCAGCGAATTGCCGCCCAGCGCAAAGTCCCTCGTGAAAAGCGAAGCGCTGCCCTTCACCACGTTGATGTTGGTGATGCTTGCCCCGATATTGATCATCGCCACGATAATGTCCTCGTCAATATCGTAATTGGCCTCATACATGGTTTCCAGGGCAAATGTGTCCACGTCCATGATGTATGGGGACAGCCCCGCGCTCTCGATGGCGTCGGTGAACCCTTCGACCACATCTTTTTTCGCCGCGACGAGGATGACCTCCATCTGATTAGGGTTGAATTCATTGGGCCCCAGGACCTGGAAATCGAAGTTGACGTCGTCCATGTTGTCAAAGGGCAGGTATTTGCTCGCTTCGTCACGAATCAGGTCGCGCAGTTCTGCCTCTTCCATGGAGGGCAGGGTCACTTTTTTGACAATGGCTGCGTTTCCCGACAGGGAGGTGACAATGCCTCTGCGGGTCAGGCCCGCATCTTTGAAGAGAAGCTTGATTTTCTCCGCGAGCGCTTCGGGCCTGATGAGAATGCCGTCCTCGATGATGCCTTTTTCCAGCGGGATTCGGGAAAAGTGACTGAGAAGGTAGCCGTCCCTGTTTTCCTGGATTTCGGCGAGCTTCAGAGAGCTGGATCCGATGTCCAGACCGACAAGCTGTTTCTTTCGTGAAAAGAGATCGTTCAGGGGGAGCGAACCCAGCCTCCCGCCGAACTTCGCGGGCATCTTGAGACCTGAAAACAGTTCCTTCATTGTAGCCATAGAATCACCGAGTTCACGAGGTGAGCATCCAAGGCGGGCACAGGCTACTGGGAAAACCGATAAACCAGATCTCCCTTATGGACCATGCCCAGCTCTTTTCGCGCGACCATTTCGATATAGGGCAATTCGCTTCTCAGAAGCAATATCGTTTTCTTCAGTTCTCTGTTTTCCCGGGTGATTTCCTGGTTGTTTTTTTTCAGGGCGGCCCGTTTCTCTCTCATCATGAAGTTGTCGACGATGCCGCGGTTGCCGAAGGCGATCAGAAACCCCATGACAAGGACGAACATGGCTAAATAGCGACCGACCTTCATTTCCGGCATCTCCGGCGGACACCCTGATCTGGGGATGTAAAAAAGCGGACGGGAAGCGGCACAACGGATCGTTGCCGCCCCGGCAGTGAACGCCTTATTCCCCTCCAACCCCTCCTATGTACTTGCATCATACTTCAAGAGTTCTTTTTTTACAACATGAAAAAAATATTTTTTTTAATCCTGCATGGAGGGAAGGAGCATCTGTGCCTCACCCAGCAGGAAATCCCCGCGCTCGATCCACTCCTTCAGGATATTGGCGATTTCCCTGGCCTTGTAATAGCTGGAGAGCGGTGCAGTGGCCACCTTTTTTCCGTTCAGGACAATGGTTCCGCTCCGCAGCTCTTTGTATGTAACCTGGCCCAGACTTTTCGGCGATCCCTTCGGATAGTCCATGCTGTAATCATAAATCTGGGTTGCGATCTCCTCGTCTTTTACCGACGTATAGCGGGCCATCTCTTCATTGATGACGGGGAGGGGAATGCCGATTCCCACATAGAGGGAAACCCCGTAACCCAGCATGCTCGCGCCGACGAGCCATTCCGGGCTCATCTCCTTCAGGTTCCCGATGGTCGCAATGGTCCCCGCTCCCTCCCGGGGGGTGCCGCTTCTGCTTCTGGGAACGTTCGGATTGTGCTGGGTTCCCGGCCAGGCGACGAAGCCCTGGGCTCCGCCCAGAAAGATCCTGGTTCCCAGACCGATGGTCCTGTAGAAGGGGTCGTTGAAGAGCGGACTCAACTGTCCCGATGTGGCGTAGTTGGCATTGGCCATGCGGGGGCGGAGCATCCCCATGTAGGTGTAAATGGTCCTGTCGGACATGTTCACGGCGCAGCTGTAGTTCTGATAGGCGTTTCTGGGATTGAAGAGGATCGCATCGCGCAGATCATGGATGGTGATGTTCTTTTCATGCTTGCGCGCCGGGTAGCAATCCGTGCCGTATCCCTCCATGCGCAGCCGGATCACGTTGCCGGCGACAAAATCCTGGATAACGTGCCCGCCCCCGTAGTTGAATTCACCGGGATAGACGCTGTTCAGGGGGTCTCCCTCGACGACCTCCGTGGCTCCGATATAGCAGTCCACGGCGGCGATCCCGCCGTAAGCCGGAACATCGTTCAGCCAGACTTTGGTGGCTTTGATCCGCGGGGCCGTGTGCTGCACGTTCAGAAACGCGCCCGAGGAGCACATCGGCGAAAAGGTTCCCGTCGTCACGACATCCACGTGGCGCGCCGCATCGACATCCCCGCGCCGTTCCACGATGTCGATCATCTCCTCTGCCGTGACGACGACTGCCTTGCCCTGTCTGATTTTTTCATTGATCTCGCGGATCGTCTTATTGACCTTATGCTTTTTCATGGGACATGATCCTCTTCAACCCTCTCCAAAGATCTCGCGCTCATCGCGTATGGCCGAATCCCCCCTCTCCGCGGCCGGTCGAAGCCAGTTTCCCGGAGACATCCCACGTCACGCGGCAGACGCGCTGGATCACCATTTGGGCAATCCGGTCGCCCCGCCTGACCGGGAACGGTTTTTCGCCGTGGTTGATCATCAGAATCCTGATTTCACCCCGGTAATCGGCGTCGATCGTTCCGGGCGCATTGACGAGCGTCACGCCATTCTGGATGGCGATCCCGCTGCGGGGCCGGATCTGGGCCTCGTAGCCTTCCGGCAGGGCGATCGCAAGTCCCGTGGGAATCATTCGCCGGCCGCCCGGCGGGATCGCCACTTCGCCTTCAACAGCGGCATAAATATCCATTCCCGCGGCGTGCTCCGTCATGTAACGCGGAAGGGGCAAATCGTCATGTGCCGCCAGTCTTTGGACGGGTATGCTGATTTCCTCGATCATGCAATCGATGATCCTCGGGATCTCATCGCGCCGGAGATGGGTTCAACCGCTCAGCACCGACAGCGCCAGATCGTGTTCCGATATCCGCCCGATCGCGGCGAGGCCGATGACGCTCGGATTGAAGAGCTCGCCGGCCAGCGTCCGGATCTCATCCGTGGACACCGCATCGATACCGGCAATCACCTCTTCCGCCGGGATGTCCTTGCTGAAGTAAATTTCGTTCTTGGCCAGCCGCGTCATCCGGTTGTCGGTGCTTTCCATGCTCAGCAGGAAGTTCCCCTTGATGAGTTCCTTGGCGGAATGCAGTTCCCGCTCCGAAAGGGGGTCGCGGGTGAGCCGCATGAGTTCGTCCAGGATCACGCCCACAACCTCCCGGACGTGGGCTTCGCCCGTTCCGACATAAATCCCCAGCATGCCGGCATCCGTGTATGGGGTGAGGTAGGAATGGATGGCATAGGCCAGTCCCCGCTTCTCCCGGATCTCCTGGAAGAGTCTGGAGCTCATGCTGCCGCCCAGGACGGCGTTCATCACAAAGCTCGCATAGCGCCGGGGACTCAGGGAGGAGGGGGCGGGGCATCCCAGCACCATGTGAACCTGTTCCAGGTCTTTGTCCAGGACGGTGATCCCCCCGGATACCTCCGGGCTGCCGGTCCCGTTTCGGAGGGCTTCCTTCGGCATCGTGCCGAGAGACCGGCTGACCATTTCGACCAAGTGTTCGTGTTTCAGGCGGCCGGCGGCGGTCAAAACAAGGTTCTGCCCCCGGTACCGGGGAGTCAGGAAGGACAGGACGGACGCCCTGTCGAACCGTTCGACCCGCTCCCTGGTTCCCAGGACGTGATAGCCGAGGGGGTGGTCTTTCCAGAATTTTTCCTCGAAGAAGTCGTGAATGTAGTCGTCGGGCGAATCATCCAGCATGTGTATTTCCTGAAGCACGACGGATTTTTCCTTGCTGATTTCCCCGGGGTCGAAAAGGGAGTTCCGGAAGATGTCCGCAAGCAGTTCGATGGCCATGTCCAGATGGTAATCCGGGATCTTGATGTAGAAGGAGGTCAGCTCCTTGCCGGTAAAGGCATTCATCACGCCGCCGACGGAATCGATGGCCGCGGCGATGTCGAAGGCCGACCGGTTCCGAGTGCCCTTGAACATCATATGCTCGATGAAATGGGCCATGCCGTTCGTTTCGCGGTCTTCGTGTCGGGATCCGCACTGCACCCAGATTCCGATGGAAACGGACCGGACGTGATCGATTTCTTCAGAGATGATTCGAATCCCGTTATCGAGGACCGTTTTTCGATACAGCGGCACCCAGCGCTTCCTTCCTGCTCAAACGGATTTTCCCCTGCTTGTCGATCTCGAGGACCTTGACCGTCACTTCGTCTCCTTCCTGGAGGATGTCGGTCACCTTGTTGACCCTTTCCTTGGCCAGCTGCGAGATGTGCACCAGCCCTTCCGTGCCGGGCAGGATCTCCACGAATGCGCCGAAATCGACCACTTTCTTCACCGTGCCGACGTAGATTTTGCCGATCTCGGCATCTTCCGTCAGCCACTTGACCATGGCCACGGCCCGCGCGGCCGCATCGGCGTCGCTGGAGGCGATCGTTACGGTGCCGTCGTCCTCCACGTCGATGGTGACGCCCGTTTCGCTCACGATCTGGCGGATGTTCTTGCCGCCCGATCCGATGACGTCTCTCACCTTTTCCGGTCTGACTTTCACCGTCGTGATTCGCGGGGCGTAAACGGATATGTCCTCCCGCGGCGCGCTCAGGGTCTCCTCGATCTTGCCGATGATGTGCAGCCTGCCCTCCCGGGCCTGTGCCAGGGCCTTTCTCAGAATGCTCTCCGTCAGGCCGTCGATCTTGATATCCATCTGCATGGCCGTGACGCCCTTGCGGGTGCCGCAGACCTTGAAATCCATGTCCCCGGCGTGGTCCTCATCGCCCAGAATATCAGAGAGAACCACGACATCGTCGCCCTCCTTGAGCAGCCCCATGGCGATGCCCGCCACCGTGGCCTTCACCGGAACGCCGGCATCCATGAGCGCGAGGCTCCCGCCGCAAACCGAGGCCATGGAGGAAGATCCGTTGGACGAGAGGATCTCGGAGACGATCCGGATCGTGTAGGGGAAAACCTCCGCCGCGGGAAGGACGGGCGAGAGGGCCTTGCGGGCCAGGTTCCCGTGGCCGATCTCCCGGCGGCCCGGGCTGCGGAGCGGTTTTGCCTCGCCTACGCAGTAAGGGGGAAAGTTGTAGTGCAGGAGAAAGGCCCGTCTCTCTTCGCCGCTGACAAAGTCCATCCGCTGTTCGTCCGACGACGTTCCCAGGGTCACGCTGGCCAGGGCCTGCGTTTCACCCCGGTTGAAGAGCGCCGACCCGTGAACGCGGGGCAGGATGCCCGCTTCCGAGCTGATCGGGCGGATTTCCGCCGCGGAGCGGCCGTCGATTCTTTTTCTCTCCCCGATGATCATGTTCCGGACGACCCGCCGCTCGATGTTTTCCAGAACGGCGGCAACCGTCCCCTTCAGGGACGGGTCTTCCGCGGTCTGTGCGGCAATGACCTCCCCGCGGATCTGATCCAGCCGGCCGTATCGCTCCTGCTTTCGGGGGAGGCGGTAGGCTTCCTCAAAGGCCGGCCGCGCTGCGTCCGTGATCCGGGAAGCCAGCCCCTCGTCCAGAGCGGCCGGTGTAAAGGCCCTCTTTTCGCGGCCGATGGCCTCGCGCATGCGGTCCTGCAGTTCGATGACGGGCCGGAGATTTTCCAGCCCGAAATTGATTGCGTCCACCAGCGCATCTTCGTCCACCTCGCCGGCTTCTCCTTCCAGCATCACGAGATTGACATCGTAGCCGCCGGCGGGAGATGGAACTTTTCTCCCGACCAGGAACAGGTTGAAGTCGCTCTGCTTCATGGCCTCCTGGGAGGGATTGCAGACGAGACTTCCTTCCAGACGCCCGACGCGCACACCGGCGATCGGCCCTTTGAAGGGGATGTCGGAGATCTCCAGGGCTGCGGAGGCGGCCAGCATGGCCGCCACACCGCCGTCGTTTTCATTGTCCACGGAAAGCAGCGTCGCGATGAGCTGTGTTTCAAAGGTGTAGCCCTTGGGAAAGAGGGGACGAATCGAGCGGTCGATGATCCGGGAAGTCAGAACCTCCCGTTCATTGAGGCGCCCCTCCCGCTTGAAGAACCCGCCGGGAAATTTCCCCGCCGCATAGGTCATTTCCTGGTAGTCCACCGTCAGGGGCATGAAATCGATTCCTTCCCTGCCGGTTTTCAGAGAAACCGCCGTCACCAGGGCAACGGTGTCCCCGTACGTGGCGAGGATCGCGCCGTCCGCCTGGGCCGCAACATAGTTCGCTTTCAGGGAGATGGCTCTCCCCGCAAATTCCGTACTGAATACATTCTTCATTTCGTTTTTCCTTCCCATTGTGTCGTGACGAAGGGCTAAAGGCGCATGGCTGACGGCAAATTCGCAAAACAGCGCCGTGCAGCCGGGGGATCGGATCGATTTTACCCTTTGCCTTCAACCATTAGCCGTTAGCCGCTCGTCCGGGTTATTTTCTGAGTCCGAGACGCTGAATCACGTTTCGGTAACGCTCGACATCCTTCTTTTTCAGATAATCGAGAAGCCGCCGCCTCTGCCCGACCAGTTTCAGAAGGCCTCTGCGGGAGTGGTGATCCTTCTTGTGCTCTTTGAAGTGGTCCGTCAGATAGGATATTCGCGCGCTGAGGAGTGCGATCTGGACTTCCGGCGATCCCGTGTCTCCGGCGTGCAGCTGGAAATTGCTGATAATCCCTTTTCTTTTTTCGACATCCAACACTTTGATTTTTCCTCCCTTCGATAAAACTCCCTTGTTTGTGAATGCTCCCCTTCACCCGTGCATCCGGCCCTGCCCCGGCGGTTCGCGGGTCAGTTCCGGCCGGTGAAGACCCTCAGGATCTCGAACAATTGCTGCTTTCCGTCCAGCGATGCCACGGAACCGGAAGGGTGGAGCGCCTTGACAATGGCCACAAGACCGTTGCCTTCGACCAGAATCTTTACCATATCTCCCCTTGCAAGAAAAGGAATATCGTATGGTTTCATCATCTCCGCCGTCGGCTGGTTGCCGGCCTGTATTTTTCTTGTCAACGGGTCGTCGACCCGAATGAAAGGCATCTCCGGCAGGGTGTCGGCCATGCGGATCATGCGCGCTTGCAGCAGGTTTTGTTTCCGCTCCGGATCTTTCCCGTCTAGCGTCAGAGCCGATTCTTCGCCGAAAGAGCCGCTCCTCGTCCTGCGCAGGGCGGAGAGGCACGCGCCGGGCCCGAGCCTGTCCCCGATGTCGGCGCAGAGGGCCCGGATGTAGGTTCCCTTGGAACAGGACACGGTGAATGTCACATAGGGGAGCGCCATTTCCTGAATGGCCAATGCAAAGATTTCGATTTTCCGGCGGTGCGCGGCAACGGTGATCCCCTTTCTGGCCCACTGGTACATGGGTTTCCCGCGAAACTTGACGGCGGAGTATTGCGGCGGGACCTGCTCGATGACGCCGACAAATTCCCCGAAGGCCTTCTCGACGTCCTCGGTCCGCACCTGCGGATTTCGCCGTTCGACGATGCTGCCGTCCAGGTCCAGCGTGTCCGTTTTGATCCCCAGAAGCATCGTTGCCCGGTAGTCTTTGCTGTGATTCTCAAAGAAGGGGACCATCTTGGTGGCCTCGTTGATGCAGATCGGCAGGACTCCCGTGGCGAGCGGGTCGAGGGTCCCGGTATGGCCGACCCTTCGGATGCCGAGGATCGCCCGAATCTCCGCAACGACGTCGTGAGACGTTTTCCCGGACGGTTTGTCGATGATGACCAGTCCGTTCATGGATCAGCGTGCAGCATCGATTTCATCGAGGACGCGTCGCCGGACGGTCGATATGTCCCCCTTCACGCGGCAGGCGGCGGCGTTGAGATGCCCGCCCCCTCCGAAAGCCCTGGCGATGCGCTCCACGTTGAAACTTCCCTTCGAGCGCATGCTGACCTTGAAGTGCCCGTCCGGCAATTCACTGAACAGAATGGACATCTCCACACCCTGAACGGTGCGCGGCATGTCCACGAAACCGTCCGTATGTTCCGGCAGGGCGCCCGTTTTTTCGAGACTTTCCCGGGATACGACCATCGACCCGACCCGGCCGTCGCAGTCGAAAGCCAGGGTCTCGAGCACCTTGGACAGAAGCCGGATCTTGACGACGGGATTGTTTTCGTAAACGTTTTCGGAGATCCACTGGGGGCTTGCCCCGCTTTCCAGCAGCCGCCCCGCCGCTGCGAAACTCTCCGGGGTGGTGTTGCCGTAACGGAATCCGCCCGTGTCCGTGAGAATGGCGGCATAAAGATTGGTGGCGATCCCGCGTGTGAGCGGAATATCCGCCGCGGCCATGATTCTGAATAGCAGCTCGCCGGTGGAGCTCGCCCGGGGATCGATGAGCGAAACCTCGCAGAAGCCGCCGTTCGAAACATGGTGGTCGATGTTGACCATCGTTTTGATCTGCCGGATCTTCCCGGCCTCTTCTCCGACCCGCTCCAGTTCGCTGCAGTCCAGAACGAAGGCAACGTCAAAATTTCCGGTGTCGGGCAGCCGGTTCCGGATCGCTTCGGAACCCGGGAGAAATTGATAGTTTCCGGGGGTCCGGTCCTGGTTGTAGACAACGGTCTTCTTCCCCAGGTTGATCAGCATCTCGGAAAGGGCCAGTTCGGAGCCCAGCGCGTCTCCGTCCAGCCGCTCGTGGGCGGTGATGAGGAAGCTCCCGTTGCCGCGGATGATATCATGGATCCTTTCGATCATGGTCCTCCGTTTCCCCGTGGATCTGGGACAGCAGCCGGTCGATGCGGTGTCCGTAGGCGAAGGACGGATCCACCTTGAAGATGAGATCCGGGACAAAGCGCAGCTGCAACCGCTTTCCCAGTTCGCGCTTCAGAAATCCCGTCGCCTTTTCGAGACCCTTCTGAATTTCGGGATCGACGGCGTCTTTCCCCATGGCGACAAAGAAAACCTTCGCCAGGCGAAGATCGTCGGTGACCTTTGTGCCGGTAATCGTGATCGATCCGATCCGCGGGTCCCGGATCTGCTTCAGCAGAATGTCTGAAAGTTCCGCCTTGATGAGATCGGCGACCCGGTCAGCCCTTTTGAAAGTCGTCATATTTACCCGTTTCCGTACCGTCAAAGCCCGTCGCATCGGAAAGAACGGCGATTTCGAATTTGGAAGAGACCACCTCGGCCGGTTTGAGCCGGTCGATAAAGTTCAGAATGTGATCGATTTTGGCATTGATGAATCGCCGGTCATTTCCGACGACGGCGAAACCGATTTTCGCCCGCCGCCAGTGATCGTTGTCCCCGACTTCGGCGATCGAGACGTTGAACTCATTCTGCGTCTTTTTTAAAATCCTTTTCAGGACGGCCCTTTTTTCCTTGAGGGAACCGCTCTCGGGAATCCACAACTCGATCACGCCTGATCCGACAACCATTCCCCAGTCTCCTGTCCGGTTCTGAAAAACGGCGGGCTACAGTTTCCGGTCGACCTTCTCCTGGATGTAGGACTCCAGAATGTCCCCGACATGAATATCGTTGTAATTCTCGATCCCGATGCCGCATTCCATGCCCGCGGTCACCTCCCGGGCGTCATCCTTGAGCCTTTTCAGCGAAGCGATTTTTCCGTCATAGGCCACCACACCGTCCCGGACCACTTTGAGGTTCGCATTCCTCGTGATCTTGCCGTCCAGAACATAGCTGCCGGCGATCGTCCCGACCTTTGAGATCTTGAACAGGTTGCGCACTTCCGCCCGGCCCTGCACGACCTCGCGATAAACGGGCTCGAGCAGCCCTTCCATGGCCGCCTTGACATCGGCGATGACGTTGTAGATGATGTCATACAGCTTGACGTCGACCCCCTCCTGCTCGGCGATTTCGGCAACCCGGCTGTCCGGCCTCACGTTGAAGCCGATGATGACGGCATTGGACGCCGATGCCAGCATCACATCCGTTTCCGTAATGGCTCCCGTCGAACTGTGGATGATCTTCAGTTTGATGTCGGGCGTGCTCAGCTTGTTCAGGGACTCCGCCAGGGCTTCAATGGAACCCTGAACATCTCCCTTGATGATGATGTTGAGGTCCTTGGTCCCTTCTTTGATCTTTTCGTAAAGCTGTTCCAGGGTGATTTTCGAAGAGGCGGAAAGCTCGCGCTCCCGTTCCTTCCGGATCCAGAAATCGGCAATGTTGCGGGCTTTTCTTTCGTCATCCACGCAGACAAATTCCGCGCTCACCGGGGGGACCTTGGAAAACCCGATGACCTCCACCGGCATGGAAGGTCCCGCTTCCTTCACCCGATGTCCCTGGTCGTTGATCATGGCCCGCACCCTGCCGGACTCCGTTTTGCAGACGAAGGCATCACCTTCCCGCAGAGTCCCTTCCTGGATGAGGACGGTCGCCACCGGCCCGCGTCCCCGGTCCAGTTTCGCCTCGATAACGACGCCCCGGGCGGCACGCTCCGGATCGGCCTTCAGCTCCATGATGTCCGCCTGGAGGAGGATCATCTCCATCAGTTCCTCGATGCCCAGCTTCTTTTTGGCCGACACTTCGGCAAAGATCGTGTCGCCGCCCCAGGCTTCCGGAACGAGATGATACTCGGTCAGGGCCTGTTTTATTTTTTCAGGGTCGGCCCCGGGCTTGTCGATTTTGTTGATCGCCACCATGATCGGCACCCCGGCGACGCGCGAGTGATTGATGGCTTCCACGGTCTGGCCCATGACGCCGTCATCCGCCGCGACCACGAGAACGACGATGTCCGTGACCTGAGCCCCCCGGGCCCGCATGGCCGTAAAGGCTTCGTGCCCCGGCGTGTCCAGAAAGACGATGTCGCGATCCTTGATGTGCACGTGATAGGCGCCGATGGCCTGGGTGATCCCGCCGGCTTCCCCGCCGATGACGTTGGTTTGCCGGATGGCATCGAGCAGGGATGTCTTGCCGTGGTCCACATGTCCCATGATCGTGACGACCGGCGCCCGGGCTTTCAGGTTTTCCGGTGACGCTTCCGTCTTCTGGACCGGCTCTTCATATTCGGTCATGGACGATTCGACCTGGTATCCGAATTCCCCGGCCATCAGCGATGCCGTCTCAAAATCGATGGCCTGGTTGATGGTGGCCATTAATCCCAGCCCGATCAGCTTGGAGATCAACTCGCCCGCCTTGACGCCCATTTTCTTGGCCAGTTCGCCGACGGCAATGGCCTCGCCCACCCGGATTCGCCTTTTGATGGCTTTCGGTACCGTGATTTCAGTCTTCTTCATTTTGACAGCCGCCGCTTTTTTGTCTTCTTTCCACTTGGCGGTCCTGTCGTCCCGCTCGAGCGTTTCAAAGCGGCCCTTCTTGTCGAATACCTTTTTGATCTGTGTCTTTTTGCGAACCGCCGTTTTATCGCCGATGAGCACTTCAACGGGTGCCTTGATGCCCTTTTTCTTGCCCTTATCGATTTCCTTGCGGGCGGGCGGTCCCACCTTGGGTACCAGAAGGTCCTTGACAATTCTGAGCTCGGGCTTTTTCGAGATCTCCTTCCTGTCCTCGGCCGGGCCTCTGCCCGTCTCCTGGGGAGCCGGCTTCTTTCCCGTAGGCGGTTTCAGGGTCTCTTTTTTGATCTCCGGCCTGGCAGGGGAGGGCGGCCCCGGAGCAGGGGGCGCCTTGATCTCGACAGGGGCCTTTTCCGCGGGCTTCGCGGAATCGGCCGAAGGGGCAGCGGCCGGTTTCGGAGGGATTTCCGGTTTTTTAGCGGTCACATCTGCCTGCGGTGGGAGCGCTCCTGCCGGAACGGTTTCCGGCGCCGCAGCGGCCTGCGCCGCCTTTTCAGGTTTTGCGCCGGTTTTGGGGGCCTCTTCCTTCTGTTCCGTCTTCTCTTCGCGGATCGGTTCGGCAGCCGCCTTTTCTTCCGCAGGGGCCGGCTCTTCCTCGACCGCCGCGGGGCGCACGGTCCTTCTCCGGATCACGGTTGATTTGATACGTTTTTCAACCAGTTCATGCGGTTCGCCGGACAGCATGTCTCTTTGCACCCGCCCCACGTCCGCATCTTCCAGCGTGCTGGAATGGGATTTGACGGTAATGCCCAGCTTTTCCAGACGAGCGATCAGATCCTTGTTTTCGATGCCCATTTCCCTGGCTAACTCATAAACTCTTTTTTTAGACATGCTCAGCCCCCCACCGGGTCAGCGCGTTGCCCCGGTTGTCTTCAAATCTTCAAATTGAACTTTCAAGGTGATTCATGGCTTGCGGTCCGCCGCAACATTCTCCTGGCTGATGATTCTGCCTGCCTCTTCGATCCAGTCTGCCGCCCGCTGCCCGTCGATCCCGGGAATCGATGACAGGGACGCCGAATCCGCCGTTGCAATGGCGGCGATGCTCTTTAATCCCTGGCTGAACAGCTGTTCGGCCGTTGCCTCGTCAATGCCCGGGATCTTCAGCAGTGCCCGGTGTCCCTCTTCCTCCTGTGAGGCGGCAATGGACTCGCTCTTCACATCGATCTTCCAGCCGCTCAGTTTTACGGCCAGCCGGACATTCTGGCCGTTCTTCCCGATGGCGAGCGACAGTTGATCGTCGGGGACAATGACCTCCATGGCGCGGTTCTCTTCGTCCATCAGAACACGGTTCACCTTGGCCGGGGAAAGGGCGGAACTGACGTATTTTGCCTGGTCCTCCAAGTAGGGAACGATATCGATCTTTTCGCCGCGCAGCTCCTGGACGACGCTTTGCACGCGGGACCCGCGCATGCCGACGCAGGCCCCGACCGGGTCGATGTCCTTGTCCCTGGTCCTGACGGCGATCTTGGCTCTTTTGCCGGGTTCCCGGGCAACGCTGACAATTTCGATCAAGCCTTCGGAAATCTCGGGAACCTCCACTTCAAAGAGTGCCCTGAGGAAGCTCGGGTGGGTTCTGGACAGGATGATCTGTGGCCCCTTGCTGATTTTCTTCACATCGAAAATATACCCCCGGATCCGCTCCCCCCGCTTGTACGTCTCCCGGAAGATCTGTTCGGACACGGGGATCACGCCTTCTGCGCGCCCCAGGTTGACAATGATGCTGCCCCCGTCGAACCGCTGCACGAAGCCGTTCACGAGTTCTCCGACGCGGTCCTTGTACTCTTCATAGATGTTGTCGCGTTCCGCATCCTTGACCCGCTGGATGATGATCTGTTTGGCCGTCTGGACGGCGATCCGGCCGAAGGTGCTGGTGTCGATCTTGATGCCGAGGCTGTCCCCCGGTTCCGCATCCGGGTCGAGAGCTTGTCTCGCTTCCTCCAGGGAAACCTGCATGTCGGGGTCGATGACCTTTTCTTCCACCGTCTTGAACTGGAAAACCTCGATTTCCCCCGCATCTTCATTGTAGTGGGCCTCGATGTCGACGCGCATCCCCAGCTTTTTGCGGGCGGCATTCTGCATGGCCGCCTCCAGGGCCTCGACGATGATGCTCTTGTCGATGCCTCTGTCCTTGCCCATCTGTTCAATCAGGCGTTTGAGTTCCGGAAACATTCAACCATCCTCCCGTCCTGTTATCGCGAAAATCCGTTAACGATCCTTGAATTCATACTCGAGACGCGCCTTGGCGATCATGTCTTTCGGGATCCGGTAGGTCTTTCCCGAAACCTCAATGGTCAGGATTTTTTGACCCTCCTCCTCGAGAAAACCGGTCAGTCTGCCCCGGAAATGCCGGATGCCTTCCATTTTCTGATGCAGGCGGATATCCACCCGGTGCCCCCTGTATTTCACGAAATCCCTGTCCCGGACCAGCGGCCGATCCAGGCCGGGCGAGGAAACCTCCAGGTTATAGGGGCCCGGCGGGACGTCGTGCACGTTCAGAATGTCTCCCAGCTGATGGCTGATCCCGGCGCAGTCATCGAGCGTCACCCCGCCCTCCTTGTCCAGATATATCCGCACCAGCCACCGTGATTTCATCCGGTTGCATTCCACATCGATCAGCTCCAGGCCTTCGGCCTCCGCCACGGTCTCGGCAAACTGCCGGATCGTTTCCCGGTATTCCGGTACGGGTTCAGTCATGGGTTCATGCCGCCTTCACGAAAATCGGAAAAAAAAAGTGGGCAGAAGCCCACTCATCAGACAAACCGATCGATGATTTTCGCATCAGCTACCACAAAAAAATGCGCATTGCAAGAAAAAAATAGGGGTTTCAGGAAGGTGGATGCAGGGTCAGGAAGAAATGGAGCGGACGATGGGACTCGAACCCACGACGTCCAGCTTGGGAAGCTGGCATTCTACCGCTGAATTACGCCCGCTCAAGGAAAGCCTGATATGCAAGGAGCATGAAAAACAACCGGAGCGCTCCGGGCCTTCAATTTTGCCAACACAGCGAAGCCCGGTACCGCAACGGCATCTTAAACGATGTCCACCCTTTGTCAAGGCTTTTTTCGCTTTGTTCGCGACAGGCGGATCGAGATGGAGCGCTCATGGCCGTTCAGTCCCTCCATGCCTGCGAAGCGCGCGGCCTGCCTGCCGTATTTTCCCAGCGCCGCCCTGGAAAAAGAGACGACGCTGGTCCTTTTGACAAAATCATAAACGCTCAGCGGCGATGCGAATCTCGCCGTACCGCCGGTGGGCAGGATGTGATTGGGACCGGCCATGTAGTCCCCGATGGCCTCCGGCGTATAGCCGCCCAGGAACACCGCGCCGGCATGCCGGATGCGCTCCAGGAGCTGACCCGGCCGCCGGACCATCAGTTCGAGGTGCTCCGGGGCGAAACGGTCGGCAATGGCTGCGGCTTCGCTGAGATTCCGGGTGACGACAACGGCCCCGAAAGCGTCCAGGGACCGAAGGGCGATGTCTCTCTTCGGCAGGAGGGCGGCCTGTTCACGAACCTGCATGATCACCTGCCGGGCCAGTTTTTCATTCGGGGTCAGAAGGATCGCGCTGGCCATCTCATCGTGCTCCGCCTGGGCAAGCAGGTCGGCGGCCACGAAGGCGGCATCCGCCGTCCCGTCGGCAATGATCAGGACTTCGCTGGGGCCCGCGATCATGTCGATGGCCACGATCCCGTGGACCATTCTTTTGGCCGCCGTGACATAGGCGTTTCCCGGACCGACGATCTTGTCGACCCGGGGAACGGTTTCGGTGCCGTAGGCGAGGGCGGCGATCGCCTGTGCGCCACCGATTTTGAAAAAGCGGTTCACCCCGCCCAATTGGGCGGCCGCGGCAACCAGGGGGTTCAGATGTCCCTGCTTTGCTGGCGACACCAGGAGAATCTCCGCAACGCCGGCAATTTTTGCGGGGATGGCGGCCATCAGCACGGTTGATGGATACGCGGCCAGTCCGCCGGGTGCGTAAATGCCGACCCTTTCGAGCGGCAGCACGCGCTGGCCCAGTTTTATCCCCGCCTCATCGCTGGAGACCCAGCCCTTCAGCTCCTGCTTCCGATGAAAGGCCTCGATGCGGCCGGCTGCAAGGGACAGGATTTCCACGTCCTTTCGTGAAGCCTCCGCGGCGGCCCGGCTCCATTCCTCGCCGGAGACTTCGATGCCGTCGGCCGTGAGTCCGGACTGGTCGAACCTTTCCGCGTAGTCCAGCAGGGCGGCATCTCCCCGGGCGGCCACATCGTCCAGAATGTCACGGACCGACGCCCGGATCGATTCCTCAAAACCCATGCCCCGCCGGGTGATCCGCCGGAACGTGTCCTCGAATGTTTTTTCGCCGGTGAAGATGATTTTCATCGTTATGCGCGGACCCGCTGAATGTCTGCCCCCAGGGCGGAGAGTTTCTTTTCGATGGCCTGGTAGCCCCGGTCGATATGATACACACGCGCCAGCTCCGTCCGTCCCTTCGCCGCCAGACCGGCCAGGATGAGGGATGCCGAGGCGCGCAGGTCCGTCGCCATGACCGGCGCGCCCCGCAGCTCCGGGACGCCCTTTACGATGGCGCTGCGTCCCTGAATGACGATATCGGCCCCCATCCGCATCAGTTCGCTGACATGCATGAAGCGGTTTTCAAAAACGGTTTCCGTGATCACGCTGAGCCCGTTACCCAGGGCCATCAGCGCCATCATCTGCGCCTGCAGGTCCGTGGCGAATCCCGGATAAGGCTGCGTCTTCACGTCGGTGCTCCGGATTGTTGTGCCACCGACTGCCCGCAGACCTCCTGCGATCGGCGTGATCTCCATGCCCGCATCGCCGAGCTTATGGATCAGGGCCTCCAGGTGCAGGGGATTGCATCCCAGCAGCCGCACATCCCCGCCGGTCATGCCCGCCGCAATCATGAAGGTTCCGGCCTCGATCCGGTCCGGAATGATCGTCGCCTCGACCGGGTTGAGCCGGTCGACGCCCTCGATGATGATCACGTCCGTCCCCGCTCCGGCGATCCGGGCGCCCATGCCGATGAGCACATCGGCGAGATTCACCACTTCCGGTTCCTGGGCGGCGTTTCTCAGGACCGTCGTCCCTCGGGCCAGGCAGGCCGCCATCATGATATTTTCCGTTCCGGTGACCGTGGAAATGTCAAAGTAGATATTTGCGCCCCTCAGTTGCCTGGCGCGGGCTTCCACATAGCCGTCCTTCAGCGCCACTTCCGCCCCCATGTCCTGCAGCGATTTGATGTGCAGGTTCACCGGACGGGCGCCGATGGCGCAGCCTCCGGGAAGCGACACGCGGGCGACGCCCGTCCTGGCGACGAGCGGCCCGAGAACCAGGATGGAGGCCCGCATGGTTTTCACGAGTTCGTAGGATGCCTCGGTATGGGTGATGTTGGACGCGTTCACCCGGACGGTTTCCTCGCCGGAAATGTCCACGCCGAAACTGCCGATCAGTTTTTTTACCGTCCGGATGTCCATGAGGTCGGGGATGTTGTGATAGGTGTTCCAGCCGTCCGCGAGAAGGGCGGAGCACAGGATCGGAAGCGCGGCATTTTTCGCGCCGCTGATCTGCACCTCGCCGCAGAGACGCTGCCCGCCCCGAATGATGATTTTATCCATGGAAATGCTTCTTTCTGGCCGCAGCCACGCGGTACCAACCGGCATAGTCCCGGCGGAAGCGGATCTCGTCGAAAAGGCCGGCTTGACGGAACAGCGCTTCGGTTTCCTCTTTCTGTCCGGACCCGATCTCCAGCATGAGCCATCCCCCCGCCTTCAGATGGCCGTCACTCTGCAATATGATCTCCCGGTGGAAATCCATGCCGTCCGGACCGGCCTTCAACGCGAGTGAGGGTTCGTACAGTTTCACATCCGCCGGAAGGTCCTCGTATTCCCTTTCGGAAATGTAAGGCGGATTGGAAACGATCATATCAAATTTTCCGGACAGGGGCGCAAATAAATTTCCCGCCAGAAATGCCATGCGATTTTCAACCCCGCAGCGCCGGGCATTTCGCCGGGCGACGGCGACGGCCTCCGGGGAAATGTCCGTGGCCGCAACAAAAACATCCTTCAGCTCCGCTGCCAGGGTCACGCCGATCGCGCCGCTGCCCGTTCCCAGTTCGAGAATTCTCGCATGGCCGGAATTCGCGGCGGCATGAACCTTCAGGCACTCTTCGACCAGAATTTCCGTTTCGGGTCTGGGGATCAGGACGCGGCGGTTGACTTCGAAGACGCCTGACCAGAATTCCTTCCGGCCGATAATATAGGCCACCGGCTCGCCCTGCCGGCGACGCGAAGCGAGCTGCAGGAAACGCTGAACATCCGTCTCCGGCAGGCGCCTGTCGGCGTTGGTGAACAGGTACAGGCGATCCTTCCCCAGGCAATGGGCCAGCAGAACTTCCGCGTCCAGCCGGGGAGACGCGCAGCCCCCGGCCTCGAGGTCGCGCGCAATCCGATTAATGAACTCCCGGATCTTCATGCCGGTGTCTCTTCAGGCGGACCGCTTCAGTGCCTCCGCCTGAAAATGGGTTGTCAGCGCATCGATGACGTTCTGGATGTTCCCGTCCAGAAAGCTTTCCAGATTGTAGAGCGTCATGTTGATCCGGTGGTCCGTGATTCTGGACTGGGGATAGTTATAGGTCCGGATCCGCTCACTCCGGTCTCCGGTGCCCACCTGACTTTTTCTGGTTTCCGAGATCTCTCGGTTCTGCTTATCGACCATCATGTCGAGCAGCCTCGCCTTGAGCACCTTCATGGCTTTCGCCTTGTTCTTCAGCTGCGATTTTTCATCCTGGCAGGTCACGACGAGGCCGGTCGGAAGGTGGGTGATGCGGACTGCGGAGTCCGTTGTGTTCACGCTCTGGCCGCCGTGCCCGCTGGAGTGATAAACGTCAATCCGCAGTTCGTTGGGGTCGATGTTGACCTCGACCTCTTCCGCCTCCGGGAGGATGGCGACCGTTACCGCGGAAGTGTGAATCCGGCCCTGGGACTCCGTGGCGGGGACCCGCTGCACCCGGTGCACGCCGCTTTCGTACTTCAACTGGCTGTAGGCGCCCTGGCCCGTCACCAGCGCGATGATTTCCTTGAAACCGCCCATGCCGCCCGCCGGTGTGGAACTGATGATTTCGATCTTCCATCGGCGCATCTCCGCGTAACGGGCATACATGCGGATCAGGTCTCCGGCGAAGAGTCCCGCCTCGTCACCCCCCGTGCCGGCCCGGATTTCCAGAAACACGTTCCGGTCGTCGTTCGGATCCTTCGGGAGCAGGAGGATCTTCAGCCGGTCTTCGAGGGATTTGAGCCTTTCCCTGAGTTCGGGCATCTCCTCCTTCACGATGATTTTGAGTTCCTCGTCATTCTCCCGCAGCAGGGCCTGGCCCTCTTCGATCCGAAGACCCGTTTTCTCGTATTGCCGGAAGGTCTCCACCAGATCATGCAGGTCCGCATGTTCCCGGGCATACTTCTGGTACAGGGTTTGCCTGCCGGGCAAGCTGGCGTCGCTCAGAAGGGATTCCAGTTCCTCGTATCTTGCAGCAATCTCGTTTAGTCTTTTAAACATGGCGGTTCGCGGAATTCATGCGATGGCCGAAAAATCCGGGTGTCTGTCAAATGAAACAAACAAGGTCTTTCGGAATGGTGGAATCGCCCTCCCCGGGAGCCGGGAAAAGGCGCCACGGAACAAACCTAAGGATGGGGGTTCGGAAGAGAAAGGGGCATGGAACGTTGAGAGGGCAACCTTATTTCTCCATGGCGGTGTTCGCGGCCGGGCGGAAGAATGAAAGCCGGGCGATGACTTCAGGCTTCCGCCTTCTTGTCCTTGGCGGCGTATTTGTTCTTGAAACGCTCCACACGTCCGGCCGTGTCAATGATCTTCTGTTTCCCCGTCATGAAGGGATGGCACTGGGAGCAGATTTCCACTTTGATATCCTTCTTCGTGGAGCGGGTTTCAATCACATTCCCGCACACACAGGTAATCGTCGTTGCCTCGTATTCCGGATGAATGCCTTTCTTCACGGTCTGCCTGTCCTCCTGAAATCTTTTCATTGCGATGATCTGTGTCGTTAAAACACAAAATTGTAATTATCGTTATTTGAAGGAAAAATTCAAGTAATTTTATTTATTGGTTCATCGAATCCAGAAACAACTGGTTCGTCTCCATTTTTCGGATTTTATCGATGATGAACTCCATGGCGTCCACCGGATTCATTTCCTGCAGCAGCCTGCGCAGGATCCAGATCCGGTTCAGATTGTTCTTCGGGATCAGCAGTTCTTCCTTTCTCGTTCCGGACCGGGTCAGGTCGAAGGCCGGAAATACCCGGCGGTCGGCGATGCGGCGGTCCAGATGCAGCTCCATGTTGCCCGTTCCCTTGAATTCCTCGAAGATGACTTCATCCATCCGGCTCCCGGTGTCGATCAGCGCCGTGGAGATGATCGTCAGGCTGCCGCCGTTTTCGATGTTCCGGGCGGCGCCGAAGAATCGCTTCGGCTTGTGGAGGGCATTGGAATCCACGCCGCCGGACAGAACCTTGCCGCTGGGAGGGACGACGGTGTTGTACGCCCTGGCCAGTCGCGTGATGCTGTCCAGCAGAATGACCACGTCCCTCCGGTGCTCCACCAGGCGTTTCGCCTTCTCAATGACCATCTCCGCAACCTGAACGTGACGCGTGGCCGGTTCGTCAAAGGTGGAGGAGATGACTTCGCCCTTGACGCTGCGCTGCATGTCCGTCACCTCTTCCGGGCGTTCATCGATCAGAAGCACCATGAGGGTGACTTCCGGGTGATTGCGCGTGATGCTGTGGGCGATGTCCTGGAGCAGAACCGTTTTCCCGGCCCGGGGCGGTGAGACGATCAATCCCCTCTGCCCTTTTCCGATCGGGGTAAAGAGGTCCATCACCCGGGTCGACAGGTTTTCCGGATCGCTTTCGAGGTTCAGCTTCTGGTCGGGGTAGAGCGGGGTGAGATTGTCGAAGAGAATCTTGTCCCGGGAGGCGTCCGGGGCTTCAAAATTGACGGAATCGACCTTCAGCAGTGCGAAATATTTCTCGCCCTCCTTGGGGGGCCTGACTTCGCCGGAGACCGTGTCTCCCGTTCTGAGGCTGAATCGCCGAATCTGCGACGGTGAAATATAGATGTCGTCGGGGCTGGGCAGGTAGTTGTAATCCACGGCCCGGAGGAAGCCGAAGCCGTCCGGCAGAATTTCCAGGACGCCCGATCCCGATATAACCCCGTTCTTCTCCGCCTGGGCCTGCAGGATGGCAAAAATCAGTTCCTGCCTTCTCATGCCGCCGGCGCCCGGAACGTTCAGATCCTTGGTCAGGTTCGCCAGTTCGCTGATGGGCAGTCTCTTGATGTCTTCAATGTTCATGGAAACAGTCCTTGTAGAATAATCGTGATCTCGAGGCCGGCTGTAATGAAGGCCGGATTCTCATGCAATTCTGATTTGAGTCTAATTTGAATTTCTCATTGGAGAGAGTGGCGATCTTTTATGCTGCGACCGATATAGAAAAATGCGGATTTATCGGGTTGCTCGTTCGGGTTTTTGAAGCATTCCAAATAAGGAAGGACTTTAGTGACACCTTACAAACACTCAATGACCTTCTATAACAGGCAATTCCTTCTGTCAAGCACTTTTTATAAGCATGCGGCGGCCGCATCTGAGCGGAGCATGATGAGATTCAGATGTCGTCCGGTTTGACCCGCTTCCCGGCGGTGGGAGAAGAAAAAATCCGTCCGGCAGGAGGTGCAGAGACCGGAGGAAAGAATGTTTTCCGGGCGGAAGCCCCGGTCCAGAAGCTGGATTCTGTTGGCCATCGGCAGATCCAGCATCCATCGCTGCCGGTCCGGCACCGGGGCCAAGAAAGCGTCCTGTTCCGGATGACCGGCCATGGCTTCGAGAACGGGCGGATCGACCTCATAGCAGCAGGGACCGATCGCCGGTCCGATCAGGGCAAGAATGTCTCGAGGGTTCGATTCGAACCGGCGGACGAACACATCGGCGGCCTTTTCGGCAATCCTCAAGGCGGTGCCTTTCCATCCGGCATGGACGGCCCCGATGACCCGCCGGACCGGGTCCGCCAGAAGGATCGGAACGCAGTCCGCTGTCTGGATGCACAGGGCGATGGCCGGCTGGTCGGTCACCACGGCATCAAAATCCGGCGGCGGGCTGCCTCCGGAAGGCGGTATCGGCCGGTCTATGACCCAGATGCCGTCGCTGTGAATCTGATGAATCGGCAGAAACGACCCTGCGGAGATGCCGAACGAGGACGCGATCCGCTCGAAATTCTGCCTTACGCTGCCCCCGTCGTCCCCTTCCCGGTCGCTGACGTTCAGGCTCGAAAACCGGCCCTTGCTGACACCGCCCCGCCGGGTGCAGAAGGCGTGGATGAGAAAGTCGAAGGGATCCAGCGAAGGAGCCCTCAGATATTTCAGGGGGCCTTTCCGGATCATCCGGAACATCGCAACGCCTCACAGAGAGCAGCCATGTCCGCCGGCAGGGGGGATGCGAAAGCCATGGCATCCCCCCGGACGGGATGGGTGAAGCGGAGACGGGCCGCATGAAGGGCCTGCCTTTTCATGCCCTGCAGGGCCGCCCGCACGGTCGGGTTTTCGACGGTGCGGGTTTTTTTTGTCCCGCCGTATACGCTGTCTCCCACGACCGGATGGCCCAGGGCGTTCAAATGGACCCGGATCTGGTGCGTCCGCCCCGTTTCAATGTCCAGTTCGAGAAATGTGGCTGCCCCGTATCGTTCGCAAACCCGCCAGTGCGTGACGGCATCCTTTCCGCGCCGGCTTCGCGTGGACATCTTCTTCCGGTCCACCGGATGCCGCCCCACGGGCAGGTCGACGAAGCCCCGATCTTCCATCAAATTGCCGTGCACCAGGGCCTGATAGGTTTTTTGAACCCCGCGGCTCTTGAATTGATCCGTCAGGGCCTGGTGGGCCCTGTCCGATTTGGCGACGATCAGCAGGCCGGACGTATCCTTGTCGAGACGATGGACAATCCCGGGCCGCAGAACGCCCCCGATGCCGGAAAGATCGCGGCAGTGAAAAAGAACGGCGTTGACCAGCGTGCCCCGGTCATGGCCCGCCGCCGGGTGGACAACCATTCCCGCCGGCTTGTCGATCACCAGGATGGATTCGTCTTCGTAGATCACGGACAGGGGAATGTCCTGCGGCGGCACGTCGTATGCGGCGGCCGCCGGCATTTCGGCAGAAACGCTCTCGCCGGCCTTCAGCCGGTGACTTGCCTTGACGGGCTGCATGCCGACAAGGACGTGGCCGCTGTCGATGAGCCTGCGGATCTGCGACCGGGAAAGCGAGCGGTCGCGGCGGGCGAGGAACAGATCCAGCCGCAGTCCGTTTTCATCCTCGCCGGCGATATATTTGCGTTGCCGCGGCGGATTCATGACGACCGGAATGTCGAAAAACCCCGCTGAATCAATCCGAACTCCTCCCGTGCGATGGTCCTCAGGTCGAGAATCAGCTCGTCATCGGCAATCCGGGCGACGATCGGCACCGGCATGTGCCGAAGGCGTGATTCCAGCCTGCCGGCCGGCAGGGAATCGGAACGGACGCCGATGAGGACCGTCGGGATTTCCTGTGTCGGCAGCGACCCGCCGCCCGCCAGCGAAACCCCCTGCCGCAGGCTGAACGTAAATCCCTTCAGATCCAAACGCCGCAGGCGCGCCAGGAGGTTCTTCGCCATTCTCGTGATGTCGCGAAGCGGGGCCGTCAGGGATCTCAGGGCTCTGATATCGGAAAGGGCGTGATCCGGGCTCAGGTAGCGGATCAGGGTGGCTTCGAGGGCGGCGAGCGTCAGTTTGTCGATCCGAAGGGCGCGGTTCAGCGGATTTCTCTTGATCCGCTCCAATATGTCTTTTTTCCCCAGAATGATTCCCGCCTGCGGACCGCCCAGAAGTTTGTCTCCGCTGAAGGTGACGACATCGACGCCGGTCTGCAGCACGTCGCCGACCGTCGGTTCACGGTCCAGTCCGTGCCGGTCGAGTTCAATCAGACAGCCGCTGCCCAGATCGTCCATGACGGGCACGCGGTGCCTTTTCCCCAGTGAAACCAGGGCCGGCAGGGCAATCTCCTCCGTAAAGCCGACAATCCGGTAATTGCTGGTGTGGACCTTCAGGATCAAACCCGTCCTTTCCGAAAGGGCTTTCTCATAATCCTTCAGGTGCGTCCGGTTGGTTGTTCCCACTTCTCTCAGAAAGGCGCCGCTTTTCTCCATGACCTCGGGGATGCGAAACTCGCCGCCGATTTCAATGAGTTCACCCCGGGAAACGACGGCCTCCTTTCCATCCGCAAGCGTGTTGATGACCAGCAGGACCGCAGCGGCATTGTTGTTGACGACAAGGGCGTCCTCCGCGCCGGTCAGGGTGCAGAGGAGTCCCTGCACGTGATCGTAGCGAAGTCCGCGCTGACCCTTTTCCAGGTCGAACTCCAGGTTGGAGTAGCCCCGGCTGACGTCGATGATTCTTTCCAGCGCCTCCGGACACAGGGGCGCCCGCCCCAGATTGGTGTGCAGGATGATGCCCGTGGCATTGATCACCCGGCGCAGCCGGTGCCGGAGAAGAAAATCCATCCTGCGGAGAACCTCATCCGCAACCTGTTCCGGCGAAGGCAGACTCTGTTCCTTCGGTTGGCCGCCTGCCGTGAGCAGGCGGTTTCGATGCTCGCCCACGACCGACCGGCATGCCTCTTTCAGGATGTTCTTTGATATTCTGAACGGGACATCCCGCTTCTCCAGGATCGCCAGTACCTCGTCGATCTTGGGAAGATGTTTCAGCAGGTTTTTTTTATCGTCGTCCATGCGCGCGATTCCGGATTCGCCGTGAAACGGCGATATTTCCGAACGGAAATTTCGATCTTAATGCCTCAGGGGATGTTTTGTGTCAAGCGGTTATTCTAAGAGACGCCGCCCCGCTTCTTCGCCGGATGCGTCTTGAAATAAAACCCCGCATGAAGTAAACAGAAAAGAGGCGGATTCTTCATGATTGTGCAACCCAAAGATGCGGCAACGGTCGTTCTCCTGCGAAACCCCGGCGGGCAGGACGCAGAGGGCTTTGAAGTCCTCATGGTCATGCGGAGCAGAAACAGCAAGTTCGTCCCCGGCTTCTACGTGTATCCCGGTGGGGCCCTGGATGATGAGGATTGCGCGCCGGCCATGGAAGGCTTCTGCGGCGGCCTGCGGGGCGTGCACGCGCATCGCCTCCTGGATGATCCCGGCTCGCCGGCAAGGGCCCTGGGAGCGTGGGTGGCAGGCATAAGGGAAACCTATGAAGAGGCCGGCCTGTTCCTGGTTTATCGGGGGGACGGCGGTCTGCTGTCTTTTCAGGCGGATCGGGCCGACTCGTTTCATCGCTACCGGGAATTGCTGCGGCAGGGGAAAATAGGATTTCAGGAACTGCTGAAGCAGGAGGGACTGACGCTGGCCACGGACCGGCTCCATTATTTTTCCCACTGGGTCACCCCCTGGTTTTACCCCATTCGCTACGATGTCCGGTTCTTTGTCGCCGCAGCGCCGACCAGCCAGGAGGCCGTCCATGACGGCGGGGAATTGACGGAACATGTCTGGATCACGCCGCGGGACGCCCTGCGTTTCCATGAGGCGGGCCGCTTTGACATGGTCTATCCCACGGTGATGACGATGAAGGCCCTGTCACGGTACGGGACGATCCGCGACGTGCTCCAGTCCACCGCGGGCAAGCGGATCATCGTGGAATCGGGATGACTCAAGGGCCGTCGCCCCAGACGGTCAGCGGCGGCGTCGAAATGGAAACCCGGTTGTCGTCGAGCATCTTCACGACCACAGGGATGCCCGGCAGGGAATACCACTCGCCGAGGGGATCCCCCCGGGGGTCGAGAATCGCGAATCCGTACAGCGACCGGTTCGACTCCAGTGCCCTGGACTGCATGCGCCGGATGGTTTCCCCGAGGTTGCCCTGGTGGGGGTTCATTTTTTCCCACAGCGTTGAATCCAGAAAAAAACGACGGTCGACGCCGATGACGGCATTCGGGCACACTTCCGAACCGCTGAAATAATAGACCCTCTCCGGGTTGATCTGGTAATTTTCAAAGGCGTCCCTGGCCGCCTGGTCCGGTTTGATCGTCCCGTAGTCTTCGTTGAACCGCCCGGAGAAAAACAGGATGAAGCCGACCAGGACAGCGGCGGCAGCAACCAATATGAATTTCAGCTCCATTCCCAGTACCCTCTGATCAATGATTTAACCACCCGGTTTTTTTCTCATATTCGCCTCCGGAAAGACGGACGGTGTCCGGGCATGCCCCTCATCCCGCCTGCTGTTCCCGGCAGAAATCGCGGAAATTGTTCACGGAAATGAAGAATTCCCGCATCATGATCACCCACTGATACCGGCCTGCCGGCGTCAGGAAAAAGTCGGGCGGCTCATAGCGCAGGCCGCCGGCCAGCAGGAAGGCCAGGATGTCCAGCCAGAGATGCCGGTAGAACTTCCCGTCGTACTTTTTTCGCATCGCTCCGGTGTCCAGTTTCATGCCGAACAGCTTCATAAGAAAGTCGTAGCGGATTCGGTCCCGAAGGCTGAAATCCCGGGAGGCCATCAGAGGCATTTCGCCCCGTCCGACCTGGGCGATGTATTGCCTGATGTTGAAAGTGTTCGCATAGCAGGTGCCGTTCAAAAAGCCGATGGCGCCGCTGCCCAGTCCGGCATACTCGTCGTAATCGACGATATATTCGTCGATGATGGTGTCCTTTTTGGAAAAGCACCAGGCGGATGAAAACCGGTATGCCGGGACGAGCCTCTCGACGATCCGCCGGTAGAACTGTTCCTCCCGGCGACTGTCCACCTGACCGAGGGTCCTCCGGACGGTTTGCCGGGTGGCATCCGACACCATCAGGGGATAGTAGGTGATCTGGTCCGGTCCGATATCCATGAGAATGTCCAGGTCGCGGTTGAGGGTGTCGAAGCGCTGCGAGGGGAAATTAAAAATCATATCGGCATTGAGGGTGTCAAAAATTCCCCGGATTCCTTTTAGCCGGTCCCGGATCTCCGCGCCGCTGCCGTATTTGTCATAACGGTCCATGCTCTTCAGAAGGCTGTCGTCGAAACTCTGGACCCCCACCGAAAAGCGGTTCACGCCCGCTCGTTTCAGGGCGGCGATATTGATCTCCGTCAGGTGGTTCGGGTTGGTTTCAACGGAGACTTCGCGTATGTGAAACGACTTCCGGGCCAGCGCGAGTGTTTCCTCCAGTTCGTCGATCAGGATGGTCGGCGTCCCGCCGCCGACATAAACCCCCCGGAAATCGAATCCCCTTTCCCGGTAGATCCGGATTTCCCGTCGGAGCGCGCGGAAGTAATCCCGGCAGAGGGGCTCATCGAAAACGACGCGGTTGAAGGAGCAGTAGGGACATAATTTTTCGCAGAAAGGGACATGAATGTAAAGCAGGCGGGGCTTTTCATCGACCGGTGGCAGGATCCGGGGTGCGGCGCCTTCCTCGAATTTCATGGCCCGTGCGAATTCGCGCCGCGCCGTCCATGTAATGATCCGGTTGATCAAGGAAATACCCAAACGAGATTTTCCGCATAGCTAACAGACCGGGGGGAAATTATCAAGGAACTTTCGCCCGGCCTCCCTGGCAGGCAGAGTGGGCCGGAAGGATACAGACGAGGGGGGGCGATCCCTTGAATTCGTCCTGCGATGGTGTTATAGAACTGCGCAAATTCATTCATGCAGGGGATTATCATCATGCCCAAAAGAAAAGTTCTCGCGCTCTGGCGCGACGAGAAAATGAACGATGAGGAAGCCCTGATCCTGAGGAAGCCCTGTGCCGAGATTCCCGCGCCCTTTGACGCAGCCGGCAGGCGGGACGTCAAGACCCTCTTTGAAGCCTTCATGGAAAGGGACGACGCCCTGGGACTGGCAGCCCCGCAGATCGGCATCAGCAAAAGAGTGATCGCCTTCCGGAACAAGAATTTCGAAGAAAAGGGATGTCTGACCCGTGAGGAGGACTGCGAAGTCCTGGTCAATCCGCGGATCACGCAGACGCGGGGCGAACCGGTGAAAGGCACGGAGGGCTGCCTTTCCTGCCCGGAAATTCAGGTCGAAATCAGCCGCTGGCCGGAAATCAAGGTGCGGGCCTATGACCGTCACGGCCGAAAAATCAGCAAGCGCTACACCAACTTTCTCGCCCGCATCGTCCAGCATGAAATGGATCATCTGGACGGAAAACTGATCGTGGACTATGGCGGCACCGTCTATGTTCCGAAGAAGAACAGGGGCTTTTTCGACCGGCTGTTTCCGGGGAAATGATCGTCAGATCGCCTTGCGCCAGGCCAGCCGCTGCTCCAGCCAGCGGGACAGGGTGGTGAAGGCAAAGCAGATGATGAAATAGATGACGGAGATGAAGAGGAAAATCTCTGCGGGGTAGATCATGGTCCGGCCGTTGATCTGAGTGGCCACATGGGTCAGTTCGGAGACCCCGACGATGAAGGCCAGCGACGTGTCCTTGATCATGGAGACGAACTGATTGACGAAGGAGGGAATCATGTTTCGCAGCGCCTGGGGCAGAACGACGTACACCATCGTCTGAAACGGCTTGAGCCCTGTCGAAAGGGCGGCCTCGGTTTGCCCCCTCGGGATCCCTTCGATTCCGGCCTGGATGATCTGGGACATGTAGGCCGAGGTGAAGAAGGTGAGCGCCATGATGATCGTCCAGCTCTCGGGTGTCGGCCGCCCCATCACCCACGGAAGCAGGAAATACATCCAGAAGATGACCATCAGCAGCGGGATCCCGCGGATCGCATTGACCACGGCAAGGGTTGGATAACGGATGAACCTGTTGCGGGAGACGCACAGAAGACCCAGGACCAGGCCGCCCACGAAGGAGAAGATCAGCCCCAGCAATGCAAGATAGAGCGTCAGCATCAGCCCCCCCATCGGACCGCTGGGATAGCGGCCGATCAGAAAGTGGGTCATGTTGTCCCAGATCACGCTGAAATTGAAACCCGCTTCCATCGTTAACGCACCCCCATCGGATTCAGCACCCGCTTGCTGTATAGGGTCACCATCCAGGTAATCGACAGGGAAAGTCCCAGATAGACCAGGGTCGCCGCCGTGAAGGCTTCGAAACCCTTGAAGGTGTAAGCCTCCACCTGCCGGGCCTGGTAGGTCAGCTCGGCGACGCCGATGGTCATGGCCAGCGATGAATTCTTGGTCAGGTTCAGGAACTGGTTGATCAGCGGGGGAATGGTCAGCCGCACAGCCTGCGGCAGGATGATGTAATACATGGAGCGAAGGTAGGAGAAACCGGAGCTGCGCGCCGCCTCCATCTGCTCCTTGGGGATGGAACGGACACCGGAGCGGATGTCTTCCGCGATGAATGCCGATGTGTAGATGGTCAGGGCGATCACCGCGGCGGCAAACTCGATGCTCATGCTGTTCAGCCATTCATTTACAGCTGCGGGCAGGATTTTATAGGAGCCGAAATACCAGAAGAAGATCTGGACCAGAAGCGGCGTGTTCCGAAAGAACTCCAGATAGGCATGGGAAAACCACAGGAGGGGCTTGACGTTGCTCATCCGCAGGATCGCGATCACCAGGCCGAGAAGAAAGGAGAGGACCACCGAGATGGCGGAAAGCTCCAGGGTAACCTTCAGTCCGGAAACCAGCCAGTCGAAATATTGCCCGGAGGTTATGACGGACCAGTCAAAATTGTAGTTCAGCACGAGGAAACCGATCCCGATGATAGCGGTCCTTTGCAGGCACAGCGCCCGAAAAGGACCGCTTTCTCTTTTTTCGCTTTTGCCGGAGACAGCGCATCCGCCTTCACAGGCAGAGGCGCTGTCTCACGCGCCCGTTGCATGACGCTACTGGGCCTTGATCTTGAAGGTCCGCTGCAGGGGCGTGTCCGTATTCGGACCGAACCACTTCTGGAAAATTTTCGCCGCCTCGCCGCTCTTCTCCATCTCAAGGAGCGTGGCGTTGACGAAGTCGAGCAGGGCCTTGTCCCCCTTGCGGATGCCCAGTCCGTAGGGTTCGTCGGAGATCCGGATCTCCGGAATCTCAAAGGCGTTCTTGTTGGGCGCCTTGCCGAGCAGCCCGGCCAGCATCGATTCGTCCGTCGTCACCGCCACGACCTTGCCCTGCTGCAGTGCCAGGAAGGCGGACGCGTAATCATCGAAAGACAGAACAGTCGCCGAGGGAAGGGACTTCTTCACATTCTGTTCCGATGTGGACCCCTTCGCCGTCCCGATCTTCTTGCCTTCCAGATCCGCGAGTTTTTTCACCGAGCCCTTTTTGGTCAGGAACTTCTGCCCCGTGAGGAAGTAGGTGTGGCTGAAGTCGATCTGCTTCGCCCGCTCCGCTGTGATGGTCATCGTCGCCGCGACGAGGTCGACATTACCGGCGATGAGCTGCGGCATGCGGGTCGCCGAGGTCACGGGCTTGATATCCAGCTTTACGCCCAAGCGCTTTGCAATTGCCATGCAGAAATCCACGTCGTACCCGATGATCTCCCGGGTTTTCGCATCGATGAAACCAAAAGGCGGAGCGGAATCCTTCACGCCCACGACGAGCACGCCCTTCTTCTTGACTTCATCCAGGGTATTGGCTGCCCAGGCCGCCCCCTTCCAACTTGCCGCAAACATCAGTGCCAGTAAAAAGATTCCGAATTTCCTCATTCTTGCTTACCTCCTTTTTAAATGTTAGTGCATCGGGGACAGAATTTCCTTCAGGAAGAGCTGCGCCCGCTCGTGCCTGGGGTTTCTGAAAAATTCCTCGGGCGCCGCCTCCTCCAAAATCACTCCGTAATCAATAAAGGCCACACGGTCGGCCACTTCCCGGGCAAAACCCATCTCATGGGTGACCACGATGAGGGTCATGCCGGTGTGGGCCAGGCCCTGCATGACCTGAAGCACTTCACCGATCATTTCCGGGTCGAGCGCAGATGTCGGTTCGTCGAAAAGCATGATCTTGGGCTTCATGGCAAGCCCCCGGGCAATGGCGACCCGCTGCTGCTGCCCGCCGGAGAGCTGCGCCGGAAAGGCATCCCGCTTTTCGGTCAGGCCGACCCGCTCCAGGAGGGCCATCGCCTGCTCCTCCGCTTCTTTTTTCGGGAGCTTTCTGATCTTGATCGGCGCCAGGGTGATGTTTTTAAGAACGCTGAGGTGCGGATAGAGGTTGAACTGCTGAAAGACGAAACCGATCTCGGCGCGGAGCCGGTTGATGTCCGTTTTTGAATGGGAAATATCGTTTCCGTCCACGATCAGCTTCCCCTTTTGAATGGGTTCCAGCTTATTGATGGCACGAATCAGCGTGGATTTTCCGGAACCGGAGGGCCCGCACACGACAACCACCTCTCCCTGCTTGACATGGAGGTTGACATCGTTCAGGACATGCAGGTCTTTAAACCATTTGTGAACTCCATGAAACTGGATCATACGGCTCCTGTTGCTTCAAGGTTGGCGCTTCAAATTCGTGAGGACAAGCCTATACAGCACATTGTCCGAATAATCAATGCAATTCCTGCAAACAGGTTGATTGCGTTAGATATTGAGGCAAATATCACCCGCTGCACACATGCGATTTTTCCGCCTTGAAATCTCCCGGCATTTATAGTACCCATTGGCGACCGGGATGTATCCGGCATCAGGTCCTCGCTGGAGGGCATGGAACGCCGGCCAATCAGATTTTCAAGGAGATGCCCTATGTTGAAAGTGCAATGCCCGGACTGCCTGAAGTCCTTCATCTGGACGGACGAAATGCCCCTGAAAGGAAAATGTCCCACCGTTGACTGCGAATGGACCTATGATGTTCGTCAGGAACTGAAAAAAAGCGTCACGCGGAGAGAAGACGAAGCGAAGCATATCATTCGCTGTCCCCACTGCAATGAGCCCATTACCGCAAAGGTGACGATCTGCGAAAGCTGTGGGGACGTCATCCTCGGAACGAAATCCTTTGCAAAAAAATATCTGCTGCTTGCCGTTGCCGTCGTCCTGATCATTGTGTCGCTGATCTACTACGCCCGGTGACGGCGGAGTCCTCATCATGACCCGCATCGTGTCTTCCCGGAGATGATCATGAAAAAAACGCCCCTTTATGACCGTCATGTCGCCCTGGGCGCGAAAATGATCGATTTTGGCGGCTGGGACATGCCGGTTCAATATACCGGCGTCGTCGAAGAGCATCATGCCACGAGAACCGGGGCCGGTCTTTTCGATATCTGCCACATGGGGGAAATTGAAATCCGCGGAACGCAGGCGCTGGATCTCCTGCAGGGGGTGCTGAGCCGCAATCTGGAAGGGCAGAAGACCGGCCAGATGAAGCTCAGCGTCCTGACCAACGAACAGG
The DNA here is from genome assembly GCA_963709485.1 of uncultured delta proteobacterium. Lineage (GTDB taxonomy): Bacteria > Desulfobacterota > Syntrophia > Syntrophales > Fen-1087 > JAXDBM01. The sequence goes on from CAVPWE010000001.1 coordinate 233,508, forward strand.
GTGGGATCATCGATGATGTGACGGTCTACAAACTGGCCGAAGACCGCTACTGGGTCGTCACGAACGCAGCCACAAAGGACAGGGATCTGCGCTGGCTTCAGCGCAGGAAACAGGAGGGAGGCTTTGCCGGTGCGGACATTGCCGACCGGACGGAGGAGCTCGGCAAGATCGATCTGCAGGGCCCCCGGGCGCAGCAAATCCTTCAGCCGCTTGCGGGTGAGGATCTGGCGCCTCTGAGATACTACCATGCCATGCGAACGACGGTGGCCGGCGTTTCCGCCCTGGTCTCGCGGAGCGGATACACCGGCGAGGACGGCTTTGAGATTTATGCCGACAGTCAACAGATCGGGTCCATCTGGGACAGGCTGATGGCGGCGGGCGCCGGATCCGGGCTGAAGCCGGTCGGGCTGGGCGCGCGGGACACCCTGCGCCTGGAAGCGGGCATGATGCTCTACGGCCATGAGATGTGCGAGACCGTTTCGCCGTACGAGGTGGTTTACGGATGGCTGGTCGATCTGGAAAAGGCTTTCATCGGCCGCGATGTGCTGGACCGGCAGAAGAAGCGGGGGGTTTCCCGGAAACTGGTGGGCTTTGAAATGGCGGAAAGAGGCATCGCCAGAGCCGGTTACAAGATCTTCAAATACGGCCGTGAAATCGGTGAAGTCACTTCCGGGACCTATGCCCCGACATTGAACCGGGCCGTTGGTTTCGCCTTCCTGCCCGTCGCCTGCACGGAACCGCAAACGGAATTGGAGATCCGCATTCGGGAGCGCCTGGTCAAGGCCAGGGTGGTCACGATCCCCTTTTACAAAAGGTGCGACAAACATATTTTTTACAATGTCTTTATCTGAAGGGAGTCAGACATGTCCAAGACAAACCCGGTCGACCGGAAATATTCCAGGGAGCATGAGTGGGCGCGGGATGAGGGCGACGGCACGGCCGCCGTCGGCATCACGGATTACGCCCAGGAGATGCTGACGGACATCGTTTTTGTGGAATTGCCCGCCGTCGGGAAGATCGTCAAACAGATGGACCCCTTTGCCGTGGTGGAATCCGTCAAGTCCGTTTCCGATGTCTACGCCCCCGTCGGCGGCGAGGTCATCCAGGTGAATGCGGGCCTGGAGACCCGGCCGGAACTGGTCAACCAGGATGCCTTCGGCGAGGGATGGATTGCCCGGATCCGAATGCATCAGCCGGAAGAGTTGAAGGGGCTGATGGATGCCGCCGCTTACGAAGCGATGATCCGGGAAGAGAAAAAATAGATCCTGTGAATTCACTGAGAGGGAACGTCCGATGGATTATATTCCCCACACCCCGGAAGACATCAGGCGGATGATGAGCGCCATCGGCATCGCGTCGGTGGCGGAGCTCTTCGAGGACATTCCTGAAAAATACAGGCTGAAGCGTTTTTTGGATCTGCCGCCGTCCCTGTCGGAACAGGAAATTTCCGGGCTGATGAAGGATTATGCCGCCCGGAATGTCGTTCCTTCGATGATCCTGAAAGGCGCCGGCGCTTACAATCACTACATTCCGGCCGTGGTGGGGCATGTGATTTCACGCTCCGAATTTTACACCGCCTACACCCCATACCAGGCCGAAATCAGCCAGGGCATCCTCCAGGCCATCTATGAATACCAGACCATGATCGCCAGGCTGACGGGCATGCGGGTGGCCAATGCCTCCATGTACGACGGCGCGTCCGCAATGGCGGAAGCCGCCGTGCTCGCCGCCAAGACGCTGAACCGCAACAGGATCGCCGTCATTCGCTCCGTTCATCCCGAATACCGGCAGGTGGTGAAAACCTATGCATGGTCCAACGGGTACGAAGTGACCGAAATTCCCTACGGTCAAAACGGACAACTGGATCCGAAGGCACTCGCCGATGGCGTCGATCAACATACGGCGGCCGTCCTGCTTCAGTCGCCCAATTTTTTCGGCGTCGTTGAGGATTGTGCCGCGATTGCATCCATCGTCCACAGCCGGGGTGCGCTGCTGGTTTCCGGTTTTACGGAAGCCACCTCGCTCGGGATCCTGAAGCCGCCCGGTGAGGCGGGGGCGGATTTTGTGGTCGGGGAAGGGCAGGCACTCGGCAATCCCCTGAACTATGGCGGTCCCTACCTGGGAATCTTCGCCGCCACTGAAAAGTTTCTGCGAAAGATCCCCGGCCGGCTCGTGGGCGCAACCGTCGATCAGGAGGGGAAGCGCGGTTACGTTCTGACCCTGCAAACGAGAGAGCAGCACATCCGGCGGGAAAGGGCGACGTCCAACATCTGTTCCAATGAAGCCCTCTGCGCCCTCGCCGCCGCCGTCTATCTCGTCAGCCTGGGCAAGAATCTCAGGAAGCTGGCGGCCCTCAACGTCCACAAAACGCAGTACCTGATGAAGCAGCTTCTGAAAATTCCGGGATGGGAGCCGATTTTCTCCGGCCCCGTCTACAATGAATTTGCCGTCCGCTGTCCCGACCCCCAGGCGGTCAACGGGAAACTGCGGCGTGAAGGAATTGTCGGTGGATATGAGCTGGCAAAGGATTATCCGGAACGGGAGGGCGGGATGCTCTTCTGTGCCACGGAAATGCTGTCAAGAGAGGACATGGACCGGGTGGCCGAAATTCTGAGGTGATCAACAGGCGCTTTCACCACTGCGCTTGAGCCGTAATCTCCTAACACGATAAAAAATCCCGCTGAAAAAAAGAAAGCCCCATCCCATGGCCATCCGTGGAACGGGGCTTGAATGTAACCTGTCTGGACGTCCGGAACGGTGCCGAAATTATTTTTTCGCCCGGGCCGTTTTCTTGACCGCTGCCTTCTTGACGGCCGCTTTTGCCGGCGCGGCTTTTTTCACGGCCGGCTTTTTTTTCATGGCCGGCTTTGCCGCCGGTTTGGCCTTCGCTTTCGCCGGAGCTGCCTTCTTGGCGGCTGCCTTTGCCGGCGCGGCTTTTTTCACGGCCGGCTTTGCCGCCGGTTTGGCCTTCGCTTTTTTCGGGACCGCTTTTACAGCTTTCTTTGCAATTGCCATCTGTGACGCCTCCTTTATCGAATTTGTGCTTGTTTCAAACGGCCAACTCGCCCTTTCCTTGATCTAATTATACATGCAAAAATTTTTTTATCAAGAAATTATCGAACAGAAATTATCGAACCGGGGGCAAGCTGAAAGAATTCCTGAATGACCGCTGTCGTCTCCGCGGGTTTCTCCATGGGGATCAGATGCCCCGCATCCTCAATCAGGCGATGGGTGGCATCGGGAAACAGCGAGGCAATTTTTTTCAGATCGATGAAATGCCGGTTGTCGCTCTGTTGCCCCTCCAGCACAAGAACCGGGCAGGTCACCCGGGACAGCAGCGGCCAGGGGTCGTAGCGGACGCCGCCCATGAACAGGGCCGCCTCCCGCTTGGGGGAGCAGGTCAGCTCGAGTCCGCCGCCCGGCCGGTCCTTCATGCCGTGCCGAACGTAAAGGGAAAGCATCTCCTCGTCCCAGGGTTTGAAGAGGGATCTCGACTGCAGATAGTCCCGGGCTTCGGCGGCATCCCGCCATTCGTTCCGGCGCTGGATCGATTTTGCCGCCAGGGGATGATCCTTGACCTGGATGGCGGGGCTGTAAAAGTCGCGGGGAAGGAAGATCGGTTCGATGAGAACCATTGCGGACGGCTTTACGTCGTAGAGGGCTGCCGCAATGGTCATTACCGTCGCCCCCATGGAGTGCCCCACCAGCAAGGGACTCCGCACCTTCAGACGCCTGCAGAAATCGCTGAAATCCTGCGCCAGGGTCATCCAGTTCAGCCCGCCTTCCTCGGGGTCTGATTCGCGGTGGTCACAGAAATAAGGGGCAATCACCCGGCAGGAGGAGGACAGTGACCTTGCAATGGGATGCCAGAGCCAGGGCAGGAATCCCGTTGCATGGAGCATCACCAGCGTCGGTCCCTTTCCCTCATAGAGAAGGTAGGTCAAGAGGGCGTCGCCGACGCTCTGGGTGAGCACGCTCGGTCTGTCCGTGGGTTGTTTCATGGACTTTGTCTCAAGACGTCCAGACCGTGATATCGTCCAGCCCGGCCCGTTCTCTTTCAAAATGGTTCACCGGCGCGTTTTCATCGGGGTAGCCGAACGCGGCGCCGATGACGATGAGGTGATCATCGGGAATCGGCAGCAGCGATCGCAGCAGTTCCGGGTAACTGACGGCCACGGCCATGATGCAGGTCCCGAGTCCCCGGCTGTGGGCCAGCAGGCAGACGCTCTGAAGGATCAGGCCGGCATCGAGAGCGGCATAGGGAAGAACGATGTCTTTCGATGTCGTCCACACCAGCAGGGCCGGGGCATCGAAGAGGCCGAACATCTCCACGGTGTACTCCATGCGCGCCGTGTGGTTCTCCCGCTCGATCGACAAGGCCGACAGGACGCTCCTCCCGATTCCGTTGTAACGCTTTTTCAGTGTATCCGGCCAGATCGCGGTCGGTTGAATTTCCGGTGACGGCATCACACCGCCGGTGATTCGCTTCCGGCTTTCCTTCTTGAAGACGTCCAGGGCATTGCCGGTTGCGACATGGATCCGCCAGGACTGCGTGTTTCCCCAGGAAGGGGACCATCGCGCCGACTCGAGAATTTCACGGATGACTCCCTCCGGAACGGGGTCCGGCTTGAATTTGCGAATGCTTCTCCTCTGTCTGATGGCTGTCAGGATGTCCATCGGCTCAGCCTCCCGCGGTCTGAGTAAAGGCCGTATTGCTGTAAAGGTACTCGACCTTCTCCTTGTGCCGCATCTCCTGCAGGGCCATTCCGAGAAGCATGTCCTTGACGTCGCCGTCCGGATGCATCTTGGCGAGGTCCTGGTAGAACTGAGCGGCATTCAGCTCCTTGTTGGCTGCAATCAGGTAAACCTCCCGGGTGCGGACATCCTTCCCGATTTCCGGTTTTTCCTCCTGCTGGGCGATCTTGTAATCAACGGCAGCGTTCATGGAAAGTGTGGACCCCCGGAAACCGCCGTCGCGGTATTTCACCAGATAGGCCTTGTGCTGCTTTTCCTCCTGCGCCAGAAATTTCAGGGTATCCTTCGCTTCCTTGTCCTCCACGAGGTTGTGGAGTTCCATGTAGGATTCGTAAGCCTCCTCCTCATTCTTGATGGCGAGTGCAATCAAAGATTCAAGGGTCATGTTTTTCATGTGTTGTGCCTCCTAAAGATGAATTGAACACAGGCCCATTCCCGATGGGCTGTCAGACGCCTCAGGTGCCGCCGTAGCCGATGGTTACATTGTCTCCATCAACAATGACCGGCACCTGCCGCTTGCCGCCGGATCGCTGCAGCATCTCCTGAAGCTTTGCGGGGTTCGATTTTACATCCACGTAAATGGCCTTGTCCTGATAAGCCGACCTGGCTTGATCCGTGTAGGGTCAGCCGGCCTTTCCGTAAATAATCACCCGATCCGCCATGGGAACACCTCCATTCAGTAATCCGTCAGGTGCGAAAGCCCCCGCTCGCCGACCAGAATGATCCGGGTGTGCGTCAGCCGGCTGGCGATCACTCTTGCGGTCGCCTGCATCACCTTGTATCCAAGCTCGCAATCATCGTTCATGAGTGCCCTCAGTTTTGCGGCATCCAGGGCGATTAGTTTTGTCCGGTCGATGCAGAGAGCGCCCAGGGTGTACAGATAGGGATCGACGACGGCCGACCATCCCATGGATTCCCCTTTGGTGATCATATCCACGGTAATCTGCATGGGCGGCTGTTGCGGCCCCATGTAATTTTCCATGACCATGACAACCTTGCCCTCCCTGCACATGAAGAGGCTGCGGGCAGGGTCGCCCTTTTTGTACATCTGGGCGCCGGCTTCGTATGTTTCTTCAACCGCGATCGTGGCCAGTTTCTTCAGTTGTGCGTCCGTGAACCCCTTAAAAAAACCGTATTCCTTGAGAGAACCCGCTGAAACCATATTGATTACCTCCTCATTGTTTCAATCTTTAATTCCGAAAGCCGCGACGCTCCTTCCGGGCATTCCAAAACGCATTTAAACATAACAGGCTTTGCCCGTGTTTTCCATAAAAAAGAGCAATCATCTAACATAAAATCTCGCATAAAATCATTGCCCGATGGGAAAAAATGCCTTACTATCCCCAACCGATGCCATTGACCATGGCGTCAGCATCGAAGGGAAGGGAGCGGATGAAAAAAAAATACCCTGCGGTCATTATTCTTCTGTGGATTTTCCTGCTTTCGGGATGTTTCAGTTCGCACCAGACCATCCGGGACATTCGGGAACTGAGCCAGGACCACGCCTTTTATCTCGGCAGGTTGGCTCCCGATGTCCTGAGGATCGACCCGGCGGAACAGGAGCGAATGAACCGGCATTACAACACCCTGTTTTTTTCTCCCTGGCACCGGGAGATGCCGGCCTGCAGCCTCGAAGACGTGGCTGTCGAATTCAGGAAATACAGCCAGAACCGCGGGTACGGGGAAAACGGCAGGAAACACTCCCGGCAATGGATAAAAAAACTGACCGAAATCGCCCGCCTCGATGCCTATCCGGACAAAGGCTATCCGGCCATCACCGTCCGCCCTTCCGCGCTGCGGGCGCTCCCGACGCAGCGGCCTCATTTCAGCGCATTCAAAAGGGGCGGGCGGGGATATCCCTTTGACAATTTCCAGGTCTCCGCCGTGACGGTCAACACCCCTGTTTTCATCTCCCATGTCACGCGCGACAAGGCGTGGCTTTTTGCCGAAACGGGTTACTATTTCGGCTGGATCCCGGCGGGCGATGTGGCCCTCGTGAATGACGCTTTCATGAAAAACTGGGAGAGCGGACGATATGCGGTGGTGATCAGGGACAAGACGCCGCTCTATGATGCCCGGGGCCATTTTCTGTTTCCGGCGCCGCTGGGCGCCATCTTCCCGAAAGTGCGGGATGATGAAGGAGGCCTGGATATCCTTGCTGCCGTCACGGATGAAAACCGGAGGGCCGCACTCAAGACCGTAGCGGTCTCGAGAAGTGCGGCCGCGTCAAAGCCCCTCGGAATGACGGTGGAGAACATGGCCGGCATCGCCAACGAACTGGTCAATGAGCCTTACGGCTGGGGGGGGCTTCATGGCAACCGGGACTGTTCGGCCATGGTCCGGGATTTGTTTGCGCCCTTCGGCATCTGGCTGCCCAGAAATTCAGCCCAGCAGGCGCAGCAGGGCGGAAGTTTCGTCGACCTGAGCGATCTCACCGCAGAGGAGAAGGAAAGGGTGATTCTCGCCCGGGGGATTCCCTATCTGACGCTGCTCTGGCGCCGGGGCCACATCATGCTGTACATTGGCCCTTATCAGGGCGAGCCCCTGGTGTTTCACAACATGTGGGGTGTCAGCACGAGGGATGTGCTGGGCAGGAGAGGCAAGCGGATTGTCGGCCACGCGGCCATTACGACCCTGCATCCGGGCCGTGAACTGTTCGGTTACGACGCCGCCTCAGCGGATCTTGCGAAGAATATCATCGGCATGACGCTGCTGGTCAGGCCGTCCGGCCTCGCCGGCATGCCCGGTTCCTGATTCACTTTCCGAATGCGCGCCGGGCCGTCTCTTCCGCCTGGCGTACCCCCGCGATGCCGTAAAACACGGCCTTTCTGATGCGGCTCACATCTTTCGCCGCGCCCGCCGCCGAGGCCGTAAAAACCAAATCTCCCGACCCGTTGTGACGCGCGTTGCACTTGATTGTGCCGATATCCTCTTCTTCATATGTGTCGACGTAGTTTCTGTTCCCCGCCGTGATGATCAGGCAACGCCGGTCCGTAATGGCATAGACCGTCCGGTTTGCCCTTCGGTATGCCAGGACGGGGAGGGCCAAAAGGGAGAGTCCGATCAGGACGAAAAGCAATCCGAACAGCGGCCAGAAGCCGAGCAGGCTGTCACCGGTGAATTCGGGCAGCCTGAAGCCGAATGCGGCCGCCGTCCAGTAGAGGACAAGGACGATCCAGGGAACGCCCAAAATAAAGACGGGCAGCGTCAGCGCTGCAATGCGGCGGGGATCGGGTCTGCCGGACCAGAGGAGGCGCTCTTCCGTCCGGAGGACCGATTGGGCGATGCGACGGGCTTCGTCGTCTCGATCTTCAGGCATTACAGGTCCTGTCCTTTTAAGTTAAGAGCCGGCAAGCAGACCGCTCAGCAGGCCGTCGATTGCCTGGGACTGGCGTGAGAGGATGCGGCCATCCCTGTCGATGAGAATCATGGTGGGTACGCCCACGACCCGGTAAGCTTCGGCGACGCGGCCGGTTTCATCCAGGAGCACCTTGTAGGGGAGCTGATATTTCTCCGCGAAGCGGGACACCTTTTCGCTCGGTTCCTGGATATTGACATTGGCGACGACCAGCCCCCGCCCGTCATATGTCTCGTAAATTTTCTTGTAGCGGGGAATTTCCGATCGGCAGGTCGGGCACCAGGTGGTGGCGAAAATGAGCAGCACCGGTTTTCCCTGCTGCGCGCTCAGGAGAAATTTCCCGCCCTTCAGGTCTTTCAGCATGAAGTCCTGGGCCTTGCCTTCAACCGTCTTCGTGGAAACCGGCGCTTGCGGCGTTTCCGAACAGGACAGCATCGCCAGGATGATCATCAGCGCGGCGATGCCGAACCAGGCATCAGGCACCCTCTTTTCTCTTGCAATCATGATTTTATCCCCACATCATTCCGGCTTGAACAAGAAAATACTCTCCCGCCCCGATCATGATCCAGCCGAAAACGCGGCTGACCCGGTTCATCCACATGCCCGACCGGGGCATGCCGGCCAGTAGCCCGGCAGACGTCCCGAGAATGATCAGGAGGGTCCCCATCCCGAAAGCGAAAACGAACAAAAGGGTCGCGGCGAAAATCAGGTTCTGCTGGGTGGCGACATAGCCGAGAAGGACGGCAAGGACCGGCGCCGTGCATGGACCCATGACCAGGCCCGCCGCCATGCCGACTAGAAAGCTGGCGAGGGTTCCGCCCTTTGTCTTCCCCGGTTGCAGCCGCGTGATGAACTGCGGCGTCCGCACGGGCAGGACAAAGACGTCCAGCATGGCCAGGCCCATGAGGATGCAGATGTTGGCCATGATCAGATAGGTCCAGGGACTGGTCTGGAGCTGGCCGAACAGTCTGCCCGACAAAGCGGCGATCGCACCCAGCGCCGTATAGGTGATGGCCATGCCGAGGACATAGATGACGGAAAGTTTGAATCCCCGAAGCCTCGAACCGCTTCCGTGTGCCCCGATAAAGGCGATGGTGATGGGCACGACAGGGTAGACGCAGGGTGTGAAGCTGACCAGGACGCCGCCGAGATACACGGCAGCGTAGGCCAGCAGCGCTGACCCTTGTAAATAGCCGGACAATCCCTGGATGAATTGATCGATCACTGCAGTCCGTCCCTTCAGTCATATCCCGAACCGGCCCCGGCATCCGTTTTGATTTCCGGGTGGGGTTTGTGGTATTTTTGAAACCACTTCTGGCCCAGATAATAGGCCAGGCCGAAAAAAATGATGCTGACCGCCGTGATGATCAGAAAGGTTCCGTTCTGCTGATTGCGGAAGCAACTGCCCTGAATGGACAGGATAATCGTGCCCAGCAGCCTGCCGACGGTGGCGATGATCAGGAAGGTCTTGGTTTTAATGTGGCTGAGGCCGAGGATATAGCAGAGGGCGTCCTTGGGGAAGCCGGGAATCAGGAACAGCAGGAAAGCGACGAAAGGCCCCTGATGGGCCATGATATGGTCATACCGTGCAATCACCTTCGGGCTGATGAACTTCTCCACAAAGGGGAGGCCGAATGTCCTTGCGAGCCCGAAGGCCAGCCAGGAGCCGAGGGTCAGTCCGATGGTGGAGTAGAGCGCGCCCAGAACGATGCCGTAAATATAGCCGCCGATAAAGCCGGTCACCTCTCCGGGTATCGGGGCGAGAATCACCTGGAGAATTTGAATGCCTATAAAAACAACGACGGAAAGAGGGCCGAAGGAGTCGAGAAACGGAACGATCTTGGACCGGTCGGAAAAGAAACTGGAGAGATCGTAGTGCTGAAACAGGAAAACGCCAGCGGCGATGATCAGAATCAGGACGATCAGTTTCAGGACGTCTTTGCCGTTCATTAAGCCCCGGGGGTGTGCTTCGTTCATGGAGGGCTCTTATCACAAAAGAGGGGTTTTATGAACAGGATAAAGATGGGAACAAAAAAACGGGGCATGCTGTGGAACCGCGTGCCCCGTTTTCAGTTTTCAGAACGATGAAATGCCTTGTTATTTCTTTTCCGCTGCGGGCGCTGCGGGTTTGTCAGCGGGCGCCTTAATGTCTTTTACCGCTTCCGGTGCCGCTTCCTTCTTGACCTTCTTGGGGGCCTTCTTCACTTTCTTGGTTTTCTTTGCCTTCTTCACGTCAGCCGCCTTCACGTCAGCCGCCTTCACGTCAGCCTTCTTCACTGCCTCTGCTGCCGGCGCCTTCACATCCGCTGCCTTCACTTCCGGAGCTTTCGGGGCCGGGGCCGGAGCCGCCTGCTGTGCAAACGCGGACGTGGTGAAAAGGAATACCAAACCGATGACCAATACTGTTAAACGCTTCATTTTGTACTACCTCCTGTAAGTTTTAGTTGACTTACATGCGTAGCAAACGGCGTACCAGAAACGAAGCGGATGGGCGAACACGGGACAACTGATTGATATCAAAAAATAATATCAGATAAAAATATTTCAGGGAGGAGCCCCGGACTCCTTCGGGATACGGATAAATGGGGTATTAATCCCCATCCCTTGGGGAGTTTTTCATCTTGCCGGTTCTATCTTGTTTTCTTGTCCCCCTCGCCCGCGATATACGGCCTGTACTTTGCCCTTTTTTCCGGCAGGCCGCCGGCTGCGGGTTCCGCATCACCTTCCGCCTTGCTTTTACGCACCTGGGACATCAGCCTTGGCTGGTTCGTTTCTGCCTGCACGCCGACTGCCGCGGCCGGAGGCTCCTGCGCGGTCCGGAAGGCGCCCTCGCGCTGCTGGGTGAAATCCGCCCCGTCTGTTTTCCCCGCGGGCAGGATGAAAAGCGCAAGCCCGGTCAGAATCAAAAAGATCAATGCTTTTCTCATATTCATAAGCCCCCCATCGTTCAAGTCACGTTTTTCGTCGTTAAAGTCAATGAGTCGACGGGAATGTCGTAATAAAGAGAGTCCGGTCCGGCATCCCATACGACGCGAATATCGTAGTCTCCATCGTCCATGTCATACAGATGCACCGCTGCGGACGGGCCGACGGGCGCGGAAAGCTGGTTGGCGCCCCAGGAGGTTGCCGATGCGGGAACGACGTACACGGCAACGATCGTCGCGCCGGCAGACTGGTTGACGATTCTCAGCGATCCCGTAAAGCTTGAATCATAGGCGTAGAGATCATAGATGCGGTACTCTCGAATGGGAATGTCGTAACTGTAGGCCGAGTATTCGCTGTACTGGCCGATGACTTTCGCTCTGGCGTCGTAGGTGCCAGCGGAGATATCCACGATATCGGCGGATGCGAAGCTGGGAAGCGGACCGGAGATGAGGTTGGGCCCCCAGGCCAAACTGTCCGCAGGCGACAGGTAGAAGGTATCGATCGTCACGGTGCTGCCGTTGATCAGCCTGAGTGTTCCGGTGCCGTATCCGTTATAACCGCCGTCATGGTCATGATGGTAATCATCATCGTCGTCGTGACACCCCGTTCCGATGAAGGACAGGCTGAGGCAGATCGCCGTCATCAGCAGGAAAAATTTAAGGTTCGCCGCTTTCATCGATCCTCCTCCTTTGACATTGCCGGGTACTTGCCCCGTCGGGCGGTTCGAGCCCATGAAATCGGAAAAACGGGTTTACGCCGGATCATCTTCCTTCATGACTTTTTCAGTTTCTCCGTCCTCGTTTGAAGGTGCCTTCGATAGGGTTCTATAAAATCACAATGCCCGAAAGAAATCAATCTCAAAGAATAGGCAGTTGCACCGATCGGCTGACAGATATCCGCCCCGCGTGTCGGCCGCCTTTCGAGAGGTCTTGTCGGAATTCTTTACAAAATCATTTTGTGCTGAAATTAGCATAAATATATATAATTACTTCATTAACGAAAAAATCAGGCCTGTTTTACTGCCTCAAAACCGTCGGAATTCTTTACAATTCCCCATCCCCCTCAGATTGACATTCCTAAAATGAAAGTAATATCAATTAGTTAAAAATTGGCATGAAACTTGATTTAATTTTATCAGACCGCCGGGTGTCATGGGGAAGTTTTAACAGGAATCGCATTGGAGATATTCGACGAAAGGGAGGAAAAACGCAGGCGAAAAAGAGATGAGATGCTGCGATGCGCGTCATTGGCGCGCTGCTGGATGTTAACAAGGAAAAACCAGGGTGTCTTCGTGGCGACCATCGCCCTTAATAGACCAAGGTCTTTATTGCAGGACTCCAGACAAAGGCAAGACGGCATCGGCGGCGCTCATCTTTTTGTTTTCAATTTACGATAAAGCTCCATGAGATTTGCGGGAAAGACAAATCGGATTATGATATGAAAGGCAGAACCGAAATGGCTCTGCTTTTTTTTGAAGCACCGGAACCATGACCGACATCAGATGCGGCTCCGTCCCGAAGAAGACGGACGGACATCCTATTTCATCACGGGGATAGACTGCGTGGCGAAAGATATCAACGTCAGCTTTCAGACAACTTCGGAGGTTTACGATGCCCTGGAGAAGATCGCCGGACAGGACGGCGAGGATATCTCCACCGTCGTCGAGTCCATCGTCCGCCATTACCTCAAGGACAACCGGGAGTGCAGGGGCATCCACCAGAACCGACGCAGCCTGGACCGGAAGAAGGTCCGTTTTCAAGCCTTCATCGGCGACCCGCGGTGGCAGCGTCAGGATTTCGAAGAGTGCAGCGTCCTTGAAATTTCCTTCGGGGGGATCCGCCTGTCCGTCCCGAAGGGAACAAAAATCGAGATTCAGAGCGACATCAAGGAAATCAGAGTCATCTTCTCCTTGGCGGACTGTCCCTGGCCGATCAACTTGAAGTGCCGACTTCAGTGGGTTTCTGAATTTGATGAGGAAGTCCTCATCGGGGCAAGCCTGGTTGACCCCGACTTCTACACGTATACAACCCTGCAGCGGTATCTGATCTGATTTGAATCTCGATTCTGAAGATTGACGGGAAAGGCAGGGACCAAAACGGCCCCTTTTTTTTTGATTGTCGATATCCTCCCCGCGTTTATTCATTTCAGGCTTCTCTATGTCCCGGGGGGATGTCCGGCACCGGGATGAAAACCACCGGGGGGAGGTCCACCGCCCGGCCTGCCGCCGGGACCACCGGGAGGCCTGCCGCCGCCCTGATAACCCGGGGGGCGTCCGGGAGGCTGACCCCAACCGGGCGGATAACCCTTCTTGCCGTATTGAATGTGATTCGGATGCCAGGGACGAGCGCCCCATACACGGTTGCTGTAACGATACCGCCAGTCAGGGGGCAATCTTTTATGCCACGCCGGATACCCGCGGTAATAGGCCCATCCACGATCGTAGTATCTGGAGCGGTACCAGTGACCGCCGTGATGCCGCCACCACCATCCGCTTCGGAAAAAGATCTCCTCCGGAACATCGGGAACAACATACACGCCCGTCCCGGGTAAAATAACCACATTCGGCGGTCCAACAAACGGAATCGGCGGGGGTAGCGGAACATTGATCTGAACGCTGACCTGTGCCATGGACATGACAGGGAACACCATCAGCCCAGCCAATAGAACTGCTCCGAATAATAATTTCTTCATTGCGCGTCCTCCTTCCGGTTCACGCAGCGGCGGGGGGAACCAGCCCCGCATTCCCGGCCCGGCAACCTGTGCTGTCGTCAAGGAAAACACAGCGCCCCCGCTGCCTTGTTCGAAACGGTTTCCTGTTCCGGTGTCAGCATCATCTCACCATACCGTTATGATGCGATGCGATCGGAGATATTACAGGTTCCATATGCCTCTGTTTGGCTGAAAAGTCAACGGGGCCCTTCACCGAACTCAAATCCGCCTCCTGTGTGCACCCTGCCAAAACAGAAAAGGCGCAACCTTCTGAGATTACGCCTTCTTCCATCATAATGGTGCCGAAGCCGGGATTTGAACCCGGACAGGCGTACACCCACTAGACCCTGAACCTAGCGCGTCTACCAATTCCGCCACTTCGGCAACTTGCTTTTTCCTACACCGATCGGATCGGCCTTGTCAAGCAAAATTGAACTTGAAATTAAATCTGATAATGCTATGTTAGCGCACCCAAGGGGAAACGAATCGATCCGGAAAGCAGCGATGAAAGTATTTCGAGACCGGAACCAAATAACCGATGAATTCAAAGGCGCCGTTGCAACGATCGGAAATTTTGATGGGGTCCATCTCGGGCATCGGCACATATTCGCAAAGATCGTCGCGGAAGCCGCCCGGAAAGGATGCAAGGCCGTCGTGATCACCTTTGAACCCCACCCGAAAATGATCCTGCATCCGGAGATCCGGCCTTTTTATCTGATTACGTCCCTCGAGGAAAAGATCGAGCGGATCGCGGAAACGGGTGTCGACGCCCTGATCCTCATCCCTTTCACCCGGGAATTTTCGAAGACGACGGCGAAAGATTTCATCTGTTCCATTCTATGGGAGAAGCTTCGCATCCGGAAACTGTTCATCGGGCATGATTACACCTTTGGAAAGGGAAAAGAGGGGAATGAGGCCTACCTGGCCGCCTTTGGAGAGCGTCTGGGCTTCGAAGTCGAGGTTATCGGCGCCTTCCGGACCGGAGATGAAATTATCAGCAGCACCCTGACCCGGAACACCATCCTGAAGGGAGACGTCAGAAAGGCCGCCACATTCCTCGGCCGGCCTTACAGCCTCAGCGGCCTGGTGATCGAGGGGCACCGGCGCGGGAGGAATCTCGGATTTCCCACCGCGAATGTCAAACCGGACAAGGATCTGCTGCCCGCCCGCGGGATTTACGCCGTCCGGGTAAAGTGGGCGGGAAAACTGTTCGGTGGCGTCCTGAATATCGGTTTCAATCCGACTTTTTCCGACGCGGCGCTTTCCGTCGAGGTATATCTTTTCGATTTCAATGATGACATCTACGGGGAACGCCTGGAAATCCTCTTCATCGACCGGATCCGGGATGAGGTCAAATTTGACGGGCCGGAGAAACTGGTCGAGCAGATCCGGCGGGACGTGGAGACGGCCGGGATCATCCTGGGCGGCAATGGCTGAGTTTTCCCGTCATGATGATCCATGATCTGCACCGCTGGAATGTCACTTGCCGGGAAGCCGTCGCCATTCAGCAGCGCCTGTGCGGGAAACTGATCCTTCGGGGCAGGGAGGACGGAGATGCCATCAAACGGATCGCCGGCGCGGATGTTTCCTACGGGAAAGACAGCGATCTTTTTTTTGCCGTCGTGGTGCTGCTGACTTATCCGGGACTGGAGCCGGTTGAAGAAAAGCATGCCGTCGAAAAGGCCCCCTTTCCCTATATCCCCGGGCTGCTGAGCTTCCGGGAGGGTCCGGCCCTGCTGAAGGCATTTGCCGGCCTGGAGCAGAAACCCGATCTGGTCATCTTCGACGGGCAGGGCATCGCCCACCCGCGCGGTCTCGGCCTGGCTTCGCATATGGGGCTTTTTCTGGATGTTCCCTCGATCGGCTGCGGGAAGAGGAGGCTGGTCGGTCACCACGAGGACGTGGGAGGCGTAAAGGGGGATCGCGTTCCGCTTATCTTTCATGAGCGGACGGTCGGGTCGGTCCTGCGCACCAGGCCCGGGGTCAAACCTGTCTTTGTATCACCGGGGCACAGGATCGGTTTGGAAGGCTCCGTTGAAGTTGTCCTGAACTGCTGCCGCGGCTATCGGCTGCCCGAGCCGGTGCGAAAAGCGCACCGAGCCGTGAACCGGCTGCGCCAGTCCCAGCAGGGCGTCCCTTAGCTCTTTGAGGGCGCACTACCTTCCCAGGATCACCTCCCCGGTGTCCGTGAAAAGTTTGGCCGGAAGCTGAAAGATGTTTTTGAAGATGTCGAAGATGCCCCTTGACATGGACTTGACGGGGATGACCGTCGCCTCGACATCGCCGACAGGGCCCTTCAGCTCGAAATAGACGGAAATAAAGCCTCTGTTTTTGTCCGTCAGGATCCATCCGACCACCGGAATCAGGCTGACCACCTTGTCGACGGTCTGAAGGGGCTGCACGCCGACCGTGGTTTCAAAGACCTCCATCCGGGCGAGATCCAGGTTTCCCACCGCCACCAGGTTCATGGCATCGCTTTTCACGAAGAAGTCTCTGGTCGAAATGATCCCGTCCTTGAAAGACAGGGTCGCGGTTATGCGATCGTAGGGCATGCCGCCGCTGGCCATGTCGGGAAGCTGAAGCTTGAGCAGTTGCGAAACGTTGAGGATGGAGAAAATCTTGGAGAGGCCGGAAAATTCTTTAAGCGTTCCCTTATCCATCTGGACCCGGACGTTCCCCAGAATGGTTTTTTTCAGGTCCTCCGCCTTGTCGCCTTTGGCCGTCAGGTCGCCCTGCGCGGTAATGGAACCGGTGATCAATCCCTCTTTGACATCGAAAAGCTGGAAGCACTGCTCCAGGGACAGCTTGTCCAGCTTGAAGCTGGATTGGTAGCGGGCGGCGCCGCCGTTTGTCAGATCGATACGGCTTTTCCCGCTGATGCTGCCCCCCAGCACCAGCAATTCATAGCCGTCCAGGTAGAGGATATTTTCCTCCAGCGCCAGAGCGGATTTCAGCTTCCGAAAGGGAATCCTGTTCATTTTGCCGGATTCGACGCTCAGATCGGCCTTCAGCCTGATTCTGGAAGGAGAAGGCTTCGCCTCCCGGGTCGAATCCAGTTGCGCAAGGATCAGCAAGTCACTTACATCCAGGTAAGGAGAGGCAAGCGACATTTCAATTTTCGGCCTGTCGAGATCGGCAATGAGTCCCTTGATATTCAGGATGGAATCGTTGAGGTGAAAAACTGTCGAAGTGATGTGCAGATCGCTGCCCTTGAACGTGGCATTGCCGCTTACATTTTTCAGCCGGACGGGCTGTTTCGGGTGGCGCAGGCCGATGTCCGCGACGTCCAGTTCGGGGCATGAAAAGGTCAGGGCGTAGGCCGGGTCACTGAAGCTGGTCATGAGGCCCTGCAGGGTAATCGGCGAGCTGCCGATCTGAACGTGGAGCTGGGATGTCTCGATCCGGTCACCCTTCAGGCGGATATTCCCGAACACATGGGTGACCGGTTTGACCAGATTGGACGGTTCGAAGGAGGCCCCCGCGAGAAGCACGTCGCCGCTCCAGCGCCAGTCGGCCGGATTTTCCGGTGCGCCCTCCGCCCGGACGGCTGCCTGAATCTTTCCCTGCGGCTTGAATCCACGCACCCGCGGCAGCATGGGGGCGACATCCTCCATTCGGAACATGTTGGTGCGAAAATCAAGGGTCATTCTATGCTTGCCTGCATGGCGGTACTTCAGGGAACCGTCCAGCTCCAGGGATGCCAGATCGTAATGAATCTCGGACAGGATGGTTTCGCGAACGTTCAGATTGCCCTTGAAGGACAGGCGGCTGGTCTTGCCGGCCGGTTTGTTGATCATGTCCGAATAGCCGTAGGCCGCCGATGAAAGATCCCAGACGGCGTTCAGGTTGTAGTTGTCCGTATAGCCGTTCCCGGACAGGTGGAGCGTCGATTGCCCGTCGTAAAATATTTCATCCTCCAAATTGCCATTGAAAAGCCAGTCCACTTCCTTTGCCGTCGGGGTCATGGTCATCGTGAAAGGGTAGCTCGTCGGTGTCACGACGCAGTAGTCGGCCAGCTTGCCTTCCAGGCTGAAAGGGGCGTCGCCGAACCGACCCTTCATGTCGTGCAGGATGAAATCCTTTCCCTTGAGTTCCAGGATGCCGGAGATGCCGTTGAAGTCCGGGACATCCGGTCCGTACTTCAAAAGCCCGCCTTCCGCCTGCCCCCGGATGTACAGGACATTATAGTTGTCGCCCTTTTCCATGTGGGCGATCTGGCTGACGCGCCCGTACAGGCGCCCCTCATCCAGCCGGTAACGCCCGCCCTTGATCTTCTGTTCGATAAAGTCGGCCACCTCCTTCGGAATCACGCCGTAGGGCACGAAGTGGCTGTAGGACTCCCAGGGGATCGCGGTGGTCACGGCTTTCGCATCGATGAGGAGATCGTCCGTGTTCAGGTCCTTCAGCAGGCAGCTTCCCTTGACGTTGACCCCGTCGACATGGACGTCCAGGTTTTCCACGGAGAGGTCTTTCCGGTCAAACTTCATGTCGTAGCGGGCCTCTACGATTTTGGGCCTCAGGGGGGCATGGAAGATGGGGGCGTAATCGAAATTCAGGTCGTGCATGGTCATGGAGCCCCCGGAGGTGAACTCATGGAAGTTCCCCCTGTAGCGGGTATCCATATCCAGTTGGCCGGTGATTTTCTTGAAGGGGACATAGCGGCTGTAATATGGCCAGTACCAGCCGACGTTCAGGCGTTCGGCGCGGATGGACGTGTCGATGCGGCTGCTCAGGATCGGCTCCGTATCTTTCGAGAGATCGAGCGTTCCCGCCAGCGCAAGCTTTCCGGTTTTTGATTCGTCGACGACGGTAGCGGCGATCCGGAAGGTCGCCCGCCTCCCCCTTTCCGGATGATCCAGGTGAAGGTCCAGATTTTCCAGGGATGTGGTCAATCCTTCCGGGGCGATCCGGCGGTCCGTGAAAGAAACCCGGCCGTTTCTGATGATGATCCGGCCGGCCTTCAAAACGATCCTGTCCCTCTTTTCCTCGAAGAGATCGCCGATGTTGAAAACACCGGCGCGATCCCGGCTCAGATGGATCCTCGGGTTCTCCAGCTCCAGCCGCCTCAGGACAATACTTTTCTTCAACAGGGGCAGGACGGCAAGCTTGAAAGTGAGCCGGTCGGCGGTGATGAAATCGGACGCGCCGTCCTTCTCCCGAATGGCAACCCCGGTGAAGGTAAAGGTGGGCCGAAGGCGGAATGACAGGGAGCCTTCCCGGTAGAGGACCTCCCGGTTGAGGGCGGTCCTCACCGCCCGGAGCAGTTCCTCCCGGTGGGTGTCCAGGTTCAGGAAGCGGGTGGCGATCATGCCGGCCAGGACAGCCAGCACCAGCGTGATGACCGTGACGGCCAGAAGCAGGATGATTTTTTTCTTTTTCGTCATCTTGTCCGGTTGACGCGCGGCGACCCTCGGAACGAGAACTTTCCTTCCGGTCCCCGGGGACGAGTCAGGGTTTTCGATAGCGCGACAGGATCTCGGTTCTTGTCAGAACGGCATCGACGCGATCCGCGTGCGCCAGGATATTTTCCCGGCCGCCCTCCTCCCGGTCGATGAGGGCGATCACGCGGTCGATCTCAAGCCCCGCCTCCCTGGCCCGCTCGATGGCCGTGATCGTGGAGCCGCCGGTGGTGATGACGTCGTCGATAATGACGATCCTTTCGCCGGGATGGACATTCCCCTCGAGGGCCGAACGGGTTCCGTGCGCTTTGACGTCCTTCCGGACGATGAACGACTTGATCGGCTTTCCTTTCTGGTAAGAGATCACCGCCAGGGCGTTGGCGATCGGATCGGCGCCGAGGGTCAGGCCGCCGGCAGCCGTCACATCGGCATCGGACAGCATCGAGAAGACAATTTCACCGATCAAATTCATGCCCTCCGGATCCAGCGTGGTCGGCTTGCAGTTGAAGTAATAGTTGCTGGTCCTGCCGGAAGCCAGCGTAAAGGGAGGGTCATCCCGGTATTTGAAGGATTTTTCGATGATGATGTCGGCCAGTCTTTGCTTCTTGTCGCGGATGTCCATGGATCGCACCGCACCTCCTAAGAAATGGAATCGTCTTCTTTCAGGACAAACTTCACCGGCACGTCCACCCACATGGCCACGGGTTTTCCCATTCTCCGCCCCGGGTCGAATTTCCAGCGCTTGACCGCTTCCAGGGCCGACCGGTCCAGCGACGCGTATCCGGAAGACTTCTTGATCAACAGATTTTCCACCCGGCCGTCGGCGGCGACCTCCGCCGCGAGCAGGACCATCCCTTCATATCCCCGCGATCGGGCAAGGGCGGGATAAAGGGGATGCGCGTTATCGCGGTAGCGGGGGGTGGCCGAAGCGGTGAATTGATGTTCCGCGGAGCGATTCGCTGCGCCGGTGTGCGGCTCCCGGACCGGCCCGGCATCCTGCCGTCCGCCGCCGGTGGCGACTCCCGCGGCCAGGCTCAGGCTCACGGTCTGAATTTCCGGCATTCGCGACGCCTCCTGCTCCGTCGCCGCGGTCCTGTCCGGTGTTCGCCGCGGCAGGACAGAGGCGGAAGGTGCGGCGGCTGGCAACGGGTCCGCATCATCTTTCCTGGTCCGCGCGACGGCCGGTGAAGTTTCCGTTTCCGTGGAGATCCAGGAGACATGAAGGACGCGCGGCGCTTCGCCGAGGCGGAAAACATCCGGTGCGGCGAAGGAGATGGAAAGCGTGAGCACGCCGGCCAGGAAGGCATGAAGGGCCACGGAGGCGCAGGTTGCCCGGAGGGCGTCCCGATGTTCGAAAAACGTTTTCATGTTTGCATCATATCAGCTTTTCCAGGAGCCTGACCGCCTCGACGCCGTCTCTGGCGTAGGACGCCCCGATCGAATCGGCATAGGCTTTCGTCACGACCGCACCCCCGACCAGGAATCGCCCGTGCAGCCCTTCCTGCCCGGCCAGTTCGATCACTTCCCGCATCCGGACCATCGTCGTCGTCATCAGGGCGGACAGGCCCACGACATCGGGCTTTCGCTTTTTCATGGCGGCGATGATGGTTTGCGCGGAAACGTCCTTCCCCAGGTCGATTACGGCGTATCCGTGGTTTTTCATCATCAGGGCGACGATGTTCTTGCCGATGTCATGAATATCCCCCTCGACGGTGGCCAGCAGAACCGTTCCCCGCTGCCTGCGGGATGCTTTTTGCCGGAGCTTCGGCTCAAGACGGCCGACGCCCGCGCGCATCGCCTCGGCGCTTGCAATCAACTGGGGCAGAAAATAGGTTTTCCTGTCAAAACGGTCGCCGACTTCGACAATGGCGGGGATCATCACTTCATCCACCAGGGCGGCGGCCCCTGTTCCCGCGGCAAGGGCCTTGTCGATCAGCGGGACGATGTCCTCCCGGTTTCCTTCCAGGATCGCCTGCCGGACGGACCCGGTCGGGTCGATCTCGGTCGCGGGAACTGCAGCCGGAGCCGGCTGCTGGGCGCGGGCGAAGTGCCGAATATAGGCCGCCGCGTCCCGGTCTCTCTGCGTGAGCACATCCCCGGCCCGCCGGACATTCATCAGTTCCTCGCTCGCCGGATTGACGATGGCCATGGTGAGCCCCAGGGACTGCGCCATTGCCAGGAATGTCGCATTGATCCACTTGCGCTCCGGCATGCCGAAGGAGACGTTGGAAAGCCCCAGGATCGACCTGCATCCGTATTTGCCGGCGCACCACCGCACGGTTTTCAAAGCTTCCGCGGCGGCCCGCGGATTGGAGGCGACCGTCATGACCAGTCCGTCCACGACGAAATCGTCTTTCGTCAGTCCGTGGCGCCACGCCGCCCGGCTGACCTCGCGGATGATGCCGATCCGCTTTTCCGCCGTTTCCGGGATCTCCCCGTCGGTCAGCGGCAGCAGAATGAACATGGCGCCGTACCTGGCGGCCAGCGGCAGCAGTTTTTGAATTTTTTCCCTTTCGCCGGAAATGGAGTTGATGAGCGCCCGGCCCGGATAGTGGCGGAGGGCCGCGGCGATCGTTTCCACCCGGGGGGAGTCGATCACCAGGGGCAGCGCGGTGGCGGCGGACAGCATGCCGATCACCTGACGGATCGCCTTGACCTCGTCGATGCCGGGCACTCCCACATTGACGTCCAGCAGATCGGCGCCCTGCCGTTCCTGATCTCGGGCAATCTGGCGGACCAGGGTCGTTTTTCCCTCCAGCAGCTCCTGCTGGAGGATTTTCTTGCCGGTCGGATTGATCCGCTCCCCGACGATCATCAGGGGGTTGTCCGGGTCCAGGACCCGGTAATGCCGGGGCGAACTGACGGCACTGATGGACTTGAGGCGGGGGGGCAGGGGAAGGGTCTTTTCGAGTGACCGCTTCAGGGCGCCGATGTGCGCCGGCGTGGTCCCGCAGCACCCGCCGATCAGATTGACGCCGGCCCCTGCGAAGGCTTTCCCGAAGGCCGCGAAATCCGGCGGCGACATGTCGAAGACCGTCTCCCGGCCGGCCAGCCGGGGCATCCCGGCGTTGGGCTTGGCAACCAGGGGCACCGTCGCCCGGGGCTTCATGGCGGCGATCAGGGGAATCATGCCGTCCGGTCCGGTGGAGCAGTTGCACCCCACGGCGTCGGCGCCGAGACTCTGCAGCGTGATGAGGGCGGTCACCGGATCGGTGCCGTTGAGCGTCCGCCCCTCTTTCTCGTAGGTCATGGTGACCATCGTGAAAAGATCGGCGCTCTCGCGCACGGCAAGCAGGGCCGCCCGCGCCTCCTGAATGTCCATCATGGTTTCGATGACAAAGAGATCAACGCCGCCCTCCCGGAGCCCCCGGACCTGCTCCTTGAAGAGATCGACCGCCCGCTCGAATTCAAGCTCGCCGAAGGGTTCGACAAAGCGGCCGGTGGGACCGATGTCCCCTGCGACAAGGACCGTTTTCCCCACGGCGGCTTTCGCCAGCCGGGCCAGTTTCCGGTTCACCCCGCGGACGTCTTCGATCCCGTATTCGCCGAGTTTCAGACGGTTGGCCCCGAAGGTGCAGGCGTAGACGATGTCTGAGCCGGCATCGGCGTACGCCCGGTGGATTGCCTGGATGGCCTCCGGATGCTCAATGCACCAGGTCTCCGGGCAGACGCCCGCAGGCATCCCGCGCCTCTGGAGCTCCGTTCCCGTCGCCCCGTCCAGGAGCAGGATCTTTTTTTTCAGCAGGCCTCTGATTTTCGCTTTTGTCGTCAATGTGCCTCTCCACTGTCGTGTTCGCGGTCCGATCGGAAAGCGGTGGGTTTCCGCTGTCGTCAGGCGACGATGCCCGTGATCGCCGTGACCGACTTCTCCGGGACGAGGATGCAGTGATCCGTGATGGTCACCCCGATCCGCTCCAGGTCCAGGAGCCGGTGCATGACCCGCTGGCTTTCCAGCGGCAGATCGCCATAGCCGGCGGAATAGCGGGAGGGCAGCAGCCTCCTGCCCTCCCGCCGCAGGGTCTGGTTCGCATAGCCCATGATCCAGTCCAGCGCCGCATCGGTGATCTCGCTGGCCGCGGCGTCCAGGACCACCCCGCGGGTGATGTTGCGGCCTGCCGCGTCGTTTTGGATCTCCCGCATGATCTCCGGACCGGCCGTCGCCGCCATCAGGAGAATCTCTTCGCATGCGTCGGCGAATTTGAAGAACCGGCGGCTCTCGAAGACCGTGCCGTCGGGGAGGATAACACTTGCGCTCCCCTCCCTGCGCACAGACAGACGGAGGGCCGCGCCCTGCAGCCGGATCAGCGAAAGGGCCTTGTCGATGGATGCCTCCGTCTCCGCTTTCTCCCGCGGGGACAGGCCGGTGACGCCTCTGCGGTATCCCAGGCGGCGGTAAATCGCCTCATAAGGCGTCGCCACGGCGATGGCGTCGAAATAACGGACAGAACCCATGCGTCAGGAACCGAGTCGTCGGATCATGGCTTCAGCAGGTTTGCCACCCGGTCTCCCATCTCCGCGGTGCCGACCAGCGTGGTCCCTTCGTGATAAATGTCCCGGGTCCGGAAACCCTTCCGCAGGGCCTCCCGCACGGCCCTTTCAATCCGGGCCGCCGCATCGGCCATGCCGAAGGAGTATCGGAACATCATGGCGACGGACAGGATCGTGGCCAGGGGGTTGGCGACGTTTCGCCCGGCGATATCCGGGGCGGAGCCGTGGATGGGCTCATACAGGGCATAGGGCCCGCCGAGGCTTGCCGAGGGCAGCATGCCGATGGATCCGGTTAGCATGGCCGCTTCGTCGCTGAGGATGTCCCCGAACAGGTTGGTTGTCACGATGACGTCGAACTGCGCGGGATTGCCGATCAGCTGCATGGCGCAGTTGTCCACGTACATGTGCCGCAGCGCGATTGCCGGATAGTCGCGGCCGACCTCCGTCACCACGTCCCGCCAGAGCTGTGTGGCCTCCAGGACATTGGCCTTGTCCACGGAAACGACCTTCCCGCGGCGCTTTCCGGCCATCTCGAAGGCGATCCGGGCGATGCGCCGGATTTCCTCCTCCGTATAGACCATCGTGTTGATGCCCACGCGCTGTCCCCCTTCGAGGTGCACCCCCCGGGGCCTGCCGAAATAGACGTCGCCCGTCAGCTCCCGGATGATCATGATGTCGATGCCCTGCACCGTGTTCCGTTTCAGGGGGGAGGCATCCAGGAGGTCATCGAACACGGTGACCGGCCGCAGGTTGGCGAAGAGGCCGAGCTTCTCCCGCAATCCCAGCAGCGCCCGTTCCGGCCGGACGCTGTAGTCCAGGGATTCCCATTTCGGTCCGCCCACGGCGCCGAGCAGGACGGCGTCGCTGCCAAGCGCCAGCTCCAGGCTCTCTTCCGGAAAGGGTGTGCCGCGGGCATCATAGGCCGCGCCGCCGATCAGGCCCTCCCGCAGGTCGATGGTCATGTCCACGCCCGCCGCCACGATCCTCAGGATCTTTACGGCTTCGCAGACGATCTCCACGCCGATCCCGTCTCCCGGAAAGACGCATATTTTACGGGTTTTCTTTTTCGGCATGGCGGAGATCCCGAAGCAGCCCCTATGCCGGCTGCCGGCCTCCTTTCACGATGTGCTTCATCAGCCCGCCGTCTTCGATCAGCTCCTGCATGAAAGGCGGAATGGGCTGCACGCGGATCGTTTCCCCTCCCGATGCCGCCAGCGTGATCCGGCCCTCGTCCCCGTCCACTTCGATCTCCTGGCCATCCGCTACCTGGTCGAAAAGCGTCTTTGATTCGAAGATGGGCAGGCCCATGTTGAACGCGTTCCGGTAGAAAATCCGGGCGAAACTTTTTGCCACCACGCAGGAGATCCCCGCCGCTTTGATGGCGATGGGGGCGTGCTCCCGGGAGGACCCGCAGCCGAAATTCTCGCCGGCCACGATGATGTCCCCGGGCTTGACTTTACCGGCGAAACCCGGGTCGGCGTCCTCCATGCAGTGGGCCGCCAGGAACGACGGATCGCTCGAATTGATATAGCGTGCCGGGATGATCAGGTCGGTATTGACATGATCCCCGAACTTCCAGACCCTTCCCCTGAATTTCATAATGGCGGCACCCCTTTCAGCTCGTTCGGACCGGCGATCCGCCCCAGGACGGCAGAGGCCGCGGCGACGGCCGGGTTGGCCAGAAAGACTTCGCTCCCCGGATCGCCCATGCGCCCCACGAAGTTCCGGTTTGTCGTGGCCACCGCCCGTTCCCCCTCGGCCAGGATGCCCATGTGGCCGCCCAGGCAGGGGCCGCAGGTGGGCGGGCTGATGACGGCCCTGGCATCGAGAAAGATTTCGAAGAGGCCCTCCGCCATGGCCGTCCGGTAGATCTCCGGCGTTGCCGGAATGATGATCAGGCGAACATAAGGGGCGACGGTCCTGTTTCTCAGGATGTGGGCGGCGATCCGCAAGTCCTCGATCCGTCCGTTCGTGCAGGAGCCGATGAAGACCTGGTCGATCTTGATGGAGCCGACCTGGCTGATCCCCCGGACGTTCGAGGGCAGATGGGGGAAGGCCACCTGGGGCTCGATGGCGCCGACGTCGATCTCCAGGACGGAGGCATAGGCGGCGTCGGGATCGGACTCGTAAAAGGTGAACTCCCGCTCCGCCCGGTACCGGACATAATCCCGCGTGATCTCGTCGGGGACGAAGATGCCGTTTTTGGCTCCCGCCTCGACGACCATGTTCGCGATGGCGAAGCGGTCGGCCATGGTCAGATCGCGGACCGTCTCGCCGGTGAATTCCATCGCCTGGTAGGTGGCGCCGTCCACGCCGATCCGGCCGATGACATGAAGGATCAGGTCCTTGCCGGACACCCAGGGTTGCCGTTTTCCCTGAAAAACGACCTTCATTGTCTCCGGCGCTTTGAACCAAAGTTCTCCCGTCAGCATGGCGGCCGCCAGGTCCGTGCTGCCCACGCCCGTGGCGAAGGCTCCCAGCGCGCCGTAAGTGCAGGTATGGCTGTCGGCGCCGATCACCAGGTCGCCGGGGACGACGATTCCCTGCTCCGGCAGGAGGGCATGGCAGACGCCGATCTGCCCGCCCTCGTAGTAATGGCTCAGCTTGTGCTCCCGGGCAAAATCCCGGAGAACTTTGCTGTTCCTGGCTGACTGGATGTCCTTGTTCGGCGTGAAATGGTCGGGTACGATCACGACCTTGTTGCGGTCGAAGACCTTTCGCCCTCCCGCCTTTTTGAACTCCGCGATGGCGATGGGGGCCGTCACGTCGTGCCCCATCGCGATATCCACCTTCGCGTTGATCAGCATGCCTGGATGAACCGCATCGAGGCCCGCGTGCTTCGCCAGGATCTTATCCGTGATTGTCATGCCCATGCCGTCCGTCTCCTGTTTTGTTCTCACCAGGGCATTCATACGCCATTATGTTTTTTAATTCAATGGCGAAGTCAGAGAGCGATTCTCGCAGAAAATTTCCATGTTTGGAAATTGTGCCGGGCGCTGCGTTCGCGTGCGATGCCCGGCGCGGACGGATTGCCTCCGCAGACAGGCGCGGGGCAACACATTTGTGAGAGTATTTTCCCCGGAAACATGATAATTTGGAAGTATAGGTACGGTCCGGCATGGACCTTCCGGTCGGCAAGGCAGATATGGCTGATCCCTGTGAAAGAATTCCATTGCCGCATCCAAACCGGATCGTCCGGGACCGTGCGTTCGACCGGCTTCGGGCCGGCCGTTCCTGAGAGGGTTATGCTGATTCGCGCAGAGAAGGAAAGAGACCGGGCTGCCGTGCACGACCTGAATAGGTCCGCCTTTGAGACCTCGCTCGAGGCCGATCTGGTCGATGCCCTGCGCGAGCAGGCACAGCCGGCCGTTTCCCTGGTTGCCGAGGACGGCGGTGTCGTCATCGGTCACATCATGTTTTCGCCGGTGTCGCTTCCGGATTATCCCGGTTCGAAGATCATGGGCCTGGCCCCGATGGCCGTTGCAACCGATCGTCGGGGCAAAGGCATCGGGTCCGCGCTCGTGCGGTTCGGCCTCGAACGGTGCCGGCAGATGGGTTTCGGCGCCGTCGTGGTCCTGGGGCATCCCGTGTATTATCCGTGCTTCGGCTTTACCCCCGCCTCCCGCTTCGGCATCGGCTGCGAATACGAGGCGCCGGATGAGGCCTTCATGGTCATGGAGCTGCATCCCGGCTATCTTCGCGGCTTGTCCGGCACCGTCAAATATCATCCCGCGTTTCAGAATGCGGGATGAACCGAAGCAGAGGGGATCGCCGCAAGCCACATTCGTCTGAAAGTCCAAATTGCTTTGAAAAAATCAAATTCAGGAGGTGATCATGGACGCATCCGATCTTGAGAGATATTGTGAAAAGGCCCGGCAGGCAGGCGCCACCCACGCAAAAGCCATCCACCCGGGGACGGTTGTCACCGCGCCGTGGGTCCGGCTCAAGTGCCTGCACGGCTGCCCATACCAACACCGATACAGCTGTCCGCCGGAAACCCCCACGCCGGCGGAAATGAGGGAGACCCTTGATTCCTACAACCGCGCCATCCTGTTTCACGCGGAGGCGCCTTACTCCAGGGAGAGGGCCAGAAACATGGTGGCCTATCTGGACAGCCTGGTCAAACTGGAGGGGGAGCTCTTCAAGGACGGCTACTACAAGGCCTTCGTTCTGCTGGCAGGCCCCTGCGTGCTGTGCAAGGAATGCGGCAAGGCGGAGGGGGTTCCCTGCCGCATACCCGCAAAATCCAGGCCTTCCATGGAGGCCTGCGGCATCGATGTCTACCAGACCGCACGCAACAACGGATTTTTCATCGAGACGCTCAGGGAAAAATCGGAGACGCAGAATCTCTACTGCCTCATGCTGGTTGATTGAAGGGCCGATGGTTGCCGGGAAGTCCATTCGTTCCGCGGGCGCGGCAAAGCTGGTCCTTTGGTGGATCGTTGCAGGGGTGTGGAACGGCTTCATGCTGATCCTGATCGCCTTTTTTTGGGGCGATCCGGGAGAGGAAGATGTTGTCAAGATCGTGTCATTGTTCGAACTCGTCGGTCTGGGGATATTGGTCTGGATCGTGCGCGGATCTCGACAGTGTGGGGGAAAAAGACAGACCCTGGGATATTGAGGTCGAACGTAAAGAGGGACGGCCCGTCAGGCTCGGCGCCTCGATCCGGGAGCGATCCGAAGCCGTGCGCCCGGCAGAGGAAATACGAAAACTGCTTCGCTAAGTACTCTAATTCATAAATACAGTTACGTATAATGAGCTTGCTTTCGAGACAGATTTATGGCATCAATGCAATCCAGGAGGTTGCATATGCCAAGGAAAAGCCCATACGGAATCGTCCTTACGGAAGAAGAGCAGAGAGAACTAACCACGCGCGCAAACAAATATACGCTACCGTATTTTATCGTTTCGCGAGCCAGGATGATCCTCCTTGCCGCCCAGGGGCTCAGCAATGATGAGATTGCCAACCGACTGGATGCACCCCGCAAAGTTGTCAGCATGTGGCGAAAACGTTTCTTTGAAGAACGCCTCCTTGGGCTTGATGAACGACCACGTCCGGGACGTCCTCCGATTTTTCCCCCCGGAGATTATCGTTCAGGTTAAGGCACTGGCCTGTGAACTGCCCGCGATTCATCAAGTGCCGATTTCTCGATGGAATGTTGCCGATCTGGGCAGAGAGATTCGAGGATCGGGATTCGCAGCCACGATCAGTGACAGCACTATCTGGCGATGGCTTCATGAGGATGCCATTCGTCCTTGGCGGTATCGCTCCTGGATTTTTCCCCGTGATCCTCAATTTGCCGAGAAAGCCGGGCGAATCCTGGATCTCTATGAGAGGGTTTGGGAAGGGCACTCCCTCCAAGAGGATGAGTTTGTTTTGTCTGCCGATGAGAAAACCAGCATCCAGGCGCGCCGTCGTCGTCATGCCACCTATCCGGCTCAACCGGGATGGCCGATGAAAGTAGAACATGAATACGCCAGGTGTGGCGCTTGGGCTTATATTGCCGCTCTCGATGTGCATCGCGCTAAATTGTTCGGTCGATGCGAACGTAGAAGTGGCATTGCTTCTTTCGATCGACTCGTTGACGACGTAATGCGCCAACCGCCCTATGTCGCAGCAAGGCGCGTTTTTTGGATTGTGGACAATGGTTCTTCCCATCGCGGATCTCGTTCTGTGGAAAGATTGCAATCTCGTTATCCCAATCTCTTGCTCGTTCACGCACCTGTGCATGCAAGTTGGTTGAATCAGATCGAAATCTATTTCTCAATCCTTCAACGCAAGGCCCTTGTTCCAAACGACTTCACATCCTTAGAGACGCTCAATGAACGAATCATTGGTTTCCAACACTACTACGAGCAGATCGCCAAACCGTTTGAATGGAAATTCACCCGAAACGATTTGAACATTTTGATCAACAAAATCAAGCTGGCGCAGTTGTCATCAGCACGACTCGCAGCGTAAATACGTAACCGAATTTATGAACCGCTGTACTAAGCCCCCCCCCTCAACTGCAGCCGGATATCCAGGATTGTAAAAAGCGATCATCATGCATCGATCAAAGCGGCAGCATGCGGGATTGAAGACATGAAATGCGGCCGGATGATCGACGGATGCCTGTCATCGCTGGAAGGATAGCAGAATCAGGCTGCCGGGTTTCTCCATATCATTGCAGCATCAACGACACGCTTCCTTCCCGTACAGTAGTTCCCGTAATTCCCCAATTCACAATATACAAATAATTGTCTGCACACAGGGTGCTATGGCCGGATTGGTGATAACGGTTCGAAAGGTGTGTGATTATCATCATGATTTTCCCATAAGAGGGCCATATTCACAGCTTCCTGAAAGTGAGCATTCGGATATTTTGATGAAAATGCACCCTTTTCGACCGGCATTCACTGATATCGTTACTACTGACGAGCAGGGAGTTCGATTATAAAATTTGACTTTTTTTATCTGATTATATTAGCGTATTTGAAAATCGAATACTTGACCCAGGGTTCAGAGATTATTCTCTGGAGGTTGAAAGGAAATTGGTCGGGCCGCCAATGCTGCGAAAGCTATTGGCGGTTTTTTTTGAGAAGACTTTGTCTGTTTTTCTCTTTACTGCGCATCCGTCGTCGTTAATGACATGAAAAAAATCTTTGAAGTAACCAGGTGGAGACTTTGTTTCCTTGAGTTCGCCGTTTCTCAACATACATTGAGCCGTCTATCCGTGAAGATGTTCATATCATGAATCTTACAAAAAAAGTCAGCATTGGGATCACGGTATACAACCAAGCCCATTTTATCGGCCAGGCGGTAGAATCGGCGCTCGCCCAGGACTACCCGAATCTGGAGGTTGTGGTCAGCGACAACCATTCGACAGACCGCATCGAAAAGGCACTGGAGGGGTACCTTCAGGATCCCCGCCTGAAATATTTCAGGAACGATAGGAATATCGGCATGATTGCCAATGCCAAGAAAGCGCTTTACGACTATTCTTCAGGAGACCTTGCCCTGCATTTGGACGGCGATGATTACCTGATTGATCCGGGTTACATCAGCAAATCCGTCGACCTTCTGGAACGCAATCAACTGATATTCGTCTTCGCGCGGATTAAAGCGTTTTACGACCGTGAAAACCTCCTTGTGGAAGACGGTGTCAATAGCACGCTGCCTCAGATCATGGATGGGAATTGGTTTTTTCTGAATTACCATAAGGGATACTCGATTCCCACACTCACTGTCCTCCATGATCGCCATGCGGCGATGAGATTGGGCTTTTTTGATAAGGATATCCGCAGTTCCGACTGGGAGAGCCTGTTGCGCCTGATGTTGACCCGTAAAATCGGTTTCATCAACGAATTCGTCGGCGTGTGGCGCCGGCACGGAGAGAACGAAACCATGAAACAGGATTTCAACAAATTGACAGCAAATATCGAGTACATCGAATCACCTTACCGCTACGTCCTGGCAAACAGGATTTTCTCCAGGGAGACGGCAGAGAAATGGAGGAAACGGATGCTGAAAAGATATTTCGCTAAAATTCTCGTGACGGCCGTCATGATCAAGGATCGCTGCCTGGAAAATAAAATCCGAGATTATGTGAAGCAATACGATGTGAGCGTTTACAACTCGCTGCGAAGGGATCTGAGGTTTTTCGCATTGATGCGGATGGCAGAAAATCCGACGCTCATCCGATTTGTGTTCAAGAATATTTTTGGACAGGAGTCGTTTGCAAAGGATTTTGAATATATCGTTTAGATTCAATATACATCGGAGATCGTTTCATGAAGCAAACCGTGTTGAAAATTCTCGAATCTGTGGGACTGTTAATGCCCGCGCGACGGGCTTGGATGCTGATGCGCCGCCTGGCTCCGCCTAAAGCACTGGTCCCGGAGCAGGCCTTCTATGATTGCGTGTGTTCAGCCATTGACGAATTGAAAGAGCTTGTGCCCGCGCCGCAGTTCGGCGACTACCTCGAATTCGGCGTCAACCGGGGGACTTCCCTGGCATGTGTCTACCGGGCTCTGCTGAACAAAGGACTGTCTAACGTTCGGTTGATCGGTTTCGACTCGTTCGAGGGACTGCCGCCTGAGGCGGCCGAAGAAGGCTGGGTGCCGGGTGACTTCAAGTCGTCTTATGCGGCAACGATGGCCTACCTGGCAAGGATGGGCCTGGACATGGGGCGGATCGAACTTGTCAAGGGATGGTTTAATCAGACCTGCACTCCACAGACCACAGCCCGGCTTGCCCTGAATAAAGCGAGCTTGGTCATGGTCGACTGCGACATTTACTCTGCCTCGCGTGATGTCCTGCGCTACGCTGAGCCACTGATCCGGGACCACGCGATCGTCATCTGTGACGACTGGGGGGCGCGGGGCAGCGATGAAAAGAAGGGCCAGAGCGACGCTTTTGAAGAATTCCTCCAGGAATATGAGTCTTTGTCCGCAAAGCCCCTGCCCAACTATCGGCCGCTGTCTCGAATCTTCCTGGTGTCACGACACGCGGAAGGATGAACGGTATAATGCCGGAAAATTGGTGCCGCACCGGGATCAACGACCACGCCGGCTAAAATTTCAAGAAGACAGGGGATGATAACATGGACGATCAGGTCGCTGTAATAACCGGAGCCGGCAGCGGCATCGGAAAGGCCATTGCCGTCGAATGCAGCAGGCACTACGGGAAACTGTGCCTCGTCGGACGCACTCTGGACAAACTGGAGGCGGTTGCCCGGCAAATCAGGAAATACTGCCCGCAGGTGGATTGCTACAGAGTCGACTTGTCTTCTCTCGACGAAATCCGGAAATTCAGCAGGGAAATCCAGCACTGTTATGAAGGGATTCATCTCCTTGTGCACAGCGCGGGGGTTTTTTTTCGAGGCAGCATCGAATATGCCGACATCGATCATTTTGACGAGCAATACTTTACGAATGTCCGGGGGCCATATTATCTGACGCAATTGCTCCTGACGCCCATCCGGAAGACCGAGGGGCAAATCGTTTTCATCAATTCGAGCGTCAGCCTGGGCGAGAATACCGTGCCAACGATATCCCAGTACGCGGCAACCAAGCAGGCCTTGAAAGCGGTGACCGACATCCTGAGGGAGGAAGTCAATGCCGAAGGAGTCCGGGTCGTCAGCATCTATCCCGGCAGAACGGCCACCCCCATGCAGGAAGCGATATGCAAAGCGGAGGGGGTGCCATACATCAAGAAGGATTTTTCGCAGCCTGAGGACGTTGCGAGGGTTGTTCTGCACGCCCTGGCCCTGCCGAAAACTTCCGAGATCAAGGATATCGTCATCCGGCCCATGAATAGACCGAAAGTCAGGACATCTTCATGCACAATTGCATTGCCTGCTCAGCTAACATACAATGGTTCTGCTGATGGTTATGTGGAAACCTACGATCAAGATCTGGCGCATGCGATTGTGAAAGCCGCTGATCAAGCAGTCCGGAAATCTTTTCCCCAAGGGAATTCATTTGAAATTGTAAAGATAGCACCGCGCAAAGCCCTTTTCATCGTCGGGTCCCACACGAAGCTTGCCCAAATACCCTGGCTCAAACTCGTGGAGATTGCACCTGGACGCCATCTGATTGACATTCCAGCGGGAATCTCCTTCGATGAGCTTGAAACTGCCATCCTCGAGCTGATTAGAAACACGCCTTCGGATGAATCCACAGAGCGCTTTTTACTGGAGGAATTTGTCAAGTATGTCAGCAGGCTCAGACGCTACGACAAAGTGGAACGGGCTGAAATTCTGATCGTTGAGTCTGATGAATCGTTGTAGGTGGGTGCCAATAACCTGCAACTATCCGGTTTCCAGGAAGTACATTTCCGCCTAACCAACAGTAGGCGCACGCTCGTAACGGCCTGACCTCCCCTGCGACAGTTTGTGCCTTCCTTGCCTGTAGCCGTTAAATCTGTTTCTGATCACAGGATGCACGATTTCAATAAACTATTCTACAGTGGACGGACCGGCACATTTCATATTTTCATTGCTCCTGTGAGGTTCAGGATGCCACCCTGCAATAGTTGAACAAGCCGGTTATAAAAGTGACAATCATTCATCCTTTGACATACAAGACAAATATTCTTATTCTCCGGCTATCAGGAAGAAGAGCCTTATCAATCAAAAAGAATGATTTTCATCAGAAAACAAGACAGCGAAATGAGAAGGAGAAAATTATGGGAAAGAAGCTGATTCTGACAACCTTTTGTGTTTTTATGGCAATGTGTATTCCAGTTTTTGCACAGACCGACAAGGAGGCGACGCCAGCTGCATCCGGTCACGAATCCCATGCAGGACAAGACACAGCGAAATCAACTCCACCGCCTGTTGCAGCCAAGCCACCGGCGCATGATCATGATATGGGCAAAGACGCCCAAATGATGGATGAGCACATGAAAAAAATGCGATCTCAGATGGAAAAAATCAGGGCAACGACCGACCCTGCAGAACGCCAGAAGCTCATGCAGGAGCATAAGGCCAGTATGCGGGAGGGAATGAAGATGATGAAGGGCATGCCTGGTTGCCGGATGATGG
Organism: uncultured delta proteobacterium; assembly: GCA_963709485.1. GTDB lineage: Bacteria > Desulfobacterota > Syntrophia > Syntrophales > Fen-1087 > JAXDBM01. Next base: position 267,672 of record CAVPWE010000001.1, read on the forward strand.
CTGGCAGTGTGAAAAGCGGAGAACCGGGAAAAATGGAGATGAAGCCGATGGGCATGGGGTCAATGATGTGTCATCAGATGATGGAAAAGAAAATGGAGATGATGCAGGATATGATGGAGGGACTCATCAATGCGTCGCAGATGAATAAACATTGATTGCATACAGACGGAGCATGCTTGCACACACGCCACCGAAATAAGAGGAAAAGATGGGCTATGAATAGGAGGCGATTGATCATCGGAATATGGGCGGCTTTCTTCCTATGGTTTGCCCCGGCATCCTCCGGCGTCCTGGCTCAGGATGCCCATTCACAGCATGGAACTCACGCTGCTGATATCCCGGAGAAAGTTTTTCAGGCAAAGATGGCAATCCCCGATGAAATCAAACCGGGAGAGTCCTTTCCTGTGGATATTCATATTCAGGACGACAACGGGCGAAAGATCTCAGAATTTGATATCTTCCAGGAAAAGCTGATGCATCTGATCCTGGTCAGCGAAGACCTTGGGTTTTTTGGTCATCTTCACCCTGAGCATCAGGGAAGCGGCCATTTTCAAACGACAGTTATCCTTCCATCTGCCGGAATGTATACCCTTTTCAGCGACTACAAACCGGCCGGACATAAAGAGCAGGTTTCTGTGCTGAAACTTCGCGTGAAAGGAACGGAGAAATCATCGGACGCCATGGATATGAAGATCACCGAAAAGATTGTTCAAGACACGCGGGTTCGTATGCGTTTCTCTCCGAAAGCGGTGAAGGCGAATGAAGACGCACGCATCAGTTTTGATTTGAAACAACTCGATGGCAAGCCGATCACGGGATTGGGACCGTATCTTGGTGAAAAAGGGCATCTGGTTGTGATCAGAAAGTCGGAGCCGCTGAGTGCCAGGGACTACATCCATGCCCATGCGATGAAGGATGGCAAAGCGTCCGAGATCCGGTTTATGACCCGTTTTCCCGACAAAGGTTTTTACAAGTTGTGGTGTCAGTTTAACAGAAAAGGCAGAATTCTGACGGCTGAATTCTGGGTCAATATCCAACAATAGAGAGGATGTTCCGAATAGCCGGATATTTGTCTGCAGCACTTCCTGTAAGTGAACATTCGGTACTTTGATGAAAACGCACGCTTTCAACGGGTGATGCGGCAACTGTTGCATCACCCGTCATGTCATGTGTCAGTGACAGTTGCATCACCCATCATTGACAGTCAGGGCCGTTCTGTTTAAGCTGCCAACCAATGGTTTAATTATCACAGGAGGATTGCCTCGTGTCTGCCATGTGGGTTGAAATTACAATCATCATGCTCCTTATTTTTTTGAACGGCATCTTTGCGATGTCTGAAATCGCAGTTGTGTCAGCCCGCAAGGCCCGGCTTCAGCAATTGGTCAACGAAGGAAGTGCCAAAGCAGTTGTCGCCCTGGAGCTTGCAAATGAACCCGGTTCCTTTCTTTCTGCCATTCAGATCGGAATAACGCTGATTGGAATCCTGGCTGGTGCCTATGGTGGTGCGACCCTTGCCTCACCATTGGCATTGCATCTTGGAAAAATCCCCACGCTTGCGCCGTATCGTGAAACCGTCAGCATCGGGTTTGTGGTCATCGTAATCACGTACCTCTCCTTGATCATCGGGGAATTGGTGCCAAAGCGAATTGCACTGAACAATCCGGAGCGGATCGCCACACTGGTGGCCAAACCAATGCGGACACTGGCCAGAATGACCTTGCCGGTGGTTCATTTATTGAATGTTTCGACCAATGCGGTTTTTTCGATCCTTCGCATCAAACCGTCAGAGCAACCACCAGTGACCGAAGAGGAAGTCAGGATCCTGATTGATCAGGGCACCCAGAGTGGTGTGTTTGAGGAAAGGGAACAGGACATGTTGGAGAGGGTCTTCCGCCTGACGGACCGGAAAGTAAGCTCCATAATGACGGCCCGCCCGGATGTCATATCCCTGGATCTCCATGATTCTCCGGAAGTCAACTGGCAAAAAATATCAGAAAGCCGGCATTCCAACTTTCCCGTATACCAGACCACCGAAGACAACATCGTGGGCGTCGCATCTTTGAAAACCCTGTGGGCGGCAATGTCCTCCGGCCAACAACCCGATTTAAAGAGTTCCCTGTTAAAACCACTGTTCGTGCCGGAACATTTTCCAGCGCTTAAGCTGTTGGAACTTCTGAGGCAGTCCGGCAGGCATGTGGCGCTTGTTGTTGACGAATACGGGGCGATCCAGGGCATCGTGACACCGCAGGATGTCTTCAAGTCGATCGTTGGCGATCTGGCATCCGTGCATCCCCTCGACCAATCCCATGCTGTGCGAAGGGAAGATGGATCCTGGCTCCTGGACGGTAGTGTCCCGTTCGACGAATTCAAGGATATTTTTCACATCGGTCAAGTTCCGGAAGAGGAGGAAGGGCAATTCAATACGCTGGGCGGCTTTGTCATGATGCGTTTGGGTCGTGTACCGAACGTCGCCGATCACTTTGAATGGACCGGGCTGCGGTTTGAAGTGATGGATATGGACGAGCGCAGGGTGGATAAGGTTCTGGTCACGCCGATCGAAGAAGAATCGGAATGAAATGCGATGCTCCATCATCTAAAATCCTGCGGCACATTATAAAGCCATGTTCCTGGGGAAAACGCCGGTTTTGAAATAAGTCAACGGCCTCTATTATACATGAGAGAGAAAGGATCTTCCCTGGTTGCTTGCCGCTACTGTTTTCAGTGGAATGATCGCGCCCATAAGCCTGATGTTCGGACGCATCGGACGCAATCACTGAATTCAATAAGTGAAGTCGGACCAGGATCTTTATTCGTAGCGCAGGGCATCGATGGGATTGAGCAGCGACGCCTTATAGGCAGGATAGAACCCGAAGAAGATACCCACCAGGCCGGAGAATCCAAAGGCCAGCAGGACGGCCAGGGGTGAAACGACCGTCGACCAGCCCGCCAGCGCCGTCAGGATTTTGGATCCCGTGACCCCGGCGATGATGCCTGCCACACCCCCGATGAGCGACAGGGTCAGCGCCTCGATGATGAACTGAAGCCGGATGTCCCAGGTCTTGGCGCCGACGGCCATGCGGATGCCGATCTCGCGGGTTCGCTCCGTGACGGACACCAGCATGATGTTCATGATCCCGATTCCCCCCACCAGCAGGGAGACCGACGCAATTGCTCCGAGCAGCAGCGCCATGACGCGGGTGGATTGTTCGGCGACCTGCATCATCTGCGTCAGGTTCCGCACTGTGAAATCGTCCTCCTGACGGGCGCTGATGCGGTGGCGCTGACGCAGCAGGTCCTTGATCTGCTCTTCTGCCGCGGTCAAATCCTCACTGCTTTTGGCCTTCACCGCAATGTCCCGAACCATTCCCGCGAAAGGCGTGCCGAAAATTTTCTTCTGCGCCGTCGAAATGGGGATGATGACCGTGTCGTCCTGGTCCTGTCCCACGGGGGACTGGCCCTTTTTCTCGAGCACGCCGACCACGGTGAAAGGGACCTTCTTGATCCGGACGATCTGGCCGACGGGGTCCATGCCGCCGAAGAGGCTTTCCACCACCGTCTGGCCGAGGATGCAGACTTTCGTCGCGTTGCGCACATCCTGGTCCGTGAAGGGCTTCCCGGCGGAAAGGGTCCAGTCGCGGACGTTCAGAACACCCGGCGTGGTCCCGATCACTCCCGTGGACCAGTTCTGATTGCCGTAGACGATCTGCGCCGCACCCCGGTGACTGGGTGCCACATCGGCGACGGCCGGGCATTCCCTGGCGATGGCATCCGCGTCGTCCCGGGTCAGCGTGGACTGGGTGCCGCTGCCCATGCGGATGCCGCCGGAGGTGCTGCTCCCCGGCAGGATGATGAGCAGGTTGCTGCCCACGCTGGAGATCTGCTGGGAGATCCGCTGGCTGGCGCCGGTCCCGACGGCGAGCATGGTGATCACCGCACCCACGCCGATGATGATGCCCAGCATGGTCAGGGCGGAGCGCATCTTGTTGACCCGCAGGGCCCGGAAGGAAATCTTGAAGGTGGACGGAATGTTGATCATGACGGTTTCGTCCTCTCGTCGCTCACAATCTTGCCGTCCAGAAACCGGACCGTCCGCTTGCTGTAGGCGGCAATGTCCGGTTCATGGGTCACCAGCAGGATCGTGATCCCCGATTCTCCGTTGAGCCTCACAAACAGCTCCATAATCTCAATGCTGGTTTTCGTGTCCAGGTTTCCGGTGGGTTCGTCTGCCAGGATCAGGGGCGCCTGATTGACCAGGGCCCGGGCGATGGCGACGCGCTGCTGCTGGCCTCCGGAGAGCTGGTTCGGATTGTGATCCTCGCGCCCTTCCAGCCCCAGCGCTCTCAGGGAATCCATCGCGCGCTGCCGGCGCTCTTTCGGTGTGAAACCGTTGTAGAGCATCGGAAGCTCGACGTTTTCCAGGGCCGAGGTGCGCGGCAGCAGGTTGAATCCCTGGAAAACGAATCCGATCTTCCGGTTGCGGATTTCCGCCAGTTCGTCGCGCTCCCGGTGGCCGATGTCGATGCCCTCCAGAAGATACCGGCCGCTGGTCGGCTCGTCGAGGCAGCCGATCACATTCATGAAGGTGGATTTTCCCGAACCGGAAGGTCCCATGATGGCAACAAATTCCCCGTTGTCCACGTTCAGGGAAACGTCATCCAGCGCATGGACGGTGGTGTCGCCCACTTCGTATCTCTTCATGAGGTTTTTCGTTTCGATCAGCGACATGGTTACCTGAAGAAGCCCGGACCGCCGGGGCCACCGGCGCCCGCCTGCGTTTTCTTGGAGTTGCCGACGGCCTCGACGATCGCGGCGTCCCCCTCCTTCAGATCACCGGCGGCGATCTCCGTGTAATTGCCGTCGCTGATCCCCAAGGTCACCGGCACACGCTTCGGCTTGTCGTTTTCGAGGATCCAGAGGCCCTGGGTCCTGCGCCCCGGAGCATCTTTGACGGCTTCCGGTCTTTTCGGCGTCACGCCGGCCTTCCCCTTTTCACCGGCTTTCTCCTCCATCCATTTGAAGCGAAGCGCGGCGTTCGGGATTTTCAGGATGCCCTGCTTCTGGTCGATGATGATGGTGACATTGGCGGTCATGCCCGGCTTCAGCTTGAAATCCGGGTTGTCCACCTTGATGACGACCACGTAGGTGACGACGTTCGAGACGGTTACCGGGGCGTTTCTGATTTCCGATACCTTTCCGTTGAAAACGATATCCGGGTAGGCGTCCACGGAAAACTGCACCGGCTGCCCCACGACGATTTTGCCGATATCCGCCTCGTCGACATTGGTGTCGATCTGCATCTGCGTCAGGTCCTGGGCGATGCTGAAGAGCGTGGGGGTCTGGAAACTTGCCGCCACCGTCTGGCCGATGTCGACGTTACGCGAGATGACCATGCCGTCCACCGGCGAGAGGATCCTCGTGTACTGAAGGTTGGTCCTGGCTATCTGCAGGGCCGCCCGGGCCTGCTCCACCTGGGCTTTGCTGACGTTCACTTGAGCCTTGGCGGACTGATAATTCGTTTCCGATGTATCCAGGTCGCTTCTGGCGATGAAATTGCGGTCAAAAAGCGTCCGGTTCCGCTCCATCGTCCGTTTCGCATCCAGCATGGCAGCCTCCGACTTTTCCACGTTTGCGATCACCGACTGGAGATTGGCCCGGGCCTGTTCCACCTGGGCCTGAAAGACCGCCGCGTCGATCTGGGCCAGCAACTGGCCTTTCTTGACGCTGGAATTGTAGTCCACGAAGAGCTGCTTGATCGTTCCGGAAACCTGGGTGCCCACGAGCACCGTCGTCACCGCGCTCATGGTCCCGGTAGCCGTCACGGACGCGCGGATATCCCCTTTCGAGACCTTTTCCGTCTTGAATTTCACACCATTTGACTTGTTCTTGAAGAGAAAAAATCCGCCGATGGCGAGGATGACGATCAGGCCCGCCGCAACAATCACCTTCTTTTTCATTTCTCCCCCGTTGCCCTGTCCATGCTCGCCTGCGCCACCCTGTAATCGTAGAGCGCTGAATTCAATGAGGTCTTCGCATTGCTTTCCGCCACGAGCGCGTCCGTCACCTCGATCGGGCTGCCCACCCCCGAGGCATAGCGTCCGTTGGCCAGCTCCAGGTTCTCCATGGCCTGCCGGACGGAGATTTCCGCCGTGACGATCCGGTCCGCCGCCTCCTGCAGGTTCAGCCAGGTCTGCTTGACCTCCAGGTGGATTCCCTGGCGGAGCGCCTCCTCGTTGGCCTTGAGCACCTCGAGGTTGGCGCGCGCCTCGTCAACCTGGTATTTGGTGGACAGACCGCTGAAGAGAGGAATGTTCAGGGTGGCGCCGACAGTCCAGCCGTGATCCAGGGGAAAGCTGTTCCCGCCCCAGCCGTAGATCGCGTTGCCCGTTACGTAGGGATAGTAGCCCTTTTTCTCGAAAGCGATGGTCTCTTCGAGGGCTTTTTCCTTCACGAGGACGGCCTGGAGGTCCGGCCGGCGATCGTAGGCCTTTTTCAGCGCCTCCTCCAGGTCGACCTCGGCGCGCTGGAATGCGAGGCTGTCCTGAATTTCAAAATCAGGCGCGTCCGGCAGCCCCAGGGCGTTGTTCAGCGTCACCCGGGCCACCCGAAAGGCGTTTTCCGCCTTGAGTAGGCTCAGCTTCGCGTTCGAAAGGTCGACTTCGGCCTTGGTGACGTCGAATTTCGGTTTCACGCCGATTTCAAAAAACCCTTTCGCGCGGGCAAGATGCTGCTCGTACTGCCCCACCACCTCCCGGCCCACGTCCCGGTTCCGCCTGGCCCGAAGAAGCTCGAAGTAGGCCTGCTTGGCGCCGAAGACCACCTGGGATCTCACGTCATCGAAGTCGGCGCGGGACGAGTCCAGATTGAGGCTCTGGATCCTCACCTGTGCGGCGGTTTTGCCGAAGTCGAAAAGATTCTGGCTGAGCGCGATCATGGAATTGGTGACGTCATAGGCGCCCTTATCGTTCGGCGCCAGCCGACCTCCTGACGATGTTTCGTAAGGGGAGATCCGGTTGAAGATGACGGATCCGCTCACCTGGGGATAATAGCCGGATCTGGCCTGACCGACGCGGCTCTCACCCGCCTTCAGGGTGTTCGCGGCCGCCAGGATGGCGGGGTGTTTTTGCAGGGCGATGTCGATGCACTGCTGAAGTTCCAGCAGTTCGCCTTTCTTGATCAGGTCTGCCGCCGCTGCCGTGAAGGGCAGGAGCAATCCGGTCAGCGCCAGCAGCAGGACCATTTTTTTCATCCATATCATCGATCGGGTTTCCTTTGATCGTGTGCGCTGCCTGGAAATTTCAGACGACGCATTCAGAAAATAGATGCGGGACGCTACCATTTTTCATGCACGCTTAACAACTCTTTCATGCCGGGAAAAATTTTTCATGACCCGGCGAGAGTGGATCGTAAACAGGGGTGCTCCGCATCCATATCCGTTCAGACAAAATAAAGCCCGGGGGGCGTCCCCGGGCTGTTTTGCGTGGTTTCAAAGGAAGTTTACCGATTGCCGCGTGGGCCCGGCCCGGGACCGAATCCCGGTCCGCCGCCAGGACCGCCGGGACCGCCGATGCAAGGGCCGCCCATGCCTCGGCCTCTGTGACCGCCATAGGCCTGGAACTTGGTGCGCTGTTCCGGAGTCAGCAGATTGAATACGTCAAGCCGATGACTGGTCCGCTTATCTTCGAGCTGATCCCTCAGCGCCCTGATTTCCTTCTGCACCGACATGATTTTGTTCTGGTCCGGGCTGGTCTGCAGCCAGAGCAGTTTCAGTTCGGCGCGCTTGCTGAACATCTTGTCGCGAAGGGGTGTGACGTCCTTCAGATGGGTCTCGCGCAGCACCTTGATCTTTTCCGTCTGCTCCGCCGTCAGGTTGAGCTGGGATGCGGCGGGAATCGGTCCGTCACCCTGATTGTAGCAGGGGCGCCCGCCGTGTCCGCGGCCCCACCCGCCCCCCGGCCCGAAGGCGAAGGCGGTTGCAGTTAGGGCCGTCGAAATCAGCACGGCCGCAAATACCATCGATACTTTCTTCATCTTTCATTCTCCTTTCAGAATTGATTGTCCTTTGTTTTGCAATGATTAGAGCAACAGATGTGCCAACTTCGGAACAAGCTGCCGGCGTAGGCCGGCAGCGCCGTGAAAAACCCCCTTGCGGCCGTGTTTCATAATATTTAACCACAGGATACAAAAGGCGATTCATCCTTTCATCGCTTTGCTTAAAATAAACATCATGAACCATGCCATTCCGGTTCAGGATCCTTCCGATATCCATGAATATCAAAAAACACTGTATCGTAAGTATCCACTTGTGGTATGCAGTCGGATAATAAGTATCCATGTAATCATCGATTCTTGAGATAGCGACAAAGTGAATTTTTTGCCGGCATTCGGTGTTCGACGTAATGATCAAAAAACCCTCCAGGCTCCATAGCAAGCGCTGGGTCGGGGTTTCACCCTGGGTCATCATCGGGGCGGTGTTCGTTCTGGTCCCCATCTTCATTTTTATGACCCAGCAGAGCCTCAACCGACAGCGGGACCATACGATGAAGCTCCTCGTGGAGAAGGGCGCCGCGCTGATCCGGTCTTTCGAGGCGGGCGCGAGAACCGGCGTCGGCCTCCGGTGGGGGCAATTCCAGCTGCAGAAGCTCCTCATGGAAATGGCGCAGCAGCCCGATATCGACTACCTGATCGTAACGGATGTCAAGGGCGTCATCCTGGCCGACAGCGATCCCTCACTGATCGGAGAGACCTACGGCACAGACCTTGATCTCGAGAACGTCTCCCGTTCGAATCAGCCCCGATGGCGCCGGGTGCCCAATGCGGAAGGTGCGGATACCTTTGAAATCTACCGCCAGTTCAAACCGGCCCGGGACGATGCGGAGGCGTTTCGGGACCGGATCCGGCCGGAGCAGAAACCGTTTGCCCGAAATAATGAAGCTTCGTCTCTTTCGGAAGGCCTGGTTATTTTCGTCGGTCTGGATATGGGGCCGGTGGAGACCGCCCGGAAAGAGGACAATCGCCATACCATCATGATGGCGGCAGCTTTACTGCTGATCGGCATGTCCGGCATCATTTCCCTGATGCTGGCCCAGGGTTATCGCTCCGCGCAGACGTCGCTGTCGCGGGTCCGGGCTTTTTCTGACAACCTGGTGAAGCATATGCCCATGGGTCTCGCGGCGATCGACGGGACCGGCCGGATCACCGCCTTCAATGAAACCGCCGCATCGATCCTCCGCCGGAATGCCGCCGGCGCCGTCGGCCGAAAGGCCGAAGAGATCCTGCCGGGGGACTTTCATGACCTTCTGGGTGCGGCAGAGCTGGAAAAGGGGGTCCTCGAAAAGGAGATCGATTGCCGAATGGCGGAGGGACCGGTTGTCCCTCTGGATGTTATTGCTACGGCGCTGGAAGGCGAAGCAGGCGGGCGCGAAACGGTCGTGCTGTTCCGGGACGTCACGGAGATCCGCCAGTTGAAGAGCGAGGTCGCCCGGAGCCAGCGCCTCGCCTCGCTCGGAAGCCTGGCCGCCGGTGTGGCCCACGAGATCCGGAATCCGCTCAGCTCCATCAAGGGATTCGCCACCTACTTCAAGGAACGGTACCGGGACAATCCCGAGGACGGCAGAACTGCGGATATCATGGTGCAGGAAGTGGACCGGCTGAACCGGGTCATCGGCCAACTGCTCGACTATGCCCGGCCCATGACCATGAACCGGCAGGCGAATCCCGTCCAGACGGTTGTCCGGCATGCCCTGCGGATGATCGAAGGCGAGGCCCGCGAGAAGGGGATTGCCGTCGAGGCGGACCTGCCGGATGGCGTGGTCCCCTTGAGCATCGATCCGGACCGGATCAAGCAGGTGTTCCTCAACCTTTTCCTGAACGCCCTCGGGGCCATGGAAAAGGGCGGGGTCCTGTCCGTCCATCTGTCTGAACAGCCGGACCGGTACGTCCGGATCGAGGTGCGGGACACGGGGTCGGGCATCGATCCGAAGGACCTGGGGAGGATCTTCGACCCATACTTCACCACGAAGCCCTCCGGCACCGGCCTGGGGCTCGCCATCGTGCAGAAGATCGTTGAAGCCCACGGCGGCGCGGTCCATGCGGCCAGCGCTCCCGGTCGGGGCACGACCGTTTCGGTCCTGCTCCCCCGTGCCGACTGAAGGGAGTGACCGTCGAGAGAAGGTCCGATCATGATGGATCGGATGTTGGCCATCATGGCGGACTGGAAGCGAAAGTTTTGTCGTCCCGAATCCGCGCAACAGGCATCATCCCTGCAACAAATGAATTCCCGGGGATGGATTTTATGGCAGAGGTGAATGAATCATGAAGGTTAAGAACGCGGTTCTGGTCGTGGACGACGATCTCGCCCACCGCACCATGCTCAGGACGCTGCTGTCCGGATGGGGTTACGCCGTCGCCGAGGCCGGCGACGGCGATGCGGCCATCGCGCAGGTTCATGAAAAGCCCTTCGACCTGATCCTCATGGATGTCCGCATGGTGAAGATTTCGGGGCTCGCGGCCCTGGCCGAAATCAAGGCCTTCAACCCCGCCATTCCCGTGATCATCATGACGGCCTACGCCTCCGTGGAAACCGCGGTGGAAGCCCTGAAGAAGGGGGCCTACGATTACCTGACCAAGCCGCTGGACTTCGATGAGTTGCGCCTGGCCATGGAAATCGCCATGGAACACCACCAACTGAAAGAGGAAAGTCGCTTGTTCCGGGAACGTCTAAGCAATCGTTTCGATCGGCGCAATCTCATCGGACGGTCCCGCGCCATGACCGCCCTGATGGAGACGGTGGCACAGGTGGCCCCCTCCGAGGCGACTGTCCTGATTACAGGAGAGTCCGGGACAGGGAAGGAAATGATCGCCGCGGCTATTCACTTCAACAGTTTTCGCAAGGGAAGCCCCTTTATAAAAATCAATTGTGCCGCCATTACGGAAACCCTCTTGGAGTCGGAGCTTTTCGGACACGAGAAGGGTTCCTTCACCGGCGCTGACCGCCGCAAGGAGGGGAAATTCCGCCAGGCCGAGGGCGGCAGCATCTTTCTCGACGAGGTCAGCGAAATGTCCCTGGGGATGCAGGTCAAGCTGCTCCGGGTCCTGCAGGAACGCGAGTTGACCCGTGTGGGCGGCGATGAAGTCGTCCGGGTGAATGTGCGGGTGATCGCAGCCACCAACCGCAACCTGATCCAGGAAATCGCGGCAGGGCGCTTTCGGGAAGATCTCTATTACCGCCTGAACGTCGTCACGCTGCACCTCCCGCCGCTTCGGGAGCGCCGGGAGGATATCCCATTACTGGCGCAGTATTTCATGACACGTTTCGCTGAGGTGAACCACAAAGCCATCAAGGGGTTTACGCCGCAGGCCATGGACCGCCTGCTGCGGCACGACTGGCCGGGAAATGTCCGGGAGCTGATGAATGCGGTGGAGCGGGCCGTCGTGATGTCGCGGTCCGAGTACCTGGACGAGGCGGTACTGCCGCTCCTCTTGCTTGCCGATGAGGGTTCATCCGGCGGAACGCAGGCGCCGCCCGCGCCGGGCGAAGCCTCGCTGGGCGAGATGGAGAAGACCACGATTCTCAAGACCCTGGAAGCCGCCGAGGGCAACAAGAGCGAAGCCGCGCGCCGGCTGGGCATCACCCGGCGAACCCTGCACCAGAAGCTGAAAAAATGGGGGATGATGTAGCGTCGCGGTAAGCCTTTCACGAAGACCGGATCCGGGCATACATGATGAAGCGCGGCGGAACTTTTCATAAAACCTTCCTGACGGCCGTTTTTTGCGTCTGCCTCGTCAGCTTTCTGGGATGCAGCCTGATGTACTTCAAGCAGGAAAGTGTGATCTTCTATCCCGAGGTCCTTCCGGCCGGCTTTCCGTTCTCCTTTCCGGGGCGCTTTGAGGAGCTGGCCTGGCCGGTCGAGGGCGCGGTGATCAGCGCGCTGCACTTCAAGGCGGAACAGCCGAAGGGGGCTGTCCTCTATTTCCACGGCAATGCGGGCAGCCTGAGAAGCTGGGGTGCGGTCGCCCCGGATTTCACGGGACGCGGGTACGATGTGCTCATTCCGGATTACCGGGGGTTCGGAAAAAGCACGGGCCGGATCAGCAGTGAAAAAATGCTGCTCCGGGACGCGGAAGCCGCCTACGAACGTCTCCGAAAAGTCTATCCGGAAAACCGGATCATCCTCTACGGGCGGTCCGTCGGCACCGGGCTGGCCGTTTATCTTGCGGCGACAAACCGGCCGCGCTTGGTGATCCTGGAATCCCCCTACGACAGTTTCCTGGACCTGGCCGCCTACCATTATCCCCTAGTCCCCCGGCCTTTGCTGCGCCTCCTGCTTCGCTATCCCCTTCGGACGGACCAATGGATTGCAAAAGTGGAATGCCCGGTTTATCTCTTTCACGGCGAATGGGATGAAATCATTCCCCATGCGTCGAGCGTAAGGCTGCTCCCCCGGATCCGGTCCGAGCGCATGCTGATCACGATCCCGTCCGGCGGACACAACGACCTGGGCGAACATGACCTGTATCAACGGCAACTGGACCGGATCTTGAGAGGGGTCGAATCGGGCGAGAAATGATGATGCGTCGCATGGCGGAGCGGGATCCGCTCCGGGGAAGGATGAAGCGGGCCGAAGGGGGGTGATGCGGGCATGATGAAGATACTCGTCTGTGTCAGGCAGGTTCCCGATCCCGAATATCCGTTCCGGATCGACGCCTCCCGAACGGGGATTGAACCGCTTCCGCGGGAGCGGTACCGGATGAACCGCTATGATGAATTTGCCCTGGAAGAGGCCCTCCGTATCCGCGAAGTTTTTCCGGACACCCGGATCGACGCGCTTTCCGTGGGGCCGGAGAGAGCCGCCCGGACGGTCGAAAGGGCCCTGGCAATGGGCGCGGACGAGGGCATCCACATTCTCCTGGGTGACGACCGCTACCGAATGCCCCGGGAAACGGCCGCGCTGATTGCCGCTTATGCCGCGGGCGAGGGCTATGACCTCATCCTGGCGGGGGTGATGGCCGAAGATGACATGCAGGGCCAGGTCGGACCGATGGTCGCGGCCCTGCTCGACTATCCCTGGTCCACGGCGGTGATGTCCCAGAAGCTCGCGCCGAACGACCGCCGCATCGATGTGGAGCGGGAACTGGAGGGCGGACGGCGCGAGGCCCTTGCCCTGGCGCTGCCGGCCCTGCTGACGGTGCAATCGGGCATCAACCGTCCACGTTACCCGGCGCTCTCTCATGTGCTGCGTGCGAGATCACAGCCCCTGGTCACGATCGACGAGAAGGCAATCGTGCCGCCGGAGGCCTGGGAGTCCGTGGTGTGCCTGGAGGAGCCTGCGCCGGCGACGTCGTGCACGTTTCTGTCCGGCAGCGCCCCGGAAAAAGCGGAACAGCTCGTGCGGCGGCTGCGGGAGAAGGCATTTTTATGATGGACGCTCAAAATCGAATCCTGGTGGTGGCCGAGCTGCACGAGGGCGCGGTTCGGCCGGTGACGCACGAGACGATCGCCTTTGCGCGCCGGCTCGCCGGCCAGGAAGCCGGCGCCATTCGAATCGTCGTGCCGGGCTGGCATGTCCGGGATGTCGTGTGCGAGTTGGCGGACCGGACGGGCATCGATGCCATCGCACTCGAGGCGGAGAGCCTGGATCCATACAACGCCGAGACCTGGCGGCTGGCCCTGGCCGCGCTGATCCGGGAGCGGGGACCATCGCATATTTGCATTCCCCACACGTCTCGGGGCTGCGATTTTGCGCCGGCACTCGCCGCCGGGATCGGGGCATCCTGCATTACCGCCGTCGAGGGCATCTGTGGCGAGCGGGATTCTCCCACCTTTGTCCGCTCGATTTTCAACGGGAAGATGCGGATGCGGGTTCGCGCCAATCGGGGCATCGCCGTTCTGACCGTTCTGCCGGGCGCATTCCCGGCCGAATCTCCCCCGGGGCCGCTTCCTGAAAAACGAAAGGCAGGGGTGGAAATCCTGCGGGCGCCGGCCTCCCATCAAAGAATCCGCGCGCTCGGCGTCCTGGCGGCCGGGGAGGAGAACCTCGACCTGGCGCTTGCCGACACGGTCGTATCCGCCGGCCGGGGGATCGGAGGGGAGGAAAACCTTGCGCTGATCCGGCAACTGGCCGGCCTCTTTTCGAAGTCCGCCGTCGGCTGTTCGCGGACGGTCTGCGATCGCGGCTGGCTGGGTTATGGGCATCAGATCGGACTGACGGGGAAAACGGTGTCGCCGAGACTCTACATCGCCTGCGGCATCTCCGGGGCCGCTCAGCATCTGGCGGGCATGCGCGGATCGAAGCATGTCGTGGCGATCAACACGGATCCCGGCGCGGCGATTTTTCGGGCGGCCGATGTCGGGATCGTGGAAGACCTGACGACGTTCATCCCGCTGGTTGTCGCACGATGCCGGCCCCGTTCGGGCACACCCGGTGATCCCTGAATTGCAGCAGACCCGTGAAGGAATGATTCCGTAAAGGGATCAGGACGTGCCGGGAGCGGATGTTTCCGGCTGGCTGACGTTCATGACGGGGAAATACAGGAACACCTCTGTTCCGGCGCCGGGCCGGCTCCGGATGTCCATCCGGCCGCCGTGGATTTTCGCGATGTCCTGCACGATCGCAAGCCCCAGCCCGCGAAGCCCTTCGTCGGTGCGGGTGCTGAAGAAGGGCTCGCGAACTTTTTCCAGCAGCGTTGCCGGGATGCCCGGCCCCGTGTCCGCGACCCCGATGGCAACCTGGTGCTGCGGCTTTTCGGCAAAGGCGGAAAGGACGATCCCGCCGCCGTCCGGCATGGCTTCCACGGCATTCTGGACCAGATTGAACAGCGCGGTCTGCAGGCGGTGGCGGTCCGCGTAGAGGCACGGCAGGTCCGGCTCCTCCCGGACGGTGAGCGCAATGCCCGCTTTCTGCATCAGCGGCTCCACCAGGGGGACGGTCTCGCTGAAGACATCGTGAATCTTCAGGACCTCGAAGTGAGGCTCCGGCGGGCGGGTTGCGCGCCGCACGTTCTGGATGACCGTGTTGAGCCGCTCGGTCTGCTGGACGATCAGCTCCAGCTTTCGCCCCACATCGGGCGGCCAGTCGCCTCGCTCCAGCAGCAGCCTGGCCATGCCGGCAATGGAGTGCAGCGGGGTGCCCAGGTCGTGGGCCAGGGTCGCGGTCAGGTGCCCCAGGGCGGTCAGCTGCTGAAGCTGGTTCACCTGCTTCTGCAGCTGAACAACCTTGAGCGTCGCTTCCTGGACGCGCTCCTCCAGGCGGCGGTTCAACTCCTGGTTGTGCGCAAGGACCTGCTCGATCTCATGGGCCATTTCGTTGAAGTGGGTGGCCAGTTGCCCCCATTCATCCATCCGTTTCAGAGGGATCCGCTTGACATATTGACCTGCCTGGAATTCGTCGATCGTGCGGATGATGACGCCGAGAGGGCGCGCAATCAGCCAGCGGTAGCTGATGGCAAGAATCAGCAGAATGGCCAGCAGCAGGCCTCCGGTGCTGAAGATCAGCAAGCGCTGGGCGCGCGTGAGGATTTCCGCGTTGGCCTGGGAAAAGACAATGACGCCGATCACGACCTTCGTGTTCTCCCGCTTGTCGGGCAGTTCGGGGTAAAGCAGCCCCAGGGCCTCCCCGCCGTCGGTGTTGAGCTTGATGTACTGCGGCTTCAGAATGTCGGCGGCTTTGCCCACCGTCGGTTCCGGCCATTCATAAGAGACGCGCCCGGCGCCGGCAATGAAGTCCACGTCACCGAAGCGGTTGATGGAATAAATGTCGATTCGCCCCAGGTTGGCGTCGTCCTGGACGAGATCTTTCAGGGCGTTGTCGAGGGCGGACAAACCGCGGCGGGTGGGGAAAAACTGGTAGTAGGTGCTGACCGTATCGGCCATCCCAGTCATGGTTTTGACCTGCTGCTCGTTCAGGATTCTGTCCAGCGCCCTGAGCTGGATCCATCCCCACACGGACATGGTCAGGGCCAGCCCCAGGATGGTCAGGATCATCAGTCGCGTGCGAAGGGTCATTCAAATCCTTTGAAAGGCTGTTTTGGCATGGCGCATTATAAAGGGCATGGAATGAAAAAGCACATGAAAAAGGGGCATGAAGACCCTGTCTTGATGCCCCTGAAAAAACGGGAATGGTCGATGGATCATTTTGCTGCCGGTGCTCCGGCCGCCGGCAGCGGATTGCCCGCCGCGGGTTTTTTGACCGGAATGTTGACCGCCTTGACAACCCGGGTCGCGATCATTTTTCCATCCTTCTCCACGTAGCTGACCCGCACCCGGTCGCCCGCCTTGAATTTGACCGGTTTTTCCAGCACGAATTCCATCGTTTCAACTTTATCCTTGATCTTTCTTTCGATTTTCAGCGCGGTATCGGAGATCTCCAGGATGATTCCGGGCGCCCGCATCTTGGTGATTTTGTCGGCCTTGGCCGCCGCCGCCGGCGCTTTTGAAACAGGCGGATCGGCCGCAAAGGCCCAAGCAAAAAGAAGGAAAACCAACCCTGCCGCAATGAGCATCCATCGTCTCATCTTTCTGCCTCCATTCATTTTTCCCATGCTTCATTCCATTGGTCGAAGAAACTCATCAAGCAATCTGCATACCATCCGAATGATTATCGGTCATGAATGAATAAGTATTCGGTATTACGATATAAATATTCATGACCGGACCGGCGGATATCAAGAGCGGCAAAAGGGAAATGAGGCATTGCTCCCCACAAGATGGGGAATTACGCATCATCGCCGCGGGGCTGTCGTTCCGGAAGAGCCTCTTTGCGGCGCTTCCTCACGGTCGGGTGATCATCTTGATCGCGCCGGGAACCATGTCGATGGTGACGGGCAGTCGGCCCGGCTGTTCCCCGTCCACGTCCAGCAGCACCGTCTGCTCCGATTCGGCAACGACGCGCAGTGCGGTGCGGGTGAATACCTGCCCGATCGTCTTGATCCTGCCGTTGTAGAGTCTGGGAAGGTTCAGGAAGACTTGGGGAAGGGTCATATCGCCGATCACGGTCACATGAAAAAGGCCGTCATCGATCACCGCGTCGGGGGCGACGCACATCCCGCCGCCGTGGTATTGGCCGTTGGCCACGGCGACGTTCCAGATCGTGACGTCCATCTCGAAATCGCCATCCACGTGAAGACGAATCCGTTTCCTGCCGTAGGAGAAGATCGAAATGACCGTCGCCCAGATAAAAGAAAGGAAGGGACCGAATCGCTTGCTCGTTCTGTTGACGCGGTCAACGACCTCGCCTCCGAGGCCGAAGCTGGCGATGTTGTGAAAATAACGGACCGTCGGCCGTCCCCCGTGATCCTGAAATTGAAGCCTCCCCAGATCGATTTTGCGGACATGGCCCCTTCGCAGGATCTCCAGTGATTTTTCCAGATTTCGATCCAGGGGAGGGGTCCGGGCGATATCGCACCCGGTTCCGTTCGGAATAAAGCCCAGCAGGGCATCGGGGCGGACGGGCCCGGTTTCGTCCATGAAGCCGTTCACCGTTTCGTTGAGGGTTCCGTCTCCGCCGACGCATACGATCCGCGCGCATCCCTGCAGGAGATGATGCCTCGCGATCCCTGTCGCGTCATCGGGTCCGGCGGTCATGCACGTTTCGAAAGAACCGAGAAGCCGTCTTGCCTCGCGCTCGATCCGGTGCCACTCCCGCCCGGTGGAGCCGTGGCCGGCATGCGGATTGACGATGAAAACCGTTCGGTCGAGATCCAAAACCTGCACCTTCCTCGCAAGATTCTGCCGCAGCGGAACAGACCGCGGCAATGTTTTTATACCGGAAGACTAATACACGGGGGTCGATTTTGTCAAAGCGAATCCCGGAGGGCGGGACGAACCCTTGCTTTAACGGCCGGGTCCCGTTATTGTCTTGACAGGGATTCTTCATTTCCGATACATTCCCGCCGTCACGATAGCTTCGAAGCGTCCGGCGGCGGGCGGCAGATCCGCACTTCACTCATGGTGAACTCTTTAAAAAAAATCAGGTTCATGATGACCCTTTTCCTTCTTCCTCTCCGGCTTCCGGGGGGGAGGCAGGGCCTCTACGATGATTTCATCAGAAGGGCCAACGAATCTTTCCGGGATGATTTCAACCGGGTTCCCGTCAAAGACCGGGCGATTCTCCTGCCGCACTGTCTGATCCATCCAAAATGCCCGGCGAAGTTCTCGAAGGAGAACGGGATCCTCTGCATTCAATGCAAGCTCTGCCGATGCGGCGAAATCAAGGCCCTCTGTGACGAGCGGGGCCTGCAGTTTTATATCACGCCCAGTTCCGGCTTCACGAAGAGGCTCGCGGAAAGGAAGAGACTGAGGGCGGCGGCCGGCGCGACATGCGGTTTTGAAATCGGAAAGCAGATCCGTTCGACCCGGATCACCATGAAAGGCATCGATCTGAAACGGAGGAAAGTCGTTCCCCAGGTTGTCCTGACGCAGCGGTATGACTGCCTGGATAACGATGTGGACTGGGAAGCCATCCGGAAGATCGTTCTGAACGGCGCCTGAGCGCCGGGAATCACAGCCGGACAAGACGATGAATGCAAAAGCCCATCGGTATTACGACCTGATCATGGTCTTTTTCGTCGTGGTGCTGATCGTCAGCAACATCCTTTCGTCGGCAAAAATCGTCGACTGGGGCTTGTCGCTGTTCGGCATGCCGCTTGCCTTTGACGCGGGGACGCTGCTCTTTCCGGTCAGTTATGTTTTCGGCGATATCCTGACGGAAGTCTATGGCTATCGAAAATCACGCCGGGTGATCTGGGCAGGCTTCGTCTGTCTTGCCCTGACCAGCCTGGTTTTTTACATTGTTCAGGTTCTTCCGGGCGATGCGACCTGGGAGAAGACGGCGGGGCAGAGCGCCTACAATGCCGTATTTCAGGGAATGACCTCCGGCGGCATCGTCCTGGCAAGCCTGATGGGATACTGGCTGGGTGAATTTTCAAACTCCTTTGTCCTGGCCCGAATGAAAATTCTGACGGCGGGGAAGTGGCTCTGGACGCGGACGGTCGGCAGCACCCTGATCGGCGAAGGCGTCGATACGGTTGTTTTCATTCTGACGGCGACATTTTTCGGTGTTTTTCCCGCATCGCTGGCGGCGAGCCTGATCGCGGCCAATTATATTTTCAAAGTCGGCATCGAAGTCTTCATGACGCCGGTCACGTACAAGGTCGTCGGCTTTCTCAAACACGCCGAACAGGAAGATTACGACGATAGTCGGACGGACTTCAATCCCTTCCGGTTCGCTGAAAAATAGCGCAGTTCCTTTGCCGGCAGCGCTTTGAGCGGGCCGATGCGTTGGATCATCCCATGACTGGAAAACGGAACACAGCCGAAGATTCCGGTGCCGTGCTGGTCGTCGGCGCCGGCGCCGGCGGTATGATGGCGGCCGGAAAGGCGGCCGAAGACGGCGCGCTGGTGCTGCTGCTGGACAAGATGGATGCGCCGGGGCGGAAAATCCTGATCAGCGGAAAGACGCGCTGCAATCTGACCAATCAAAAGCCGCTGGAGGATTTTATCGGCATGTACGGCGGGAACGGATGCTTTCTTCACCGTGCGTTTCGGGCCTTCTTTCGCGATGATCTGCTGGCGCTGCTGAAGCGGTACGGCGTCGAAACCAAGATCGAGCGCGGCGGCCGGATCTTTCCCGTCTCCGACCGGTCCGGCGATGTCGTCAAGGCCCTGCGTCAATATGCGGCCGGCCATGGCGCCGTGCTGAAGACACGCATCCGGGTCACGGGAATTATTGTCCGGGACGGGCGGGTGCGGGGCGTGCAGACCGACGGCGGCGAGATACCCGGAAGGGCGGTCATCCTGGCGACCGGCGGTGCGACCTACCCGGGAACGGGCTCTGCGGGAGACGGGTATGAGATGCTCCGGAAACTCGGCCACACCATCGTTGCCGTCCGCCCGTCCTTGGTCCCCCTGGTTGTCGAAGAAACGAAACGGGCCCGGTCGATGCAGGGGATCAGCCTGCGCAACATCCGCCTGACCGCCTTTCGGTGTCCGGCGCAGGACATCGACGACGCACGGGTCCCGCGGGAGGAGGCGGGTCGGGGAATCCGGGGCGGGAAGGCCAGGCCGCCCGTGATCGAAAGCCGCAGAGGCGAGATGATGATTACCCACTTCGGCATCGGCGGACCCGTCACGCTCCTCATGAGCCTGGCGGTGGTGGACGCCCTTGCCGAGGGGCCGGTGAGCGTGGCCATCGACCTCAAACCGGCTCTGGGCATGGAGCAGCTGCGTGAACGGGTTCAGCGTGACTTGGACCGCCACGGCAGGAGGAGGTACGGGCGCATCCTCGAAGGCTTTCTCCCCCGGAAGATGATCGTCCCGTTTGTCGACATGACGGGCATTCCCGAAGAGAAGCCGGCGCACCAGATCAACGCGGCGGAGCGGGAAAGGATCGCTCGCACGCTGAAGTCCGTGCGCTTCAACATTCGGGGATCCCTGCCCCTGGCGTCCGCCATCGTGACGGCCGGTGGCGTCTCCCTGGATGAAATCGATCCGCGCACCATGGCTTCGCGCCTGGTCAAGGGACTTTTCTTCTGCGGCGAGGTGATGGACATCGATGCCGATACCGGCGGCTACAACCTGCAAGCCGCCTTTTCGACGGGCTATCTGGCCGGCATGCAGGCGTCGGCCTGTGTCAAGAGCGGGCAAAATCGCCCGGGTCAGGCGGGTCCATGATTGTCCAGGCGGAGCATCTGCGAAAAGTATTCGGGGCGCTGACCGCCGTGGAGGATGTCTCCTTTCATGTAGCGCCGGCTGAATGCTACGGCATCCTCGGACCGAACGGGGCCGGAAAGACAACGACCATCCGGATGATTTACGGATTTTCCCCCATGACGGCGGGCCGACTGACCGTTTTCGGCCTGGATGTCGGTCGCGACATGCGCGCGATCAAGGCCCGGATCGGCGTGTGCCAGCAGGAAAACAACCTGGATACGGACCTGACCGTTCTGGAAAACCTGATCGTATTTGCCCGCTACTTTCGCATTCCCCGTCGGGCAGCCGCGGAGAAGGCCATGACGCTCCTGGCGTTCATGGCCCTGGAGCACCGGAAAGAATCCAGGGTCCTCGACCTGTCCGGGGGGATGATGCGCCGGCTCGTCCTGGCCCGCGCCTTGATCAACGCCCCGGACCTGCTCATCCTCGACGAGCCGACGACGGGGCTCGATCCCCAGTCCCGCCACCAGGTGTGGGAGCGCCTCGATGAACTGAAGACACGGGGAATGACGCTCCTGCTGACGACACATTACATGGAGGAGGCCTCGCGGCTCTGCGACCGTCTCATGATCATGGACCATGGACGCATCCTGGTCGAGGGCCGGCCGGCGGATCTGGTGCGGGATTATGTGGGGCATGACATCATCGAAGTGTCCGACCCCAAACCCGCCCTTCGACAGTTCGTTCAGTCGCACGGCCTGCACCACGAGGACCTGGGACACCGTCTCATCATCTACGGAAACGACCATGATGAACTGTACCATGAGATCCGCGACACCTATTGCCGGGAAGGGTGCATCATGCGCATGGCGTCGCTGGAGGACGTTTTTCTGAAGCTGACGGGTCGGGGGCTGCGGGAATGAGGGGTGTTCTCAATGTCTGGCTGCGGAACTGGACGGTTTACCGGCAGAACTGGAAAATCGGCTTTCTCGCCCCCCTGCTGGAGCCTTTGTTCTATCTGCTGGCCTTCGGGTACGGGCTGAGCGCCCTGGTGGGCAGAATTCAGGATCAGGGAGCGGAGGTCTCCTATACGGCTTTCATCGCGCCGGCGCTGATCGCCATCAACATCATGAACAACGCTTTTTTTGAAAACACCTACAGTTCCTTCGTCCGCATGTACTATCAGAAGACCTTCGATGCCATGATGGCGACGCCTCTGTCCGTGGACGAGATCATCACGGGAGAAATTGTCTGGGGGGCCGCCAAGTCCGTCTTTTCGACGATGATCATGATGGTCGTCATCAGCCTGTTCGGACTCATCTCCTATCCGGCCGGATTTCTCCTGATCCCGCTGGCGTTCGTCGGCGGGATGGCCTTCGGCGCCATCGGCATGTGCTTCACGGGCATCGTCCCGCACATCGACCTCTTCAACCTGCCCTTTTTTCTGTTCATCACGCCCATGTTCCTGTTCAGCGGCACGTTCTTTCCCGTGGAAAATCTTCCCCAGTGGGCTCAATACATGGCCATGGCCCTGCCCCTGACCCATCTGACCCTGCTGGCGCGTTCCCTCTGCTACAGCCGGTTCGAAGGGGAAATGCTCTGGTCGCTGGCTTTCCTGATCGCTTTCGGGGCGATATTTTTCCCGCTGGCGCTCCATAAGATGCGCCAGCGGCTGATCAAGTGAGGTTCTTTGCTCTTACAGGAGGGGGAAGGACGAGGTGATGCTTGAGGAGTCGATGTACTCGACGATCTTGTCGGCAATCTTCCGGACAACGGCCTCGAAGTTTTCGGGGTCCTTGTCCAGCAGAGTCATCCGGAACCCCTGCAGGGAGGTGAAGAACGACGTCAGGGGGACCACGCAGATGCCCGTCGAACCCAGAAGGTAATAGACAAAGCGCTTGTCGAACTCGATCTTGTCGTTCACCAGGTTTTCAATGTAACTTTTGATTTCGGGCTGCGCGATGGGCAGCGTCTGCCGGTGGTTCATGACGGATTCGTTGAAAACCGCGGTCATGTAGAAAGCGCCGTTGGTGCGGTTGACCGTCAGGTAAGGAACGTCCTTCAGGATGTCGTAGGCGATGTTGGAGAGATTCTCGTAGTGGCGTGTCCGCTCGTTCAGGTAATTCCTGTATTCCGGATGGGTCATGATCCGCGGAATGGCCATCTGCGGGAGGGTCGTCGAGCAGACCTCCGACATTTTCTGGTGGAGAATGGTATTGATGTAATTGTCGAAAATCGGGTCTTTGCCGGCGTTGTAGACTTCCACCCAGCCGCACCGGGCACCGGGCCACGGAAATTCCTTGGAGATGCCCTTCATGCTGATGCCGGGCACATCTTCGATGACATCGGACAGCGGGACCGTTTCCTTGTTGTTGTAGATGATGTTGATGTAGGTTTCGTCAAACATGACGAACAGTTCATACTCCTTGGCAATCCGGATAATCTGTCGGAGCGTCTCTACCGGATAGACGAAGCCGGTCGGATTGTCCGGATTGATGACCAGGATCCCCACAATGGATTTGTGGCTTTTCACCTTCTGCTCCAGCTCGCGGATGTCCGGATACCAGTTGCTGTAAGGGTTCATCCGGTAGGTGTTGGGCGGAAACGAGGCGTGCAGCACTTCCGCGAGCAGGTGCGTGGAGTAGGTCGGCTCGGGCAGAATGATCCGCGCATCGATGCGGATGGAGCTGTAGGCCCGGGCGATGGCGTCTCCCAGCCCGTTGAAGAAGATGATGTCTTCGGGGCTCATCTGCAGTTTGCCCCGCTGATTGACGAGTCCGGCCAGGTATTCCCGGGTTTCGTTCATCCCCTTGGTCGGGGAATAGGCATAGGACAGGTCCTTCCTCAGAATGTCGATCAGGACCTCCTTCATCCAGTCCGGGATTTTCTCGCCTTTGTTGACCGGATCGCCGATATTTTCCCATTCGACCTGAACGCCGTACTCTTTCAGCTTGTTGGCCACGGCCACGATGTGCCGGATTTCATAGGTCAGGCCGCTGCCGCTCCTTGCGATGTCAAACCTCATAAACCCCTCATCTATTCCGAATCATTTGGAATTTTGTCTCAATAATTTTCTTACTATACCACAATCAGGAAAAATCGCCATATCTTTTTTATGGGGTTCAGAGACGCTGTGCCAGCAGTGCCGCGCCGATCGCCCCGTTCACCTGAGCGTACACCGAAACCTCGACGGGGAAGCCGATGGCTTTTTCGAAGGCCCGGACGACGCCGACATTTTTTGCCACGCCGCCGGTCATCATGACGGGGGGGCTGACGCCGACGCGGTTGGCCATGGCCAGCACCCGCGCACAGATGGATTCGTGAATGCCGGCGATGATGTTTTCCCGTTTCTCGCCCTTGGCGATCAGGGAGATGATTTCCGACTCGGCAAAAACAGTGCAGAGGCTGCTGATCTTCGCGGGCTGATCGGCCTGAAGGGACATCCTGCCGAATTCGTCGAGATCCACCTCCATGGCCCTGGCCATGACCTCCAGAAAACGTCCCGTTCCGGCGGCGCACTTGTCGTTCATGGCGAAATTGGCGACTTTGCCCCGGTCATCCAGCAGGATGGCCTTGCTGTCCTGGCCGCCGATGTCGATGATCGAACGGATCATCGGGTTGATGTGCCGGGCGCCGGCGGCATGACACATGATCTCCGTGACCGGCTTGTCCGCCATGGCCAGGCTTTTCCGGCCGTAGCCGGTCGACACGATCCGGCCAACGGCGGATCGGTCCATCTGCAGATCCGCGAGGACGGCGTCAAAGACTTTTCTGCCGGCGCTTTCCGCATTGTAGCCCGTGAAAATGACCCGGCTGGCCAGGATTTTCCCATCCCTCATGATGACGGCCTTGGTGCTGATGGATCCAATGTCAATGCCGGCTGTGTACATGCCCTCCCTTTCTGTGGATATGACCGCCGTTTCCGTTCGGCCTGCTTTGCGAATTCCCCCGGCGCCGATGTCCCGCCGGTTTTTCAGGTTTACGATTTCCCCTTCTTCTCTTTCATTTCGCGGCTGATGATCAGGGAATCCTCGGAGGGCAGGGTCTCGGCGCGGATCTCCGCTTCCTCCATGGCCGCGTTGATCGCGATGGTGAGAAAAGCGATCGCGTCCGGCAGCGAGCAGTTCTTGGTGGCCTCCACCCCCAGGGCGATCTTATGCTGTCGGGTCATCGCATAATAGGTCAGCGATCCCCGCTGTTCCTTGTGACGGGATTGGCGGATGGCCGTATCGGTGTTGTTGACCAGGAAATGATAGTCCGCGTTCCGGATTCTGCCGTTGGACCGCCTTGCGACCCTCTGAGCAAAATTCCCGGGTTCCAGTTTTTCGCCGTTGCGCAAATGGTAAATGGGCGCGTCGATGACGTTGCACTGTCCCCATTTGGAGGGGTTTCGCTTCCTGGAAATCCATTTGTGGGCGTAAAAATCGTAGGCCTGATGGAGATTGAGGACATAGTCGGCACGATGGATCAGCGATTTTGCCAGGTCAACCACTTTGGCATCCGGGTTGCGGCGGGACATTTTTTCCGGCAAGTCGAAAAGACGGTTCATGTCGCCCCCCAGTCCCTGTCTCTTTCCCTTCGAAATGGCGACCGCATTCAGGCGGGGCACCACAATGAGATTGCCCCTGCTGAGCGTGATCCGGGCGTAACGCTCGGCCGCCAGATAACCGGCCTTCTCGTCACCGTGAATGCCGCCGATGACAAGCAGCGTCGGCCCTTTTTCCCTGCCGGAAATGAAATGAACGGTGACCTCCTGGGGGGTCCGCGCAAAGTAGGTGCTTTGCCGGTGGTGCGTGGTGGGCGGCGTTCTGACGGCCAACAGACGGGAATTAGGGATCAGCAGCAGGAATGCGGCAATGGCAAAGCCCAGGGCTACAGTCTTGACTCGCCGATGATCTGCCATCCCGCCTGTCCTTTTTTCACGTAAAAAAGCTTTTTCGAGTCATTTTGATAGTTGTTGGAACGGTATTTCTGCGTGAAGCGGATGACGGCCACCTGACCGCCCCGGTCCTGGGGAAGCAGAATCGCCGGATTTTCAACTTTGACGCGGATGAATTTCTTGCTGCTGTTGACCTTTTCCTTCTGTCGTTTGAAGGCCTGGTAGTTCATGCCGTCGCTGTTGATAAAATCGCCGGCGTAATGACTCATGAATTTTTTCGTGTTCGCGCTTTCCCAGGAGCTGCTCCAGGATTTCATGAAACGGTTCAGCTCTTCGGACATCTGACGCTGGCGAACCGCTTTTGCCGGTTGCAGCCGGTTGACCACGACAATCGGCGTGCCGTTGGCCTTGAGCATGCCCGTGAGTTCGTCGAGGACGTCGTTTGCGACGACGATGCAGCCTTTGGTGTTTTCGAGTTCCTGCTGGCCGATGCTTTTGCCGGGTGTGTGGCCGTGCAGCCAGATTCCCGTCCCATCCTTCCGGTCCCGGCGGTCCAGGAAATTCGGGTAGTTCAGGACAAAGGCCCCGTGCCCGTATTTCTCAGGCAGGCTTCTTCCCGGGATGTAACGCAGGAAGAAGTAGTTGCCCACGGGCGTGGCCAGATCTCCGGCTTTTTTCTTGTCGAGGCCGTTTGCGCCGACGATGCAGGGGAAGCTTTTAATGTGCCCGAAGCGGCCGTCCGCGTAGCGGAACAGGTGAAGGGTCTTTCCGTCCTTTTCACAGACGAGCACGTGTTCACCCGCGTCCGCCAGAACCAGGGGAAAGGGGCTTTCGTCCGCGGCCAGGGTCAGCACAGCCGGGGTGATGGGCGTTGGCAGCTTGTCCGGCGCCGTCTGGACAGGCGGCGGTGATGGCGCCGGCGTCGATGCGGCCGCTGCCGGCGGCTTGACTTCCGGCGTCGGCGATGGCGGAGGCGTCGCCGGCTGCGGATTCATGGCAATGACGGGTTTCTCGGCGCTGTCCGGCTTCGGCGGCAACAGGGCTGCGACATGCTTTTGCGCCTGCGACAGTTCGGAAAAGGCTTTTTTCAGATCTCCCTGCCCCATCGAAAGCTGAATCTGGTCCAGTTTTTTCTGTGTTTCCTGAACCTCCTGCAGAAGGAGGGAGCTTTGCTGCCGTGTCTTCATGTAGAGATAGGACAGGGTGGCGGTTGCCAGGAGCAGGAGGATGATTAGGGCAATACCCAGCCTGGAGAAAACGGAGCGATGGGGATTTCTTTTTTTGAGAAACGGGAGACTCATGCGATTGTCTCTGCCTTTAAAGCAGCATCCCTCCAATTTTTTGGAGAAATTCTTTCCACTATTTCAATCGTTTTGTCAAGTCCCGAAACCGGCCGGGAAGCAGGTTTTAGATGAATTTTTGCGTAAATCCCGTTTCGGAATTAAGCATTGACAAAGATAACGGGCTTTGCGATTTTCAATCGCGCATTTCAATGAAAGCGGGGGTCTCAACCACGGACGGATATCATGACGACCAGCCTTCTCGATCGGCTCTATGCCGGCCAGTCCAACAGACTGCTCTTTTTCCGGCAGGGATGGGGCGATCTGGACCTTCTGAAGGAAATTGACCGTGCCGGCTTTTCCCGCTCAAAGCCGAAAAAGGTGGATATCCGGTGGGAGGGCGCCTCAGAACGCGGTGATGCAATCATCCGGCACGGCTCTTTCCGGAGCCCCTTCCAGGGACCGGGCTTTCCCGACGAGAGCCGCACCGGCTACGTCGAGTTCATCCTTCCGAAGGGATCCCCGCGGGAGACCCCGGTCTGCCTCCATCTTGCCGCGACCGGCGACGAGGGGTTCGGCAGGCGGAGGACGGTTTTTGGTTTGCCGCTGGCCGGACGGGGCATCGGTTCCCTGATCCTGGAGAATCCCTTCTACGGCATGCGGAGGCCTCCGGACCAGCATCGCAAGATGCTGAACCGCTTCAGCGATCTCTGGGTCATGGGGAGAGCGACCGTGGAAGAGGGTCAGTCCCTCATGCTGTGGCTGCGGGAAGCGGGATTCAGCCGGCTTGGCGTCTGCGGCATCAGCATGGGCGGGCACATGGCGGCCCGGATCGGAGCGCTGTCCGGGGAGCCGGTCGCCATCGCTGCCTGCGTTGCCCCCCACTCCGCCGGCGCCGTCTTCACCGAAGGCATCCTGAAAAATTATCTGGCCTGGGAGATCCTGAACCGGCAGCTGGACGGCATGGATCGTGCCATCGATTTCATGAGGAGGATCCTGAACTTGACGGACATCCGCAACTATCCCCTGCCCGCCAGGCCGGACGCGGTTTTTCTCGTGGCGGCGTCAAGGGACGCCTACATCCCGCCGGAGTCGGCTTCAATCCTGCACCGGCACTGGCCCGGATCGAACCTGAAGTGGATCGACACGGGCCATGTCGGGTCCTTCCTGTTTCACCGGCGCGATTTTCTGGAGGCGGCGATACAGGCATTTTCAAGGCTGGAGGTTTCATGCCCCGGGTCATTGTCCGGAAATCGAGCTATGACGAAGGCACACTGACGCCGCTGTTTTGCGAGATGATGACGGCCATCGGCGGCGACAGGATTCAGCCGGGCAGCCACGTGCTGATCAAGCCGAATCTCCTCTCCCCGGCCTTCCCGGAGCAGGCCCTGCTGACCCACCCGGCCGTCATCCGGGCGGCCGTCGCCTATGTTCTGCGAATGGGTGCAAAACCGGTCGTTGCCGACAGCCCGGCCATCGGCTCCTTTGAGAAAATCCTCCGGGACGGCGGCATCCGGAAGGCCCTGCAGGGGCTGGATGTGGAGATCCGGCCGTTCCGGGAATCGGTCAGGGCGGATGTGGGCGCCCCCTTCGATTATATTGAAATGTCGGCGGAGGCCCTGGCGGCTGACTTTGTCATCAACCTTCCGAAACTGAAAACGCACGGGCAGATGCTCCTGACCCTCGGGGTCAAGAACATGTTCGGATGCATCGTCGGTTTCCGGAAGCCGGAATGGCACATGAGGGCAGGGGTAGACCGGGAGATGTTTGCCCGCCTGCTGGTTCAGATCTGCCGCCGGATCAGCCCGGCCTTTACCGTTCTGGACGGCGTTCTCGCGATGGAGGGTGAGGGGCCGGGCAAGAGCGGCACTCCGCGCCCGCTCGGGATTCTGATCGGCGGCGATGACCCTTTTGCCGTCGATGCGGCGGTTTGCCGGATGATCGGGCTGGATCCGCAAAAACTGCCGACCCTGAAGGCGGCAGGGGCGCTCGGTTTGAAGGGAGGGGAACCGGAGATCGACGGGCCTCTTCCGGCTGTCGCCGACTTCAAGCTGCCCGACGCCGCTCCGCTGGTCTTTGGTCCGGGCAGGCTGCAGGGGTTCATTCGCAGACACGTCGTGCAGCGGCCGGTCCCGGATGCTTCCGTCTGCACGCTGTGCGGGGAGTGCAGGAAGTTCTGCCCCGTCCACGCCATATCCCTGGCGGACAAGACCCTTCGCTTCGCTTATGACCGGTGCATCCGTTGCTACTGCTGCATCGAGATCTGTCCCCGGGGCGCGCTCCATGCCGTCGAGACGCTTCCGGGCCGCCTGATCCGCCGGGCCGTTGACCGGTTCAAGTGACGCACCGCCTTCGGATCAGGCGAATTCCTTTTCGATCCGGTCCATCGCCAGCTTCAGGCGGTCGTCCGGAACAGTCAGGGAAATGCGGATGTATCCCTCCCCGAACTGGCCGTAAGCCGTTCCGGCCGCCACGACCACGGACGTCTTTTCAAAAAGGCGGTTCGTGAATTCCAGAGAGGTCATCCCCTTGGGGACGGGGACCCACAGGTAGAAGGTTCCCCTGGGCGGATCGAAGTCAATCCCGATTTTTTTCAGGGTTTTCAACACCAGCGCCCGGCGGCGCGCATAGACCGCGACCATGTGGTCGACGGCCTCGTCTTCGTGCTTCAGGGCATAGATGGCCGCGTACTGGACGGGGTTGAAGATGCCGGAATCCGTATTTTCCTTGACCTTGCTGATGGCCGCGATCAGGTCCGGATTTCCGCAGGCCATGCCGATCCGCCAGCCCGTCATGTTGTAGGGCTTGGACAGGGAGTTCAACTCCACGCCAACCTCTTTCGCTCCCTCGGCCATCAGGAAACTCAGCCTTTCCTGTCCCGGGAAAATCATTTCGCTGTAAGGATTGTCGAAGCAGACGGCGATGTCGTGCTTTCTGGCAAAGGCGACCACGCGGTCGAAAAATTCCCGGGTGGCGCAGGCCCCGGTGGGATTGTTGGGGTAGTTCAGAAACATCCCCCGAGCCTTTTTCAGAACCTGAGGTGGGATGTCCTCGAAGACGGGCAGGTAGCCGTTTTCCGGCCGGATCGCCATGTTGTAGGGCTCGCCGCCGCCCATGAGGATGCTGGCCCGGTAGGCGGGGTAGCCGGGATCGGTCATCAGGACCGCATCGCCGGGATTGATCCGGGCAAGGATGAAGTGGTGGCAGCCCTCTTTGGATCCGATCAGGCCCAGGACCTCGTTCTCGGGATTCAGGGACACCCCGTATCGTGCATGGTACCAGAGCGCCACCTCCTGGCGGAACCGGAGCATGCCCTTTTCCTCATCCGTCGGATAGCGGTGGTTTTCGGGATCCTTGGCCCGGTTGGCGAGTTCCTTGACGATCCCGGCCGGCGTCGGCTCCACAGGGTCGCCGATTGCCAGGCTGATGACATCCACACCCTCAGCCCTGGCTTTGGCGATTTTTTTCCTCAGTTCCATGAACAGGTACGGGGGGATCTTTGTCAAACGGTCGGCAGTCTTCACAGGATCATCCTTTCTTTGCTTGTCTTGTTCCGGGGTCCTTATGCTCCCTGATACGCCTCCGTCCAGAGGCGACCTTCGTAAACCACGGCGGCGCCGCCTTCCAGATAGACCCTTTCGAAACCCCTTTCGGTTTTCTCAAAATGGATTTTGAGTGTCTCGCCGCTTTTCACGGCCACGTTCACCGGCGAGTCCGCCTGCCCCTTCCATGACGATATCAGGGCTGCGGCCACCGAACCGGTTCCGCAGGCCAGGGTCTCGCCCTCGACGCCCCTTTCATAGGTCCTGACCCGGATGGCATGGCGGTCGATGATTTTTACGAAATTGGCGTTGGTCCCGGCCGGCTGATAATGCGCATGGTAGCGGATGGACCGCCCGGTCTGGAAGACATCGAAGCCATCGAGGTCGTCCACGTAATGGATTACGTGGGGCACTCCGGTATTGATGCTGCTGACGTCAATATTCCGCCCGTTCACGGGAATGGTTTCATCCATTCGCAGGCTGTGCGGGTCGGTCAGCCTCAGCTTGACCCGGCTTCCGCTCACTTCCGCATCGATGATTCCGGCGCCGGTTTCAAAGGACATCCGCTCCCCGGCGATCTTCCGGATCAGCGCGAAGCGGGCGGCGCAGCGACCGCCATTTCCGCACATATCCACTTCCGAGCCGTCGGCGTTGAAAAAGCGCCACCGGAAATCCACCCGGTCGGACTTTTCGATGAGGATCATGCCGTCCGCACCGACGGAACCCACGCGCTCGCAGACCCTTTTCACGAAGGCCCGGACGTTCTCCACGGGCAGACTTCCGTCCCGGTTGTCGATCAGGATAAAATCGTTGCCGCTGCCGCTCATCTTCAGAAAATCAATCATCAAACAACCTCGCTCTTCAGGGCTTCCGGGTGCAGGCCGGTTCACTCTTTAAAACATTTCCGCGAAAAGATTAAGCGAAAAAATAAAAATTCCGCAGGAGCTGCATTGAAGATGTTCCCGCCGGACTTGTCCGTTGACAAACCTTTTTTGTTTGTGCCATGAATCAGCATGGGGATGCCCGATCGGGACCCGAAGGACCGGGGTTTGCAACGAAGATGAAAACGGAAGGCGCAACGGGGAGTTGCCGATGAGAAGGCTCGGCGAGATTCACGACATCAAGATGAAGGCCCTGTATCTCGAGCAGCGGTTCTGGGGCAACCAACCGGACGAGATGGATGCCGCCGAAAAAGAGTTTGAAGCCCTGCGGGAACGCTGTTGCGATGAAAACAGGGATTTCATCACTCCCCCCGTGGCCCGGGCCCTGAAAAAGGATTTCGACACCTTCATGGCGCTGATCGACGGGGCTTATCAGCATGATCAGGGGAAAGAGGCCTGAAATGGGCAGCGTCGGTCCGGTCGGCATCGTCGGCGGCGGTCCGGCCGGCGCGGAACTCGCCCGGCGGCTGGCCGAAGCAGGGATTGCGTGCGTCCTGTACGAGGCGGCGCCGGACCGCGCCAAACCCTGCGGCGGGGGGCTCACCCCGAGAGCCCTGGGCCTGACGCCGCCATCCGTCCGGGAGGCGATACGGGGCCGACCCGTTTTTCGGATCACCTCCCGGTCCCCGTCGGAGAGGGCCTTTGAACTGCGGCTGTCCGAGCCGATTACCATCGTTTCCAGGAAGGAATTCGACCATCAGCTCCGCCGGTCCGCCGCGGAAGCCGGCGCAAAAGTGGTATATCGCCGGGTGCGCGCCGTTGAACGGAGAAACGGCTTTTTTCTCATCGACGGCCGGGAAAGATATCCCCTGCTGGCGGGCGCCGGCGGGTTCAACTGCCCCGTTGCCAGAGCCCTTGCCGGCCCGCTGCCTTCACAAGACCTGGCCGCCTCCGTCGGGTATTGCCTGGACGGCGGGCACGACGCCGGCATCGTGATCCAGTTCGTGGCCGGACTGGCGGGCTACCTCTGGTTTTTTCCCGGACCGTCCGCCGCATCCGCGGGGCTTGCGGGGCCAGCC
Organism: uncultured delta proteobacterium; assembly: GCA_963709485.1. GTDB lineage: Bacteria > Desulfobacterota > Syntrophia > Syntrophales > Fen-1087 > JAXDBM01. The sequence goes on from CAVPWE010000001.1 coordinate 299,977, forward strand.
CATGGATTTTCGGCACTTCGGGCAGAGACGATCCTGAAGAATTTTATCGGGAGACTGGCCCCCGGGCAGGCCCTGAACCGGCGCTATGCCTGGGCCGCCCCGAGCCTGCGGCCCGAAACCTTCGACGCCAGGCCGGTCGCGGGAGAAAACTGGCTCCTGGTCGGTGATGCCGCCGGTCTCTGCGACCCGATTACCGGGGAAGGGATTGCCCATGCGCTCGGTTCGGCTTCCCTGGCCGCGCGCGCCATCCGGGCGGGAGACCTCGGGAGCTATCGGCCGGAGCTGGAAAAGGAAATTATCGGAAATCTGCGCCGGGCTGCAGTCATGAAAGAGGAATTTTTCAAGCCCTGGTTTCTCCGGCTCGGACATCTGGTCATGAGCGGCAGCGCGGCGGCGAACGACCTGTGCCGGCGCTTTGCCGAGGGACAAATCCCCTACCGCGACCTGAAGCCGGACTCCTATCGCATCCTGCCCAGGGCCCTGCTGCAGGTTCTCGGGTCCATGCTCGGGCGCGCGGGCATGACCGGCTTTTGAAAGTCCGTTTCGGACTGCGTCGTCCCGACCCTCCTCCATCCCGGGATTCGAAACATCCGCCTCGGGCCCGGCCCGGCGGCGTATATCACACCCGGCGGGCTGAACGCCCCGGTCCGGAATTTCAACATCATGCCGATCCGGACGCCGGACAGGAAGCTGCAAGTGATTCTGAAGCCGAATCAGAAATCGGGGATCGCCGTTTCTACTCGTATTCCCTGGGCACGGCGCAGATCATGACCATCGGATGCTGCGACGATCTGTTTCTGTACTGGTGCTTCTCTCCGGGGAGCACCAGGGCGAAATCGCCTTTTTTCACGGGGCGCTCTTCGCCGTCCGCCGTGACCAGCGCCCCTTCGCCCTCGATGACATAGTTGAGGTGTTCGAAGGGGTGGGCGTGGTAGGGCGTATGGCCGCCGGGCATGATCGTGAAGGCGCGAACGGATAGCGTGGGCGTGCCGTCCGCGGCCGACAGGGGCACCTGCTTCCAGACATCCTTGGCCCCCTCCATGGTCATCCTTGTTTTCTCAGTTTGCTCCAGACTGGTGATTTTCATGAAACGCCTCCATTTGATTCCAGTTGCCCTGGAAAATTTGCCCCTTCGCGGCCCCTTTCAGGATGTCCAGAAAGAGAGAACGGGGGATCATCTCCGCCCCCAGGCTGAGAAGGTGATCCGTGTAAACCTGGCAGTCGATGAGTATGAACCCCAGGCGCTGCAGGGTCCGGGTGAGCGCGATGAAACCCGCTTTTGAGGCGTTGCTCACCCGCGTGAACATGGATTCCCCGAAAAAGCATCTTCCCAGCGATACGCCGTAGAGTCCCCCGACCAGGTCCTCGCCGCTCCAGACCTCCACGGAATGGGCGATGCCCGCCTCATGGAGGCGGCCATAGGCGTTGCGCATCCCGTCGGTGATCCAGGTCCCGTTCCCCTTCGCCCGGCGCTCCCGGCATCCCTCCATGACGGCCCGGAAGCTCCGGTCATAGGTCACCGCAAAGAGGTTTTTTTTCAGCGTCTGGCGCATGCTCCGGGTGACATTTAGCTTGTCGGGGTACAGCACGAACCGGGGATCCGGCGACCACCAGAGGATGGGCTCGCCCTCCGCGTACCAGGGAAAGATCCCCTGCCGGTAAGCCAGGACCAGCCTGTCCGGGGAGAGATCCCCGCCGACGGCGAGCAGGCCGTTTTCCGCGCTCATCTCCGCGGGGGGAAAGGCCAGTTGCCTGTTCAGCCGGAAGACGGGCATCGGTCAGCGCTTCTCCAGGATGTGGAGAACGACCGCGTCGTCCGCAATGTCGGCCGTGACGGTCCCGCCGCAGACCAGCCGGCCGAAGAGGACCTCGTTCACGAAGAAGTTCTTGATCCGGTCCTGCACCAGGCGCTCAATTTCGCGCGCCCCGAATTCGTCGGAGAACCCCTTTCCCGCGAGCCACTCGTGAACGTGGTCCGGAACGTTCAGCACGACGTTCTTGCCGGCCAGCTGCGTCTGGAATTCCCGAATCTGCTTTTTGACGATGTCCACGACCACGGCACGATTCAGCGCGTTGAAGAGAACGACACCGTCCAGGCGATTTCTGAACTCCGGGGCAAAGATGCGCTTCACCGCCTCGGAAACCGCGCTGCCGCCGACGCGCCGCTCGCCGAATCCGACCTGGGCCCTGCCGATCTCCCGGGCGCCGGCGTTGGAGGTCATGATGATGACGACATTGCGGAAATCCGCCTTCCGGCCGTTGTTGTCCGTCAGGGTGGCATAATCCATGACCTGCAGGAGGGTGTTGAAGATGTCCTGATGGGCCTTTTCGATCTCGTCCAGCAGGAGCACCGCGTGGGGCGTCTTGCGGATGGCCTCGGTCAGGAGGCCGCCTTCCTCGTAGCCCACATAGCCGGGGGGCGCCCCGACCAGCCGGGAAACGGTGTGCTTCTCCTGGTATTCCGACATGTCGTACCGGTGCAGGGGGATGCCCATCGTCAGGGCGAGCTGGCGGGCCAGCTCCGTCTTTCCGACCCCGGTCGGCCCGGCGAAGAGCAGTGAGGCCACCGGCTTGTTCTGGTTCTGAAAGCCTGCGCGGGACCGGCGGATGGCCTGCACGACAGCGTCGATCGCCCCGTCCTGCCCGAAGATCTGCGCTTTCAGCTCCTGGTCGAGGCCCTTCAGGCCGGCGACTTCCGAGGAGGAAACAGACTTTTCCGGAACCCGGGAGATCTTCGCCACGACCCGCTCGACTTCGCGGGGGGTGATCGTCAGGGTCCCCTCGTCGTCTTTCCGGAAGAGCCGGGTCCGTGCACCGGCTTCGTCCAGCACGTCGATCGCCTTGTCGGGGAGGTGACGGTCGTTGATGTGCTTCGCCGATAGGTCGGCGATGGCGTGCAGGGTCTCGTCGGTGTAGGCGACGTCATGGAAGGCCTCGTAGCGGTCTTTCAGTCCGCAGAGGATCCGGTACGTCTCGTCCACCGTCGGCTCCGGAATTTCGATGGGCTGGAAGCGCCGCGAGAGGGCGCGATCCTTGTCGAAATATTTCCGGTACTCTTCGTAGGTCGTGGAGCCGATGCAGCGCATCTTGCCGGAGGTGAGAGCGGGCTTCAGGATGTTGGATGCGTCCATCGATCCGCCGGATACGGCCCCGGCCCCGACGATCGTGTGAATCTCGTCGATGAAGAGGATCACGTTCTCGATTTTCTTGAGGTCGGCAATGACTTTTTTCAACCGTTCCTCGAAGTCGCCGCGGAAGCGGGTCCCGGCCAGCAAGGATCCCATGTCCAGCGAATAGATCTTCGCGTTTTTCAGGGGCTTCGGAACGGCGCCCCCGGCGATTCGCTGGGCCAGACCCTCCGTGATGGCCGTTTTGCCCACGCCGGCCTCGCCGATGTGGACGGGATTGTTCTTGTAGCGGCGGCAGAGGACCTGGACCGTCCGCTCGATGATGTCCTCCCGGCCGATCAGCGGGTCCATCTCGCCCTGACGGGCCTTCTGCACCAGTTCCGTCGTGAAGGCGGCCAGGGCCTTGCTGGTCTGTTCCGGCGCGCTTTCCTTCGCATCGGCTTTGCGGGCCGTCTTGTCCGCGGCTTCGTCGGGGATGACGGAGACGCCGTGGGAAATGTAGTTCAACAGATCCAGCCGGGTGACGCCCTCGCTGTGAAGGAAAAAAGCCGCGTGGGATTCCTTCTCGTCGTAGATGGAGATCAACAGATCGCCGATATCCAATTCCTTCTTCTGGGCGGACGCGGTGTGGTACACGGCGCGGTCCATCACATTCTGAAAGCTGGCGCTCTGTGCCGGCTCGCTTTTTTCGGCGGCCTGCGGTATTTTGTTCTTGAAAAAATCCTCGAGCCTGGCCTGGAGATTTTCAATGTCCCCGCCGCATTTCCGGATGATTTCCCGGGGAGACTCGAAAAAGAGGGAGGCGAACAAAACGTGCTCCGGTGTCAGGTACTCGTGCGTCCTGGATTTCGCCTCGGTATAGGCGGCCCGGAGGATGTGGTTGAGTTCTTCATTGATTTTCATGCGAAACCTCATGCAATCGTCTTTACGCTTCTTCGTAACTGCATTTCAGCGGATAGCCGTTTTCCTTTGCCAGGCGATGGACCTGGGAGACCTTGGTCACAGCGAGGTCATAGGTGTAAACGCCGCACATGCCCGTGCCCTTGCGATGGACGTCCAGCATGATCCGAACGGCATCGGAAGCGGGCCGATGAAAAATTTTCATCAGCACGGCGACGACGAAATCCATCGTCGTATAATGGTCGTTGTGGAGAATCACCCGGTACATCCGGGGCTCTTCCAGGCCGGTCTCCTCATCAACCCCCAGACCTTCTTCAAAACGGGTGTCCTGATTTTCATTTTCGGACACAGGCCTTTCCCTCGCTCCTCGCTCCGGTTACACAACCATAATATAGGGGATGGAGGGGCCCCTGTCAATCATCTCGTGCTGGCGCATTCAGTGACTCCCTTCTTGATCGCTTCATTCAACGCATTTGAACGATACATGGAAGGAAGGGGTCGGGCGGGAGGGCGCCGGGCTTTGACCACGAATGCCCCCGTCGTCAATTCATGCACGAAATCGGGAAGATAAAAAATATTTTCCGGAAATCGCTATCCTGGCACGGTCTTTTCATTATCTATGGGCAAAGAAAATCAAAAAGAATCAAAAAATAAAATAAGAAAACAGTCCAAAGGAGAAAAAGATCATGAAAAAGACACTCGGAACGATGGTCGCGGCGGTTGCAGTGGTTCTCTTGACGGCAAGCTTCAGCTTCGCCGAGGTCGCCCTGGGCGGCGCGGGGAACTTCCCCTATTTCCAGCTCGGCTGCCTGATCGTGGGCGGGCTGATCATCATCTCCCTGAAGCACAAGTACGAGCGGATGTACGCCGGGGAAGTGGTGGGCGCCTTCGCCCTGTACACGGTGCTCATCGCCCTGTTCACCAACCCGGTGATCGACGTCATCAAAAACGCGATCGGTTAAAAGAACAAATACTCCTAATACCCCCAAGCATAGATACACCCGAGCGCCCCTCTCCCCCGAACCGGGAGCGGGGCGCTCGCGTTTTCAATAGCGCTGCACCTGCAGGATCACATACCGGTCCTGGAAGTTCTTGTTGACGTGAATCAGGTGGCCCGCATGGCGCCGGCCGATAAAGGTCGTGACGCCGCAGGCCGTCGTGGCGTTCAGGTGCCCGCATTCCCGAACGTAGTCCAGCTCCCCGTCGGGCCGGATCGTCTTTGTCCAGGCTTCCTTCTCTTCCGGACCGACGGCCATGCCGAAGGACAAGACCGCGGGCCGTGGCAATGCGCGGCCCTTTGCCGCCAGCCAGGCCAGGCCGTCCCGTTGTCCCCGAAAGGACCGGATGGCCTTCACTTCCCCGAGGGCGCCGTCTTGTTCGGACCTCAGGTAAAGCCAGCAGCTCCGGTCGGCCTGATTGACCTGATCGCAGGCAAGGCCGGATTTCTCCCGGAAACGGGATTCCGATGCCGTCGCCTCGTCCACGCTGCCGGCAAGGGCCGACCGGACGGCCTGAAGGTCCATGTCCGTTTTCAGCAGTTCCAGTCCCCTTTCAAAGGATAGGTTCTGGCTGGATATGGAAAGGTTCCGTCCGGTCAGGTTCAGCCCCTGGGCGACATAGAAGGAAGCCGTGTTGGCCATCGTATTGATGAAATTGTAAGGCATGGGGAGGGTGTGCTGGCGGTAAATCTGGCGAAGGACGCTTTCCGTATCCCCCAGATTGCCGTGCTCCGTCGCCAGGTAGATGGCCGCATCGCGGTCGATCCGCTGACCGCGCGCGCAGCAATGGGCGCCGATAAGCGCCAGCAGCACGAATTTGTTGACCCGGCGAAAATAGATGTCCGTATGGCGCTTCAGCTCTTCCTTCAGGGCTTTGACATCGGCAGGCGCGCTCAGGTAGGTGGCTGCATTATGAATGAACATCGGTTTGCCGCTTTCTGTTGGAGAGGATCAGCGAGGTGCAGTTCCCGCCGAACCCGAAATAGTTGAGCATGAAATTGCCTTCCTGAACTGCAAGCGGCTCGGTCAGCGGCGTCACCCCCAGTTCCCCGTCCGGAACGGCGAACCCCGGTGTGGCGGGGACGAAACCCCGCTTGACCGATTCCGTGAGCAGAATCATCTCGACGATGCCGGAGGCGCCGACCGTGTGCCCGACAAAAGGTTTCACGCCCGTAACGGGGGGCAGCCGGTCTCCGAAAGCCTGCCGCATCCCGTTGCACTCCGTCCGGTCGTTCCTATCGCTCCCCGTGGCATGGGCCTTGACGGCACAAATCTCATGGACGCCGATGCCGGCGCATTGCAGGGCCTGGCGGATCGTAGCGGCAATGATGTCGCCCGTCTCGGCGTGGGTGGTCACATTGAACGTGTCACAGAGAGTTGCCCCGCCCAGGTAATGGAAATCCGTCTTCCTTTTGCGCTTTCGCTCGAGTACAACGGCGCCGCAGGCCTCTCCCATAATGATCCCGTCCCGGTTCCGGTCGAAGGGCTTGTAGGAAGACGGCGCGGTCAGCTTAAGGGATTCGAATCCGTAAAAGCCTGTGTTGTTGAAGAGGTCATAGCCGATCACCAGGGCCTTTTCCAGGGATCCGCTCCCGATCATGGAGGCGGCGTAAAGGAAGGCATTGGCGCTGGAAGTGCAGGCCGTCGCGAAGGTGTAGCAGGGTCCCTGAATGTTGAAGCGGCGGGCCGTCTCGTCGGCGATGGTTCCATAACCGAAGGAGGCCCGGGAAAACAGATCCAGGGCGGTGGAATCGGATGCTTCGTAGAGGGATTCGTAAATCGGGATGTCGATTGACGTCGAGCCGAAGAAAATTGCCAGGTCCTCGACGTCCCGGGGCGTCAGTTCCGCGTCCACAATGGCCCGGGAGACGGTATCGAACAGGATTTCATAGAAACGGGTCTGAAGATTCTGCGGATGGGGGGCGTGCGAATGAATCCGGTAATAGGGGCGCGCATCGCCGATCCGGGCCAGGTCCAGGGGGATGAAATCCGTGACCGCCTTCTTTTGCCGGACCTGTTCGATGATGTCTTCCAGGTCCTTCCCCAGCGAGCAGATCAGGGATTTTCCCGTGATGTGGGCGGTATGCATCAAACCGTCACCCCGGCCGGATAAAGTCCGCGAAGGAGTTGACGGATGTCATGATCCGCCGCATCTCCTTGCTGTCCGTGATCGCGATCCCATACTCCTGCTGAACGGCGATGGAAATCTGCAGGGCGTCGATCGAATCGAGTCCCAGCTTTGAGCTCCGGCCGAACAGGGGCGCGCTGTCGTCGATTTCGTGGGCATCGATCCGGTCCACCAGGTCGCAGGCCTCGACGATCAGCCGTTTCAGCGCCGCTTTGAAATTTTCATCAAGGGATCCCTTCATAACACACTCTTTCCTTTGAATTCTTTGTTGAGAACGAGGACGGTCAGGAGCAGCATTGCCGCTCCCAGCGCCGCCAGCAGCAGGGCTTCGGGCAGGACATCGCGAATGCTCCCGTCGCGGAGAAAGATGTCCAGGAAACCTTCCAGACCCCAGGACATGGGCGAGAGACCAGACAGCCGCTGCATGAAATCCGGCATGACGAATTTCGGGATCATGATCCCGCCGACGGCCCCGAAAATGATGTTCAGAAGGCCGCCGATGGTCGTTGCCTGCTCGGTGGTCCTCGCGACGGAGGCGATCAGCAGGGCGACCGCGATGGAGCAGAAACTGACGCTTGCCGCAATCAGCAGCAGCCCCCCGGGTGAGTGCCCGGTTGTCAGCGCGGTTCCTCCCAGGAGCGGGACCACGTGCATGCCGATCCCGATCATGATCGCCACCTGGACCAGGTTGATCAGGAAATAGGGGGCCATTTTCCCGAAAAGAAGATAATGCCTGGGTATGTTGATGCTCTTCAGTCTCGCGAAGGTGCCCTGTGACCGCTCGGCGATGAAGGTGTTGGATATGGGGATCACGATGAAGAACATGGAAAACACCAGCCAGGCGGGCACGCTCTGCTGCACGGCGCTGGGGATCCGGTGGTCCCGCCCGTGCCGGTAGACGTATTGAACGTCCACCGACCGGTCGGGCGGCTCCAGGAGCTTCTCCTTGTCGATGCCGGCCAGGGCCAGCCATTGCTCGTGGCTTTTGACGAAGTTGCCCACCCTCATTTTTGCCAGGTTTCCGGCGAGGATATTTTTCAGAACCAGTTGCGCGTGGGTGCCGACGGCCGGATCGACCAGGAGCATCAGCGGCTTCCCGCCTTCTTCCCCGCCCTTGCCGGTCGCGTAGCTTGAAAAGCGGTCCGTCAGAATGAAGGCGAATTTGTAATCCCTTGCGAACAGCATCGCGGCGATCCGGTCCACGGTGCTGTCCGGATCGATCGTGTGGACGGTGAAGGTGTCCAGCCTGCCCAGGGCGTTCAGGAATTCCCGTGCGGCCGGTCCCCCGTCCCGGTCCGCCACGAGAATGTCGATCCGCGCCGGACTGTGAATGTCGAAGAGGTCCCGCATGGCGAGCGACATGATCAGAATGAAGACCGCCGGCATGACGAACAGAACCCCCAGGGCATGGATGTCCCTTCCGATGACCAGGAACTCTTTTTTCAGGATCCGGATGATTTTGTTCAATGGTCCCTCAACGCTTCGCGGGTCAGGTTCAAAAAAAGGTCTTCCAGGTTTTTATATCCGAACGTCATGTCCCGGATTTCGATCTGCTCCCGCTCGAAGAGACTGAAAAGCTGCGTCATGTTGGCCAGGAAATGTTCATCCCGGTCGACCAGAATGCCCTTCGGACCGATCTGAATGCCGACCATCTTCTCCAGCCGGCCGCGGAGCGCCGCACCCAGGCTCGCCACCTGAATGGAAGCCTTGCCGGTCTGCGTCAGGACCGTTTCCCTGCGGTCGTGCAGGACGATGCGGCCTTCGTCGATGATGGCGATATCGTCGGAAATCTGTTCGATTTCATCCATATAGTGTGAAGTATAGACGATGGTGGTTTCCTCCTCCCGGTTGATTTTCCGGATCGTCTCCAGGATGTAATTCCTGGATTGGGCGTCGACGCCCACCGTGGGCTCGTCGAGGAAGAGGATGCGGGGACGGTGAAGCAGGCCGATCGCCAGGTTCAGCCGCCGCTTCATCCCGCCCGAACATTTTTCCGCTTTTTTGTGAAGGAAGGCATGCAGGCTGCCGATATCGGCGGCACGCTCCATGCGGTCCTTCAGTGTCCGCCCCTCGAGGCCGTACAGGGCGCCGAAGTACTCCAGATTTTCCCGGGCGGTCAGCGTGGGATAGAACGCGAAGGCCTGCGGCACGATGCTGCATTCGGACTGGATCGCCTTCAGGTCCCGGTCCAGGTCCCGCCCGTTGACATGCACCTGTCCCCGGTCTTTTTGAATGATGCCCGTCAGGATCGAAACCAGCGTCGTTTTGCCGGCGCCGTTCGGCCCCAGCAGGCCCAGGATGGATCCCTTCCGCACGGAAAGGGAAATATCATTCAGGACCGCTCGCCGGTCATAAAATTTATAAAGGTGTTCGATCTCAATCATCCGCCGGTTTCGTTTTCCTCCGCGCCTGCCGGGCGCATCCGTGTCGTGAATCGGCGGGACCGTTTGCCCTCCCGCCCGGACCTTGAAATTATCATCTTCCGCCGCAGCCGGATTCGTTGCGGGGAGATTCTGAGGAGATTCGACTCCCTATCAGAACGCGCTTGAAAATAGAAGGGAAACTTTCAATAATTGTGCTTGACGCCGGCAAAATATTCGTAATAAAGATTGGGAAAATTGCCCGGGCAGGATGGGAGAAAACCCCCGATGGCGACGACGGGAGTCCGGATCGAAGACCTGATACCACATCGCGGCCGTATGAAACTGGTCGATGATATACTGGAAATCAATGACATCCTGGCGAAGACGTCGTCCCGGGTGACGGAGCGGTGGCCGCTGGGTGAGGCGCGTGCGGCGGATCCGGTTGTGCTCATCGAGCTGGTTGCCCAGACGGCCGGTGTCCTGGAAGGCTGGAAGTCGAAGCAGGGCGGCGGCAGGCCCGAAAAGAGCGGATGGCTGGTCGGTATCAAGAAATGCGAATTTTTTGTTGACCGGATTCCCATTCATACCCGTCTGACCACGACCGTCCGCAGGCTCTACGCCCTTGAGGCCTACGCTGTGTTTGCCGGGGAAGTGGCCTCGGAGTCCGCGCTCCTGAGCCGAGCGGAGCTGCAGGTCTTCCGGACCGGAGCGGATCAAGGGTCGGGTGCGACCCCATTATTGCGGGAGCGTTGAATTTCATGAGTGATCGGAAGGTTGCCATCGTGACAGGCGGCGCCAGGGGCATCGGCCGGGCGATCGCCCTCGAGCTGGCCGGCGCCGGCTATTACATCGTTGTGAACTACCGGTCGAACGACCGGGCGGCGGAGGAAACCCTGGAGATGATCCGGACGGCCGGCGGGGACGGCGAGTTGGCCCGTTTCGACGTGCGCGATGCCGCGGCCGCGGCCGGCTGCCTTCAGGACATCCTCTCCCGGTTTAAAAGCATCGAAATTCTGGTCAACAATGCGGGGATCACCGCAGACGGCCTGTTTATCATGATGCCCGACCAGGACTGGAACAGCGTGGTCGACACGACCCTGAAGGGATTCTACAACGTCACAAAACCCGTGCTGAAGAGGATGCTTCGCAACAAGCGGGGTTCCGTCGTTTCCATATCCTCCGTGGCGGCGCTCGTCCCGAACCGGGGCCAGGCCAATTATTCGGCGGCAAAGGGGGGGCTGATCGCCGCGAACCGCTCGATCGCCGCGGAAGTGGCCCGGATCGGTGTCCGGATGAATGTGGTTGCGCCCGGCCTGATCGAGACGGAGATGATCAAGGACGCCCCGGTCGAGCGGATCAAGGACGTCATTCCCATGGCCCGGATCGGCAGGCCCGAAGAAGTGGCGAAGGTGGTCCGCTTCCTCTGCTCGGAAGACGCCTCCTACATCACCGGCCAGGCCATCTCCGTCAACGGCGGCATGTTTTGAGGCCCGCCGGATCAGGCATTCACGATGCGCATGCAGCTTCATTTCAAATGGTTCAGCCTCGCCCTGATTTCCGGATGTCTCCTGCTCGCCGGGTGGTCGGACAACTGGGAGCAGATTCGCCGCGAATCGGCCGGCATCCGCTCCGTCGCCGCACCCTTTACCCAAAAAAAGCGGATGAAGATACTGGCCAGGCCGCTCGTCTCCGAAGGGCAGTTCTTCTTCCAGAGCCCCGATTCGCTCCGGTGGGAATACACCGCTCCGGTCCGGAGCATCCTGCTGATGCACCGGGGGACGGTCCGCCGTTACCTCTTCTCGGGGGGCGCCTGGGCGGAGGAAACCGGAGACCGGCTTCAGGCCATGGGGGTGGTGATGCAGGAGATCAGCCAGTGGCTCCATGGCAGGTTCGATGAGAATCAGGCCTTTGCGGCCACGCTGGCGGGCGGGTCGCCGGCCCGGATCGTCCTCAGGCCCCGGGAGAAATCGCTGGCCCGCATGATCCAGCGCATTGAACTGACCCTTTCACCCCGGCCCGGCGTCATCCAATCCATCACCGTGATCGAGAGCGAAGACGCCGCTACGATCCTGGAATTCCGCGATGTAAAGATCAACCAGGCCCTCCCGGCCTCGCTTTTTCAGGGACTTCCATGAGCGGGAATTTCCTCCGGACGGAATCGCGGCTTGCGCGGCTTGCGCGGCTGCGGGCCCGGATCATCGGGCTGCTGACGGTTTCCCTGGCCCTGACGGCCTGCAGCAGCCTTCCGGAAATCCGGCCGTCCGCGGCGCCCGTTCAGGCGGATATTCGGGAGCGCTGCCGCTCCTTCTTTCCCGACGAACCCCATGCGCTGACCCATGCCATCGAAGCCAGGCTGCCCGATGCGTCCCGGTCTGCGGCCCTGGGCATCGTTCTCGTCGATCCCGCCCGGAAGATGGTCCACAGCGTCATCATGACCGTCGAGGGATTTGTCCTTTTTGAGGCGCGGCATCACGGGACCCTGGCGGTCAACCGGGCCGTCGGCCCCTTCGCCGAGCCGGATTTCGCGGAAAAGATCATGGCGGATGTCCGGCTCGTCTTTCTGCCGCCCCCGGGCCGGCTGACCGGTGCGGGCCTGCTGGAAAACGGCTTCCCCGTCTGCCGTTACGAGGACGATGAAGGCCTCGCGCGCGACGTGCTGGCCGGCCGCGACTTCGCGTGGGCCGTCCATCAGTACGACGGCAGCCGCCATCTCTCGCGCCGGGTCAGTGCCTACTCACGAAACGCGGCGGGAATGCCCGAAAGGATCGAGATTTCCCGCCTTCGATTCCCGCGCTACGGGCTGAAGCTGACGCTGCTGCAGGCGGAACGGCTCTCCGCCGACGATGAGCGGCTGAAGCCATGATGCGGTTGTGTTCGCTGCCCGGGCATGTTATCCTGGCGGCCGGAGGCAGGCGGCGCAACGGGGAGAAGCCATCCGGATGCCGCTCCGGGCCGGGAGAAATCGAATCATGAAATTCAGACTGATCTATCCGAAATGGAAAAAACTGGAACGGCAGACAGAATTCCACCTGCCGCCGCACGGCCCCGTTGTCTTCGCGGCCACGCTTCCCGAAGGGATCGACGTTGAATTCATCGATGAAAATGTCGAACCCCTGCCGGATGACGGCCATGCGGATTTCGTCGGCATTTCGATGATGCTGACCGCCCAGGTGAAGCGGGGATGGGCGATCGCGGACCGCTACCGGCAGCAGGGCGTCAAGGTCATCTGCGGCGGGATTGCCGCGATGCTTCATGCGGAGGAGACCGCGATGCACGCGGATTCTGTTTTCCTCGGGGAAGCGGAAGGGCGGATGGAAAAGGTCTTCGATGACTTCCGGCGCAACCGCCTGCAGAAAGTCTATGATTATCTGACCGATCACCCGCCGATCGAATCCGTCGGCACGGCCCGGCGGAGTATTCTGAACCGTGAGCTTTACAACTACAAGGGTGTGCAGATGGTCGATCTCGTCCATGCCTCGCGGGGGTGCCGCTTCAACTGCTATCCCTGCTGCGTGAGCTACCTCGGCGGCCGGAAGTTCAGGCCCCGACCCATTGACCGGGTCATGGAGGAGATGGCCGGCATCGACAACAACCGTCTTTTCATCGTGGACAATTCGCTGGCGCAGGACAAGGCCTGGGAACGCGACCTTTTCCGGGAGATGATCCCGCTCAGGAAAAAGTGGTGCTGCCACCCCATCGAGAACGACGACGAGGTGCTGGCCCTGGCGGCGAGGGCCGGGGCCTGGTACGTCTATCAGGCCATTTTCGACACGTCCGATTACATCCGGGAACGGATTCGGCGCTACCACGATTACGGCATCGGCGTCGAGGGAACCATTCTGCTCGGCATGGACCATCACACGGAGGAGTACATCCGGCGGCTGATCGATTTCCTCATGGAGGTCGATCTTGATCTGGCGGAATTCACCGTGCTGACCCCGTTCCCGCATACGCGGACCTTCGAGGACCTCTCGCGGGAGGACCGGATCCTGTCCGGGGATTGGGACGATTACACGACCGACAAGGTCGTTTTCAGGCCCAGGCAGATGTCGCCGGAAAAGCTGCAGGAGCTCTATGAAGGAGCATGGGACCGTTTCTACCGTGAGGAATCCCAGGGCATCAAGATGTACAAACTGTTCAAAAAAGTGATTGAAAAGGAGAAGGCCGACCAGACCTTTCGACCGCGGAAGAGGGAACTGGCCTTTCGCCGTTTCGGCAGCGGGTAGACGATGGGCGAGAACAAGAGTTTTGAAATCCGGAAAAGAGTCCCCTTCTACGACCTCGACCCCATGCAGATTGTCTGGCACGGGAACTACCTGAACTACTTCGAGGACGCCCGCCGGGCGATGCTCGATCACATGGGCGTCGACCTGTACCAGTATTACGAGAAGACAAGCACCATCTTTCCGATCATTCGGACGGCCACGAAGCACATCTACCCGCTTCGCTACGGGGACGAGTTCATCTGCAAGGCGACCATCGTCGACGCCCGGTTCAAGATCGTCGTGGATTTCGAGATCCGGCTGGCGGCGGACGAGAAGATATGCGCCCGGGGCCGGACGGAGCAGGTGGCCGTACTGACGCCGGCCATGGAGATCCTGCTCCGGATCCCCGAAGAAATCCGCGCCGCGCTGGGATTCTGACATGGCCTCCGGTTTTCAGCAGGCCATCGTGGCCGGCGTCGAACGACTTTCCGCCTGGGCGGACCTCCTGGACCGGATCAACGTGTTCCCCGCGGCCGACGGCGACACGGGGCGCAACCTGGTCGTCAGCCTCGCACCCCTGCGCCGGTCCGACGGGGACCGCGGCAAGGTTGCCCGGGCGCTGCTGCTGTCGGCGCGCGGGAACTCCGGAAACATCGCCAACCGCTTCATGACCGAATTCGTCCGGGCGGATTCCGCCGAGACCCTTCGGACGGCCGCCGAACGGGGGTGCCGGCAGGCCTGGCAGGCCGTTCACGACCCGCGGCCCGGCACCATGCTGACCCTGTTTGATGCCCTGTCCGAGCTGCTGAATGAAAATGCCCATGTCCTCGAAGCGTCCTTCCGGGAAGAGGACCGGTGCGCCGAAAAGATGCTTCTGGAGGTGTGGGGTAAGAAAGTGCTGGGCCGCCTCGAGGAGACGGTCCGGTCCACGCCGGATTTCCTGCCCCGGCTGAAGGAAGCCGGCGTCGTCGATGCCGGCGCCCTGGGCATGTTCCTCTATTTCGAGGGCTTCTTCAGCAGGTTCCTCAGGATGGACGGCGAATTCCGCCCCGTCACGGCCGTCTTCCGGGATTCCCTCAGCATATCCAGCTCGTTTCAGGAGGAGGCCGAATCGGGATACTGCGTGGATGCCGTGCTGGACAGCGGACGGGAGGCGGAGGAGGCCGTCCGCAGGCTGTCCGCGGTGAGCGACAGCGTGATCGTCACCCGGGATTCCAATTACCTGAAGATCCATCTGCACACGGCTGCGCGGGAGGACGTCCGCAGCCGGATGGCTTCGCTCGGCGCCGTCGTGAAATGGGCGGATGACGATCTGGGTGCCCAGACGAAAAGCTTCCGGCAGCCCGGAATCCGTCAGGCCATTCACATCATGACCGACGCGGCGGGGTCGGTCACCCGGGAAGATGCCCGGTCGCTGGGGATCACACTCCTGGACAGCTATGTCACCAGCGGGGAGACCTGCCTGCCGGAAACGCACTTCGACCCGTCGGAAGTCTATGCCGGCATGCGCCGGGGGATCCGGGCCGTCACGTCGCAGGCATCCGTTTTCGAGCGGCACCAGCGCTACGAAAGCGTCCTCGGCCTCCATGAAAAAGTTCTCTACCTCTGCGTCGGTTCGGTGTTCACGGGAAATTACGACGTCGCCACCCGGTGGAAAAAGACCCATGAACCCGGCGGCCGCCTGATCGTCCTCGATACGGCCGCGGCTTCCGGCCGGCTTGGCCTGATCGCCATGGCCGCCGCGAGGTTGTCCCTTCAAACGGGCGATCCGGAGGGGGTTGTCCGCTTCGCGAGGGAGGCCGCGGCGCGCTGCGAGGAATATATTTTTCTGGACAGGCTCGCGTATCTGGCCGCGGGCGGCCGCCTGTCCAGAACGGGCGCCTTCTTCGGGGACGTCCTTCACATGAAGCCGGTCATCAGCCCCCTGGCCGAGGGGGCGAAAAAGGTCGGTGTTGTCAAGAACCGGGCGGGGCAGCTCGCCTTCGCCCTGGAACGGCTGGATCGCGCGCTGCCGGCCAGCGGAAAGGCGCTCCTTCTGCTGGAGTATTCCGACAACCGCTCCTGGGTTGAAGAGACTGCCCGGCCGGAAATTGCGGGGCGTTACCGGCATGCGGAGATCCTGGTCCGGCCCATCTCCCTGACCACGGGCGTGCACACCGGTCCGGGAACCTGGGGACTCGCCTTTCTGGCGGAACTGTGAGGAATGGAGCGATGCCAGACCAGACCGGCGCAGCGTCCGCTGCCTGCGGAGCGGAAGGATTCAAGGCGGTTCCCGGCGGCCGGGGGCCGTCAGCGGCCGAATTCCGCTGCGCCCTGATCATCCCCCTGTACAACCATGAGGAAAAAGTTGCCGATGTCGTCCGGGAGGGGTTGAAGCTGGGATGGCCGGTGTTCGTCGTCGATGACGGATCGACGGATTCCTCCTGCGAGCGGATCCGGTCGATCGGCGGGATCACGATTCTGCGCCATCGGGCCAATGAAGGCAAGGGCGCGGCTATTCGAACGGGCTTTGCAGCCGCCGCGCGGGTGGCCGGCTGGGCGGTCACGATCGACGCCGACGGGCAGCATCGTCCCGAGGATGCACTGCAGCTCTTGCAGGCGATTCCCGTGAATCAGCGGCCCATTGTCGTCGGCCGGCGTGAAGGGATGCTCGGCCCCGGCATTCCCTGGACGAGCCGCTTCGGCCGGCAGTTTTCGAACTTCTGGGTCCGGCTTTCCGGCGGCCCCCGCCTGAACGACTCGCAGAGCGGCATGCGTCTCTACCCCCTGCCGGAGGCCATGAATCTGAACGTCCGGGCGCGGCGTTTCCAGTTCGAGGTGGAGATCCTGGTCCGGGCGCATTGGCAGGGAATGCCCGTCATCGAGGCCCCCGTCCGGGTCACTTATCGGCCGGGGTCGGGGCGGGTGAGCCACTTCCGCCCCTTTGTCGATTTCATGCGGAATTCGGAGACCTTCACCCGTCTGATCTTCATGCGGATCCTGGTCCCCTCTTTTATCAGGAGAAAATGTCGGTGACGGAGCGGCAGCCCACGACTTTTCACGAACCGGTTCGCAGGACGCCGAAGGAGGAGCTCGACGGCCGTGCAAGGGCGCTGCAGCGTCACATGGCGCAGGCGGGCATCGACGGCGCGCTCATCGTACAGAACGCGGATCTCCTCTACTTCGCCGGCACGGTGCAGCCCTCCTTTCTTTTCATCCCTTCCGCGGGCGAGCCGCTCCTCTGCGCGCGGAAGAATCCGGTGCGCGCACGGGAGGAATCGCTGCTGAAACATATTGTCCCGGTGGACAGCCCCCGCGACCTGCCGGGGCTCCTGGCCGGCTGCGGCGTGAAGCGGATGGGCAGCCTGGGGATGGAGCTCGACGTCCTTCCGGCAAACCTGGCCGCCCGTTTTCAGAAACTCCTGGCGCCGGACGGGGTCGTCGACATCTCTCCCTCCGTTCAGGCCGTCCGGGCCGTGAAGAGCGCCTATGAAATCGGTCTCATCGGAGAGGCTGCGACGATGGCCGACTTTATGCTCGGGACGGCAAGGGGTTCCCTCCGCGAAGGGATGACCGAACTGGAACTGGCCGGCCGGATCGAGGCATCGGCACGGGCGCGCGGGCACCAGGGATTTGTGCGGATGCGGGCCTTCAACCAGGAGATCTACTGGGGATACCTGATATCGGGACCGGACTCCGCGTCGCCCGCCTTCATCGACACGACGTCGGGCGGCAGGGGCGTGAGCGTTGCCTTTCCGTCGGGCGCAGGGCCGCGCCGGATCGGCCGGCAGGAGCCGGTCATCTTCGACCTCGTCGGCATTGCGGAAGGATACAACAGCGACCAGACCCGGACCCTCTGCTTGGGGCCGCTTCCCGCGACGCTTGACAAAGCCCTCAAAGTGTCGTTGGATATCCTGCACGCCCTGGCGGGCATGGCCGGGCCGGGGGTTCCCGCGGGCGAGCTGTTCCGGAAAGCCGGGCAGGTCGCCGCGGCATCCGGGCTGGAGGAGCACTTCATGGGCCACGGCAGGGAAAAGGCCCTCTTCTGCGGTCATGGCATCGGCATCGAACTGGACGAGCTGCCGGTGCTGGCAAAAGGAAACCGGACGCCGCTCGCCCCGGGGATGGTCTTCACCATCGAACCCAAATTCGCCTTTCCCGGCATCGGCGCGGTCGGTGTCGAGGACAATTT
This sequence comes from uncultured delta proteobacterium, assembly GCA_963709485.1. Taxonomy (GTDB): domain Bacteria; phylum Desulfobacterota; class Syntrophia; order Syntrophales; family Fen-1087; genus JAXDBM01. Next base: position 317,870 of record CAVPWE010000001.1, read on the forward strand.
CGCCGTGACGGAGGACGGGGTGCAGCGGCTGACCGTATCGAATTACGACGTGGAGGTGTAGCGCAACGACATGAAGGACCTGATCCGAGACCTTGCGGAGGAATATGAATCGCTGGACGGCGTCGTCGCGTCACTTGCGCAGGACCAGTGGGATCGGGAAACGCCTTTCGCCTCGTGGACCGTCCGCGACGAAATCAGCCATCTGGCCTTCTTCGACGGCGCTGCCCGTCTGACGGCCACGGATCCGGACGGATTTTCACGGCATCTGGCGGAGCTGGCAAACCTGACGGACCCCTTCGAGGACACCCTGGCAAAGGGCCGGGCCCTCTCCACGTCGGCGCTCCTGTCCTGGTGGCGCGCCGAAAGAAAAGGTCTCCTCGGCGCCCTTTCGCCGCTGGATCCGAAAACCCGCCTGGCCTGGTATGGCCCTCCGATGAGCGCCCGCTCCCTGGCCACGTCCCGCATCATGGAGACCTGGGCCCACGGCCAGGACATCCTGGACGCCCACGGCCGGACCCGCTTTCCGACGGACCGGCTCCGGCACATCGCCCACCTCGGGGTCAGCACCTTCTCCTGGAGTTTTCTGAACCGGGGGATGACGCCGCCCTCCGCAGCGGTCCGCGTTGAGCTTGCCGGCCCGTCCGGCGAACGGTGGTCCTGGGGTCCGCCGGAAGCGGCGGATTACGTCCGCGGGAATGCCGAAGATTTCTGCCTGGTCGTCACCCAGCGCCGGCATCCGGACGATACGGCCCTGGAAACGACGGGCGCCTCCGCGAGGCAATGGATGCGGGTGGCGCAGGCCTTTGCCGGACCGCCCGCCGAAGGCCCGAAGCCGGGACAATTTGCATGAAAAGCCCGATGACCTTCCCGCCTCCCCCGCGGTCCGCACACATGACCCTGCATCCCGGCGGTTCGCGCACGGGCAGCCTCCGGGTCCTTTCATCTTAAAACCGTTTCTTGCCGGCGGGTGGAGCATGCAGATGGAAAGAGTCGTCATCACCGGAATGGGAACGGTCAACGCCCTGGCGGACAACACGGCGGCATTCGTCCGAGCCCTGCAGGAAGGCGCCTGCGGCATCGGGCCGATCACCCTCTTTGACACGGCGGGTTACCGGACCCGCAACGGGGCGGAGGTCAAGGACTTCAACCCCCGTGGAATCTTCCCCCGCCCCTTTTCCCTGAAGCGCATGTCCCGGGCGGACATCATGGCCCTGGCCGCAACACGGGAGGCGCTGAAGGATGCCGGTCTTTTCCCCGTGCCCAACCCCCTGCGTGAAGAAACGGGCGTGGTCATCGGTGCCGGCGCGGGCGGCAAGCTGGAAGGGGAGAACTTCTACCGGGCCTATCTCGCCAACCGGGGGAAGCATGCGCGCTTCTCGCAGCTGTCTTCCCTTTACGGGGCGGCCTCTGCGGACCTCATCAGTTCCCGCCTCGGCCTCATGGGGCCGAAGACATCCTTCATGACGGCCTGCTCATCCGGCGCGACGGCCGTCGGTTTTGCCGGGGACCTGATCCGGCGCGGCATGGCGCCGGTCGTGATCGCCGGGGGAGTCGAGCCGCTCTGCCGGACCACTTACGCCTCCTTCAACGCCCTGCAGGCGGTTGACCCCGACTGCTGCAGGCCCTTTGACCGGAACCGCCGGGGGCTTTCCCTGGGAGAGGCGTCGGCCATCCTTGTCCTGGAATCGCTGACCCGGGCCCGAAGCCGGGGCGCGAAAATCTATGGCGAACTCCTGGGGTACGGCGTCACCGGCGACGCCTATCACATGACGACGCCGGACGCGGAGGCCTCCGGGGCGATACGCTCCATGACGGCGGCCTTGGCCGATGCGCGGGTCGCCGCAGAGGCGGTCGACTACATCAACGCCCACGGGACGGCCACGCCCGCCAACGACCTCATGGAAACGAAGGCGATCAAGGCGGTTTTCGGAAAGCGCGCCCGCCGCATACCGGTCAGTTCGACCAAGTCCATGACAGGGCACACCCTGGGCGCGTCGGGCGCCCTCGAGGCCGTCGTTTCCATCCTGGCCATTTATCACGGCTTCATCCCCCCGACGATTCACCTTCAGGATCCCGATCCGGACTGTGATCTCGATTATGTGCCGTCCGTCATGCGCAAGGCGGTGCCCCATGTCGTGCTTTCCAATTCCTTCGCCTTCGGGGGAAACAACACGTCGGTGCTTTTCGGAAGGTACACGGAAAAGGGGATTGTCCATGAATAGGCGGGTTGCGGTTACCGGCATCGGCCTGGTCACGCCCCTGGGCATCGGAAAAGCGGCCTTTGCGGAGCGGCTTTTCCGGGGCGACAGCGCCATTGCGGAGATCGCGGGCTTCGATACGTCCCGTTTTCCCTCGCACCTGGGAGCGGAAGTGAGGGATTTCAAAGCCCGGGATTTCATCTCGCTGAAGACGCTGCGGCGGATGGACCGGCTCTCCCAGATGGCGACGGCAGCGGCGCGCCTGGCCCTCGAGGATGCGGGCATCGTCGTGGACGCCGCGAACCGGGACCGGACCGGCATCCTGCTCGGGACCGCCTTCGGGGCCACGGACGTCAAGACCCACTGCGCGCGCATCCTGTGCACCGAAGGTCCCGGCATGGTCAATCCCATCCTCGTGCCCAACACGGTCATGAACGCCCCGGCCGGCCACACCTCCATCGAGCTGGGCATCCGGGGGGTGAACACCACGGTCAACCACCACGCCGTCTCCGGCGAGACGGCCATCGTCTGCGCCGCCATGGATATACAGCGGGGGGCTGCCGATGTGGTTCTCGCCGGCGGGGCGGACATCCTCTCGGGATTCTTCTTCGAGGCGCTGATCCGTTTCCGGGCCGCATCCCCCGTGGATGGCGGCGCGGAGGGGGCCAGGCCCTTCGACCGCCGGCGGAACGGAGCTGTAATCGGCGAGGGCGCCGGCATCCTCTGCCTGGAGGGCCTGGACCGTGCCCGGGAGCGGGGCGCCGCCTCGTACTGCGAGATCGCGGGCTGGGGCATGAGCGCCTCGCCTGCGGGTCCGACCGACTGGCCCGACGATCCCCGGGGGGTTCTCCTGGCCATGGGAAGGGCGGTCCGTTTGTCGGGACTTGCGCCGAGGGACATTGATATGGTACAGGCTGCCGCGAACGGCGGAAAAAATCCCGATCGGATCGAGGCGGAGGCGTGCAGCCGCTTTTTTGCATCACCGGCGGGGCCTTTCATGGCTTCGGTGAAGGGGGCGGCGGGAGAGAGCTTTTCCTCCGGGGGCATCCGGGCCGCGGCTCTGGCATTGTCCATTCGGAACGGCATGGTCCCTCCGACCCTGGGGGTGGCCGATCCCATCGAGCGGTTGAACATCGTGACGGGCACGTCCGTCAAGGCCGATATCCGCTGCGGCCTGCTGAACGGCATTTCCTATGGGGGAACGAATGTTTCCGTCGTTGTAAAAAGGACCTCGCCTGACGGGTGCTAAAGGGTTCAGGGACAGCGAACCCTTGTATAAAGTTTTCGCAAAGATCGTCGTATTGCAGGAGGCGTTGCATGAATGTCGGTGAATGGATAACCAAACGAACCTTGAACCACCCCGGACGGCTTTTTCTGCAGGATGAGGGCGGGCGGGAGTTCGACAACAGAACGTTCAATGAGCGGGTCAACCGCATGGCCCGCGCCCTGGCGGACCTGGGCATCGTCAAGGGGGAGCGGGTTGCCGCCCTGATGCTCAATGCCAGCGAGTTCCTGGAGATTTTTTTCGCCTGCGGCAAGACCGGCGCGATCATGGTGCCCGTCAACTTCCGCCTGGCGGCGCCGGAGCTGATCTACATTCTCGGGGACAGCGCGCCCCGGGCGCTGGTCTACTCCTCGGATTTTGCCGAAAAGGTGCAGGCCATCAAGGCCACCGGGCTTCCCATTGCCCGCTACTTCCGCCACGGCGGCGAGAAGCTTGCGGAAGATCCGCCGCTGGCCGATTTCGTGGCGCGCTTCCCGGCGGACGAGCCGGTCCCGGTCCGTGAAGTGACGGACGACGACCCGCTCTTCATCATGTACACGTCCGGAACCACGGGCGACCCGAAGGGCGCCGTGCTTTCGAACGGGAACGTCCTATTCGGCGCGATCCATTCGCTGGTGGGATACGGCATCAACCACACCTACAAATCCCTGGTCGTCGCCCCGCTGTTCCATATCGGGGCGCTGGTCGCGTCGGCGACCCCCGTCATTTATGCCGGCGGCTCGCTGGTGCTCCAGAGCTTCTACAACGCCTCGGAGGTCATCAAGCTGATCCAGCGCGAGAAGATCAACTACATGTTTGCCGTGCCGGTGATGTTCCAGGTGATGACCAAATCGGAGGAGTGGGAAAAGGCGGAGTTCTCCCACGTCCACTTTTTCATCTCCGGCGGCGCGCCCATTCCCACCCCCGTCATCCGGATGTACCAGGAGGACAAGGGCATCGGCTTCGTCCAGGGGTACGGCATGACGGAGTGCGGACGCCTGACCTCGCTCGACCTGGAGGATTCCATCCGCAAGGCGGGGTCCGTGGGCAAGGAGGTCTTCCACCTGAAGCTCCGCATCGTGGACAAAAGCGGCCGGGACGTGGCGCCGGGGGAGCCGGGCGAAATCATCGTGAAAGGCCCCAACGTGTTCACACGCTACTGGAACAAGCCGGCGGAGACGGCGGAATCCGTCCGGGACGGCTGGTTCCACACGAACGACATGGGCCGGCGCGACGATGAAGGGTTCGTCTATGTGATCGGCCGCAAGCAGGAACTGATCATCAGCTCCGGCGAAAACATCTACCCCGCCGAGGTGGAGCGGGTTATCCAGGCGCTTCCCCAGGTCCGGGAGGCGGCCGCGGTGGCCATGCCCGACGAGACGCGCGGCGAGGTCGTCGCGGCCTTCGTCATGCTGCACGAGGGCAAACCGCTCACCGAGGATGAGCTGATTCAGGCCCTGGAAGGCAGGATCGCCCATTTCAAGATCCCGAAGAAGGTCATTTTCGTCGATCATTTCCCCAGAAATTCCGCAGGCAAGATCCTCAAACGGGAGTTGAAAAAGCAGGTGCAGTGAATTGGGGCGGGGCCGGCGCCGTTCCTGAAAGGCCACGGCAGGTTCATCACGGATGACGGGCTTCATGTTTTTGCAGCGTTACAGACTGCGATGGTCGTTCATTCTTCTGGTGGTCCTGGCGGTGACGGGGCTGTTTGTTTCGGCCCTGCACCGCCTTGGCTTCGACACCGACCTCATCGCCTCCCTGCCGCAGGATGACCCCGTCCTGGCCGACGCCCGCCGGATCATTGCCAACCACCCGATCCAGGACCGGGTGGTCATCGACGTCGGCCTTCCCCGTGCAAATCCGGATGGTCTGGTCCAAGCCGCCGCTCTGATCGAGCAGCGCCTGCGGGAGAGCGGCCTTTTCGCGCGGGTCGGCCTGGAGCAGGAGCAGCAGCGCATCCCGGAGCTGTTCCAGTCGGTGACCGTGCATCTTCCCGTCCTCCTGTCCGCAGGGGATCTGGAGGAAAAAGTCAGGCCCCTGCTGGAGCCTGCGCAGGTCCGCGCGGCGCTCTTCAATCACCTTTCCCAACTGGGCGATCTGGAAGGCATCGGCCAGGCCGCCATGATCGCCCGGGACCCCCTCAATCTCAGGAACCTGGTTTTATCCCGGCTGTCCCACCTGGCGCCCACGCGGAACGCCCGGATCCACAAGGGCCGTCTTTTGTCTGCCGACGGGAAGCACCTGCTGATCGTGGCCGAGCCCGTGACATCCGGCGCCGACACCTCCTTCTCGCGGAAGGTCACGGCTCTCATCGACGGGATCGGCGCGGAGCTGAACCGGGAAGGGCGGGAAGCCGTGACGCTGACTCCGGCCGGCACCTACCGGGCGGCGCTGGACAACGAGGTCAGCATGAAACGGGGCACGGAGCGGGCTGTTCTGTTCTCAACCGTCGCCATCGTGCTGCTGCTGCTGGTCGCCTTTCCGAGGCCCCTGATCGGGCTGCTGGCGCTGTTGCCGTCCGTGGTGGGGACCATGCTGGGCCTCTTCGTGTATTCGCTCTTTCATCCGTCCATCACGATGATGGCCATCGGCTTCGGAAGCGCCATCATCTCCTTCACCGTCGATTACGGCATCGCCTACCTGCTTTTTCTGGACCGCTCCCACCAGACCTACGGCCTGGAGGCGACCAAAGAGGTCTGGTCGCTCGGCCTCCTGGCCATGCTGACCACGGCGGTCAGCTTTGCCTTCCTGGCGGTCAGCGGGTTTGCCGCCCTGGCCCAGATCGGGGAATTTGCCGCCCTTGGTGTCCTGTTTACCTATATTTTCGTGCATGCCATCTATCCGGTGATCTTTCCGGTCATGCCGCCGGCCGGCGGCATGAGCCGGCTCCCCGTGCAGGCCCTGGCCAACCGGCTGGCATCGGGTCGGAGCCGGGGGAAGCTGTATGCCGCGCTCGGCCTGGCCCTGATCCTACTCCTCTTCGCGAAACCGGTTTTCCGTGTGGACATCAACGCGATGAATTCGGTCAGCCGGGAATCCCTCGCGGCGGAAAAACTGCTGACCGATGTCTGGGGAAACCTTTTCAGCAGAATCTATGTCATGGCGGAAGGGCGTGACGTTCAGGAGCTGCAGCGAAAGGGCGACCGCCTGGCGGTCCTGCTGGAAGAGGATGTCGGCAACGGTACGCTCGCCTCCGCCTTTGTGCCTTCCCAGATTTTTCCGGGGGAGGAGCGGGCCGGGCGAAACCTTGCGGCCTGGCGGTCATTCTGGCATCCGGAGCGGGTGGCCGCGCTCCGTGAAGCTCTTGAACGGGCCTCTCGGGAACTGGGCTTTGCACAGGATGCCTTCTCGCCCTTCTTCAGCCTGCTGGAGACGGCCGGGATGAATGCCCCGGCGGTCCCGGCGGCCTTTCACGGCCTGCTGGGGATTGCCGAGAGCCGCGACCGCTCCGGATGGATCCAGATCTCGAACCTGACGCCGGGGCCGGCCTACCGGGGGGAAGCCTTTGACAAGAAATTGCGGACCGGCGGGCTGGCGCGGATGTTCGACGCCGGCCTGTTCGGCCAAAGGCTGGCCGAAGCGCTGCTGTCCGGTTTCATCCGGATGGCGCTGATGGTAGGGGGCATGACGCTGGTGGTTGCCTTCATCTACCTCCTGGACTGGCGGTTGACGCTGCTGGGACTCCTCCCGACTTTATTTGCGCTCATTTGCACCCTGGGGACCCTGAACCTGCTCGGCCAGCCGCTGGGCATTCCCGCCATCATGGTCGCCGTGGTGGTGATCGGCATGGGGTCGGACTACGCCCTCTACCTGGTCCGCTCCCACCAGCGCTACATGGATGAGGATCATCCCTCCATGGGCCTGATCCGCCTTTCCGTTTTCCTTTCCTTTGCCACGACCCTCATGGGTTTCGGCGTCCTGGCCCTCTCCGGCCACGCCCTCCTGAGGAGCGCGGGCATTGCCCTGGCGCTGGGCATCGGCTATTCCTATATCGGGGCGGTCGCCATCACGCCGCCGCTATTGACGCGTGTTTTCGCGCCGGCCGCATGGCCTGACGGGGAGATCGTTCCGGGCTCGCGCCGGCACCGGTCGCGGGCGCTGCGGCGATACCGCCACATGGAGGCCTATCCGCGGCTTTTCGCCCGGTTCAAGATCCTGCTGGATCCCATGTTTCCCCGGCTGGCCGGTTTCGTGCGTTCTCCGCGGCACATCATCGACATCGGCTGCGGCTACGGGGTCCCTTCCGTCTGGCTGCTTTCCCTGTTCCCGCAGGCGCACGTCTACGGCATCGATCCGGACCGAAGGCGGGTCGTGATTGCCGCCCGGGCCTTTGCCGGAAGGGGATTTGCCGAGACCGGGAGCGCGCCCGGCCTGCTCGTATCCGCCCCGGACCGGGTGGATACGGCGCTGATGGTCGACGTAATGCACCTGCTCTCCGACGATGAGGCAAGAATGACGCTTCAGTGCCTGCGGGAAAAGCTCGCGCCCGAAGGAAGGCTGATCCTTCGGGTGACCGTGCCCTCCGGGCGGCGCCCTTCCTGGCTGCGCCGGGTCGAGATGTGGCGGCTCGGGACCTTGAAGCGGGCGCCCCGTTACCGCACCGCGGAGGAGGTGAGGGCGCTGCTGTCCGGGGCCGGCTTCAGCATCGAGCGCGCCGAGCCGGACGCCGCGGGACGTGAAGAAGTGTGGTTCGTGGGCAGGGCCTGAAATGAAGGCGGATTTTTACAGGTGGCTGATGCAGGTTTCCCGGCGGGCCGGGAACTGGGTGTTCGTTGTCTTTGCCTGGTTCGTCGCCACGGGCTATTTTCTTTTCTTCCCGGCCCGCGTTGCGGTCAGCGTCCGCTTTTACCGGGCGCTCTTCCCCGCAAAACCCCGGTGTTACAGCCTGTGGTGCGCCTGGCGGCAGTATCACCGTTTCACCAATGTCTTCCTCGACCGCTTCCTGCTCCGGGCCGGAGAGGAGATCGAACAGGCCAGCGAGGGGTTCAATTACCTGATCGAGTCCGTGGAAAGGGGGAAGGGGGCCATTGTCCTCATGTCCCACATGGGAAACTGGGAATATGCCGCCAACCGGATGAAGCACAAGGGAATGAAGGTCCTCCTGTACGTGGGCCGAAAGCACAAGGAGCAGATCGAGCGCATGCAGAAGGAGAGCCTGACCCGGGACGGCGTCCACATCGTCGCTGCGGATGAGGATGGCGGGTCGCCCTTCGACATTGTCGAGGGCATCCGCTTTCTGAAGGAGGGCGGCGTCGTCTCCCTGGCCGGGGATCGGCTCTGGGCGGCGGAACAGCGGTCCGTAGCCGTCCGGTTTCTCGGGCATGAGGTCCTCCTGCCGGAGAGCCCCCATCTTTTCGCCCTGATTTCCGGCGCCCCGATCATCGTCTTCTTCGTCTTCCGGGAGGGCAGCAGAAAATACCGCACCATCATGTTTCCGCCCCAGAATGTTCAGGCGTCATCCCGGGCGGAGCGTCAGGAGGCCATTCAGGCCTCCGCCCAGCGCTATGCATGGCTCCTGGAGGAAATGGTCCGCCGGCACCCCTTCGAATGGTACCATTTCGAGCCCTTCCTGGGGAATAAACTGGAGTAGCGGACGGATCGGGCCGGCCGCTTTCCCCGTTGCGGATTATTTGTAGGCGGTGAAGTCCACCCCGCGCATGCGCCCGCGCTCCTGGAACCACTCCGCTTCCGTGAAGGGCGGCGCTGACAGCGCTTCCGGGTCCTTGTGAACCAGCCGCATGGCTTCGGCCGGGCAATGGCGGATGCAGAGGCCGCAGCCGATGCACCGGTCCGGAACGACCCGGTACGCATCCCCGCTTTCTTCGATGGCGCCGACCTGGCAGCGTTCACCGGCGCAGATCCCGCAGCCGGTACAGGTTGCCGCATCGATCTCCGCGCGGTAATGGGAGTTGACGACCTGCGAAGCCGGTATCTTGAAATCGTTGATTGCACGGAGTACGCCGCAGCAGCATTTGCAGCAGTTGCAGATGTAGAACTGGCCGAACTGGATATTGGCCGTCAGGTGCACCAGTCCCGCTTCTTCGGCCCTGTCCAGCAGCGCGTAGGCCTCTTCCCTGGAAATGACGCGGCCATGGGCGGATTTGTCGAAAATACCGGGGACCGGGGCGACGGCCAGGCAGACGTTCGTGGGCCGGTCGCAGGGATGTCCGAGAAGTGCGCGCTCCTTCTTGCAGATGCATTCGTTCACGAGAAAGGACTGGCCGTTCTCGATGATGGTGGAAACCCTTTCATAGGGCAGCGTTTCCTGGCTGAAGGGAATCGCCTCCTCCACAGCCAGGGTCTGCATGAGCTGCGGCTGGCTGTTGAAAAACTGGTTGCCGAAAGCCGGCCAGTACGCATCAACCTCTTCCGCGAACTCCCGGTTCATCCGGTGAAGCTGGAATTCATAGATCCCGAAAACCCAGGGCAGCATCCGGAAGAACCGGGCTTCGCCCAGTTGGATCATCATGACCTGCCCCGCTTCCGCCATGCCCGCAAGCAGGCTTTCCAGGCCCTCCGCGGAGCGTCCGGTGCGGCCGGCGATCTCCTCGGCCGTTTCAAAGGTCAGCCGCAGGTCGCAGAAAAGACCGGCCTGCTCCGGCGCAAACACCTTCTTGAGCAGCCGGATTTCCACGCCGCTTTCCGTCTCCGGGAACCCGTTGGGCAGGGTATTCAGCACCTGGGCGAGCCGATGGTAGATTTCATCGTTCATGGGAATCCTCACAACTCCTTGCGGTTCGTTCAGCGCATCCTACCCCGTATTCGGGCAGGAAGCAAAAGGTTAATGCGATCCGCGCGAGAATTGTGTGTCGCGAGAATTGTGCTGGAGCGTTCCTTGTTTTGTGATAATAAGAAATGATCGACAAAAAGAAAAATGGAGGAGCTGAATCATGGCCAGATCGAAATTCGGTTTTGAGAAGCGTCAGAAGGAAAAAGCGCGGCAGCAGAAGCAACTGGAGAAAGCCGCCCGCAAGAAAGAGGCCAAGCAGCAGAAGGCCGGAGTGGATCCGGAAAGCACAGGCGAAGGGACGGACATTGCCGGCCTCGAAGCCGACACGCAGCCCCCCGCGGAAGAGGAGCAGCCGTAATCGAGGTACGGGAGTTGTCTGCGGGCCCTGAAGGGGCCGGAACAAGGAGAGAACAATGAAGGAAAAGAGAATCCGGGAAAGCAGCATTGTCCTGGCACAGGTGATGAATCCCGAGGATGCCAATCCCGCCGGAAATGTCCATGGCGGTGTCATCATGAAGCTCATCGATACGGCTGGCGGGGTTGCTGCCCTCCGCCACGCGAGATCCAATGTCGTCACGGCCTCCATCGACAGGCTGGATTTCTTTCACCCTGTTTTTATCGGGGATTTGGTGACCCTGCGGGCAAGTGTGAACTTTGTCGGCAGAGCTTCGATGGAAGTGGGCGTCCGCGTCGAATCCGAAGATCTCAGAAACGGCAGGAGGCGCCACACGTCAACGGCCTATCTGACTTATGTGGCCCTCGACAGCAGCAGTCGTCCGCTCCCCTTGCCGCCAGGGGTCCCGGAGACGGAAGAGGAGCAACGGAGATACCGGGAGGCAAAAGCCAGGCGGGAAACACGACTGAAGGAGAAAACAAGAGAAAAGGAATGTTCGCGTGTGTGATCTGCCGCAACGGGGGTGCAAAAACCGCAGTCCGGGAGGTTGAAAATGAATATTCAGATCGTGGAAGCCTTCTGGCGGAGCGAGCAGGACGGGGAGTACAGCGCACGCTATACGGCCAAGCCCTGCTGGGCAGGCTTCGGCGATGCCTGGTGCTGGGAAAACGATGCGACGCCGATCGGGATCACCCTGGCGACGGTTGACGAAAGGGATGCGCTGATCGAGCAATTCAAGCAGTTCCGCGAGAAGGCCGATCCGGGGATTTTGATCCTGGGCGCCCACGGGCGAGACCCGGAACAGGGCCATCGGCATCTCCTTCTGCGCGACAACAGGGGGAAGGTCGTCCCGATCGGCTGGGAAGATCTGATCTCCATGCTCGGCGAGGCGGGCGGCGCCCCCCTCCATGACAAAGTGCTGGTGCTGGATTCGTGCAGTTTCTGCGCCAACGGCAGAGCGGCCCGAAGGTTCGTGCGGGTGACGCAAATGGGGCTGCTTTGCGGCTACAAGCGCGATATCACGCCCATCGATTCGATGGTCTTTGAGCTGGCCTTCGTGAACTATCTGCTCTGGGAGTGGTATCGCGGGGACCGCAGGTTTCTGCCGGGTTTCCTGCAGCAGAAAAAGCATCCGTGCGGAGCGGATTTCGTCGGCATGTATAAAGGATTGGCCAGAGAGCTGGGATTCCGGATGTGGCGCTGGAACGGCGAGAAGGATGAGGAGATCGTGACGTCGGGGTTTTCAAAGACGGCAACGGATCCCGGTTAGCACAGCTTCATGCGCGTCATATCCCACGGAAGGCCAGATTGCTCACATTTGCCGATCGGCGAGGTTTTCTTTGATAAAAAGGACGCTTGTTTTTTGAATTGATTTCTATTTGGCTTGCGCAAATGCTTCCAGATCCTTGAACACGTTCACACCCGCCTGGCGTTTCATTTTCAGATCATAGCAACCTTCCCACCCAAGCCGCTTCATCCTCCGACGAAGAAAAACTTTAAGAAGGGGCCGGAATGCATATGTCCAGATCGGTATCCACGGCCGTCCCCGGCCTTTGGCCCACGCGGAGGGTTCCCACCACCCCATGACCTTTTCACGGTTCAGCCAGACCAGGTATTGCAACTGCTTCTCATCAAGATGCCGGGTCTTCACATTGGCCCATATGCCATTGTACCACTTATATTCGTCGGGATGGGTCACCAGTCCCTTGTCCAGCAGATGCTGTCGCATGACCGTTTTGGGATAGGGGGTGAGGATCTGGCAATAGGCGGCATCTGCATCAAGGGATTTCAGGAAGTTATAGTTTTCAATAATGTCCGCTCCATCGTCATCCGGAAAACCGAAGATCAGTCCGGCAAAAACCATGATGCCGTACTTGTGGCATATTTGTACGGCCTTGCGCGAGGCATCCACAATGTCGCCCTTTCCCGCTGCCAACAGATTTTTCCTGGATACATTTTCAATCCCCAGAAAGATGGATTTCATGCCCGCCAGAGACATTTTGCGCACCATCTCTTCATTTCTGGATATGGAAACGCAATCGGCCTGGACGATCAGGTTCAGTCCCTTATAGTTGCGGGCGATCATGGCATCGCAGATTTTAATCACGCGTTCGGGGTCCAGCACCAGGTTGTCATCCGCCACAAAAATCAGGCGCGTCCGGCGGTTATGATAAATATCATCGACATCCGCCAGGACCCGTTCGATGGGATAGGTCCTGAAGGTCTGGCCGTACATATGCTTCATGCTGCAGAACGAACACGTGCGCGTGCAGCCCCGGGAAGTTTCCATCACCTCGACTCTGGAAAGCATGACATGATAGCCGGAAGTCAAGCGACGCTTGTCCCGGATGGGGATTTTAAGCTCGGAAAGATCCAGCAGTTCCCCCTTCGGGTTGTGCACAAACCGCCGGCCCTTTTTATAGGACAGGGAGGGAATGTCTTCAAGCCGGCCTCGGCCTTCCAGGGCATTGGCCAGCCGCCGGCATGCCTCTTCGCCTTCTCCTCGGATCATAAAATCAATGTATTCTGCTTCCGCGGAGTCGGCGATCTCTTCATGCATCAGGGTGGCATGGTAACCGCCGATGACGATTTTTACATCAGGCAGCAGGTGCTTAATCAGCCGGATCAGTTTGATGCAGGTGTCGTACTGCCAGGCCATCGCCGACAGGCCGACAAGGTCCGGACGCATTTCCGGAAGGGTTTTGGTCAGGTAATTCCGCAGCCGGCCGCGCTTGCGGATCAGGTCGATGATATGGACCCTGTGCTCTTCACCAATGTTGGCGCCGACGCTGGCAATTCCGCAATTGGGCATGTGAAAGGCGGCTTCATGCATGATTACCGGCGCCGCGTCCGGCATGGATATCAAAACAACATTCATATGATCTTTTGGTGATCCTTCCTTTCATGTAAGGCGATCCACTCCTGACTTGCCCCTGAGGCTTGTACCACATATTTGCTCAGCGTTCCGCAAGCTCCGTCACCCGTTCTTGATGGCATGACGGGCAGTCATGGCAGCGATGACGTAATCAACGGAAGAAAACGAACAGCACGAGCAAAACGGCAATGGCGTGCGCGGCATAGATCCCGAATTTGTGACGGTGGTAGAATTCATCCGCTTTTTGAATGCGGTTGAGCCCGCCTAAAAAGCGTCGGATTCGCACCAGCATGGGGTATTTGTAATTGTCCGAGGTAAAATATTTTTGAAATGCGCACATGGGGTAGATTGCGTAGACATCATCCGTCAGCGGCCGAAAGAGGGTGTCGTTGACGATGCCCCGCCACGGCTCGTAGGCCAGCGTTGCGGCATAATGACGGTTCAGGGCATAGGCATGGGTCAGGCTCTGGTAACGGACTTTCTGTACGCAAGGTTCGGTCGTTTTACGGCTGGAGCGGATCAAAGCGCCGAGAAGCAGAACTTTCCATCGGGGATGCTGTCTTAAAAATTCAGTGCAATTTCTCAATCGTTCCGGATCAAAGCGGTCAAACTCCACATCGTCTTCGAAAACGACAATATTTCTCGCGCCGGCCTCCAGGCCCTTGCGGAGGCACAACATATGGGAGTCATACACGCCCTCCTCAATGTTGTGCGGATGACGTTCACCCAGCACAAACTCGACTCTGTCGGCCAGACCCACTTTTGAAAATTCCTTGCGTGCCGACTGGCGGCGATCTTCCCGCTCTCGCAGAGAAACGCAGTAGAGCCGATCAAAGTAGTCCCAGCCGACAGCTTCTTCTTCCGCACGCTCCTCAGACAATCGCCTTTCCCTTTCCGTCGCCCGATTTTCCTGATAAAAATATCTTCAGGCAACCCCTTCAAAAAAAGACCAAAGGGCAAGGGGTATTCGTTCATGACCGGTTCAGCAGTACGCGCTCATCTTCCGCATCGAGATCTATACCGCAGTTCGGGCAAGCTTTTATCTTGCTCGATATGGAGAAAAGAGACCCGGACAGCATGGCCTGTCTGCCCCAGAAGGCCCTGCACACCGGACAGCGAATGGCGAAACAAGCGTATCCGAGGGTCACGATAAAAATGCCAAAACCCCAGAAGCCGACGACGACGAACGCCGGAAACACAATGCTGAACAGAAAACCCAGTAAAAATATCGCGAATGTAAAATAAACCGGGATGGCAACGGGTCGCTTCTTCCTGTTCAGCCTGTCTCGGGCGGTCATAACATTTCCTCCGTCAGAACCCGGGTCCTTTTCCCTGGGGATTGTTGAATGATGAGCATGACTTTTCTATCCTGCGGAAATCTCTTTCCCGCTTCGGGGGTTCCCCGTGGACTTCAGGTTCGTAAGCGCTGCCGGTGGACTTTCAGATCAAGATCATCCTTTTATAATTTGTCAATCGCCGTTTTGGCAAGATTCCTGACAGCCTCTTCGTTCAACTCGTACCCCTCGCTCCCGCTTGACTGGAAGTGGAAGATATGCCGCCCCTTCAGGACATGGAGCGCCTTTTCATAAAAATAAGCGCCCTCGCCGACACCCTCAACTTGCTTCACCGGTCTGCCGCTATCTTTGAAGCGATCCCTCATGCCGTTGAACAAATACTCGGGGTCGCTGACAGAATCCACCGACAAAGTCAGGCTTGTAAAATTCTTGGAGTCCATCGTTTCGTAGGTGCAGGCATATTCCTGCGAAGACGGATCTTTGACTTTTTGCCGGATGGCCGCCTCGACCTCTTCCTTTGTCAATAGGTTGCAGGGATTCTTCGGATCAAAGGCAAATTTCTTTTGCCCTGCCTTGTCCGAGGAACCGGTCCTGCCGGTGTCGCAGCCGAGTGCAACCAATAATGAGACCAGGACAATCACAGAGAGCCCAAACCACAGGATTCGCGCTTTTTTCATTTCCACCTCCGCTTTCGATGCGTACCCGCGTTCCTTTTACCACAAATACGGCGCGAGTTCCGTTCTTTTTCATGCGCCGGTACGGGGCTGGCTCGATCGATTTCTTTTCATCAGCGCCTAACCCGGAAAATCGGCATTTTCCACGCGGAACTCTTTTCGCAGCCGGATGGGCTGCGTTTGTTTTTTTCGCAGGCGGAGATTGATCATTTCCACCGAAACGGAAAATGCCATGGCGAAGTATATGTACCCTTTCGGAACGTGCACGTCGAAACCTTCGACGATCAGCGTGACGCCGACAAGAATCAGAAAAGACAGGGCCAGGATTTTAATCGTCGGATGGGCGTCCACGAAGTCGGAAATCGGTTTGGCGGCGAACAGCATGACCACGACGGCGAGAATGATCGCAATTGCCATGATCGAGGTATGCTGCGCGAGGCCGACGGCCGTGATGACGGAATCGAGCGAAAACACGATATCGATCACAGCAATTTGAAACAGCACGGCCGCCACGGTCGCATGTTTCAGCGCCGGCTTGCTTTCCTCGATCCCTTCCAGGCTGCCGTGGATTTCATGCGTCGCCTTGGCCAGCAGGAACAACCCGCCTCCGACTAAAATGATGTCGCGTCCGGAAATATCGTTTCCCAGTATTGAAAACCAGGGCTGCGTTAAATTGGCCACCCAGACAATGGAGAATAACAGCGCCAGCCGTGTGAGCATGGCCAGCATCAGTCCTGTTCGGCGGGCAAAATTTCGTTTTTCGGGGGGAAGCCGTCCCACCAGAATGGAAATGAAAATAATATTGTCGATTCCGAGGACGATCTCCAGGCTCGTCAGGGTTCCAAGGGCAATCCACGCTTCCAGACTGGTCAGCCAAGCGAACATAATCATTCTCCGTTCATTGGATTAGAAAATTGCTTTTTCGTGAAGGGGATATAGGAAAAACGCCGTTTTGTGTCAATGGCAAAAGAGGTCGAGGTGCTGCGGATCGCGGGCAAAAAAATAATCTGGCTCGGCTCAGCCCGGTGTTCCCGAAGCGATGGGATTCGGGAACACCGGAATCTTTCATGCAGGGCAGTTCAATGGCCATGCCACCGGGCTCAAAACCGGGCGATGTTCAACCCGGATTCTGCCGTCTCAGGCCGCCAGGGCCTTCTTGCACAGCTCCGTGATAAAGACGGCATCCATGCCGTTGTCCCGGCTGAGTTTGCGAAGATTCAGGTAACACATGGGGCAGAGAAACACCATGGCCTCGGCGCCGGCTTTTTTCGCGTCGTCAATGTTCCACTTCTTCACCTCCGCCGCGCGGTCCTTGTCGCGGGCCATCAGCGGGGCGCCGCAGCAAAGCGCGTTGATCCTCTCGTACTTGCGGGCCGGTCTTTCCACCCCGAGGAGTTCGAAGAGCCTGTCGAGATAGATGTCCTTCCCCTGGGTGTATCGCGAGGCGCAGGGGGACTGGTAGGCCACTTTGAGAGGGGTCTGCCGGATCTCGTCTTTTCTTTTCAGCATCTCCCTGTAGAGGTACTCGAAGATGTGGATCGGCCGGAAGGGAACCTTCAGCCCATACTCCCGGGCCAGGGATGTGAGGAGGGTGTAGCAGTCATCGTGGAAACAGACCACCTCCTTCGCTCCGAGGGCGGCGAGGTTGTCGATGAAGCGCATGGCCTCCTTCTTGACCGGGCCCGGCCTGCCGAGATGGATATACCCCACGGTGCAGAAATAGTCGGCGCCCTCTACGATCGTCAGATCCTCGAAAAGCGGATTGTCCAGGAGTTCACGGACCATGTCTCCGACGATGCAGAGATTCAGAACGGGAGCGCCCTCCTTGCCCTTCCTGACCACGGTCGGCAGACTGTGGAGCCTGGAGAAGTTCTGCATGGCCTGCTCGGGAATCCCCAGGGCGCCCGTCTTTTCCTGCCGCTCGTTGAGCAGGTCGAAGGGGTTGGCCCGGGTGGGGCAGACCAGGTTGCAGGATGCGCAGGTGACGCAGGATCCAACGATCGGCGGCGTACCCCCTTCGACAAGATCCTTCATTTCGCGCTGTGCCCGTTCGAGATCATAGTTGACATAGGGGCAGAACTCGAAACATTTTCCGCAAAAATCGCATCTTTCAGCATGAAACATAGATGTCCTCCACAATGGCTGGTGTTTTTTAATGGCATTTTCTGACAAGGCCCGCCCTGCATCATCCGGGACCGGCCCTGTCATTTTTGCGCGATGATGTGAGAGAGTCCGATCCCTTGCCTACTTGAAGCTCACGGAGATCTCGACAGGCCCTTTCGGGTCCAGTCCGACGTACCGTGCCTTAATGATGGTGTTGGGTGCCGTCGGCGTCAGCTTCGTGATCGTGCCGAGCGACAGGAGATCCCCCTTCTTCAGCTTGATGCCGTCCGACTTCAGCGAATCCCGGATCCAGAGCACGACATTGATCGGGTGCTCCATGAGGCTGCTCCCGGGTGCCTCGACCAGCATGGTTCCCTCTTTGTCGTAAATCTGGCATTTGAAGTTCTTCAGGCGGTCCATCCATTCCGGGGTTGCCTGAACGGGGATCGCCTCTCCGACGATGCCGTACCGGGCGGCCACGTTGACGGCGGCGAGCATGGGGCCGTTGATCTTGACGTCTTTTGCATAGACGAGATCGGGAAGCTCGATGAAGGGGATCGCCGCGTCGATCCCCTTCAGGGCGTCCATGGGAGTCACCGCCGTGTTGATGGCTTCACTCCCCACGCGCAGGATCAGGTCGCCCTCATAAAGAGGCCGCGCCCCGAAGGAAGCCTCGATCGTCGCGCCGGATTTCAGCATCATCTTCTCCATCAGGGTGCCGCGAAGCGGGGCGCTGACCCCGAACGCCTTCTGGACATTCGGATTCGTGAGCCCGGCCTTGTACCCCACCACCTTCCCGAAGGTGGGCATGATGGCCTTATTGTACTCCGCCTGGATTTTCATGGCCTGATCCAGGGTCGGTGGCGGATCAAGCGCCGGCGCCGGATTTTTCTTGAGATAAAAACCGGTCAGCTTCGCTCCTTCACCTGCTACAAATGTTCCCTGGCATGCGGCCAGAACAAAAAGGAAACTCACGATCATCGCAAAAAACAGCTTCATTCTTTTCATTGCCCTGCCTCCTGATGGTTGAATTTCCCGGATTCGGTTGATCCGGCATTAAAGCTGATGAGACCTTTCTGCGACCCTGTTTGAGCGATGAAGTGGCCTGAAAATTCCTTTTATATTTTTCTGACCTGAAAACTCCCCCGAAAAATACAGCAGGTGTTCCCGTCTGCGCCCTTCAGTTCAAATTCCCTGACGAAATCCGCCTTGCCGGTATTGTCGGCCGCTTTCTTAAGGTCCTCGACCTCGGCGGGCGCCATGGACGCCTCTATGGTAACGTCCGTCGAGGCAGGCCGCTTGTAGGCGATGACGGCCTCTTTCAGGATGGGGTAGTACTTCTTGAGGTCGAAACAGGAGCAGAAGAGAACACCTCCGGTAAAATCGCCCAGGGAAAAGAGCGATCCGGCATAGACCACGCCGATATGGTTCAGATTCGGTTCCTTCGGCAGCCGGACCCTGACGTTTCCCGGATCGAACGCCTCGATCACGACGCCCATTTTGTTCGTGATGCTGATGATGCTTTCCAGCGCGGCAACGATTTCTCTCTTCGACGCATCAATCGCCATCATGGTCTCCTTTCTCAGTGGGTTGTTCTTTCATGCAGCCAAAGCCGCCATGCAGTTGAACGCCATGACCGGCGGCCCTCAATGCTCAAGAATCCTCTCCTGGTGTCTTCAGGCCGGCTGCGGTGTCCTCATTTCAGGCTCTTTCGAAGATCGTGGCCGGCGCCATCCCGCCGCCGGTGCAAAGCGAAACAAGGGCATAGCGCGCCTTGCGGCGATTGAGTTCATGTATGGCCGTTACGGACAGGCGGCACCCCGAGTTTCCCACCGGATGGCCGAGGGCCAGGGCGCCTCCGTTCACGTTCAGTTTTGCCGGGTCGGCCTTGAGTTCCTTGGCCCAGGCCAGCGGGATCGGCGCAAAGGCCTCGTTGATTTCGAAAATGTCGATGTCCTTCATCTTCACCCCCGCTCGATCCAGGACTTTCGGTGTCGCGTAAATGGGTCCCGTAAGCATGATCTGCGGCTCCGATCCGATCACCGCGTTGGCCACGATCCGGGCCAGGGGGTCGATCTTGAGCTCCTTCATTTTATCTTCCCCCATCAGAACCACGGCGGAAGATCCGTCGGTAATCGTGCTCGAGATACCCACGGTGATCCATTTCGTGTTGGGAAGGATTTTGAGCGCATTCAGCGAATCGTGACTCGTTTCCGGCCGGATTGTCTCGTCGGTATCCCGGACGATCTCATTCCCCTCCTTGTCAACCCCTTTCATGGGCAAGATTTCTTTCTTGAAATGACCGCAGACCGTAGCCTGTTGCGCCTTTTGGTGACTCGCGATGGCAAAGTCCTGGCATTCTTCCCTGGTAATCTCCCATTTGTCGGCGATCATCTGGGCCGCCGCGATCTGATCCGCCCGCCCGTACTTGCCCGTGTACCATTTTCCAAAGGGATTCCCCATCGGCTTCCCCGTGTAAAGGGTGCCGTTGAGGTCTGAGAACATGGTGTACTTCGACATGAGCTCGCAGCCGCTGGCGATGACGATATCCATTGTTCTCGAAGCGATCATGCCATAGGCGAGCTGGATTGCCGTCAGGCTGCTTCCGCACTGGCGATTGACGGACACCCCCGGGACGGAGATGGGGAATTTCGAGGCCAGGACCCCCGAGCGCGCAAGGGTGAAACCCTGTTCCCCGACCTGGTAGACCGTCCCTCCGATCACATCCTCAACCAGCGCGGGGTCCAAATCGATCCTCCGGACCGCCTCGTCCAGTGCGGCCGCCAGCAGTTCCGGGGCCGTCCAGTCACGCAGATACCCGCCCTGACGGCCCACCGGCGTCCTCACGGCACTTACAACGAATACGTCTTTCATGCGCAAACCTCCTCATCCCTCTCTCTTTGCTCCGAACACATGTGCAGGCCGGTGTTCTAATGCTCGTGACAGGTTTTGCAGCGGTCAAAAGTCCTGTCGTGATGGCAACCGAAACATTTCTCAACATCCGTCTTTTCAACTCTATCCCCCGGTTTTATGTCTGCCTTGTGGGGCTTATGGCAGAATGTGCAGTCCTGAATTCCCTTTTCCGTTTTATCCTCGTGGGGCCAGTACTGGTGAGGGTTCACGGATGTTATTTTCGACTGCTTGGCATCGAATTCCTTGAAAAAAGGAGCTTTAGCGGCAAGTTTTTCATATGGGCCGTGACACATCAGGCATTTGGCTTTGGATGTGTCCGGATTCGTTGTTTGGGAATCTCCGGGGCTGGCCGCAAGAAGGAAGCTCAGCGATACCAGGGCGACAAAAACGCACGCATGCAGATTCTTCATTATTATAATTATTGACAAGAACTTCTTTTTTGACGTTCGGAGTATAAGGAGGCTGTTTTTGCCTGTCAAGGGATATATGGCATTGATAAACAGGTGTCGGTGATGGGGTTGGGCGTGGTATGTGGATTGGCGGGTGTTATTTTAAGCAATCGGCTCATCTTTTGGATGCATTGTCTGTCAGAAGGGCATTTTTCAGCACCATTTGGACAGACCTTTCCGGCACGTACGATGCGTTATGCTTCGATGTAATTGTCCCAGGAGTATTGCGGATCCCCATAGACATGATCCCCATGGGCGTGGATCTGCGAGACGACATCCGGGATGGCTGGGGCAACTGACCTGCCTGTGTCTGGTATGCAGACAGGCGGGTCATGGATTTTAGGTGGCGGCCTTGACCTTGCCGGCCACAATCCGCATGACGCCCTTGCACTTCGGGCAGACCAGGGGATCGACTTCGTAGATCTTCTGAATTAACTTGGCCCAGTTCCGGCGGAATGTCTTTTCATCCGCCTGTGGTTCAAGGATACAGGGGATGGCGTCATCCAGACCTTCCTTCTGCCGTTTTCCCCGGGCGACGTTGCTGTACCATCCGTAATATCTCACCATCTGCTCGCCCCGGTTCGGGATATGCGAACACATGGCGGCAAGCCATTCCAGGGCCGGGAAAACCTTGACGGACTTCCCGTAAGTGAGCGTTTCAAGTGCATCCGGTCATTCAAGGTCGCTCCATCCCGTAAATCAATTATCATGCTGTTATCATGGCTATTTTTTATAGCTTAATATTTGACCAGTCGCCCCAAAGCCCCCATTTTTAAAGTCAGTCCTGAAAAGTGATTATCATGCTTTTCAAGAAAGGCAAAGGAAAAGGGTCAGCCCTGCTCAGGTCAACCCCTTTTGTCGATTGCTCCGGTTTTTCTGTAGGTTTATGAAAAAATGGCTTGACAGATTGTCCGAACAGAAATATGCTTGCATACAAGTAAATGTGAAACAAGCATTTTGGCATAAAAGATGAAAGCTAACGAATGCATATTCTTTCAACTCGCCAAGATCAGCCAGTTGGGAGCGAGGATCTGGGGACAAAAAGTATCCGGTTTGAACATTACCGCGGTCCAGGCAATGGTTCTCCGTTTCCTTTATGATAAGGACGGAGTAACCTCTATCGATCTCGGAAAACGGACCGAACTGGACAGCTCCACCATGACGGGAATCCTCGATCGACTTGAAACTGCCGGTCTCATTGATAGAAAAGATAATCCTCATGATCGGCGTTCCATTCAGATTTTCCTGACGGAAAAGGGGAAAATAACCGGCGGGGAGGTCGCCAGGCTCATGGAGGAAGCGAATGCAGACTTTATGAAAGCCCTCTCTCCGCAGGAAGCGGGAGAATTGAGGCGACTGATCCACACAATGCGCAATCAGGCTTTGAGATAGTTTTTTCGCCCCTATGGCTTGTGTGCAACTAACTTGCATGGCAGTATTGGTCATGCACAGATAGGCCCATAGAATGTCGAATAACGATAAGGAGGGATTTAAAAGCCATGAACTACGAAACCATTGTTTTTGAAGTGAAGGAACAGGTCGCCTGCATTACTCTGAATCGCCCGGAAGCATTCAACGGATTGAATCTAACCTCCGGGAAGGAACTGATGCATGCAGCGATCCGCTGTGACGAGAGCCCGGAAATCCGGGCCGTCGTTCTGAGCGGCGCCGGCAAAGCCTTCAGTGCCGGAGGAGACCTGAAATTTTTTGCCGGATACGGGGATAAATTTGCCGTCCTTTTGAAAGAAATGACGGTGTATTGCCATGCCGCAGCATCGCGCCTGATCAGGATGAACAAACCCATGATTACGGCCGTAAACGGTGCGGCAGCGGGGATGGGCATGAGCTTCGCCATTTCCGGCGATATCATCCTGGCCGCCGAGTCGGCATCATTTACGGCCGCTTATACGGCGGCGGGGCTCTCGCCTGACGGCGCCATGACCTACCTTTTGCCGAGGATGATCGGGCTGTCCAGGGCGCGGGAGATGATGATAACCAACCGCCGCTTGAAAGCCCAGGAGGCCCTTGAATGGGGCCTGGTCAACAAAGTGATTCCTGATGGCGATCTGATGAAGGAGGCCGAAGCTCTGGCGAAATCATTTGCCAATGGACCGACGCGTTCTTTCGGCATGGTCAAGAAGCTCTTGAATGACAGCTTTACGGCGTCCCTGGAGACGCAAATGGAACAGGAAGCCCGCGGTATCTGCGAAATGGCCAGAACCATCGATGGTATCGAGGGTGTCAATGCCTTTGTGGGAAAACGACGGCCCATCTTCAAAGGGTGTTGAAACAGATGGACCCGGCACTCTGCGGAAGGGGCTTTCGGCTGCGTGAAGCCCCTTCCACCATGAATTTTCCGATGACAGAATGTGATAAAAACCAAGGAGGACAAGGATATGTCAAGGTTACTGGAAATGTTAGGATGCCGTTATCCCGTCATTCAGGGGCCCATTGGGGCCATGAACAGTCCCCGGCTGACCGCCGCCGTCTGTGAGGCCGGCGCCTTCGGGATGCTCGCCCTGGGATTCAGCAGCCCCGAGGAAGCGCGGAAGCTTGTAGAGGGGGTGCGGGAACTGACGGACAAGCCCTTCGGGGCCAACATCATGATCATGAACCCCGCCAATCCCGAGATCCTGAAAATCCTGGCCGAAGCGGGCGTAAAGACGGTCACGACTGCGGCGGGATCGCCGGCGAAAATCTATCCCCTCATTCACGATCTGGGCATGAAGGGGCTTCATGTGGTCCTGGCGCTTCCCCATGCCGTCCGGGCGGCCGGTGACGGCGCGGACGGGCTTGTGGTTTCCGGATCGGAATCGGGCGGTCTGCGTACCGCGGGCTCCGAGTCTTCCACCATGGTCCTTGTGCCCCTGGTGACCGATCATGTGAAGGTTCCCGTCGTGGCGGCAGGCGGCATTGCCGACCGGCGCGGTTACAGGGCGGCGCTGGCCCTGGGGGCGCAGGGTGTCCAGATCGGGACGCGCTTCATCGCCTCGGAGGAAGCGCCCGCCCCACAGGTATGGAAAGAAGCTATTCTGGCCTGCGGCGACGGCGGTACGACGCTGGTGCCCCTGAAAAACATGAAGGCGCGCGTCCTTCTCAACAAGAAGCTGGCCGATCTGTCGGCCGATCCGTCTGTTGACCTTTCGCAGAAATACAATCTCATGAACGCCCCGAAGGCCTGGATGAGCGGCGACTTCGATCTCTTCCCCGCCGGCGCCGGCCAGGTGGCCGCGCTCATCGGGGAGATCAAACCCGTCAAGGCCATCATCGACGATATGGTGTCCTGAAAGGGGGTCCAATGAAGGAATTAAGCCGCACCGTCATGGATTATGTCATGTCGCTCGGGGCATGTGCCGCCGGGATCGCCACCGTGAATACCCTTGCAGGCGGTCCGCCTTCCGCCGATCTCCGGTATATCCTTCCATCGGCCCAGTCAGCGGTAGTATTCGCCTTGCCCCTGGATCAGGCCCTGATCATGCCATTCCTCCAGAAAAAAGATCGCCTCTCCCACGAGCGAAACAATATCGCCACGAACACGATGGCAAGCGGCATCGCCCTTGAACTCGCCAATTTTCTTGCCCAGCGGGGCTATCCCTCCGAACCCGTGGCCTCGAACCAGGTCTACCGGAAGGAGTCGCCCCGCGGCCTCCTGGACCTCATGCCCAACGTCTCCCTGCGCTACCTGGCAGTAAGGTCCGGCATCGGATGGTTCGGCCTTTCGGGAAACGTGATCCGGAAAAACGAAGGCGCCGCCGTCATCTTCGGCGCCGCCGCCACGGAGGCGGAACTCATCCCCACGGACCCTCTGCCCGAGAAAGAGAGCTATTGCGACCAATGCCGTCTCTGTTTGGCATCCTGCATGTCGGGGATGATGGACGCCAAGGAGAAAACGGAAATCACCTTAGGCGGAGTCTCCTTCTCCTATGCAAAACGCCGCACCTACAGACGCTGCGAATACGTCTGCGGCGGCTTCACGGGGCTTCATCCCTTCGGCAAATGGTCCAACTGGTCCCCCGGCCGTTTTTCCATCCCCCATGACGACGACGGCTTCATGCCCGCCCTGAAGCGGGCCGTCAAGGCGTCGTGGAAGTGGCCGAAGCGGGAAGGCGGTTTTTATTATGTGGTGATGAAGGATAAGCTCTATCTGACCTGCGGCAACTGCCAGCTCATCTGCACCCCCGACAGGGATGAGCGGAAGAGGCGCTTCAAGATCCTGACGGAGAGCGGCGTTGTGGTGCAGAACCCGGACGGGTCCCTCGAAACGCTCTCTCCGGAAAAGGCAAACGAGCGGATGGCGTCGTTGCCCCCGAATATCCGGGCGCTTTACGAGGATGACGCTGCCCTTTAGGATGATATAAAAACAATTTTTTAGATACAGAACTCCGTGATATTGCCGTCCTGCATGACGTAGTTTCTCTGAACCATCTGGCCGTCCCGGACACCCCTTCCCCAGATCCGGGCGTATTTCAGCTTGGTGGCGAACTCGTTGTGGATTCTGGCGGCCAGTTCTTCCACGGTGCTGCCGGCGGGGAGAATAAAGGGAGCTGTCAGATCCGCTTCCTTTCCGGGACGTTTGGTATAGACGCGCACGATGTCGGCGAGAGAAAATATGGCCTCCGGGAGGCGAGACACGTTCAGGCCGGTTTTTGTGGAAATGCCCAGGCACGGCTGTTCCAGACCAGAGAGTTCACGGAAGATATCCAAGGCTTCCTGATCCTCCTGCCGGTCCATCTTGTTGACGATCACCAGCGTCTTTCGGATGAAGGGGCGTTTTGGGAGGTTCTCCGGAAGCCGGCATTGGGGCGAGTAGATGCGATAATCATGAAGGATAGCCATGATCTCTTCATACTGTGCTATGGGGTCGGCCATGAGGTCCACCATGACGATTACGATGTCCGTGCGGCGCAGCAGATCCAGCAGGGCCGGGTCGGCGTACTGACGTGTAATTGGCGGGGTGTCGATGAGCTGGAACTGGATATCCTCGTATTCCATCATCCCCGGCGTCGGTTTGTGGGTCGTATGGGGAAAGGGGGCTGTCTCCGGGGAGGCGTTGGTGACAAGGGCCACCAGCGATGATTTGCCCGTATTGGGAGGACCGACGATGGCAACCTGGGCGGCCCCTTCCTTTTCGATGCTGTAGGCGGTCTTGTGCTTGGCCGCCCCTTTTTTCTGCTTGGCCTGGTCCCGGAATTTGGAGATACGCTCCCGCAGCATGGCCCTGAGCTTGTCCGTGCCCTTGTGCTTGGGCATGATGGCCAGCATTTCTTCCAGGGCCTCGATCTTGTCTTCCACGGTCTTGGCCGTCCGGAAGCGCTCTTCCGCTGCGAAATAGTCTGGGGGCAGATTGGCAGGCATAATCCTATTCCATGAAAACCGGCGATGCTGTCAACCGCGGCACCGACGCATCGCGATCGGGTTGCTTTCCGCCCTTTCTGCCGCGCCCTGTTCGTTCCTCTCCGTCCGCTGACCAGAACCCCTTCCCGGGATCGATCGTTCCTGTCGGTGATGCGGGCACGAGATGATATCCCGCCCGTTCCAACCCATTCATCACATGAATTGCTGAATTGACAAGAATTTCTTTTTTTGACGTTCGGAGTATAAGGAGGCTGTTTTTGCCTGTCAAGGGACATATGGCATTGATAAACAGGTGATGGGGTTGGGCGTGGTATGTGGATTGGCGGGAGTTATTTTAAGCAATCGGCTCATCTTTTGGATGCATCGTCTGTCAGAAGGGCATTTATAGGTGGATGGTCTCATAAATCCCGACAAATGTCTCGAAATAGTCCTCCACACAGCGGTAGTAATCCGAAGACTGCGGATTTCGGGGGCGATAAACAGCGGCAGGAAGCAACATGATCTCTCTCTTTCGAGAATATCGTGCCGCTATAATGCAGAACGATCGTTCTATTTGTCAAGGAGAATCTGAATGGGGAGACCCTAAGGTGCCGAGCCCATCGCGAAACGACTATTTTGACTTTGTAAGGACTCGATAATCAGGACAGGACGAGTTTTTACAGCATCTGTCAAGTTGGGTATGGACCGGGACATATAAAAAAGACAAGGGCGGCGTCCGTTCGACACCGCCCCTGTCTTCGAGAGAGGGGGGTTAGTTATTGGTGTATCCGTTTGTGTCGCCTCTCTCTCGACACCATCTGCCACGATGGCAGATATTATATTGTTCAAATGTCTATTTGCCCTTCTTGTAGGTGCAGGGCGTGCACATCGGGTCCACCCAACCCTTGTACAGCTTCTTGTCCTTCTTCATGATCCCTTCCTCCTCTCTCTAAAATTGAGAATCACTGCGTTTGTTCCGTTCCCTTGCTGTTCCTACAGACCCTTCACCGGGGTGCACATGGGGTCCAGCCAGCCCTTGCCCGCCTTCTTCGCGAATTTCTCCTTGTCTTTGGCTCCTGTCTTCTTCATGATTCCTTCCTCCTCTCTGAATTCCACTCTGGTTTATAATCCCTTGAACCCGCCCTGATAACGATGGCCGGTCCGGTTCCGCTCTGTTATCTTCCCCATGAGATCTTTCTGGGGGTTGAACTCGATTTTTTCTTTCAGGATGATGGTCATGGTCTTTTGATCCCCTTTTCCTTGTTTCCCCTTCTTTTGAGTCTACAATAATCCCGAAAGCGGTTTGATACAATCGGATGAACCCTGATTATGGGATGGGAAAAGGGAGACAAAAGGGGTCAGCCGATCGGACATCCGGGATCGGTGTTTGTCCGATGGGCGGGGGAAGGGAAGCTGAGGCCAAGCCGTCCTGTTGCTGTAGGAGGCAGATTTACCTTTCGGATATTGATGGCGGGGAGTGCGGAAAAAGGCTTTTCCGCAGGCGAGGCGATCAGACAGGAACCCGTATATTCACGGGCTCCTGTCTGTCCGGGGGTTAACTTTTCTTGGTGTCCTTGTCGGACATGCCCATACGCTCGCGTGCCGAGTCCACAGCCTTCCCGGCCTCGCCCTTGACCTCATCCAGCTTGACTTTGGCCTGGTCGGCCATCTCGCCGAGCTTGGCACTTGCCTGACCGAACTTCTCCTGGGCCAATCCGGCCACTTCCTTGGCCTTTGCCTCCGCCTGCCCGGCCATCTCTTTGGCTTTCACCTCGGCCTGTGCAGCCATCTCCTTGGCCTTCACTTCGGCCTGCGCGGCCAGTTCCCTGGCCTTTGCCTCGGCCTGTGCGGCCAGAGTCTTGGCTTTTTCGGTCAGTCCCTCCAGGGCGTCGGGAATGTTGTCATGGTCCTTGTCCAGTGTATCGCGGGCCTCCTTGATCTTGGCCTCGGCCTTCTCCTTCAGGTCTTCAGCCACGTCCTTTACCTGATCGACGATTTTCTTAAAGTCCATGGGTTCCTCCTTCGACGCGATTCTGTGTTGTTATAGGGGTGTAAATATAGGCAAGTCGCACCACGATGTCAATCAATATTGATTCCGCGTTGCCGGCGCCCGGGTCGGATGTCAGCGGTGGATATCCGGCACGCCTGGCCTTTGAAAGATTAGTGCCTCAGGGATCGCACAACAGGGCGGTAGAGAAAGAGGTTTTTCCGAATGAAGCTCGAATTCTTTTCCGGATCTTCGAAGGAATTGCAGACGTATGTTGCCACGAGATTTCCGTCATGAGCAAATTCGATGTGCTCTTTGCCGGCGTAGCAAAAGTTGTCTTTATCGTAGAGAGGGCTCTTCGGATCGACTTCCGGGATCGATTCGATCAAGTCCCTCGGTCCGGTCCAGGGCCCTTCGGGACGGTCCGCGGTCTGATACAGAAGGCGGTCGCCGTTGTTTCTCGTGGACAGGTACACGGCGACCCATTTTCGGTTGTCGGCATGGTAGCGGACGCTGAGTTCGGAGACGCCGGCGTCCAGGACGATCTTTACCGTCGCCGGATTCAGCGCTTTTTCCCATTTGCCTTCCCGGTTGAGGTACTCGATGGCGCTCGCCGGGTCATCCAGCCGGCTGACGGGAATGCGGGCCAGGATGTTTCCGAAAACACTCAACGGGCCATCCGTGAAAGCCAAGCAGGGATAGGTGTAGACGAAATTCCCATAAACGACGGCAGTCGTCGCGAAGGCCACGATGCCCTTGGGGATGGCAGGCGTCAGATCCAGATAATCGACCGTCCATTCGTCCGGATGGGCTGCCTCGATGTTTTTTATCCTGGCGATTATGTGCCCCGCGATCTCGAATTTGAAGGGGCCCTGGATGTCCGGATTTGCCTTGACGGAGATGAGGGGAACATACAGCGTGCGGTCGACGATAAAGGGATCCTGCGGCCAGAGCCAGTCCTTGTCGCCGAAGGACGAGACGAATTCCCCGTCCCTTTTTTTCAGGAAATATCGAATTTGAAATCCGGCATCGGCGGTGCAGGTTGAGATGGCCAGCGTGGTTCCCAGGATCACTTTCATGCCCAACCGGTCCTTCCGTGCGGCTTCACCGGAAACAAAGGTATCTCCGAAGAGCCACAGGACACGCCGGTCGTCCAGCCGGATGGAGTAGGCGCCGTCCCCGCCGTACCATCCGTCCCTGTCGGGAAAACTGGGAAGACACATAGCGGCAGACAGGGCTTGAGGGGCATGGGTCCGCTGCAGTGCCGGCGAACAGGAAAAAAGCAGGATGCAGCACAGCAGCAGAAAAATCCGGGCTGCCATGCATGCGTTATCACGCGGCGGGACGGGCGATCCCATGGACGCTGCCCGATGGAACCGGCTGGAACCGGCCGCCGGGAGGCGGGTGGTCACGGCAGCGGACCTGCAAGTGTCAGACGGCCCGCTTCTCATGGTAGTACCATTGCATCTGATCGGCGCTGCTGTCTTCATCCACATTCTCCTCGGTCATCAGCTTTGCTCCGCGGGCGGGCGGCAGCGTTTCCTTGAGTTTCCATGTCTTGTCCTGGCGGCCGAAGGTCCAGTATTCCTCAAAGGGGGTCACATACGGCTGCTCCTTCAGGACCATTTGGACCTTGCGTTCGATTTTCTGGGCGTGGGCGCTGATGCGAACGGTGAATTCGTCCTTCGCCGGGTTCGTGTAGTTCCGGACCAGGATCAGCTCCGCCTTGCGCACGCTGATGT
This sequence comes from uncultured delta proteobacterium, assembly GCA_963709485.1. Classification (GTDB taxonomy): domain Bacteria; phylum Desulfobacterota; class Syntrophia; order Syntrophales; family Fen-1087; genus JAXDBM01. The sequence goes on from CAVPWE010000001.1 coordinate 347,828, forward strand.
TGCGGTACTCCACGGTCCTGCCCTCCATCCGCCACTGCGCGAGCTGTTGGCGGAGGTTTTCGGCGATATTCGGGAACAGGTCGGCCGGCAGCAGCGCAGCCGGGTCGCCGGATTCCCGGGCCAGGTAAACGCTCAGGAACACCTGCCGGGCCCGCTTGAGCATCAGGTTGCGGTCCCAGATCCGGTCCGTCTTGACAAGGAAGTTGAGCAGACGGTCGATGCGCGTCGCCTTCTCTTCGGTATCCTTCTCAAGCCAGGGTCCGGCTGTTCCCTCTTCTGCGGCGGTCTCCTCGTAGATTCCCTTCACCGTCTCGTCGGTCAGCATCTCGGCGAAGTTCTCATCCTTGAGGATGTCGGACTCGCCGGCTTGCTCGATCTCGCGGAGCAGCCACCGGTCCCCGGAGCGCTGAAAGGTCCAGAATTCCTGGAACCGGGCCGGGCCGCTGTCGCCCCGCAGAAACCGGGACGTGCGGTCATCGAGATAGTAGTCACGGGCGGAAGCGGTGATTAGCGCGGTGAATTCCCGCTGGTCGGGTTTTTCGGTGTAGCGGACGTTGACCAGGTCGATCTGCTCCACCCGGAGGCTGTCGATCCGGTTGATCTCGTGATTCCGGACCAGCGCCTGCAGTTGTGCCGAATGCAGGCGGAACAGGTCGTCCATGAGGAGCGGCTCCATGGGCCCGTATTCGCGCTTCTGCCAGCACTCCTGCAGCTTGACAAAGGTCGATTCGACGAGGCTGTGCAGCGATCCGGCGGATACGGAGGCATCCTGCCGGCTCAGGAATGCCAGCAGTTTCGCCGTTTTTCGGGCCTTTTTGTCGATCGTTTTCCGGCCGTAGAGATAGTCCAGATTCTCGCTCTTGCCGGATTTTGCGCCTTTCACATGCATCCAGATCGCCACGGCGATCATCAGGATGAAGAAAGAAAAAAAGAAGGTAATGGCGATGATGCAACCGGTGCCGCACTCGCCGGAGCTCGAGCCGGAGCTCGATCTTGAACCGCCGGAGCTGGAGCGACTGGAACTTCCCCCCTTGTTGTGCACCAGGAAGTCCGCCGCGAGGAAGGTGTGCGGCCGGCCCACGCTGATATTGTAGACCGGCTCTTTCCCCGCGCCCGTCGACGTTTCGAGGACAGCGGCCGGTCTCACAGCGTTGCCGCTCCAGATCAGCACGGCGTCACCGGGCTGAAGCATGCCCGCCTCCAGAAACGTCCCGTCGGTCAGCCCGACGGGGTGGTCGGCGGTTGCGCGGAGTTCGCCCCGGTCCGTTTTTACCCGGACAACGCGGGCGAGGGTTGTGAACAGTTTCTCCACGCCGCTGTCGATGCTGCGCCCCTCCGAATCCACGGTCCGGATCCGGTCCTGGATGGAAAGGCGCTCGACGGGCGCGGTTCCCGAGGGCGTGCGGATCATCGTCCCGGCGGGGAAGCACCCCCCGCCCCCGCCCTTGTTGTGGACCGCAAGGCCGCCGGCAAAGAATGTGTTGGGGTGATCGGTCTGCAGGTTGAAGACACGGACCCGCTCGCGGACCCGCTCGAGCGAGGCGATGCGCTGCTCCGACAGGGACTGTCCGTCCCAGGCAAAGATGACGTCTCCGATTGCGAGGGCGTCAAGCGTCTTGAACGTGCCCCGCCCGACGTAGAAGGGGTGCTCGGGCGTGACCCGGAGCGCGATCCGGTCGGTCTTGAGGACGATGTACTCTTGCACGCTGTGGCGAAGGACGTTTATCACCTTTGCGTGTACGATGTCGCCCTCCGGCGCGTAGGCGAGCAGTTCCTCCCCGGCCCGAACCGCGCTGATCCGCTTCACCGTCCCGTCGGATTTCAGGATCTCGCTTTCCGGGAGGAAGCACCCCTTGTTGTGGACGACGACGCCGGCCGGCAGGAAGGTTCCTCCGGGCATGACCAGCAGATTGTATGCAGGCTCGCGGGGCGGGGTCTGTCGCACGGAGGCGACGGGGACAGCGCTGAGGTTCCCGCCGCGGACCCGGTAAACATTTTCCCCGGCCCTGAGCAGGCGGGCGAAGCGGAATTCTCCCGGTCCGACCATGACCGGGTGTTCCGGGGTGAACCGGACGGTTTCGCCGCCCGCGATGATCTCCACGTATCGATCTGCCCGGACTTCGCTGACCGCCCGGACCGTTCCCACTTTGAGCGTCCCCGCCGAAATGCTCCAGACCGGGTCGCCGGCCCGCAATTTCTCGATCGCAACAGGACCCGCGGGCGTCAGGATGGAAGTGCCCTTTGCGAGGCAGCCACCGCCTCCCCGCGCCAGGGCAAGGGACGCGGCTAAAAGGACGGCCAGCATCGCTGCCGGGACGGCCCATCGTTTCATAGGCTTTTCACCCTTCAAGGCATTTGGAACAGCGCTGCCGCGGAACGGCCCGCTTCACTCGCTTCGAACGTTTTTCAATGGAGCGCGGAGAGAATGCCTCCCAGTACCGCGGCGGCGATCACGATGCTGATGCCGACGATGCAGGCGCCCACCACTCTTCCATAGTACTCCGCCACAGCGCCGTTTCCCCGGACGATTTCCTTCTCCTCATCGATGTTCGGGGTCAGCCGGTCCATCATCCTGGGCACGACGGCGGAAGCGAGCAGCACCAGCACCGTGCCGACCATGCCGCCAACCAGTGAAAAGATCATGGACCACCCGATGTTGCTTATCGTTTCGATCATAGGAACCCCCTTTTCCTGCCCGGCGGATAGAAGCGCCGTCGCCATCTGCGCATGGCCGGTTTAAAATTTCACCTGCGGAACCTCGCGATCTCCGGCCGCCTCCATCTGGAAGAAGGGTTCGGCCTGGAAATTGAACATGCCGGCGATGATGTTCCCGGGAAACATCTCCACCTTGTTCTTGTACCGCATGGCCGCATCGTTGTAGTACTGGCGTGCAAATCCGATCTTGTTCTCCGTGGATGCCAGTTCGTCCTGCAGGGCGATGAAGTTCTCGTTGGCCTTCAGGTTCGGGTAGGCCTCGGCCAGGGCGAAAAGTGCCCGCAGGGACCGGGTCAGCGCATTTTCCGCGTTGGCACGCTCCTCAACGCCGCCGCGTGACGATGCCGCCTCCTGTCGCGCCTTGATGACGGTGTCCAGCGTCTGTCGTTCGTGGGCGGCGTAGCCCTTGACGGCCTCGATGACGTTCGGGATCAGGTCGTGGCGCCGCTTGAGCTGTACGTCGATGGAGCTCCAGGCGTTTTTCACCGCATTGCGGGCGCCGACGAGGCCGTTGTAGAGAGCGACAGCAAAGACAGCAAACACAATGGCAAGACCCAATAAAATAAGAGCTGAAACCATTTTTCCTCCTCCTGCACGAATCGGGCTGTGGTCGGCTTGTACAAATCCGGGATTGCGTTTGGACGCACGGTAAACCGCCGCATGCGGCAAAAACGCGCTCTTCAGCGCGATTCGAGTATAGGGGGAGGGGGGGTGTTTGTCAAGCCGGGAGTGGCTGCCGGCGGAGCGATGGCATTCCTATGGCTTCCGGGACAGGCAGTCGGCTTTCCAGAGGCAGTCGTTTTCGCATTCCCTTTTGGTGCGGTAACAGGGCGAGTAGCCTTCCCTCACCTGAATGTCCCGAATGATTTCCTGCTTCGAGCGGCCGACCCGAATATCGACGCCCCAGCTCTTTGCAATCTGTCGAACCTCCTGCATCTTCATGATGTACTCCTTGCTTCTTCTGTGCGGTTGCGCCGGCTTCGCTTCGATCAGGGGCTGCCGATGATGTTGATGCGGACGGTCGCCTTTCCGTCCTGTCCGGCCGGCCGGCTCTTTTCCGCATCGACCCTGCCGATTCCTTCGAGCCGCTCCAGGAACGCAGGCACGTGACGTGCGGCGATTTCAACTTTCAGGTATCCCCGATCCCCCCGGTGCCGGCTTTCGACGATCCGGGCGCTGAACCGGTCGAGATTCGCTTCGATATCCCGGGCGGCCGCGGACGCATTGCCAACCCGGAGCGTCAGATCAAGGTACGTCTCGACAGCGGATCGCAGCGGCGCCGGCGGGGATGCCGCTTTCGCGGCTTCTCCGGCCGCGGTTCCGGTGCCGGCTTTCATTCTCGATAATTTCTGCTCGGGCGGGATCTCCGCAGACTCGCGGATTGTCTCCAGACGGTCCGCCTTGTCCCGCGAAATGCCCGGCATCTCCTGCCGGGCCTGCCGCAAAGCCCCCATTTCCGCCTCGTCATCGCGCCGCGCGGGTAAAGGGGCCGGGGGACGGTCTTTTCGAAGCGGCGATGAAAATTCTGAGGGCCCCTCCTCTTTCCCGCCTTTCGCGACGGGGGGTGCGGGGGATCGCTCCCGGATCTGTTCGAGTGGCCGCGGGGAAGACGCTTGTCCGGCCGGGGCGGCGCCGGAAGCGTTCGCAGGCGTCTTCACCGTTTCATCCGTGGTTCCGACCTTTTCGGATCCGGTGATGGGTGCCGGCAGCGGCGCTGCCTTTCGCATCTCCGGCTCACCCTTCTGGTAAACGTAAATGGCCGAAACGGCGATGAAAATCATAGCCGCGGCCTGAATGGGCACCTTGACGTGCACCGGGTGGAAGAGCCACTGCAGGATTCCCCGTTTTCGTCCCGACTCTTCCCGGACCCGGGCCATGATTTTCTGTTCGAAGAAAGGCGGCGGTTCCACCGCTTCGAGGTCCCGCAGGAAGCCCGCGGTCCTTTGCAGTTCTGCGAGTGCTCTGCCGCAACGGGGACAGGCGGCAACGTGTGCCTCGATCCGGTTTTTCTCTTCCGGCGGGAGCAGTCCGTCCAGATAGGCGGGAAGCAGGCTTTCGATCTCGCTGCAGTTCATTTCAAATCACCGAATAACGGGCGCAGGCAGTCTTTCAAAGCGCTTCTGGCCCGGAACAGCCGCGACTTGACGGTACCGTCGGACATCTTCAGCATCGCCCCGATTTCTTCGTAGGAAAACCCCTGGATGTCCCGGAGAACGATGATCTCCCGCTGGTCGCCGTCGAGCCGGCCGATGCACGCCTGAACCCTGGCCTCAAGCTCCCGCTTCTCCAGACGGTCCGCGGGCGAGGCCCCTTGAGAACAGAGCCCGTCCCCGAACTTTCCGTCTGCGGAATGGGCCGGTTCGTCAAGGACTGCCCCTTCCCGTCGGGAACGGGCGGCCCGCTGTGCGAGACGATTTCTTGCGTGGTTCAGGACGATGCCGGTCAGCCAGGTGGAGAACCGGGCATCCCCCCGGAATTTTCCGATCGCCCGCCATGCAGAGAGGAAGGACTCCTGGACCACATCGCAGGCATCGTCGTAGTCGCCGGTCATCCGGTAGGCGATATTGAGCATCCGCTTCTGGTGCTTGCGGACCAGGGACGCGAACGCCTCCGTGTCTCCCCGCCGGCAGCGCGCGACGGAACCGGTATCGTCGTCTTCGACGGACCGGTCCCGCGCATTCCCTGGATCAGGCATGTCCGGCAAGGTTTCTCCTCCTGTCGTTACGGACCGAGCGGGAACATTCCACCGCATCGAGGCATGCCGCCAGGCTACCATGTTGCGCCGCTCCGCGCAACGGCCATCAACCGATCGCTACGCGCCCGGGGCCGGACTGAGCCGCGCGGGAGGAGGCGGCGTGAAGCCGTCCCAATCCCACAGTCGGTTGTGCGGGCGTAAGGGCGGCGCAGCGCATCCGGCCACCCCCAGCCTGCACAGCGTCGCGCGCCACTCGTACTTGAGGAAGATGGTCTCCGCCGCCCGTCTTTCCGGCAGGAATATCACGATCTGCGAGGGGGAGTACGCGTCGCGGCCGTAGCCGGTGCCTGCGCTTTCCAGGGCCTGCTCCGCCCGGGCTGAGCTTTTCCGCATCGTCTCGTCGGCAGCCGACGGGGCGGCGGGAGCGGTTTCCACCTTGTCGGCTGCACTGGCCGCTTTGCCTTCGAAACCGCCCGGGCCGGATGGATTGATGCGGGACTGTGGCATCGGCGGCCGGCATTGCCGCGCCTCCGGATAGACCGCGACGGCGATGATCCCCATGGCGGACGTATCGCCGAAGGCCGCTGCGTAGGAATCCGGTACATCGGTGAAGTAGAAGCGGTTGATCCGGTCGTGTGCCGTTCGCCAGCCGGAGAAATCGCCGAAACCGTGAGGCTCCAGGATATACATGCGCTCGTGGTTCTGAAGCCCGGACTTCCCGCCGCTGATGATGTTGCGGCCGTCCACTGCGATGACCAGACCGACGCGCCGGTTGAGCCGGTTCCTGACCTCGATGCGGTAATGGTCGCCCCGGTTCGCCTCGGCGTACACCTTTTTCAGGCCGTGGCGCATCTTCACCGGGTAGGTCGGCAGCGTCCGGCCGTCGTCGGTCACGACACGGACTTCCACGGCGTCCCCGACGCCCCCGGCCCAGGCGCCCGAGGCGCACAGGAAAACTGCCAGAAATACTGCTGCGATGGTCTTCATGATCCCTTCCTCCTTGTCTGTGGTTGTTGCCGGGTTAGACAGGGGGAGGAAGGAAAAAGTTCCGGGAAATATTTTGAGCCGATGGCGGGCGGTTGCGCCCGCTTTGGGGGCCGGGCGTCCGCATCATGGCGGGGCAGTGCGCCTCAGCCCCAAAGAATCAGGCCGGTCTCCTGCCGGGACGCCAGCTTTTCGTGGCAGGGCAGGACGCGGATGCCGTAGCTGTACGGGCCGTTTTCCCGAATGATGTACTCCGTGGAGAAGGTGAGGATGCCGTCCGCGCCCCGGTTCGTGATCTGCAGCGGGACGTATTCGGGGGCGGCAACGGCCTCCCGGCCGTCCTTTTTCCCGATGACCAGTTCGACCAAGAATCTCTTCCGGGTTCGAGTTTTCCCGGATCGATGCGGACGGCGATATGCAGGGGCTCGTTCACGGGGATGTGTCGCCGCGGATCCCCTCGATGCTCACGTCCAGGAGCGCAGGGAGGAGAAGCGCATGGGGATCTTCCGCTTCCAGTCGGCCAGTTCCCGGGCCAGCCCGAAGGAATCGGCGTAGAGCTCTGCTCCCGCGGCGCCGTCGGCGAGATAGAGGTCGCGATAGTATTCGATGAGCATCCTTTCCGTGTTGAAACGGGGGACAAGGGTCTGCATCGACCGCTTGATCATGGCGATCCACTTTTCGGGGAGCCCGGACATCTCGCGATCGTAGAACAGGGGGATCACGGTGTTCTCCAGGAGCGAATAGAGGGATTGAGCGTCTTCCTCATCGGCGTTGCCCGTCTCTTCCTCGTATCCTTTGCGACGGGGCCGATCGTCCAGCCGTTCGTTCCGTCATACCCCTCGCACCCACCACCCGTCGGAGATGCTGAGGTTGAGGACGCCGTTGACGACGACCTTTTCACCGCTGGTGCCGCTCGCCTCCAGCGGCCGGCGGGGGTTGTTCAGCCAGACGTCGACCCCCTGGACGAGGTGGCGGGCAATCCGGATGTCGTACCCCTCCACAAAGAAGATCTTGCCCCGGAACCGCTCATCCTTGCAGGTCTTGATGACCTTTTTGATCAGATCCTTCCCCATCTCGTCGTTCGGATGGGACTTGCCGGCAAAGACGATATGGACGGGGCGGCGTGGGGTGATTGAGATCCGGTCCAGGCGGTCCGAGGTCGGAAAGGATCAGATCCGCCCGCTTGTAAGGGGCGAAGCGCCGGGCGAAGCCGATCGATCATGGCCGTCGGGTTGATCTTCGCAAAAAGCTCTTCCTGCCAGGTCTTTGAGTAGCCGTATTTGACCCAGTTGCGGGAGAGGTCCTCGCGCAGGAAGTCGATCAGTCTTCTGCCGGAGTTCATAGCGCGTCCGCCAGAGGATGGTGTCGGGGATGTCCTGGATGCGCTCCCATCGCTCGGGATCGGTGATTTGATGTCTCCCAGTTCCATGCCGAGATAGGTGTCCAGGAGCTCCTTCATCCGCGGCGGAGATGTAGGAGAGCATATGGGCGCCGTTGGTGACGTGGCCGATGGGGATGTCCGGATTCGTCGAATCCCTTCCATACGTCCCGCCACATCCGCCGGGAAACCTCGCCGTGCAGACGGCTCACGGCGTTGCTCTTGTGGGCCATCTCTGAGCGCCAGGACGTTCATGAAGAAAGGCTTTCCTTCGCCGCTTTCCTTGCGACCCAGCTCCCAGAACTGGGACCAGGAGATGCCCGTCCAGTTCACGAAATTGGCGAAGTAATGCTCGATCAGCTCCCTGCTGAATTTTTCGTTTCCCGCTTCCACCGGGCGTGTGGGTCGTAAAGACGGTGCTCCCGCGGACGATCTCGCTCGCCTCGTCGAAGGAGAGCCCCTCTTCCGTCATCAGCGCCGCGATCCGCTCGAAAAGGAGGAATGCGGAGTGCCCCTCGTTGATGTGGTAAACGCGGGGCCGGATGCCCAGCTTTTTGAGCAGCCTGATCGCCTCCCATGCCGAGGAGGATCTCCTGTTCGATCCTGGTCCGCGGTTCGGCGCTGTAGAGCCGTTCCGTGATCTTCCGGTCCTGGGGGGTGTTGCGCGGGATGTCGGTGTCCAGAAGATAGAGCGAGACGCGCCCCACCTGACCTCCCAGATATTGGCGAAGAGCGTTCTTCCCGGGGAGATCCAGGGAGATCTGCACGGCGTTGCCCCGTTCGTCCTGGACGATCTGCAGACCGGCATGCTGGAGAGGTCGTTTTCCGGGTACTCCGCCGTTTGGGCGCCGTTCTTGTCGATGACCTGCCTGAAGAATCCCTTCTTGTAGAGAAGGCCGATGCCGACGAGGGGGATGTTCAGGTCGCTGGCCGTCTTCAGGTGGTCGCCGGAGAGGGTGCCCAGGCCTCCGGAATAGATGGGCAGGCAGTCGTGGAGACCGTATTCGGTCGAAAAATAGGCGACCGGCGACGACCACTTGATTCCGTCAGACGGTCCGAGCAGCGGCGAAGGGGTCCGGTCGTTCATGTACTCGTCGAACTGCCGGAGAATCTGGCCGTAAAGACTCAGATAGCTCCGGCATTCTCCGAAGCCCTCCAGGAGCCGTTTGGCGGAAACGGTCTCCAGCATCCGGACGGGATTGTTGCCCATCTTCTCCCAGAGCTTGGGGTCGAGGGAGGAGAACAGGTCCGTGCCGCGGGGGTTCCAGGCCCACCAGAGGTTGTGGGCGAGTTCCCGAAGCCGGGCGATCTTTTCCGGCAGGTTGGCCACCGCCGTGAAGGTGCGGAAATGGGGCTGGACGGAGACCGTTCCGGCGAAGGTGTGTCTCGGTCTCCAGCCTGAGATCGCCCGCGGCGAGCTTCTCGGTGCGGGCCCGGCCGCGGCTCAGGGCGTGGCTCGTAGGCCTGCTGGTAGTCCGGAAGAAATCCTTCCAGTTGGCCTCGAGCGGCGAGGCGCGGGCATTGGCTTCATGCCCTGCCGAGCTCCGCCTCGTTCAGGCGTAGGAGATCCGGAAGATGGCGTAGATGGTTTTCGGCCATCGCCTCGCCGGCTGCGCCGAGGCGGTTGAGAAGAATGATCCCCTGCCGTCGCCGGCCGCCGCCTGCTGTGCCCAGAGGCCGAAGCCGGCCTGGTCGGTGGTGACGGTCGGCACGGCGTAGGCCGCGCTTTCCAGCGGGCGTATACCCCCAGGGCTCGTAGTAGGAGGGGAAGACGCCGAGGTCGCACCCGGCGAGGGCCTCGTAATAGGGCATGTTGATAAGGCCGTCATGGCCGTTGAGATAGGCGGGGACGAAGATGACCTGGACCCGGTTCGCGGAAGGTTCTTGAGCCCGAGGCGGTCGCAGGCCTGGATGATGGGATCGGAGGCCTCGTTCTGCAAGCCGGTGGGTGGAGATGGGGGGATTTCGCCGGGTCGGGCACTGGCGTCATCGTCTTGAAGGGCAGGGGATCAGGTCGGTGTAGCCCGCTCAGGACGAAGAGGCAAGGCGAGTGACGGTCTGTTCCGGATCGCCATCGTCTGCGTTCAGACGGCCGAGGGCCTCGAGAAAGAGGTCGATTCCCTTGTTGTGGAATTCGCCGCGCCCGGAAATCACCATGATCCGGGTGTCGTCGGGCAAGATCGCGGTAGAGGAAACGGCCGGCGGCGGCGAGGAGCTCATTGCTGGACTGGAGGGCAAGGCTGCGGTTCGCCGGTAGGTCGGGGATGTTCTCCATGTCCAGGCCGTTCGGCGTGATGAGATCCGGGGCGCGACCGAGGAAATTCTTCGCTTCCCGGGCGGTGATTTCGCTGACGGTGGTGAAGCAGTCCGCCTCGCGGGCCGACGCCGTTTCCAGCGAGTATTTGGCCGCGATGTTGTGGGCGCTCGCTTCCCGCTGCGGCGAGATGTGGTCCATGGCCGTGTAGATGTCCATTCCGAGCCGGCGAGGTCCTGCCGAGCATCGTGGCATGGGTCGTGAAGACCGTGCCGATCTCGGGCACCCTGGCTTTTTCAGGCCCAGAGAGCCCCGCCCCGCTCATCCATTCGTGAAACTGGGCGACGGCCTGCGCTCCCTGGGGCCGGGCCAGATGTTGTAGAGCGTCTCGATGACCTCCTTGCCGCATAGCTGAACATGACCGGCTCCACGTAATCCCACCCGCCGGCGATCGAATCGACTCCGTAATCCTCCCAGATCCGGAAGAGAAGCTGGTCCTTGTTGTATTTCTTCCCGAAACCGACCAGGATCGCCTTGGGCTCCCCGGGGATTTTCCAGCGGCCGAAGCGGCAGGGGATCTCCTTGATGGCGATCCCTTCCCGGATCCGGTTCCAGCAGTCCTCGTCCGTCTCCTCGAACTCGATGATTGGTCTTCAGGTCCGGATCCGAGGAGGATGTAACTTTCGCCGTAGATCCTCGATCGCCTCGCGGAGCTTGCTGGTGATGACCGTGTAGATCCCGCCGACCTTGTTGCAGACCTCCCAACTCACCTCGAAAAGATAGCCGCTCTGATTCGCCGCCATGGATTTCACCCCTTGCCCGCTGCCGTTTTCCGGTTGAGCCGTCTTGAAAAATCGTCGAGTATGTTCATGTAGTTGATGTATGCGTCATGGGGAGAAGGGTAGGGATTGAAGTACTGATGGACGTCCCCGTCGGCAAGCCACTTCGTGCACATGTAGTAAAAATGGTCGGAAGCCTGAAGCATTCGCCAGGCGGCCAGCAAGTCCGGATCGTTCCGGCGGGCGACCTGCGGTTCCATTTGATAAAGCGTCCGGATCGCATCGTTCTGCATAGCATTTCCCAGCCAGGCGGTCAAGCTCCTGTCCTCGTCCGCCCAGGAGAGAAGTCCGGGACGTCCAGCGTCGCGACGGGCTCGAAGCCGGCGGCGGCCTGCGACGGCGTCTGGAAGCAGAAGTCGGGGTGCTTCAGGACTTCTCCGGGGAAGGCCTCGAGGAATTCGAAGATGCCCGTTTCCCGCGGGTGATGCTCGCCGAAGGTCTCGTAGTCCATGAACAGGTTGATCACCGCTTCCGCCGCATCGACACGATGAAGCCGGCCCGCATATTTCACCGCCGTCAGAGGAAATTCGGGCCATTTCCGGTCGCTGAAGCGGAAGGCGATGTCATCGGAGAAGCGGTAATTTCTCAGCAGGAGTTTCAGCCTGCCGCAGCCCGCCGGCCGGTACAGCGACGTTGCAGCTCCGCCCCGCCAGGAGCCGGTCGGCGCCTTCAGCCAGGACTACCCGGATATTCATCTTTTCGGCCGTCCGGGCCAGATCGTTGTTGTAGATCAGCTCGGTGTTGCGGAAGGCCCGGGGCGTCTGGCCGAAAAGGGCCTGGATTCTCTTCTTGTGGGCGTTCACCTGATGCCTGAATTCCTTGCGGGAGAACAGAAATGCCAGCGAATGGCAGTCGGTTTCGCACAAGAACTCGACGGCCCCCGTCCGGGCCAGCTCCTGAAAGCTGTCCAGAACGTCCGTCCGGTGCCGTTCCAGCTGATCCAGGAGGGTGCCGCTGATTGAGAATGCGATTCGGAACCGGCCGACGTGCCGCCGGATCAGTTCGGAAACGATCCGGTTTGCCGGCAGGTAGCACAGGTCGGCCACTCTGTTGAGGACCTCCAGGTTCGCCTCCCGGTCTTCGTAGTCGTGGAGACGATTCACGTCGAAGATCGTGTAGTGCCGCAGGCGGCGCGGCTGATGAACCTCGAAATACAGGCACAGAGCGGGCATTTTCAAACCCCCTTTCGGGAAAGACAGGTGTCGTAAACGCTCAGGATCTTCTCCGCGGCATGTTCCCAGCGGATATGCCGCAGTTCGTCTCGCAATCCTTCCACCAGTTCGGCGGCCAGCGGCGGGTGTTTCAGGACGGCCATGATCTTGCACGCCAGTTCCTCGACATCCCAGAAGTCCACCTTGAGCGCGTGCCGCAGCACCTCGGATACTCCGGACTGCCTGGAGATGATGACCGGCACGTCGTAAAGCATGGCCTCCAGCGGCGCGATGCCGAAGGGTTCCGATACGCTGGGCATGACGTAGAGGTCGCTCAGCGCGAAGGCCCGCTCCACGTCATCGCCCTCGAGGAATCCCGTGAAGTGAAACCGGCTGCCGATCCCCAGCGCGGCGACCCGCTCCACCATTCGCGTCATCATGTCCCCCGTCCCGGCCATGATGAAGGTCGCTTCCGGCATTTCCCGCAGGACCCTGGCAGCCGCTTCGACAAAGTAATCCGGGCCTTTCTGAAAGGTGATCCGGCCCAGGAACAGAACCGTTTTCCGCCGGGGGTCCTTTTCGACGTGATAAACGGCGCCCGCTTCCCTGCGGGTCACGGCGTTGTGGACGACCGTCACTTTCCCCGGATCGATCCCGTACCGCTCGACCATGATGTTTTTCGTGAAACGGCTGACCGCGATGACGCCGTCGGCCGCCTCGAGGCCGTGGCGCTCGATGTCGTAAATGTCCTGATTGATGTTCTCGCCGCTGCGGTCGAATTCGAGGGCATGGATGTGAAGGATGAGCGGCCGGCCGCTGATCCTTCTGGCTTCGATGCCGGCAAAGACCGTCATCCAGTCATGGGCGTGGATGACGTCGCAGGGATGTTCCCCGGCGATGACGCCCGCAACGCGACTGTAGCGGATCACTTCCGAAATCAGGTCGGACCCGTAGTCCCCGGAAATGGCCATGAACCGGGCGCCGGGCGCTCCGGACAGCAGGGAGGGGTAGCGGCTCTGGGACAGGTAGGGGCGGAGCACGGAATCAACCGCGCGGATGGACAGGCTCTGGAAGACCAAAGGCTCCTCGCGGCCCGGCTCCGGGGCGGCGGTGCCGGACGCCGGAACCAGCCGGACATGGGTCGGCTCCGCCGTCCCGCCGGCGCGGGGCAGCACGAAGACGATTTTATGGCCGTGGGCCGCGAGGGCACGGGTCATGCCGAAGCAGGCCGTCCCCAGGCCGCCGCTCATGAAAGGGGGAAATTCCCAACCGAACATCAGAATCCGCATGGCCGATGGTCTCCGTGAGAATGGCCGGTTTGCGCATGCCCGTTTCTTTACCGGCGCCGCCCGCATCCGTTCTTTGAGCACGGGAATTTCGGGCAGCCGCCGTGAAAGAGCTCCGCGGGCGGAAGGCCGCGCTTCCGGAACCTCAGGTTTCGGTCTCGTTCAGGATCGTGTAGAGCCGGATCAGCTCGGCGGCGCTCCAGGCCTGGGAGATGCAGCCGTTCGGCCGGTGGGGCGGATCGCCGTCGAAGATCTCCGAGACGCAGCCGATCCCCGCCTCGCTCCAGTGCTGCCGCAGGAAGGAACGGATCAGGTCCAGCAGAAAACGCCTTGCCTCGCCCCTGTCCTCCGCCACCCTCAGCAGCGCCTCGCCAAAATGCGCCAGAAGCCACGGCCAGACCGTCCCCTGATGATAAGCGCCGTCTCTCGCGGCGCTGTCGCCGCCGTAACGCCCGGCGTAATGCGGGTCTTCCGGGGAGAGCGTTCTCAGGCCGCAGGGGGTCAGGAGATGCCGGCGGACTGAGGCCACCACGGACGGCCACCGGTCCGGGTCCAGCGGGGAGTGGGGAAGCGAGACGGCCAGGATCTGGTTGGGCCGGAGCGCCCCGTCCAGGAGGCCGTCGCGGTAGACATCGCCGAGGCGGTTCTGATCTTCCATCCAGAAAGTCTCCTGAAAGGACTGGCGGATCCGGGGAATCAGCTCCGGGAAGAAAAGCGCGCGTTCGCCGAACCGGCGGGCCAGCTCATCGACGAGGCAGATGGCGTTGTACCAGAGGGCATTGATCTCCACGGCGCATCCCCAGCGGGGTGTCACCGGCCTGCCCGCCAGGGTGGCGTCCATCCAGGTCAGATTGGATCCTTCCTGGCCGGCATGCAGCAGCCCCCGGTCGTTCATAAAAACGCCCATTGCCGTTCCCGACATGAAATGGCGGATCATCTTCTTCATGACCGGCCATAACCGGATTTCGATCGTTTCGTACGCGCCGGTGTACCGGATCGCCTGCTGGACGGCCCAGTAGAACCAGAGCGTGGCGTCGACGCTGTTGTACGACTTCTCCTGGGAATGGTCCGAGAAACAGTTGGGCAGAAGTCCGTCCTTTTCATGCTCCGCCAGGGAGGAGAGGATTTCGAACCCGTCCTCCGGACGTCCGCTGCAGAAGGTGAGCCCCGGCAGCGAGATGAGCGTGTCGCGGCCCCAGTCGTTGAACCAGTGGTAGCCGGCGATGAGGGCGGGGCGTCCGGCGGGCGTCCGGATCAGGCACTGCGACCCGGCGGCAATGAGGTTTTCCGCATGAACCCGGTCCTCCCCGTTTTCGAACCCGGCCGCGACGGACCGGATTCTCGCCCTTTCCTGAACCCGGCGGTCCCGTTCTTCCGCCCAGATTTTTCCGGTCTGTTTTTTGAAGTCCTGCAGGGAGATGGAGACGATGACCCTGCTGCCTCCGCGGACGGCCACCTCCAGGATCCCCGGCTGGAACAGGTCCTCATGGCCGTCATAGCCCCGCTGCCTTTCCGCTTCGTACTCGAAATTGTTGTACCAGACCGGGGCGGGATGAAAGCGGGATTTGACGCTGGTTCGAATGTACAGGGGCGGCATGCCTTCGTAGGGCCGGATCGTGAAGCCGTTCCGGATGCCGGCCGTATGCACGCGCAGAAAGGGATTCTGCCGGGAAAGGCTGTGGTAGCTGCGGTAGGCGAGGAAAGGCCTCAGCCGGAGCAGCCCCGGGCCCGGGCACTTCTCAATTTCGTAAAGAATCAGGAGTTGGTCCCGGCCCCGGACCGGCATGACCGATTTGCGCACGCACATCGCTTCCGCCCGGTAGGTGAAGCAGGGGCAATCGCCGATCGCAAAGGAGGCGGGGCAGGAATCATGGTCCGGGAAAAAAAGACCGGGGTACTGGTGGCAGGAGAAAAAATATTCCCGGCCTTTTGCCTGCAGGGAATCCTCGAACTTCGACAGCAGGACGTGCCGGCCCGGCGGCTCTTTCAGGTTCGCGACAAACAGGCCGTGGTATCTGCGGGTGTGGCAGTTCAGCACGGTGCTGGACGAATAACCGCCCAGGCCGTTTGTCTCAAGCCATTCCAGCGTCAGGGCCTGCCCGGGGGAGGAGGATGATGTGAATTGCAAATCCATGCGGGGCACCCGCGGTCACCCCCTTCCGGGCAGGAATGCCTGTTTCCGAGATGTTTGCACCGGGACTGTTCCGTCGGCGCGTCAGGGCACCTTGTGGATTTCGACGCCCCGGGGCGGTTTAAAACTGAACAGATGATCCGGCAGACGGCTGTTGGTCCGGATGTTCCGGAACCGGATGCGCGTGAGGTTGCCGAAGTTGTCCGTAAAGCTGCATTGCAGGATCTGGAAGCTGGCGGGCTCGATGACCAGGTGGAGCTTTTCGACGCCGAGGTCGGGGCTTTTCGGGACCAGGGTCAAGAGATAGCGGCCCTCACCGTCGACGGCCTCGGGCTCCGAATATTTGATTTCAAAATCGTCGCCGAGTTTTCCGATCCCGGATAGGAAGCGGATGATCACCTGCGACTTGTAGATGTTGGCCGAATCCTGTACATAAACGGCACGGTCTGCCGGGACATAGAGCGACGCCTTCTGCGGGTTGATCACCAGTTTCTTGGCTTTGGGCTTTACATAATCCCAGAGCATCTTCCCGGGGTTCTTGAAGTAGACCGTACCCTCCTCCCGCTCCGTTTTCCCGATGGATTTGATGACCAGCTCCTGCGTGAATTTTGCCTTGAAGTCCTGAGTTTTCTCATAGGTTGCCTGCATTTTCGATGTGAGCTGCTCCAGCGGCATCGTATCCGCGGGCGCGGTCGAAACAAGCAGAAAAACGATGCAGATGGATGAGATGACAACTTTACATAAGGTTTCCATAGGTTTCCTTTGTTTATATTAACCTCATATTATTTGGGTTGAAAATACTAAAAATGCGGCACAATTCTTTTTGCACGTTCATAACCGGTCCCTGTCGGTGCAGTAAGTGATGGAAATCATATGGATGTGTTTTAAACATATGGAATTATTGATTATTTATTATTGCTCGCAACTGGCGCATTGTGGTATAAAATCGTCGCAATTAGGCACTTACAGCGGTTGTCAACAAACGTATCAACATCCTTTTCAACACGTCTGTGGATTTCGTTCTTAAGCCCCCGTATAAAGAGAAAATTTCCTTTTCAAGGGAAAAAATCCGATTAACCGATCCTCACCCGCCAGCCAAAGGGATCATCCTTTTCCCCATATTGGATCTGCAGGATTTCATTGTACAATCTCTCTGTCATGTCGCCGATTTTGCCCTCGTTGACGACATGCAGTTTTCCGCGGTAGTACATCTGTCCGACCGGGGAAACGATGGCCGCCGTTCCCGAGGCAAAAACCTCTCTCAGCGTACCCCGGGCGGATGCCTCCAGGATCTCGTCCATGGAAAGGGGCCTCTCGGAAACGTTGATTCCCCAGCTTTTCGCGATCTGAATGACCGAGTTCCGGGTCACGCCGGGGAGGATGGAGCCGGACAGGGGCGGGGTGATCAGTTCGTCGCCGATGAGGAAAAAGATGTTGCTGGTTCCGACCTCTTCCACATGCTTCCGTTCGATGGCGTCCAGCCACAGCACCTGCGTGTAGCCCTGCTCCATGGCCAGCCTGCTGGCGTAGAGGCTGGCGGCATAGTTCGCGGCGGCCTTGCAGTAGCCGATGCTGCCCCGGACGGAGCGCACGTAGTCTTCGGTGACATATATTTTCGTGGGGCTGAACCCTTCCGAATAGTAGGCGCCGACCGGCCCGATGACAATGAAGAACAGGTATTCATTGGCGGGATGTACCCCGAGCGCCGGCTCCGTGGCGATCATGGTGGGGCGGATGTAGAGGGATGTTCCCTTTCCCCTGGGGATCCAGTTCCGGTCCAGGAGCACCAGCTTCCGGATGGCATCCAGAAACAGCTCCGGCTCCACCGCAGGCATGCACATCCTTTCTGCGGAGCTGTTCATCCGCTCGATGTTTGCCGTCGGCCGGAAGAGGTAAATCTCGCCGTTTTTCCCCCGGTAGGCCTTCAATCCCTCGAAGATTTCCTGGCCGTAGTGGAGGCACATGGCGGTGGGGTCGAGCTGGATGGGGCGGTAAGGCTCGATCCGGGCATCGTACCAGCCGCGGTCCGCATGATATTTCATGTTGAAGAAATGGTCGGTGACGATTTTCCCGAATCCCAGTTTGGATTCATCGGCGGGAATGGATTTTCTTTTTTCCGGTGCAGCCTCACGAATCTCGATTTGCATGGCCTGGCCTCCTTCGTTGATCGGAAACGGACTGTCCTTTTACCATCAAATCATTTTTCGATCAAGATTTCTGTACTGGACCGCCTCAGCCACGTGGCCCGGACGGATGCGATCCTCATCATCCAGGTCGGCAATGGTCCGCGAGACCTTCAGGATTCTCGTGTAGGCCCGTGCGCTCAGGCCCAGTTTGTCGATCGCCATTTCCAGCAGCCGCTGGGACTCGTCGTCGATGGGGCAGTGCTGCCGGATCTCCCTGTCCGACATGCGGGCGTTGAACCGGGTTTTCCCGTCGCCGAACCGTTCCTGCTGACGTCTTCGCGCCCCGTTGATCCGCTGCCGAACGACGGAAGAGGATTCCCCGGAATATTTCCCTCTCAGGTCCCGGTACCTCACGGAGGGGACGTCAACGTGAATGTCGATGCGGTCGAGCAGGGGGCCGGAGATTCTGGACTGGTACTGGCGGACCTGCTGGGGCGTGCAGCGGCAGGGCTTGTGCGAATCGCCGTAGTGGCCGCACGGGCAGGGATTCATGGCCGCCACCAGCATGAAACGGGAGGGGTAACTGGCCGTGATGGAAGATCGGGTGATGGTCACCTGGCCTTCTTCCAGCGGTTGCCTCAAGGCCTCCAGAGCGTTTTTCCTGAACTCGGGGAGTTCGTCGAGAAACAGGACGCCATGGTGGGCAAGGCTGATCTCGCCCGGTTTCGGGGTGTGGCCCCCGCCGACCAGACCGGCGTCGGATATGGTATGATGGGGTGCGCGGAAGGGCCTCTTGCCGATCAGGCCCCCTTTCTTGTCCAGCAGGCCGGCGACGGAGAAAATCTTCGTTGTCTCGATGGCCTCTTCAAAAGAGATGGCCGGCATGATCGTCGCCATCCGCTGGGCGAGCATGGTTTTTCCGGAACCCGGCGGACCGATCATCAGCAGGTTATGACCCCCCGCCGCCGCGACTTCCATGGCCCGTTTCGCCTGATCCTGACCGTGAATCTCATTAAAATCGAACGGGTAATCCGTGTTTCCGCCGAACAGTTCCTCCGGGTCCGCCTGCGCCGGGTCGATTCGCTTCCGGCCGTGGAGAAATTCGATGACATCGGGCAGCGTTTCCACCGGGATCACATCGATCATTCGGACCATGGCCGCTTCCTGAACGTTTTCCACGGGGACGATAATGCCTTGAATGCCCATGTCCCTGGCTTGAAAAGCCGCGGACAGGGCCCCGCAGACTCCCTTGATCCGGCCGTCCAGGGAGAGCTCCCCGATCATGAGATAGGGCCGGGCGGCGTTCGAATCCACCAGGCCTTCCGCGGCAAGAATGCCGACGGCGATGGGCAGGTCGAACCCCGTGCCCTCTTTGCGGATGTCGGCCGGCGCCAGATTCACCGTGACGTGCGTTCTGGGGAAGGCGTAACCGGAATTCTTGATCGCCGCCTTGATCCGGTCCCTGCTCTCGCGGACAACCATGTCGGGCAGTCCGACCGTTGAAAACTGGGGAAGCCCCGGAGAGATGTCGATTTCAACATCGACCGGATGGGCGTCAATACCGATGATGGTGCTGCTGATGATTTTGACGATCATGGGTGAAATCCATTGTCATGACTGAAGATACCTGAAAAACGGCTCCGCCGCCTTCAGATTGTATTACACTTTTTGCTTACCGCCTTCGATTATAGAATAAAGTGACGAATCGCAAGACATTTCTGAAAGACTGCGCCGATTGCGCAACAGGCTTGACGGGTAAAATTCACTATGCTAATGAATCGGCCATATTTCGCATAGGTCTGCTTCCCTTACGATGGCGGAAAGAACGCCCCTTTATGACAACCCTGTCCCACCTCGATAAAAAAGGCAAAGCCCGGATGGTCGATGTGACCGGAAAGGACAGCACGGTCCGCACGGCGGTGGCCCGGGGAAAGGTCCGGATGCGCCCGGATACCGTCGGACTGATTGTATCGGACGGAATCGCCAAGGGCGATGTGCTCGGCGTCGCCAAGGTGGCCGGCATCATGGCGGCCAAGCAGACCGGCGCGCTGATCCCCATGTGCCATCCCCTGGAACTGACGGGGATCGATCTGCATTTCATTCCGGATGCGGACCGCGGAGAGATCACCGTGGAAGCAACGGTCAGCACGGTAGGCCGAACGGGAGTGGAGATGGAGGCCATGATGGCGGTCAGCGTGGCGGCCCTCACCATTTATGATATGTGCAAATCGGCGGACAGATGGATGGTCCTGTCGGACATCAAGCTCATGACGAAAAAGGGCGGCAAAAGCGGAACCCTGACAAGAAAGTCCTGATTATGCCGGTCAAACGGCTGCGAGGCCCAGCGGATGTCCAGTGAAATTTTCAAGATCCGGCGCGCTTTGTTGATTCCCTTCGCGATCAATGTGGTT
This sequence comes from uncultured delta proteobacterium, assembly GCA_963709485.1. Classification (GTDB taxonomy): domain Bacteria; phylum Desulfobacterota; class Syntrophia; order Syntrophales; family Fen-1087; genus JAXDBM01. The sequence goes on from CAVPWE010000001.1 coordinate 367,798, forward strand.
CTGCTGTTTGTCCTGCTGTGCCTTTCTGTGTTTTTAAAGGGGTCCATGATCGAACGGATCGTGCTGGCGGCGGCCTTTGTTCCGACCCTGGTCCTTTTTCTCGAGGCGGCCGGACGCAAGGCCCTGGTTGGTGACCAGGGCCTTGTCATCCGGAAATTTCTAAGGAGGCGGGACCTGGGGTGGCAAGACATCACCCACGTGGGCTGCCTGATCATTCGCAGGAAGGTCTATCTCCTGTTGACGACGACCAAGGGATTTCATATTCTTTCCAATGCATACGGTCGCTTCCCCGCCCTCGTCAAAAGCATTGTCGATCATGTCGGCGAGGATAAAGCCGAGGAAGAGGCAAGGCGCCAGATCGAAAATCCGCTGAAGAACACCGCCGACACGATATCCATGTGGTTTGCCGCCGTCGTGATTACGGTCATCATTATCATGAAAATATTGTCGGCCTGAAAGAAACGAAAACAGAGACAAGGAACAGGCACCGCCATGACGAAGAAAGAGCATCCCCGGGCCCGTGCAGCCGGGCAGAGCGAGAAGGCCCCGTCCTCTCTTCTGGAAGACATCATTGAAAAAAAGCTTGAGGACATTTCCACGGTGCTCTGTTCTCCGAGCGGGAAAAAAAACAGGGTCTACGAGGATGTTGTCCTGATGGTCGAAAGGAGCCTTTTCAAAATCGCGCTGAGGCGGTGCGACCATGTAAAATCAGCCGCCGCAACTTATCTCGGCATGAACAGGAACACCTTCCAGAGAAAAATGGCAAAACTGGGACTGGATGCGCTGAAAAAGACGACATGATCAGGAATTTCTGCTATCAAGCCATTCAACAACTGAAACAATGGAAAATTCACGCGGGCGTCGATCCGCGTCGCGTTGCGGCGCCTTCTTTGATCATCTTTCCCCTGTCTGAAAACATCCTCTGCTGTGGTCTGGCCGGCATTCTGACGGTCAAGAAAGCAGACAGACCGGAGGATTTCCACAAATACGAATCTGCCGCCGTTCTGTTTGAAAGAATCAGGAAGCGGAATATCCGCGAAATTCTGGCCGGGTCCATTGCTTCCGACCGGTACCTGGACGGGACGGATGCCCTTGCGGGCATGGAACAGGCGATTCAGGACCTGAAGCGGGACGATGTTTTCGAGCGGCTTTTTTTCGATTCGGACCGAACGGCGCGGATGAAGGCCCTTGCAAGAGAAATAAACGCCTGCCTTGCCGAGGAGGAAAGCGTTCTCGAAGCAAATGCCGACCGCTTTACCACCGGCGATCTGGAAATCATCAACAGCCGTCTGGTCCAGGTGAAGGATATCGGCTGGGCCCTGGAAAAGGACCTTCTCGACAATATTCAAAGGATCTGCGGGCTGGCCGGCGCCAAGCATCCCCGGGAGATTCCATCCGCCGCGTTCGGAAAATACCGGAAGATCAACTTTCTTCTCAATTGTCTGGACCGCCTGGAAGTGAGGGGTCGGGATTCGGCCGGCATTCAGCTTTCTTTCACCCTGGGCAGCCCGGATGACCTTGCCGATGTCCTCGGCCGCCTTCAGGAAAAGGGCATCCGTGAAGACTTCACGCAAAGGGCGGTCGCCGGAGACCTGGCCAACGGTTCCATCCGGGTGACGGAAGGCCTGCCCCGTCTGTCCTTTACCTATAAGACCGCATCGATTATCGGTGAGCTGGGACGGAATATCCGGGAACTCAGAAAAACGGTCGCGGACGATGCGGTCTTTCGCGAATTTGCCTCCGGGAGCGCAATTCTGGAGACGGCGCTGGCCCACACGAGGTGGGCCTCGGTGGGTTCCATTACCGAAGACAACTGCCATCCCGTCAACAATTACACGCTTGACGGACACATCAAGAACTTTCCGGCCTACGGCGAGGGGGCCTGGACCATCAGCGCGGTGCTCAACGGCGACGTGGATAATTATCCCGATCTCCGGCGCCGGATCGAGAACGGCGCGGAACGCATTGCGCCGGAGCTGACGACGGACACCAAGATCATCCCGCTGCAGATCGAGAGATACCTCATGGAGGGATGCGATCTGACGGAGGCCTTCCGCCGGGCCGCCGGCGATTTCGAAGGGTCGCATGCCATTGCCATGGTCAGCAACCTGGAACCGTCCCGGATCTTCCTGGCCCTGAAGGGGAGCGGGCAGACGATTTACGTCGGCATCGCTCCGGACCGGTATCTCTTTTCCTCGGAACTGTACGGTCTGGTGGAAGAGACGCCCCTGTTCATTCAAATGGACGGCGAGAAGCTTTCCATTCCGGAAGATCCCGGTTCCGCCGGCCAGATCATTGTCCTGGACCAGGATACGGCGGGGGGCGTTTCCGGAATCAAATCCTTTTACTATAACGGGGCGGCCCTGGACTGGCAGCCGTCGGACATTCGCAAGGCCGAGATGACGACCCGGGACATCGACCGCGGTGCCTATCCCCATTTTTTCCTCAAGGAAATCAATGAATCGGTCCAGTCCGTCCACAAGACCCTGCTGGGTAAATACCGGATTCGGGCAGGGGAGGACGGCCGCCGGCAGGTTTTTTTCAATCTCGACGCCGACATCGTGCCGGACAAGATCCGAACCGCCCTGGGAAACGACGGCATTCGACGCATCGTCGTCATCGGGCAGGGAACGGCGGCCGTTGCCGGCGCCGCTGTGGCGGATGCACTGGAACGATATCTTCAGGGGGCGCGCATCAAGATCGAGGCGAAGATTGCGTCCGAACTGAGCGGTTTTTACCTGACCGACCTTCTGCAGGACACCCTGGTCATTCCGATCACCCAGTCCGGGACCACGACGGACACCAACCGCGCCGTCGCGATGGCCGTGGAGAGGGGGTCGCCGGTCATCGCCATCGTCAACAGGCGCCAGTCAGACATCACCGGCAAATCCGACGGGGTCTTCTACACCAGCGACGGCCGGGACATCGAGATGTCCGTGGCGTCCACCAAAGCGTTCTATTCCCAGATCGTGGCCGGGAACATTCTGGGCCTGTATTTTGCCCAGTTGCTGAAGACGATGTCCGACGACCGCATTGCCGACGCATTGCGCAGCCTGGAACAGGCGCCGGCGATGATGAAGCGGGTCCTGGACCGCCGGGAAGCGTTGAGGCAGTCGGCCCTGAATCTTGCAAGCCGGAAAAAATACTGGGCCGTCGTCGGCAGCGGGCCCAACAAGGCCGCGGCCGACGAGATCCGGATCAAGCTCAGCGAACTCTGCTACAAGACGATCTCCTCGGATGTGGTGGAGAACAAAAAGCACATCGATCTTTCCGCGGAGCCCCTGATCATAGTCTGTGCCGCGGGCAGCCCGGAGGCGGTTACGGGGGATATCGTCAAGGATGTGGCCATCTTCAAGGCCCACAAGGCGGGCGTCATCGTTTTTGCCGACGAGAACGAGGAACGGTTCGATCCCATCGCCGACGCGGTAATCCCCATCCCCCGGGCGGAAATGCCGATCCCCGTCATTCTCAATACCCTGGCGGGCCATCTCTGGGGCTATTACGCGGCCTGCCTGATCGACGAGGAGGCCCTGTTCTTCCGGGAATTCCGGAGCCGCCTGAATGACCCCGTAACCGATGCGGGGAAGCGCCCGCTTCCATTCTATGAAAAGATCGCCGACCGGCAATTCCGTCACATGATCACGGACTTCACGTCGGCCCTGCACCGGCGGCTGAACGGCCACGGTTTTTCGATGACCGGCGTGAACACCATCGCCGACATGGTGCTGCTGCTCAAATACGTGGTCGGCAAGATCCCCCTGGAGGATTTCTGGCAGGATTTCCCGGATCAGGCCGTTTCCCCCGTTGACCGGCTGGACATCTGCCTCGGCCATGCCATCGATGAACTTTCCAGGCCGATCGACGCGATCCGGCACCAGGCGAAGACGGTAACGGTGGGGACGAGCCGCAAAGAGCAGCCCCCGGAAGGGATTGTTTTCCAGCTGCTCAAGGAATTGAACTTCTCGCTCCGGCTGCTGACCGGCAGGAACATCATCGCCGTTCGCACGATCCAGAAGGCCGTTTCGGCCGTTCGAGGCTATACCCTGTACGCCGTCAACAACCTGGACGCGGACGGGGTTCCCCAGGATGCCTCCACCATCGCCATCGTGAATCGGGGAGGCATTGCCGTCGGAATGAAATCGCGGGTGGAGCGTTCCAGCCTGCTCATGGGCGCGAAGAGAACCATCGTCAGCATGGGCCATGTCTATGCCGGCCGCGGCAAGACGGACGGGGCGCCGATCATCATCGTCCCGCTGCTGGGCGAAGGCCCGGGAGTCCGAAACCTGCTCCTCGTTCACATCCTCTACAACGAAACGCTGAGCCTGCCGGATAAGATTGCCGTTCTGGGATACCGGTTCAACGACATCCGCAACCTGATCAACGAATACAACCTCCCGTGGAGCGACCGGTATCTCGAGTCCATTTCACTCGAGTCTCTCTTCAGCGAACCGGTCGAAATCATTGCCGGCCAGATCCGGATGAGGCTGAGCGAATAGCAAAAGTTTCGTATTTCCGGTCTTTTTGATCATTTCCGGTGATTTCTTCAGGATCGTTGCATTGGACCCGATCTCATAAAATCATATTGACCTGCATGGCGATAACTGGTAAACAGCGTCGGTTTTACATCCGACGGCAGCGCACCCAGGAGGTTCAATGGAACTGAAACCGAGAGCCGAGGCGAAAATCGCTCAATTGATCCGGAGAGGGGTGGATATCCCCAATCCGCTGACCCTCGATATCGGTGATGACGTCGGTATCGACCGGATCTCCGCGAAGGGCGTCACCCTTTATCCGGGCTGCAGAATTTACGGGAAAAAGACTGTGATATCGGCGGACTGCAAGCTCGGATCCGAGGGTCCGGCGACCATTGAGGACTGTCAGCTTGGAGCCGGTGTTGAATTGAAGGGTGGTTTCTTCAGCCGGTCCGTCTTCCTGGAGAAGGCGAACATGAGCATGGGCGCGCACGTCCGCGAGGGCTCCATCCTGGAAGAAGAGGCCGGCGGCGCCCACTGTGTCGGATTGAAGCAGACCATCCTGTTCCCCTTCGTGACGCTCGGGAGCCTGATCAACTTCTGCGACTGCCTGATGGCCGGCGGCACAAGCCGCAAGGACCACAGCGAGGTAGGGAGCTCCTACATCCATTTCAACTTTACCCCCGACGCGGACAAGACGACGCCTTCATTGATCGGCGACGTGCCGCGGGGCGTCATGCTGAACCAGCCCCCGATCTTTCTGGGCGGCCAGGGGGGCATGATCGGGCCGCTGCGCCTGGGATACGGCAATGTCGTGGCGGCCGGCTGCGTTCTGAGGGAGGATCATCCGGAGGGCAACAAACTGATCCGCGCGGGGGCCTGCAGCGGAGGCGCGAAAGAATTCGTGCCGGCGGCATACCCCAGTTTCCGGCGCATCGTGGAAAACAACATCCTGTACCTGGCCAATCTGTCGGCACTGGAAGCGTGGTACCGGGAGGTGCGGAAGCCCTTTCTGGAAGTGCAGGAATACGGGGCGTTCCTCTTTGGCGGTGTCATGGACCAGCTTGCCCTTGCGAGAAAGGAGCGCATCAAGAGGCTCGAGGCGATGGCGGCAAAGGCCGCCGGCTCGCAAGCTTCGGAACATTCGCCGGAATCGGCCCGGCCGAAGCGGGAATTTCATGAGCAGATTGGACCCGTGGCGGGCGCATTGCAGGAGCGGGTGCAAAGCGACGGAACGGAGAGATTCCGGGATGAATTCCTCAAGGCCTTCCGGAAGGCGGCGGGAAATGACCGTGCGAACTATATCAAGGCGATTCAGGGCCTCCCGGCGGAGATCTCCGCAAAGGGCGTCCGGTGGCTTGACGGTCTCGTGAATGATCTCTGCGCAAGGGCCGCAACGCTCCTGCCATCCCTGAATTTGTTCAAAAACCTGCAATGAATCACATCATGAAGGAGAAAAGGAATGGGTAAATTATTCGGAACCGACGGGATCCGGGGTGAGGCGAACCGGCACCCCATGAGCGCGGAAATCGCATTCGGCGTCGGTCAGGCCGTGGCGCATGTTTTTCGAAAGAACGGGCACCGCGCCCGCGTGATCATCGGAAAGGACACCCGGATTTCCGGGTACATGCTGGAAAGCTCCCTGGAGGCGGGCATCACGTCCATGGGGGGGTGCCCCTACCTGGTCGGCGTGCTGCCGACCCCCGGCATCGCCTTTATCACGCAGAGCATGCGCGCCGATGCCGGCATCGTCATCTCCGCTTCCCACAACCCCTACCAGGACAACGGGCTCAAGATCTTCGGCGGGAACGGCTTCAAGCTGACCGACGACGAGGAGGATCACATTGAAGACCTGATCCTCAACCGGAAACTTGCCGAACTTCTGCCGACGGCAAAGGGCATGGGCAAAGCCTACCGCATGGAAGACGTCCACGGGCGTTACATCGTCTTTCTGAAGAACACCTTTCCCCGCAATCTGTCCATGGAGGGGATGAAAGTCGTCCTCGACACGGCCAACGGCGCCACCTACAGGGTCGCGCCCGATGCGTTCACCGAGCTCGGGGCCGAAGTGGAAGTCATCCACAACACGCCCAATGGCGTCAACATCAACGACCGATGCGGCTCGCAGCACACAGAGAGCCTGAAAAAAAGGGTGGTGGAGAGCGGAGCGGCCATCGGCCTGGCCTTTGACGGGGACGGCGACCGTCTGATCGCCGTGGACGAAAAGGGCAGGGAAATTACGGGCGACCAGGTCCTTATCATCTGTGCAAACATGCTCAAGAAGGACGGAAAACTGAAAAACGACCTGCTCGTTACCACCGTCATGAGCAACCTGGGCCTGCGGGTCGCCTGCCGGAAATTCGGATTCAAGCATCACGCCTCCAAAGTGGGGGACCGTTATGTCCTCGAGGACATGCTGAGCATGGGATCGATCATCGGCGGCGAGGAAGCGGGGCACATGATCTTCCTCGACCACCACACCACGGGTGACGGCATCATTGCCGCCATGCAGCTGATCGCGGCCATGGTCCGGGGGGGAAGCCCCTTTCCGAGATGGCGGCCATGATGGACATCTTTCCGCAGAAGCTGATCAATGTGGACGTGCAGCGGAAGCCCGATATCGAGACCGTTCCCCGGCTCATCGGGGCGATCCGGCAGGTGGAGCGTGCGCTCGGCGACGAGGGGCGCGTCCTGGTCCGTTATTCCGGCACTCAGAACATGTGCCGGGTGATGGTGGAGGGACCGTCCGCCGAGGTGACGGAAAAGTATTGTAAAGAGATTGCCGATATTGTGCGCGGCGAACTCGGCTGATCGATTGAACGGAGGGACAGGCCATGGGGATCAACGTTTTTGTCACGGAAGACTTCAACCACATGAGCGAGGTGGCCGCTGACATCGTCGTTAAGAAAATCATTGATACCCTCAAGAGGAAAGAAGAGGTTGTGCTGGGGCTTGCCACGGGCAATACGCCCACGGGACTTTACAAACACCTGGCGCGGGCGGCCAATCGCGGGCAGTTCGATTCCGGCCGCATCCGGAGCTTCAACCTCGACGAGTACGTGGGCCTGCCCGGCGAAAACGCGCAGCAGCGGGTGCTTCATCCGGAAAGCTACGCCTATTTCATGATCCAGGAATTTTTCGGGCTCCTCCGGAACAAATTCATTGAAACCAGCTTGCCCTGCGGTTCGCTGATCGATCAGAAAATGTTGATCCGGGAATTGAAGGAGAATCCGAAGGACTGGGCGTTCCGGGGGACGGACGCGGGGAAGTCCATTGCCATCAAGACAAAAACGGCATCCGCCTATCTTGCCTGGCTCCGGAAGGACATCCTGGAGGGGTACGGCCGGAAGATCCGGGCGGCGGGGGGAATTGACCTTCAGGTTATCGGGGTGGGCGGTCGCGGCCACGTGGCCTTTCATGAGGCGGGCATCCCCTTCAAGGGCTCTTCCGTCATGCTGGTCCGGCTGGACGACGATACCATCGCCAATGCCGTGAAGGACGGCCATTTCCGCACCGCAGGCGATTCCCCGAACTATGCCGTCTCCATGGGCGCCGAACTCGTTTACCAGGCAGGGACGGTCCTGCTGCTGGCGAACGGCGAACGGAAAGTCGAATCCGTGGCGCGTTCGCTCTTGGGCGGCGTGATCCCGGAGATCCCCATCTCCTATGGCCAGGCCTACGCCGAAAAAGGCGGCAACCTGATCTACGTAATCGACCGGATCGCCGGAAGGGAGCTCCTGGCCAACAACAGGCGTCTGAAGGACCGGGGCGTTGCCATTAAGAACCTGACCAAAAATTAGAAATTTGAAAGAAACGAAATTCATATTTGTCACCGGCGGCGTGCTTTCCTCCCTGGGCAAGGGACTGGCCGCGGCGTCCATCGCGGCGCTCCTGGAATGCCGGGGACTGCGGGTGACCAACCAGAAGCTGGATCCCTACATCAATGTCGACCCGGGGACCATGAGCCCCTTCCAGCACGGCGAGGTCTTCGTGACCGACGACGGGGCGGAGACCGACCTGGACCTGGGCCATTACGAACGGTTTGCCTCGGCACCCGCATGGGGAAGTGCAACAACCTGACCACCGGACAGGTCTACTTCTCCGTCATCTCCAAGGAGCGGCGGGGTGACTACCTGGGAAAGACCGTCCAGGTGATTCCCCATATCACCAACGAGATCAAGGACTACATCAGGAATACGGCGTCGGGGTTCGATGTGGCCATCGTGGAGATCGGCGGGACCGTGGGCGACATCGAGAGCCTTCCCTTTCTGGAGGCGATCCGGCAGTTCCGCAACGAGGTCGGTCGGGAAAATGCCATCTTCATCCATCTGACCTGGGTGCCCTTCATCAAGACGGCGGGCGAGGTCAAGACGAAACCCACGCAGCACAGCGTCGCGGCCCTTCGGGAGATCGGCATCCAGCCGGACATCCTGCTGTGCCGGACGGAGAATTTCCTCTCCGACGACATCAAGCGGAAAATCTCCCTGTTCTGCAACGTCGAGGTGGCGGCCGTTTTCACGGCGAAGGATGTGGGATGCATCTACGAGGTTCCCCTGGTCTATCACCGGGAGGGCCTGGATCAGAAAATCGTGGATCTCCTGAACATCTGGACAGGGCGTCCCCACCTGGAAGCCTGGGAGGACGTGGTGGAACGGATGACGCGCCCCGCCGGGGAGGTCTGCATCGCCATCGTGGGGAAATATGTGAACCTGACCGATTCCTACAAAAGCCTCAACGAGGCCCTGGTTCACGGCGGCATTGCCAACAACTGCCGGGTCCAGCTGCGCTTTGTCGATTCCGAGAGGATCGAAAAGGAGGGGCTGGGGGGCCAACTGGACGATGTGGGCGGCATTCTCGTCCCGGGCGGGTTCGGCGACCGGGGGATCGAGGGCATGATCACCGCCGTCCAACATGCCCGGACGAGGGGCATCCCCTACTTCGGCATCTGCCTGGGCATGCAGATGGCCGTGGTGGAATACGCCCGGAATGCCTGCGCCATGGCGAAGGCCAACAGCACCGAATTCAATCCCGGGACGCCGTACCCGGTCATCGACCTCCTGCCGGAGCAGAAGCACCTGACGGAAAAGGGCGCCACCATGCGTCTGGGTGCCTATGCCTGCATCGTGGATCGCGACTCCCGGGCCCATGAGGCCTACGGAGTGGAACAGATCAGCGAACGGCACCGTCACCGCTACGAATTCAACAACGACTACAAGGCGGCGCTGATCGAGAGGGGCCTGCGGATAACCGGCTTGTCGCCGGACGGGCGTCTGGCGGAGATTGTCGAGCTGAAAGATCATCCCTGGTTTCTGGGCTGCCAGTTCCATCCCGAATTCAAGTCCCGGCCGACGAAGCCCCATCCCCTTTTCGGCAGGTTCATCGAAGCCTCCCTGCGGCGCCGGTCCGAATCCTGCTGAGGCATCGCGGCTCTTGCGGCATGAATCCGAATGCCCGACAGTCCCGTATGAACACCATCCGGCGCATGCACCGGCGCCGGTCCGCTTGCTTGAAATATCATTGACATGACCGGGCGCTTTTCCGATATTTCGCCCGCTTCCATGCGAGACTGCCATGAACCTTTCGATCGACCTCAACTGTGACATGGGGGAATCCTGCGGCCCCTGCACCATCGGCAACGATGCGGCGGTCGCCCCTTTCATCACCTCCGCCAATATTGCCTGCGGTTTCCACGCCTCCGACCCCTCCGTGATGGACAGGACCGTCCGCCTCTGCCGGGATCACGGCATCGGAGCCGGCGCCCATCCCGGGTTTCCCGACCGGGCCGGCTTCGGCCGGCGCTTCATGGACATCGCCGAGGAGGATCTCATCAATGATCTGGTCTACCAGGTGGGGGCACTGAAGGGGTTCCTTGGCCGGTACGGCCTTTCCCTGCAGCACGTGAAGCTCCACGGCGCCCTTTACAATCACCTGGTCAATCAGGAAGACCTGTTCATGAAAATCGCCCGTACGCTGGACCTGGCTTTTGGTGGCGCTGTCTTCCTGACCCTGGCCACCCGGCGCGCCGCCATTCTGAAGCAGCACTGCCGGCGTGAGGGATTGCGCGTCGCGCTGGAGGCCTTTCCCGACCGCAGCTACACCGACGCGGGGGAACTGTTGTCCCGGAAGCTTCCCGGGGCCGTCTTCCACGATCCGGAGGTGATCGCCCGCCGGGCCACGGACATGATTCTGAGAAGGGGCGTGGAAAGCGTCAGCGGCCGCTGGATCGAACTGGACATCGACACCCTGTGTCTTCACGGGGACAACCCGGAGAGCATCGAGGCGGCGGCGAAAATCCACGACGGCTGCCGGCAGGCAAACATCCGACTGAAACCGTTGGGGGACCTCCTGTGACCATTCAACGGTATGCCGAGAATGCGCTGCGGATCATCTTCGGAGACCGCATCGACCTGGAGGTGCATGAAAAGGTCCGCAGGGCCTTCTTTCTTCTCCGGTCCATTTCCCGCCCGGAGATCAGGGACATCATCCCCTCCTATTGCTCCTGCGTCGTGGTCTATGACCGGGAAGCGGCCGGTTTCGAATCGTTGCGGGCTTTCCTGGAGGAGCGCCTTGAAGACCTGCCGTCGGTGGAGCCGCCGCCGCCGAGGGTCCACGAGATTCCGACGCGCTACGGCGGCAAGCTCGGCCCGGACCTGCCCTTTGTCGCCGCCCATGTGAACCTTTCTGCGGACGAAGTCGTCCAAATCCATGGTTCGATCCTTTACACGGTCTTCACCGTCGGGTTCACGCCCGGCTTCCCCTACCTGGGAATCCTGGATGCGCGGATCGAGGCGCCGAGGCTGGAAACGCCGCGGACGAGGATCCCGGGCGGATCCGTCGGCATCGCCCAGCGGCAGACCGGGATCTATCCTTTTGCATCCCCCGCGGGATGGCAGATCATCGGCCACACGGACGCCAGGCTGTTCGATCCCTACGGCGAGCCGCACAGCCTGATGCAGATCGGCGACAAGGTGCGCTTTACGGCCATAACATGAGTCCGGAATCGCCATGAACATGCTGACCGTTCAAAATCCAGGCCTGTACGCGCTGATCGTTGATCTGGGGCGCTTCGGCCACGCCGCCGCGGGTGTTCCCTCCTCTTCCGCGCTGGACGCCTATGCCTGCCGGGCCCTCTACCATCTGACGGGCAACGGGGGCGCGCCGGTCATCGAGGCGATCGGTCCCGGTTTTGCCCTGCACTTCGACGCCGACGTGACCTTTGCCATCACCGGCGCGAGGGTCAAGGCCTTCCTCGGCGAATCCTTCGTAAGGCCCTGGACGGCGTTCCGGGCGAAGAGGGGCAGCGTCCTGCACGTCCGGGAGGTCACGGAAGGCCTCCGCTACTATGTCGGCTTTTCGGGCACGCCGGGGATGGCCCGGGTGATGGGCAGCTATGCCACCAACCTGGAATGCGGATTCGGTGGCTTGAACGGCCAACCGCTCAAAGCCGGCGACGCCATTGTCTTTGACGGGGTTTTGGAACCGGACGTGAAACTGATTCCGGGAAGCCTGATCCCCGCCATGCACCCTCCCCACAAACTGCGGGTCATGGAAGGGCCCGAGGCCGGCTATTTCGCGGAGGAGTCCCGCCGTCTCTTCTGGGAGAAGGGCGCACAGACCCTCTACACCGTATCCGGACTTTCGAACCGTACGGGGATCCGTCTGGAAGGGACGCCGCTCCTCTTCGGGGCGGATGTCGGGAAAAGCATTATCTCCGACGGCATTGTGGCGGGAACGGTGCAGATCCCCGGTGATGGCCTGCCGATCATCATGCTTCACGAAAGGACGATCGGCGGATACGCGCGGGCGGCTGTCATTGCCAGGGCGGACCTCGACCGGCTCGCCCACCTGGCGGCCGGGGATTTCGTGATCTTTGAAAGGATCGGCCTGGAGGAGGCGGAGGCGCTGTGGAAGGAAAAGCAGAGCCGCCTCGCGTCTTTTCAGGTTCATTCATCTTGACATATCGTTACCCAGACCGTATACTCCGCGCCGCATAAGGGGGTCTGAAATCATTCGAAAACATCGGAAAGGAGACATGAACATGAGGAGAATTTTAGCGGTCTTTGTCGCAGCAGCGGTCTTTTCACTGCTGATTGTCGCGCCGGTGATGGCCAAAACGACGTGGAACGCCAACTCGGTCTGGCCGCCCAAGAATGAACACAGCAAAGGCCTGGAGGAGTTCGCCAAGAAAGTCAGCGCCGCAACCAAGGGCGAGCTTGAACTGGTGGTCCACAGTGGCGGCGCGCTGGGGTACAAGGGGCCGGAGCTGCTCAAGGTCGTCCGCGACGGTCTTGTGCCCGTCTCCGACATGCTGATCAGCGGCGTTGCCGGGGATGAGAAGATCCTCCAGATCGTCACGCTCCCCTTCCTGGTGCGGAATTTTGACGAACTGCACATGCTCCTCGATATTTCCCGGCCCTATTTCGACAAGGCCGCCCAGAAGTGGGGCCAGAAGATCCTTTACACCGCCCCCTGGCCCGGCGCCGGCCTCTGGACCAAGAAGAAGATCACCACCCTGACCGACATGAAGGGCCTCAAGACCCGCACCTATGACAAGAACGGAGCGCTCGTGATGGAAGCCGCGGGCGCAACGCCGCTGGCGCTGCCCTTCAGCGAGGTCTACACATCCCTCCAGACCGGCGTCATCGATTCGGTGATGACCTCGTCGCCCACGGCCGTGGACGCGAAATTCTGGGAAGTTCTCAAGTATTTCGAGCCGTTCAACATCACGATTGCCACAAACATGGTCACCGTGAACCAGAAGGCCTTCGACAAGCTGCCCAAGGCCCATCAGGATGCCCTCGTGAAGGCCGGCCGGGAGATGGAGAAGAGCATGTGGGCGGGCGTGAGGAAATGGGACGGCGACATGGTCGCCATCAGCAACAAGAACGGAATCGTGACGGTGCCGCCCTCCAAGCAGCTTGTGGCGGATCTGGAAAAACTTACGGAAAACATCCGGGCCGAATGGCTGAAGAGCGCGCCGCCCGATGCCCAGAAGATCTATGCGGAGTTCAGAAAGAAGGTCAAACGCTGACTCCTTGCCTTGTTTGAATCACGGAAAGGGACCCCGGAGCATGGGCTCCGCGGTCCCTTTTCCTTGCAGGCCATGAACAAGATCATCAACCTCATCGACAAAATATCGGGCTTCAACGGCTGGGTGGCCGGCATCATGATGGCCGTCGCCCTCATTCTGACCGTCACCGAGATTGTCGCCCGCACGGGGCTTTCCAAGACCCTGTATGTCGTCGACGAATATTCGGGCTACCTGATGGCAGCCATGACCTTCTGCGGCCTGGCCTATACCCTGCGGGAGCGCGGCCATATCCGGATGATGATGCTCCCCCATTTCGTCAAGGGGCGAAGCCGGATTTATTTCAATATGGTTTGCTTCACCGTCGGATTCATTTTCTGTATCGCACTCACAGGGTACACCTATGTGTTCTTCTGGGATTCCTTCGTCAGCGGGTCGAAATCGATGCACGTCTCGGAGACCCTTCTGGCTATCCCCCAGTTCTTCATGCCCTTCGGTTCCTTCCTCATGACCCTCCAGTTTCTCGCCGAGTTTCTCAAGGGTGTGGCCATGCTCCGCGGCGATACGCAGGGGCTCCGCATCCTTGAAGAAACAGATGAATTGGGAAGATAAAAGAATGGGGGAGGCGTTAACTTAAAGTGGATTTAGGGCCTGTCTCCGCAACGATTATCGGTCTCCTCATCCTTTTTATGGGGGGATCGATCTGGATCGGCATTTCCCTCTTTCTCGTCGGGATCGGCGGGTTCTTCTTCTTCAGCGATGTCTCCTTCGGCTCCATCCTTTCCAATATCGCCTGGAACAATACGAGCAGTTCAACGATGATGGCTCTGCCTTTCTTTATCTGGATGGGGGAGATCCTCTTTCGGAGCAAGATATCGGAGAATCTCTTCAAGGGCCTTTCCCCCTGGATGGATGCGATCCCCGGACGCCTCGTCCACGTCAACATCATGGCCTGCACTTTTTTTGCCGCAGTCAGCGGTTCTTCCGCCGCCACGACGGCCACGGTGGGCAAGATCACCGTTCCGGAACTGACGAAGAGGAATTATGATTACGATCTCTCCATCGGCTCCCTGGCCGGGGCGGGGACCCTGGGCTTCATGATCCCTCCCAGCATGGTCATGCTGGTCTATGGGATTATCGGGGATGTGAGCATCGGCAAGCTCTTTATCGCCGGGTTCATCCCCGGGTTCATGATCGCCGGCATGTTCAGCGCCTATATCCTCATCCGCTGCCTGATCAGTCCGGAGCTGGCCCCGCGGGGCGACGACCGCTATACCTGGCGGGACCGGATGGAGGCCATCCCGGCCATCGCCCCGGTCATCATCATGATCTTCGCCGTTTTGGGCAGTATTTACATGGGCTGGGCGACGCCGACGGAGGCCGGCGCCCTCGGCGTTGTCGGCGCCCTCTTCTTTGCCGCTGTAACCAGAAGCCTCACCTGGGAGGTCTTCAAGGTCAGTCTGATCGGTTCCGTGAAGACGAGCTGCATGATCATGCTCATCGTCATGGGGGCCGCCTATCTCTCCAACGTCTTCGGTTTCCTGGGGATTACCCGGGCACTGACCACCTACGTCATCGAGATGGGGCTTTCCCCCTACACCCTCATCATTATCCTGACCGTTCTTTATCTGATCCTGGGTTGCCTGATCGACGGGTTTTCCATGATCGTCATGACGGCCCCCCTTGTCCTGCCCCTCATCGAGGCGGCCAAGTTCGACACCGTCTGGTTCGGCATCTATCTCGTCCTCATGATCGAGCTGGCCCAGATCACACCGCCCGTGGGGTTCAACCTCTTCGTCATCAGCGGCCTCAATAACGACAGTCTCTTCAAGATCGCCAAGGCCGCCCTGCCTTTCTTCTTGCTTATGCTCCTGGCTACGGTGCTCATCACCGTCTTTCCCCAGATCGCCCTGTTCCTGCCCGGCATGATGAAATAATTTCAGATGTTGAAGCGGAAGGAGATGATATCCCCATCCTGGACGATATAATCCTTGCCTTCCAGGCGCAGCTTGCCCGCCGCTTTCGCCCCGGCGAGGGTGTTGCCGCAGGCGACAAAGTCCTCATAGCTTGCGACCTCCGCCTTGATGAATCCCCGCTCGAAATCCTTGTGGATGGCCGCTGCGGCCTGAGGCGCACGTGAGCCGGCCGGGATGACCCA
Organism: uncultured delta proteobacterium; assembly: GCA_963709485.1. Lineage (GTDB taxonomy): Bacteria > Desulfobacterota > Syntrophia > Syntrophales > Fen-1087 > JAXDBM01. The sequence continues at coordinate 383,456 of CAVPWE010000001.1, forward strand.
GGCCTTCACCTCGTCCTCGCCGACGGTGAAGTAGCAGATGCGGCCGAGGAGCGAGAAGGACTCCCGGATCACGCGCCGGAAGGCCGGTTCTTCAACGCCAAGATCGCTGAGAAATTCCTTCTGTTCAGACAGTGTCAGACCGACCAGTTCCGCCTCGATGCGGCAGCTGATGTCGATCACCGGTATAAGGATATCCGTCATATCGCGGAAGGCATCGGTCGCCGGCGGACTGCTTTCACCCAGATTGACGACGACCAGTTCGGGGCGGATGGACAGAAAGGAAAAACTCTTGAGGGAGAAGATCTCTTCCCCGGAAAGGTTCTGTGCCCGGAGCGGCACTCCCTTCTCGAGGCCCTCTTTCAGGCGGGGCAGGATCTGCCGGTGTAATTGATCAAGCGGTTTCAGGGCCTTGGCCGGAACCCGGGCCATTCGGTCCAGCCGGTTTTCCACAATGAGCAGGTCAGACAGGATCAGGTCGTCGGCCAGTTTGCGATAATGACTGACGATCTCCCGGGCATCCCCGGTGGTAAAACCGTCCACGATATGAATCAGTCCGTCCGTTCCGTTGAGACTCTGACGGATCGAGTCCCCGGGATGGTCGCCCCGGAAATGGACATCGATAAAGGGGACCCGGGCGGGTGATACTTTTAAGGGCCGGAATATGTTCACGAGATGATCGAAACGGCTGTCCGGAACGGCCGCCAGGCCCCGCTGGCAGGGCTCACCACGGCTGTCCCGGCCGTTGCCCCCGGTCATGATTTCGAATAACGTGCTCTTGCCGCTCTGGGGAAGCCCCAAGATTCCCATTTCCATGATAAACCCCCGTCAACAAAAAGGGAGGCTATATACCAGCGGCAGGGAGAATACACAAGGATAAAGATGACGGAGGGGTCTATCTCAGGGTTCCGACGACAAAAGGCCAGTGGAGCTCGCAGGGGACGCCCATCAGCAGCCAGGCGTTGCGGGCGTCCATTACTTCATGGATCCGCTCTTTAACGGTTCGGGTTATCCCGTCGAGGCAGGTGACGGTCGCGGCGTAATCCGCCTCCCCGATGACATCCGGCAGCGCACCGCTGATTTCCTCGCGGTAGAATTCAAGGGCTTCCTCCGGAATATCGGCGGCAATGATTGTGTTGTGGATCCTGTAGGCCCTCATGATTTTCCTTAAAAAATTGATGCTCTCGCAAAAAAAGTAATGAAACCGTCAGAATGCCCGGCTGCGGATGAATTTTACGGCGTTCCTGAACAGGGCCAGCCCCATGCCTTCCTCCGGGAGCTTTTCCCGGGTCCACCGGGGATGGTTGGTGCGGTGCAGATAGGCCTCCGGGTGGGGCATGAGGCCGAATATCCGCCCCGTTCCGCTGCAGATGCCGGCAATGGCGTCCACGGCGCCGTTGGGATTGGCGGGGTAATCCACCGCGACGGTCCGGCAATCCTCATGACTGTACTGAAGGACGATGTGGTGATCACGATGCAGCCGCTCCAGGGTATCGCCGTCCCGGGGGATGAACTTGCCCTCGCCGTGGCGGACGGGCAGATACAGTTTCCGGACGCCTCTCGTGAAAACGCAGGGAGAGGACGGGTTGGGTTTCAGATAGACCCAGCGGTCCTCAAAGCGGCCGGAGTCATTGAAGGACAGGGTGGCCGTCTGCCTGAAGCAGGCGCCGTCGAAGCCGGGCAGCGTTCCCAGTTTCACCAGCAACTGAAATCCGTTGCAGACGCCCAGGATCAGCTTTCCGGCCTTTATGAAACGGCTGAACTGGTCCTGCAGCTTTTCCTTTCGGGCGGTCGGGTCCGTTTTGACGCGCGCGTGCAGGATCCGGTTTGCCCCTGCCTTGGCCGAGCCCAGATCGTCGCCGTCCAGAAAGCCGCCGGGGAGGTTGAGAAAATGGTAGTCATCCAGACTGGTCTCGCAGTAGAGCAGCCGGCTGATGTGGACGATGTCCACCTGGTCCGCGCCGGCCAGGCGGCAGGCGTGGGCCATTTCCATTTCGCAGTTCGTCCCGTTCCCGGTGATGACGATGGCTTTGACTTTTCTGGGCATTTTGGATTCCTTAAAAATTCAGCGGCTTTTGCCAGGCCCTCTTCAGAACGGCAATATTTTCCTTGACGACTGTGTCTCCCCTGAGGCCCCGGATTTTCAGTATTTTTTCCCGAGTCACCCGGCCCGCCCGGGCGCAGGCGCCGCCTTTCATGATCCGCTCGAAGGCCGCCCCGTTCCCCGCCGCAACGGTGACGACAAAACGGCTCTGGGACTCCGAAAAGAGCAGCTCGTCGTTCCGGCGAATGCCCCGGGCAGGCACCTTCGCCAGATCCACCGACAGGCCGAGGTCCCCGGCAAAGGCCACCTCCGCCAGCGCCACGGCAAGGCCTCCGTCGGAGCAGTCGTGGCAGGAGGCCACCAGGCCAGCCTCGATTGCCCGGCTGAGGGCCATGTAGAGCCTTTTTGCCCTGCCGGCGTTCACCTTCGGGACGCCGTTGCCGGTGAAGCCCCGCAGGGCATACCATTCGGAGCCGCCCAGTTCGCGGTCCGTGCGGCCGAGGACATAGACCAGATCGCCGGCCCGTTTGGCGTCCATCGTCACGGCCTTTCTCACATCCCGGACGACGCCGATCGTGGAGAAGAGCAGCGTCGGGGGAATGGATATCTTCGTGTCCCCGATCTGGTAATCGTTCTTCATGCTGTCCTTGCCGGAGATGCAGGGCACCCCGTAGGCGGTCGTGATGTCGTAGAGGGCCATGTTGGCGCGGACCAGCTGGGCGAGTTTGTATTCTCCGTCGGGCGTCTTTTCCGACTGCACCGGATCGCACCAGCAGAAGTTGTCCAGGCCGGCCATCCGCTCGAGCGAACCGCCCACGGCAACGGCATTCCGCACGGCCTCGTCGATGGCGCAGGCGGCCATGTGGTAGGTGTCGATGTCGCTGTAGCGGGGGCAGATCCCGTTGGCCACGACGATGCCCTCGAAGGAATCCAGCAGGGGGCGGATGACCGCGGCGTCGCCGGGGCCGTCGCAGGCGGCGCCGACGAGGGGCTTGACGACGCTGCCGCCCTGAACCTCGTGGTCGTACTGCCGGACGACGGACTCCTTGCTGCAGATGTTCAGCCGGGAAAGCAGGGCCTTCAGCGCCCCCCCCAGATCCGCCGGCTCCGGGGAATCGGGCTCCCGGTGGCGGGGCGGCCGCCACCGCGCCTTCAGGCGGAGCTGGGGCACGCCGCTGTGGAGGAAGTCCATGCCCAGAAGGGCGACGGTCCGGTCTCCGAACCGGACATGAAATTTCCCGGAATCGGTGAACCGGCCGAGGACGGTGGCCTCCACCTCCATTTTCTTCGCCAGGGCCAGAAAGGCGCCGATCTTTTCGGGAGCCACGGCCAGGGACATTCGCTCTTGCGCCTCGGACAGAAGGATCTCCCAGGGCTGCAGTCCGGCGTATTTCAGGGGCGCCTTTTCGAGGTCGATCTCGCAGCCGCCCGAAAGGCGCGCCATTTCTCCCACGGAGGAGGACAGGCCGCCAGCGCCGTTGTCGGTGATGGTCCGGTAGAGGTCAAGGTCCCGCGCCTGGAGAAGGAAATCGGTCATTTTTTTCTGGGTGATGGGGTCACCGATCTGCACCGCCGTCACCGGGGACCCCTCGTGGAACTCTTCGGAGGAGAAAGTCGCTCCGTGAATCCCGTCCTTGCCGATCCGGCCCCCCGTCATCACGATCCGGTCGCCCGGCAGGATTTCCTTTGCATGGGTGGGTTTGCCGTTGATCACCGCCGGCATGATCCCGCCGGTGCCGCAGTAGACCAGGGGCTTGCCCAGATAGCGCTCGTCGAAAACGATGCAGCCGTTGACCGTGGGGATCCCGCTTTTGTTCCCGCCATGCTCGACGCCCTCGCGGACGCCCTCGTAAATGCGCCGGGGGTGCAGGATCCTCCGGGGCAGGGGCTTGTCGTAATCCGGCGGGGCGAAGCAGAAGACATCGGTGTTGAAGATCAGCTTGGCGCCCTTCCCGGTCCCGAAGGGGTCCCGGTTGACGCCCACGATTCCGGTGAGCGCGCCGCCGTACGGGTCCAGGGCCGAAGGCGAGTTGTGTGTCTCCACCTTGAAAACAAGATTGTAGCCTTCGTTGAACCGGATGACGCCGGCGTTGTCCACGAACACGGACAGGCACCAGTCCCTTTTGCCCAGGCGCCGCCGCACCCGGCTGGTGGCGGCGCGGATGTAGCTGTCGAAGAGGGAATCGATGTCGCGGACCCGGCCCCGCTCGTCCCGGTAGGTGATGAGGCTGTTGAAGATCTTGTGCTTGCAGTGCTCCGACCAGGTCTGCGCCAGGCACTCCAGCTCCACGTCGGTGATTCTGCGGCCCAGGCCGGCCGCTTTCCGCTCCTTCAGAACGGCGCCGTCCTTCAGGTAGTCCCGAATGATCCTCATTTCCTCGAGGTTGAGGGCCAGAACCCCGTCCTGGCTGATCTTCAGGAGCTTCCCGTCGCCGACATTGAGGTTGATCTCCGCCACCTTCGGCATGGCGCTGTCCGTGACCCGGGGAACGAAGGCGGGCATTCCCTTGCGGCGGTTCCAGGTTTTGCCGTCCACGATTTCGTAGCGCTCGATGAGTTCGTTGGCCAGAAGGCTGGAGGCGATCTCCCGGGCGCCTTTACGCCCGACGGGACCGCCGATCAGGTATTGGCGGGAGGTGTAGATCCGCGGCGCTTCCGCCGGATCGAGGCCCAGCAGCAGGGCGACGGCCTCCCGGGCGGTCTTGCCGACGTTGTCCGTCACGCCGGGACGGAAGCCCACCTCGATCATCCAGTCGAAGCGGTCCGCGAGCCCGCCGTCGACGGCAAAACACTGAATCACGGGATCGGACAGGGGGCCGGCGGCGATTTTCTTCAGGTCCCCCGGAGACATTCGCCCGTCGATGGTGTAGACATCAATCGTTTTCACCTCGCCGACGGCCAGGTGCAGGTTCTCCACGATCCTCCTTTTGATTTTTTCACCAAGGGCGTCCCGGATGCCTTTTTTGAAGCCGATTTCGATTCGATGGGCCATCTGCCTTCCTTTTCCGTGCCGTGCTTGTGACCGTCCGGGCTGTTCCCGGGGCCGGCTGCGGCTTGCAGGGTGAATTCACTCAGGGCGTCAGCATCTATATCAATTCCGCAATTTTTGCAACAGGGAAAAGGGGCGAATCCTGTTGATAAATGGTTGTTTTAATCGATCGCTTGTTGTAAGTGGGGATTCGGCGGGCGGATCGCCATGCCTGGCCGGCGCGGCGGGCTTTTCCCGCGTCGGTGCAAGGACGCCTTTGCAGGCGCTTCATTGGAAGAGACATGTAAGGAAAGGGTTTTATGGACCGGAAGATAACGGTGGTCGGGGCCGGGAACGTGGGGGCGACAGCGGCGCAGCGTCTCGCGGAGAAGGCGCTGGGAGACGTGGTGCTGGTCGACATTGTCGAGGGGGTGCCCCAGGGCAAGGCGCTGGACCTGGCAGAGGCGGCGCCGATCGAGAAGCATGACGCCCGGCTGATCGGGACGAACGCCTACGAGCTTTCCGCCGGTTCGGACATCGTCATCGTCACGGCGGGGATCCCCCGCAAACCCGGAATGAGCCGGGATGACCTGCTGGCCACCAACAGGAAGATCATCGAAAGCGTGACCCGGCAGGTCGCCTCGTTTTCCCCGAAGGCCGTCCTTATTGTCGTCAGCAATCCCCTGGATGCCATGTGCCATGTGGCTTACGAGGCCAGCGGATTCCCCAGGAGCCGCGTGGTCGGCATGGCCGGTGTCCTCGATGCGGCGCGGTTCCGGCATTTCATCTCCGCGGAGCTGCAGGTTTCCGTCGAAAACATCCATGCCTGCGTCCTGGGCGGGCACGGGGACACCATGGTGCCCCTGCCCCGCTATTCAACGGTGGCCGGCATCCCCATCACCGAACTGATGCCCCCGGAGCGCATCGCCGCCCTGGTGGAACGCACGCGGAACGGCGGGGCGGAGATCGTTGGCCTGCTGAAGACGGGGAGCGCCTACTATGCGCCCGCTTCGGCGGCCGTGGAGATGGCGGAGGCCATCCTGAAGGACCGGAAAAAAATCCTCCCCTGTGCCGCCTACCTGGAAGGGGAGTACGGCATTCACGGCCTGTTTGTCGGCGTGCCCGTCAAGCTGGGCGCGGGCGGCGTGGAGAAGATCATCGAAATCAACCTCACGGACGAGGAGAAGACGGCCCTGCACCGATCGGCCGGGGCCGTCCGGGAGCTGGTCGCGGCAATGCGGAAAACGGGCTGAATCCGCAATGCATGTCCGCATAGCCTGCTGCCCTCGATTCCTCGGGCGCACCAGGGACGGCGGTTGCCACAGCGGGGTGAGAAGAGAAATCCCATGAAGAGAGGTTGCATCCCATGTTTGCCGTGATCATGGCCGGGGGGAAAGGAACGCGGTTCTGGCCGCGGAGCCGCGATAGAAAACCGAAGCACCTGCTGGACATCATCGGTGAAAAGACCATTATCCAGGAGACCGTCGACCGGATCCGGCCCCTCGTGCCGCCCGAAAACACCCTGGTCGTGACGGGAGCGAGCCATGCCGCCGAATTGATCCGGCAGCTTCCCGATATCCCGCAAGGCAACATTATCGTCGAGCCGGTCGGGCGGAACACCGCCCCCTGCATCGGTCTGGCGGCGCTTCACATCCGGAAGAAAGCGTCCGACGATGTCATGCTGGTGCTGCCGTCGGACCATCTAATCGCCGATGAAAAGAAGTTTCTGCAAATCCTCGGTGTCGCGGCGGAGCTGGCGCGGCAGGGGGAGCACCTGGTGACGATCGGCATCCGGCCGACGGCGCCGGAAACGGGCTACGGCTACATCGAGCAGGGCGGCCGGAAAGCCGAAATCCGCGGAGAGGAAGTGCTCGAGGTCCGGTCGGTCCGGGAAAAACCCGATACTGAACAGGCGAGGAAGTTTCTGGAAGAGGGCGGATTTTCCTGGAACAGCGGCATGTTCGTCTGGAGGACGTCGGTCATCCTGGATGCCATCCGGCAGTGGCTGCCCGACCTCCATCAGGGCCTCATGCGGATCGAAGGCGCGCTGGGATCGGCACGGGAGGCGGCCGTGGTGGAAGAGGTCTACCGGAACGCGGGATCCATTTCCATCGATTACGGGGTCATGGAAAAGGCCCGGAACGCACTGGTCATTCAGGGGGATTTCGGCTGGTCCGACGTGGGGAGCTGGGATGCGCTGTGGGAGGTTTCCCGGAAGGACGGGAAAGGCAATGCGGCCCGCGGGCGCCTGATCGAAGTGGACAGCCGGAACTGCCTGGTGTACAGCCCGGCCAAGCCGGTGGTCCTGGTGGGCGTGGACGACCTGATCGTTGTCGAAACCGACGATGTTCTGATGATCTGCAAGCGGGGCTCTTCCCAGGATGTCAAGAATGCGGTGGCCGCCGTTGAAAAGAGCGACCTGAAGACCCTCCTTTAGGATCCCGTTCCCACCCGGTTGGCCTGGCCAGTTCCGGGTGCGGGCCAGTTCGCAGCCGGGGGCACGGCACCCTGTTCAAGATAAACCGGCTTTCCCACCGGTGTGATCCCGCCTTTCCTGAGCGCCTTCTGAATGCGGGAGAGCTGCGTCTTGGAATCGTCGAAAGTGATGACCAGCCGATTGTCCTGGTGTGTGCTGAATTTCACGATCCCGTCGATGTTCTTGAGGATAGACCCTATCCTTGCCCGTCCCCCTCAGGTCATGCAGCCGGGCACGTTCATCTGCACGGTTTTTTCCGCCGCAAAGACGATCTTCTCCGGCAACGGGATCCCGTTCAGGAAAATCAGCATCAACACCGCAACCACAACGGCCATTCTTTTCATGATCATCTCCCCCCGCGCGGCATCCGGTCCCGCGGGCTTTTGATTTTTATTCAATTTAAACACAAGGATTGCAAAAATCCAGATAAAATTTTATAGATGAAACCATCGAACTCGGCAAAGGCGGATATCTGCATGGGCGTTGTTTTGAACGCGCCGCTCATCCTGGCTTCCGCGTCTCCCCGGAGGGCGGAGCTGATGCGGCTTCTGGGGGTGGACTTCCGGGTTCTCCCCAGCGGGGCGGATGAATCGTGCCTGCGGCGGGAATCTCCCCAGGCCCATGTCCGAAGGCTTTCCGGCGGGAAGGCGGAGGCCGTCGCCGCACGGCATCCCGAAAGCTGGGTCCTGGGAGCGGACACCGTGGTGGCGGTTGGCCGGGAGGTGCTGGGCAAGCCGGAGACGCCCGGGGAAGCCGGATGGATGCTGAAGAAGTTGAGCGGCAGGGAACACGCCGTTTATACGGGTTTTACCCTCAGAAGAATCGATGCCGGCATCGCGATTCAGGAGGTCGTGACTTCGAAGGTGTCGTTTCGGAAGATCCCGGATGACGAGATTGCCTGGTACGTCAGTTCCAGGGAACCTTACGACAAGGCGGGGGGGTATGCCGTGCAGGGGATGGCGGCTTTTTTCATCCGGGAAATCCGGGGGTCCTACACCAATGTCATGGGGCTTCCGCTCTGCGAGGTCCTGGATGCCATGAAAAAGGCAGGTGCCGTTCGCTTTGAGTCGTGACGGGATGGAAACGGGAATCCGAGATCAGGTCGATATCATTCGGAAAAACATCGCGGCGGCGGCCTTGCGGTCCGGACGCCGCGTGGAGGGCGTCCGTCTGATGGCCGTCACCAAGACGGTGGCGGATCACCGGATCCGGGAGGCGGTGGAAGCCGGCGTGGACATCATCGGCGAAAACTATGTCCAGGAAGCCCGGCGGAAAATGGAACAGGCGGGCCGGTCCGTCGAGTGGCATCTGATCGGCCATCTCCAGAGCAACAAGGCCAGGCATGCCGTCCGCCTCTTCGACATGATCCATTCCCTGGACCGGATGAGCCTGGCCGTTGAACTGGACAAAAGGTCCCGCATGGCCGGCTGCGTGACCCGGGTGCTCATGGAAGTCAACATCAGCGGTGAAGGGACCAAGCGGGGGGTTCCCCTTGGGGATGCCATCCCGCTGATCCGGGAGGTCTCCGCCCTGGAGCACCTTTCCGTTCAGGGGCTCATGACCATGCCGCCGTGGTTAGACGACCCGGAGGATGCCCGGCCCTTTTTTGCCGCCCTGCGCGGACTGAGGGATCGGGTTGTCGGGGAGGGGATTGCCCGTGTCGAGATGAATGAGCTGTCCATGGGGATGTCGCAGGACTATGCGGTTGCCGTTGAGGAAGGGGCAACCATTGTCCGGATCGGTCGGCTGATCTTCGGGGAGAGGCCGGCGCGGCAGGATTGAGGCAGATCGTGACGCGCCTGTTCACTGCAGCCCTCTTCATCGTGTACGGCATCTTCACGCAGCATCTGATCAACGCGCACAAATGCATGACGGCCGCCCTGAAGAAGGCGCACGATGAGCTGATGAATCAGGTAGTGCAGCGCACGGCCGGGTGGACACTGGACAGCGAGGGGTTGCGCTGGCAGGGAGAGCGGCAAAAGCCGCAAGCGTGATTTCAAAGACGGGTTCCGGAGGCATCAGCATGAAGGATGACGACGACTTTTTCGATTTGCAGAGAGAGCTGTTTCTGGAGAGGCAAAAGAATTTCGGACACCGGGAAGATCAGCCGGCGGAAGGGGTGAACCCGGTCCGGTATGTCCCGGTCGACACCGGCGAGGAATGCGTGGGCGGGTGACACCCGCCGGCCGGTCAGGGCCTGACCGATAAAAGCGAGTAATGCGGAGCCTGACGTTCTCCCTTCACCTGCGGTTGATGAGCCAGAGGATCAGGGTCAGGATGACGCTGGCGAGCAGGCCGGTCGCCAGGGGAAAGTAGAAGCTGAAATTTTTGCCCTTGAAGTAAAAATCGCCGGGGAGGCGGCCGATCCAGCCGAAGGGGCCTTTGCCGCCCAGGATCAGAACGAGCCCGATGCCGGCCGCGAAGAGGCCTACCGCCACCAGCAATTTGCCGAGGCCGGAAGTGTCCATTTACTTTTCCTTCTCCCATTGAAAGGGCTCTTCCCGATTGAAGTCCGGAGAAAGATGCCGCTCGTCCACTTCCTGGACAAAAACGTTTTCAAAGCCTGAATCCAGGGCGTAACGGACCACCCGGTCGTATTCGGCGCGGCTGACCCGCCGGCCCAGAACCGGGTGGCTCCGGACGGCCGGAATCGGCGTGTATTGAGACATCAGGCTCAAAGTCACGGCAGGGGAAACGTGCTCCCGGATCCGGTCCAGGACGGCCATGCTGTTCGCCGTTTTCCCCGGCAGGACGAGGTGGCGGATCAGCACGCCCCTTCTCGCGACGCCTCCCTCCGTTTCAAGGCCCTCTCCCGTTTGCCTGACCATTTCCCGAATGGCGGCCGCGGCGTGCCGCGGATAGTCGCCGACTCCGGACAGCATCGAACCCTCCTCATCGAGGCCGTACTTGAAATCGGGCAGGTAGATGTCCACCAGGCCGTCCAGCATCCCGATCACATCGGGAGACTCGTACCCGCCGCAATTGTACACGAAAGGGACCCTCAGTCCCTGCGCTCGGGCCATGAGCAGGGCCTCGATGATGCCGGGGAGCTGCGGCGTCGGCGTCACCGGCTCGATATTATGGCATCCCTGCGCCTGCAGAGCAAGCATGACTTTGGCCAGACCGGCCGCGTCCACGCATTTTCCGTCGGCCCTGTGACTGATCTGGAAATTCTGGCAATAGACGCACTTGAGGTTGCAGGAGGACAGAAAGATGGTTCCCGCGCCGCCGGTTCCGGAAAGCGGCGGCTCTTCGCCGAAATGGGCCGTGGCGCAGTCCATGAGGATTTCGCCGGAAAGGCCGCAGAAGCCCTTTTCGCCGGCTGTCCGGTCCACCCGGCATTCCCTGGGACAGAGGGTGCATTTTCTTAAACGCGCCTTGAGCGCCGCGACCACGGACATCACAGGGGTTCGACGGATTCCCGGATCCTGCCGCTGGCGACCAGCTCCAGAAATTGCTCCCCCAGCGGAGCGGATTTTTCCACCGCCTGGCGCCAGTTCCGGATCCGCGTCTTCGGGTCATCGATAAAGGTTTTGAAATCTCCCCGGTCGGGCACCTTCCCCCCGGGCATTTGCCGGATGAAATCCTCGGTGAGATAGACCATCAGCACGTTTTCCAGCGCGTCGGGCTGCGGCCGCCGGTTTTTGAGCCTCTTGTCCATCCAGCCGGGTATGATCCGCTCCTGGTGGAGGAAAAAGAGGGTCAGGTCCTCGTCCCGCACCGCATAATTCTGGTTCAGGTGATAGTCGATCATGCCGCCGTCCCGGTAAACCCCCTTCGGCGCGCCGAAGATATCCCGGACGCCGCCGATGACCAGCGGGATCGCTCCCGAGGCCATGACGGCATACTTGAAATTGAATGCTCTCAGGGGAATGTACCGGCCCCGGAACCCGCCGGCCAGGCAGAAAGGCGGAGGTTTTGCGCCCTGGTAAAAGACCACGCGCTCGAAAAACCGGTGGATGGCGTCCCGGTGCAGGGCGTTGAAGAGAAAAGCGAACCCGAGGCCGAGCGACTGGAGCAACTGCTTTTCGGAGGCGATCAGGTGCTTCGCGCGGACGGTGTGAACCGCCAGCCGGTAATGTCTGCTGGCCAGGGCGAAGGGCAGGGCGTCGTCTTCAAGATAGGCGTTGATGATGCCGTTGATGGATTTCAGGATGGTGGCGGCGGTGTCCTCGCGGGTGTAGGTCGTCGCGATGTACCTCTCCATCAGCGTCCGGTAACTTTTCTCGGGTTCCGGCTGGATCCAGGCGGCGAACCGCCAGGCGCCCGCCGACGCGCCGATCAGGGAGACCGGCCGGGTTCGGCCAAGGACGCCGCTTTGAAGCAGGGCCAGGTCGAAGCCGCTGGCCACCAGCCACCGGGGGCCGGCCGCCGGCCCGTAATAGTTTGCCACCTGATCAAAGTGAAAGCCGCGATCCTTGATCAGTGCATAGGCTTTCTTTCCCGCCTTGACGCGGATAAGTTCCATTCTTCCAGTCCCGAGGGGGAAAACCCGGCAAATGATCTTGACACAGGCAGGCGCGTTTTGTAAGGTAGCGGCGCACGATCAGATGCTCCAGGCCATGGCACATGATTTCGTTGTGATGGTCTGACGAAAAGATTGCGGTTCATACACAAACATCAGCCCTTTTGTCAATTCCTTTTGTCTCTTCGGAAAGGATCGTTCGATGGACATTCGAACCCAGGTCGTCGAGATTGCGCGGGACGCAAAGAAGGCCGCCTCCGCCCTGGCCCGCCTGGCCTCTGACCGGAAAGACGAAGCGCTTCGGCTCATGGCAGAAAAACTGATCGGCCAGACCCCCTTCCTGGTGGAGGAAAATTCCAAGGACCTGGAGCGGGCGCGGCGCTCCGGACTTTCCGCGGCCATGGTGGACCGTCTCACGCTGAACGAGGCCTCCATTCGGGGCATCGCCCGGGGCTTGCTCGCGGTGGCGGACCTGCCCGACCCGGTGGGACGGATCGCCGCGATGTGGCGGCGTCCGAACGGACTTCTCGTCGGCAGAATGCACATCCCGCTCGGGGTGATCGGCATCATCTACGAGGCCCGCCCCAATGTCACCGCGGATGCCGCGGCGCTCTGCCTGAAGTCGGGAAATGCGGTCATCCTGAGGGGAGGTTCCGAGGCCTTTCACTCCAACCTGGCCATCACCCGCATCCTTCAGAACGTGCTGCGAAAAACGGGCATTCCGGAAGCGGCGATCCAGATCATTCCGCTAACCGACCGGGAGGCCGTCCACGAGATGCTCCAGCTCGAGGCGTTGATCGATCTCATCATTCCCCGGGGGGGAGAGGAGCTGATCCGGGCCGTGGTGGACCGTTCGAAGATCCCCGTCATCAAGCATTACAAGGGGGTCTGCCACATCTTCGTGGATGACACGGCCGACCTCGACATGGCGGTGAAAATCTGCCTGAACGCCAAGGTTCAGCGCCCGGGCGTCTGCAACGCCATGGAGACCCTGCTGGTGCACCGGGATGTGGCCGGCCGGTTCCTGCCCGTGATGGCGGATCAGTACCGCCGGGCGGGCGTGATCCTGAAGGGCTGTGAAGAGACCCGGGCCATTCTGCCGGGCATCGAAGAGGCGACCGAAGAGGACTGGCACCGGGAATACCTGGACCTGATCCTGTCCATCCGGGTGGTCCGGGACATTGACGCGGCCATGGCCCATATCGATCGTTACGGATCCCTCCACACGGAATCGATCGTCACGGAGAGCTACGAACGGTCGCAGCGCTTTTTAAACGAGGTCAATTCATCCACCGTCCTGGTCAATGCCTCCACGCGCTTCAGCGACGGCTTTGAACTGGGGCTCGGGGCGGAGATCGGCATCAGCACGACCAAGCTGCACGCCTACGGTCCCATGGGGCTGGAGGAACTGACGACCAGAAAATTTGTGATTTATGGAAACGGGCAGGTGAGAACATGAAATGGGGATTGCTGGGCGGCACGTTCGACCCGATTCACATCGGCCATCTGAGATGCGCCGAGGAAATTCTGGAGATCTTCGGACTGAACCGAATCATTTTTGTCCCGGCCTCGCGGCCGCCCCACAAGATCGAGGCGGACATCACGTCTTTTTATCACCGCGAGCAGATGGTCCGGCTCGCCATCGAGGGAAACCCGTCCTTCTCCTTCGCCGATGTGGAAAACCAGCGCGAAGGCAAGTCCTACTCGGTCCGGACCATCGAGTACTTCCTGGATAAATATCTGAAGCAGCTCGAGCTGTACTTCATCGTCGGCCAGGATGCCTTCCACGCCATCCAGACCTGGAAGGAATGGGAGAAGCTCCTCATCCTGTGCAACTTTGTCGTCATGACCCGTCCCGGCTATGAAAACAGGGGCCTCCAGGGGATACTGCCACCGGAATTCGCCGCCCGTTTCAGCCATGACGCCGACCGGAAAGGGTGGACCGGCCCCACCGGACACACCATTTATTTCCGGGAGGTGACCTTTCTCGACATCTCGTCCAGCAACATCCGCAAACGGGCCCGGGAAGGCCTTTCCATCTCCTATCTCGTCCCCGATCCGGTCCGCCGCTACATCGTCAAGAACCAGCTTTACAAGGCCCCTTGAGCCGGCGCGGGAGCCGGGTCCGGGATGAAGGGGATCATTCAGATCGCGGGCATTCGGGACATTCGGGAAGCCCGGATGCTGATCGCCGCCGGTGTTCACATGTTGGGCTTTCCGCTCCGGCTCGATGTCCATGAAGAGGACATGACGGAAGCGGAAACCGCGGCGGTCGTCCGCGCCCTTTCCCCGGCAGCGCCGGCCGTTTTGATCACATACCTTGACCGGGCCGATGATCTGCTCGCCCTCTGCCGCAGGACGGGATTTCGAAAGGTCCAGCTTCACGGCGAGATCGCCATGCCGGAACTGAAGCGGCTGAGATCCCTGGACCCGGTTCTCTTCATCATGAAGAGCCTCATCGTCGGGCGGCGAGACCCTGCCGGACTGGAATCCCTGATGCGGTTCTGCACCCCCTATGTCGATGCCTTCATAACGGATACCCATGACCCGGTGAGCGGCGCCGGCGGTGCAACCGGAAGGACCCATGACTGGGAGATCAGCCGCAGGCTTGCGGCTGCATCGGCCAGGCCCATGATCCTGGCGGGCGGTCTGAACCCGGCCAATGTAAGGCAGGCCATTCTGACGGTCAGGCCGGCCGGGGTGGATGCCCACACCGGCGTCGAAGGTTTCGACGGCAGGAAAGAAGAAAGCCGCGTCCGTGCCTTTGTACGGGAGGCGGCGGATGCCTTCGCCGTGACCGGGAAAGACGGTCAGAAGCCGAAACCGGCGGCAAGGCCGTAAATCAGGAATGAGGATGGCTTGTCCGAAAAATTCATCGCCGCGTCCGTGCAGCTGTTGTACTTCATGTAATTTTCCGCGTCTTTGCCGAGCGGAAAGGCAAAGGCGATGCTGGGGGTGAGGGTGATGAACTTTGTGAGCTTGACGGGCAGGGTGATGGAAACCATGCCGTCCAGAAAGTTGTTGTATTTTTCCGCCAGGACGTTCCCGCTGTCATCAATCCTGTTGTGCGCGCCGTCCATATCCGCTGTACCCATGTCGCTGGCCAGATAGCCCGCCGTTGCCGCCAGTTTCAGCGAGATCATTCTGCGGATCTCGACGGTGTGGCTGATCCCGATCATGAAGTACCAGCGCTGGGAGTTGTCGAACATGTAATAGACGTTCAGGGCCGGGTTCAGCAGCGTGTTCAGTTTCAGCGAGACGCCCAGATCGTGCTGGTCGCGCACGTCCGCGCCGCCGGCGTTGGCGCCGGCAATGCCGTAGTAGGCATAGGACAGCCCCGCACTGACCCGTCCGAAGGTTTTGCCGTAGGACAGCGTCACATCCGTTTCCGTCCAGTTGCCGCTGTGTTTCCCCTCTGCCTGGTCGAGCGGATAGGGGTTCGTGTCCAGGTTTCCCCAGAGGCCGGCGGAAAAACCCCCGTAGCCGACGGTCAGGGACGGCTGAATCACGAGGCTGTTCCGGCTGAAAGCCCGGCCCTGGTAGTAGTAGAGGTTGAGCGCGGAAACCGTCAGGTCCGCCGCCGGTTTTTCCCCATCCGCCGCGGCGGGCGCGGGGGCTGCTGCCTCGGATTTGGCGTCGGCCTGTGCCGCTGCGGCGGGCCGATCCTCGGACCGGGCGGGGGCCGGACCGGTAACGGTCAGCAGGCAGATCATGCCGGCAATCCAAAAACACCCGATCCTTTTCAGTGCGCCTCTCATTTTCGAACCTCCAAGCCGAATTTACGACACCGAATCGAACCGGTCCCGGAAGCGGCCGGTTTCATCGGATTGCGATCGAACCCCATCCGGGTCGGGAAAACGGATGTGGGGCGCGGATATGCGCCGCCGCCGGGCCGCCGGAATTGTGCCGGCCCCCCCCCCGCACGGGAAGGAATTTCTTTTATATTGACAAAAATACAAAGACGTTTTAGAAAAGACAACCCATTTATTGAATTTTATTTATACGGGACCGCTAAAAGGATGACTGGTGACATGAATTCCATCCGGATCGGGGGCATAATTAGGCCAGAACATAAGACGGCCTGATGATGGAATAGTGTTTCAATCGAAAATTTGAACATGAAAAAACCGTTGTCAGGGCTGACCGACAGCGGTTTTTCTTTTTAGAAAGAGGGGACGATGATGAAGAAAGCCGACGTTTTGATCTATGACACGACACTCCGGGACGGGACCCAGGGTGAACAGATCAATTTCTCCGCGGAGGAGAAACTGCGGATTGCCCAGCGCCTCGACGAGGCGGGTTTTCATTATATCGAAGGGGGCTGGCCGGGCTCCAACCCGAAAGATGCCCGGTTCTTCGAACTGGCCAAGCAGACGCGTTTCCGGCATGCCCGCCTCTCCGCATTCGGCAGCACCCGGAAGCCGCACACCCTGCCGGAAGACTGCCCGAACCTGGCCGCCATCATTCAGGCGGAAACGCCGGCGGTGACCATCTTCGGAAAGACCTGGGACCTGCATGTCCGGGAGATCCTGGACATCTCGCTCGCGGAGAACCTTGCCATGATCCGCGATTCCGTCGCCTATCTGAAAGGGCGCGGCCGGGAGGTCATCTACGACGCGGAACATTTTTTCGACGGCTTCAAGAACAACGGCGCCTACGCGAAAAAAACCATCGAAGCCGCCCTGTCCGCCGGCGCGGACATGATCGTTCTCTGCGACACCAACGGGGGCGCGCTTCCCTTCGAGGTGACGGCGGCCGTGGCCGCGATGTCCGGGCTCGTCCCTCCGGAACGGATGGGGATCCATGCGCACAATGACGGCGGCCTCGGTGTGGCCAATTCGATCATGGCGGTTCAGGCCGGCGTCCGCATGGTGCAGGGAACGATCAACGGCTTCGGTGAAAGATGCGGCAACGCCGATCTGATCCCGATCATCGCCAACCTGCAGTTGAAGATGAAGCGGGACTGCCTGCCCGGGGAGGCTCTCCGGCACATCACCAACCTCTCCAACTACGTCAGCGAGGTGGCCAACATCCCGCCGCTCAATTCCCGTCCCTTCGTCGGGCGCAGCGCCTTTGCCCATAAGGGCGGCGTCCATGTGAGCGCGGTCGTCAAGAATCCTGCCGCCTACGAACACATCCGGCCCGAGCTGGTCGGAAACAAGCAGCGGGTGCTGGTCTCGGACCTGGCCGGCAGAAGCAACATCGAATACAAGGCGAGGGAGCTGGGCGTCGATCTCGGCCTTGACAAAGCCACCACGAAAAGGATCGTCCGGGAGATCAAGAAAATGGAGGACCAGGGCTACCAGTTCGATGCCGCCGAGGGGTCCCTCTCCCTGCTGATCAAGAAGAAAACCGGTGAATTCAAGGATCCCTTCAACCTGGAAAGCTATCATGTCCTGATCACCAAGAGGGGGGATGAGCCGCCCACGGCGCAGGCTTCGATCAAGATTTCTGTAGGCGACGAGCAGGAGGTGACGGCCGCGGAGGGGAACGGCCCGATCAATGCCCTCGACAATGCCCTTCGCAAGGCGCTGATGAAATTTTACCCGCAGCTCAGCGAGATGCACCTGGTTGACTTCAAGGTCCGGATTGTGGAAGGCAGCGAGGGCACGGCGGCCCTGGTCAAGGTTTTGCTCGATACAAAGGATGAAGAGGAGGTCTGGAGCACCATCGGGGTTTCGGGCAACGTGATCGAAGCGAGCTGGCACGCCCTGGTGGACAGCGTCCAGTACAAGCTGAGCCGGGACAGGCTCAACATCAATAAACGCGGGTCGCAGGGGCGGCGGCATGAGCAATAAGACCGTTGTCAAGTGCGCCGGATTCTGATATATAAATTAGGATAAATGATTTTTCATTTTCGTCATTTGGAAGAAGTGCAATATGCTGTTCAGCATCAACAGCCAGAATCCCCAGATGCGGCTGATCAAGAAGGCCGCGGAAATCCTGCGCGCCGGGGGGATCGTGATCTACCCGACGGACACCGCCTATGGGCTGGGGTGCGATCTGTTCAATAAAAAAGGGATCGAAAAAATCTACCGGATCAAGAAAAGAAGCGAGAAGCAGCCTTTCAGTTTCGTCTGCGCCGATCTCAAGGACATCAGCCGCTACGCCCGGGTGTCCGATTACGCCTACAAGACCATGAAGCGCCTCCTGCCGGGCCCCTATACCTTTATCCTTGAGGCCTCCCGTCTTGTCCCCAAAATCATTCTGCCCAAGCGGCAGACCACGGGGATTCGCGTGCCCGACAACCGGATCTGCCTGGCCCTGGTGGGGGAACTGGGCCAGCCGGTGATCAGTACCAGCGTCAAGGACGATGAAGGGGAACTCATGACCGATCCGGCGGAGATGGAAAGGAAGTTCCGGCATTGCGTCGATCTGGTCATCGACGGAGGCATTCAGGCGTCCGGGCAGTCCAGCGTCATCAACCTCTTGGACGACCAGACGGAAGTGATACGCATTGGAAAAGGCGACGTGACCGCCTTTCTGTAAATAAATAAACAGGCCTTGATCAACCCGGGCCGCAATGGTGACAGGACCGGCAGCGGCGCGTCGTGCGCGGCGCCCCCGGCATGCCTGTGCGGTCGGCGGAGCGAAAGGCCAAAAAAGGATTCTTCATGAAAAAGGAAATGCTCATCAACGCTGTTCATCCGGAACAGAAGCGGATGGCGATCGTCGATGACGGCAAGCTGGTGGATTTCAACATCCAGATGGCCGTCCGGGAACCCATCACCGGAAACATCTACAAGGGCATCGTGCAGAAAGTCGAGCGGGGCCTCCAGGCGGCGTTTGTACATTACGGCGGGAAGAAAGACGGTTTTCTGCCGCTGCGCGACGTCGGCGCCGAGTACTTCAAGGAAAGGAAGGGCGGCGAAAAGGAGGGGAACCACTCCCATGCCCGGCCTTCGCTGAAAGTGGGACAGGAGGTTCTGGTCCAGATTCTGAGGGAAGTCAGCGAACGCAAGGGCGCCCTCCTGACCACCTACATCTCCCTGCCGGGCCGCTACCTGGTCCTGCTGCCGAACAAGCAGAGCAGCGGCGTGTCCCGGAAGATCGAAGACGAGGAGGACCGGAAGCGCCTGAAGGACCTGATGGAGCAGATCAAGGTCGAGGATGGCATCGGCTTCATCATCCGCACCGCGGGCATGAACCGGACCAAGCAGGAGCTGGCGCGGGACTACCAGCACCTTTCGCGGCTCTGGAAGGAGATCCAGAAACGGGCGACTGCGACCGCCGCGCCGGCCCTGATCTACCAGGAGAGCGATTTCGGCGTCTGCTCGCTGCGGGATTACTTCACGACGGAGATCGAGGAAATCCTCGTGGACGACATGGACACCTTCCGGCAGATGCGGGCCTACTGCAAGGCCGTCACACCCAGAAACGTCCGGATCATCAAACAGTACAAGGACAAGACCCCGATTTTCGACCGGTACCACCTGGAAGACCAGATCCGCGTCATCTATCAGGACCGCGTCGACCTGAAATCCGGCGGATATCTCATCATCAACCCCACGGAAGCGATGATCACCATCGACGTCAATTCCGGGCGGGCCTCCAACAAGCGGAACGTGGAAGAAACCGCCTTCCGGACCAACTCCGAGGCCGCCGAGGAGATCGCCCGCCAGTTGCGCCTGAGGGACCTGGGCGGACTGATCGTCATCGATTTTATCGACATGATCGACCGCAAGCACGAGGCGGAAGTGGAGAAGATCTTCAAGAAGGCCCTGAGCGTGGACCGGGCGAGGATCCAGCTTTCACGGATATCCAAATTCGGCATGCTGGAGCTGTCGCGGCAGAAGAAGCAGTCCACGATCCAGGAGATCAGCTATACCACCTGCCCGTTCTGCCGGGGACGGGGAGTCAGGCCCTCCCTGGAATACGCGGCGCTGAGCGCCTTTCGCAAGATCGAGTCGCAGGCCTTCAAGGGGCGCTATGCGGCGCTGACGATCATGCTGCCCTACCAGGTCGCCGATTACCTGCTCAACCAGAAGAGAACGGAGATCAGCAAGCTGGAAACGCTCTGCGACATGTCGATCCACGTCTCCGGAAGCGCCGACATGGCCTGGGACGATCTGAAAATCGAACACACCGAACGGGAACGGCGGCCCGAGGCCGCGCCGGATGAAGAGCCGCAGGTGTCTGCGGCCGAGGACCGGACGGAGGAAGAGGAAGGGGAGGCGGCCCTTGCCGCGCCCCCTGCCGGGGATGACAGGCCGGACGAGCCCCCGGGGGAAGCGGATGCGGCGGGACACACGGAAGGGCCGGTCAAGAAGAAGCCGCGCCGCCGGTTCCGGCACCGCAGAAAAAAACCCGGTGAAAAACGCGCTGACGCGCAGGCCGAGGCATCGGACGGAAGCGCTGGCGATCCGGAAGCCGCCCGCTCCGAAATGCCGGCGGGGCGCGCCGGCGGCGATCACGAAATTTTGAATATCAATGGCGCGGATGACGATTTCACGATTTTTTGAGGTTACTTTCCGCCCCCCAGTTCCTTCGCCCGCAGCGTTGCCGCCTCGACTGCGGCGATCAGGGTGGCCCGGATCTTTCCCTCCTCCAGCGCCTTGATGCCGGCGATCGTTGTCCCGGCGGGGGAGGTGACCATGTCCTTCAGCTCGCCGGGGTGCTTGTCCCCCTTGAGGCAGAGCTTGGCGGCCCCCAGCAGGGTTTGCGCGGACAGCTTCAGGGCGATGTCCCGGCTGAGGCCCATGTGCACGCCGGCGTCCGACAGGGCTTCAATCATGATGAACGCGTAGGCGGGACCGCTGCCGCTCAGTCCGGTCACGGCGTTCATGAGGTCCTCTTTCACGACGACGGTGAGCCCCACCGCGTCGAAGATCCGCCGGGCGTCTGCCAGGTCCGCTTCTGTTGCCGACGAACCTGCGGCCAGGGCGGCCATCCCCTCCCCGACGAGCGCCGGCGTATTGGGCATGACGCGGATCACCCGGACCCCTTTCCGAAGGCGGTCCTCGATGAACTGGATGGGAATTCCCGCGGCGATGGAGATGACCAGGTGGGACTTGCCGACGACGCCGGACAGGCCGGAAAGCACCTCCGCCATCGTCTGCGGCTTCACCGCCAGAATCAGGATCCGGGACGCTATTGCCGCCTGCCTGTTGTCCCCGGTCACCTCGACCCCGAGGGTTTTCGCGAGCTCCTGAAGCCTGTCCGGATCCACATCCGCCACGATCACCCGCGAAGCCGGCACGAGGCCGCCGGAAACGATCCCCCCGGCCAGAACGCCCCCCATTTTCCCGCCGCCGATAAATCCGACTTTTTCGCCTTTTGACATGATGCCTGCCCCCTCCTTTCCATTTGGATTCCGGCTGTTCCATGGCGCGTTTCCGGATTCCTGTCAACACGAAAAAGAACCGCTGCCAATCTTTGTTGCACAAGGCGGCAATTCTGTGATAGTCATCGTCTCCGCTGGGAATTTCGCTCAGGAGGAACCGGGAGATGATCGACGTTCGGGAAATCGGGGGACTGAAGATTGCATGCTGGGTCAACCGGGACGGTTTTGAAGCATCGCGGAAGACGCTCGTTTTCATTCACGGCTCCGGAGGGGACCACACCGTATGGGTCAACCAGTACGGCAGGCTGAAGGATGATTTCAACATCGCCGCTCTGGACATGCCCGGCCACGGCCGCTCGGAAGGCGGGGGAGAGCGTGAGGTGTCCGAGTATTTGGAATGGGTTGTGAAGATCCTCGAACAAATCGACGCCCGGAAGCCCGTTCTGATCGGCCACTCCATCGGCGCGGCCATTTCGCTTGCCTTTGCCCTGAAGTCCGGGGATCGCCTTTCCGGCATTGTTCCCGTGGGCGGGGGGGCGACCATGCCGGTCAATCCGGCGATTCTGGACGGTCTGAAGGCAGATCCTGCTGCGGTCATCGCCATGGCCTCCAAAATCGCAGTCGCGAAGGCAAACCGCGAGCGGCTGAGCCCCGTGCTGGCGGAAAGCATGTCCCGGGTGAACCCCGAGACCCTCTACGGCGATTTTCTGGCATGCAGCCGGTTCGACGTCACGGAAACGGTCTCCCGGATTCGGGTGCCCACCCTGATCGTCTGCGGCGACGAAGACAAGATGACCCCGCCGGCGATGTCCCAAAACCTGAAGGAGCAGATTCCCGGCGCCCGGCTCGCGATGATCGGCAGCGCGGGGCACTTCCCCATGCTGGAAAACCCGGAGGCGTTCAACGGGGTTCTCAGGGGGTTTGTCGAATCTCTGCCGTAGCCGGGAACAGGAGGCGCCATGTTTGTTGTGGAAAACCTGATCTTCGCCCTCGCCAAAATCATGGATATGGGGCTGACCCTCTACATGTGGATGATCATCGGCCGGGCCGTGATTTCCTGGGTCAACCCGGACCCGTACAACCCCATCGTCACATTCCTCCACCGGGCCACGGAGCCGGTGCTGGCACCGGTCCGCAGATGGATTCCCATGGGGGGCCTCGGCATCGACATCTCGCCGGTCATTGTCATCATGGCCATCTATTTCCTGCAGCAGTTCCTGGTCCGGACGATGATGCAGCTGGCGGTTCACGCAAGGTAGCCGCAGCCCATGCTGACAGTGAGGGAAACGGGCCGGGGCGTCACCTTTCAGATCCGGGTCCTCCCCAGGTCCGCGAAATGCGAACTGGCGGGCCTTCACGGCGACGCCCTCAAAATCAGGATCACCGCGCCGCCCATTGAAGGACGGGCCAACGAGGAGTGCATCCGTTTCCTGGCGTCGCTTTTCAACGTGAAAAGGACGGACATCGCCATCGCCGCCGGCCACAAATCGAAAAACAAGCGGGTCACGGTTGCCGGTCTTACCTCCAGCGACGTCTTGCGCGCCATTCCGGAAAGCCCCCGTCATGGAGAATGAGCGTCCCCACAGCCGGGAAAACGCAAAGGTCGCCAGGGCCGCGGGCATCGTGGGCTCTGCCACGATGCTGAGCCGGGTCTTCGGGTTCATCCGGGACATGGTGGTGGCCGGCTTCTTCGGCGCGGGGATCGTGAGCGACGCCTTCTTCGTCGCCTTCCGGATCCCCAACCTTCTGAGGCGGCTTCTGGGCGAAGGGTCCCTCACCGTTTCCTTCGTGCCCGTCTTCACTGAGTATTTGAACCGGAAATCGCGGGAGGAAGCCTTCGCGCTGGCCAACATCGCCTTCACGCTCCTCTCCGTCATCCTGGTCGTGGTCTCCATCGCCGGCGTCGTCCTCTCCCCGCTCATCGTCACCGTCATGGCCCCGGGTTTCACCCGGGTCCCCGCCCAGTACGAACTGGCGGTTTTCCTCAACCGCCTGATGTTTCCCTACATCTTTTTCATCTCGCTTGTCGCCCTCTGCATGGGCATCCTGAACTCGCTCCGCCATTTTGCGGCGCCGGCGCTCTCCCCGGTCGTCCTGAATCTTTCCATGATCCTGGCAACGCTGACGCTTCGGGACTTTTTCCGGGAGCCCATCCTGGCGCTGGTGGTGGGCGTCATGGCCGGCGGTGTTCTGCAACTGGCGATGCAGTGGCCGTTTCTGGTCCGGCTGGGCGTCCGGCTGAAGCCCGATTTCCGCTTCCGGCATCCCGGCATCAAGCGGATCGGCGTGCTCATGCTGCCGGCCGTTTTCGGCGCGGCCGTCTACCAGATCAACGTCTTCATCGGCACGATCCTGGCCTCGCTGCTGCCCAGCGGCAGCGTCTCCTACCTCTACTACGCCGACCGGATCGTGGAGCTTCCCCTGGGCGTCTTTGCCATCGCCGTGGGGACAGCGACCCTGCCCAGTTTTTCCGAGCAGATTTCAAAAGGGAATTTCGAGGAATTCAAGAAGACGATCGCCTTCTCGCTCCGCCTGATCCTCTTTATCACCATCCCGGCAATGATCGCCCTGATCGCCCTGCGGGAACCCATCATATCGGTTCTTTTCCAGCGGGGGCACTTCGATGCGCGGTCCACCCTCCTCACCGCCCAGGCTCTGCTTTACTACAGCGTCGGCCTCTGGGCCTTTTCGGTCATCCGGGTGATCGTCTCCGCCTTCTACTCGCTCCAGGACACCAAGAATCCCATGAAGGCGGCCATCGCGGCCCTCCTGGTGAACGTGGCGTTCAGCGTCGCCCTGATGTTCCCCCTTCAGCACGGCGGCCTGGCGCTGGCCACGTCCATCGCCTCGGCGGTCAATGTCGCCATGCTTGCCGTCATCCTGAAGCGAAAAATCGGCCCCTTTGTGGACGGGGATTTTTACCGGTCCGTTCTCAAGACGATTGCCGCCGCGGCAGCCATGTGGGGGGCCATCTTCCTGATCGATCTCCTGTTTCCCTGGAAAACCGGGGGCTCCTTCAACGAAAGGCTCTCCTTTCTGGCCGTGGCCATCGCGGTCGGTGCCGCGACTTTTTTCGGTTTCTGCGCCATCATCCGCATTCCGGAAATGATGACCCTCATCAGGATCCTGAAGCGGAAGTTCGCCCGGACCTGAGGCCGCTCGCAATCGTTAAGCGTTCCGATAAAATCATTGACTTCGGAAAGGCAAAATGTTAGGGAAACCGCCTTCAAAGGAAAGGTCAAACCATGCTGGACATTAAATTTTTGAGACAGAATGTCGAACTGGTGCGCCGGAAGATGCTGGAGCGGGGCCAGGAGATGGACTTCGGCCCCTTCATCGCCCTCGATGCGAAACGGCGCGATATCCTTCAGGATGTGGAATCGCTCCGGAGCGAGCGCAACACCGTTTCCAAGGAAGTCGGCGAGAAGAAGAAGCGCAAGGAGGATGCCTCCGCCCAGATCGCCCGAATGGGGGCCGTCTCCGCGCGCATCAAAGAACTGGATGAATCGCTCAAGGCCACCGAGGATGAGCTCAACCAGATGGTGATGATTATCCCGAACATTCCGCATGAATCCGTGGAATACGGGACGAGCTCCGAGGACAACCCGGTCGTCCGCGCCTGGGGGGAAAAAAGGGTCTTCGACTTCCAGCCGAGGCCACACTGGGAAATCGGCGAAATGACCAACACCCTGGATTTCGCCAGGGGCGCGAAAATCACCGGCGCCCGCTTCACGCTTTACCGCGGGCTGGGGGCCATGCTGGAGCGGGCCATCATCAATTTCATGCTCGATCTTCACATCGCCGAGCACGGGTATACCGAGATGCTGCCCCCCTTTATGGCAAACCGGGAAAGCATGACCGGCACGGGACAGCTTCCGAAGTTTGCCGAGGACCTGTTCAAGGTGGAGAAGACGGATTATTATCTGATCCCCACGGCGGAGGTTCCGGTGACCAACATCCACCGGGACGAGATTCTGAACGAGAGGGACCTTCCCGTTTATTATGTGGCTTACTCCCCCTGCTTCCGCGCTGAGGCGGGCTCCTACGGGAAGGACACCCGGGGCCTGATCCGGCAGCATCAGTTCAACAAGGTGGAGATGGTCAAGTTTGCCACGCCGGAGACTTCCTACGACGAGCTGGAGAAGCTCACCCTGAACGCGGAGGAAGTGCTGAAGCGGCTGAGCATTCCCTACCGGACCGTCAGCCTCTGCACGGCCGATCTGGGGTTTTCATCCGCCAAGACCTACGACTTGGAGGCCTGGCTGCCCGGGCAGGACACCTACCGGGAAATCTCCTCCTGCAGCAACTTCGAGGATTTCCAGGCCCGGCGGGCATCGATCCGCTTCCGCCGCGAGGGAAGCGGCAAGGTGGAGTTTGTCCACACGCTGAACGGTTCGGGACTGGCGGCGGGGAGGACGACCGTCGCCGTAATGGAGAACCATCAGCAGGCCGACGGCAGCGTTGTCATCCCGGAGGTCCTGCGGCCTTACATGCGGGGCATTGACAGGATTCCCCCCGCGGGTTAACATGGAAACATGACCGGAGGGATGGCCGAGTGGTCTATGGCGGCGGTCTTGAAAACCGTTGACCGAAAGGTTCGCGGGTTCGAATCCTGCTCCCTCCGCCATTCCGTTCAATGCGTTGATTCATCGACGTGAGACAGGCCGGACATCGATCATCCGGAAAAGCGGAGAGATGGCTGAGTGGTCGAAAGCGATCGCCTGCTAAGCGATTGTACGCCCCATAAGGTGTACCGCGGGTTCAAATCCCGCTCTCTCCGCCATTTTTTTGAACACATACGCGCCCATGGCTCAGCTGGATAGAGCGTCGGACTACGAATCCGGATGTCGGAGGTTCGAATCCTCCTGGGCGCGCCAGTAAAATAAAGGGGTTAGCCAAACAGCGGTTAACCTCTTTTTCTTTGTGCGGTCATTTTGTTCCGCTATAGTCCCGCTTTTTAAATTTCTCAGCCGCTTTTCTCTATGCCTTTTTCCCCCATGTCAACCATCGGGGATGGGTTCATATTGGATTGAATTGATAAGAACTTCCACGCCTGTCCGGTTAACTATTGAACAAATTTATCTGGTTGCATAAACGAGGTTCCGGTTCTTGCTTGTAAGCATCCTTAACTATCTGAATAATGGGTTTTTTCTCGAAAATGTTGGCCTCCAGAATTTGCAAAATTGTGTGGAGGTTTCCGGGCAGACGAAGTCTCTTTTTCAGGATGGCAACCAGCAGATAAATGCTGATGGCAATCCAGACCTGGGTCTTGACGGCAATGGTCGTTGTTCCATAAAAAGTCTGGGTTCTCAGGTGTTGCCTATAAAAAAGTCCGATGCTTCCGATCTCATTGACCTTGTCTCATGGATACGGATGAAGAACCATCGGGCCTATCTCTTTCATCGGAAACGGAAACTGGCCACATTGAGGGTGGCGTTAGATGTATCGTTGTAGGGTTATAATAGCAACGGCAGGATCTCTCCAAGTTCTTTTTGGAAACCGTCCCGTTCGACATACAGCATTGCCTTCCAGCCTCTTTGCCTTGCCCGCTCCACATGGCCCGGGTCATCATCAATGAACAGGATTCGATCCGGTTTCGCTTTTACCGTTTGAGCCACGTCATCAAAAAGACCGGGGTCCCTCTTGCCCTTGCCAATGCGATAGCTGTTGAAGATGTAATTGAACAATCTGTAGAAATCATATTTTTTGTCGAGTTCTTCCAGCAAGTCAGTCTGGTCGCTCAGGATCCCAACCCTTATATTGTTGGCCTTCAGCTTCTTCACCACAGCGATCATCCAGTCCCTCAAGATGAAACGGGAGAAGATTGCATGTCTGAGAGAGGCGTCATCCCCCTTGACTCCAGTTTTTTGCCTTAATGCATCCCAGAACTGGCTCTCAGGGGCTTTCCCGAGCACGTAGCCGGAGGAATAGATGGTGTCGAATGCCGCCTGAACGAACGCATTCTCATCCACTCCGTTCGCCCTGGCGACAGCAATGAGGCCTTGCTTGAACCCCTCTTCGGCGAGTACGCCGCCGAAGTCGAATAAAACGACGTCAATTTTGCCGTTGGTTCTTATGATGTCATCCATAATGCTCCTCGTGTTGTTTCAATCAAAAAAAGCAGACTCCTGTGTTTTTTACATCGGGAATACTACTCAAAAGAGCAGAAATGCTCTCAGGGGTTACTCCCTGCCGATCCAGCTCACGAGATATTCCATGTCTCCACTCCGGATCTGAGGATCTTTGACTTCCCAGCGTCCGGACAAACCCGATTCCCTTGCAGACAACTCGAAATGGCACATGGCGATACCCATATCGATGTTCTGCAGCCGAATCGGTTTAAAGTACCGATCATAGCCGGGCGTTCTCTGGATGTAAAAATGAAAGCAGCCCTTCCCCTTGATGATTCTCCAGGGCTGCTTATTTGAAGCCGATGGTCCTGTTCGAACGCATTCAAGGGGAGTCGCGTAACCGCCTGCCGCGTCTTTTGTGAGCAGGGTATCCATATTCTCCTCATAAAACAGTTCCCCCCAGGGCTTGCGATGATCCGATCCCGCGCTGAACCGGAATGCCTTTTCTATGAGGGATCGATGGTCACCCGGATAACCGACGGGGGTGACGGCAGGCAGAAGTTCATTTTCCGCCAGGTTCATTTTCTGGGCAAATCCGGTCCTGTTGAAGGTCCCTCCCAGCCAGCAGGTGCCAAGACCCATAGACGTTGCCAGGAGAATGTTCTTTTCCATGGCGTATCCGCAGTCTTCCATGGCTTTGGGTTGATCCGTGACCGCACCGGCGATGAACTGCCTGGCTCCTCGTATTACCCCATAGGTGCCAAGGCTTCTGAACGCCTTCGTGTCCATCTCATCAAAGTTCAGGAGTTCAAATCGGATTTTACTGCCGAAAGGAGTTTCCGTGCCGGTTTTCAGAGATGCGGCAAGTTTGGCGATCTTGTCCGCTTCAACAGCCTTATTGCTGTATGTACGGCAGGAAACGCGCGATTTTATGGCATTTACAATGGTCATGAATGCAAAGGTGCAGTCAGGATGGCCGAATCAGTTTATTGAAGACGAGATGAAAGGTGTGACGGCGTGACAGCCTTTCTTGCTGTTCCCGGAGAACAGGACTGCCTTCCTGAAGGCCGCTGCTTGACTCTTTTAAAAGAATACACGATTCGAAGCGGTAATCATAGGGGTCTTTTGTGTTGACAGACGGAATCCTTTTTTTATAATCAATCCATTCGAAAACAAGTCCTTCTCACTCGCAATGGCACATCGTTGAAATCATTTTGCATCATCAAGGGAGAAATGAACGATGAAGAGAAAAGTCATTCTTTGGGTCCTGCTGGCCTCGGCGCTCATTTCTGCGTGTGCCACCGCAACCGGTTCACGCTATCGGGAAGGTGACAATGTGGGTCAGGAAACCGGCATGTCGGTTGACGACGAACGGCGTTTGACCGAAGAAGCCCTTCCAAAATTAAAAAAAGATTATCCCTCAGCCCAGAACCCGGATCTTCAGAAATACATTTCCAATTTGGGCATGAAGATCGTTCGGGCCAACAACCTGGAGGGGAATCCCTATCACTACGACTTTGAGGTGGTTGACGTTGAAAGCGTGAATGCATTTGCGCTGCCGGCCGGGAAAATATTTGTGACCGCCCCGCTGATCGCCATGGCATCCAATGAAGCGGAGCTCGCCGGGGTGATCGGGCATGAAATCGGTCATGTCATGGCCAGGCACGCCGCAGAGCGGATGTATGCGATGGAAAAAGACCAGAACAAAACCTGGCTCCTGGCGGCGGGCGGCGGGATTGTCGGTGCGGCCGCGGGGTTCGGCCTGGGGCTGTTGCTCTGCCCGGACGGCGATGCCTCCTGCATGGCAAAAGCGGCGCTGATCGGAGGCGCGCTGGGCGCTGGCGGGGGTCTGCTCGTGCAGAAATATCAATTCCTGGCGAATTCTCGGGAAGACGAACTGGAAGCGGATCGCATCGGTTTCAAGATCGCTGTCGGCGCGGGATACGATAAAGACCAGGTCGGAAAATTTTATGAAAAGCTTCTGCAAACGGAGAAGAGCGCTCAGAAAAGCGGCAGCAGTGGCCTGAAGAGCCTTGCCGACGCCATGAGCACGCACCCTCCGAGCGAAGAAAGGGTGAAGCAAATGAACGAACTGGCCATGAATAGCCCCGCAAAAAGGGGCTCCGTAAACACCCCTGAGTTCAACAGGGCCAAACAGGCGGCTGCGGGACTTCGTAAAAAATAGCCCCCGCAAGAGCGCTTCCCCTTCAACACCGCAAAGACAATTTTTAGAATTCCTGTTTCATCATGTAAACGGGGTATCGGTCTTCACCGTGGATCAAAAAGCAGGTTTCAAGAGACTCCAGACCATCGTCACGGAGACCTTCGGTCTCGGACGGGCAGAGTTACATTGGGCACGGTCATATTGATATTTGTCGTTTTCGTCGCCGGCATATTTCTGTTTTTCTATCTTGCACTGCCGAATACGATCATTTTGACGAGCGGTCCAAAGGGAAGCATCTCCTACAAACCGCTTTACGTTTTCTATCGGAACAAGTCCGGCATTGAACGTCTTTCTCAATTTGCAGGCCAACGCATCGCTTGATGCCGAGCGACCGTTCACAACGCAGCAATTGATCCGATGCCGGCACGGGAACCCTTCCCGCCTTCACGCGGGCTGAAGGCATTCACACTTCATCAATCCCCTGATAGGCGACTGAAATTGAATCGGGAGTCAATCATTTCCGGCCCGAACATGTGTTTGGAAAGAGGGTTTGGTTCATTTCAGGCTTTTCTTTCCTGTATTTCGATCATCAGGTGCTCAACTTTTTCGGACGGCAAAGGTTTGCTGAAAAAGAATCCCTGCATCTCTTGGCACCCCTGTTCGCACAGAAAGGATAACTGTGCGCTGGTTTCCACACCCTCGGCAACGACTTTCAGCCCCAGACTCTGAGCCATGCTGATGATGGCCAGGACAATGGAGCGGTCGTCCGTGTTTTTCGCGATATTGACGATGAAGGATTTGTCGATTTTAAGGGTGTCGATCGGGAAACGCTTCAGTTGGCTGAGCGAGGAATAGCCGGTGCCGAAATCGTCGATGCAGATGGCGATTCCCATTTCCCTGAAGCGCTTCAGCGTCGAGATGGTGAAGCCCACATCCTGCATGATTGCCGTTTCGGTGATCTCCAGCTCGAGAAGAGAGGGGTTGACGCCTGTTTCCTCGAGAATCTGCTGTACGACGTCGGCAAAGTTCTGCCTCTTGAACTGCACGGGAGACACGTTTATGGAGATTGGAAGCGGTGTATAGCCCTTTGACTTCCACGTTCTGATCTGCCGGCAACATTCCCGAATGACCCATTCTCCGATCGGGATGATGAGGCCTGTTTCTTCCGCCAGCGGAATGAATTTATCCGGGATGATCATTCCGAGTTCCGGATGGTTCCAACGGATTAATGCCTCCAACCCGATCATGCGTTCCCGGACCGTGTTCATCTTGGGTTGATAGTGGATCACGAATTCGGTCCGTTTGAGCGCCTGATGCAAACTGCTCAACAGGATCATGCGGGTTGTCACGGTGGCCAGCATGTCATGGGAATAAAACTGTAACGTATTTTTGCTGTCGCTCTTGGCCTTGTACATCGCGGTATCCGCATTTTTCAGCAGTTCGTCGACGGTCTTTCCGTCGTCGGGATACAGCGTGATGCCCACACTGGCGGTTATGTAGAACTCGTTGCCATCGACCCGATAAGGTTCGGACAAAGTCTTCAGAATCTTCTCTGCCACGATGCTCGCATTCTCCTTGTCTCTCACATTCGGCAGCAGGATTGTGAATTCGTCGCCACCCATGCGGGCAACCGTGTCACTGGAGCGAATGACGCTCTGCAGCCGGGTCGCGACTTCCATGAGCAGCAGATCGCCGACACGGTGGCCCGCCAAGTCATTGATGTCCTTGAAATGGTCGAGATCGACAAACATGACGGCAACCCTTTGCTTTGTTCTCTCCGCCTGTAAGATGGACTGGAGGAGACGGTCGCTGTACAGGACACGATTGGGTAGATGCGTAAGATGGTCGAAATGGGCAAGCTGCTGGAGGTGTTCCTGACGTTCCCTTATCGTCTCTTCGTGTGACTCGATTTCCGAGAGCATCTCGTTGAAGCTTTCGATCAGGGTTCCGATTTCGTCTTCACCTGTTTTTTTTGAACGCAGGGTGTAGTTCTTTTCATGCGAAACCCTTTTCATGGTCTGCACGAGATTCATGACCGGCAAGGACACCAGACGCTGAAGCCGGTTTGACAGAATGAAAGCGATCAGGAACGATATCAGCAAAACAGCCGCGGTGATCATGAGGGAAAGAGGGAGCTGCTCTGACAGGCCCCTCATTTTTGGACGCATAACCAGTGTACCGATATGCGTATTATCAACCGTAATCTGCCTGATGATCGTCATCTCTTTCCCTGAGCCGATCACATGGCTTTTCATGCTTGGATTGGATGCAGGTAGTGATTTGATCGAGTCGATCCGAGGTCCTTCAGCGGACTCGGCTTTGGCCGGTGCTTCTGTCCCGTGAGGAGCCATGTATTCCGCCAGCACGAGTCCGTCGCTGGTCAGGATTTTCGCGGTCAGCACGCGGGGGCTGGCGCTCAGGGCTGACAGTGTCTTCTGAGCGTTGCTCTTGACGTTGAACAGGGTACTCTCAGAAATGCTGGTTTCGATGATACTCGCCAGCGAGAGCAGCTCTTCCTTGATGGCCGTCCGGGATGTCAGCATCTCGCTGACAGTAAAAGCTGCGGAAATGACACAGGTCACAACGCCGCTTGTCAAAAGGATGATGAGCATCAGCTTCTGCTTCAGGGGGAGGTTGGATAATGCAGTTCGCAATCTTTGTTCCTCTCCATAATGAACAGACGTTGTGTGTCCGCTTAAAGGCTGGGGACAGATTTTCAGCCGTTCTAACGCTGCCGTCGTCAGATCGTCATCAACATGAAGCCTGTCCAGCGTACGCAACCCTTCTTTCTATACAAGGTTCTCTTTCTTAATCAAGATAAATCGAATGTCCGGAGAAGTGAAGATTTGCGTTCGAATCGATTGGCTGATGACAAAAAACCTGCGCGGTGGCCATGATTTGTGCTACATTCCAAATCATCATGTTTTCAGGGAATCATGAGAAAGGTGATGCGCCCATGATGTCGGGAAAAGTTATTCTGGCACTGCTGCTGTCGGTCGCTTTTCTGTCCACCGCGGCTGGTGATGCGCGTGGAGAGGACCTCCTGGAGTTCGGCAGCGACAGCCTGGGGAACGTATTCTATTACGACCGGGACAGCGTGAAGAAAAAGTCCGGCATGGTCACTGTGTGGACGGCAACCCGCTGGAGCGATGCCGACCGTCGCAAATTCGACATGGTTGCCGAGTTGAAAAAACGGATCGACTGTCCGGGCTGCGAGAGGCTGTCTTTAAAAAAAGATCTGTCGGAAATCCAATGCAGGGAGAACCGGATGCGCAGAGTCGCTTTCATCTTTTACGACCGGGATGGCCGGGTTCTTTACCGCTGGACCGGTCCCGCTCCGGGTGAATGGGAGGTCATCTTGCCGGGCACGTTCCAGGATGTCTTGAAGCGGACGGTTTGTCAATGAAGGGGATGCTTCGCATGTCATCGGGTGGAATGACGGTTTGGATATTTCTTGCGGCAGCCTTGACGCTGCCGGTGTTCGTGAACGATGCCCGGGGGGAGCGACTGATCGAGATTGTCCGGTACGGGGATGGAGGCGCATTTTATTACGACCGGGACAGCGTGCAGAAATCGTCCGACAGGGTCCGGGTGTGGATGGTCGCCAAACTGGGCAAAGGCGAAACGGAAAAGGAGAGAATGATCCTGTCCCTGCAAAGCATCAACACCCACCAGGAAGCCGGGGTGTTGTCGGATATTGCCACGTTCCTGGAGATCGAATGCGCGGGGGGCCGGGTGCGCGTCATCACATCCTCCCATTACGACGGGGAAGGGCGAATTCATTATTCGGATAACCTGAGCACGCAAAACGGGTGGAAAGATATCGTTCCCGGCTCGTTCATGGAAGGTTTGAAGATAAAGGTGTGCAGGCAGCTTCCGCTGCGCGAACGGCGTTGACATTCAGGATGTGGGATCGAAGATAAAACTGCAAAGCGGGGATGGCTCTGCCCGGAGGGGTCAGAGCGTCCTTGTCATGTTCCCCGACGGCAGAGCCATCCCGAAAAATGTAAGATCTGCATCAAATCCCCTTCTCCTTTAACCGCCCGGCGATTATCCGGATGATGTCTTCCCGCTGCCTGAGGCTCCTGCGAAATTCCCTGTCCTCCGTGTTGACGATCTCAATCCGCAGGTTAGATAGGTACCGTTCCAGAAACTCCAGAAGCGCCTTTCCCTCGTCCGGTGTCAATTCCAGTGTAGACATGGCAGGCCTCCTTTCTCATAAGGATGAATTACGATATCCCCATCGGGCCGTTCCTCATCATTTCTTCATGAGGGCATCCTTCGTGGCGCCGACGGGATATACGGGAAATATCTCGAATGCCAGAAGGTCGATCCACGCGGCCCTTGCCGCAATCAGGCCTTTCGCGTCCGTATCCACCACGTAAATGGTCCGGCAGCCCTGGAGATCGTAAAACTCGGAGATCACCTTCACGTCCTCCGGCCAATTCCATGTTACCCTTTTTGTTCTCACCTCCCTTTCGTCCATGTGGTCCCATGTGCAGATCATCATGAAGTACATAAGCTCACCTCCCTTCCCAGTTGAAATTTCTGGAGTGCACCCTCCAGTATTCGCTTTGATTCTACTCCCATTGTGGCGGTTTGGCAATCATCAAAAACATCGCCCGGTAACATTTTTTGACCAGCAGCGGGTTTTTTCCGAGACGTGAAAAATCATCGAATCATTGGGAATTGCTGAGGAATCTGTTGCTGGAAGGAGAAGGGGAAGGTCCTGTTATTTTTTGGCGGCAGTCGATGAAATGGCCTCTCCGCTCAGCCCCGAGAGGTTTTGCAGCCATTTCGTCAGTTCGCCGATGAGGCGTTTTTTTCGCCCCCGCGCGAGTTCCTGATCGGCCCGGTCCTTCCGGATCCGGTCGAGGTCATGGATCATGTCTGCCGCTTTCCGGTTGTCCGGCTCTTTCTGGAGGATGGCGTTCAGGACCTCCCGGGCCATGTCAGGATGATTCTGCTTGATGTAGAGTTCGGCCAGCGTCAGCGTATATAAATCCGAGGATATCTGCGCATCCTCCGCCTTTTCGTCCGCACCGTCGCTCCAGGCCGGTAAAGGCGTATCGCCCCGCGCGGGCTCCATCGTACGCAGCTTCCAGGAGACTTCCCTCGCCCGCTCCGAGCGCGGGTTCAGGGCGGTGAATCTCCTGTAAAACCGGATCGCCTCCTGTGTCAGTCCCCCTTTGCGGCAGACATCCCCCATGACGAGATGGAATTTGGACAACTCGGTGATGGTCTCCTCGACTTCGCCGAGCAGTTCCTTGACCTTGTGTATCCTGCCCGTTTTCATCCAGACCTGGCAGAGGACCGTTTTGGCGTCAACGTCCTTCGGCCGGTCGCCGAGCCTGGTTTCGGCAAAGTCCTCCGCTTCCTGGTACAGCCCGTTGTCCAGGTAGAAATGAGCCTGACTGAGGAATCTCTCTACATCCTTTGGATCGTTCTGGGCCATTTGTTCCCGCCTGTCCTGCAAACGAAAAATCGGACGGATAGACGTTCTCCGTGGTTGGTGAAATATAGGGAAAGCAAACGGGTATGTCAAGGCGGGATCGCAAAATAAAGGTCAACGCTCGCTCCCGCATCGGGCGGGTCCCGCGCTGTCGTCGTCCTGAACGGACATCACGGGTTCCCGCGTCTCGAGCGTTTGGAACGATGCATCTCAGCCGCAGCGGAGGATCTTTTCTGCCGCCGTCCCGGCATTTATTTCGCGGCGGCGCCCCACCAGAAGGACGGCGGATTCTTGACCTTCAATGCCTTGAATTGATCCTCGACCTCCTTTCGAAGCAGCTCTTCGTATTTGGCTACGATGACATAGGTCGCGTAATCGAACATCAGGATCGTGCGGTTGAGGCTTTCCGTGGCCTGATGATGTTCGACTGCCGTCGTAAATACATTCTCATACTGCGCATACAGCCACATGTGGCGCCGCATCAGCGTGATGGCGTAGATCAGCTGGGGCAGTGGAATGCGCGCCTTGAAGCTGTCTTCCGCGTATTTTGTGAACAGGGTTTGTGCCTCCTCGAAAGGCGAATCCGAGAGGAAAAGCTTCACGAAGCGGTTGTAGTAAATCATTGCCTGCTGGACGGCCTTTTCTTCCGGCATCGTGTGATAGTAGGGCGTTCTCGGATTCATTTTGATGTTGTTGTACCACTGCTTGGCGATGGCCTCCGCATGTCTCTCCGTAATCTCGATTAATTTCGAAGCGTATGATTTCATGATCTTACCTCCTTGATGTCCGCAGAATGGTTGGGCTCCCCGTCAACAGATCCGTTTCATCGATGTGCGTTTCTTTCTGTCTCTCCACTCAGCCTTTCTTCGGGCCTCCGGTTTTCAGGGCGCTTTCCGCTGCCTTTTGATCCGTAATGTCCTCCAGGGTCTCTACGGCTCCGATGAGTTCCCCATGACTGTCCCGAATGACGGCGGCTGTAAAGCGAAGCCAGCACCCTTTTTTGCCCAGATCGGGGAAGAAATCCGTCGCCTCGTAAGCGTCTTCCATGATGTCGAACTTCCGGTATTTTCCGGAATACCACTTGGAAACGTTCTTCGCCGCGCTGTCCACCAGCAGGTCTGCCATGCAGGGCCTTTCCTTTGCATAGAAGGCCCGCCAGTGCTTGTTGGTTCCGATCATTTCTTCAGCGGATATTTTGCTCAATTTTTCCAGGGCGCGGTTCCAGAGAATGACCTTGTGGTCCTTTCCGATCACGAAGGCGGGAATGGAAAAACCCTGGAAAATGCTGTTCAGTCTCTTCTCGCTCTCCAGCAGTCTCTGCTCCGTGAGTTTTCGCTCCGTGAAATCTTCCAGCGTCTCGATTGCGCCGACGAGGGCTCCCTTGGAACTCCGGATGGCCGCGGCGGTGAACCGGAGCCAGCGGCCGTTTTCACCCAGGTCGGGGAAGAATCCCTCCGCCTCGAAAGTTTCGTCGAGCAGCTTCGACCTGGAAACACCCCGATACCACTCCGGGATGGTGTCCAGGGACTGGTCGACCAGAAGGTCGGCCATGCAGGGCCTCTCCTTGGCGTAAAAGGCGCGCCAATGCTGCTGGGTCCCGATCACCTCTTCCGCCGGGATCCGGCTCAACTGTTCGAGCGCCCGGTTCCAGTAGATTACCTTGTGATTGAGTCCGATTACGAAGGTCGCGATGGGCGATCCCTCGATGACGCTGAAAAGCCGCTGCTCGCTTTCCCGCATTGACAATTCGGCGGACATGCGTTCCGTGATGTCCTCCAGGGTCTCCACGGCGCCCACGAGGCGGCCTTTCGCATCTTTGATCGCGGCCGCGGTGAACCGGAGCCAGCGGCCGTTCTCCCCGAGGTTGGGGAAGAAGTTAGTTGCCTCATAGGCATCCTCCAGCAGATCGGATTTCATATATTTGCCTTCGTACCACTTCGGGATCCGCTCCACCGTGCCGTCTACGAGCAGGTCCGCCATGCAGGGTCTTTCCTCCGCATAGAAGGCTTTCCAGTGCTTGTTCGTGCCGACAACCTCGCGCATCGGAATCCCGCTGAGCTGCTCCAGGGCCCGGTTCCAGAAGATTACCTTGTGGTCTCGTCCAATCACGAAAGCGGGAATGGAGAAACCCTGGATGGTGCTCTGCAGCAGATGATCGGATTCCCCCGAAGCGATTTGCCGTTCCGTTTTCTTCCCGCGGACTTTGTCGCGTCCGCCCGCATCCTTTTCCTTGCCGGTTTTTCTTTTCATGGGTCGCTCCCTCCTTTGCCGATCCGGAACTGTGAAATGCCGGATCTACCTGAAGTTCCTGCGGTCTGTTTCCACTCTTTCATGCCGACGCAAGTTCGTTTTCAAATGTAAGGCTACCTGTTTTTTCTCATCTTGAACGCGATTTTGATCGCTTCCGCGGCCCCTTCGATCGTCGTGCCCCCCGTGTTGATCAGGATGTCATATTGACCCGGATCGGAACAGTCGGCGTTGAAATGTTTCCGGATGAAGGCCTTGCGGTTGTTTTCCGTCTTGAGGATGTACTGCTCCGCCTCCGCCCGGACACACCCGCGGTCTTCCATGACATACCGGATGCGGTCCTCCAGCGGAGCGATGATCCGGACCCGGAAGGTGTTGGCCCGGGGCAGGATGTAATTGGCGCCCCGGCCGACAATGATGGCGTTGCCGTATCGTCCCACCGTGCCGATGACCTTGGTCAGGTGCTGCATGAATTCATCCGGCCAGAGGTGGCGGTCCCGGAACAATGCGGTGAGAAAGGAGTCCCGGAGCGTCACTTCCTTCTCGTCCAGGGATTCGATGACCTTCCGGCTCATCTTGGCGCTCTCGGCAACGTGCTGGATGATCTGGCCGCCCATGAGGTCCATGGACAGATCCTTGGCCAGCTTTCTTGCGATTTCGCTGCCGCCGCTGCCGGGCTCCCGCGAGATGGTGATGACTGGGCCGCCCTTGGCCTTCTCCCTTTCGAGGCCGTAGTCGAAGACGTCCATTCCGTCCTCGATCAGGCCCCGCCATTTTTTCAACTGCTGCTCGACCATCCGGTCCATGACGGTCCGTTCGTCTTCCATGCCTTCGACGGGGATTTCTTTGATCGACAGATCCCTCGTGTAATCGGGACAATTGACGTTCAGAAAAGAGTCCGTCGCTATCCTGTATCTTTTCTGGCAATCCTTCCGCCAGGCGCAGATACCGCATATTCGTCGCTCCGTTGCCATGATCATTACCCCCCTTTCCGTAAAATGTGACTGCTGCTTGGAGACGCCATCGGCCGTGCCC
This sequence comes from uncultured delta proteobacterium, assembly GCA_963709485.1. Classification (GTDB taxonomy): domain Bacteria; phylum Desulfobacterota; class Syntrophia; order Syntrophales; family Fen-1087; genus JAXDBM01. Next base: position 421,658 of record CAVPWE010000001.1, read on the forward strand.
CAACCTTCACGATGCCGTTGGATCAGGCCCTTGCCTCTTTCAGGACCTCGAAGCCGGCCACGATGTCCAGCAGCTCCTCGGTGATCGTCATCTGACGCTGCCGATGAAACTGGACGTCCAGTTCCTCCAGGCGCTCCTCGATGTTCTTCTCCGCGTTCTGCATGGCGGCCAGACGGCTGGCATTTTCGCTTGCCAGGGAATTGGCAAAGGCCCGGTAAACGGAAACAAAAAGGTACTCCCGGATCAGGGATCGGAAAATGCGGTTCCATGTCATGGTGAACAGGGGCAGCGTCCGCGAGTCCCATTTCTGCTTCTGCAGATCGGTCAGCCAGGCATTGTCCACGGGCAGAAGCTTCAGCGTCCTTGGCCGGTAGGTCGCGCCGGAGACGTATTCGTTGTAGAAAAGGTACATATTCTCCACGGAGCGCTTGAACCGCCAGTCTTCAAGAAGCAGGGTGATGTCCTGGACCATGGCGGTGATGCCGGCCGTCGATCCCGGCGTGGTCAGGGTCTCAAAGACGTTCTGCCCTGTGTCGCCCAGGATGTCGGCCGCTTTCACGCCGATCACGATGAAAAAACGCTCTTCCTTTTTGAACCCGGTCCGGTCCACCTCTTCAAGGGCATGCTGGGTGATGATGTTGTTGAACTGGCCGCAGAGGCCCTGGTCCGTCCCGAACACGATCGCTCCCAGCCGCCGCGCGCGCTGCTGCGTCGAATCGGCGGCGCCCCGGCGGTCTTTCAGCACGATCTGCAGGCCCATTTCGACCGTCCGGCTGTAGTCGGCGAGGGACTCGACGGACCGTTGATACTGGCGGATGCTGACGGCGGCCAGGGCTTTCATGGTCTTCACGACGCCCAGAAGGTCCTGGGCGCTCTGTATTTTGCGTTTCAGGGCTTCAGCGGTCAGCACGTTCGGGCTCCTTCTGGAAACAGACGGCCGTTTCCTGGGCGACGCAGACAATCGTTTCCCGCTCCGATTCTCCCAGTTTTTCTCCCTGGCTGATGCGCGAGCAAAAGCCGCCATGATTTTCCGCTACGTTCTTCCGGAGCGATTCCTCCGCCCCGCGAATGTCCCCTGCGGCAACGGTGTCGAAGCTGCCCGATGTGACCGCCAGCAGCGCCGCGATCTGCTCGGCCACGGGAATGGGCTTGTACTGAGGCTGCTTCAGGATCTCCCGGACGCGCCAGCCCCGCTCGAGTACCTTTCGGGTCGCCTCGTCGAGACGCGTGCCGAATCGGGAGAAGGTTTCCAGCTCCTCGAACTGGGCGTGGGAGATCCGCAGGTCCCCCGCCACGGCCCGAAAGGCCGGGATCTGGGCCTTGCCGCCCACGCGGGACACCGATTTTCCCACGTCCACGGCGGGGAGAATGCCCTTCTGGAACAGGCGGGGGGAGAGATAGAGCTGACCGTCGGTGATGGAGATCAGGTTCGTCGGGATGTAGCCCGATATGTCCTGCGCCTCCGTCTCCACGACGGGAAGCGACGTCAGGGATCCCCCGCCGTGTTCCTTCCGGAGATGGGTCGACCGCTCCAGGAGGCGGGAATGGATATAGAAGATGTCGCCCGGAAAGGCCTCCCTACCCGGCGGGCGCCGGAGCAGGAGGGAAAGCTCGCGGTAGGCGCGGGCGTGCGAGGTGAGGTCGTCGTAGATGATCAGGACGTCCCGTCCCTTTTCGATGAAATACTCACCCATGGAGGTGGCGGCGTAGGGGGCGATGAACTGGAGCCCCGGCGCGTCGTCCCCCGTGGCGGCAACAACGATGGTGTAGTCCAGGGCGTTGTACTGCCGGAGATCGGCGATCACCTTGGCCGTGTCGGAGGCCTTCTTGCCGATGGTGCAGTAGATGCACAGGACGTCCTTGTCGGCCTGGTTGATGATGGCGTCCATGGCGATGGCCGTTTTGCCCGTTTGGCGATCTCCCACGATGAGTTCCCGTTGTCCCCGCCCGATCGGGAAGAGGGCGTCGATCACCTTGATCCCCGTCTGCAGCGGAACCGTGACGGGATCCCGGGCCATGACGGGGGGCGCCTCCCGCTCGACGGGGAGCCGCTTCACCGTCCGGATTTCGCCCCGGTCATCGAGGGGGCGTCCCAGGGCGTCCACGACACGTCCGATGAGGGATTCTCCGACAGGGACGTCCAGGACCCTGCCCGTGCGACGCACTTCATCTCCAGCCCCCAAATCCCCGCTCGGTCCCAACAGGATCACGCCGATTTCCTGGGGATCGATGTTGAAGACCAGCCCCTGGAGGTTGCCGGGAAAGAGGACCAGTTCGTCGGCGCGGATGCTGGGCAGGCCGTCAACCCGGACGATCCCGTAGCCGACATAGGAAACGACGCCAACCTCGCGGTCGCGCAGCTCCGCCTCCTGCCGGGCCAGAACGTTGTCCAGGGTCTGGAAGGTCCCGTCGAGAAAGGCCTTCAATTCATCCTTTTCTGTCGCTGTGTGGTTCATGATCGACTCCTTCTTTTGCCTGTTTCCACTCCTGGGTCTCTTCGTACAGGGCCGTATAGAATCTCTCCTCCAGGCTGTCGAGATAGTCCTTCACGCTCCAGGCGATCTTGTGGCCGTTCGACCGCAGTTCGCACCCGGACAGGACATCGTCCGACCGCTCGTAGGCGATCTCCATGTCGCCCGAAAAGGAGCGGCGGATCACCTCGTTCAGTCTTCCCTGCGTCGCCGGCGGGATCGTGAATGCACAGGAGACCGTGATGCCGCGTCCGTTTCCCGATGATCCCTGAAATTTTTTCCTTTCCGCTTCATCGAGGGCCTCGATGCGCTCCATCAGGACCTCCACGATCCGCTCCTCCAGGTCAAGGCCGGCCAGGTCTTTCAGGACACGCCGGCTTACGGAGTATATCTGCTGTCCCGCCATACGGCGCAGTTCCTGCAGGAAGTTGGCCCGTTCCGACCGGAGTGCCTCCATCCAACGCGCCTTGAGAAAGTCCACCTCCTCCCGGGCTTTTTCGAGGAGCTTTTCCTGATAGGCCTCCGCATCCTGCCGGGATTTGTTGAGCATCTGCTCGTAGCCCGCCTCCAGCGCTTTCAGCCTGTTCCGTTGGCTCTCCGCGGCCGCCTGGGCCTCCTGCCGGGACTGCTCGGCTTCGGTGAAAACCGCGCCGATCTTTGCCTCGCGGGCGTCCATTGCCCCGATGATCCGCCCGAAGAGGAACTTCTTGAGCAGGAACATGAGGATCAGAAGGTTGACGATCTGGGCGAAAAAGACAAACCAGTCGATGTGCATGGGATCATCCTCCCGCTTTTTTGATGACGTAAGCCCAGAACGGGTTGGCGAACACCAGGATCATGGAGATGACAAAGCAGTAGATGGCGATGGATTCAATCATGGCCAGACCCACGAACAGCGTTCGTGTCAGGGAGTTCCGCTCGTCCGGCTGCTGCGCGATTGAACTCAGGGCGCCCTGGACGGAGCGCCCCTGCCCGAGGGCCGGCCCGATGGCGCCGATCCCCATACAAATGCCCGCCGTAATAATTGATGCCATTGCTACAATGCTAACACTGTCCATAACTTTTTTTCCTCCCTTCCTTTAGGTTTGTTGTGTTTCGCTTGCCGTTTGATGAAACTTGGCTTTGTGTTCCGCGTCCTCGTGCGTTTGCGTGGCCGAGGCGATGTAGACCATGGCGAGGACCACAAAGATATAAGCCTGGATGAGTCCGATCAGCAGGCCGAGGACCTGCATGACGACAGGGAACAGCAGGGGTGTCACCGCCAGCAGGATCGCGATCACTTTCTCATGGCTCATCATGTTTCCGAAAAGCCGGACGGCCAGGGCCAGCGTCCTGGACAGTTCCCCCATCACGTGGAAGGGGAAAAAGATGAAGTTCGGACGAAAATACTCCTTCAGATACTCGATGATTCCCTGTTTGGTGATGCCGTAAATCGGAACGGCGAAGAAAACCAGCATGGACAGGGCCGCTGTCGTCGTGAGGGACGAGGTGGGTGCGACGTAACCGGGAACGAAGCTCAGCAGGTTGGACAGGAGGATAAAGAGAAACAGGGTGCCGATGAACACGAAATAGGAATCCTCCCCTTCCCGGACGATGTCGCGGATCTCCGAACGGATCGTGCCGACAATCACCTCCATCAGGTTTTGCCAGCGGGTCATCGCCCGTTCAGGCGACAGATTCCGGGTGATCGCGATGGAGCCGATGACGAGAATGGCCATGATGGCCCAGGTGTAAACCAGGGTGGCGTTGATGGTGACGAAGTGCCAGATGAAGAAGATGACCTGGTCCGGACTGATCTGGTTGATGGCGACGACTTCCATGATCACGCTCCTGCCGGTGAAGAGCGGGCAATCCTGCCGTGGGTTCGGACTTGGATCATCCGCATGATAAAGAATCCGATCAGCGCGGCGGTTGTGCGTTCCCACCGCCCGTCCGTGAGAATATAGAACCCGCCCAGCGCAAATATGCTCCGTGCCGCGAAGCTCAAAATCATGAGTCCGTAGGGACTGTCTGCGTCGGGGAGCCTCCGCACCGTCTCCCAGAGGCCTGCAAAATAGACCCAGCCGATCAGGCCGCCCAGGATGAGGGAAATCAAAAGCGATGTCAGGGACAACATGTGCCGTTCCTTTCTTCTCTTAATGTCCGGCGATTGGCGTGCCTCTCCATTCCCGCAGCCGGTTCAATCGTTGATGATATTCTCCCGGGCCCTCTTGACCCAATACCATGCGTTGATCGCACCCAGCGTAACCCCCAGGATCAGCATCATCAGCGTCCAGGAAAAACGGCTGGGCCAGGTCCGGTCGATCCAGAGTCCGATGGCCGTCCCGATCAGGGTGGGGATGGCCACGGACCACCCCACAATGCCCATCATGCCGAGTCCGAACCAGACCGTATCGTCCTGATGCGCCTTGCCCTTCATGCGCCGCGACTCCTTCTCGCCGACCTTCTTGGTGAATTCCTCGGCCTGCTTCGTTCGCCGCTCCCTCGATGTCAAATGTTCGTCCGTCATGATAACCCCTCAAAAATCCCTGAAGCAGCGACCGCTGGCGGTTTCGCGGCAAGACCCGAAGGCGGGCCGCTTTCGTCTATTCATGCCGCAACTCCATGAAACGCCGCAGGAGATCCACTTCCAGTCTGGCCGCGGCGGTCCGGGCCTTCTTTTCCCGCTCGTCGATTTCCCGGAACTGGGCGACCACGACCTCCTTCAAGTGGCCCAGTTCGGCCCCCCGAAAGGCGTTGCGGGTCGAAACCAGGATTTCCGGCCCTTTCTTGACCAGCGTGCCGATATCGACGGCCAGATAGGCGTCCTCGCCCCCGGCGGTGCTGTAGGAAAATACGCCGGGAACGAGCGCCGCCGTGAAGTCGACATGCTGGGGCATGAGACAGAAGAAGCCATTCTCCGCCTCGGCGACCACCTTGGTCACCTCTTCATTCAGAAAGACTTCCGCGGGCAGCAGAATCTTCAGGTTCATCTTATGCCCTCACCGCTTCGTCGACCGTGCCGATCATGTACAGCGAACTCTCGGGGTAGTCGGCAAACTCGTCGTTCAAAATCCGTTCACAGCCGTCCAGGGCGTCCTGAAGGGCCACCATCTTGCCGGCCTTGCCGATGAACTGTTCCGTCACGTGGAAGGGCTGGGTGAAGAACCGCTCCAGGCGGCGGGCCCGGTAAACGGTCCGCTGATCCTCGCGGGACAGTTCGTTGATGCCCAGCATGGCGATGATGTCCTTGAGCTCCTCGTAGAGGGTCAGGTTTCTTCGGATCTCCTGGGCGATCCGGTAGTGGCGCTCCCCGGCGATGTTCGGCATCAGCATCTTGGAGCCCGACTGCAGCAGGTCGATGGCCGGATAGAATCCTTCGCTGGCCCGCTTTCGGGACAGCACGATGGACGCCGTCAGGTGGCTGAAGGTGTGGGACGCCGAAGGATCGGTGAAATCGTCGGCCGGCACGTAAACGGCCTGGATGGAGGTGATGGCGCCCGTGGTCGTGTTGCAGATCCGCTCCTCCAGCGCCGCCAGATCGGAGGCCAGCGTCGGCTGGTAGCCGAGGCGCGAGGGGAGCAGCCCCATGAGCCCCGAAACCTCCTGCCCGGCCTGGATGAACCGGAAGATGTTGTCGATGAGAAGGAGGACGTCCTGCCGCTCGTCGTCGCGGAAGTATTCGGCCATGGTGAGGCCGGTGTGGCCGACGCGGAAGCGCGCCCCCGGCGGCTCGTTCATCTGCCCGAAGACCATGACGGTGTTGGGCAGGACGCCCGCCTCCTTCATTTCGCGGTAAAGCTCCTCGCCCTCGCGGCACCGCTCCCCCACGCCGCAGAAGATGCTGATGCCGTGGTGGTGCCCGACCATGTTGTGGATCATCTCCGTGAGGAGGACCGTCTTGCCGACGCCGGCCCCGCCGAACAGCCCGGCCTTGCCGCCCCGCTCAAGAGGGCAGAGGATGTCCACGGCCTTGATGCCTGTATCGAAGATCTCGGATACGGTCGACTGCTGGGTGATGGGGATGTGCACGCCGTGGATGGACCGGGCATCGCCGGTCGGCGGCGCTTCCAGATTGTCGATGGGTTCCCCGAAGACGTTGAAAACCCGCCCCAGCAGCTCCTTCCCCACGGGGATCATGAACGGGCGGCCGGTATCGGATACTGCCGATCCCCGGGCCAGCCCCTGGGTCGGCATCAGCGAGATCCCCCGGACCATTTCATTGTTGAGCTGGACCATGACCTCGATGCGCATTCGGCTGTCTTCACCGGCCAGAAGCACGTTTCCGATGTCCGGAAGACAGCCGTGCCGAAAGCGGGCGTCGATCACGCTTCCCCGCACGGATACGATGGTTCCCTGATTTTGCTGATTCTCCACGGTCATCACCTCTCGAGATTTAATGTGGACCTGCTTTCAGAAGTCATCCCAGTCTTTCAGCCGTTCCATCGGATGGGTGACGGCAAGGACGGTCAGGAATGACATTGTTTTCCGGGTGATCTTCATCCGTTACGTGTTCGGCGCCTCGAACCATTCCAGCTTCATTAACTCCCGGTACTTCCTGGTGATGACATACATGGCGTAATCGAACATCAGAATGGTCCGGCTGAGGCTCTCCACAGCCTGCCGGTGCTCCATCGCCGTGATGAAGATGGCCTGGAACTCCGCGTAGAGCCAGATATGGCGGCGCATCAGGATCAGGGCATAGACGGCCTCATGAAGGGGAATCCCTTCTTTATATCTTTGCTCCGCATAGCCCTCGAAATATTTCTCCGCCTGTTCATAGGGGTCGTCGTTGAAGAACATCTCCCGAAAATGGCAATAAAACTCTGTCGCCTGACGGATGATCTTCTCGTCCGAAATGTTGCGGTAGGAAGGCGTTCTGGCATTTGTCCTCACGTCCTGCGCCCACTGCCGGGCAATTTTTTCGGCATGGCTCTCTGTCAGATCGATCAGTTTTGTTGCATAGGCTTTCATGGCGCACCCGCCTGTCAGTACTCCGTCAGATGTGAGAGGCCCCTTTCACCGACGAGAATGATCCGGGTATGATTCAGGCGCTGTGCGACAACCTTCGCGATGGCCTGCATCACTTTGTAGCCCAACCGGCTGTCCCTGTTCAGCAGCGACCTCAGTTTCACGGAATCAAGTGAGATCATTCCGGCGCGATCGATGCACAGGGCGCCCAGGGTGTATATGTAGGGCTCCACGAGCGCAGACCAGCCCATGGTCTCTCCCTTCGTGATGACATCGACGGTAATCTGCATGGCCGGCCGGTGCGGCCCCATGTAGCTGTCCATTGTCAGGACAATCTTGCCTTCCCGAACCAAGAAGAGGCTTCTGGCAGTGTCTCCCTTCTGGTACATTGTCGTTCCGGCTTCGCAGGATTCTTCCACGGCAATGGAAGCGAGCTTCTTCAACTGGGCGTCCGTGAAACCCTGAAAAAAAGAAAACCCCTTGATCATAGACCCTGTAACCATGAGCGTTTACCTCCTTCCCGAATGAATGCCGGCTTTTTGGGTGATGGCCGCCAGTCTTTGAACAATGTTAGGAGCAATGGTTGTGCCATAACCGGCATTCTGTGCGGTAAGTATAAGTATTTGTATTTGTATCGAATTCTGCGATCGGTAAATCGGTGGAAGGATCAGGCAGGCGAAATAAGCGTCATGAGGACCGGGCCGGAAAGGGTTGACACGAGGGGATCAACTGGAAATTCATCTTTTAATACGGGCAGTTGAGGGAAGCGACCTTTATGTCATGCCATAACGACACAAAGGTCGCAAATGCAGGGGCGCCGTGGAGGGGCCTTCAGCGGTTGTTCAAGTTCTTCACCGGCGGGGATCCTGCTTCATCCGGGCGATTTTACGCTGAAGCTGGCGGATGGTGATGCCGAGCACTCTGGCGGCCTCTTTCCGGTCCCCCCGCATGTGGTCGAGGACGTAGGTGACATGGGCGTCGTCGTTTTCCTTCAGGGTGCAAAGGTGGCGGGCGGAAGGGGACGGTCTCTGCCGCTGCTCTCCCAGATGCTGCGGGTAAACCAGTTCCGAGTCGGTCAGAAGCACGGCATTCTCAACGATCTGGGCCAGTTCGCGGACGTTCCCCGGGTACTCCCTGCGGCAGAGGATGTCCATGGCCTCATGATGAAAATCACGGGTTTTCTTTGTGTGCCGCTCGGCGGCCTTCTGCAGAAAATGCGACGCCAGCAGGGGAATATCCTCCGCTCGATCCCGCAGGGGCGGCAGGTGAATGTGAACCGATTTCAGGCGGTACAGCAAATCCAGCCGGAAGCTGCCTTCCTGGCAGGCCTCGTCGAGGTTTTTGTTGGAGGCCGAGATGACCCGCACGTCCACGCGGATCGGCTTGGTCGAACCCAGCGGGAAGAAGGATTTTTCCTCCAGCACGCGGAGCAGCTTCGACTGCAGGGGAAGGGGCAGTTCCCCGATCTCATCCAGAAAAAGCGTCCCGCCGTCGGCCTGCTCGAAATAACCCCGGTAGGGCGTTTCCGCCCCGGTGAAGGCCCCTTTTGCATGGCCGAAGAACTGGCTTTCAAACATCGTGGCCGGTATCGCCGAAACGTTCACGGCAATAAAGGGCCCTTTGGGGGCGGGGCCGGCCCTGTGAATGCCCCGGGCCGCCAGCTCCTTGCCGGTCCCCGATTCGCCCGTGATCATGACGGGGTTCCCGCTGCCGGCCATGACCTGCGCGTAGGAGAGCAAGGACATCATCCGGGGGGATCCGGTGACGATTTCCGAAAAGGCCTCCGGCGCTTTCTGATGGGGGTCCCGGGCCGAAACGGACATCCCGATAAGCAAGCCCCGGCGTTCGTAAGCCCGTTCGATGGCCAGGAAAAGGAGATCGTTTTCCACCGGCTTGACGAGATAATCGTAGGCGCCCAGGCGAACGGCCTTCACCGTGGTGGGGATGTCGTCGACGGCGGTGAGGATGATGAACTCCGTATGGGGGCGGAACGGTTTGGCCGCTTCGAGCACCTGCAGCCCGTCCACTTCCGGCATGAGCAGGTCGAGGAGAACGATGTCGAAATCCGTTTCCCGGATGCGCGCGATGGCATCCTTTCCTTTGTCGCAGACCTCCACGTCCCGGATGCCCCGCCACCGCAGCAGGCGCCGGACGGAACTCAGAGAAACGTCTTCGTCGTCGACAATGAGGATTTTCATAATCTCTGCCTTCCCAGTTCGTGAATCTCTGACTGCAGTTGCGACATGCTGAGCGGCTTCCGCAGGAGATGGTCCGGCTTGGCGGCCGTCCGTCCCTCCTTCTTCAGGGCCGCGGGATCGTCTGAATAAAGGATGACGGCCAGCAGCGGGAAACGCTCCCGGATTTCCTTCAGAAGATCCCACCCGTCCATGCCGGGGAGCCTGATTTCGGAAATCACTGTGTCGATCTCGGGGTGGTCTTCCAGGTAGGAGATGATGGCCTCGGGGGTGTCTTCCGGACCTGAAAACCGGTCAACGGCATCGATGAAATTCAACTTCAGCTCGTCGAGAAAGGCCCGGTCATGGTCCAGGCAGAGCATGGCCGGGTGAAGGTCGATGCGGGTTTCGCCGTCCACCGGGAGGAACACGGAGAAACGGCTGCCCAGGCCCGGCCGGGACAGAACCCCGATCAGGCCGTGATGGTCCTTGATCAGGCCGTAGGAGATGGAAAGCCCCAGGCCGGTTCCATCCTTGTCCCGGCGGGTGGTGTAGAAGGGTTCGAAAATATGCTCCTGCGTCTCCTGGTCCATGCCGGCGCCGTTGTCCTCGATTTCGACGAGGATCGTCTTCAGTCTTTTCAAATATCTCCCGGTGATGACAATCCGTCCCTTCCGGTCGGCGGGGATGGACTGGAGGGCATTGATCAGGAGGTTCGCAATGACCTGTTCGAGCTTCTGAAAATGCCCCCGGATGGGCGGCAGGTTGCTGTCGATGTAACAGTCCAGGCGGGAGACGGTTTTCCGGATCTGGGCGCCCACGATGATCAGCACGCCCTGGATGACATCGGAGATCTGAACGGGCTTTTTCTGCACCGATTCATCGGTCCGGGCAAATTCCTTCAGGCCCGAGACGACGCGCTTGATCCGCTGGGAGGCAATCTTGAACTCCTCGATGATCTCCCGCATGTTCATGGTGACTTCCACGTAGCTGACCCCCTTGTCCCCCCAGTCGGGATGGGAGGCGCCGTCGCTGGCGAGGATCGGCTCGATCACATTCCACATCTCTTCCAGCAGCGGGATGTTGTAGGCGATGAAGCTGACGGGGTTGTTGATCTCGTGGGCGACGCCGGCCACCACCTCGCCCAGCGCGCTCAGCTTGTGGGACTGCATCATCTGCTGCAGTCGGAGCTCCCCTTCCCGGCGTATGCGCCGGTCCTCCGTGACATCCCGCCAGGCGCCGACCATGTAGTTCCGGGAGCGGCTGCCGAGCCGGATGAGGCGCCGGTAATCGGAAAACCATCGATAGGACCCGTCAGATGCCTGAAACCGGTACTCGCACTGGCAGGCGCCGCTGCGGACGGCCGTTTTCGCGGCGGCAAGGGTCTTCTCGCGGTCGTCGGGATGGATGTGATCCTGCCAGAAGGAGGGCGCTTCCGTGAACCGCCCGGGGGTGTGGCCGGTGATCTCGGTGATGGTGCTGCTGACAAACGTGGTCCGGAAATGCCGGTCGGCGCTGCAGGTGAAGGAGACGATGGGCAGCGATTTCAGGATCAGGGAAAGCTGCTCCGTTGTTTCCCTCAGGGCTCTCTCAGCCCGTTCCCGTTCCTTCAGTTCGGTCTGCAGCGCTCTGTTGGCCCGGTCCAGTTCCTCTGTCCGCTCCCGGACCTTGGATTCCAGATCCTCATGGGCTTTCAAAAGGGCCGCTTCCGCGCGCTTGGCCTCGGTGATATCCTCCAGCGTTTCCACGGCGCCGACCAGAGCGCCTGCGGCACTCCGGATCACGGCTGCGGTGAAGCGAAGCCATTTCCCCCGGCTGCCCAGATCGGGGAAAAAATCCGTTGCCTCGAAGGCATCGTCGATCAGCTTTGATTTGATGTGCTTCCCGGCATACCAGCGGGAAACGGTTTCCGGGGATTCATCGACGAGCAGGTCGGCCATGCAGGGTCGCTCGCTGTTGTAAAAGGCCCGCCAGTGCTGACGGGTCCCGACCACGTCTTCGGCCCGGATCCCGCTGAGCTCCGCCAGGGCCCGGTTCCAGTAGATGACCCGGTGGTCCTTCCCGATGACGAATGCCGGAATGGGGGAGCTGCCGACGACGCTGTGCAGGCACTGCTCGCCGTTGCTGAAAAGCTCATCCGACCATCTGCATTCGCAGTCCAGGGGATCCTGGCTGCTGTCCGTTGGGCGTTGCTTCTTTTTCATTGTCATTCGGAGCGGCTCCCGCACGGTTGCCGGGGAGGGGATCACGATCGCTGAAAAGTAAGACAATTGTCCGGATCTGTCAAACCCATAATTTCCTGCTGTCGCTTCCCGCGCGTTTGTCTCAGGCCAGGCGATGTCTGCGCAGAAAATCGAGGACGACCCGCCGGAAGGCAGCGGGGTTCTCCATCATCACCGGATGGGCGGATTCGGGGATTTCGGCAATCTGCGCCTTCGGGATCGCACGTGCCATTTCCTCGGTGGCCGGGCGGGTCATGACCTGGCTCTCCTCGCCGCGCACGAGCAGGGCCGGGCAGCGGATGTTCTTAAGGCCGGGGCGCAGATCGTAGCCCTCGAAGGAGCGGAGCACCTCCCGGTCATACTGGCAGCGGAACCGGCCGTCCGCATCCCGGTTCAGGGCCAGCGCGGCATACCGCATCAGGCGGAAGGGTTCGGCGTGGGGACAGTTCTTCGCGATCTCGTCGACGTATTCCTGCAACGAGGAGTAAGCGAGGGGGAGGTCCCGGTAAAGGTTGAGGAGGTACTTGCGGTTCCATTCCGGCGGGCAGGGCTCGATGTCCACATGGATGAGCCCCGAAACGCGTTCCGGCTTCATCGTCGCATAACAGGTGGTATGCAGGGCGCCCATGGAGTGGCCGCCGAAGACGGCCCGCTGCAGGGACAGGATTTCCATCAGCGCGGCCAGATCGTCCACATAGTTTTCACACCGGTAGGCCGGCGGGATGGTGCGGCTGCTTCGGCCGTGGCCGCGCTGGTCCAGGGCGATGATCCGCATGCGGTCCCGCAGCGATGCGGCGAGGTCCTCCCAGATATGGGCGTTGTCGCCGATGCCGTGCAGCAGGACCATCGCCGGGGAGTCCGGATTTCCCCACTCCAGGCAGTGCAGGTGAAGACCGTTGGCCGTGATCCAGCGATCGATGGGTTCATCCGTCATGACAGCGTTCCTTCATGTCCCGGTTTTCGCAGCTTGTCCCGCAACGGGTGTCCATTGCCGCCACTGAATATCAATTCGGAATATTTTTCAAATTTTTTTGATCATTCGCAGGGCAGCGAAGCGAAAATGACGCGAAAACCCGAGCGCCCCGCTCCCGGTTCGGGGGAGAGGGGCGCTCGGATGGATCTATGCTTGGGGGTATTAGGAGTATTTGTTCTTTTAACCGATCGCGTTTTTGATGACGTCGATCACCGGGTTGGTGAACAGGGCGATGAGCACCGTGTACAGGGCGAAGGCGCCCACCACTTCCCCGGCGTACATCCGCTCGTACTTGTGCTTCAGGGAGATGATGATCAGCCCGCCCACGATCAGGCAGCCGAGCTGGAAATAGGGGAAGTTCCCCGCGCCGCCCAGGGCGACCTCGGCGAAGCTGAAGCTTGCCGTCAAGAGAACCACTGCAACCGCCGCGACCATCGTTCCGAGTGTCTTTTTCATGATCTTTTTCTCCTTTGGACTGTTTTATTATTTTATTTTTTGATTCTTTTTGATTTTCTTTGCCCATAGATAATGAAAAGACCGTGCCAGGATAGCGATTTCCGGAAAATATTTTTTATCTTCCCGATTTCGTGCATGAATTGACGACGGGGGCATTCGTGGTCAAAGCCCGGCGCCCTCCCGCCCGACCCCTTCCTTCCATGTATCGTTCAAATGCGTTGAATGAAGCGATCAATCCTGACCGGACAGTGTTGCCTCCCTCTCCGCAATGCTTCCCCCTGAACGGAAATCCTCATCCATCCCCTCCCTGCTCCAGCGAGATGCAGGCCGGGCGGGATCGCCGGACACAAGGAACTTCGGATAAACCCCTTTCCTCAAATAAAAAAGGTAACCGATGGGGTGGCAGAGGCGATTATTTTTGACTATTTTCAGGCTTTGACCTATATTGCGTGGCACATTTTACCGCACAGATATGCCGCCCTGTAAGTAAGGACGGCGTGGATCCTGTTCTGAAAAGGAGGCAGTCGTGTTCAAGGAAACGGCACTGACCTGGATCGCCGAACTGGAGGGAGCCGGAAGGCTGGCGCCGCTCGACGAGGCGGGACGCGGAAGGCTGGCCGACGAATACGCCGTGAAACTGGAGGAGATTTTCAACGAAGAGGTGTCCCGCCAGTTGGAGCCCCTGGGCAAGGCGGCGGAATTCGAGAGGATGCTCCTGTACGACAGCCAGTACACCCACAAATATCTGAACCAGACCATTCCCAGTTATTACGGTTTCCGGGCGGAGATCTTCGAAAAAGCGAGGAAGATCATCGTGGGAGACCTTTGAAGAAAGGGCTTCACCACCGGAAAGCCTTTAGCTCCGGTCACAGCAGGATCGATCGAGGCGAACGGGGGGGGATTTGAAGGTCATTTTCCTCGGAACAAATGGCTGGTACGACACCGAAACGGGCAATACCATCTGCACGCTGATCCGGACCGGTGATCGCGATATCATCCTCGACGCGGGCAGCGGATTCCACAAGCTTGACCGGCATGTGCCGGAGGGCGATGAAAAGCCGTCCACCCTGCTGATCAGCCATTTTCACCTGGACCATATTTACGGGCTGCACATGCTCGTCCGGACCCGTTTTCCACGGGGATTGGCCATTTGCGGTCCTGCGGGGACACGGCGGGTCATCGACACCATTGTCAACAGTCCCTTCACGGTAAGTCTGGACCGGCTTCCCTTTGCGACCGAGGTGTATGAACTTCCCGAAGACTCCGGCCGGCTGTCTTTCCCGGTAGCCGTGAAACCGCTCCTCCACAGCGGCCTGACGCTGGGTTTCCGGATGGAGCTCGACGGGAAGATTGTCGCCTACTGTCCGGATACGGGCTACTGCGCCAATGCCGTGGAACTGGCCCGGTCCGCCGATCTGCTGATCACCGAATGCGCCTATAAAAGCGGGGAAATCCTCGAGAGCTGGCCCCATCTGAATCCGGAAACGGCCGCGCGGATCGCCGTCGAAGCGGGGGCGAAAAGGCTCGTGCTGACGCACTTTGCCGCGGCGAACTATGCGACGCTGGCGGAGCGGAAGGCATCCGAAAAGGCGGCCCGAAAGGTCTTCGCGGCCACCCTGGCCGCCGTGGACGACCTGGCGGTGGATCTATGAGCGGTTGCGCGTGATTTTTTGATAATATATTGACAAAAGATGTGCCATCAAACCGTTAAGGCGTCCATGAAAATCAAAATGTCGGGAAGGAATGGTTGACAGGCATGAAAATTTCAGACTGGTTGGATAAGCAGGAAGCGGAAGGTCTGGATGTTTCCCACATCACATTGCCTGCCGACCTCTCCTATGATGAAGTTCCCGATGAAACCATTTTTTTTCGGGAGGTGAACCCGTGCGGGATCCTCTGCCCCGGCGATCATCCCTTTTCGACCGTCGAACGCTACGGGCGCTGGTATTCCTGCAGAGGCCGGGAAAAAGAGGCCGGCATTCACACATCGCAGCCGGAGTGGCGGCTGTTTACAAGGGACAGTGAACTGGCCGTCCGGACAGCCTGCGTGCACATCGAGGGGACCGGTGACCACGGTTCTTTTCGAATGAAGTAGACCCGATGCGTGCAGATGACTTCTTATACGGATTCAGGTTGATTACAATAGCGTCTTGAATGAGATAATATCGGAAAATTAAGGCCCTGGATTTCTCATCATGTCAGCGGAATTCAACATCCTGATGATCAGCGCCGCGTCCATCGGCTTTTTTCATACCCTGCTCGGCCCCGATCATTATCTCCCCTTCATTGTCATGGGCAAGGCAAGGCGATGGTCCCTGTGGAAAACCGGCTGGATCACCGTCGCCTGCGGCATGGGGCATATCGGCGGTTCCGTCTTGCTGGGCATGGTCGGCATTGCCCTGGGCATCGCTGTGAAAAAGCTGGAGTGGATTGAGTCCGTGCGGGGCGATATCGCGGCCTGGGCATTGATCGCCTTCGGTCTGATCTACTTTGTCTGGGGCATGAACCGGGCCTGGCAGGCAAGGTCGCACGAGCACGGCCATGCACACGCCGATGGCGTCACCCATGTTCACGAACACAACCACATGCATGAGCATCTGCACGTGCATGACACGGAGGAGGGGACGTCCGTCGCGCCCTGGGTCATCTTCACCATTTTTGTCTTGGGCCCGTGCGAGCCCCTGATTCCGTTATTGATGTATCCGGCGGCCAGAGAAAGCGTCCCCTGTCTCATCGGGGTGACGGCAGCTTTCGGGATCGTTACGATTGCAACCATGCTGGCCATTGTCCTGGCCTCTGCCCGGGGATTTCAATTTTTATCCATCCGAAAGATGGAAAAATATTCTCATGCGCTGGCCGGAGGAACGATCTGTCTGTGCGGGTTGGCGATACAGTTCCTGGGATTGTAAATGCATCCGGCGCTCCGGCGCCCATCCCTGCCGCTCCTCCTTCAGTCAATCTGACATATATCAAAAGTGACATGTTGAAACTTTAAAGAATCGGCGTATCTTAATAATGTAATGTGGCTGTGTTCCGTTGGACGCCTGAAGAGAAAGGAGGTTGAATAAGGATATAATAACATCCGGATCGTGAAAGAAGAAATTATTCATGACCGTCGGAAAAAGGTGCGCAACCCATGTTTTCAGGGACATATCCATTCAGAAAGGAGGGCTGATCATGGATAAACTGCTGAGAATCAATATGAGTGCCGAAGGGGGTCCCAGAGTCATGGTGGACCAGTCAGGTGCATACGCAGGGTTGGCGGGCAGGGCGCTGACTTCCGCTGTTGTATCCCGGGAAGTGCCTCCCCTGGCCCATCCGTTAGGCGAGGACAACAAACTGGTCATCGCACCGGGGATGTTGAGCGGCTCCATTGCGGCGATGTCCGGTCGCGTCTCCGTAGGCTGCAAAAGCCCCCTCACCGGAGGGATCAAGGAGGCCAACTCAGGGGGCCAGGGTTCCCAGGTACTGGCCCGGCTTGGCTACACCGCCATCATCCTCGAGGGAAAACCCAAGGACGATGATCTCTATAAAATCTTCATAAACAGGGATGGCGTGAAGATCACCCGGGACAACAGCCTGAAGATGCTGGGCAACTATGACCTGGTCGAAAAAATGAAAGGGGAGTACGGAGACAAGATCGCCTGCATTTCCATCGGACCGGCAGGGGAGATGAAGATGTCCGCCGCATCCATAGCCTTTACGGATATGGAGCTGCGGCCCACCCGCCATGCCGGGCGTGGAGGCGTGGGCGCGGTCATGGGCGCGAAGGGCGTAAAGGTCATCGTCCTCGATGATACGGGGATGGCAGCCCGCGCGCCGAAAGATCCGGACAAATTCAAGGCCGCCAACAAGGCCTTTGTCGAGGGTCTTCGAAAACACCCGGTCACCGGCGAAGGCCTTCCCGCTTTCGGGACCAATGTCCTGGCCAATGTCATCAACGAGGCGGGCGGGTATCCCACCAACAATTTCCTGTGGGGCCGCTTTCCGGGGGTGGCCAAGATCAGCGGGGAAACGGAGGCGGAGACGGAGGTCGCGCGCGGCGGCGTGGCCACGCATGGCTGCCACCGGGGATGCACGATACGCTGCTCCGGCATCTATATGGACAAGGACGGCCATTACCTGACAAAGCAGCCAGAGTACGAGACGGTCTGGGCTCACGGGGCAAACTGCGGCATCGACGACCTGGATGCGATTGCCATGCTGGACCGCCTGGACGATGACTACGGCCTGGACACCATCGAGATGGGTGCGACGATCGGCGTGGCCATGGAGGCGGGCCTGGCCAAGTTTGGCGATGCTCAGGCGGCCATTGGTCTCATCAAGGAAGTCGGCAAAGGAACGCCCCTGGGTCGCATCCTGGGGAACGGCGCCGCCGTGACCGGCAAGGTGTTCGGCGTTGAGCGGGTCCCCGTCGTCAAAGGACAGGCCCTGCCGGCCTACGATCCCCGGGCCATCCAGGGCATGGGGGTGACCTATGCCACGACCACCATGGGCGCCGACCATACGGCGGGCTATGCGGTCACCGCGAATGTCCTCAAGGTGGGCGGATATGTCGATCCCCTGAAGGCGGAAGGGCAGATCGAGCTTTCCCGGAACCTCCAGATTGCCACCGCGGCCATCGACGCGACGGGGATGTGCCTCTTCATCGCCTTTGCGATTCTGGACCAGCCGGAGACCTTCCAGGCCCTGCTCGACCTGATCAATTCGTTTTACGGGCTCAATCTGACCGGTGACGATGTGACCGCACTGGGCAAGAAGATTCTGACCATGGAGCGCGACTTCAACAAGCGGGCCGGGTTCACCAGTCAACAGGATCGCCTGCCGGAGTACTTCAAGAAAGAACTCCTGCCGCCTCACAATGTCGTTTTTCAGGTCACCGACGAGGACCTGGACAAGGTTTACAACTGGTAACGAAAAGCTTTCCTTTAAGGGATCGGGGATGGTCGCACTTGCCCGTCCCCGGTCCCGCATTCTGAGGCGGATAGAAAGATGAGCAAAGCGCCGTCGCATCAAAAAAATGCGGATGGGGCGAACCACGTCCGCCTGACCGTGAAGGCTCCCTTGGTTCCTCTCTTTTTTCCGCTCCTGCAGGAGGGGTTCACCCGGAAAATAAAGGCCGGCTGCAGCGTCAGGTCGCTGCTTTCCGACCAGTTCGGCCTGTCCGCGGAATACATCGAAAACAGAATCCAGACGATATTTCTGAACGGCAAGCCCATCGACGATATGGATGCCGCCATCGTTCGCGACGGCTCGATCCTTGCGCTCTCCTCCGCCCTGCCCGGCGTGCTGGGCGCAACCTTGAGAAGAGGGGGGTACTATTCCCGGATGCGCAGTCAGATCACCCATGTGGAAGATGCGGAAGCGCCCGGGCGGACGGATGGCCGCATCATCGTGAAGCTCTTCAACCTGACCATCCGGGAACTGGGCCCCGTGTTTCTTGAACGGGGAATCTGGATCGAGGGGCAGATTCTGAAAGAATTCTTCAGGAGCCGGTCAAATGACTGGGGGGATGGATGCGTCGAGGCGGTGGCAGACGGCAGCAGCGTTGATCTTCGAAACATCCCTTACCGGGACCTTACAGACCCGCTGGTTCATTTGCAGGTCCGTGCGGCTTGATCTAACCTCCGGCCACAGGCGGGAAAACACCCACCCTGTCTCCGTCTCTCAGGATTTCATCGCCACGGGCATGAAGCCCGTTCAGAAATATCAGTTTGACCCTGCCCATCGGGACCTGGAGACGATGGAGGAGCGCAAGGATGGTGGTATCCTCATCCACCTCCCAGATTCTGTTGACGGGCGCTCCCCCTTCACGGGGGAGGTAGCGTGCCAGGGAAGCATACAGATTCAGTTCGATTTTCATGTCCGGAAATCCTCTTACTGTAAATCTCTTATCCTTTCTTCCGACAATTTTCCCCCTTTTTTTCCCCGAGGCATTTCCACGAGGCATTTCCCGTCTTGGCGGCGTGGAACAATCTATGGTAATAAATTGAAAGAGGTGTGATTCAGATGATCCCGGGCATTCAGCAGCAGATTCGCGAAAAAGCAATAAGGGTCACCGACCCGGCGGGGCGTGAAGTTCACGTCATCGAGGATCGTGCGGCCACGGAGATTGCATGTCAATGCGGCCTGAGCCTCCATGAGATCTATACGGAAGCTTTAAGAAGCTTTGTTTATCCCTACCGCTACATTCGCAACAGGGACAGCATCACTCCGGCCGAGCAGTGGAAGCTGGCGGAGTCGCAGGTTGCCGTTGTCGGCGCCGGCGGGCTGGGCGGGCAAGTCATCCTTTTGCTGGCGCGGATCGGCATCGGGCGGCTGATCGTGGTGGACCATGACCGGTTCGATGAAACGAATCTCAACCGTCAGGCCCTGTGCAGCCAGGAATCGTTGCAGAGGCCGAAAGCATCGACAGCCGCAGATGTTGTGGCGGCCATCAATCCCGGGGTCAGGGTTATACCCCACCAAACGAAAATCGATGCAGACAATGTCGATCGGATCCTGACCGGCGCCGAAGTGATTGTCGACGCCCTGGACACTGCGCCGGATCGTCTTGTACTGCAGGCAGCGGCCCGCCGCCTCGGGGTTCCCCTGGTGCATGGAGCCCTGGCAGGTTTTGAGGGGAGGATCATGACTGTGTTCCCAGGCGATCCGGGCCTGGAGCAGCTCTATGATGCCACGGAGGCCGAGGAAGCGGATCCGGAGCGGCCGGAAGCCCTGCTGGGCGTTCCCGCGGTGACCGCCTCCATGATCGCCACTTTCCAGGCCATGGAAGTCCTCAAGATCCTTCTGCATCGCGGGAAGATATTCAGGCATGTCATGGCCCACATCGACCTGGAAAACGGGCGCTTCGAAGAGTTCCGTTTTGGCGACGACCGGTCCGCAGAGGACCCGGAGGCATGAGACGCGAGCGTTTCAGGGAATGCGGAAGCAGGCAGACGCGGATCTCTCGGCGGTTGCGCCCGCTAAATCAGAGAGAAAATGCGAAAAGATTCTCAAGGAATTGCCGAAAGCGTAAACTTCTCCCGGACGGAAGCGGAGATTCTGCAAAGACGAGACGGGTTGTATATCGCCATGCATGCCGAATTGGAGAAGATGACCGCCTTTAACCCGATTTCGTGTGGATGTTCAAACGGTGCGCTATCGCTCCAGCAGGGCGACGAGCTCGATGTGCGTGGTCTGGGGGAACATGTCGAAGGGCTGAATGTATCGCAGCATGAACCCGTGGTCCGCCAGGCAGCGGATGTCCCGTGCCTGTGTTGCCGGGTTGCAGGAGATGTAAACAAGCCTTGCCGGCCTCAGGTTGACCAGCGCGGAGAGCAGCCCCGGATCGCAGCCGGTTCGCGGCGGATCGAGGATCAGGATGTCAATCTTCTTTTTTCCGGCGATAAAAATTCCCTTGAGCACTTCCCCCGCGTCTCCCCTGTGAAAAACGGTATTCGCCAGGCCGGCCTCGCGATGATTCCGGCGGGCGCAGTGGACCGCCTCGCCGTCCGCCTCGATGCCGTGCACGGCGCGGGCGGAAGAGGCGAGAAAGAACGAGAACAATCCGGAACCGCAATGAACGTCGGCAATGGTTTCCTGCCCGGTAGGGCCTGCCGCCTCCACCACGGCCGCGACCAGGCGGGGAAGAAGGGTCCCGTTCGCCTGGAAGAAACCCCGGTAGGGGACCCGCAGGCAATGCCCCCCGACGGTCCGGGTGACGAACCGGGGAACGCGGAAATCCGTGATCACCTCCGCTTTCTCACCGGGCGCATCGGCGGACCAGACGGTCTGCCGGTCCCGGGGCGCGGCAACGCGCCCTGCCGCCAGATCCTGCCGGAAGGCACGGCAGGCCGCGTTGATCGTTTCGTCGACGATTTCGCAGCGATCGATATCGATCACGCGGCGGTTCAAGACGTCCATGAAGCCGATGGCGGGGGATCGCCCCGGCGACAGGCTGAGATGGTAATCCGCCTTGACGCGGTAATGGAAGGGAATGGGGGAAGGGATGACCGCCCGCACCGGCGGGGACGACATCTTCCCGATCCTTTCGAAGGTCTCGGCGACCTGAGACTGCTTGATCCGGATCTGCTCGTCATAGCGGATATGCTGGTACTGGCAGCCGCCGCAGGCGGTGAAGTGAAGGCAGCGGGGCTGCTCCCGGACCGGGGAAGGGGCGGATAATCGGCGGACTTTCCCCCTCAGGTATCTTTTCCTCGTTTCGGTCACCGCAACTTCGACGCGGTCACCCGCCGCGGTGAAGGGGACGAAGACGACCAGTTCGCCGATGCGGCCCACGCCTTCCCCTCCGAAGGCAACGCGGTCGATCATGACTTCCACAATGTCCCCGATTTTCGCCTGCTTCTCCATGTCCGTCGCCATAATGCAAACCGGCGAAAAAGGCCATGTCTTTTTGCATTTCCCTTTACATCCATGACCAATGCTGGTAGTAGCGAGTCGAAAAATCCGGAATCTCCGGGGCAATTCCGGTCCGGTTCCGAAGGGACGTCCCGTTGGATCATCAAAATGTGCATCGCCTGGCCCTCGACGGCCGGGAAATCATCCTCGTCGGCACCGCCCATGTTTCCAGGGAAAGCGTCGACCTGGTCGACCGCGTGATCGCGGAGGAGAAACCGGACGCGGTCTGCGTGGAACTCTGCGAGGCCCGCTTCGAAGCCATCCGGCAGAGGGACAAGTGGCAGGAAACGGACATTGTGAAGGTGATCCGGGAAAACCGCACGGCCCTGCTGCTGGCGCAGTTGCTGATGATGTCCTTTCAGAAGAAGATCGCGGAACGCTTCCACGTCACCCCCGGGGAAGAAATGCTTCGGGCGATTCAGCGGGCGGATGCGTCCGGGGCGCAGGTGGTTCTGGCGGACCGGGAGATCCGCGTGACGCTGCTCCGGGCCTGGCGGACGATGGGGTTCTGGACCCGGATGAAGTTCCTTTTCGATATGGTCCTGTCCCTCTTTGCCGGAGACGACATCACCGAGGAGGAGATTGAAAAACTCAAGCAGCACGACGTCCTCGATCTTGCCCTGAAGACGGTCGGCGAAAAAATGCCCGAGTTGAAGACCACCCTGATCGACGAAAGGGACCAGTACCTCTCCCACCGCATCGGTCACAGCCCGGGCCGCAAGATCGTGGCCGTCGTGGGCGCCGGCCACATCCCGGGCATTCTCGGAAACATCGGCAAAGAAATCGACATCGACAGAATCAATACCATCCCGCCACCAAGTTTCTGGCCCCGGTTCTTCGGATGGGGATTTTCCGCGGCCGTGATCGCCCTGTTCGTCGCCGGCTTTTTCTACTCCGGGGGGCAGGCAAGCATGAACATGATCTGGTCCTGGTCGCTGATCACGGCGTCCTGCGCGACTGCCGGCGCCGTCCTCCTGCTGGCGCACCCCCTGACCATTCTGGCCTCGGCCCTCTCGGCGCCGCTGGCGACGCTTCATCCCTTCGTCGCCACGGGGTGGGTCGCCGGGTTGACGGAGGCCACTTTCCGCAAGCCGCAGGTCAAGGATTTTCTCGACCTGAAGGACGACATCACCACGGTGCGCGGTTTTTTCCGAAACAAGATCACGCGCATTCTCCTGCTCGTGGCCGTCGTGAACCTGACAACCTCCGTGGGGACCTTCATTGCCATCCCGGTGATGATGAAGTACTTTTTTTAGGAGGTTGAGGATGGCCAACGCCAAAAATTCCATGCTCTGCCCGAATTGCCGCAGGCTCATCAGCATCGATGAGCCGGCCTGCCCCTACTGCGGCCTTTCCCGGCCCGGGTCCCGAAAGGCATCCCTGTTTTTCAGCCGGTTCTCGGCGGGCTTTCCGGACCTGGTTCGAACCATCATTTACGCAAACGCCGTTTTTTTCCTCCTGTCGCTTTTCCTGAATCCCTCGTCCCTGGGCTTCACGGCAAACCCGATCGGCCTGCTGGCCCCGTCCGAAGGCAGCCTTTTCCTGCTCGGCGCGACGGGCGCCATTCCCGTTGGGCAATACGGCCGCTGGTGGACGCTGATATCGGCATCCTTCCTCCACGGCGGCATCCTCCACATTTTCTTCAACATGGCGGCGCTCTGGCAGTTGGGCCCCTTTGTCATGCGGGAATTCGGCGCGAGCCGCTTCGTGCTGATCTACCTCCTGGCCGGGATCGCGGGGTTCTACCTGTCCGTCCTCGTCGGGATTCCCCTGACCATCGGGGCGTCGGCCAGCATCTGCGGGCTGATCGGGGCGATTCTCTATTACGGGAAGAGCCGGGGCGGTTTCTACGGCGAGGCGATCTACCGGCAGGCCATGGGATGGGTATTGGGGCTGGTCCTCTTCGGACTCCTTATTCCGGGCATCAACAACTGGGCCCACGGCGGCGGCGTCCTCGCCGGCATCCTGCTCGCCTTTGCGGCGGGCTATCAGGAGCGGCGGCGGGAGACATTTTTTCTTCAGGTCCTGGCGGGCCTCTGCGTGCTGCTGACCGTTGCCGTGCTGGCACTGGCGGTTTTTCAGGCCGTCTACTTTCTGCTCCGGTAGCGTCGAAGCCCGGGGCGGAGTCCGGGAATCCTCTTTCCTGTCAGACCGGCAATCGAAGCAGAAGCCCCTTGAGGTAGCGTCCTTCCGGATGCGCCAGGTTGACGGGGTGATCCGGCCCGGGGCCCAGCCGTGCAATCATCTGCGCCTCCCGTCCAGCGTCGCGCGCCGCGGAGAGCACGATTTTCTCGAACAGGGCTTCGTCCAGGTAATTGGAGCAGGAAAAAGTGGCCAGGAAGCCGCCTTCCGAAAGGCGTCGAATGGCCTGCAGGTTGATGTCCTTGTATCCCCGCGCGGCCCGTGCCACGTCTTTCCTGGATTTGGCAAAAGACGGCGGATCCAGTATCACGAGATCGAACCGGTCTGTCGTTTCCCTCAGAAATTCAAAGACATCGGCCTGGATGACCGGATGATCCTGCGCGGAAAGGCCGTTCCGTTCGAGGTTGCGCCGGGCCATGACATTCGCCGGCCCCGATGTTTCGACGGAAACGACCCGTTTCGCCCCGCCGCGGGCGCTGTAGACGGAAAAGCCGCCGGTGTAGGAAAAGCAGTTCAGCACCGCCGCGTTCAGGCTCATCCGGCCGATGCGGTCGCGGCTGTCGCGCTGATCCAGGAAGAAGCCGGTTTTCTGGCCCGCGCGGAGGTCTACCGCGAAGGCAAGGCCGTTTTCCATGATTTCGACCGTATCCGGCGGGTCCGCGCCGAAAGCCACGCCGGACCGGGCCGGCAATCCCTCGCGCTGGCGCGCCCGTCCCTCGCTCCGCTCGTAAATTCCCTCCGGATGGACCTCCCGGCGGAGGGCATCCAGGATCATTCCCCTGTATTTTTCCGCTCCCGCCGTTTCAATGGAGAGGACGAGAAATCCGCCGTAACGGTCCACGATCAGGCCCGGGATGCCGTCCCCTTCGGCGTTGATCAGGCGGCAGGCGGTCGTACCCGATGGGATGAGCCGTTGCCGGACGGCCATGGCGGCGGCGATGCGTTCCCGCCAGAAGCGGTCGTCCGCGGAGATAAGGGTCTGATGCGTCAGCAGCCGGAAGGCGATGTCGCTTTCGGGATTGAAGAAACCGAGGGCCAGCGGCTCTCCGGCGCGGGTGGCGGCAAGAACGATGTCGCCCGGAGCGGGCTTTCCCTCCACGGCGTCCAGTGCCCCGGAAAAGATCCAGGGGTGCCCCTTTTTCAGCGTGACTTCGCGTCCGGGCTTCAGCAGGATTTTGGGGTAGGGAGGGTGCATGGCGGGGCGTCCCGGGTTTCCGGATGCCCGGGCCGGGGGGCCAGGGCATCCGGACGGGTCCGGGGCTATCTTACCGCCGCTTTCAGGGCTTTGACCATATCGGTTTTTTCCCAGCGGTAACTGTTCATGAAAAGCGTAACGGGGATTTCCCGGTACACATTGCCGTTGAGGAGGTCGAACTTCTCGATCATGCCGCCCGGCGTGAGGTTGAAGGTCTGCGTGACGATCTTCGCGAGCTGCCGGTCCGGCACTTTTCCCGTTCCGAAGGTGTCGACGTAGATGGAGAAGGGCTTGGCCACGCCGATGGCGTAGGCGAGCTGGATGGAGCACTTGGTGGCCAGCCCCGCAGCGACGATGTTCTTCGCCACGTAGCGGGCGCCGAATGCCGCCGAGCAGTCGACCTTTTCCGGCGACTTGTTGACCACCGAACCGCCGCCCATCTGGGCGCCCGGATATCCGCCGTAGAACTGCACGACCAGCTTGCGGCCGGTGACGCCGGAGTCGGCGGCGCTGCAGGAGTTGATGGCCTGCCATTCCCCGGTCGGGTTGAACAGGAATTCCGTTTTCTTGTCGATCCAGCCATGGGTGCAGTCGCACTCAAAGGCAATTTTCCGGGCCTTTTCCCGGATCCTGCCCTTGTCGGTTTTCTTCACCCTGCGGTAATCGATCGCGTTGGACATCAGCACCTTGGCAAGACGGACGGGCTTGCCGGTCTTTTCGTCATACTCCACGGACACCTGGCCTTTTCCGTCGGGCGCGAAATCGGGATCGCCGCAGCTCTCGAAGGCCCGCATCAGCCGGCTGACCAGGACGTAGGGGAGGGGCAGCAGTTCCGGCGTCTCGTCGCAGGCGAAGCCGTACATGATGCCCTGGTCGCCGGCGCCGATCTCATGCTTCCTGTTCAGTTTCATGGACGTGCCCTGATTGATGTCCGGGGATTGGGGAATGATGGCATTGAGGACACCCATCGAATTTCCGTTGAGCCCGACGGCCGCATCGTTGTAGCCAAGGGCCAGGACCGCTTCGCGGGCAATATTGTCGATGTCGACATATACGCGCGTCCGGACTTCCCCGCCGACGACGCAGATCCCCTTGCCCAGGAAGACCTCGATGCCGCAATGGGGCATGTTTCCGAGATTCAACCCGTCTTTCTCTTTCTTCTCCTCATCCAGAATGGACGCGATGACATTGGCCGCAATGATATCGGCGACGACGTCCGGATGTCCGACTTTGATACTTTCCGACGAAATTTGCATCTGTGATCTCCTTTCACTTGCCTCTCAAAAAATAAAAAACCCGCGCCGGAGCGCGGGTTGATCTCAACTCGGTATCGGCGCTTTAGCACATTTATAACGCGGAGCAATTTACCTTTAAATCACCGCTTCGGGCCGCCCTATAGCATAAAAAGAATAAAAAGCAAGTAATTTATTCAGAAATAACTTGAAGTCGTCCTTCGGGAACATTATAGATAAGGCTTGGGGAAAGAGATGAAGCATTCATCCGGTAAAATTCTGGTTGTTCTTCTGGCGGCTGTCCTGGTTCTGCTGCTGCTCGCGCCCTTCCTTTATCAACCGGTTCTGACCCGGGCCGGAACGTTCCTGGCGGCCGCGGAAACACAGGCGGGCGCCGCCGATGTGGCGGTTGTGGAGGGCGAGGCCTTCATGGAGCAGGCCGGCATCAGCCGCGCCACGGAACTGCTGAGGTCCGGAAAAGTCGGGCGGATGCTGGTCGTTCTGCATCAATACCCGGCCGGGAGCCGGGTCTTCGCGCTTCCCGGCGATTACCCGGAACTTGTGAAGAAGGAGCTGGCCCGGCTGCCCCTTCCCGACGGACGGTTCCAGGTGGTTTCCATTCCGGTTCATCACCCCGTGACCCTGACCGAGGCGCAGTCCGTTATGGCCCTGCTTTCGAAAAGCGGCGCCCGCAGCGCCGTTTTGCTCGCCAAGGGCTTTCACATGCGCCGCAGCTTTCTGGTTTACCGGCATGTCGCCGCGCCGCTGAAGATCAAAATCATTCCCCTGGCCTACTTCACGACCTATCAGCCCGAACGCTGGTGGCAGAGCGACGACGGGTTGCGGGATTTCTTTTCCGAGTGGCTTAAACTTGCATATTATCAGGTTCGGGGGTATATACCGTTCAAATTTTCCTAAACGCAAGAGGTGAGTGAATGCCGGACTACTGGGTGAAAATCACGGAGAAGGAAGAGGATAAGGTGCAGCGCCACCACTATCTGGTGACCGCGCGCGATGCGGCGGAGGCCAGAAGAATCGCGCAGGAATTTATTCAGCACTTCTGCGACGAGGACGATGCTCCGGAAATGATCGCCGACGGATACGCCTTCTGCAACAAGGCGATCATTGTCCACATCGCCGACATTCGCGAAACCACGAAGGAGGCTTTCAAAGAGTTTCTTCTGAAAATGCACACGATTGAATGGAAGTAGCGGAAGCCGCCCCTGAGGAAAGCGGATCGACGTCATGCTTCACAAGATAGTTCAGGGTTTTTCCTTTGCGGCAAAAGGGCTTCAGCACAAGCTTTCTCTCGCCTTTGCCCTTTTTTTCCTCGTCCCCGCGCTGGGTTTCATCTACGTTGCCGTCCGGCACGGCATCCTGGTTGATGCCTATGCCGCGTGGTTCGCGGTTGCCCTGCTGGCCTCGTCATTTCTGGGATACACGCTGATCCGGACGGTCTTTGACGAGATCCGCGCCACATCGAAAAACATCTCCGAAACACTGATCCGCGACATTGCCACGCTGAACGCACCCCCTGCGAAGGACGAAATCCAGAACATCGCCCGGTCCTTTCACGCTGTTGAAAATGAGCTGCTCACAACGTTCCGGAGACTGGACCGAAGGGCTGAGCAAATCTCGATCCTGAAGGAGCTGTCCGATCTCTGTTATGTCACGCTGGATGCCGACGATCTGTTTCATGTGACCCTGGAACGCGCCCTGAAGCTGGTCAACGCGGATATCGGATCGGTGCTGATCCTGGAAGAGCCGAAACGGGAGTTCTTTATCGTTCTGGCCGGCATCGGCCACGGCGGGATCCTGAAGAAGGGGGATCGGATCGATTTTGCAGGCAGCATTGCCAAATATGCCGTCATCAACAAATCGCCGCTTCTGGTCGAGGATATCGAGAAGGACATCCGTTTCGGGCGCGAGAACCTTTCCAAATACGGGACGAAATCTTTCCTGTGCATGCCGTTGAAGGGGGTCCGTGAGGTGTTTGGCGTGCTGACCGTCTCGAGAAGAAGCCCGAGCGCTGCCTTCACGCAGGAGGATGCGGAGGTCCTGGCGCCGCTTTTGAGCAACGCCGCCTTCACCTACGATAACCTTGGACTGATGAAGAGAAACGGGGTGCAGGATCGCCATCTCCGGGTGACCGATCACGTTTATCACATCCTGGGATCCAGTCTTCGGGGCAGCGAGCTTTTTCACACCCTTTTAAAGCAGATGCGGGAGGATCTCCCTTTCGACCTGGCTGTCCTCCTGCATAGAGATGAGCATGTGCCCGACCGCATTGCCGTCCTGGAATTCTATTCGTCGCTGCCGACAACCCTGACGAAGGGCGCCGAATTCCCCTATGCCGGTTCCGCAATCGACAAGGCGATCCGGCAGGAGAGCAGCCTTCTGATCGGCGACGTCCGGCACCTGACACATCCGCTGGAGCAGGATTTGTTCATCCGTCAGGGCATGAAATCGTGCTTTTTCTCCCCCTTGAAAGTGGATGGCCGTACGCGGGGGGTTCTGGCCCTGGGAGCCCTCCTGCCCGGGGCCCTGGGCGAAGCCGGCGAGCGGACAGGCCGCCTGTCCCGGCTGCTGGGGCTGGCCATTGAAAAGGACAGGCTATCCGCATCGGTCGTCAAGAGGGACCGGGAAATGGAATCGCTCACGCAGATCGGGAGCCTTCTGGCCGCTTCCACCTTCAACATGGACAAGGTCCTGAACCACACCATGAACATGGTCCGGACGATCATGAACGTGGAAGCGGGATCCCTCATGCTTCTGGATAAGGATGAACTGGTTTTCCGGGACGCCTTCAACAGCCGGAAGGACATCCGCATCGATCTTCTTCAAAACATGCGGCTCAAGCTGGGGCAGGGGATTGCCGGCTATTCGGTCGCACGGGGCGAACCGGTCATCGTGAGGGATGTGAAGAATTCCAGGCAGTTTTATGCCGAGATTGACCGGATGCTCGGCTTTGAAACCCGGTCCGTGCTGTGCGTGCCGCTTGTCTCCATGGGGAAGGTGACCGGCGCCATCGAGGTGATCAACAAGCTGGACGGGGAATTCAACGACAGCGACCTCCACCTCCTGCATTCGATCGCAACCTCACTGAGCATTGCCATGGAAAATTCGAGGCTTTATCAGGAAACGCTTTCCATGGCCGCCAATGAAAAGGGCATCCGCGGCATGTTCCAGAAGTTTGTCCCCAAGGAAGTCGTCGACAAGATCGTCCACGATGTGTCGGAGGAAAAGCTCGCGATCGACGAGCTCAAGACACTGACCCTGATGAATGTCGATATCCGCGGTTTCTCGGCCCTTGCCAAGGAACTGGGCCCGCACAAGACCGTGTCGATCCTCAACCGTTTTTTCACCGCCATGGGAGAGATCGTCTTCAAGCACGGCGGGATCGTGGACAAGTACCTGGGCGACGGCTTCCTGGCCCTCTTCGGTGCCCCGGTTTCGAGCGTCTACGACGCGGACCACGCGGTGGCGGCGGCGCTCGAAATGAAAACAGCCATTGCCGCCGTCAACAGATATTTTGCCGGTGAGATCGAGGTTCCCCTCTCGATCGGCGTCAGCATTCACACGGGGGAGGCGGTGGTCGGGAACATCGGCTTCGAGAAGAAAATGGACTATACCGTGATCGGGGATTCGGTCAATGTCGTCTTCCGGCTGCAGGATATGACCAAGTTCGCGCCCGACAGCATCGTCATGAGTGAACGAACCCTCCGGTCGGTGATGAAGCTGCGTCCGGACAGCCGTGAGATGGGCGTCTATGACGCCGGCGAGTCTCTGGGCAAGCTGAAGATTTACGAACTGCTGGGAATGGCGGATTGAGGCGGGTGAAGGGTTTTCATGTCGCCGGTCCGAGAAAGGGAAGGGGGGTCTCCTTCCGGTAGACCAGTGCCTGGCAGGAAGCGACAAGCCGATTTTCGCCATCGGTCACCCGGATGTCATAGACGGCGGTTTTGCGGGTCCGGTTCAGCTCCTTTGCCTCGGCGGTCAGCCTCGCCCCGGCGGGCGGGGATGACAGGTAGCTGATGTTCATATTGAGAGCCACGGCCATGGTGCCGTGAGAGTTGGAGGCGGTCTCGAAAGCCTCGTCGATCAGGGCGAACAGGGCCCCGCCGTGGGCCATTCCGAAGATGTTCTCCATGTCGGGGGTGAAATCCATCTCGACTTTCGCGTAACCGGATTCCAGCGCGATCAGCTTCAGCCCGAATTTTTCCGCAAAAGGTTCCTTCCGCACCTGCCTGAAAATCGCGACTCTGACCCGTTCGTCCATGATTTCCTGTCTCCCGGAGCCCCTGGCGCCATGCTCTTAAAGCGAACCGGTCAGCGCTTCTCCGCAACCGCACGGACCTTCGCCTGGAGGTTGATCAGATAGGGCCGCTCCTCCTGCAGGATGGCCCCCGTTTCCTGGTAGTCTTCCCTGAAAATCCTCTGCACGACGGCCTCCGTGTCGCCGTTTCGCTCATGCAGGCAGTCTTCGATCCTCACCCGGAAGGCCCTTGTCCTTTCAATCGATTTTGCGATGTACCCCTTTGCATCTGCGCCCGTGAGCGTAAAGTAATGGCCCATCATCAGGATCTCCGGCTCGAGGGCGGCCAGTTTTTCGAGAGAGTGGAGGTAGTCCCTGTAGCTCGACAGAAACTCGGGGTGGATGGTCATGTTCCGGTCATAGACGCCGGCCGCCTCGCCGGTGATCAGGGCCCTGAATTTCCGAATGTAAAAGCAGACCGAATCGCGCGTATGGCCGGGCGTGGCGATCACCCTGAAATCGAGGCCGCCGCCGGGATCGATTTCCATGCCGTCGCGGAGAACGATCTCGACATTCAGGCCGTCGAAAGAGACATCCTCGTCAGGATTCCTTTTCTCGAAATGTTCGCTCAGGCTCCGGATCAGCGAGACGGCGCCGGGCTTCCTGAACGTATCGGCGGCAAGCGGGTGGGCGCCGGTTTGAAGATGGCCGATCTTTCGCTTCAGGAAGGGGCCGGCCCCGCAGTGGTCGAAATGGGAGTGGGTCAGAAAATTGAAGCACAGCCGCTTCTCATCGCCGAGACGGCTTTTCAGCCCCTCGATGTAACGGGGTCCCATGAAGGTCATACCGGCATCGAAGAGGGCGGGCCGCTCGCCGATCAGGAGAAACGCCGGCAGTTCGGGCATTCCGATGGCGCACAGTCCCTCCGCGATTTCTCCCCTGCTCTGAACAATCATGGCAATCCTCTTTACGACGGACGCGGGATTTTTCCCGTGCTGGAAGGGGTGAATCATATTCAAAAAGAACCTTCAAATCAAGCGTCGAAATGCCGCCGGAAAATCGGCGCATATCGGAGCGGTTCGCCGCCGCCGTGTGTGTATTTTTTTCACAAGTGGATAGGGCAACTGTGTAATTTTTATCCACACGAGGATCCCCTGCGGCTGCGCTGGCTTTTTCCTGAACTGACGATTGTCTCGTTAATCCGGTGTGTTGCCATTGGCATAGGGTAGTTGGCACTTCTCTTGCAAAAATAATGGATGAGGGCTAAAATATAATAAAAATCTCGTTGAACCAAGGTAAAACGCAGTTCCCGGCAGCATGTACCTTATTCAAGTGAAGAGGGGAGCGACGACAATGATGATTCCGAATGGCAGAAAGACGGAAGACAGACAAGGAGGGGGGCGCCGGGTGTTCCGCGCCGGTTTGCGGCTCCTATTTCTTATGATCGCGCTTTCCGCTGGCCGGATGCTATCCGGCGGCCTATAATCAGCCGGTCTCGGGACCCGTGCCCGCGCAGCCCGGAACGGCCCCGAAGGCCCGCATCACACAGCTTTACTTTTACCCGAAGGCGGGCCAGAGCCAGGAGCGTCAGTCCCGGGACCACTATGAATGCTACAACTGGGCCGTGAAACAGACGCACTTCGACCCCAGCCAGTCCCAGGTTCCACCCGTGCAGCGCGTCCGGGTTGTCCCGATGCCGCCGCCCGGTCACGATACGGCCGTGCTGGCCGTCGCGGGCGCGGTGCTTGGCGCGCTGATCGGCGGGCCGAGGCATGCCGGAGAAGGCGCACTGATCGGAGCAGCCGGGGGGGCTTTCACTGGTGCCGTGTCGGACGCGTCACGGCAGCAGTACGCCCAGCAGATGGAGGAAGCCTATGCGGGGCGAGACCGGTCTCTCGAAATTCAATATCATGCGAAGGAACTCGATTTCCGCCGCGCCATGTCCGCATGCCTCGAAGGACGGGGCTACAGCGTGCAGTGAAGGCGGCGGGTAGTTTCATTCGATTTCAGGGAGGAAACAGGAATGTTGCATCCAGATAGCGGAAAAGGGGGCTTTACGTTCGGATTGGCGGCGGTTTTTCTGACGGGAACCCTGTTGTTCGCGTTCGCGCAGCCGGCGAGCGCGGATGATCGCGGGCCCCGCCCGGAGCAGTTCCGGCAGTATCGGGAACCGCCTGCGCGCCCGGTTCCACCGCCCGCGCCGCATCAGACGCCGCGTGTCAGCCAGACTCCACCGCCCCGGCAGCTCAAGGCACCGCCTCCGGGCCCGGTTCGGCCCGGACATTACATGGATTCGCGCTATCGTCACGACCGTCCCTACCCGGCGCGCGGCCGCTACATTCAGAGGCTGCCCCGCGACCACCGGGTGATTGTTCACGGCAGGACGCGCTACTACTACCACAGCGGCGTCTGGTACCGCCCGTATGGGCCCCGCTTCGCCGTTGTCGCGCCTCCTTTCGGACTGGTCGTTCCCTACCTGCCGCCCTACTATGCGACGGTCTGGTTCGGCGGGATCCCTTACTACTATGCCAATGAAATCTATTACACGCGCGTGCCGAGCGGCTATGCCATCGTCGAACCGCCGGGCGGCGAAGCCAGTGAAACGCCGCCGCCGGAGGTTGAGACAGCCATGGGCGAGCTTTTCATCTACCCCCGCCAGGGTCAGAGCGAAGAGCAGCAGGCGAAGGATCGTTATGAGTGCCATGCCTGGGCCGTCCAGCAGACCGGCTACGACCCCACCCGGCCCCGCGAGGGCGATCTTGCGGATTCTTCGGGCCGGAAGCGCGAAGAATATCAGCGGGCAATGGGCGCCTGCCTCGACGGCCGCGGTTATACCGTAAAGTAGCCGGCGCTGGCCGGTCCCTGCCGGTGCGGATCGAAAATTTTGATTGGCAGAAGTTTTTTCTGAAATTTTTCTTGACAGGGCCCTGTTATTGTGGTTGCCTGTCTGCGAAAATCTGAAGTCAGGAGATTCATTGCAACATGTCGGGCGGTAAAAGCGGTCAATCCGGAAGAAGCTTTAAGAGCTGGTACAGCTATTATTATTTTTGCCCACCGGTCTGCCCGACGCTCAGGAGGACTTAAAGGAATTTAAATCATCAAACGGAGCCAGGGGTAGATCGAAAGAAGCTACCCCTGGCTTTTTGCTTTTCAGGGCCGTGGTAGCCGATTGTACCACGGCCCTTTCTTTTTGGAGGAAGCAGTCATGATCATCATTATGAAGAAAAATGCAACGGAATCCCAGGTTGACCGCATCGTGGAGTGGATTGAGTCGGTCGGCTACAGCGCGCACCTGTCCCGCGGCGTGGAACGCACCATCGTCGGCGCCGTGGGGGATGACAGGGGGAAGACCCAGTTGAAATCCGCTGAATTCCTCCCCGGCGTCGACAAGGTCATGCCGATCCTCAAACCCTACAAGCTCGCCAGCCGGGAAGTGCGTGAAGGCAACACGGTCATCCGGGTCGGAGACCTTGCCATCGGAGGACCGGATTTCATCGTCATGGCCGGCCCCTGCTCCGTTGAAAGCGAGGAGCAGTTGATGGCATCGGCCTATATCGCGAAGAAAGCCGGCGCCCATATTCTGCGCGGCGGGGCCTACAAGCCCAGGACGTCGCCGTACAGCTTCCAGGGCATGGCCGAGGAGGGGCTGAAGCTCCTGAAGAAAGTCCGGGAAAGGACGGGCCTGCCGGTCGTGACGGAAGTCATGAGCACAGCAGACGTCGATCTGGTGGAGTCTTACGCGGACATCCTGCAGATCGGCGCCAGGAATGTTCAGAATTTTGCCCTGCTGAAGGAGGTGGGCCGGGCAAGCAAGCCGGTTTTGCTGAAGCGCGGTCTGATGACCACCATCGAGGAGCTGCTCATGTCGGCGGAATACATCCTGTCGGAGGGGAACGAACAGGTCATCCTCTGTGAGCGCGGCATTCGGACTTTCGAGACGGCGACGCGCAACACCCTCGATATCAGCGCCGTTCCCGTCCTGAAGGAACTGACCCATCTGCCGGTGATCATCGATCCCAGCCATGCCGCCGGATATTCCCGGTACGTGATTCCGCTGACCCGGGCCGCCGTCGCCGTCGGCGCGGACGGACTGATCGTGGAGGTCCATCCGGAACCCGAAAAGGCCTTTTCGGACGGCGCCCAGTCGCTGCGGCCGGAGCAGTTTTACCAGATGATGGAGGAGGTCCGGGTCATGGAAAAAATAATGAAAGAAAAAATCAGGGTGCTGCAATGAACAAGATCAGACTGAATCTGGACCGGAAAACGGTGAGAAGCTACGACATTCATGTCGGCCATGATATCATGGACCGTGCAGGGCTGCTCCTGGCGAAAAACAACTGGGCATCACGGTACGTGATCATCTCCGACTCCCGCGTGGCGTCGCTTTACGGGGAAGAAATCCTCGGTCTCCTGCGGCGGATGGACCTGAAGGTCGATCTGATCGAATTTCCGGAAGGGGAGGCGTCGAAGACGATCCGCACCTGCCTCGAGGTCATGGAAAAGATGGCCGCGCTCGGCGCGGACCGGACATCCGCCGTTATTGCGCTGGGCGGGGGCGTCACGGGTGATGTGGCCGGCTTCACCGCCTCGATCTTCATGAGGGGGATCCCATGCATCCAGATTCCCACCACGCTGCTGGCTCAGGTCGACAGCAGCATCGGGGGCAAGACCGGTGTTGATACGGCGGCGGGAAAGAACTTCATCGGGACTTTTCATCAGCCCAAGGCCGTGTTTTCCGACATTTCCTTCCTGAAGACGCTGCCGGAAGCGGAGATTCAAAACGGCCTGGCCGAGATCGTGAAGTACGGGATCATCGAATCCCCGGAGATTCTGGACCTCCTCGATGAACAGGCGGCGCCGCTGATGCGCCGGGACGCGGCGTTTCTGGAGAGCCTGGTTGTGAAGTGCTGCCGGATCAAGAAGGGGATCATCGAACTGGATGAGAAGGACACGGGGCTCCGCCGGATCCTCAATTTCGGCCACACTGTCGGCCATGCCGTCGAGGCCGAGTCCGGCTACAGCATCTCGCACGGGGATGCCGTAGCCATCGGCATGACGGCCGCCGTTTGCATTTCGGCGCGGATGCAGTATCTCCCCGCGGAAGACCGTGAAAGGATCCTGTCGCTCATGCGAAAGCTGGGGCTTGCCGACCGCGTCCCGCGGGGCATGGATGTGGAGGGGATCCTGTCCCGGCTGAAGAGGGACAAGAAGAAGCAGGGCAGTGCGGTTCACTTCGTTCTGCTCAAGCGGCCGGGAATGCCCTTCATGAACGGGGGCGTGCCCGCGCCGCTGATCCGGGAAACCATCGAAGGACTGAGAGGATGAGCGAAGACCGGATTCAAAGGCTGAGGGAAAAAATCGGCGGGAAGGACCGGAGGATCGTCCGGCTGCTCAACGAGCGGTCGGCGCTTTCCCTCGCGATCGGCCGGGTCAAGCATGCGGCGGGACGGAACGTTTACGATCCTGCCCGGGAGAGCAAAATTTACCGCAGCCTCGAGGAGATCAACGAGGGCCCGCTCCCCGCGGCGGC
This sequence comes from uncultured delta proteobacterium, assembly GCA_963709485.1. Classification (GTDB taxonomy): domain Bacteria; phylum Desulfobacterota; class Syntrophia; order Syntrophales; family Fen-1087; genus JAXDBM01. The sequence continues at coordinate 457,658 of CAVPWE010000001.1, forward strand.
GCTGGCGGACATTTTCCGGGAGATCCTTTCGGCATCCCGGGCGCTCCAGGCCGTGCCGGCCGTGTCGTACCTGGGGCCGGAGGCATCCTTCAGCCATGCGGCGGCGCTGGCGCACTTCGGGAAGGGCGCCTCGCTGTTCCCCGCCGCCACGATCGGAGAGGTCTTCGACGCGGCGGAGCGGGACTCCGGCCGCCTGGGAATCGTGCCCATCGAAAATTCCACGGAGGGTTCCGTCAAATCGACGCTGGACCGGCTGATCGCCACGCCGCTGGCGCTCCAGGCGGAAATCTTCGTCCGGATCCGCCAGGTCCTGCTGTCCCCGCGCGGACGGCGGAAAGCGCTCAAGAGAATCTACTCCCATCCCCAGGCGATCGCCCAGTGCCGGCAGTGGCTGCGGGCCAACCTGCCGCAGTGCCGCCTGATCGAGGTTGACAGCACCGCCGCCGCGGCCGGGAGGGCACTGGAAGACCCGGAGGGAGGGGCAATCGGGAGCCATGCCGCCGCATCCCGCTATGGACTGCGCATCGATGCCGACGGGATCGAAGACCATCCCCTGAACACGACCCGGTTTGTCGTCATCGGGAGGGGGACACCGGAACCGACGGGGCGGGACAAGACCTCCATTCTGTTCGGAACGGCGCATGCGCCGGGCGCGCTTCACAAGGCCCTGGCGCCCTTTGCGAGCGCCCGCGTCAATCTGACCCGGATCGAGTCCTATCCCGTGCGGGACCGCATGTGGGAATATCTGTTCTTCATGGATTTCTCGGGCCACGCCGGAGAGGATCAAATCCGCTCCTGCCTGCGGAAACTGGAAAAGAGGACGGCCTTTGTCAAGGTCCTGGGATCCTATCCCCGCGGAGAGGAGCGCCCGTGATCTGCATTCCGATTATGGCGGAGACCCAGGAGGCTGTGCTGGCCCAAATGGGGCAGGCCTTTGCGCTGGCCGACATCGTGGAACTGCGCATCGACCGCATGCGAAACGTGGACCTGGGCCGGCTGATCGGGGCGCGTCGCGGAAAAGTCATCGTGACCAACCGCCGCAGGGATGAGGGGGGCGGCTTCGAAGGGAGCGAAAAGGAGCGGGTGGGACTGCTGCGGCGGGCGGCATTGCTGGACGCCGATTTCGTGGATGTCGAGTTGAGCACGGATGATGCCCTGAAGGGCGAACTGGTCCGAGCTGTCCGGAATCGCCGGGGCCGCGTTCAGTTGATCGTTTCCTGCCACGATTTCCGGAAAACGCCGTCGGGCCGGACGCTCGATCGATTGCTTGGCGGATGCTTCGAAAGCGGGGCCGATATCGCCAAGATCGTCACCCTGGCCCGGAAGCCGGAGGACAACCTCCGCATGCTCCGGGTTCTGACCGGCGCGCGCGAAAAGGGGCAGGCGGTCATCGCCTTCTGCATGGGCGAAATGGGTCGTCCCAGCAGGGCCCTGGCGCCGCTTTTCGGATCCCCGATGAGCTACGCCGCCCTGGCCGAAGGAGAAGCCTCGGCCCCCGGCCAGTGGACGGTTCAGGAAATGCGGACCCTTATGAAATTGCTTCGGCATGAGGCGGGAATGTAGCATGGAAACGTACGCCCTGTTCGGAAATCCCGTCGGTCACAGCCTGTCGCCGCTGATGCACAGCGCCGCGTACGAACAAATGGGAATCGACGCACGGTATCTTTCCTTTTGCGTGGCCGATGCGGAAGCGGCGGTCGCCAGAATACGGGAGCTGGACATTCGGGGGGCCAGCGTGACCCTTCCCTTCAAGAGCGATGTCATGCGCCACCTGGACGGGGCGGACGAAAGCGCCCGGACCATCGGCGCGGTCAACACGGTCACGAACCGCGGTGGCAGACTATGGGGCTTCAACACGGACTGGCTCGGCCTCATTGCCGATCTTCGGGAATGCCTGAAGATCGGCGGGAAAACTTTTGTCATCCTCGGAACCGGGGGGACGGCGAGGGCGGCGGTCTTCGGAATCCGGAGGGAAGGGGGGATTCCCTTCGTGGCCGGCCGGTCCCTCGAGAAGGCGGAAAGCCTGGCCGCCGAATTCCAGTGCCGATCCCTGCCGCTCCTCGGGATCGGAGACTTCCGGGCGGACTGCCTGATCAACACAACGCCCATCGGGATGTTTCCGGAGACGGCTGCATCGCCGGTCGGCCGGGAAATCCTGTCCCGGTTCGGGCTGGTTGTGGACGTCATTTACAATCCGCCGGAAACGAGGCTTCTGCGGGAGGCCCGGGAGGCCGGATGCGCCGTCCTTTCGGGGGTGGGGATGTTCGTCCGCCAGGGGGCCGAGCAGATCCGGCGATGGACGGGAATGGAGCCGCCGCTGTCGCGGATGCGGGCGGTCGTCCTCGAAAGGCTGGAGGAACGGCGATGATGGAAATCAGGACCATCGGGCAGCTTGACCGGTCGGTGCGGGTCCCCGGCTCGAAAAGCTACACCCAGCGGGCCCTTGTCCTGGCGGCCCTGGCGGAAGGGGAATCCACGCTGAAAGGCGCCCTGCGGTCCGAGGACACGGAGCATCTCGTGCGCGCCCTGCGGCTGCTCGGCGCCGGGATCGAGAACCGCGGGAATGACCTGCTGGTGCGGGGAACCGCCGGAGTCATCGCCAACCCGGGCCGGGAAATCCGCCTGGGAAACAACGGCACGGCCATCCGGCTCCTGAGCGGCATCGTTTCCCTGGGCCGGGGGGAATTTGCGCTGACCGGCGACCGGCGGCTCTGCGAGCGGCCGATCGGGCCATTGACGGATGCCCTGAGGTCTTTCGGGGTCGATGCCGGGACCCGGGAAGGGACGGGCTTTCCACCCGTTTTCATCCGTGCCCGCGGCCTTCACCGGGGGCCGGGCCGTCCTTGTGAACATCGACAGCAGCCAGTACATCTCGTCCCTGCTGATCTGCGGCGCGCTCGCGGAGCGGGACTGCGCGATCGAGGTGCGGGGGCGCATTCCGTCGCAGCCCTACGTGGACATGACGATCGGCGCCATGAAAGACTTCGGCGTCGAGGCCGCCGCCGACGGTCCCGGCCGGTACCGGGTGCGGGGCAGGCAGGCATACCGGGGGACCTCATGTGCGATCGAAGGGGACCTTTCCTCCGCTTCCTACTTCTTCCTCGCGGCCGCCCTCTGCCGGGGGACGGTGCGGGTCGAGAACGCCGACGCCCGGACGCTGCAGGGAGACATCGGGCTGCTGGCCGTCCTGGAGAGGCTCGGAGTGGAGGTCGAAGAGTCCGGCGGGGGGATCCGGGTCACCGGACGGGATCTTCAGGAAGGTCCGTTCGCATTCGATCTCGGCAACATGCCCGACATGGTGCCGACGCTGGCGGTGCTCTCCGCGGTCCGCCGCGGCAGGACCGTGATCCGGAACGTGGCCCACCTGCGGGTGAAGGAGAGCAACCGCCTGGCCGCTTTGGTCAGCGAGCTTCAGCGGGTGGGCGCCCATGCGGAGGAACGGGAGGACGGCCTCCTGATCGAGGGGGGCGGCCGCCTGCACGGCGCCGAGATTGAGACGTACGGCGACCACCGGATTGCCATGAGCTTTGCCATGCTGGGGCTTGCCGTCCCGGGCATCCGCATCGCGGACCGGGCCTGCGTCAACAAGTCCTTCCCCGGTTTCTGGAATGAACTGGAAAGATGGCAGAAATGAACATCATCCTCATGGGGTACCGCTGCACGGGCAAATCATCCGTCGGCATGATGCTGGCCGACATGCTGCGGGTCCCCTTTTATGACACCGACGAGATGATCCGGCGGCATACCGGCAGAACGGTGGTCGAGATCGTCCGCGCGGGTGGCTGGCCGGCCTTTCGCGCGGCGGAGAAGGAAATTGTCCGGGGACTTTCCGGCGTCAACGGGAGCGTCATCGCCCTGGGCGGCGGGACGCCCCTGGATCGGGAAAGCGCGGGCATCCTCAAGAAGAACGGATTCTTCATCTGGCTTTCGGCCGACCCGGAGACCATTGTCCGGAGGATTGAGGGCGGTCGCGACGGGGATGACCAGCGCCCCCCGCTCTCGAACGGGGAAGCAGGCGAGGAAACCGGGCGGATGCTCAGGGAGCGGATGCCTGTTTACCGGTCGCTGGCCGACCTGACCATCGAGACCGGGGAACGGACGGTCGATCAGATCGCGGAGCAGATCCGCGCACATGTGAAAAACGACATGCGTTGAAAAAGGAGCGGCAATGTCAGGAAATTCCATCGGAACACTTTTCCGGGTCACCACCTGGGGAGAATCCCACGGGGAGGCCATCGGCGTGGTCGTGGGCGGCTGCCCCCCGCGCATCCCTCTGACTGAGGCGGACATCCAGCAGGACCTGGACCGGCGGAGACCGCAGGCGATCCCGTCGGCAACCGCCCGCCGCGAAGCGGACCGGGTGGAGATCCTGTCCGGCCTCTTCGAGGGGAAGACCACGGGGACCCCCATCTCCCTCATCATTCGGAACCGGGACGTCAACAGCGATGATTACGAGGACCTCCGGTCGGTCTACCGGCCGGGGCACGGCGATTTCACCTATCAACGGAAGTACGGGATCCGCGACCACCGGGGCGGCGGCCGGGCTTCCGGCCGGGAAACGGCGGGCCGTGTGGCCGCCGGCGCCATCGCGAAAAAGATCCTGGCCCGGGAGAAGATCCGGATCGTCGCCTACACGAAGGAGCTGGGGGGCATTGTTGCCCGGAGGGTTTCGCCGGCGGAGATGGCGGGCAATTCCATGTGCTGCCCGGATTCCGAGGCCGCCGGGAGGATGGAGCGGAAAATTGCCCGGGCGAGGAAAAGCGGCGACTCCCTGGGAGGCGTAGTGGAGATCGTCGTCAGCGGATGCCCCGCCGGCCTGGGTGCGCCGGTCTTCGACAAGATCGACGCCGACCTGGCCAAGGCGCTGATGAGCATTGGAACGGTCAAGGGCGTGGAAGTGGGCGCGGGCTTTGCAGCGGCGCGGATGACGGGCTCGGTCTGCAACGACGCCCTGGGGCCGGAGGGTTTCCGGACGAACCATGCCGGCGGCATCCTGGCGGGGATCACCAGCGGCAGCGACATTGTCCTGCGCGTGGCCTGCAAGCCCATCCCGTCCATCGCCAGGCCCCAGCAGACGGTCGACGACAAGGGAAACCCGGTCACGCTCTCGATCCGGGGGCGGCATGACGTGTCCGTCATTCCCCGCATCATCCCGGTCTGCGAGGCCATGGTCGGCATCGTGCTGGCCGACCATCTGCTGAGACAGAGGGCCATCGGCGCATGAAGGAGGTTCGCATCGGCATCGTGGGCGGCACCGGCGGCATCGGCCGCTGGTTCGCCGGCTTTTTCCGGGACGCGGGGTTCCCGGTCCGGACGGCGGGGAGGGCGTCGGCGCCGGATCTGCCGGCGATGGCCCGGGAGAGCGATGTCCTGATCGTGAGCGTCCCCATCGATGTCACCCTGGATGTGATCCGGCAGGCGGGGCCCCATGTCCGGGGCGGCAGCCTGCTCATGGACCTGACGTCCCTGAAGGCGGAGCCGGTCCGGGCCATGCTGGCCGCCTCGACGGCGGAGGTCGCCGGCTGCCACCCGCTCTTCGGGCCGGACGTCCCGTCCATCGCCGGACAGAACATCGTGCTCTGCCCGGGCAGGGGCCGTCGGTGGCTGAACTGGCTTGCCGATCTGTTCAAGGAAAAGGGGGCCGGGGTCATCGAGACAACGCCGGAGCATCACGACCGGATGATGGCGGTCGTCCAGGGCCTGACCCACCTCGACACGGTCGTCATGGGGCTGACGCTCCGGGAGGCCGGGATGGAGATGAAGGAACTGGAAAGGTTTTCCACCCCCACATTCCGGGCCAGGCTGAAGATGATCGAAAAGGTCCTCGTAGACAATCCCGGGCTGTACGCAAACATCATCATGGGCAACCCGGACATTCCGGACATGATCCGGCGCTTCGAGAAAAACCTGCGGGACCTGAAGGAACTGGTGAGCCGGGGCGATGCGGAGGCCCTTCGAAATCGGCTTGTGGGTTGCGCGGTCCGTGAACAGTCGCGGCCTGGCGGCTGGAAACGGCCGCCGGAAAAGAAATGATTGACAGGCCCGCAAAAGCCTGTTAAGCGAATCTCAACATGAGGCTGAAGAAGCCTCTTGCCGAAGAAATGTCAGGGATGGATATGAACAGAAACGCTTCAATAGGAATGAACTGGTGGTGGCACAGCTCACAGGAGGGGTTTGTCCGCCGCTGACGTTTAGCCATCGATAAGAAAACTGAAAGCCGTGGAGAGCCTGCTCGATCTCCACGGCTTTTTTGCTGGTATTCTTTCCCGCAGAAAGGCCGTGACCCAAATCACGGCCTTTTTTATTGGAAAGAAAAGGGAGAACATCGCCATGTACGAACCGGATTTCAGCACTTTTGTGAAAATGTCCACGGAGGGGAATCTGATCCCCCTGTACCGGGAAATCCTCGCGGACACGGAGACGCCCGTTTCGGCCCTCATGAAAATGAGCGCCCGGTCCCATGTCTTCCTGCTGGAGAGCGTCGAGGGCGGTGAAAAATGGGGCCGCTACACCTTTCTCGGGGCCGACCCGCAACTGATCTTCAAGGTCAGGGGGGATGACGTGGTCATCGAAAAAGACGGAGAAACGCGCGCCTTTCCACACCGGGGCAATCCGCTGGCGCATCTCAAAAACCTCCTGGACGGCTATCGCCCGGTGCCGTTGCCGGGGCTGCCGCGTTTCATCGGCGGCGCTGTCGGCTTCCTCGGCTACGACATGGTCCGCCATTTCGAGAAGCTGCCCTGCCGCCACCCCGCGGATGTAGGCGTCCCCGATGCGGTGTTCCTCGTCACCGGCACGCTGGTCATCTTCGACAACGTCCGCCATACCGTCAAGGTCGTGGCCTGCGTCACGGTCAACGATGGTGACGATCTTCGGGCATTGTACGAAAGCGCCGCGGGCAGGATTGAAAGCACGGTCGCACTGCTCCGCGCCCCGGAACGCCCCTACGGGAAGCCCGTCGCGGCGGGAAGCGGCATCGAACTGCGGCCCGACATGACCCCGGACGGTTTCAAGTCCATGGTCGACCGGGCCCGGGAGTACATTGCCGCCGGCGACATCATCCAGGTCGTCCTCTCCCAGCGCTTCACGGGGCGGTGCGACCTGGATCCCGTCGATCTGTACCGTGCGCTCCGTTACACGAACCCCTCGCCCTACCTCTTTTTCCTGAAGACCGGCGGGATGGCGCTCATCGGTTCGTCGCCGGAAGTCATGGTCCGGCTGGAAGAGGGCGTGGTGGAGCTGAAGCCCATCGCGGGCACGCGCAGGCGCGGTGCGAGCGAACAGGAAGACCGGCGCCTGGCCGACGAGCTGCTGGCGGACCCGAAGGAGCGGGCGGAGCACGTCATGCTGGTCGACCTGGGAAGGAACGACCTCGGTCGAATCGCCCGCATCGGGAGCGTCCAGGTCAACCAGCTCATGGCAGTGGAGCGGTATTCCCACGTCATGCACCTCGTTTCCCACATCCAGGCGCAGCTTGCGTCGGGGAACGACGCTTTTGACGTGCTGCGGGCGACCTTCCCGGCCGGGACCCTGACGGGCGCGCCAAAGGTCCGGGCCATGGAGATCATCGAGGAGCTGGAGCCGTCGCGGCGCGGCCCTTACGGGGGCGCTGTCGGCTATTTCAGCTTTTCGGGCAACATGGATTTCTGCATCACCATCCGCACGATCCTGATTCATGACGGGAAGGCTTCGCTCCAGGTGGGCGCGGGCATCGTGGCCGATTCCAGCCCCGAGGCGGAGCACCGGGAATGCCTGAGCAAGGCGGCGGCGATGATGCAGGCCATCCGGCTCGTGGAGGCCGGATTCAATCTCAAGGCAAAGGAGAAGGAAAAATGATTCTGATGATCGACAACTACGACTCGTTCACCTACAACCTGGTCCAGTACCTGGGACAGCTCGGCCGGGAGGTCCTGGTCCGGCGCAATGACGAGACCTCCATCGAGGAGATCGAGGCCCTGGAACCGGAGGCCATCTTCCTGTCGCCCGGTCCCTGCACGCCGTCCGAGGCGGGAATCACGGTGGACGTTGTCCGGCATTTTCACCGGACTGTCCCGATCCTGGGCGTCTGCCTCGGCCACCAGGCGATCGGCTGCGCCTTCGGCGGCGATGTGGTCCGGGCGGAACGGCTCATGCACGGCAAGACGTCGCCGGTGCGCAACGACGGACGCACCATCTTCCGGGGCCTGCCCAATCCCCTGACCGCCGGCCGCTACCATTCCCTCGTCGTCGACCGGGAAACCCTGCCGGAGTGCCTCGAAATCAGCGCCGAGACGGAGGAGTGCGAGATCATGGGGATCCGCCACACGGAATACCCCGTGGAGGGCATTCAGTTCCACCCCGAGTCGATCCTGACCCCGAACGGGAAGCGGATCATCAAGAACTTTTTGGACACCTATACCGGAAAGGAGACCCGCCAATGATACGGGAAGCGCTTGCAAAAGTCGTCAATCAGGCAAAACCTCCCGGAGCCCGTGATGATGGCCGTCATGGAAGAGGTGATGGAGGGAAAGGCAACGCCCGCGCAGATCGCCGCGTTCATCACGGCGCTGCGGATCAAGGGCGAGACGGTGGAGGAGGTAACCGGGGCCGCCCGGATCATGCGCCGGAAGGCGACCCGGATCGACGCCCGTTCCCCGGTTATCGTGGACACCTGCGGCACCGGCGGGGACGGGAGAAACACCTTCAACATCTCGACGACGGCCGCCTTTGTCGTGGCCGCCGCCGGGCTGACCGTGGCCAAGCACGGCAACCGCGCCGTGTCGAGCGGCTGCGGCAGCGCCGACGTCCTGGAGGCCCTGGGCGTCAACATCGACGCCGGCCCGGAGATCGTCGAGGAGTGCATTCAGCAGGCCGGGATCGGCTTTCTCTTTGCGCCGCGGCTTCACGGGGCCATGAAGCACGCGATCGGTCCCCGCCGCGAGATCGGCATCCGGACGATCTTCAACATGCTGGGGCCCCTGACGAACCCGGCCGGCGCCACCGCACAGCTCATCGGGGTCTATGATCCCGCCCTGACGGAGATGTTCGCCGGCGTCCTGAAGAACCTGGGAACCAAGCGGGCCTTCATCGTCCACGGCTCCGACGGACTTGACGAGGCGACCGTAACGGGGGAGACGCGGGTGTCCGAGCTGAACGACGGGCTGGTCCGCACCTACAACATCGACCCGGTGGAGATCTTCGGCGAGACGTTCCCCGGCGAGACCCTTGCCGGTGGCGATGCCGCGGCCAATGCCGAGATCACGCGGGGCGTCCTCTCCGGCAGGAACGGCCCCGTGCGGAAGATCGTGATCCTGAACGCCGCGCTGGCCATCGTGGCGGGGGGGCGGACCGAAACGATTCGCGAGGGCGTTTCCATCGCAGAGGAATGCATCGATAACGGGGCCGCCATCAAAAAGCTCCAGGCCCTGATCGAGCTGACCCACAGTTGAGCCGAGCCATGATCCTGGATCGAATCATCGCTTCCAAGAAAGAGGAAGTCCGGCAGGCTAAAAAGCGGGTTTCCCCGGCCCGCCTCGAGGCGGCCGCGCTGGCCGCGTCGCCTGCCCGCGACTTCAGGGCCGCGCTGACCGGCCGGGACTGCGCGATCATCGCGGAATTGAAACGGCAATCCCCCTCGCGGGGCGTCCTCCGTGAGGGCATCGATCCCGTTCGGGTGGCCGCCATCTACGAGCGGAACGGCGCCGCGGCTGTTTCGGTGCTCACCGACGGGCCGTTCTTCGGGGGCAGCAGCGAAAATCTGTCTGCCGTCCGCCGGTCCGCCGGCATTCCGGTCCTGAGGAAGGATTTCATCATCGATCCCTGTCAGATCTACGAGGCGCGGGCCACCGCTGCGGATTCGCTCCTCCTCATCGCCGGCATCCTCGAACGGGAGCGGCTTCGGGATTATCTCGGGCTTTCGAAATCGCTCGGCATGACGCCCCTCGTGGAGGTCTACGAACGGGAAGACCTCGTCAAGGCGCTTGAAGCGGGCGCCGAGATCATCGGGATCAACAACAGGGACCTCCGGACATTCCGGACCGACACGGCAAAAACCCTGGAAATGGCCGCTCTGATCCCCGGGGACCGCATCGTCGTCAGCGAGAGCGGCATCTCCACGAGAGACGACATTCGCAGGCTGATGGATGCGGGCGTGCACGCCTTTCTGGTCGGCGAGGCCCTGATGACGGCGCCGGATGCCGGGAAAAAGCTGCGGGAGCTCCTGGCATGCTGACGGAGATCAAAATCTGCGGCATCACGAATGTCGAGGACGCCCTTCACGCCGCCGCCTGCGGAGCCGATGCCCTGGGCTTCATCTTCTACACCGGGAGCTCCCGCTGCGTGACGCCCGAAGCGGTGGCCCGCATCATCTCTGCCCTTCCGGACAGCGTCGCCCGGGTCGGCGTCTTCGTCAATGAGGCGCCCGAAACAGTGCTGGCGGTCCGGCAAACCTGCGGCCTGGACCGGATCCAGCTTCATGGCGATGAAACGCCGGAAGACTGCCGCCGTTTCCCGAAAGACGTCCTGATCAAGGCCCTTTCCAGCCGTCCCGATGATATTGCCTTTCCGCTTCGAGACTATCCCGTCGGGGCATTCCTTCTTGATTCCGCCGATGGAGGGCGCCGGGGCGGAACGGGGAAGGAAGCCGACTGGGACCTCGCCGCCCGGATCGCGCGCCGGCATCCCCTGATCCTGGCCGGGGGCCTCAATGAGGCAAACATCGAAAAGGCGCTGAGGCGGGTGGCGCCTCATGCCGTGGACATCAACAGCAGCGCCGAGGCGTCTCCGGGGAAAAAGAATCATGAAAAGGTAAGGCGCATTATCGGCCTTATTCGCGGATACAATGCCGTGCGCCCTGCGGCCCCCCTCATTTTCAAACCGGGAACCCGGAAATGAGCGTCCAACGGGTTCTGCGTCCATGTCATAACCTTCCCGCAGTTACGAAAAAAGCGACCTGCTGAACGCGGCGCGAAAAATCCGGATCATCGGTCCATTCATTACGATTCGCATGCGATGAGGGCAAAGGTTCTCATCGAAATGGGGTGGCCGCTTTAAACAATCACGCTTCAATATCGGCAGATGCATCGGCAAAAATTCTTGCGTTATATTGACTTATTTTCATTGCTGTCCCAATTATCCGAAAGCGAGAGTCGTTTGTTCTTGTAGATAAGGAGTCGGTAGCGTATCAAAAGGTTGATTTAACCAGGTCCATAGGTCGCGATATGTAAAGAGATTCATTGACTATGTATATGATATAAGGGATGGTTTTCTACTAGATCTGACATATCGCTTTCGTACCGTTAGATCGGAGGCTTATCCTCATCGCCTAAATTGCCCATCCAGCAATTCTCTGAGAACGGGCTTTAGATAGATATCACTGAGATCGAATCTTCTTAACGCCTCTGCTATGATCTCTATCTTGTCTTTCACCGTCGCCTTTGAGTGAATAATCAGTATGTATTGCCCTTCTATCCTGCACAATCCACCCAGCCCCGTTAATTCGTCTTGGATAATCTCATACCGGATCGGTATCCCGAGCTTTTCTGCCAATCCCTCAAGCTGATTCAACGCTGTATCATCGTCCATAGGGAGTTACGGCACATTGGTTTACATCGGCTTATACTGGTCCTCCGACAATAGGCCGATCAGGACTACAGATGATTGTCCAGCCATGTATGCAGATCGGACAGCACCTTGTCACGGTCAGCGATGAGTTCATTATAAACTTCATGCCGCAGACCTTCATACAACTTGAAGGTCTTGTCCGGGGCAGTGATGCTGTCAATGAGCTCCTGCTGCCCCGAAAACGATGTGTCTGCAGATCCGTGCTGGATCAATACCGGCAACGAGATTTGCTTGGCCTTGGACGCACCGATAAGCAGGTATCTCTGCATCTGTTCGGCAAGGCGCGGCGTGATCACATTGAAGACCAGGGGATCCTTGACGTACGCACGGACCACCTCCGGGTCCCTCGATATGAATTCGGGGGGCAGAGGAGATTTGACATGGATGTCTGGCAGAATCCTGGAGAGGATCTTCGTGATGATCACGATGGCCCTGGAGATGCCTTTACCGGGTGATGACCCTGTACCGGACAGAACAAGCCCCTTCAGGTCATCCGGGTATTGCTCCGCGTAGTTGATGGCGATGATGCTTCCCATGGAATGGCCGAGCATAAAACAGGGAACATTGGGAAAGGTTGGACGGATCACATTAAGTGAAAATAGTCGCTCATCCTCAATAAATTCCTGGAAACGGTTCACATGGCCCCGTTTGCCTCCGCTTTTGCCATGCCCCCGGTGATCGTTCCCAAAGATGGCGTAGCCGGCGGGCACCAGCTCGTTAACGACATTCTGGTATCTTCCGACATGTTCTGCATAACCGTGAATTACATGAACAATGGCCCGGGGTGTATTGTCCGGGAGCCAGGCCTTCCAATAAAGGGCAAGTCCGTCCTTTGCCGTCAATCTCCCCTCACGAGTGTTCATGGTGTGCCCTACGCTGCCAATATGCAACTGCCAGGTCAATCAACTGGAAGAAATACTCGTAATCCGACTTGGCGGCTTCATATTGCTGTGCAGAAATAAAATCCCTATTATCCTGGTAAAACTGATCGACTAAATCACGATAGGCGTTTCCAGCAGAAACGGACATCTCGACACACCCGCTCATGATGCCGTTGAAGACATGATTTGCAGCATCCCTGATCTGGAGTGCCCTCTCAAGCTGGTTCATCCCGGACTAGACCGCTGCGTAAACGCCCCTCTTGACCTTCCTGACCTTGCCCTTCACAACGCCTCGATACCCACCTGAAAGAAATCGAAGATACCCACCCAAAGAATACCACGGGCACAATTTCCGATACAAGGGCGAAAGGGCAGGTGAGATGAAAAAGACATCATGCGCTAAGTGCTTGAAATTAAATGGCGGAAGTGCATGGGAATCGAACCCACCTGGGACGGTTTTAGCGCCCCACACCGGATTTGAAGTCCGGGAGGCCCACCAGCGACCTTGGCACTTCCGTGTCTGGATGAATCGTTGAACGGCGTTATGAAAGATAATCCAGCCGGTCGGTCTGGCTCAGGGACTGATCGATGAGCTGGACCGTGACGTTATCGCCTACACTAACCGATGTCGTCTCTTCTGGCAAGACAATTAAACCGTTGGCCTGCACCATGGATTTCAGGATGCCGGACCCCTGCTCGCCCGTCGTGACGGCCATATAGCGGCCCGCCTCGAAGGCGACGCGGGCCCGAATGAAATGGCGCACCCCCTTCTTCTTGCGGATCGCCTCGCGGAGCTCGGCCGAGACGGTCTTGCGGAAGAGGTTCCGGTGCCCCATCATCTTCAGGATGGACGGCCGGACGAACTGCTCGAAGGAGACCATGGAGGAAACGGGGTTTCCGGGCAGGCCGAAGAGCGGCACATCGCTCATCGCGCCGAAGGCGAGGGGCTTGCCGGGCCGCATGGCGACCTGCCAGAACTGCATCCGGTTTCCCACCTCTTTCATGATGTCCTTGACGAGATCGTAGTCGCCCACGGAGACGCCGCCGGAGGAGATGATCAGGTCGGCCCGCCGTGCGGAAGACAGTTTGGCCGTCAGGTCCTCCCGCGTGTCCTTCGCGATGCCGATCTGGAGGGGGACGGCGCCGCAGTCCAGAACCTGGGCGGCAAGGGCATAGCTGTTGGAGCTGATGATCTGCCAGGGGGATGGGGATTCGTCCACGTCCACCAGCTCATCGCCCGTGGCCAGAACCGCCACCAGCGGCCGCTGGTAGACCGGGATGAACGAGCGTCCCAGGGCCGCGAGCATGCCGATCTCGGCCGGGCGGATGATATCGCCCCGGGAGATGACCTTCTCTCCCCGCGTCACGTCCTCGCCGGCCATGCGGATGTCCTGGCCTTCGGCCGCCTTGGCGAAGATCCTGACCTTCCGCCCGTCCTTCTCCGTGTCCTCCATCCGCATCACCGTGTCGGCCCCATCGGGGATCGGCGCCCCGGTCATGATCCGCGCCGCCTGGCCTTTGCCGACGGCCTTCCGGGGGATCGACCCGGCGGGGATGTCTTCGATGACCTCCAGGATGGCCGGATTCTCCCCGGTGGCGCCGCCGGTATCGCTCCAGCGGAGGGCGTAGCCGTCCATGGCGGAGTTGTTCTTCGGCGGCAGGTCGCGGGATGCGACGATGTCCTCGCCGATCACCCTTCCCAGGGCGTCGAGGATGTGGATCTTTTCGAGGCCGATCGGATGAATGGTGTCCAGAATCCGGTGCAGGGCTTCTTCGAGGGCGATCATGATTTTCTTCGAATGTTCATGGTTTAGCGGATGTCCCGCAGGCGTAAGAACTATATCAATAGCGGGGCGTTGTCAACCGCTATATCCGGTCTGTCACTGACACACGATATGTCCGGTTTTGTAGCACATCATTTGTCCGGTTTTATATGGTCACCTGTGGAGGTGATCGATGGGACGGACAGGATGGTTACAGGAGATCCGGAGGATGCGATTTGAAGAGGTGTATTGGGGGTGGAACGAGTCTCGGTTAACGCAGGAGCAGGGGGCATTGGTTTTGGGAGTGAGTGACCGGACGTTTCGTCGATATATTTGTCGTTACGAGGAGTCCGGGCTGGAAGGATTGAGCGACCGGCGGTTGGGACACGCCTCATTCCGTCGGGCGCCGGTGGATGAAGTCATGGGGATGGCGGATCGATATCGGAGTCGCTACCGGGGCTGGCCGGTGAAGCATTACTACAGTTGGTATCGGCGGGAGGGGGGCACGCGGAGCTATAAGTGGGTGAAGAAGACGCTTCAGGCTGAGGGTTTGGTTTTGAAGGCTCCCAAGCGAGGGGTTCACCGCAAGCGGCGAGAGCGATCCCCCTTGCCGGGGATGATGCTGCACCAGGACGGCAGCCGGCATGAGTGGGTTCCGGGCAAGAAGTGGGATCTGATCGTCACGATGGACGATGCAACCAGCGAGCATTACTCGATGTTCTTTGTTACAGAAGAAGGGACGGCCAGCAGTTTCCGGGGGATCAGGGATGTGATCCTTCGAAAAGGACTGTTCAGTTGCCTCTATACGGACCGGGGGAGCCATTACTGGTTCACGCCCAAGGAAGGCGGCAAGGTAAGCAAGACCCAATTGACCCAGTTCGGCCGGGCCATGAACCAGTTGGGCATCCAGATGATCGCGGCCTACTCCCCCGAGGCTCGCGGGAGAAGCGAACGGGCTTTCCAAACCCACCAGCAAAGGCTGGTCAGAGAACTGGCCCTTCATGGTATCACAGACATCGACACGGCCAATCGCTACCTCATCGAGGCGTATCTGCCCGCCTACAACAGCGAGTTCATGCAGCCCGCTCTCGAAGAGGGCTCCGTCTTCGTCCCTTGGACAGGTAGCAACCTCGATGACATCCTCTGTGAACAGCATGAACGGACCGTCAGTGCCGACAACTGCGTGCGCTTCGAGGGCATGACCCTCCAGATCCCCGCAAATCGTCATCGCTGCCATTACGTCCGGGTCCGGGTCCGAATCCACCGGTACGTCGATGGCTCCCTGGCCGTCTTCCACGGTCCGAGAAAGCTGGCCGATTACGAACCGAGGGGCAAACTCAAGGAACTCAAAAAAGCAGCCTGACGGCGTTACCCACAACCCGCTCTCGCCTCGCTCCATAAAGCCGCGGGAGTCAGGCTGTGGGTAACGCCTCATCGTCTGAGGAAGCGAACGTCCGCCGCTCGCCTCACTGCCATTCAAGGGAGACAGTCAAAGCGGACAATTCAAGTGCTACAAAACCGGACAACTCTATTTGCTCTTGACACCGCTATATCCGGTCCCGAAAGCGCGCGATCAGGGTTTCCAGGTAGCGCGATTTCATCTGGCGGCTCGCCATCGCCTGCTTGACGGGCGGGAGCCTGAGGATGACCCCCAGGATCGCCGCCATGGCCCGGTGGCTTGCCAGCGCCTGATTGTCGAAGATCAGGTTCTGAAGCTTTCCGCGCTCGATCGCCATGACGACGACGCGGTGGGCTGAATTGAGCGGCGTGATCACTCGCCGCGGCCGCGATTCCAGCCGCAGCGCCCCGACCGTGCAAGCCCGCACGCACAGTCCGCAGCCGAGGCAGGTATCGGCGTCCAGTTTGACCTTCTCGCGTTTCGGGCGGTGCGGATCGTTCGCCGAGACCAGGCTCATCGCCTCGACGGGGCAGGTTTGCACACAGCGGCCGCATGCCGTGCACTCCTCGATGTCGATCCGGGGAAGGAAGTTGGTCGTGTTCACGGGATGGAGGATGGCGAAACGCCGGGCCGCGATCATGGCCTCGCAGCAGCAGCCGCAGCAGTTGCAGATGAAATTGACGCGCTGCCGGACGTTCTCGCCGAACTGGACAAGCCGGCAGTCGTAGGCCCGCTGCAGCACGTCCAGTCCCTCGGCCGCGTCCACGGCGCGTGCAAAGCCGTGACGGATCAGCGAGTCGGCGGCGCTGTTGAAGGTCATGCAGATCTCCATCGGCGCGTCGCAGGATCGTCCCACGTGCTCCATTTTGTGGCGGCAGTAGCAGATGCCGACGCCGATGTGGGAGGCGGTGCGGATCACCTCGCTCGCCCGCTCGTAGTCGAGGACATGAATGGCGTTGTCCGATGGGAGGGCCGGCTCGTTGACGAAGGCGCGGCCGAGTTGGGTTTCGCCCTCGGTGAAGAGCGATTTGATGAAGTCCTCTTCGACGTTCAGGTACTGGTAGAACAGTTCGCTCAGCGCCTTCTGGTCGATATCCTTCCGGATCCGCATGAGGGAAAATTCGAAGAAGCCGGCCATCGGCGGCGGAAGGACGTAGCTCGTTTTCCCCTCCTCCTCGGTGTCGAGAAGGAGAGCCCGTTCCGCGAGCCGGTCCAGCGTCTTTTTCGCGTCCGCCGGGGGCATTTGCCAGACCACTGCAGCCTTCTCCACGGTGAAGGGTTTGATCGGCAGCCGGGATACCAGGGCCGCTTCCTTCTCCGTGAAAAGGATGGTCAGGATCTTCTGCAGCAGCGGCGACGGGGTCGTGCCCTGGGGGAAAAGATTCAGACGCTCCGTCAGTTCGGCATATCCCGATTTTAGGGTGTGGTGCGCCATGGCTCGTTGACCGGTGATGATGTATGCCTTCTCTTTCGAGGTTATTCTATCAGACATAGCCTCGTGACTCAATTCTTTCGAAGGCGCCGGAGTCACGGTCCTTTTTTTACGCCTTGAATAATCGCAGCGTTGTAGTATAGATTCAGGAAAATCGAAGTGAAGCGGACGGGATGAACATGGATTTGACGGCGCAACAGCGGGAAATCAGAGAACTGTTGAAGGAGAAGAACGCCATCCTGCTGGCCCATTACTACCAGCGCGACGAAATCCAGGACATTGCCGACATCCTCGGCGATTCGCTGGCACTGAGCATGGAGGCAGCCCGGACGGACGCCGGGGTGCTTGTCTTCGCCGGAGTTCATTTC
The DNA here is from genome assembly GCA_963709485.1 of uncultured delta proteobacterium. Lineage (GTDB taxonomy): Bacteria > Desulfobacterota > Syntrophia > Syntrophales > Fen-1087 > JAXDBM01. Next base: position 475,102 of record CAVPWE010000001.1, read on the forward strand.
ATGGCGGAAAGCGCCTCGATCCTGTCGCCGGACAAGACGGTGCTGCTGCCAAAGCCGGACGCCGGCTGCCCGCTCGCCGACATGATCAGGCCGGAAGAACTCCTGGCCGCGAGAAAGGAGCATCCTGACGCGGCGGTGGTCACCTACATCAATTCGTCGGCGGCCATCAAGGCGCTCAGCGACATCTGCTGCACCTCGGCCAATGCCGTCAAAATCGTCGGTTCGATGAAGGACGCCAAAGAGATCCTGATGATCCCCGATGGGAATCTTGCCCGCTACGTTGCCGGGATGACGGACCGGAAGATCATTCCCTGGGGAGGGTGCTGCCCGATCCATGATCAACTGAAAGCGGAAGACGTCCTCGTGATGAAGGAGAAGCATCCCCAGGCCGTTTTTGCGGCCCACCCGGAATGCCGGCCGGAAATCCTGGCCCTGGCGGACTATGTGGGCAGCACCACCGGGATCATCCGCTATGCCCGTCGGGAAGGCTTCACCGAGATGCTGGTGGGCACGGAGCAGGGCGTTCTCCATCAGCTCCGGATGCAGAACCCGGAAAAGACCTTCATACCGGTGTCGGGCCGGATGATCTGCGATGACATGAAGCGGATCACCCTTGAGGACATCCGGGCTTCCCTCATGGACATGAAGCATGTGGTCAAGGTCCCCGATGATGTGAGGATCCCCGCAAAAAAAGCGCTGGACCGGATGCTTTCCCTTTCCTGACCCTTCAGAGTCGTGCGAAAAATCGTTGAAAAAAAGAAAATCCACAGCGATCCCGCCTATCAGGCGCTTTTAGACCGGCTCCGCCAATCCCCCCCGTCCGGCCCGGGAAGCCTGCGCGCAAGGGGCCTGCACGGTTCGGCAAAATCCTTCTACCTGTCGCTCCTGTTCAGACAGACTTCCAGGTTCCTGATCGTGGTCAGCCCCACGGAGCGGGAGGCCGTCGGCATGGCCCGGGACATGTCTTTTTTCCTCGGGCCGGACCGGGTCCTGCACTACCCTTCCTGGGACATGTTGACGACGGACCTCTTCGCTTTCCAGCGGGATGCCGAGCTGGCGCGGCTGGAGGGTCTTTGCCGGCTGCGGTCGCCCGACCCGTCGGTCATTGTTCTATCCCTGAAGGCCCTGGCGCAGAAGGTCATGCCCGGGACCGTCCTGGATGCCTACCGGCGCGTCGTTGCCATCGGGGACGCGGTGGAGCGCGATGCCCTGGCAGAGACGCTCCTGGCGGGCGGCTACCGGCGGGAGACCCTGGTGGAAGAGCGGGGGGAATTCAGCGTCCGGGGCCACGTGCTCGATCTGTTCCCGCCCACGGCGGAAAATCCCTACCGGCTCGAGTTCTTCGGGGACGAGCTGGAATCGATCCGGACCTTCGATCCCGCGACGCAGCGGTCCGTCGGGGAGGAAATCGAGTTTGTCCTGACGCCGGCGCGGGAGGTTATCCTGTCCGGGCGAAGGCGGCAGCGGGCCGTCCGGAACATCCGCCTCCGTGCCTCCATGCTGGACCTCCCGCGCACGACCCGGGAGCGCCTGGCCGAGCTGATCGGCAACGATCTGGTATCCGCAACCAATCCCCTGTTCCTGTCGCTTTTCTATGAAAATGCCGGCCCGTCCGATCCCTCGCCGGGTTCGCCGGAAGAGTTCGAAGACAGCGGCGAGGCCCTGGCCGGCTTCCTGGATTATCCGCCGGCCGGAAGCCTGATCGTGGTGGATGATCCTCTGGGCATGGGGGCCGCCCTCGAGGCCCTGGAAAACGACATGGACCGGTTTCTGATGAAGGCCCGTGTCGAGAACAGATTTTATCTGGAACGGGAGGCGTCCTGCCTGAATGCCGGACAGATCGAGGCCCAGCTTCAGGCCTTTCAGCGGATCGTGCTGGAGGGTCTGGCCATGGACTTCGACGAATCCCCCGGCTATGCGCAAATGGCGGAACCCCCGGTCCGGTTCGAAGTGGCGACCGATTTCGGCCTGCGGCAGCCTCAGCCAGCCGGGGCGGAGGAAGCGGGCATCTTCCGCCCGCTTGCCGAAAAGATCGAAAAATGGCTTCAGGAAGGGTATCTGCTGACCTTTGTCTGCGGCGGTCCCGAGGAAGTTCAGAGGATTTCCCATCTCGCCGCGCAGTACCGGCTGCCCGTTTGCCGGCCGGAGGGGTCGATCCTGGATGACGTGGAGCATCATGCGGGGCAGGGGAGGCTGGTTCTTCGTGAAGGGCGCCTCGGCGGCAGCTTTCAGCTCCCCGCCTTAAGGCTGACGGTCATCAGCGAAGCGGACGTCTTTGGCCGGAAGGTCGCGAGGAAAAAATGGCGGCCGGTCCGGGAAGGCTACTTTCTCAAGTCCTTCGGCGAGCTCAAGGAGGGCGATTTCGTGGTCCATACCGACCACGGGATCGGCCTTTACCGGGGGCTCCAGAAACTGGCGATCGACCTGAGCGAGAACGACTTTCTCCTGCTGGAGTACCTCGACGGCGACAAGCTCTACATTCCCGTGGACCGCCTCGACCAGATCCAGCGTTACATCGGGCCGGACGGCCATGCGCCGAAGATCGACAAGCTGGGCGGCCCTTCCTGGGATGCCGTCAAGGAGAAGGTAAGGAAATCCGTCCGGGAGGTGGCGGAGGAGCTGGTTGGGATCTACGCCGCCCGGGAGGTCATGGAGCGGGACGCTTTCGCCCCGCCCGACCGTTTGTACGACGAATTCTCCGCGTCCTTCGAGTTCGAGGAAACGCCCGACCAGGCCAGGGCCATCGAGGACATCCACCTGGACATGAACGACGCCAAACCCATGGACCGCCTGATCTGCGGCGACGCCGGTTTCGGCAAGACCGAGGTGGCGCTCCGGGCCTCCTTCCGGTCCGTCATGGGCGGCCGGCAGGTGGCGGTGCTGGTGCCCACCACCATTCTGGCCGAGCAGCATTACCAGACCTTCTCCCGCAGGCTTCAGGATTACCCCGTGCGGGTGGAGGTCCTGAACCGCTTCCGGACGAAGGCCGAGCAGCAAAGTATCCTGGAGGGCCTCCGCAAGGGGGTTGTGGACATCGTGGTCGGGACCCACCGGCTTCTGCAGAAGGATGTCGATTTCAAGGACCTGGGCCTGGTGATCATCGACGAGGAGCAGCGGTTCGGCGTGGCCCACAAGGAGAAGCTCAAGAAGCTGCGCACGCTCGTGGACGTGCTGACGCTCACGGCGACGCCGATTCCCCGCACCCTCCACCTGTCGCTGGTCGGGATCCGCGACCTTTCAATCATCAATACGCCCCCGGAGGACCGCCGGCCGATCAAGACCTATGTCCTCGAGTTCAACGAGGAGGTGATCCGGGAAGCGATCCTCGCCGAGCTCGGGCGAAAGGGGCAGGTCTTCTTTCTCCACGATCGCGTCCGGTCCATTTTCACCATGGCGCGCTTCCTGGAAAAGCTTGTCCCCGAGGCGAGGATCGGCGTGGTCCACGGGCAGATGAAGCCCCGGGAAATCGAAGAGGCCATGAAAAGATTCGTCCGGGGGGACATGGATATGCTCGTCTGCACGTCGATCATCGGATCCGGCCTGGACATCCCGACGGCCAACACCATCATCATCAACCGGGCGGACCGGTTCGGCCTGGCGCAGCTCTATCAGATCCGGGGGCGGGTGGGGCGCGCCCGGGAGGAGGCGGCCGCCTACCTGCTGATGCCCAAAGGGGCCATGCTCTCGCACGATGCCCGGAAGAGGCTGCAGGTCATTGTCGACTTCTCCGAACCCGGGTCCGGGTTCCGCATCGCCACGAGCGATCTGGACATTCGGGGCGGGGGGAGCCTGCTCGGGACTTCGCAGTCCGGCCACGTGTCCGCTGTGGGATACGAACTCTATGTCGAGCTGATGGAGAAGACCATCCGCGAACTCAAGGGCGAACCGATGCCCGAGGAGGGAGTAAGGCCGGAGATCAACCTGGGGCTGCCCGCATTCATCCCGGCGGAGTACATGCCGGACGAGCATCAGCGGCTGGTGAGCTACAAGCGGATATCCGTGGCGGCGTCCGAGGAGGATATCGAGGTGCTCAGAGGCGAGTTGACCGATCTGTACGGTTTTGTTCCAGCCGAGGTGGACAACCTCTTCGAGGTCATCCGCATCAAGAATCTGATGAAGTCGCTGAAGGGGAAGAAGCTCAGCTATGACGGGCAGAACCTGATGGTTTTCTTCCACGAGAAGAGCCCCGTCGATCCGGCAAGGCTGATCGAGCTGGCCCGGAAAAAAATCAGGGGCATGAAGCTGACTCCGGACTACCGGCTCTTTCTGCCCATGCCGGGGCTTTCCGGCGATGCGGTCGTCGGGCAGGCAAAAAAACTGTTGCAGATGCTGTGCCCGCAATGCGAGAATGGCCGGACATGAGAAGTTTTGGCGCGGTTTGAATCGCGCCGGCGCTTTGCGCGGATGAACCCCTTCCGTGCGGCGCCGCGGCCGGAAGCGCTCGGGAGGAAAAGATGATACCCATCGTGTCGATCGTCGGCAAGTCCAATTCGGGAAAGACGACCCTGATCGAAAAGATCATCGCGGAACTGGTCCGGCGGGGCTATCGCGTGGCGACGATCAAGCACAACCACCACGGGTTTGAGATCGATCACGAGGGGAAGGACAGTTGGCGGCACAAGCGGGCCGGCGCCCGCATCACGGTGATCGCCTCGCCCAGCCGGGTTGCGGTGGTGGAGGACATCGAGCGGGATTATGCGATCGCTGAGCTGGCGGGACGCTACATTCAGGATGTGGACATTGTCCTGTCCGAGGGGTTCAAGAAAAACAACCTTCCCAAGATCGAGGTCAACCGTGCCGAGATGAACCGGGGCCTGCTCAGCAGCCGGGAAGACAACCTGATCGCCGTGGCCGCGGACAGGCCCCTGGATGCGGGCGTTCCCTGTTACGACATCAACGATGTGGCGGGGCTGGCGAGCCTGATCGAAGAACGATTTCTAAGGTAACGGTCCGTCTCATGGAGCTTGTGGATTTCTGGTCGGTCATGAAGTGGGTTTTGCTGGTGCTGCTGGCGGGCTTTGTCGGGCAGTTCGGAAAGACCTTTGCCCAGCATGTCATGAAGCGGGTCCGGAAAGAGCCGCAGCCGCCGGCAGGGGCCCGTGAAGACCCGAACGGGAAGCTTCCCGCGGTCCCGCAAACCGGTGCCCGGCCGCCGTCCGATCTCCCCGCCACATATCCCGCGGAGAAGCCGGCGGTCCTGCCAACCCCGGCCCCGGCGGACAAGAAGCTGCTCAAAGGCCTGGCCAAACAGAAGAAAAAGGAAGCCAAGGCGCTGCAAAAGGAAGGCAAGGGCTGAACCCCCGGGAGCGGGCTGGAAACGCTTTCATCCGGGGCGGTTCAAAACGCTCACAGCACGAACAGGGCGTCCGCGACAACCGGCCTTGACCCGTTGATGATGACCGGGTTCAGGTCGATTTCCGAGATCTCCGGGTGCAGCAGGGCAATGAAGCCGATCCCCTGCAGGATGCCGGCGAGCGCCGCCGTGTCGACAGCGGGAAGCCCCCGGAACGCACCCGTCAACTGGTTTGCCCGGATGTCCTGAATCATCTCCTCCGCTTCCGTGGCGCTGAGCGGCGCCGACCGGAACGCCGTGTCTTTCAGGGCCTCGGTGAAGACGCCGCCCAGACCGAAGAGGACGCAGGGCCCGAAGCCCGGGAAGCGCGTCATGCCGGCAACGAACTCCCGGTTTCCCGGGATCATCTCCTGGATCAGCACGGGCATATCCGCGCCGGCGGCCTTTTGAATGGCCCGCCAGGCGCGCCGCACTTTTGCGTCCGTGGCAATATTCAGAGCAATCAGCCCCTTGCCGGTTTTGTGCATGATTTCCCAGGCGCAGGCCTTCACGGCCACCGGCCGGCCGATGTCTTTTGCCGCCCGGGCGGCCTCCGCTTCCGTCAGGACGATCTTTTCCCGGGTCACGGGCAGGCCGTATGCGGCCAGCACCTGCTTGGCCTGGTGTTCATCCAGCGCCTTCTGCCCTTTTTGCAGCGCGGCCCCGATGATTTGGCCGGCCGCATCGCTCCGCCGGGGCGCCGCGGGCTCCGTCAGGGGTTTCCGGCCGCGGATCTCCATGTGCCTCAGAAAGGAGGCCATGCACCGGGCGGCTTTTTCCGGGGAGTCGAAGACCGGTATGTCGTTTTCCCGGTAGGCCCGGGTGTAATCGTCGTTTGCGTCGAAAAAGGAGGAAACCAGGAGGGGAATGCCGTAGGTCCGGGGCAGGGAGACGGTCTTCGTCAGATCCTTTCGGAAACCTGCCAGGAACTGGTCTTCCGATAGATCGCCGGCGAGCTCCCGCACATGGGGATAGACCTCCCTCATGAAGCCGGACATCAGCGCGCCGTGCAGGATCACGCCGTCCACTTCGCCGCTTTGCATGATCAGTTCGGGAATGGCCGTTGACAGGACCTGCATGTCCAGATGAAAGGTCAGATCGACGGGGTTGGCGCTGGAGGCATGCGGCGGAATCATCGGGCGGATCCGGGCCTGCAGCGCTTCGGAGTAGCGGGGCACATCGAGGCCGCCCAGGTCGACGTTGTGGGAAATGGCCGTGCCGGGGCCGCCGGAATTGGTGACGATGCCGATCCTTCTGCCCTTGAGGGGCGGCTGTGCGGCCAGCGCCCAGCCGTGGGCGTAGAGGTCTTCAATGGAATGGACGCGGATGATGCCGGCCTGCCTGAAAATGCCCTCGTAAAGAAAATCCGGTCCCGCCATGGCGCCGGTGTGGCTCTTGCCGGCGCGGGCGCCCGCTCCGGTGCCGCCCACGTACTGGGCCAGCACCGGCTTGTGCGGCGTGATGCGCCGGGCGACTTCGATGAAGCGCCGGCCGTCGCGGATGCCCTCGATGTAGAGGATGACGGCCCGGGTGTGCTCGTCTTCGCCCAGGTATTCCAGGGCGTCGACGATGTCGATGTTTGCCTCGTTGCCGACGCTGATGGCCTTGCTGAAGCGGATGCCCCGCTCCCGGAGATAGGCCAGCGTCTGGGTCACGTAGGTGCCGCTCTGGGAGGCCATCCCCAGTGAGCCCGGCTTGCCGGTCAACTGGGCCACCGTCAGATTCAGGGAAAGCTGGGAGTTCAGCATCCCCATGCAGTTGGGTCCGAGGAAGCGCATGCCGTAGCGCGCGGCAATTTCCTTGAGGCCGTCTTCCATGGTCCGCCCTTCGTCGCCCGTTTCCCGGAACCCCGCCGTGATGACGACGGCACGCCGGGTGCCGCGTTTTCCGAACGCCTCCAGCACCGGCGCCGCCTGGCGGGTCGGCACGACCAGGACGGCCAGATCCGGCGCTTCCGGCAGGTCGGCGACCGCGTTGTACGCCTTGAGGCCCAGCACGGTTTTTTCGGTGGGGTGGACCGGGTAGAGCGCGCCCGGGTAGCCGTCCTTGATGATGCTGAGGGCCTGCAGTGTTCCCATCTTCATGGGACTGTTGTTCGCGCCCGCGATGGCGATGGATCGCGGGTTCATCAGCAGGCGCAGGGGATTTTCCGGCATCTTTTCCTCCTTGGCTGAAAGCGGTGTCGCGGAGCGGATCGAATGTTGATTTCGCGCTGTGACCTTAGGCAATGCATGCCCCGCTGTCAAGGAAAATTGATTTTAAAATCAATTTTTTCGGGGCCGGAACACGGCCATTTTATGCTTTACAAAGACCCGCCTTGTCGATTAGAAGTATGCAGTAATCATCTTTTTGAGGCATTACCGTTCAGGAGGGCGAACCCGCACCGATGGCAAAAAAACAGATTCCCGAACAGGTCTATGATCTCGCGATTATCGGCGGCGGCCCCGCCGGATTCACCGCAGGGCTTTACGGCGCCAGGGCGGGCCTCCGGACGCTGCTGATGGAAGGGGCATCGACGGTCAGCCAGATCACGGTGACCGATCTGATCGAAAATTACCCGGGGATTCCCGAGGGGATCAACGGATTCGACCTCATCGAAAAATTCAAGAAACAGGCCCTCCAGTTCGGCGCGGAAATGGTTTCCGGCGATGCCGGGAACATTGTTAAAACCCGGTGGGACGGGATCGAGGGCTGGGAGATTCGGGCCGGCCGGAAGTCCTACGAGGCCCTGGCGGTCATTGTCGCGACGGGGGCACACTGGCGCAGGCTGGGGGTTGCCGGCGAGGAGGCCTTCATCGGGAAGGGCGTTTCCTTCTGCGCGACCTGTGACGGGCCATTTTTCCGCGACCGGGAGGTCGTCGTGGTGGGCGGCGGCAACACGGCGGTCCAGGAGGCCATCTTCCTGACCCACTTTGCCCGGAAAGTGACCATTGTCCACCGGCGGGACCGTCTGCGGGCCACGGGCATCCTGGCCCAGCGGGCCTTCGACAATCCCAAAATCGATTTTGCCTGGAATGCCGTGGTCGATGAAATCACCGGCGCCGAGGGCGTCGGGGCCGTCCGCGTCCGCGATGTAAAGACCTCGGAGACCCGCACGATCCCCGCCGCGGGCATCTTTATTTTTGTCGGCCTCATTCCCAACACCGATCTCGTCCGCGGCCTCGTGGAGCTGGATCCGGGCGGCCACATCCTCGTCGATGCGAACATGCGGACCTCGGCGAAGGGGATCTTCGGCTGTGGGGACTGCACCGGCAAGCTCCTGCGCCAGGTCATCACGGCCTGCGGCGACGGCGCCACGGCGGCACATGCCGCGCAGCTCTACGTGGAAGACCTGAAGGGCGAATCCTACTGAGATGTTCACCGACTGGCGGCACATCCCTTTTCATGTCCATCCGGTCCTTTTTGAAATCGGGTCTTTCCAGGTCCGCTACTACAGCGTCATGTACCTGGTCGCCTTTGCGCTGACCTATATCCTGGTCATGTACCGCATCAAAAAGGAGCGGTACGAGTATTCGGCGGAAACGATCCAGGACTATTTCGTCTGGGCCGTCCTGGGCCTGATCCTCGGCGCCCGGCTCGGTTACGTCCTCTTTTACAACCTGTCCTACTACGCGGCTCACCCCCTGGAGATTTTTGTGCCCTTTGACTTTACGAACGGCGTCCGTTTCGTCGGGATCAGCGGCATGTCCTACCACGGGGGGGCCGTCGGCGTTTTAGCGGCCACGCTCATTTTCTGCCGCAGGCGCCGGATCGACTTCTGGCGGTTTGCCGATCTTTTCGTCCCGGCCATTCCGCTGGGCTACACGTTTGGACGGATCGGAAACTTCATCAACGGGGAACTTTACGGGCGCGCGACCTCCGTTCCCTGGGGGATGATCTTTCCCCAGGATCCCCTGCTGGCGGTAAGGCACCCCTCGCAGCTTTACGAGGCCTTTTTCGAGGGACTGTTCCTTTTTATTGTTCTCTGGATGATCCGGCGGAAAAGACCCTTTGAGGGGTTTCTGCTCGCCCTCTACATCATGGGCTACGGCCTGGTCCGCTTTTTCATTGAATTCTACCGCGAGCCCGACGCGCAACTGGGCTTTGTTTTTGCTTCGTTCAGCATGGGCCAGCTTCTCTGCGTTATCATGATGGCCCTGGGCGCGGCGATCCTCTTCTGGCGGCGTTCCGTTGCGGGCGGACTGCCGGCGTTGAAGCGACAGTCCTGACCGGCGGCAGCCTCCGAGGCGGCCGGTTGTCCATATCGTTCGTGAACGGCGAATCGAGCGGTTTTGCCTGCGGGTGCGGGCGGCGTGATATGACGTTTTGCGAGGTTGTAAATAATCATTCAACAAGGAGGGTGCCGGAAATGACGAAGGAAGAAAAGATCGAAGCCGTAAAGCAGCGGGCAAGAAAGAATTTTTCATTGGGGTACAACTGCACCGAATGTGTGACCGAGGCGGTTCTGACCCTCATCGATACGGGGCTGCCGACGGAGGCGAAGAAAATGGCCACCGGTTTCGGGGGCGGCGTGGGGCTCTACGGAGACACCTGCGGCGCCATCACCGGCGCGATCCTGGCCGTGGGCGCCGTGCACGGCCGCAGCTCTCTGCCGGAAGGGGAGGGCAAAGAGGCCGTAAAGAAGGCCGCCGACCAGCTCTACGGCAAGCCGGGCCTTTACCGCCTGTTCAACCAGATTCCCAACCGTCTCAAAGACAAATTCGGCGCCACCCAGTGCCGGGAGCTGACGACGTCGTGGCAGTCCACGTGGCTTTGCCGCGACCATGCCCTCTTCTGCCGCGACCTGATTACGGATGCCGCCGGCCTGGCAGCTGAGATGGCCCTGTCGGACCGTGACGAGCTGGCCTCGAAACCGTTCGGGAAGAACGTGGAGAATCTGAAAGAGTAGAAAAACATCTAACCGGCCCTGTCTTTCTATCGGCTCGCGGGGCCGGTTTTGCCGCATTCCGGTGGCGGTGCGAACCCCCTTTTTCTTTTCTGAAACGGGGTGAAGTCGGCGTTCACGCAGCGCCGCGCACGTTTCCCGCCGAAGGGGGCGGGACCGGGGAGAATCCTGCATCTCAGGAGGTTTCGTTTTCATGGCAAGGAATCTTTTGATTGTCGGCGGAGGGGCGGCGGGACCCTCCGTGGCGGCTGAGGCGAAAAGGGGCGACCCTTCCCTCAACATCGTCATCATCGAGCAGGGTCAGCATGTCTCGTACGCCGCCTGACCGATGCCCTATTACATCGGGGATGTAATCAGGGACGACAAAAGGCTGATCGCGCGGACGCCGGAGAAATTCCGGGAGACGGGCATTGAGGTTCGCCTGAACACGCGGGTGGACGAGGTCGACGCCGATGAGAAAGTGTTGCGCCTGTCCGACGGGACCCTCCTCTCCTATGATGTGCTGGTGCTGGGCACGGGGACGACGCCTTTCGTGCCGCCGATTCCCGGCGTCGATCTCGAAGGCGTCTTCACGCTGAAGAAATTGACGGATGCGCTCCGGATCAAATCCCACCTGAAGGACGGAAACTGCCGGAAGGCCCTCATCGTCGGCGCCGGCTTCATCGGCATGGAGATGGTGGAAGCGCTCCGACTGCTGGGGATCGAAACGCAGATCGTCCATCGCGGCACGACGCCCGTCAATCGCTGGGACCCGGAGCTGTCCGGACTGATCCTGGAGGCGCTGAAACGAAACGGGGTTCCCTTTCTGACGAAGACGGAGATCCACTCCATCGAACCGGGGAAGGACCATCTCCTGCGGCTCAACACGAACCGGGGCGAGTTGGAGGCCGACATGATCCTGCTGGCGCTGGGCGTTCGGCCGGATGTCCGTCTGGCCGGGGAACTGGGGCTGAAGATCGGCAGGACCGGGGCTGTTCAGGTCAATTTTTCCCAGCAGACCTCCCGGGACGGGATTTATGCCGTGGGGGACTGCTGCGAGGTCTTTCACCGGGTCAGCAAACGGTGGGTGCACATCCCGCTCGGGGACATTGCGAACAAGCAGGGGCGCGTGGCTGGCCGGAACATCGCCGGCAGGCCGCTTTCCTTCCCGGGCGTCGTGGGGGCGCAGTCCTTCGGCATTTTCGACCTGGAGCTGGCCGCGACCGGGATCAATGAAAAGGAAGCGCTGGAAAGCGGCTATCACCCGGTCAGCAGCGTCACCTGGGGAAACGCCCTCGCCGGTCCCATGCCGGACCAGAAAAAGGTCGGCCTGAAGCTGATTGCCGACCGGTCCACCGGGCGCCTTTTGGGCGCGCAGGCGGTGGGCGAGAAAGGCGTCGTCAGCCGGATCAACGCCCTGTCCGTCGCCCTCTGGTCGGGGCTGGGGATCGATGAGATCGGCTATCTCGATCTTGCCTACGCGCCCCCCTTCGGCGGGTCCTGGGACGTGATTCACAATGCCGCCCAGTCGCTCGCGAGGAAGCTGTAGCGGAGAATCCCGGCGGACGGGATCTTCTGTGGACACAACGTGACGAGCGGAAGGCCCCTCGGACCATGAACGTCTGAGGGGCCTTTGCCAATGAGAATCGATCATGCCGGAAGCGGGTGGCGGGAAGTCATGAGATTTCTGAAACCGACGCATGCCCAGTTGAAAAAGTGGGCGGGCCTGGAACTGGCGAAGAACCGGAAAGAAGAAAATCTCTTTCTGGCGGAGGGCGCCAAGATCGTCAAGGATGTTTTGCGGAGCGCCTGGGTGACAAGAGCCCTGCTGATTCGGGAGGACAGGAGGGAACATTTTCAGGAATGGGGGGCCGCCTTTCCGGGGAAGATCGATGCATACGTTCTGACGGAAAGGGAATGGCGCCGGCTCAGCCAGGACAGGAGCTCCGAAGGCATCATCGCCGTCGCATCAGTCCCGCCCATGCCCGCCGTTCGTGATCTGGCATCCCAGGGAGATGAGCGTCTGCTCCTGCTTCATGAGATCAACAACCCCAGTAACCTGGGCGCGCTGCTCCGGGCCGCGGACTGGTTCGGCTTCGGAACGGTGCTCCTCAGCCGGGGCTCCGTCGATTTCACCCATCCCAAGGCGGTCCGGACGGCGATGGGAAGCCTCTTTCGCATGAAGGCGATCGCCCATCTCGATTTTGTGGAGATCCTGTCCGTGCTCCGTTCATCCCATCGCCTGATCGGCAGCGATGTGCGCACGGGTCTGGCTCCCCACACCTGTAAGGGGCCGGTGGCCCTGATGCTGGGAAGCGAGAGCCACGGCCTGCCGGAGAAGCTGTCCGGCATGGCCGATGAAGTCTGGCGGATACCCGGGTCGGGCCGGGCGGAATCCCTCAGCCTGCCGCAGGCCGCCGCCATCCTGATGTATGCCTGCACGACGACATCCTGAAACTCTCCATATTGCTGTCTGTTTCATATTGACGGGTAGCCGGTCTTGTCTTATATAAAGCAAGCTTTGCCGTAACCGGTGAAAAAGGCTTGAATGCGGCGAACCGGTGAGGTCTTTTTTCCCCAAAGTCTGTGGATGTTCAGAATATGTTTGCATGGGAGGTCTTGCGATGGATGTCAATTCCGGAAAGAAAACGGGCTCGGGGGCCGGCTTATGGATCGGAGGGCTCCTGCTGGTGGGGATTGTCGGCCTGGCACTCTATGTCTGGGCGGCGCTGAGCTGGAGTTTTTCCGAGGGCGAGCGGACCGGATATATCCAGAAGCTGTCCAAAAGCGGCTGGGTCTGCAAAACCTGGGAGGGTGAGTTGGCGATGGTGACCATGCCCGGGGCCATTCCGGAGAAGTTTCTGTTCAGCGTCCGGGATGACAAGGTCGCGGAGCGCATCAATAAATATGCCGGCAAGCGGGTTTCCCTCCTTTACGAGCAGCACAAGGGTGTGCCGACGAACTGTTTTGGAGAGACGGAATATTTCGTCGTCGATGTGAAGCCGATCGAATAGGAGAGCGGGGCCACAGGCGGAGAGACCATTCATGCATTCGTTCATACAGGTCGTCACGACGACGGACAGGAAAGAGGATGCGGAAAGAATCGCCCGGGCGCTGGTTGAGGACAGGCTTGCGGCCTGCGTGCAGTTGATCGGGCCCGTCCGCAGCACCTACTGGTGGAAGGGCCGGGTTGAGACGGCCGAGGAGTGGCAGTGCTGGGCAAAGACCGAAGCGGGCTTTTATGAAGAAGTCGAAAAGTCCATTCGGGCGATCCATCCCTATGAGCTGCCGGAAATCGTCGCGATGCCCATCCTGCGGGGAAGCCCCGAATACCTGGAGTGGCTCCGCGGGGAGCTGCGGGGCTGACGATGCTTCTGGCCGGGGATGTGGGCGGCACGAAAACGCGGCTGGGCCTCTTTTCCGGGGAACGGAGACCCGGCCGAGCTGTCGCTGAAGCCGCCTGGCGGAATTCCGAATATCCGGATTTTGAAGCCATCCTCGGAGAATTCCTCGCCCGCACCGGCCGGCCTGTCCGCGGCGCCTGCCTCGGCGTTGCCGGGCCGGTCGTGGACGGACAATGCCGGCTCACCAACCTGCCCTGGGTCATCACGGAAAAAAGGATTGCCGAGCGCTTTCGAATCGCTTCCGTGCGGCTGATCAACGATCTCGAGGCGACCGCCCGCGCCATTCCATTTCTTGCACCCACCGGTCTGAAAACCCTGAATGCCGGCCGCACCGTTTCCGAAGGCAATATGGCCGTCCTCGCGCCGGGCACCGGCCTGGGGGAGGCCTTCCTGACCTGGGAAGGCGGGCGCTTCCGGGCTCACGCCGCGGAGGGCGGGCATGCGGACTTCGCGCCGGGCAGCGCCCTGGAAGTCGATCTGCTTGCCGATCTTCGGGAGAAATACGGTCACGTAAGCCAGGAAAGCGTCTGCTCCGGAAAAGGCATTGCAAGGATTTACCGCTTTCTCAGGTCAAGAGTACAGGGGGAAGAGCCGCCCGGACTGTCGGAAGAGCTGGATCGGGCAAGCGATCCGGCCTCCGTCATTGTCGAGGCGGCCATGGGTGACCCGCCCGCCTCGAATCTCTGCAGAAAAACGGTGGTGCTTTTCGTGTCTCTGCTGGGCGCGGAAGCCGGGAATCTGGCCTTGAAGGTGTCCGCGGTGGGCGGCGTCTATCTGGCGGGGGGGATCTCTCTCGCCGTCCTTCCCTTCCTTGAGCAGGGCGGGTTTATGGAGGCGTTCCGGCGCAAGGGGCGCCTCTCGGAGTTCATGGCCCGCATTCCCGTTACCGTAATCCTTGACCCGGACGCTGCCCTGATCGGGGCGGCGGCTTGCGGTTTCGAGTCATTCGGAGAATGACCGTGAATGTTCACGACGGAAACGGGCAAAACCAGTCTTGTCCCCAAGAGCGACTTTGCCTGCAAGCCCTTGCTCTGCGATGGCCGAGAGAATCATTGATTGCGCGGAGAAACTGACTGCGGCCAATCAGTATTATTCCGGATTGTTCCGGTGATTGAATAGATTGTTTTCGCGGCTACTGCGTGAATCCTTTTTCTTTCATGATTTCAGGACGCAGAAACTTCGCCATCGCCGTATTCATCAAGCGAAAACCAAATTTTTTATAAAACTCCTCCCGGCCGGTGTTGGCATAAAGGATAATGTTGCAATTTGAAATTCCCTCAAGGATTCTCTCCATAATCAACCTGCCGATTCCCTGTTTTTGATATTCAGGAATGACAACAACATCATAGATGGCGGCCTGATAGGCGCCATCCGAAACAGCCCTCCCAAAGCCAACAAGTCTTTCATGATCAAAGATAAACACAACGCAGCAACTATTCAAAAAAGCCTTTTGGTGCAGTTCCGGCTTGTGATATCCCATGCCGGCCAATTTCAGACAATCCCTGATTTGATGCCAGTCGATGTTTTCGCAGTTTTCCTGTATTTTCAAATCCATTGTAGGATTCCTTTGCCACATGAAATTCTTCCTCCGGTCAGGCAATATCGCGGTTCTTCGGTTGCTAATCTTTCACCAGGTTACAATCCTCGCCTTCGAACAGGCCTGTTTTTGCGGGAAATCTGCCCGGATCGAATTTGGTTGCACCGATGCTCGCGGCATATGTGTTGACCGCTTTCAGTATGGCGGAAAAGTCTTTCTGCGCATCGGTCTTCTGGTTCTGATTGTCAGGTCCTTCGAGCGATGCCAGGTATTCATCTCTGGCTTCGAGCAGAACCTTTAATGCATCTTCCGGCCACCTGGCCATCGTGATTTGCGCACTGACAGGTTTGTCGGCGATCAAGCGCAGCGTGCCGTCCGTGTTTCGCTGATGGATGCCTTTATTGAAATCAAGCATGGCTTTCAACTTTCTGCACTGAACCGACTCGGTCGCCTTGTAGGACGCGATCACGGAGTCTTTGGCCGCTCTCAGCACAGCCGCTCTTTGCGCGCTGTTCAGTTTGTTCCAGATGGTCTTGTCGACATGCATCCAGGACAGCAGAAAGGGTTGATGCCAGGAGGGATGGTGGGCATATCGCGCGCCGGTCTGTCCGATGTTTTGCGAGCAGTTCTCTTTGGTGCCCGGCGGAATGGGGAAATCAAGTACGGGGCCGCAATGCAGATCGCCCGCATCGGGGTTGCCGCCAGGATTGGCGGGAGTCACATCCTTGACCGGAAAGAAATCAACAAGGTCGTCAAAGGGTGTTACGTATTCGAAGCCCTGAATCGTTACCCGTTGCATGGGCAACAGGACGGACTGGCCTCCTACGGGCGGATAGAACTTGAGATTCCTGGAGGGGATGACGCCTCTTTTCACCAGCAGGTCACAAGCGCGGCTCACGATATCCTGGGGCGGCGACAAATAGCGAATTCTCCAGCCCGACGTGCAAAGGCCGGCCAGTCCGATCCCATTGCCCTGGCTTTGACAATCCGCGTCTCCGGCGTAGCAGTCCGGCTTGCCGATGGGTTTTGGAAAATAACCCGAGCCCTGCATGGTGCTTCCCACAACGGGGAAGACGATTTGAGTTCCCCCTCTTTTATCCAGGGTCGCTTGCGCCAATTCGATGCCGTTTCCCCCGAGTCCATCCAGCTTCGCATCGTAGAGTAATCCAAGCGTCTGCCGGAAATTGATCCCGAAGGGCATCGAATTGTAAATAAAGCCCCAGCCGGGATCCGACGCGACGGGCTGCGGTTGGGCGTTTGCGTTTGCAAACTGAATTCCGGCCCTGAGGGCATTTACCGTGCGCTTGGTGCTCTGGTCTCGCTGGAAGATGACCTTCTGTCCGGCGGGCAATGCATCCGGTCCGTGCTCATCCGTGTAAGCGATCACCTTCTCTATGAATATCCGCATGGCACCGTAGCCCGGATTGTTTGGATCCGTCGAAGTCCCATTGCCGCGCCCGATGGTTGGAGAGCCGCTGTAATCGTTGTATGGAATCGTTACATCTGCAACCGCAGACTGTCCAAACCACGCAAGGCAGATGACAACAGCCAACGCCGACATTGCTGTGCTTTTTCTCATTTTGACCCCCTTTCGCTAAGAAGACTACGATTCCTGCCTTCCTGTTTGAATAGACTTCCCGGTCCGTTATCTTATCTGAACGGCCGGCATGGATACGGAGCCGCCCTCGACACATTGCACCGGGAAGCGCAACCTTTCGTTTCGTCTGCGAAGACCAGGCGCGTAAAGCAACTGCAGGTCGTGCTCCGGTTTCAGTGCAGAGAGCAGATGGTCACGCCCCGATCCTACCACAAAAACGCAATCGAACGCTTGCCCAGAATGTCGTCGTCAAAGATGGTCGTAGCCGCCTTGTCTGCCATGCCGGCACAGACATGGAGTGGCAGCAAGTGCTCTTCTCGCGGGTGGCAGTAGCGTGCGGAAGGGGCCTTATGCTAATCGATCAGGCGTTGTTGCCGCTCGGACGGGGATAACGGGCCGGTGCATGTCTCGATGAGCCAATCCTGAAATCCTCCGTTCGCCGCATCGGGTCTGCGGCCTCCTTCCCAAACAAAAGCCCCCATGTTGTGAAACGAAAAACCGGACCCGACGACGAGAATATTCTCGTCAAGCAAGGAGCGCAACGCCTTGCCGAGCGTAAGATGGGCCGTCGGGTCGAGACCGCGCAGCAGGGAAAGCTGCAAAGTTGGAATGTCGGCTTGTGGGTACATCATCTTCAGCGGGACGAACATCCCGTGATCGAATCCCCGCTGAGGATCCATGCGCGCCGGGATTTGATTGCGGTTCAGCAAACCGCCGATCCGTTCCGCCAGACCGGGATTTCCGGGTGCCGGATAGGTGATCGCGTAAGCCTCATCGGGGAAACCGTAATAGTCATAGAACAGGGAAGGCGATGCTGCACTCAGCAGCGTCGCAACGTGCTCCTCCCAATGGGCGCTGATGACCAGGATGGCATCCGGCTTTCTGAGTTGAGATGGAAGCTTTCGCATGAAATCCACCATCGCCTGATGGCTTGCGTCTGCGAGAAGGGGCAAAGGGCCTCCCCCGTGGGAGAAATAGACAATCTGTGCTTTCCCTTGGAGGTTGTTATGATTCATATGCCTTCATTGACCCCATTTTTTCCTATGGACCCGCCTCTTAGACGGATCGAGAAATCGTGAAATGGCATCCCCTAAGACTTCTGATGCTTGATAAAGCTCCCGTTTCGGTACTCTTCAAAGGCAAGTTGCAGCTCCTCATCGGTATTCATCACAATCGGGCCGCCCCAGGCCACCGGCTCACCGAGGGGTTTGCCTGAAATGAGCAGGAACCTGACCGGCACTTCCGCAGTCCTCACCGCAACGTGATCTCCGTCGGAATAAAGGGCGACCATGCCGTTTGCTATCGGGTTCATGTGCGTTTCATCAAAATAACCTTCCCCTTCAATGACATAGGAAAATACGGTATGCCCCTGCTTGGTCGGGTGCTTCAACGCTGACTTTGCAGGCACCGTGATATCGAGGTACTCAGGATCGATGACGATCCCCCTGACAGGCCCTTCGTATTCTCCGACCTTGCCGCAAATGACACTGATCTTGACGCCATTGTCCAGAGAGACGACCGGCACTTCGGCGCTCTTGATGTCGCGATAGCGGGGTTCCATCATTTTATGGGACTTCGGCAGGTTGGCCCAGAGCTGGAATCCGCCCATCCGACCCTGACTGTCTCCCCGCGGCATTTCCTGGTGGATGATGCCGCTGCCCGCAGTCATCCACTGCGTATCACCTGCGGAGATGACGCCCTTATTCCCCATGCTGTCGCCATGTTCCACCTCCCCGTTGAGCACATAGGTAATCGTCTCTATCCCCCGATGCGGGTGCCAGGGGAATCCCTTGATATAATCCTGCGGTCTGTCGGATCGAAAATCGTCGAACATGAGGAAAGGATCGAACAGCGGAACATGGTTATTGCCAAAGGCGCGTCTTAAATGGACGCCCGCCCCTTCAAGGGTGGGCCTGCTCTGGATTATTTTATTAATTTTTCGCGTGTATTTCATGCGGCACATCCTCCTCGGACCATTTTATCTGATCGTCATCAAGGACTCATCTTTATGGCTCTTCTGACTTTTTGTACGGTAAAGCAGTTATAAGCAGCTGTTATGATATCACAAATGATCTTTGAAAATTGACACGTTTTCTGATCTCGGATAGAGGGGTCGAATGAAAACAAACCCTACGTTCCGAGACTTGTATCGCTTTCCGGGATTTCGCGCCCGTGCCACGCTGAAACCCCACCCGGAAGATCCGGAAGGATACATTGTCACCCTTGAGCGGCGTCAAAAAAAACGGTCTGTTCCGGTTGCGGGACAACGGCATGCGGTTATCGGGATCGCCGCACGCATCGGGTGCGGGATCTGGATGCCGGAGCCAGTCGCATCTATCTTGCGTTCGAGTATCGCCGGGTGGCCTGCCCGCGATGTAATGCCGTGAAGCGCGAGACCCTCTCCATGCTGGCCCGGTCGGCCCGGTTCACACAGCGGTTCGAGGACCGCATTGGGCAGCTCTGCCGCGAGATGACGATCAAGCGGGTTGCGGAGCTGAATCACCTGAGCTGGGACCAGGTATGGCGCATGGAGAAAGGCTACATGCGCAGACTGCTGGAACAGCATCCTCCTTCCGAACAGCTTCGGGCCATCGGCGTTGATGAGGTCTCCATTCGGAAGGGCCACACCTACGCCGTCGTGGTTGCCGACCTGGATCAGCGAAGGCCCATCTGGCTGGACGGACAGGGACGCACGGAACAGGATCTGAAACGGTTCTTCGACGCAATGGGGCCCGAGCGCTGCCGGACCATCGAGATAGCCGTCATGGACATGTGGAAGCCCTTTGGCAAGGCAACGCGCACACAGGCTCCCAACGCCCGGATCGTCTATGACAAGTTCCACATCATGCGTCATCTGTCAGACGCCCTGGATCAGGTCCGGCGCAGCGAGTACAAGCGTGTCAATGAGAAAGAACGAAAATTTATCAAGGGGCAGCGCTATACGCTCTTGTCCCATAAAGCCAATCTGGACACGGAGGGCCTACGAGGCCTGCGCATGCTGCTGAAAGCCAACAAACGGCTTCACAAAGCCTATCTGTTGAAAGAATCCTTCGGTCAGCTCTGGGATTACAACCATCCCGCCTGGGCCCGAAAGTTCTTTGAGAACTGGAAAAGCCAGTTGCGCTGGCAGCGGCTCAAGCCCTTCGAGAAGTTCTCTGAAATGATTGAGCGCCACTGGGACGGAATCGTCAGTTACTGCCATCCGGACCATAAGGTTTCCCTCGGGTTCATGGAGGGCTTGAACAATAAGATCCGCGTCATCCAGCGCAGGGCATACGGCATCAAGGATCAGGAGTACCTCATGCTCAAGGTCATCACCTCATTTATCAAAGAACCAAAATCATGCTGATTGATGCACAACAAACCCAGAAGACCCATCTTTATTATCATGCCTGGTTTCATCGTTCTTTTAGCATATGTTATGCACGTCTATATCAGTTGGCAAGCACGTTTGATCAGACATTGCTTTCGACGCATGGAAGCATAGGGGGGTATTTTTGCCTGTCATGGGGATATGTTTCATATCCATCTGTCCTGGCCAATACTTGAATTGACCGACACTGTCAAACCAAGTACTGCCTGCATTATTGACTCCACGTACAAAGCAAGCGGTTGGCTGATCTGGATAGACCATTGAACACGGGATGAAATGTTCACATGCCGATAGCAAATATTTCCGGCAATCGGTCTCATTTGTGTCATCCTGTAGTCAATATAGCAGTACTTCACGCCACAATGCTTGCTTACAAACCGTAATTCGCACTTCATCAAACAAGAGAGGCAGAGTCGATTGACCCTGCCTCTCAAATAGAAATGAAACAACTACTTTTCTCGTGATCCATGCACCTTTACAACGCAGCGTATTTAAGGTGACATTAATCCTTTCAGGATCCTTTTTTGAGGATATCACACTGTGATCACGTGGCTCAAGGTTATTCCAATCCCTGGCCGGGCTGGCTGGGTTTCTGTTGCTTGCCAACATCCGGTACCGGGTCAATCGGTAAAGGAGTTTTTGGTGACCGGCCGCGGCCAAAATCGATATTGCTGCCAGGTGACAAGCTGGGCAGCGAACCTGCATCAGCGTCAGGCACGGGCTGCTGACCCAACCGCCACCGAGTTTCCCGGGATCTAAAGAGCCTCCTTTACCCGTTCCTCCCTCGTCCTGACCGGGGTTGGTGACGTTGGGGTCGGACTTCCCCGCGGCGGCCCTGATTGAAACGATCGCTTCTTTCAATGTCGGTAAAAGATTGGACGGCAGGCGGTTTTTGTTATCCCTGTCGATCGTCTCGATAGTCGTCAACCATGGATATTCTTCATTGTCTTTATTTTCTAAGGGTTCAACTTTTAGTTTTGGGTTAGGAGTCCAGCCATCTTTTTGACTATTTCGATACATCCGCCCCCAGCCAATTTCTTTTCCATATTGGTCATAATAGGCTATCTCTGCTTCCTGATTGCCGGTTTCATATGTGAAGGTTGTAACTTCGATCGAAGGGCCACCCGATTTGCCAAAGTGAAAGCCATCTACAGCAGTTTTTCCGCCTTGTATTGTATAAGAGGTGCTTCCCGTATAGGTATTCGTCCCGGAGTTGTAGGTATAACTCCAGCCTCTCTCGTCCCATCCAGTCCTCGGTGCATTCTTGTTTATATTGATCGCACCTGACAGATCTTTTCCAGGAGAGGTTTCTCCTCTCTGGCGTGCGAACAATTCTTGCGCGGTAAGACCACCGAGGGGATTGTTGTCCGGCATCGGTCCCGGCTCGTGTGTTGGCGTAATGTTGCCGGGTGTTGGAATCCGCGTCCCCGTTATATTGAACCTGTCGTTGATGTCCCTGCCCACACTCGGGTCTTGGAACCTGCCTCTGCCATCAGGCGGTCTGTCCAGTCCCGCCCTCGGTCCGGCGCCTTCGAGGGCCGTGAGCAGCGTTTCCAACTTGTCGGCTATCTTACCGAGCTCCTTCGGCGAAAGCGGTCGTCCGTTGCCTGTGGCGCCTATGGCTATCTCAGGTCGAATTTTGTCGCCCCTGACGGGTGTCTGCTGGGTAGCCGAACCAACCGCCGATGCGTCCCCCAAGGGTATCGCTGTTGCTTTTATCCCTGTCTTGCCATCTGACGCAGTCTCTTCCACTCTCGTTGCCTTGTCTGTGGAAGCTGCGCCGCCTGCAGCACCACTCTTTCCATCTGCTGCTCCAATCACTTCCTGGCTTGCTTCATCTGACAGGTCCTTTCCCGATGCCGTGTCAGTCTTGCCGTACTTTTCGCGCAGTTGCCGCAGTCTTTCAGTATTGTCGATAACCGGGGGCGGTGTACTGCCGGAAAATACTGCCCCCGAATCCGAGCCAGAGGTTGTCCCTTTGCCGCCTGCTGAAGTCGGAATCAAAAATGAACCGGACATCTTGGTTCCTTGCTCCTGTACGCTTGCACCTGTGGCACCTGAAACCGGAAAAAGCGGAGCGCTTCCGCTGCGGGGTGCAACCGTCGCCGTACCGGACTGCCCTACGGGTTTACCACTACCCCAAGGCGTACTCGGTGTCGGAATGGGTTCGGGCATTGCGCCCTTCTGGTCCGTTCCAACGGGTGCGTAGGTAGACTTCACCTTGGGTGCCGGTGGTGTATACATCGGTGTTACATAACTACCGGAGGGCGTTTGGATGCCCTGCCCCTGGCCACTGGTCCCCGTGCCTGCCGACACCGGAAACAGCGGAGCGCTTCCGCTGCGGGTGCAGCCGTCGCAGAACCGGACTGCACCGCTGATTTACCACTGATGGACGGCACACTCGCTGCCGGTGGTTTGTAGGACGGTGCCACGGGAAGGGTGGAGGTTTTCTTGATAGTTGTCGACTTTTTCGTTGTCGCTGCCGTTGGTGGTTTGTAGGACGGTGTCACAGGAAGCGTGGAGGTTTTCTTGGTGGTTGTCGGCTGTTTCGATGTAACGGCCGGCGTTAATGCCGAAGACGATTTCTTCTTGACATCCGTGGCTGCCGGAAGTTTCTTCACCGTGGTGGGAGTACCTTCCTTAATAGTGGTCTTTTCCTGCTCCGATAGCGGGGTAGCCTTCTGAGCCAGCGCATGGCTTCCAATTCCAAATAAATTACCAATTAGAAAAGACAGGAATAGATAACGGATCATTGTTTTCATGGCTGCCTCCATAGATCTGCCAAGAGTAAGAATTAGCTTTGCCCCGGATAAAGCCGGGGGTTTAAAAAATGAGGTTGACGCAATGGGCGCGGAAAAACATTTTTAGACAGGGTCTTTATCATTGCTTCAACACTTGAGCCTCCAAATTGCACATGCCATTGATTGTTGAAGGGGCCCAAAACACAAAACCCCGCTCTCTTTTGAGACACGGGGTTTCAATCATTTCTTCATGGCAGCACCCTTAAAAAGGGTACAGATGGGTTGTTAACCTTTTGACGCTGCCCTATTTCAATACGGTTCCTTTGTGTTCCTGATTTTATAAAAAGTCAAGGCCCAAATTTTACCGATAACCGTTCGAAAGGGTGGATGTTGGTCGAAAGGGCTCAATGCTCGACTACAAGGAATTATGAAGGGTTGCGGATTGAAGTGTCCCCTGCAGGTGTGCTACAATAACCGCCGACCGCTTGTTCCTCAAAGTTTGCTTATCTTCAACCAACGGCGGCACAAGACTGGACCCGGCCGTCTGTGGGGATGGCATGAACTGACCATGGTCTTTTTGTCTGTCAGAGGCTGCATCCCGTCACACCGAAGGAGACTTCCATGAAGCGATTCTTTGCCCCCGTCTTTGCCTTGATGTTCCTGTTTCTCTTCCTCCCGTTCCATGCAGAAGGCCAGCCCCCCGTTCCCGCTCCTCCCCCGATCCCCACGCCGCCCCCTGACGGCCAGTTCGACCATGTAAAGGTTGTTACCGGAGGGACGGGCGATGTGACACAGATCGAGTTCGGCACCGCCAGCAAAGACAAGATAGTCATGTACGGGGGAACGGGAAACGGCATCCAGTATATCGAGGCGGATTTGGATGACGACTGGATCCTCCAGGTGGGCGGAACCGGGGATTACGCACAGACTGCCATAGCCGGCGACGGCAATGACACCCTCTACCAGATGGAGGACAGGGCACCACCACGCAGTATGCCGAAGGCGGCCTGGGATTGAAAACGATCATCCAGATGGGCGGACAGGGCGTCAGTGAGATGGAAATCCAAGGTTCGATGTAGGTGGGGCCCACATCGAGCAGTATGGGGGACAGGGCACGAATACCATGAAGCTCGCGGGCGGTGCCGGTGATGACGTGACCATGATGTATGGAGGACCGGCCAATGATAGCATGACGTATACTGCGACTGCCGGTAATGATACAGTCACCATCAATGGCGGTGACAGTACTGACACCCTTATCATAAACAAGAAAGGGGAGAACTTCACCCTCAAAGACTATCAGGGCAGGGTGATGTTCAAGGCCGGCAACGGAGGCAGCGTCATTACCGTGGCCAACCTTGAACGGATAGAGGTTATCGGCGATGCGGGCACGGTCATCTACCTTTACACCGCTCCTCCCCCGATCCCCACACCGCCGCCCGACTCGGAGTTCGATTATGTTAAGGTTGATGATGCCCGAGGCCAGGCCGGGGTGGCGGAACAGATAGAATCGGCACCGACGGGAAGGATAAGATCATCCAGTATGGCGGCACGGATAATGTCCCCAAAGCATCGATGCAAAAGCTGGCAATGACTGGCTACTCCAGGTGGGCGGAGATCAAGCTACCGTCCAGGTAGCCGATTGCGGTACCGGGAATGATACCGTCTACCAGTACGGCGGCCAGGGTGGCAGTAACCTGGTGGTAACTGCCGGTCCCGGAAATAATACGATTATCCAGGTGGGCGGTCAGGGCTCCAATCAGATGAATATTCTTGGAAATGATGATGCAGACCATATAGAGCAATACGGCGGTTCAGGGCACAATCTCATGCATGTAAGCCCTGGCATAGGTGACGATGTCATAAAGATGTACGGCGGCCCCGGCAATAATAGCATGATCTATGATGTCGGTCCCGGCAACGACCTGGCTACCATTCTGGGCGGCGGTGATTATAACACCCTTACTATTAATAAGAATGACCAAAATTTTACCTTAAAGGATTATCAAGGCCAGGTACTCTTCCAGAGCGGCGTCGGCGGCAGCACCATTACCGTCGCCAACCTCCAACAGATTAGGGTCATCGGGGACAGCGGGGAGAACCTCTGGGAGTACCGAGCGGATGTGAACCAGGACGGGGTGCTGGATATGAAGGACGCCGTCCTCTCCATGCAGGTGCTTGCCGGCGTGGCCCCAGCCCAGCCCGGTTACAAGGAGGCGGACATCAACGGCGATGGCAGGATCGGCCTGGCCGAGGTAATCTTCATCCTGCAGGCGGTGGCGGGGATAAGATAGTAGTACACCGGCTAAATCCGGAACAGGTTTGTTCAGAAGGCAGGGTCACAAATAACCCTGCCTTTTTTATCGATCATCAATAGAAATCTTGGATAACCAGGCTGAACGGAAAAAACAACATTACAAGGAATTATGAAGGGTCTGCATAGAATGTACAAGTCTGCGATACCGATCATCGACGGTACCGCTTTGTTTCGAGGTGATACAGCGCATACTCACTAATGCCGATGATATCTTCTATGAGAATTATCGATTATATTATTGTTTTGTACTTGTGAAGTTTTCTAAGAAGTGTTGTTCGGTGCATTCCAAGATCTGCGGCCGCATTCTGCAAGTTTCCATTGTGTTGTTTTATCGTTTGGACGATCAATTCTTTCTCAAAATCTTTTATGATCGTTCTGAATTTGCGGTTAGAGCTGTCCAACATGATCGTTTTCACGGGTGGGAATTTGAGAGATAATTCATCAAGGACGTGCTCTCTCGAGATTTTACTGTGAGGATACAGAACGACGAGACGTTCCATTATATTGTATAGCTCTCGTACGTTACCTGGCCACGCATAGTCCGTTAGTGCTTGGATAGCTGGTGGCGTGAGTTGCTTATTCACATTGCAACCTCTTGAGATCAAAGCTAAAAAATGTTCGGCTCGCGGATATATATCATCGACTCTTTCGCGCAGGGGTGGAATATCAATGGGTACAACATTCAAACGATAAAATAAATCTTCACGAAATTGTCCGATTCTGATTAATGATGGTAAATCTCGATTGGTGGCAGCCAGAGATCCTCAGATCCACATGTTCGGCGGAAAGGCTGCCGATTGAGAATATTTCTTTCTCTTGGATAAGACGTAGGAGCTTAACTTGAATATGGTGGGGTACATCGCCAGATCTCATCAAGAAAAAGAGTCCCCCCCCCTGCTGCGGCATGAACCAGGCCGTATTTTTGGCGCTGATTTCAACGCTCCCGTGAAGGCCCCTGCCCTATAGCCGAATAACTCGGACTCCAATAGACCTTCAGGAATTCCGCTTGCACTCACCTTTATCAAAGGCTTGTTTCTGCGGTTACTGAACTGATGTATGAACTCGGCGATAACTTCCTTACCCACCCCGGTCTCTCCCAAAATCAGAACAGTCGAATCGAAAGTGGCAACTTGGACCGCCCGCGGGGTCAAGATCTTTTTGCATGGTTTTACTGGCAGCAATAATATTGGGGATAGGGGAGAAGGGGAACATACTCTCCACCCCCTCGACGACTTGCTGACAGACTTCTCGTGGATAAACAGTTGTGACCACAAAAATGATATCGCCAACCTGATTGAAGATAGGATTGCCCGTAACGACAACATGTTTACCAGTACGTAAGATTTTTGTTCAATTGTGACAGGAGCCTTGTGCTTTAAAACAAGCAACGAAACAGACCGGTCGTAATAGCCTTCTTCTTCTAGCCGTTGCATATTGTGACCGAGAACCTCTTTTTCCTCTATTTCGGACAACAGCTCGTATTCTTTATTAACACCCAGGGTAAACGCTGATCCATCGGTAAGATACACACCCGTATGTCTGATCGACTCAGGTTGGCTGTCGTTGTTGTTAAGAACATCACTGTATTTTTCACGGAAAATAATATCCTCACGAAAAATGTTTGAGCTGATCTGAAAATCTGCTATTTGCACTCAGCATTTTGGCATATTACGGTCAATTTCTTTGTGATTAATTAGTGGTATCGTTAAAGGGATTAAGTATTTATGGTTTTTGACACAGTTGCTTTGGCAGATTAAGAATCTGCTAACAAACATTCCATTCAAGAGATATGCTGAATGAAGTTGAGGTGATGTAATTTTCATTCCTATCCCATTTATCCTGTCTGTCAAGCTTTTCTCGCCCAGCCTCCATCGATTACTCAATATTGATCTGCACGATATTGACGAGTGCAAAAATGCACAATTCCACTTGTGCATGTCTGCACTAATGAACTTTGAAATTCAATTCTTGTGAATCAGAAAAGCAGGACAAAGAAAAAAATCGTGTTCTGAATGTCTACGCTTTAACAAAGAAATAATCAATGATTATTAATCGTTACACCACGAATGCATCAAATATCTAAAAATTATGAAGATGTAGACGCAGGTTTGAGCTCAAGAGCATGTTTGTTTGGTACATCTTGTGCTTTTTTGTAACTGGCTATTTGAATTTAAGAAATGGTGAAATCTAATTTGAGAGGAGGTCGGTATCTATGCCATTGAAAACCGCCGAGCAATATGAAGAGAGCCTGCGCAAACTGAATCTGAAAATCTACCTGCTGGGAGAATTGGTCAAGACCCGGTGAACCATCCGATCATCAGGCCATCGATGAATTCGGTGAAAATGACTTACGCCTTGGCCCAGGATCCACAACACGAGGATCTGATGACTGCCACGTCCCACCTGACCGGAAGAAGATAAACCGTTTCTGTCACCTGCATCAAGGCACTGACGACCTTGTCAAGAAAGTGAAGATGCAGCGGCTGCTTGGGCAAAAAACAGGATCGTGCTTTCAGCGCTGCGTAGGCATGGATGCGATAAATGCGGTGGACAGCGTCGCATTCGAGATGGACGAAAAACAGGTACCGAATACCACAAGCGATTCATGAAATTCCTGCTAGATGCAGGAAGAGGATCTGACCGTCGACGGAGCCATGACCGATCCCAAAGGTGATCGCGCACTGGCCCCCAGCAAACAGGCCGACCCTGACCAGTCCTGCATGTGGTCGGAGAAGGAACGATGGCATAGTGGTCCGGGGCGCCAAGGCCCATCAGACCGGAGCGGTGAATTCTCACTGGATTCTCGTCATGCCGACCATGCCATGAGAAAGGACGACTCGGATTATGCCGTCTGCTTTGCGGTTCCGTCGGATGCCGAGGGGATCATTCTACATCTACGGCCGGCAGTCCTGCGACACCCGGAAACTGGAAGGCGGCGACATAGACGTCGGGAACAGGCAGTTCGGTGGGCATGAGGCCCTCATGATTTTCGAGGATGTTTTTATTCCGTGGGAAAACGTCTTCATGTGCGGCGAGCATGAATTCGCCGGAATGCTGGTGGAACGGTTCGCTGGATACCACAGGCAGAGCTACGGAGGCTGCAAGGTCGGGTGTCGGCGATGTCTCATCGGCGCGGCGCGGTGGCGGCCGATTACAATGGAGCGGCAAAGGCTTCCCATATCAAAGACAAACTCATCGAAATGATGCATCTGAACGAGACGCTGTATGCGTGCGGATAGCCTGCTCATCCGAAGGGTCAAAAGACAGCCTCCGGGAATTACCTGGTTAACCTCCTGCTCGCCAACGTCTGCAAGCAAAACGTCACGCGGTTCCCCTACGAAATTGCCGATTGGCGGAAGACATAGCAGGAGGATTGATGGTCACGATGGCGTCGGAGCGGGATCTCAAACATCCGGAGATCGGCAAATATGTCGAGAAATACCTTCGGGCGGGACGGTATCCCGACGGAGCACCGCATGCGGATCTTGCGGCTGATCGAGAACATAACTTTGGGTCGGCAGCGGTTGGTTACAGGACAGAATCCATGCACGGAGCGGGTCGCCGCAAGCCCAGCGAATAATGATCTCGCGGCAAGGAAATCTCGAACAGAAGAAGGCCCTGGCCAAGAAGATCGCCGAGATCCCTGCGTAAAGGGATACCCTTCAGCGGTCACATGCGTCAGCCGGCGCAACATTTTCGGTTCAGGTCCCATCGACTTCACGCTTCGAGCGTGACCTGGCAAGAGGCCCAGGTCGATGAATCAAAAAACTATTATTTCTGGATCGACATGTCTGAGCGGTTAGCGCAGGAAATCCAGGCGGTGCTCGACGCAAAAGTGAGACCTGTGCTTTGGGCCCATGATGGCGACATCAAACTTGCGGGAATCGAAGAGGGCAGTGGTGTTGTCCGCCTGCGGCTCCTCGGGTCCTGTGCCACATGCATGGGTGCGGAACAGACGATCAACGACGTTGTCGTGGCTGAGATCCGTGAGTCCTGCCCCTGGGTAAGCGACGTGCGTTTAGAACGGGGGTCAGTGACGAGTTGCTACAGGAAGCTCTTTGTTTTCTTAAAAGGCTCCGGAGGTGAGACCTGATGACGGTGAGCATCCAGTTCTGCGGGGGCTGCAATCCCCGGATCGACCGGGGGCAGATCGCCCGGGAGCTGCAGCAAGCACTTGTCGACATGGGTTTTGAAGTGGTCTTCAACAGCCTCGATGCTGATCTTGTGATCTTTCTGAGCGGCTGCATGTCAGGTTGTGCCTTCAAGTTCAACCCGAAGGATCCTCCTTACATCACGGTAGCGGCAAGCACGGTGGACGGTGAGGAAGTCGGCGAGGCGCGGATTGTCCCGGAAGTGTTAAAAAGGGTGATGCAAATCCATGAACGACAGGATGCAGAATTTCGCAAAGATCATTATGTGCGCAGTGACGCCGCTGAACCGCCTTGAAACGGCGACGTCATTTTTGTCCGTCCTGCGTCAGGACAGTTGTCTGTATATGCACGGGTCATGCCTATGAAGTGTGACGAAATCGTGCGGATCATACAAAGATTAAAACTGGAAAAGGAGGGGTTCTCATGAATTGGAGAGATCATTTCAATGGACGAACTGTTACATCTGTTGAAGCCGCGAAAAAGATCAAATCCGGGGATCAGGGTAGTTGTCGGCCATGCTTGTGGTGAGCCTAAAAGTCTGGTCGAGGCGATGGTGGATCGAGCGAAGGAACTATCGGATGTTGAAGTCGTACACATGGTTTCTATGGGCAAGGCGCGTTACTGCTTGCCGGAGAATGAAAAATCTTTTCGACATAATGCACTTTTCGTAGGCGGAACCAGCAGAAAAGCTATTAAGGACGGACGGGGCGACTATACGCCTTGTTTCTTCCATGAAATTCCTCTGCTTTTCAGAGACAACATATTGCCCGTGGATGTCGCATTAATCACCGTATCTCCGCCGGACAAACTGGGATTTGTCTGTCTTGGTATTTCCGTTGACTACACACGGCAGGCGGCGTTGAGCGCCAAGACCGTTATTGCCGAGGTGAACCCCAACATGCCTTGCGTCGGGGGCAACGCCTATCTGCATGTAACGCGATATTCATTACTTTGTTCCCTCTGATGCGCCGCTTATTGAACTGAAGCCACCTGTTATTGGCGAGGTAGAAAAGGCCATTGGAAGCAATGTCGCGCAGCTTATCAATGATGGCGACTGCCTACAGCTCGGAATAGGTGCAATTCCTGATGCTGTCTTGGGATTTCTGGGTCAAAAGAAGGATCTGGGTATCCATTCGGAGATGATCTCTGACGGTGCCATGAAACTGGTGAATGAAGGAATTATCAATTGTCGCAAGAAAACTTTTCACACAGGAAAGATCGTTATCACTTTCGCGATGGGGACAAAGCAATTTTATGATTGGCTCAGTAACAATTCGATGATTGAAGCGCATCCTGTCAATTACACCAATGATCCTTTTAACATTGCACAGAACGATAATATGGTTCCAATAAATTCAGCGTTGCTGGTGGATCTGCTCGGACAGGTCGCAGCGGACACACTTGGGCCGGCGCAATACAGCGGAGTTGGTGGGCAGGTCGATTTTGTTCGTGGCGCTGCTCGTTCACGCGGAGGTCGAAGAATCATAGCCATGCCCGCTACTGCAGCGAAGGGAACAGAATCCAGAATTGCTGCTACTCTAATGCATGGTCAGTCCGTGACAACATCCCGAAACGATGTGGACTATGTAGTGACGGACTACGGAATCGCAAAGCTGAAGGGTTAATCTGTCAAGCAAGCCAGAGGAGTTGATTTACATCGCACACCCACAATTCAGGGACCAACTCCGAAATGAACGTAAAAAAGATATATGGTTTTTAACTCTAATGAACCAGAACCTTTCGGTAATTGGTGGTTGGCTCTTGGAAAGTCGGCAGGAGATAGTCTCCTGTAATTAATTAAAATAGCAAAAAAGGAGGGTATGAGAAATGAAACTGTATTTTTTTGAAGCGGGGGTATTGAAGAGTTACCGGCAATATTTTTTGTTAGGAACGGATGTAGGCAAACCCTTTGATGTGCCAGTGCCCTTTCTACTGATCGATCATCCAAAAGGCGTGGTGCTGTTTGACACGGGGAATGCATATGAGACCATCCACACAAAAAAGGAGCATTGGGGCGATATTCTTGCGGCTTACGACCCGGCCATGACGGAGGATCAGTGGTGTATCAATGCAATCCAGAGGGTGGGCTACCGGCCAGACCAGGTGAAGTATGTAATTCTTTCCCACCTGCACCTGGATCATGCAGGATGCGTAGGTCTTTTCCCGAACGCCAAGTACATCGTTCAGCGTGATGAGCTTCATTATGCGTATGCACCTGATCCATTCATGAAACTAGCCTATATCAAGAAGGATTTTGATAAGCCCGTTGATTGGCTCTTCCTTGAAGGATGGAGGGATGACAAATTCGATGTGTTCGGTGATGGCAAGCTCATTTTGTATTTCACTCCCGGACACACCCCGGGACACCAGTCACTTTTAGTTAATTTGGAGAAAAGCGGACCCATGTTTTTCGCTGCCGACTCCTGTTACACCTTGGACAACCTGGACAAGATGATCCTTCCCGGCTTAGCCTGGCACTTCGGCGAAACCCTTAAGTCAGTACAGCGAATGAAGTTGCTCAAAGATTTGCATGGTGTCCAGATTGTAACGGGCCACGATCCTGATGCATGGAAGGCATATAAGCAGGCACCAAACTATTATGAATAGGATGGTTAACAAAATAACCGGTAAATTAGAATTTTGATTTTATGAGAGTAGAACGTCCTCCGTTACTGGAGAATGATATTCAAATGAACTGCCGGGGAGTTACGTTATTGCCTGCGTAAGGGTGTTTGCAAGATATTAACTTTGTATTGCATTTCAACATGAAGGCAGGATCCATTCTGATCCTGCCTTTCTCCTTCAACTGGTAATCTTAGTACAGCGGTTCATAAATTCGGTTACGTATTTACGCTGCGAGTCGTGCTGATGACAACTGCGCCAGCTTGATTTTGTTGATCAAAATGTTCAAATCGTTTCGGGTGAATTTCCATTCAAACGGTTTGGCGATCTGCTCGTAGTAGTGTTGGAAACCAATGATTCGTTCATTGAGCGTCTCTAAGGATGTGAAGTCGTTTGGAACAAGGGCCTTGCGTTGAAGGATTGAGAAATAGATTTCGATCTGATCAACCAACTTGCATGCACAGGTGCGTGAACGAGCAAGAGATTGGGATAACGAGATTGCAATCTTTCCACAGAACGAGATCCGCGATGGGAAGAACCATTGTCCACAATCCAAAAAACGCGCCTTGCTGCGACATAGGGCGGTTGGCGCATTACGTCGTCAACGAGTCGATCGAAAGAAGCAATGCCACTTCTACGTCTTCGCATCGACCGAACAATTTAGCGCGATGCACATCGAGAGCGGCAATATAAGCCCAAGCGCCACACCTGGCGTATTCATGTTCTACTTTCATCGGCCATCCCGGTTGAGCCGGATAGGTGGCATGACGACGACGGCGCGCCTGGATGCTGGTTTTCTCATCGGCAGACAAAACAAACTCATCCTCTTGGAGGGAGTGCCCTTCCCAAACCCTCTCATAGAGATCCAGGATTCGCCCGGCTTTCTCCGGCAAATTGAGGATCACGGGGAAAAATCCAGGAGCGATACCGCCAAGGACGAAATGCAATATTTCTCATCAGCCATCGCCAGATAGTGCTGTCACTGATCGTGGCTGCGAATCCCGATCCTCGAATCTCTCTGCCCAGATCGGCAACATTCCATCGAGAAATCGGCACTTGATGAATCGCGGGCAGTTCACAGGCCAGTGCCTTAACCTGAACGATAATCTCCGGGGGGAAAAATCGGAGGACGTCCCGGACGTGGTCGTTCATCAAGCCCAAGGAGGCGTTCTTCAAAGAAACGTTTTCGCCACATGCTGACAACTTTGCGGGGTGCATCCAGTCGGTTGGCAATCTCATCATTGCTGAGCCCCTGGGTGGCAAGGAGGATCACTCCTGGCTCGCGAAAAAAACCGAGCAAAGATGGTAGCGTATATTTGTTTGCGCGCGTGGTTAGTTCTCTCTGCTCTCCTTCTGAAAGGACTATTTCGTATGGGCTTTTCCTTGGCATATGCAACCTCCTGGATTGCATTGATGCCATAAATCTGTCTCGAAAGCAAGCTCATTATACGTAACTGTATTTATGAATTAGAGTACTTAGTCTTCAACGAGAAGATGCTTCTAAGGTCTTGTAGGTGCGGACTGAACCGGCAAATTTCATTGTAGCTAGGACAAGTTGCGATGCCGACCATCGGCGGTACTGTTTTGTTTCTGGGTGAAACAGCGCATCCATACCTGTGCCGATTTCTCAGAAGGGGCTCCGGGAGCTGCCTTCCTGTAAGCGGGTGTCCGAGAATTCTGAGAGACATCGACGCTTCAGATGATAATAAATGAAATATTTCCTTGATTTTTTTATGAACCAAGCGTATGTTTTACGAAGTAATATATAAAACAGGTAAGGTATTGGCAATGGGTTAACAGTTGATTACAACATTGTAGTATGATGCCATGTAGAAATTAATAAAACCCAGTAACTCACAGTGAGTGCTGGGTTTTTGTTTTATGTAGAGGATGTAGCTGCCTAACGAAAGAAAGGAGTGCATCAATGATATCCTGTGTGGGGTCATAAGAGGTGGGTGTATGTTATTCTGCTGGGATCGGCAGTATTGTCAGGTGCGATTTTCGGTGGATGTAATTCCTCGGACACAGGTAACGCAACGCAAAGTGGCTACACTTTTACTTCCGACAGCGCCACATTGACCAACCGTTACTTTCCGGCCAAGGCCGGACATGTGATCACTTTTGTCGGACATGGCTCATTTGAGGGCTCGCATTATGTGTGGATGTTCACCGAGGGTGAAATGATCCAAGGCATCGCAACGCTGCACGAGACAGGCACGGTAATAAACTCTAATGGAGAAACCTCGGTTCAGTTCGACAGCATGTTGGCCCAGGACATAAACGGGAATGTCCATGTGCTAAAAAATGGTGGGGAACTGAGCGGGGTTGCGGCAGGCCTTGTGCCAACGATCCTCATGCCCGGCGAGCCCAAGGTGGGTGACAAATTTGCTCCGGGTACCAACTATGGCGGTTCAGTTCTTTCATTGGATGAAAAGGTAGATTCCTACACCGGCGTGCTTCATACGCAGTTTATTGTAAACCAGGCGGACAACACAAAGAACCAGTACGATGATTATTGGTCACCGCTGATCGGGCAGGTCAAGTCGGTATGGTCATTGTCTGACGGCACCACCGGGTACTGGGTGTGGCATACCCGGATTTCCATACCATGCAGGCCGATCTTTTGGCATGTACACAGTCGGGAACTCTCGGAGCCGATGCCAGAAATGCCTTTTCCCAGAATTACAACGTTTCATTAGATAGACTTGAACTCGGGACATGGGATTGCGATATTGATTGTTGGGGTAGAATTGCATGCGATTTTGAAATGGAATCTTTAATAGCTGTTGCCGTCTGGAGAATCCGAGCAAATATGGACGGTTGGTTATTCATAGACGAATGTGGTGGAGACTTGGATTCATACTGTTATAAACATGCCCGTTATTTCAACCACTGGCAGTGGCACCAAGGAGAGCTGGAATCAGCAATTGGTCATTCTTGTTTCCGACATTAACAAGGCTACGTGCATGGCCCGGAACCAAGTGTATTAATCAGGTTACCTGCACACGCGTAGGGCAGTCCTGATCTCATGGTTCGGCCAGAGTATAATGAGGAAGGCAGGCAAGAAAATTCGAGAATTATTACAACTCGCAATCTTCAATTCTCGTCAAAGAAACAGATTAAGGACTTGTCGGTGGCACCAATAACCGGCAAACATCATTTTTGCTTCCCGAGTACCTGCGCAGTACGGGTTGAAATCTACTGCACAGGAGCACTGTCCGCCAGTCTCGCTTACAAGGAAAAATGAAGGGGGTCTGCTTAAGGTATAAAGCATCATTCTTCTATTATGGACAGGCTTGAAGAAGACGGTTGGAAAGGCACACGTTCGTGATGGCCTGTTCTCCCCTGCAGCAGTTTGTGCCTGCCTTCCTGTATTGATGTTTTCCTTATTTTTCCAATTCACACAACATTTCAATCGGAAATAATCATAAAACTGCGGAACCCTAACTTGACATGTGGTACAAGCTTAAGTCAGGTCAAAGTCTATTTCAAGGGAGAACTTCTATGAAAAAAATATCAATAATCGTCATCTCTCTGGTACTTGCGGTAATCCTTGCCGGCTGCGGTATAGGTATTCCGGCATTGGCGGTGTGGCCGGTGACGCCACGCCTGCCACGCTGAAGGTCAATGAGCAGTTCGCGCAGTCGCTGAAACTCGACGATCCCCAGGATTTCGAGGATGCCAAGCGCGGCTTTATCGCCAGGCCAACGGAAAAATCACCACCGCGGCGGGCGATGTGCTGGTCGATTTTGACGACTTCAAGTTTGTCGAGGGCAAGGCGCCGCCGACGGTCAACCCAAGCCTCTGGCGGCACGCCATTCTCAATGCCCAAATCGGCCTGTTCAAGGTGACGGAAGGCATCTACCAGTTGCGCGGCTTCGATATTGCCAATATGACCCTGATCGAAGGCAATACCGGGTGGATCGTGGTCGATCGCTGATCTGCCGTGAAAGTGCGGCGGCAGCGATCGCCTTCGCCCGCAAGCACCTGGGCGACAAGCCGGTCTCGGCAATTATTTTCACGCACAGCCATATAGACCACTTCGGCGGCGTCCTCGGCGTGATTTCGCCTCAGGAGTGGCCAAACGCAAGATTCCCGTGATCGCGCCGGATGGCTTCATGGAGGAAGCCACCAGTGAAAATGTCATGGTCGGTACCGCCATGGGGCGCCGGTCAAGCTACCAGTTCGGCAAAGATCTTGAACGCTCCGCCAAAGGCATGGTCGATACGGGCCTGGGCAAGGCGGTGGCGTATGGCAACTTCGGTATCCTGCCGCCGAACCGGATCATCAAGCAACCAAAGGAGGATATGGTCATTGACGGCGTGCGTTTCGTCTTCTACAACGTGCCGGGGACAGAGGCTCCCGCCGAAATGACCTTCCTGCTCCCTGACAAGAAGGCCTATTGCGGCGCTGAAATTCTCCAACAGACCATGCACAACCTCCTGCCGGTGCGCGGCGCCAAGGCGCGCGATTCCCTGCGCTGGTCAAATTATCTGGATCAGGCCCTGGAGCAAACCGCTGATGCCGAGGTGTTTTTCGCCCAGCACAACTGGCCGATCTGGGGCCGGGCGCGCATCGCCGAGTTCATCACCAAGCATCGCGATGTCTACAAATATACCCATGACCAGACGGTGCGTCTCATCAATGCCGGCTACACACCACGCGAAATCGCCGACATGATAAAACTGCCCAAATCTCTTGAGACCTATCTCGCCAGCCGCGGCTACTATGGTGATCTGCGCCACAACGTCAAAGCGGTCTATCAGTTCTACATGGGCTTCTACGATGGCAATCCGGCAAACCTAATCCGCTGCCGCCTGAGGAGTCGGCCAAGCGCTACATTGAACTGATCGGCGCCGACAAGGCCATAACGGCGGCTCAGGTCGCATTCGACAAAGGAGACTACCGCTGGACCGCTGAGTTGCTGAATCACGTCGTGTTTGCACAGCCCGACAACAAGAGCGCCATTGATTTACTGGCACGCACCTACGACCAGATGGGCTACATGGCCGAAGCAGCCACCTGGCGCAACAGCTATCTGACAGCGGCCGCCGAGTTGCGCAATGGTCCGCCGAAGAAGGGCATTGATCGCAGCTACTTGATCGAATGTTCAGGCAAACGCCGGTTGAGCGTTTCCTTGATGCCATGGCCGCAGGTCTCAACGGCCCGGCCGCGGAGGATAAGAATCTCAAGATTAACCTGGTAATTTCCGATACGAAGGAATCCTTCGTGCTCTGGATAGAGAATGCGGTGCTGCACCACAAGAAGGCAGCGCCGGCAGCCGATGCCAAGCGACCCTGACACTGACGAAGGAGATCTTCGTCAAGATGATGGCCGGTACCGCCGGTATAAAGGACACCCTGATGAGCGATGATTCAAGATCACCGGCAGCAGGATCGATTTGGTTCGCTTTTTCACCCTGATCGAAAAAGCGCCCGGCACGTTCGCTATCGTCACGCCGTAATCGCGAAACCTTTACCGCAGTGCGGTGGATGGATCTCCCGTTTATCCACCGTACTACGGAACTATAAGTATCTGCTGGCTTTTCCTGCAGACAGTACTATTTTCAAACAATAATCTTCGATTTTGTTCACACTGTGAGGTTGTGGGCTTGTAGGTGTGGACAATAACGGGCAAACATCATTTTTGCTTTCCGAGTACCTGCGAAGTACGGGTTGAAACCTGCTTTGCTTTTGCACCAGCCATAAATCTCGCTTACAAGGAACTATACGCAGCAGACGTCTTTACACATGCTGCTGTAAACTGAACTTCGTCCTACGACACAGGAAAAGAATAAGACTCTCCATCCTATCTTCTTTTAAAGACCGGAACCTCAAATTGACCCGAGAAAGTCGCAGCGTCACTCTTCACAGTAACCAGTAAGTGCCAAGTATGCCAAGTCCGCACATTGGCAATGTCGGGATCACTCTCGGGTAAATCGTCCGGCAGATCGAACGCGACCCGCACCTCCCCATCGCTTACGGAAGATTCCTTGCTTGCCTCCCAGAGATTCTCCGTGTAACCCGACACAAATGATTTTGTATGGCTGCAATGAACGCATACGAGACGGAGGGATGGCAGTGCGTCCGCAGGAAATGCTGTGGCAGCTCGAATGGCGGCGATTAATTTTCCGCCGAGGATGGCGGGATTCGTTTCCAGATCAAGCCAGACCTTACCGTAACGTCTCCAGGACCGGGTCCTTTTCACTGCCATGTAGAGAGCGATGAATCCAAAGAGCCCGAACAGGAGCCCCAGCCCCCAGAAGACAGCTCCCACGGGCCAAAAGGGCTCACCCCTGGCCGCACGGGGAATGAGGTGAAAAGTCCCTAAGACCAGGATGGCCACTATCCAGTAGCCGGTAATGGACCCGGTAATGGTACCCGGCTTTTCAAATGGGAGTCTACGCCCCTGGGCCCATTCGGGGTTCCATAGCCAGGGTTCGTTAGGATAATTTTCTGCCGCTCAGCGGTGACTTCACTCACCCACGACATCCTTTATTGTTACTGAGATGAAAGAAAACGGTGACATTTAAGTGCTTATATTTGAATGGAAAGTCAAGAGAAGAAACGGTTTTGATTTCATCTTGGATAACCGTTGGGACTTTTAATGTGAGTCTATTTTCCGGAAACGCGAAAGCACACCTCAATCAAGGCTGAGGAAGCTTCAACGATTGATGAAAAAAACCCGTTTTATCAGGCGGTAAAAACCGTCGACGGTTCATGCGCGACGGTTTGCCTGTCCCGACCAAGGGCCTTGGAATCGAGAGCAAGGGCTTTATCCAGGGCCAGGGCAGCCTCGTTCTTTTCCAGGAAGCTGCGGGGTTCGTAGGTCTGGCCCGCGGCGAGCCGCGCTTCCTCCCTTTTGAGGGTAAAAAAGGCATATCGGCCCACTACCGGCGCAACGATCCGCGGCACCCATCCGAACCCGGCATAGATGTCCTCCAGGAGCCGCTCCGCCTTTTGGTGAAGGCGCGGATCATTGCGGTACCACTTCCTCATTGCCCAGACGGCGCCGGCGTATATCGAGCGCAGCGGGAAAGCCTCCCGGGAGACACGGCTGCGAACGCACGGATCCGGGTGGTTCCGGTGCCGCTGCCAGCCGTTCAGGAGCACCCGGATCATCCGGAGCAGGCTCGGGCCGTTGACACGGAAGTCCTCCATGAAGGCCTGAAGCAGGTACTGCTCTTCCCGCCCGTCACGGATATGCGGGTGGCGGTAATTGAAACGGTACTGCCCGTGGGCGTCGGCATTGGGGAATTCCGTCTCCGGCAGCAGGGAGCCGTCCTGCTTGTGCTTTTCATACAAGGGCGTTCCGGCGACCGGCGTGTACAGCATGAACTGGTGAAAGACCGTATCGTGGCTGACGGCGTAATCGATGACCGCCTGAATGTTCTCCGGCGTGTGGTTTTCGAGTCCGATGATCGAGGAGCCTAAAACGCGGATGCCCTGTGACTGCAGACGATCAACGAGCGCACGCGTATCCGTTCCCCGGAGCTTGTCGTAGGCACTCTCTTCGCCTTCCAACCCCATCCAGACCCAGCTGATGCCCAAACGCACGAGCTGATCCATCGTGTACGACTGCAGTGCTCTGGCCGAGCTGAATACATAGAGGGCCCAGCTTTTCCTGTTTTCCTGCATCAGTTCGAGGAGCCGGAGCGCCCTTGTCTTGTGGAGGAGAAAATTTTCGTCCAGCGTGAAGAAGGACCTGACATGGAGCGTTTTTTCCATCTTGCACATCACTTCGAAGAGCGCATCTCCCGTTTCGTAGAAATTGAAGAAATTCCCCTTGCCGCCGAAGAGGGCGGAGGTAGAGCAGAAATTGCACCCCATCGGACATCCGACGGAGGGGATCAGGATCGCGGCGGTGCCGCCGGTCCGGTTGCCCAGGTTGATGCCCATGATTCTCCCTCCGAATCCGGAGGTCGTCATCGGGTGCCGGACAGGCGCCTGGTCGTCCTGTCCCAAATAGCGTTGAAACCACCGGACACCTTCACCGCGTACGATGTGGTCCGTGTCGATCGTCTGTCTCAAATCTTCCTTGTTTGCGATGTGTCCTCCGACAATGATCGTGGCGGTTGGCTGGTACTGGCGGATCAGCTCGCACATCTTTCGCACCTTGCCGATATTCGGCAGAATCCCGCTGATCCCGATTACGTCATAAACATTCCGGCTGATCTCTGACCGGAACTGTTCGAGCGTGGGAAAATCCAGGAGCGTGCAGGGAGCGGTGAGATTGGCCTGGATCATCATCAGGCCAAAGGAACGATGAAACATGCGCAGGGAGAACCCCCCCTGGACACGGGTGACCTGATTCTGGTAGAGTTCCATCGGGTTGTTTTTACGGCTTCCGTAATCGTCATCCTGGGCGTAAGGTCCAAAAACACTCGTCAGCAACACGCGGGCGCGGGTGCCGAGGGGATGGACAGGCTGGTTGTTTTTCAGCATAATGGTTTCCTTTCTTTTGCGGCGATATCCGGCTGCGCTGAGGGATATAACCGATAAGCCGGAGGATGAAAACCCCTAAGTTCTCGTTTTACATTACTTTTACATTACGAAGTGGCCCCGCGGTCAGGCATCATGAAACAGACGAAATGGTTCATCCAGTCCCTTGTTATCTTTGTCCTGTCGACCACGGCGCTGGCGATTTCCCTTTTTCTGTACATCTACTGGTACATTGGGGTCAGTGCGGGACTCAAAGCGGTCGTCGACCGGTACCATCTCGATGCGGCCCAGTTTTTCGAGGCCAGAACCTGGGTGGTGATTCTCATCCTGTCCATCCTGGTTGGCATCATTCTGGCGGGAATTCTCATCATCTTCATCTACAACTTGAAAACCCTTCAGCTCTTCCGCCTGCAACATACATTTATTAATAACTTCACTCACGAGCTCAAGACCCCCGTCACCTCTCTCAAACTCTTTCTGGAAACATTTGCCCGACACGAACTGCCCCGGGAAGAGCAGCTCAAGTACATCGGTTTCATGATTCAGGATGTTGAACGTCTTTCGGTCAACATCAACAGCATCTTGAATCTTGCCCGTATCGAGAGCAGGGTTTACGCCGGAGAAGCCCATCCGGTAAACTTGGCGGACACGACCCGGCAATTCATTGATGAAAACCGCCACCTCTATCGGAACTGCGTCATCCGTGTCGAGGATCCGCCTGGCGGGCCCATTTTTTACCCGGTTGTTTTACCTTTGTTCGAAATGCTCCTGATGAACATTCTGACCAACGCCATAAAATACAACACCTCGGAGAAGCCGCGGGTTGACATCACCTTCGAACGGGACGGCCATTCCCTGCTGATTCGTTTCCGGGACAACGGGATTGGCCTGACCAGGGAAGAGCGGGGTAAAATCTTCCGGAAATTCTATCAGGGCCGCCGGAATGATTTAATCCCGGTGGCCGGAAGCGGTATCGGCCTGTATCTCGTCCAGCAGGTCGCACGCCTTCATCGCGGGAAAGTGGTTGCAGACAGTGAGGGGGAAGGGAAAGGTTCTGTATTGACGGGCATCCTGCCAGACAAAGTGAAAGGGAAAGGGCCATGAAAGAAACGGAACAGAAGCGGATCCTCATCATAGAAGATGACGCACATATTGCCGCAGGGCTGAAGCTGAATCTCTCCCTGCAGGGTTACGAGGTATCGATCGCCGGCAACGGGACCGCCGGTTTGCAGGCATGGCAGGAATGGAATCCGCACCTGATCGTCCTTGACATCATGCTGCCGGGATTGGACGGCCTGTCCGTGCTGCGCCACATCCGCCTTGCGGATGAGAGGCTCCCAGTCCTGATCCTGTCCGCCAAGGGGGAAACGGACGACCGTGTCAAGGGCTTCTCCTGCGGAGTTGACGATTACCTCGCAAAGCCCTTCAATTTGGAAGAATTCCTGCTGAGGATCGAACGTCTGATAACCCGCTCTTCATGGAACCGTAACCGTGCTGCGGGTGACGGACAGGAGCCGCCGGACGAACTGGAGCCGTACACCTTCGGCGGCAACACGATCGACTTCATGACGCTGACGGCTACCGGGAAACAGGGGGTCATTCACCTGACAGACCAGGAAGCCCGTTTGCTTAAGACCTTCATCACCAATCGGGGCAAACCCCTTTCACGCAAGATCCTTCTTGAGGTGGGATGGGGATACACCGGGGGTACAACCACCCGGACGGTGGATGCCTTCATCGTCCGCCTGCGCCGGTATTTCGAGGACGACCCTCAGCATCCCGTTTATTTCCGGAGTCTTCGTTCCGTCGGATATTTATTTGATCATCCCTGAAGGATGAACCCGATCTGTCAGGCGAAGCTGTGTTATCCTTCATCTGATTTTCAATGAGGCGCTCTTTGATTCTGCTGAAAGGCGCTCCAAGACAGAATTCCAAGACAGAATATCGTAACGGAGCGCCCCCTTCCGGAAAGGTTTTATGAATACATGCCTTTTGCATGCATTAATAATAATA
The DNA here is from genome assembly GCA_963709485.1 of uncultured delta proteobacterium. Lineage (GTDB taxonomy): Bacteria > Desulfobacterota > Syntrophia > Syntrophales > Fen-1087 > JAXDBM01. Next base: position 517,494 of record CAVPWE010000001.1, read on the forward strand.
GGGAGTCTGTTTGGCCCATTTATTGTTGGGATACCTGCCGTGAAGGAGTTTGAATGCCTGTTTGGAATAGCCTGTCGTATCTTGATCGGTGCAGCCATATCGTGAAGACCTGACCGCAAGGTGCAGGGCATGCGGGATGCGTGGATCACCACTGTTCGTGGTCGCCCATTTCACGACGGCATCTATCAGATAGACAGGCCCGGATGCCGTTTTCATCAGGTCTTTAAGTTCGCGCTCGGTCTGCTCGATATCATCCTTTTTCAGAAAGAGAGGGTATCGATTCTTTCTTTTCCCTGAAGGCTTTGTTCCGGAACGCACTCCCGGATCGACCGGGGAATACTCCAGCGGCGCCCTCCCTTTCTTCAACGAACACCACCAGTTTCTGCGATAGTTATCGATTTTATTGTCCGGCAAATCGCGCCCTATGTTGCTTGTCACATAAGGCTTCATCGCAGGATACTGAAGCATCAGATACGCGGAAAGAAAGTGCCTTTCTTCATCCGACTTGGCCGCCGCAAGATCGGATAACAGTTTCTTTGCTTCCGGATAAAAACGGGAGAGCAATGGTACCGTATCATTGGCCACCGTATCATTGCCGATGATGACGGCCCTGGCGAATACCGCCGCGGCGACATCCCTTCTTGTCTCTTCCGCCAGCGCCTTGTTCTCCGACAGCTTTCTCAGCAGGGCTAACGGCATATATTCATTGATTACAGTGGCCCCATCTTCATCGACATATTTTCGCTTTGCATACTTTGATGCGTCTTCGCTCTGCCGGCTTTCAGTACAGCCCTGCATATTATCCCCGATGCAAACCGGTGTTCTCTGGGCATATTTGACAAACTCCTCCATATCGTGACTTATCCGGAATCTGAGCGCGCCGAGCAGATTCCCGTCAGCCGGGGAAAACCCGGTTTTTTTATTTGCGTACAGGCTGTCCAGTTTCTTCCTGGTATCATTACTTTTCCCTGATTCCACCAACAGCCTGATGACATGATATTGAGCGGCCGGATATGCCGGTGAACCGGATTTTATTTTGCCGGCAGCGGACATGAGCGAAGGCATATCCGGATGTTCAAGGCCGATTTTCGAGATTGCCGCAACCAGCCAGGAAACCTTCGATGTGGCTCTCCATTTCCCGAGAGCGTGTTCCAGCGACTGCGGGCCTTGATCCTGCACTGTTAGTACCCAGTCGGTGATGTCATCTTTTCCTTTGGCCGTATCGCGGGTTTTGGCGTCTGCTTTTCTGAGCATGTAACTGAATTCTCTCCAGTATTTGAAGATGTCCTTGCCCGGCTCTTTCTGGGTCAGGGACAGGGCAATTTCATGTATATAATCCACTGGATTAGACATGGCTTTTGCATAACCGAAAAGATCCATTGCGGGCGCATGATATTGCGCCAGCGTTTTGTCTTTCACGATTGATTGCAGTATCGCCTCTGCCCTGGCCATTGCCTTGATATTGACAGTCCGGCTTTCTGCATTTACGGTGGCTTCTCTTACAAATGCCCTGGCCGCCAGGTAATTGGCCAACCCGCTCCAGGGCGACGATCTCTCCTGCGCAATCTTTCCAAAGAGCTCCCCCGCCTGAATAAAATCTCCGGCATAGAAATGCGCTGCCGCAACCTGATAATCCCGGTCGTATTGAATCAGTTTGTTCATCCCTTTATCCGCCGGGCCGGGGATATGATGACCTCTGCTGCAATTTGAAAAGACCGTGTCCTGACCCCGCGTCCATTCCGCAACCTCCGCACTGTCCTTTCCGAATTTCTGGATGCGGTCATTGAGCGTATTGAAGGCGGATTGAAAGGCGTCCGCGTGACAATTGAGATAAGCGTCATGCCCCTCTTTCACTTCATATCTGTGGATGCCGTCCCAGTAATAGCTTCTTTCTTGCAGCGGCTTACCGGTTTTGATGATTGTATTGCGGAGGGCTGCCCACTTGTTAAACCAGTTTTCCCCGCCGGAATCCGCCTCGCCTCCATCCCCGGAAAGCATGGCCTGCTGTTCCTTCGGACTCATGCCCAATCCTTCCAGATATCTGTACGCCGGGACGAGATAGTAGCTCTTATAAGATGCATGAATCACTCCGACGTTGCCCCGGATAATCTCATCTGAGGCAACCTCTGTAAATCGTGCCTCAAGGAAAAAAGGGCCGCATGAAAAGGCGGTGCTTGTGCCAAAAATGATTGACAACAGTATCCATGCACCCAGAATACGTCCTGCCGTTATCGTCATCATTCAACCTCCTGCAATAGGCTCTTCACGCTGTCCCTATTCCATCCTGTCGGGGAGAAGACATACACCCGCTTTCCATTGGTCAGGCGCTTAACCGGTTCATCGGTTGATATGCCGATACTTGTCCTGCACATCGGTTCGGCAAAGCTGCCGCGCGCTTCGAGTGATCTCAGTATCGCAGGACCTTCCGGCCCCATCCTGAAAACCATGGGCACGACTTCATCCACAGGCAGACCTTCAAGCCACCTGTCGTGCATGCACCACGAGGCCAGAGCGGTGATCGATATATGGACGGCTTCCGGAAGTTTTTTTCTGATGGCCAACAGCAGTTCCCTGTAAAATTGGCGCTCCGAGACACGCGCATCGAAATCAATCTGCAGATGCCTCGCACTCGCTGCCCCTGCCACATCATCTATGATCTCAGCCATTTCCCCGCTGAACGGGGCAAGCATGGATTTCCGGTCGGTCTCGATCCTTATGACCGTGATGCGTCGCGTCTTTGCAGGAAGCTTGAGAGGCTGCTGCCTGGTTAACAATTTCAGCCGCTTATTCTGCACTTTGATGGTCGCCGCCAGAGATGCAACTTCCGCTTTGCCGGAATCAAGGAAGCTCAAATCCTCCGGCCGCTCCCATGCCCAGAAGATGATTTTATTCGGCTCGACAAACCCGTCCTTTTCTGCGGAAGCAAAGGAGCATTCTGCGGGAAGCGCGAGACACAACAGCAAGAACACATTCAAAACATTCTTAAACAGCATCGGCAAGGCATTTTTCCGATATCCCGCATGCAGATGATTGATATGAATTTCCTTTCTGGCAGCCGCAGTATAAGACAAGAAAATCCTGCGGGTCAAGGGAAAGCCCGTAGGAGAAATGTGACTGCCCTTTCATGGCGCATAACCCGTGAATGTTCCCTGCGGTCGTGATAAAGTTGAACAGTAGATTCCTTTACGTACCGGAGCCGAAGTCTGGCTGACTATGGCGCGGATGTTTACAAGTTGGAGCGGCCGGGCCGGGGAGAGGACTCGCGGCTGTTCCCCCCCCCAGAAGGAAGGCGTGCCACTGGGCTTCGTCAGCATCAACCGGGCAAAAAAAGGTCTGTCGATCGACCTGAACAAGCCGGAGGGGCAGGAGCTTTTCCGCAAGCTGGCGGCAAAAGTTGATGTGATTCTGGAGAATTACACCCCCGGAACCATGAAGCGCTGGAACATCGACTACGGGACCATCAAGGCAATCAATCCCAGGATCGTCTACTGCTCGATTTCCGGGTTCGGCCAGTTCGGTCCCCTCTCCCCCCTGCCGGGTTACGATGCGGTCATTCAGGCCATGAGCGGCATGATGATGTCCACGGGCTTCCCCGACGGCGCCCCCACGAGAACCGGTAACGCTGCCGTGGATTACCTCAGCGGGACCTTCGGAGCCCTGGGAATCGTGATGGGCGTCCTCCAGGCCCGGGCGACGGGGGAGGGCATGCACGTGGACGTCGCCATGCTCGACTGCGAGTTGAACACCCAAGACGTTCCGTTCCTCAGCCCGATGAACCTGGGAAAAGAGGTCTCGCGCTACGGCAACCGCCTTGCCTACGTCACCCCCTTCGACACCTTCAAGACGAAGGACGGCTGGCTCATGATCGCCACGGCAAACAACAACAACTTCGGCAGCCTTGCCAAGGTCATGGGACGCGAGGGCTTGCTGGATGACCCGAAATTCTCCGACAACTTCCAGCGCTGCGTGAACGAGGCTGAACTCCGGGAGATCATCGCCTCCTGGACGGCTCAGCACGGAACGATGGAGCTGGTCGGCATGCTGATGAAAAACGGCGTGCCCTGCTCGCCGATCCAGAATGCCGGCCAGATGCTGGAAAACCCGCATGCCAAGGCGCGCGGCCTGGTGCAGGAAGTGACCCACTCCAGCGGCCTCAAGGTGAAGATACCCGGCGTGGCCATCAAGATCGACGGCCAGATCCTCCCCGTCGAGGGGTGCTCCCCGGATGTCGGCCAGCACAATGCTGAGGTGTTCGGGGAACTGCTCGGCCTGAAGGCTGTGGACCTCGCGGCGCTCAAGGAAAAGGGTGTCATATAAAGGTTCACGGGCTGGCATCCCTTTTTCACAAAGGATTCAGATTTTGATTGACTGTAATAACATTCGGCTGAACGTTGAAATGCAATAAAAGAGGGGTGGCTGCTTCTGGCCACCCCTCTTTTATTGCAATCAAATAGAGCTCATCCTGCGCGTTTGGCTTTTTCGCTCCGGAAGTTTCAGAAGTTTTCGGCCAGGACCTCGCAGAAGGCCTTCGGATGCAGGCAGGCGGGGCAGAGTTTGGGAGGTTCGGTGCCCTCGAAGATGTAACCGCAGTTAATGCAGTGCCACTTCACCTTCTTTTTCTTTTTGAAAACTTCACCGTTGACGATGTTCTTCAGGAGCTTCCTGTAACGGCCCTCGTGGAACTTCTCCACCTTGCCGATCTGTTCGAAGGACCGGGCCACCTCCGCGTACCCTTCCTTCTTGGCGATTCCGGCAAAATCCCGATAGAGGGTCGTCCATTCCATTTTTTCGCCGTCCGCGGCGGCCTTCAGGTTGGCCTTCGTGTCGCCGATCATGCCGGCGGGATAACCGGCCAGGATCTCGACCTCGCCCCCCTCGAGGTGCTTGAAGAAGACCTTGGCATGCTCCTTCTCGTTCTCCGCCGTTTCCGTGAAGATGTTCGCGATCTGCTCATAGCCCTCTTTTCTGGCGGCGCTGGCGAAATAGGTGTAGCGATTCCTCGCCTGGGACTCTCCGGCAAAAGCGGCGAGCAGGTTCTTCTCCGTCTGCGATCCCTTGATTGATTTTCCCATATCCGTTCTCCCTTTCTTTTGATTTTGATGACTGCGCGTTTCCCGTTGGCGGGTGCTGCGGTTGGAAACTCCTTTACATCTACGCCATCAGGACCGTAAAAGCAAGATTTTCCGCTCATGATTGAGCGACCGTCAATCTTCTTGTCTAATCGGGTTTGATGGTATAAAAAGAAGGATCGAAGATCACTTCATTCCCGGGTCCAAACAAGGAGAAACCGCATGTCTGATCCAATGGATATCGACCAGCAATGCATCAACACCATCCGTTTTCTCGCCGTCGACGCCGTGGAGCGGGCAAAGTCGGGTCACCCCGGCCTGCCCATGGGGGCGGCGGCAATCGCCCATACCCTCTGGAAGCGGCACCTCAGGCACAACCCGGCGGATCCCCAATGGCCGGACCGGGACCGTGTCGTACTCTCGGCCGGGCACGGTTCCATGCTGCTGTACGCGATGCTTTTCCTGACAGGCTACGATCTCAGCCTCGACGATATCCGGTCTTTCCGGCAATGGGGGAGCAAGACGCCCGGCCATCCGGAATATCACAGCACGCCCGGCGTGGAGATGACGACGGGCCCCCTGGGGCAGGGGATCAGCGGCGCCGTGGGCATGGCTATCGCGGAGGCCCATCTGGCAGCCAGGTATAACCAGGGGTGCCATACCATTGTTGACCACTTCACCTACGTGCTGGCCAGCGACGGGGATCTCATGGAGGGCGTCGCCGCCGAAGCCTGTTCCCTCGCCGGACACCTGGGCCTCGGCAAGCTGATCGTTCTGTACGACGATAACCGCGTCTGCCTGGCCGGGTCCACGGCCCTTTCCTGGAGCGAAGACGTTCGAAAGCGTTTCGAGGCCGGCGGATGGCATGTCCAGTCCGTTCCGAACGGGGAGGACATGGATGCCATCGACAGGGCCCTGTGCGCCGCCAAGGATGTGAGGGGACGTCCGTCGCTCATCTGTGTCCGCACCGTCATCGGGTTCGGAGCGCCGCGCAAGCAGAACACCGCTGACGCACACGGGGCGCCACTGGGAGAGGCGGAAGCGAGAGGCGCCAAAGAGGCGCTGGGATGGCCCCTGGAGCCGCCGTTCTTCGTTCCCGAGGAGGCGCTGGCCTGTTTCCGGAAGGCCCTTCCCGCCGGTCAGAAAATGCAGGAAGCCTGGGAGCAGGCCTTTCGGCGTTACGCGAAGGACAATCCCGGTACGGCCGCTGAATTGCTGCGTCGGATCAAGGGTGAGCTCCCGGAGGGCTGGGAATCTGCGCTTCCCGACTATTCCCGGGTGGCGAAGGACATGGCGACGCGAAAGGCCTCCGAGGATGTCATGCAGAGCCTTGCAGCCGTTTTGCCGGAACTCATGGGGGGCACGGCGGACCTCAACCCTTCCGTGCTGGCCTGGCTGAAGGGATTCGGCAACTTTCAGAAGCCCGAATACTCTCCGGAAGACCGCCATGGCGCCATCGGCGGCGAGTGGGGGTACGGCGGGCGGAACGTGCATTTCGGCGTCCGCGAACACGCCATGGCCGCGATTGCAGGCGGTATGGCCCTTCACGGAGGGATCCTCCCCTACACGGGCACGTTCCTGATGTTCAGCGATTACATGCGCCCTGCCATACGGCTGGCCGCGCTCATGGGTCTGCGGGTGATCTATGTCTTTACCCATGACAGCATCGGCGTCGGCGAAGACGGTCCGACCCATCAGCCCATCGAGCAGGTCATGGGCATGCGGCTGGTGCCCAACCTGACGGTCATCCGGCCGGCCGATGCCTGTGAGGCTGTCGAGGCCTGGCGGGCCGCGCTCCTCAACCGGGATGGCCCGACCGCGGTGATCTTCACCCGCCAGGCGCTGCCGGTCCTCAACGATCCGGATTTTGCGCCGGCCGAGAGCCTCAGGCGGGGCGGGTACATCCTCTGGGAGTCCTCCCAGCTCCTGCCCCAGGCGATCCTGATCGGAACGGGCTCCGAGGTCACGGTTGCCCTTGCCGCCGGCAGAAAACTGGCCGCGAAGGGGATCCGGACCCGCGTCATATCCCTTCCCTCCTGGGAACTTTTCGAGCGCCAGCCGGCCGCTTACCGGGAACATGTACTGCCGCCGTCGATCCGGGTCCGTGTCGCTGTGGAGGCGGGGATCCGGCTGGGGTGGGAGCGTTACACGGGTCTCGACGGCGCCGTGGTGGGGATGGACAGCTTCGGCGCCAGCGCCCCGGCGAACGTCCTCTACGAGAAATTCGGAATCACGCCGGACCATGTGGTGGCGGCGGCCGAAAAGCTGTTGGGCTGAGATTCCGCAGAAAAACCGTTTTGCTGAATTTGCAGGAGGGTGAGCATGGCCGTGCCGCGCAGTCGGGGATTGACCGGTTCCGGCGCCTGCCGGATCCTTGTCGGGGAAACCGTCCAGGCACTGGAAACCGGCCGCTTCCGTGCCCGTCTCTGGGAAAAGGATCACACCCTCTGGAAGCCTTCCCCGGCGGAGATCGCCAACCGCCTGGGATGGCTCGACTGCCCGCAGGCCATGTTCCCGAACGTCGCCCGGATTCGGCAAACGGCGAATGCGGTGCGCGGCGACGGCTGCACGCGCGCCCTTCTGCTCGGCATGGGCGGATCCAGCCTGGCGCCGGAAGTCTTCCGCAGGACTTTCGGCGTGGCCGACGGCTTCCTGGATGTGTCCGTGCTGGACAGCACCGATCCCGGCGCCGTTCTCGCCTTTGCCGGGGCGCTCGACCCGGCCCGAACGCTCTTCATCGTCTCCACCAAATCGGGCGGGACGGTGGAAACCTTTTCCTTCATGAAATATTTCTTTCATTGGGCGGTCGAAAGGCTCGGGGAGCGGGCGGCGGGCCGTCATTTTCTCGCCATCACCGATCCGGGCAGCGCCTTGGCCGACCTTGCAGCGGCCCATCGCTTTCGGGAGGTCTTTCTGAACGATCCCGACATCGGAGGCCGCTACTCGGCCCTTTCCTGTTTCGGGCTGGTCCCGGCGGCGCTGCTGGGCGTGGACATCGGGCTGCTGCTGGACCGGTCCGCCGCCGTGGCTGCGGAAGAACGCGCATCCGGGCGGGCGGAGGGGGACACCCCGGACGGCCTCTACGTGGGGGCGGTAATGGGGGCCCTGGCGCGGGCGGGGCGGGACAAGCTGACGCTGGTTTTCTCGCCATCCCTTGCCGGCTTCGGGGACTGGCTCGAGCAGCTCATCGCGGAAAGCACCGGCAAGGAGGGAAAGGGCATCGTCCCGGTGGTGGGAGAACCCCTGGGGGCGCCCGATGCCTATGGGGACGACCGTGTCTTTGTCCATCTTTATCTCGAGGGGGAAAGCGGGAATGAGGAACGGATAGAAAGGCTCCAACAGGCGGGGCATCCGGTTTTAAGCATCGGCCTTCGGGACCGCTATGACCTGGGAAGGCAGATCTTTCTCTGGGAGGCGGCGACGGCCGTGGCGGGCCACCTGCTGGAGATCAACCCCTTCGATCAGCCGGACGTGGAGGCGGCAAAGATCCTGGCGCGCGGGATCATCGCCCGGTACGGCGAACAGGGCCGCCTGCCCCCGGAGACGCCCGTAGTTTCGGCCGATGGGATCGATGTCTACGGCGACGTTCGGGCGCACAGCCCGGGCGATGCCCTGAATGCCTTCCTGCGGCATGCCGCGCCGGGGAGCTATGTCGCGCTGCAGGCTTACGTGGAACCCGGCGCCGGCACGGACGAAGCGCTCGCGAACCTGAGGACCCGCCTGCGGGATCGGCGAAAGCTGGCCACGACGGCGGGTTACGGCCCGCGCTACCTCCATTCCACCGGCCAACTCCACAAGGGCGACGGCGGCCGCGGTCTGTTCATCCAGTTTACCGCCGACGATCGGAGGGATGCTCCCATTCCCGACGGGATGGGTCCGTCCGGCTCGTCCATCTCTTTCGGCATACTCAAGTCCGCCCAGGCGATGGGAGACGGGCAGGCGCTCATCCGCGCCGGCCGTCCGGTCCTCCGCTTTCACCTCGGCGGGGATGTCGTCGGCGCCCTGAAGGTTCTGACGGATGCGATTTCATGAAGCCTGCCGCCCGGTCAAACCGCCTGATCAATGAGAAGAGCCCCTATCTGCTCCAGCATGCCGGAAACCCGGTGGACTGGCATCCCTGGGGCGAGGAGGCCTTCGCGCGGGCGCGCCGCGAAGACAAGCCCGTTTTCCTGTCCGTGGGCTACTCGACCTGCCACTGGTGCCATGTCATGGCCCATGAATCCTTCGAAGATCCTGAGGTCGCCCGGCTCCTGAACGATGCCTTCGTCTGCGTCAAGGTGGACCGGGAGGAACGGCCCGACATCGACAAGGTCTACATGACCGTCTGCCAGCTCCTGACGGGGAGCGGCGGCTGGCCGCTGACCATCGTCATGACGCCCGACAAAAACCCCTTTTTCGCGGCAACCTACATCCCCCGGCAAAACCGCTTCGGGCGGGTCGGCATGCTGGAGCTGATCCCTCAGATTCAGCAGGTCTGGAAGACGCGCCGGGAAGACGTCCTGTCCTCGACCCGGCAGATCCTTGCCGCCGTGCAGAAAACAGCACGCGATGCCGGGCCGGAAGATCTTTCGAAGAGCCTTTCCGCGGAAGCCTTTGATGAGCTGCGCGCGTCCTTCGATGAAGCCCGTGGCGGCTTCGGCCCGGCCCCCAGGTTTCCCATTCCCCACCACCTGTATTTCCTGCTTCGATACTGGAAGCGGCACGGCAGCGCGGAGGCGCTGCGGATGGCCGAGAAAACGCTTCAGGCCATGCGGGCGGGAGGCCTCTACGATCATCTGGGATTCGGTTTCCACCGCTACAGCACCGATGCCTCCTGGCTGGTGCCCCATTTCGAGAAGATGCTCTACGACCAGGCGCTCCTGGCCATCGCCTATACCGAGGCTTTTCAGGCCAGGGGAAACGATTTTTACGGCAAGACGGCGCGCGAGATCCTGGCCTATGTGGCGAGGGAGCTGACGGCGCCGGAAGGGGGCTTCCATTCCGCCGAGGATGCAGACAGCGAAGGCGAGGAGGGCCGGTTTTACCTCTGGACGGAAGAGGAGATCCGGCGCGTTTTGTCACCGGAGGAGGCCGACGCCGCGATCCGTTTTTTCAATGTCCGCAAGGAAGGCAATTTCACCGAGGAGGCGGCGGGGAGAAAGAACGGGAAGAACATCCTGCACGCGAAACGGACCGCGGAAGAGATGGCCGCGGAGGCGGGACGGTCCGCGCGCGAATTCGATGGAATACTGGAGCGTGCGAGACGGAAACTGCTCGAGGAGCGGGGAAAGCGGGTGCGGCCGCACCGGGACGACAAGATCCTGACGGACTGGAACGGCCTCATGATTGCGGCCTTCGCCAGGGCCGCCGCGGTTTTCGATGACGCCGCTTATCTCGATGCGGCCGATCGCGCCGCCGTTTTCATCCTCCGCGAAATGGGCGCACGGGACGGCACGCTCCTGCACCGCTACCGGGACGGTGAGGCGGCCATTCGGGCGAACCTGGACGATTATGCCTTTCTGATCTGGGGCCTGATCGATCTGTATGAGGCAGGCTTTGCATGGCCGCATCTGCAGGCGGCCGTCCGGCTCCAGGAGGAGCAGGACCGGCGATTCTGGGATGGGACGGGCGGCGGTTATTTTTTCACCCCCGACGACGGGGAAGCCCTGCTTCTTCGCCAGAAAGACACCCATGACGGGGCGATACCCTCCGGCAATGCCGTGTCCCTTCTGAACCTGATCCGTCTGGCGCGGATGACGGGCCGCCCCGGCCTGGAGGAACGGGCCGCCCGGCTGGCGCGGGCCTTTGCGTCGCAGCTCCGCCGTTCTCCTTCGGGGCACAGCCACTTCATGGTCGGGCTGGATTTTCTGACGGGCCCCGCTGCCGAAATCGTCATCGCCGGCGACCTGAAAAAGAAGGATGCGCAGGCTATGGTTCGGTTGCTGCGGGGGGCTTTTCACCCCAACAAGGTCGTGATTTTCCGCCATGACGGTGAAACGGCTTCGGGCGTTTCCGGTCTGTTCGGATTTGCGGACGGGATGAAGGCCATCGACGGCCGCGCGACAGCCTATGTCTGCGTCAATCATGCCTGCCGGCGCCCGACCCATGACATCGATGAAATGCTCCGTCTGCTGGATCCCCATAGTGTCGGTTCCTGACAGACGAAGCAGGATGCCGTCCCGCCTGCCGGCGGAGGCGGACGGGCGGTTGCGCCGCACAAGCGGCGGTTTTTTTCAACGGTAAATTCGAGGGCAGGTCATGAAAGTCAGTACTGTGGAAGAAATGCGGGCGATGGACCGCCATGCCATCGAGAAGCTGGGGATCGCCGAGGAGATCCTGATGGAGAATGCCGGTCAGGCGGCGGCGTCCGTCCTGGCGCGGGAGATCGGCATCCGCGAGCGGAGATTCATGATTTTCTGCGGCGTCGGCAACAACGGCGGCGACGGCTTCGTGGTGGCCAGGAAGATTCATGCGGATGGCGGCCATGCCCGGGTGTTCATCCTGGGCAGTCCCGGAAAATTCAGGGGCGCCGCGGCGGCGAACCTGAAGATCCTGCAGCGGCTGCCCGTCGAGATTCATGCCCTCGAATCCGCCAGGAAGATCAGAACGGATCTGCTGCACAGCCACGGCATCGTGGATGCGATTTTCGGAACCGGCCTGGACCGGGAGGTGGGCGGCCTGCACCGGGAGATCATCGAGAGAATCAACGGGAGCGGCAGGAAAGTGCTCAGCCTGGACATCCCCTCCGGGGTGAACGGGGATACGGGAGCGGTCATGGGGTGCGCCGTCAAGGCGGACTGGACGGTGGCCTTCGGCCTGCCCAAGGCGGGCAACCTGCTCTATCCGGGATATGGGCGCTGCGGCCGGCTTTTTGTGTGCCACATCTCTTTCCCGCCTTCCCTCCACGACCGTGACGACCTGCGAATCCGGATCAGCCATCCCGCACCCCTGCCTGCGAGAGACCCGGGCGGCCACAAAGGGACGATGGGGCAAGCGCTCTTCGTCGCCGGGGCGGCCGGCTATTTCGGCGCGCCCTGCTTTTCCGCCCTGTCCTTTCTGAAGGCAGGCGGAGGATATGCGCGGCTGGCCGCGCCACGCTCCATGGTGCCCTTCCTCGCGCAGGGCGGAAGCGAGATCGTCTTCGTCCCCCAGCAGGAAACGGCGTCCGGGAGCATTGCCCTGAGCAATAAAGCAAGCCTGCTCGAGCTGGCGGAAAAGATGGACATGGTGGTGATCGGTCCCGGCCTGTCCCTGGACGCCGAGACGCGGCAACTGGTCTGCGAGCTGGCAAAGGCGGTTAAGAGGCCCGTGCTGATCGACGGAGACGGCATCACGGCCGTGGCCGGCGAACCGGAAATCATCCGCAAGCGGAAAGCGCCGACGATCCTGACGCCCCATGCGGGCGAGATGTCCCGAATTGCGGGGCAGCCGGTCGCGGCGGTCAACCGGAACAGAATCCCGATCCTCCAGGCTGTGGCCGGGGACCTGGGGGCGATCGTCGTCCTGAAAGGGGCCCACTCCCTGGTCGGCCTTCCCGACGGCAAGGTCTTCATCAATTTGAGCGGCAATTCCGGAATGGCGACGGCCGGATCGGGCGATGTGCTCACCGGAGCCATCGCGGCCATGTCCGGCCTCGGCCTTCCTCCGGATGAGGCCGTGCGGAAGGGCGTCTTCCTTCACGGGTTCGCCGGCGACCTGGCGGCGGCGGAAAAGGGAGAGGACGGGATCACCGCCCGGGATGTTCTCGACTTCCTCCCCCGGGCCGTCAAGCTGGACCGTGAAGGCCCTCCGGAACCCTTTCGCAGCCGCTATGCCGGCCCTGCGATCCTGTAACGGCGGCGGCTGCACGGAAATCGGCAGGACTCGTTCATCTCATAAAAAATAATAGTAAAAGGACGACAGCAGCACGGACACCAGCAGCATGACGACGGCCGGCCCGATGATGTAGGGATAGGCGCGGAAGATCGATGTCCGGAAGTACTCGGCCGTCACCACGAAGCAGGCGTGCATGGGCGACAGCATCATGCCCATGTAGCCGAAGGTGTAGGCGAATGCCGTCGTTGCCGCCGCCACGGGCAATGCCGGTTGCGGGCCGACCAGGGCGAAGACGATCGGGAAGCTCGCGCCGACGAAACCGAACGCCACGCCCGTCACCATGCCCGAAATGAAGGGGATCAGCATGATGACGGTGATCAGCGGAATGCCGGTGCGGACAAACTCGTCGCGCATGCCCGTGATCAGCGTCGATCCCGCGGCATTCACGGGGCACAGGAGGGCCCCCGAGAAGGCCTGGATGCCGATCACGAGGATGATCATCAGCCAGGTGTCCTTCCGCTTCAGCATGCGCAGGGAGGGATTCAGCGCCGGGAGGTGGCCGCTGAAGACCGCAGCGATCCCGGCCGCCAGCCCGACCACCATGGCGATCAGATTGGCCAGCGCGCCGCCGATGCCGGCCAGGGGAAGCAGCGCCGATCCCATGATCGAGATCAGGACCAGCAGTGCAATGGGACCGAGTGCGGCCAGAATCCCGGCGGTGTTGAAGCTGCCGTTTTCCCCGCCTTCATCGCCGGTCTTCTTTACCGCCCGTAGGATGAAAAGGTAACCGCCCGCCACGGCCGCCAGGGTGAACGGGACCTGGATCAGGAAGTACGTCACCGCCGGCAGCCCGGAGTACTGCATGGCCAGGATCACGCCCGGATAGAGCGGCCACCAGTACTCCCAGATGTGGCGGAACCAGTAGTTGATCGCGACTTTCAGCTTCGGCTCGATTTCCCTGGCATGGTCCACGGCGTCCACGAAGGGGGCGGAGAAAAGCGCACCCGCCGGCATGGGGAGCAGCCCCACCAGGGCGGGCAGGCCGCCCAGGATGATATGCCTGCTTCTGAGCCACCCCTTCAGCGCGACGATCGTTCGATCCATCCGTCCGGTTTTGTTCAGGGCGTCGCTGAAAAACAGGAGCATGAGAATGATGACGGGAAGAAGATAGTTCTGGGGCAGGGTAAAATTACGAATCTGGAAGTTCAACCCCTGCCGCCCCGCCCCCGTCCACAGGGTCAGCAGCGCTGAAAAAACGAGAATCGCCACTCCCAGCGGTGTCTTCAGCCGGTAGAGGAGGAGAATGCCCGCAAAGCAGCTTCCCACCTTGACGTAGGCGGGAAGGTTCAGCAGCCATTCCATCACAGGCGTCTTTGGAGGACGAAGTCCGCAACCGTGTGCAGCGCCTCCCTGGCCTCGGAATTGTCGAATGCGCCGAGCAGCGCCTTGCCTTCATCGATGCAGGCGGCCGCCTTGGCGAGCGCCTCGTCGATCCCGCCGTAGCGGTTGATGAGGGCCACGATGTCCCGGACCGCGTTTCCGTCCGACTCCCGGCTTTCAATGATTTTCCGGATGCTCTCCTTTTCCTCCGGCGTGCACTTCTTCAGGGCGTAGATCAGGGGCAGCGTCATTTTGCCCTCTTCCAGGTCCTTGCCGATGGCCTTGCCGAATTCCTCCGCCCGGGCGGTGTAATCCAGCGTGTCGTCGGTGATCTGAAAGGCCGAGCCGAGCCGCAGTCCGAACTTTGCCAGTGCGTAGATCTTCTTGACCGGGGCCTTTCCCAGGATGGCCCCGGAGGCGCAGGCCGCCGACATGAGAATGGATGTCTTCTTTTCGATGATGGTCAGGTATTCCGCTTCGGTGATGTTCATGTCCCCGCATTTGACCAGTTGAAAGACCTCGCCTTCGGACATGATGTTGGTGGTGCCGGACATGAGCTTGATGATGTCGAGGTTGTCCCCCTCGGACATGAGCTTGAAGGATTTGGAGTAAAGGAAGTCGCCCACCAGCACGCTCGCCGCGTTTCCCCAGACGTTGTTCGCCGAGATCTTCCCCCGCCGGGTTTCGGCCTGGTCGATCACGTCGTCGTGCAGGAGGGTCGCCGTGTGGATGAACTCGATGACGGCCGACAGGGTGTAGCACCTCTCCCCCCGGTATCCGCACAGCTCGGAGCAGATCAGGAGCAGCAGCGGCCGGAACCGCTTCCCGCCCCCGCCGATAAGATGCCGGCCGATCTCCGGAATAAGGTCGATCTCGGAGCGGAGATGAAGATCCATCTGCGCTTCCACGTGCTTGAGATCTTCGGCATAGCGCTGAAACACGTCCTGCATCTGCATGAGAAATACACCTTTGCTCTAATGGCGGCGAATATAATGGATCGGTCCGGGATTGTCAAACAATATGCCGCGCCGCTCACCGAAGACGCGGGTCGAGGGAGTCGCGGATGCCCTCGCCGAGGAGGTTGTAGCCGAGGACGGTGATCAGAATCGCCAGGCCGGGATAGAGGGAGAGCCACCAGGCGATGTCGATGTTGTCCTTGCCCGCCGTCAGGATGTTTCCCCAGCTCGGCGTCGGCGGCTGGACGCCGATTCCGAGAAAGCTCAGCGCGGACTCGGTCAGGATCGCCCCGGCAATGCCCAGCGTCGTGGCCACCAGGACGGAGGCCATGGCATTGGGCAGGATGTGGACGAAGATGATCCGCAGGTCGCCGGCGCCGATGACGCGGGCCGCCGCGACGAAGTCCCTTTCCTTCAGGGAGATGAAGTCGGCGCGGACCAGGCGCGTGATGCCCATCCAGCCCGTCAGGCCGATGACGATCATGATGTTCCAGATGGACGGTTCGAGAATGGCGATGACGGCCAGGATGAGAAAAAAGGTGGGGAAGCAGAGCATGATATCCACGAACCGCATGATGACGGCGTCGACCCAGCGGCCGTAGTATCCGGAAAGGGCCCCCAGAATCGTGCCGATCAGCATGGCGATCCCCGTGGCCACAAATCCCACCTTCAGCGAGATTCTGGCCCCCCAGATCATCCGCGAGAGGACGTCCCGGCCCAACTGGTCCGTCCCGAATAGGTGGGCGGCGGAGGGCGGCGCCAGCACCTGCTTCAGATCGATGGCGCTCGGGTCGTAGGGGGCGATCCAAGGCGCCAGCAGGGAAACGGCGAACAGCGTCAGGACGACGATGCTGCCGGCCACGGCGATTTTGTTTTTCAGGAATCTTTCCCGGAAGTCCGCCAGCATGTCTACGATACCCGGATTCTCGGATCGGCGACGGCGTAGGACACGTCGGCGATCAGGTTCCCCAGCAGGGTCAGCAACGCGCCGATGAAGAGGATGCCCATCACGACGGGATAGTCCCGGGCCATGACGGACATGTAGAAAAGCTGGCCCATGCCCGGGATCGCGAAGATGGTTTCAAAGATCACGCTCCCCCCGATGAGCCCGGGGATGGAAAGGCCCAGGATGGTGATGACGGGCAGCAGGGCGTTTCTCAGGGCGTGCTTGTAGATGACCGTCCGTTCGCTCAGGCCCTTGGCCCGGGCCGTCATGATGTAATCCTGGCGGATGACCTCCAGCATGTTGGACCGCATGTAGCGGGAGAGCCCGGCCAGCCCGCCGAAAGCCGACAGGAGGACCGGCAGGATCAGGTGCTTGAGGAAGTCCCAGAAGGCCTCGCCCGGCGGGAGGTACTCGTAATTCAGGGAGCGGATGCCCGAGATGGGCAGCCAGTTCAGGTTGACGCCGAAGAAGATCATGAGCAGCAGGGCCAGCCAGAACGTGGGGACGGCAAAGCCCACGAAGACGAAGACGCCGGTCGCCTTGTCGAAGAGCGAGTCCTGGTGGACCGCGGAGAGGACGCCGATGGGGATGGCGATGGCCAGGATCAGGAGCATGGACAGGACATTGAGGAGGATGGTGATGGGGAGCCGCTCCAGGATCTTGTCCGCCACCGGACGGTGGTCCTGGGAAAAGGATTTGCCCAGATCCAGAACGGCCAGTTTGCTGACCCAGGACCAGTATTGCTCATGGAGGGGCTTGTCCAGCTCGTAGAGGGCGCGCAGGCGCTCCTTCGCCTCCGCGGATGCCCGCGGATTCATCTGGGTCTGCAGGTCTGTCGGCGATCCGGGTGCCAGGTGCATGACGGCAAAGCAGATGACGGTGATCCCGATCAGAAGCGGAACCATGAAGAGGAGTCTTTTGAGGATGTACTGCAGCATGTCCCCGCCTGCCTCAGAAATCCGCCAGAAGCCCCGTGGCCTGAAGATTTTCCACGTTCCGCCACAAATCCTTTTCCGAGTGGGCCTCGACGGTGATGATCGGGCGCCGGCCCCGGTCCTGAAGATATTTCAGGAGGACCGGGAAGGGGAAGTTCCCCTCGCCGACGGGCAGGTGCTCGTCGAGCGTGCCGTGATTGTCGTGGATATGAAGCTGGCCGATGAAGGGGCCCATCCGCTCCAGCCACGCCTCCAGCGGGACCCGCGAAAAGGCGTTGAAATGGCCGGTGTCGAAGCAGAAGCGGATATGCGGCGAGTCCAGGGTCGTCAGCAGGCGGTGCAGCGGCCGCGGCTCCTTCTCGTAGATGTTTTCCAGGGCGATCTGGGCGCCCATGTCCGCGACGATGCCGGCGAAGCGCTTCCAGGTGTCCACGCTGTTCTGAAGCCACTCCTCCTCCGTCGAAACGTAGTACCGCTCGTCGAAGGACGGATGGCAGACGATCGAGCGGGGCCGGAAAAGAGGGGCGATGTCGAACATCTGCTTCAGGCGGTCGATCGTCACCTTTCGGATTCTCGGGTCGAGCGCGCCCGGCCGCAGGTCCATGAAGGGGCCGTGGATCGTGACCGAAAGCCCGGCATCCCGCAGCGCCTTCGCCACCTCCTCGAAGTCGGACGCCTGAAAGCGGTCGAGGGCCGTGAAGGTGATGCCGATCTCCGGATTGATCCCCTCGCGCAGGACCAGAGGCAGGTACTTTTCCCGGAGCAGGGGAAAAGGGATGTGGAACTGCACTTTTTTCAGGATTTCATGCATGTCGGTACGCAACGGTTTGAGGTGGGATTTGTGTAACACAGGGGGTTGCTTTTAACAACCGGCAAATGCGCCGCAGGCGGCGACCGGAGCGGCCACGGCACCTTTCGTGCCGGATTATCCTTTGCAATCTCCACTTTTCGGTTGTATGAATAAATTATTATAATATTTATCCATTGGACCGGATCAGATGCATCCGTTTTTCCTTTTCCCCAGGGGCGTCATTCAACTGGTGTTTCGAAAGAGGGGGGAAGAAACGTGATCGAGATGTCATATGCATAAGAGATACAGGCTCTACATCGATGAATCGGGTGACCATTCCTATGGAAGGAGAGAGATTCAGAAATCAGGCATTTTACGAGGCCAGGAGAGGATAATTGAGATTTCACGTGAGTTTTATCCGGAATTAGACGCTGCTGCCAAAAGATACCTCGGCCTCACAGGTTGCATTGTTCAGGCAGAGTATTACCGAACCGAATTTCATCCCCGACTTGAAGAACTCAAGCAGAATTTTTTTCCGCATAACCCTGATGAGCCCGTCATCCTGCACCGCAAAGATATCATCAACAAGAATGGGCCCTTTTGGAGGCTGAGAAATCCCGAAGTTGAGAAATCATTTAATGAAAGCCTTTTGTCCTATGTTACCAAAATGAAATACACTGTCATCACAGTCGTGATTGACAAGAAAGTCCATATAGAGCGCTACAATAGTTTTGCCTACCATCCTTACCATTTTTGTCTTGCTGCCATTTTGGAACGGTACTGCGGATTGCTTCATTTCAAAAACGCACAGGGTGACGTCATGGCGGAAAGTCGTGGCGGTGCGGAGGATCGTCAATTAAAAGAGGCTTATCGAAGTGTTTTTAACGGCGGGACGCAATATCGGAGAGCGGAATTCTTTCAGCAGGTACTAACAAGTAAGGAGATAAAGCTGAAAACGAAGGCTGCGAACATTGCCGGGCTGCAAGTGGCGGATCTCCTCGCTTATTCGCTCAAGCAGGAAATTCTTGTTGAAAACGAGAGAATCTCCCAGGTTGACGGTGAGATCTTCGGACAGCGTCTCTGTCAAGAGATACAGGACAAATACAACCGACAGCAGCACTCAGGAAAGGTTTACGGTTATGGCAAGGTATTTATAAAATGAAAAACCGGGAAACCCCGGTCTCTCACGCTAGCCCTTCGCGGGCCATCCACCTCCAATAAATTGGATTGATGTCAGTGTGCCACAGATTGGATAGATGTCAAGCGTTTTTTGGGAACGATTTCCCAGGGTATGTTCGTGTAGAAAAGTACTTCTTGAGGTATAGGCATGAGAAAGCGGAAAACGGATGCGAGCAAGGCCGGGGCAGAAAATGTTGTTGATTACCGGCACAGAACCAGCAAGCGGTTGAACATTCCGCCGGCGGGGCTGGAGGCGCGGGGGGAGATCGCCAGGGAAAAGCGGATCAAATGGGCCTACAACCCGCATCTTGCGCCTGCTCTACGTTTCGACGCTACCGGCAAGGCTGACGCAATTTCCGAGCTCATCGAGGCAGCGGGGAAACGGAAGCTCGAACCGGAGGAGATGAAGCGTCTCCAGGAGGCCTTCCGCAACCACGAGCCCTGGCTGGAGTGGGCGGGAAAGCGCGAGCAGCAGTGGTGCGTGGCCGATCCCGTGGCACTGCACATCCATGAGCGCATCTCCACGCAGGCGATCCTGAAGGTCGCCCGGCGGGAGGACATCCAGCGCGATCTCTTCGCCGACCCGGAGCATGAGTACCGTCAAGCGGTCCAGTTCTACAAGCACCCGATGGACTGGACGAATCGGATGATCCTCGGCGATTCGCTTTCCGTCATGGCGTCCCTCGCCCGGCGCGAGGCCCTGGCCGGCAAGGTCCAGATGATCTACATGGACCCGCCCTACGGCATCAGGTACGCCAGCAACTTCCAGCCCGAGGTCGGCCGCCGCGACGTGAAGGACAGGGACGAAGATCTCACCCGCGAGCCCGAGATGGTCAAGGCCTACCGCGACACCTGGACCCTCGGGGTGCATTCCTACCTCTCCTATCTCCGGGACCGGCTGCTCTTGTGCAAGGAGCTATTGGCGGATACCGGGAGTATCTTTGTGCAGATTGGTGTTGAAAACATGCATCGTCTGCGGCTTCTCCTTGATGAAGTCTTCGGACCATTTAATCACATTGCGGTTATTACAGTTCGGAAGACTGCGACTCCGAGTGCAGGAATGGATGATGGCGCTTTTTATATTCTCTGGTATGCAAAGGCTTCAGATGAAATGAAGTTTGTACCAATTCGGCAAAGAAAGCTTTGTGATGAGTGGGCGAGAGAAACACCAGGGGGATCGTGGGGCGTAGAGCTTGAAGGCATCAGACGGTCGTTAACACCACAAGAAAAAGAGAATACGGATATACTGCCTAGTGGAGCAAGCGTTTATTGCCTTTCGAAGCTTACGTCCGCAGGTTCATCTACAAGCCAAGAACTTTTCCGTGCTTTCGGCAAAGACTATGCTTTGGGTAAAAATGAACACTGGAAAACAACGGCCGATGGCTTAAAGCGTCTGTTAAACGCTAATCGGATCGAATCTCGAGGGCGGGCATGGTTTGTAAAGTTCTATGATGATGGCCAGTTTATGCGGTTGCACAATGTTTGGACGGATACAGCAGGTAAGTCTGGAGAATCAATATATGTTGTTCAAACTCAGACGGATGTTATATCTCGCTGCCTCCTCATGACCACCGACCCTGGTGATTTGGTTCTCGATCCGACGTGCGGGTCGGGGACGACGGAGTATGTGGCAGAGCAGTGGGGGCGGCGGTGGATCACCATTGACGTCAGCCGTGTGGCCCTGGCCATCGCCCGTCAGCGGCTCTTGACGGCGAAGTTCGATTACTACCGCCTCCGGCCGACGAGCGCCGGCGACGTCCAGCGGAACCCCGACGGCCCCTGGCTGACCGACCCGACCGGTCAGATCCCCGGCTCCTGCACTTTCGACTGCAAAACCGTTCCCCACGTCACCCTGAAAAGCATCGCCCAGAACCAGGCCCTCGATCCGATCTTCGACAGATGGACGCCGATCCTCGCCGAGAAGCTGACGGCGCTCAACGCGGCCCTTGGGCAGGGCGTCACGAAGACCCTCCGGCAGAAGCTCCTTGCCAAGCTGGAACTCAAACAAAAGCGGGAGGGAAAACGTGCCGTCACCGACGCCGACGAGCGGCGCTGGCGGCTGCCCGAGAAGGGCTGGCAGGAATGGGCGGTTCCCTTCGACACCGATCCCGATTGGCCGCAGGCATTGCAGGAGGCTTTGATGGCCTATCGTGGGATGTGGCGACAGAAGATGGACGAGGTCAACGCCTGCATCGCCGCCCGGGCCGACCAGGAGGAACTGGTGGACCAGCCCTTCCTGGAGCGGAACCGCGTGCGCGTCGCCGGACCGTTCACGATGGAGGGGATCATCCCGGCGGAGGAAAGCATTGACGATGGAGAGCCGGAAGCATCGCCCATCGGAGGAGCGCCGGAGGAGTTGGGGACCTTCGATGAAGGCGGGGACTCACTCCGGTCGGAGGCGCAGAACACCGAGGCTTATCTCGACCGGATGATTCGCCTCCTGCGCGGGGACGGCGTTCGTTTTCCCGACAACAAGGTCATGAAATTCAAGACGCTGGAAGCCCTTGCCGACGGCTCGACGATCCACGCGAAGGGGACCTGGGGCGAGGGCAAAGAGGAGCGGCAGGTGGCCGTCATCTTCGGTCCCCAGTACGGTCCGCTGACGACGCGGATCGTCGAGGAGGGAATCCGGATCGCTGCCCGGCGCGGCTTCGACGATCTGGTCTTCGCCGCCTTCAGCTTCGATGCGCAGGCCCAGGTGACGATCCAGGAGGTGCAAGACCCGGCGATCAAGCTGCACATGGCCCAGATCCGCCCGGACGTGAACATGGGGGACCTCCTCAAAACCACCGTCTCCAGCCAGCTCTTCACGGTCTCCGGTTCGCCCCGGACGCGCCTGGAAAGGGAAGAGGACGGGTAGTACGTCGTCCACATGGAGGGCGTGGACATCTACGACCCGGTAACCAACGCCGTCCGCTCGTCTGGGGCGGAGAAGGTTTCCGCGTGGTTCCTGGACAGCGACTATGACGGCCGCTGCTTCTGCATCTGTCAGGCCTTCTTCCCGGACCGGAACGCCTGGGAGAAGCTGGGCAAGGCCCTGGGCGGGGCGCTGGACGAGGAGGCCTTCGCAAAGCTCTCCGGTACGGTCTCCCTGCCCTTTGCAGCGGGCAACCATAGCCGGATCGCCGTCAAGGTGATCGATCCGCGCGGCAACGAGGTCTTGCGGGTGCACAAGCTCGGGGAGTATGATACAAAATCACAATGAGTTTGGGGAAAGTCGGAGGAAGAGAGGTACAAATGAGTGCTATGAAAAGTTCAAGCATCGCCGAATACGTAAAATTGAGCGTACCCGAGCGGATTCAGCTTGTCGAGGACATCTGGGACAGCATCGTCGAGGTTCCGGAGGAGCTGCCCCTAACGACGGCGCAACAAGCAGAATTGGATAGGCGTCTTGACGCCTACCATTCAAATCCCGAAGAAGGGTCTCCGTGGGAGTACGTAAGGGAAGCCATCCGCCAGTCATGAAGCGAACGTTGATCGTCCGCCCGGAGGCGGAACTCGACATGCGGGAAGCCTATGCTTGGTATGAAAAACAAATTCCAGGCCTGGGCTCCAGTTTTCTTCTCAATGTCGATGCCGCGCTGAGGTCGGTTCAGAGGATGCCGTTGCAGTACCAGACGATTCACCGGGAAGTTAGGCGGTGCCTGATGCGCCGTTTTCCCTACGGCATTTTTTATATGGTTGAAGATAGACGGATTGTGGTCATGGCTGTATTTCATGCCAAACGCGATCCGAAGTCTTGGCAGGAGAGAGCATGAATCCAGAGCCTATCCTCATTCAGCCCGTCGAGAGCCCGGTCATCTGCAAACCCTATTACGAACCGACGCAATACTGGGAATACGACCGGCAGACGGGCCGCGCCGCCCTGCAGCCGGGAAGGCGTCCGGCGGCCTATTGGTACAAGTTTGCCGACGCCGACGCGCGGCGGGGTCAACTCTCCCTTGAACTGGAGGAAGACCGGCGGGATCTGGCCCTGGTGAACAAACTGCGCGCCGACGTGAAGCGCTGGCGAAACGCCGGCTGGGAGGGGGCGACCAACGTCACGAAGGACCTTCTCCGGCACTGGCAACGGCGTGATCGGCCCAGGCGCTTTTTCTTTTGCCAGCTCGAAGCCGCCGAGACGATGATCTTTCTCAACGAGATTCGCAGCTTCCGCCGTGACGGCCAGCGGGGAAAGCCGCGCTGGAATCCCGAATTCACCGACACCGATTTCGAGCTTCTGTGGGCCGCCGCGGACGGATCGGCAGAGCCGCTGACGCGCTATGCTTGCAAGATGGCCACTGGCAGCGGCAAGACGGTGGTCATGGCCATGCTGATCACCTGGGCCTTCTGCAACCGGGCGCGGGTTCCCAGCGACGATCGTTTTCCCAACGCAGCCCTGGTCTGCTGCCCCAATCTGACAATCAGGGAGCGCCTGCAGGTCCTGCGCACGGACCACCGGGGCGACGATTACTACACCCAGTTCGATCTCGTCCCGCCTCAGTATCGGGATCTCTTGCGAACCGGCAAGATTCTGATCACGAACTGGCACTTCTTTGCCCTGGCATCCGAACATGCCGAGGGAGGACGGAGCTATGCCGTCGTGAAGAAGGGCGAAGAGACGGACGATGCCTTTGCCAGAAACCGTCTTGGAGAGCTTTTTGAACGCGGACCGATCATGGTTCTGAACGATGAGGGCCATCATGCCTACCGGCCGGCCCCGATCTCGGAAAAAGAGGCAAAGGCGACGGCGGCCGAAGTGAAAAAAGATCGCGAGAAGGCAACGATCTGGATTCAGGGACTGGACCGGATCGCCCATGCCTGTGGCGTCAAGTTCTGCATGGACCTGTCTGCGACGCCTTTCTATCTCAAGGGCAGCGGCTATCCGGAAGGGGAGCCGTTTCCATGGATCGTGAGCGACTTCGGCCTGGTGGATGCGATCGAGAGCGGCATCACGAAGATTCCCCGCCTGCCGGTCAGCGATACCACCGGCCTGCCCGACCCGAAGTATTTCCGCCTCTGGCGGAATATCACCAAAGACCTTGCCGCGGGGCAGCGCCTTTACAACCGGCGGCCGAAACCGGAGATCGTCTGGGAGCGGACTCAGGACGCCTTCGTCCAGTTGGCTGGAGAGTACAAGAAGGCTTTTGCGGCTGTCGAGGAGGCCAGCGACACGGCCTTGAAGGCGCCTCCGGTCATGATCCTGGTCTGCGATAATACCGATATTGCTCAGGTTTTCTTCGAAAACATCTCGGGACAGAAAGAACAGGAGGACATCCCGGCTGACGTTGAGGACGAGGAAGATGCGCCGAAGACCGGGCGGAGAAAGGCCAAATCGCGAATCGTCTACGGCGCGAACAAGACAACCTTCCCCGAACTTTTCCAGAACGATCGGGATCGCCTCTGGACGATCCGCATCGACAGCAAGCGTCTGGAGAAGGTGGAAAGTGAAGATCCGGACGCTACCCGTGACGAGGCGGCGAAGGAGCTTCGCGAGATCGTCAACACCGTGGGCAAGTCCGGCAGGCCCGGACAGGATGTGCGCTGCGTCGTATCGGTGGCGATGCTCACCGAAGGCTGGGATGCCAACAACGTGACCCATATCCTGGGAGTCCGAGCCTTCGGCAGCCAGCTTCTCTGCGAGCAGGCAGTGGGCCGGGGCCTGCGGCGGATGAACTACACGCCCGATCCGGAGACGGAACTTCTGCCGGAAGAATATGTGGATGTTTACGGCATTCCCTTTTCCGTCATCCCTTACAAGGGAAAGCCTTCCCGAACGCCTGCAGACCGGCCCGTGAACCATGTCTATGCCGTGAAGGAGCGGTCTCATTTCGAGCTGCGCTTTCCGAATGTCGAGGGATATGTCTACACCCTGAAAAAGCCGTCGATCACAGCCGAATTTTCCACGCTGGAGCGTCTGGTCGTCGAGCCTGAGAAGACGCCGACAGCTACCTTTGTCAGGATTGTGGCGGATCATCTGGAAGGCGGCGCACACGGCGGGGGGATCGGCGAGTTCATTGAGCATAATCGGGCCGCCTATTGGGCGCGCCATCATCTTCAGGAAATCGAATTCGAGATTTCCCGGCAGATCGTTGCCGCCATGGTGGGAGAGGGCCGCGATGCGCCCGTCGGCAGCAGCGCCCGGATGCGCGGGCTGGCGCGGCATCAACTCTTTCCCCAGGTCCTGCGGATTGTCCGCCGTTATGTCGCCGAAAAGGTTGATTTCCGGGAGCAGCATCCCTGCGAACTCGGTCTGGAAAAATATGTCAGGCGGATCAAGGAGAGACTGCTCGATGCCATCGTTCCGAATGACCAGGAAGGCGAGACGCCGCTGCTTCCGATCCTGAACCGCTACAAACCCGTCGGTACGACCGCCGATGTGAATTTCACGACGAAGCGAAATGTCCACAGCACCGTTCGCTCCCACGTGAATGCTGTCGTCCTGGACAGCACCTGGGAGCAGACCGCAGCCTTCTATCTGGAACAGCAGACCGACCATGTGTCCTGTTATGTCAGGAACGACCGACCGTTTCTCCTGGTTCCATACGAATATGAGGGCGCGCAGCATTACTATGAACCGGATTACGTGGTCCGTCTCAGGAATGGTTTGACCTTGATTCTTGAGGTGAAGGGGGAGGAAGACGACCGGGATCGTCAGAAACACCAAGCCGCACGGCGCTGGGTCATGGCGGTAAACCATTGGGGACGACTGGGCCCGTGGGATTTTCTGATCTGCCGGGACCCGCAACGACTGCCGCGGCTGCTGGCCAAGGGCGCGATGTCCCCTGCCTTTCGGGCACCTGACGGTTTGAATACACCGGTTTTTTATTGACACGACAAAATAAATATATTATTGAAAACAACAGGTTAAAAACATTTTTCTTCGCAGTGCGGGAACCTTGGCAAGCCAGCGTCGCCCGGCCGGCGAAATGGAGGTGCGATTGAATCAGGAAGAAGGGGACAGGCAGGAAAGGGTGTTGCTCTGCGTGAATGCCCTGCTGAAAAAGAAGGCCAGGCATCTGACCATCCTCAATGTCAGGGCCGTCTCCTCCTTTACGGATTACTTCGTGATCTGCAGCGGCAATTCCGACCGCCAGGTCCAGGCGCTTGCCGATGCCATTCGGGAAGATATGAAAAAGTCCGGGATTCTTCCCCTGGGGGTCGAGGGGGAAAGCGCGGCCAAATGGATCCTGCTGGATTATGCCGATGTGATCGTTCATATCTTCTTCGAACCGACCCGGGAGTTCTACGATATCGAACGGCTGTGGCCCGACGCCCCCAGAATGGACGTCTCCGATGACAGCACCGAACTGGCGGCGCTCAATCCGGAAATGTGACGTTGAAGTCGATCCTGAAAAGCCTTGCCGATGTGGTTTTTCCGCCCCGCTGCATGGCCTGCGGCAGCGTTCTCGACGAACCGGACAAACGGCCGTTCTGCCCGGCCTGCGCGTCCCTGATTCGATACATCGCATCGCCGCTCTGTCCCTGCTGCGGCGTTCCGCTGCCCGGCGAAGAAGGCACGGATCACTTCTGCGGCGAGTGCCTTCTCGTCCGCCCCCCCTTCTCGGCTGCCAGGTCCGTCGCCCGCTACGAGAGCGTCCTGCTGGAGGCAATCCACGCCTTCAAGTACCTCGGCCGGATCACCAACGGGGAGATCCTGGGAAGGATGCTGGCCGACTACGCCTGCAGCCGCTTTGACATCTCGGCGTACACGCTGATCGTTCCGGTGCCGCTCCACCGGAGGCGGCTGCGGGAGCGGGGCTTCAACCAGGCGGTGATTCTGGCAAGGGAAATTGCCGGGCGGTTTTCGCTGCCGCTCGATTGGCGGTCGCTCCGGAGGCGCGTCTTCACCGAACCCCAGGTCGGGCTGGGGAAGGATCGCAGAACGTCCAACGTCAGGGGGGCCTTCGGCGTGGTTGACGGCAAACGGATCGAAGGACAGAGAATCGTGCTGGTGGACGATGTTTACACGACGGGCAGCACCGTCAGGGAATGTGCGGAAATCCTCATGAAAAACAAGGCGGCCGAGGTTGCCGTGCTGACGCTGGCCAGGGCCGTCTGAGAAAGGGGCAGGCGATCGTATGGGGAAGATCCTCTCCAGGGAAAAGCTTAAAACCGAGATTGACAGGCTGCGGCAGGGCGGGAAGAAGATCGCCTTCACCAACGGCTGCTTTGACATCCTTCATGTCGGGCACACGCGTTATCTGAGGGACGCCCGCAAGACGGGCGACGTCCTGATTCTGGCCCTGAACAGCGACGCCTCCGTCCGGGCCATCAAGGGGGAAAAGCGCCCCCTCGTTCCCGAAACGGAGCGGGCGGATGTGGTGGCGGCCCTCGCGTCGGTGGATTACGTGACGATCTTTGACGAGCCGACGCCTCTCGAACTGATCGAATGCCTGCGGCCGGATGTGCTCGTCAAGGGCGGCGACTGGGCGGAAGAGAACGTGGTGGGGCGGGATTCCGTGCGGAAGTGGGGCGGAAAAGTCGTCATCATCCCGGAAACAGAAGGGGCCTCCACCACGAACATCGTTGAAAAAATTATTAAAATCTACGGCCGGCCGTGAGGCGAATTTTTTCCTTTACAAAAATGATTTCATTGTGTATGGAGGGTACCCCAAAAATGGAAGGGGCCACAAGAGACGTCCCCTGAGGTGTTCAACATGCCCATGAAACCCGAGAAACTGGAACTGTTCAGAGTGATGCTGAATCAGAAGATCAATGATCTGCTGGAGGATGCCGGCAAGACGGTCTCCGAGATGACCAGCGGCGTCAAGGAGAACTTCCCCGATCCCAATGACCGGGCGTCCCTCGAAGCGGACAGGAACTTCGAACTTCGCATCCGGGACCGGGAGCGCAAGCTGATTGCCAAGATGCAGGAGGCCATCCGGCGGATCGACGACGGCACCTTCGGCAGCTGCGACAATTGCGGGGGGCTGATCTCGGAAAAAAGGCTGATGGCCCGGCCCGTCACCACCCAATGCATTGACTGCAAGACCAAGCAGGAGAAGCTGGAAAAGCTGATCGGGGAATGACCCGCCGGTCCCGCCCGGGAAACTTTTCCGCCAAAATTCACAGTGATCCTTAACCCCGGTTCGGAATTTTTCCGCCGGGGTTTTTCATGGTCATCCTGCAAAAACTCCATCGAATATAGATCGAATATAGATTGACAATTCATGCCGGCGGTTCTTTAATCGGGCGTCAGGCGTGCATTTCCACAATGAGGAATCCCTTGCGATGTTTGTCAGCGTTGCCGTCGGCATCCCTTCAGAGAAAACCTTTACCTATGCGGTTCCCGAAGCGCTGGAGAAAAGCGTTGCCGTCGGGAAGCGGGTCCTGGTTCCTTTCGGCCGGAAGCGGTTGACCGGGTATGTCCTGGCCGTCCAGGACGCGCCGGCTTTCGAAAACGTCAGGGACGTGATCGATGTCCTGGATGCCGAACCGCTTTTCGACGAGGAGGACCTGCGGTTTTACCGCTGGGCCTCGGATTATTATCTGTATCCCCTCGGCAAGGCGCTCTCCGAAATCCTTCCCGGGGGCATTGACATCCGCAGCCGGCTCTGGATTTCACCGGTCGCCGACGGCGATCGGGAGACCGGCCGTGACTTGACCGATCGCCAGCGCGGGTTGATGCGCATCCTGAAGGACTTTCCGGGCGGCCTGTCCGCGGGTTCCCTGCAAAAGCTGGCAGGCCGGAAGGACGTTTACCATGAGATCCGGTCGCTCCAGGCAAGAGGGCTTGCCGCGGTCGAGGACCGGATCGATAAGCCGAAAGTCTCGCCGAAAAAAGAAAAAATCGTCTGCCTGGCTCCCGGGCTGCCCTTTCCGGGAAAACTG
Source organism: uncultured delta proteobacterium (assembly GCA_963709485.1). Classification (GTDB taxonomy): domain Bacteria; phylum Desulfobacterota; class Syntrophia; order Syntrophales; family Fen-1087; genus JAXDBM01. The sequence goes on from CAVPWE010000001.1 coordinate 546,356, forward strand.
ACGGAGCGGCAGCGCCTGCTGGTCGAATCCGTCGGGGCGTCCGGCCCCGTCCCGCTGCCGGTTCTCAGGCTGAGTTTCAGGAATGCCTCCGCCCTGGTCGGGAATCTCGTGAGGAAAGGGGCGCTGCTCCAGGAAGAGAGGGAATGCTACCGCAGCCCCGGCGCGGAGCCGCAGATCGGCGCCCGGAACGGGACGATCCGGCTCAACGAAGATCAGAGGGCGGCGCTTCAGGAGATCCTGAAGGGAATTTCCGGCGGCCGGTTCGCTCCCTATCTGCTCCACGGCGTGACGGGGAGCGGCAAAACGGAGGTGTACCTTCAGGCCATTCGGGAGGCCGTGAAGGATGGGGGCGGCGTGATCTTCCTGGTGCCGGAAATTGCCCTGACGCCCCAGCTCCTCAGCCGGTTCCGGGAAAGCTTTCGGGATCAGGAGATTGCCGTTTTGCACAGCGGCATATCGAACCGCGCCCGCTACGACCAGTGGCGAAGGATCAGGCGGGGCGAGATCCGGATCGTGGCCGGCGCCCGCTCCGCCCTGTTCGCGCCCGTCCGGAACCTGCGGCTGATCGTCGTGGACGAAGAGCACGACGGCTCCTACAAGCAGGACGACCGGATGCGGTACAACGCCCGGGACCTGGCTCTCGTAAAGGCGAGGCTTCACGCGGCCGCCGTCGTGCTCGGGTCGGCCACGCCGTCCCTGCAGAGCTACCTGAACAGCGCCGGAAAAAGATACCGCCGCCTGCGACTTCCCCGGCGGGTGGAGGACAGGCCCCTGCCCGCGGTCGAGATCGTCGACATGAAGGCGGAAAACGAAGAAAAGGGAGGCGTGCCCGTCCTGTCCCGGGCGCTCCGGCAGGCCGTCGCGGAGACGCTGAACGCGCGGAAGCAGACGCTCCTCTTCCTCAATCGCCGGGGCTTCAACACGTTCCTGACGTGCCTGGACTGCGGCCATGTCTTCCGTTGCCTGAACTGCGCCGTCTCCCTGACGCACCATGCCGGCGAAGGCATCCTGAAGTGCCATTACTGCGACATGCATGTTCCGGTCCCGCTTCAGTGCCCGGTCTGCCGGGGACGCCGCGTTCACAGCTACGGGGTCGGAACGGAGAAGCTGGAGGAGGCCGTGAAACGGATGTTTCCCCGGGCCCGGGTGGCCCGCATGGACAGCGACACCACCGCCGCGAAGGGCGCCCACGGGCGCATCCTGCAGGCCTTTGACCGGCGCGAGATCGACATTCTCGTCGGCACGCAGATGATCACCAAGGGGCACGACTTTCCCGATGTCACCCTGGTCGGCGTCATCTCCGCGGACACGGCGCTGAACATCCCCGATTTCCGGGCGGCGGAGAAAACCTTCCAGATCCTGACGCAGGTCTCGGGGCGGGGCGGCCGGGGCGGCGACCCGGGACGGGTCATCGTCCAGACCCTCAACCCCGCCCACTACGCCCTGCGGCGGGCCCGGGAGCACGATTACGAGGGTTTTTACCGGGACGAGATTCCGCTGCGCCGGTCGCTGTCCTATCCGCCCTTTGCACGGATCATCAATATCCACGTTTCCAGCCTGAGCAGCGAACGGGGCCGGGAGAGCGTCGGCGAAATGAGAAGAATGGCGGATGCGCTTGCCGGGGCCGACCGCAGGCCGGGAATGATCGACGTGGTCGGGCCCGCGGAGTCCCCCATCGCGAGGATCAAGGGGAGATACCGTTGGCAGCTTCTTTTCAAGGGAGCGGACAGCCGCGCGCTTCACGAACTGGCCCGGGCGGTCCTCGCGCGGCGCTGGCCGGACGGCCTGGATGTCAAGGCGGATGTGGATCCGCTCAATTTCATGTGAACGGGCGCCGGCGCGGTCCCTTCCTGGTCACAAGCGGACCCAATTGTACAGTTTTTCTGTACAGGATTTGCCCAGTTGCGGTCCGGGCGCGCTTCGGTGTAGGATGCAGCGGTAAGCATCGCCGCAGAGAGGTGGAATATGCCCAAGCCCCGCATCGTCTTCATGGGGACGCCCGAGTTTGCCGTCCCTTCTCTCGAGATTCTCGTCCGGCATCCGTATCCGGTAGTCGGCGTGGTGACCCAGCCGGACCGGCCCCGGGGGAGAGGCAGGCAGACGGCGCCTCCCCCGGTGAAGGCCCTTGCGGAACGGCATCGGCTGGCGCTGCTGCAGCCGGAGCGCGTGCAGGATGCGGCCTTCATGGAGGATTTTCGCAAACTGGCGCCGGACCTGGTTGCCGTCGCCGCCTTCGGTCAGCTCCTGCCGAGGGAGATGCTCGACCTCCCCCCGCTGGGCTGCATCAATGTCCATCCCTCGCTGCTCCCGAAATACCGGGGCGCGGCGCCGCTCAACTGGACCATCATTCAAGGCGAGACGCGGACCGGCGTCACGATCATGCGGATGGATGCGGGCATGGATTCCGGGGACATCCTGATGCAGGAGGAAACGCCCGTGGGGCCCGGCGAGACCTTCGGCGAACTCCACGACCGTCTGGCGGAGATGGGGGCGGGCCTGCTTTTGGAAACGGTCCGGATGATCGAGGCAGGCACGGTCCGGCGGATCCCCCAGGATCATGCCGCGGCCACCTTTGCGCCGCGGCTGAAGAAGGAGGACGGCGTCATCGACTGGAGCCGGGGCGCCGCTGAGATCGTCCGGCGCGTCCGGGGGCTGTCGCCGTCCCCCTGCGCCTATACCTTCCTGCAGGGGAAAACCCTGAGGGTCTTCTCGGCCGCAGGCCGGGGAGCGCCGGCCGATCAGCCCCCGGGCACGACGGGCGCCGCGACGGAGGAGGGCCTGCCCGTCACGGCGGGAGACGGCATCGTGTTCCTGAGGGAGGTCCAGATGGAGGGCCGGAAGCGCATGCCCGTCGGTGAATTCCTGAGAGGCTGCCGCCTTCAGCCCGGGGAGCGGCTGGGGTAAACGGATCGGGCCGGTTTTTTCCCCCACCCGCGGCGCGGAGAAATATTTTTACGGCACTGAGAAAAGAAAGGAGCGAATATGGCACGCAGACGCATCGTCGATTTGAGCATCAGCATCGAAGCCGGGCTACCCAGCGACCCCCCCATGATGATCCCCCGGGTGGACTACATCGATCATGCCATCGGAGTGGCCTCCATGCTGGAATTCTTTCCGGGGCTGAAGCAGGAACAGCTTCCCGGCGGCGTCGGCTGGGCCGTCGAGTTCCTGACCCTGTGCACCCACAGCGGCACCCATCTCGATGCGCCCTACCACTATCACCCGACGATGGACCGGGGGAAGCAGGCGGCGACGATCGACGAGATCCCCCTCGAATGGTGCATGGGCGACGGGGTCCTGCTCGATTTCCGCCGCAAGGCGGACGGGGAGCGGATCACCGCCGAGGATGTGAAACGGGAGCTCGAACGCATCCGCTATGAGATCAAGCCGCTGGACATTGTCCTCGTCCAGACCGGCGCCGACGCCTTCTGGGGGAAGCCGGAGTACCTGGTCAAGGGGGCCGGCATGGACCGGGAGAGCACCCTTTTTCTGACGGAGAAAGGCGTGCGGGTGGTCGGGATCGACGCGTGGAGCTGGGACCGGCCGCTGCCCTACCTGGCCAGGGAATTCCAGGAAAAGGGGGATCCCAAGGTTGTCTGGGAGGCCCACTTCGCCGGTATCGAGACCGGCTACTGCCACATGGAGAAAATGGCCAACCTGGCTGCGATCGGCCGGCCGCACGGCTTCACGGTCTGCTGCTTTCCCGTCAAGATCCGGAAAGCCTCCGCGGGCTGGGTCCGGCCGGTGGCCATCGTGGAAGAATGAAAGAGACGCCCCGCAGCCTGGCCGTGGCGATCCTGAACCGGGTCGACCAGGCCGGGCTTTTTGCCGAGCCCCTGCTGGACCGGTGCCTTTCCCGAAATATCCTGACGAATGTCCATGACCGGCGGCTCCTCACCCAGCTCGTCTACGGCACCCTGAGGATGCGGGGCCGGATCGACGGGATCATCGCGCGCCTCTACCGGGGGGAGATGGACGCGATGGAAACGGGCGTGAAGAATATCCTGAGGACCGCCCTCTACCAGATCCTCTTTACGGAGCGGATCCCCCGGTTTGCCGTCGTGGACGAGGCCGTGAAAATCGCAAAGCGCACCCATCCGGCGGGCGCCGGCCTCGTCAACGCCATTCTCAGAAACGCCATCCGCCGGAAAGAGGCCATCGCCGGGCCCGGTCTGTCGGAAGATCCGGAAGCCCATATCTCTCAGGTTCATTCCCATCCGCCCTGGCTCGTAAAGCGGTGGATCGGAATGTTCGGCGTCGGGGGGGCGCTGGCCGTCTGCCGGGCGAACAACGAGATTCCGCCCCTGACTGTCCGGGTCAACCGGCTCAGGGCATCCCGCGAGAGGGTCCTGGCGGATCTGGAGCGCGACGGCTTTGAAGCGCGGGAGACCGCCTTTTCGGCGGACGGCATCGTCCTTTCCGGCCATGGCGCGGCGCTGCGGGAAACGGAGAGCTGGCGGGAAGGGCGCATCCAGATCCAGGACGAGGCCTCGCAGCTCATTGCCTGCCTGGTCGACCCGCAGCCGGGAGAGCGCATCCTGGATGCCTGCGCCGGCGTCGGCGTCAAGACGTCCCATCTGGCCGAGCGGATGGGGAACCGGGGATCGATTGCGGCCCTCGACGTCAGCGGCGAGAAGCTGAAGGCCCTGGGCGAAAACATGAAGCGGCTGGGCATCGCCATCGTGGAAACCGCCGTCCGGGACATGGCGAAGGAATGGGGCGATTCGAAGGAGGGCGGCTTCGACCGGGTTCTGCTCGACGTGCCCTGTTCCGGCCTGGGCACGCTGCGGCGGAACCCGGAGATCAAGTGGCGCCTTACAGCCGCGGAGGTGCAGCGGAATGCGTCCCTGCAGGGAAGGCTCCTCGAAAGGGCGGCCGATCTGCTCAAGCCGGGCGGGATTCTTGTCTACAGCACCTGCACGATTCTGCCGGAAGAAAACGAGGACGTGATTGCGGACTTTCTTTCCCGCCGCGGGAACTTTCAGTTGGCGGGCCTGCCGGATTCCATCCCGCCGGAGATGAGAAGCGCGGAAGGCTTCTTCCAGCCGCGGCCCGACCTGCACGGGACGGACGGGTTCTTCGGTGCGATCCTGAGACGCGGGACCTGAGCGTAGCGCTTTCCAGAAGCGATGCGAAGGGGATTGCACACGACGAAGCCGTCCGCCGATGATCTGAACAGTTGCAGTGGTCCCGTCCTTCAGCGGGAAGGGGACAGGATCTCCGGATTGACCAGGTTCGGCGGCCGCTGCCCGCCGAGCCCGGCGATCAGGTTCCTGGCGGCCATGGCGGCCATGCCGGTGCGGGTCTCCAGCGTTGCGCTTCCCACATGGGGCAGGAGGACAACGTTTGCCTGTTCCGCGAGACCGGGCGTCAGGGCCGGCTCGTTCTCGTAGACATCCAGGCCGGCCCCGGCGATCACGCCCTGTTGCAGGGCCGCCAGCAGCGCCTTTTCATCCACCACCGGCCCGCGGGCCGTGTTGATGAGGTAGGCGGTCGGCTTCATCCGGGACAGCTCCGCGGCGCCGATCAGGTGACGGGTTTCCTCCGACAGGGGCACGTGCAGCGACACGAAATCGGCCTCCGCCAGCAGCGCCTCCAGGCCGGCGTATTCGGCCGACCATTCCTTTTCCTCTGCGGGCGTCAGGCGATTGCGGCTGTGGTAGAGGACCCGCATATTGAACCCCCCGGCCCGCCGGGCCACGGCCCGGCCGATGCGGCCGAAGCCGACGATGCCGAGGGTCTTTCCGGACACCTCCCGGCCCAGAAACAGGAAGGGCGCCCAGAGCTTGAATTCGCCTTCCCGCACCCTCCTGTCGCCCTCCACGACCCGCCGGGCGACGGCGAGGATGAGCGTGAAGGCGAGGTCGGCCGTCGCGTCCGTCAGCACGCCCGGCGTGTTGGAAACGGGGATGCCCCGGCGCGTGGCGGCGGCGACGTCGATATTGTTGTAGCCCACGCCCATGTTGGCGATCATCTTCAGGCGGGGGGCCCGGGCGAGGAGCTCCGCATCGACGGCGTCGGTAATCATGCACAGCAGGCCGTCCCGGTCGCCGATGCGCGACAGGAGCTGTTGCCGATCCATGGGCCGGTCTTCAAGCTGCGCCTCGACCTGGTACCTTTCCTTCAGCGGGTCCATGACCGCACCGGGCAGATTCCCGGTCACGAGTATTTTCTGAGTCATCCCTTTCCTTTCCCCGAGCGGTTTCGATGAACGCCGGGGCCGCTGACGCGGCGTGGCGTCGTGCGGGCAGCGCGGCAACCCCGGAGGGCATTGCGCTACATGTACTGCCGGTGCTGAATGGAATCAATGATCCCGACGGACCCGCTTGAAATCTCCGCGGCGTTGGCCTCGTCCGTGTCCAGGTGCATGTCCAGGCGGTATTTCGGGTCCACCCGGACCATGACATCTCCGAAGATCAACTCCCGCTCCCCCTGGACGCTCACCCGGACCACGTCCCGGTTCCGAAGGCCGAATCCGAGGGCGTCTTCCGGGTTCATGTGGATGTGGCGCATGGCGCAAATCACGCCTTTTTCGAGCCGGACGGTTCCCGCATCCCCCTCGATGACGATCCCCGGCGTGCCCTCGAGGTCGCCCGACTCCCGGATCGGGGCATCGATCCCGAGCTGGAACTCCTCCGTGCGCGAGATCTCGACCTGGGATTCCCTGCGGGCGGGGCCGAGGATGCGGACACGGTTGACCCGGCCCTTCGGGCCGACGAGATTGACCGTTTCCACGCAGGCAAACTGCCCGGGCTGGCTCAGCTCCGATTTGGGTGTCATGGTTTTCCCCTGGCCGAAGAGCGTCTCGAAATCGCCCTGGCTCAAATGGACGTGATGGGCCGAGACGCTGATGGGAACGGGCCTGGACCGAAGCATGCGAACTTCATCGGCCGTGCGGACCCGGCCCAGGGCATGCATGGTCTTTCTGGCGATCATCCGCTCCTCGTCGGCGGGGACGACGAGAATCCGGACCTTTGCGTCCGGTGCGGAAACCTCCTGCACCTGTCCCTGGCGGGTGACGGACCGGTTGCGCTCATGGGACAGGCAAATGCCGAAGCGCTCCAGCCCCTGGCAGGCGGCGGCGCGGATTTCCGCCGCGTTTTCGCCGATGCCTGCCGTGAAGATCAGGACGTCCAGTCCGCCGAGGGCGGCCATGTAGGCCCCGATGTACTTCCGGATCCGGTAGCAGAACGCACTGATGGCATGGATGCACCGGATGTTCCCCTTTTCGGCGGCGGCCATGATCTCGCGCATGTCGTTGCTCACGCCGCTGATTCCCCTGAGGCCGCTCTCCCGGTTCAGCACCCGGTCCATCTCCTCAACGCCCAGGGAAGATGCCCGCATCAGGTGGATCAGGGCACCGGGGTCCACGTCACCCGGCCGCGTCCCCATGATCAGGCCCTCCAGGGGCGTCATCCCCATGCTGGTGTCGATGCTGTGCCCGTGGTCGATGGCGCAGACGGAGGCGCCGCTTCCCAGGTGGCAGGAGACGATCTTCAGTTCGCCCACGGGGCGCTTGAGCCAGGTGGCGGCCCGCAGGGCGACATACTCGTGGTTGGTGCCGTGGAAGCCGTAGCGGCGGACCTGCTCCTTCGCGCAGAGATCATGGGGCAGGGCATAGATGTAAGCGTGGCTGGGCATGGTCTGGTGAAAGGCCGTGTCGAATACGGCGACCTGCGGGACCGACGGGAGGAGCTTCCGCATGCGTTCGATGCCGGCCAGGTTGAACGGGTTGTGCAGGGGCGCCAGGCCGCAGAAGGAGCGGATGGATGCCAGGACGCCTTCGTCGATGACGGCGGCATTTGAAAACTTCCCGCCTCCGTGCGCCACCCGGTGGCCGATCGCCTGCAGATCGCTCAGGCTTTGAAGCGCCTCGAAGGAAGGCTCCGTAACGGCGCGGACCATTGCATTGAAGGCGTCCTCCATCGTCATGATGCTTTTTTCAGGGTCCTTCCGGTCGGTCCGCGGGGTTTTGATCCGATGAACCGCGTCGCCCGACCCGATTCTCTCGATTTCGCCCTCGAGAAGGGCGGCGTCCCGGGAGGTGTCGTACAGGGAATACTTGAGGGAGGAGCTGCCGCTGTTGAGGACCAGGATTTTCATCGCTTCCGCGGCGGAGGAAAAGTTCAGGTCGTAGGGGTCCTGATTTTCACGGTGGGCTCCCCTCAGCAGTTCCGACTGTGCGGCGGCCCGGGCGGCCTGGATCATCTGCTCGGTGATCAGCCTGGCGAATCTTGCCAGGGTGCGGGGATTCCCGGCGAGCATTTTCGAGAAGGCCTCACGGGGGATGCGGACGATCCGGCAGGCGGTCAGCGCCGAAACGTCGGCAACGACCGGTTCGCCCGTCATGATCGACATTTCGCCGAAGATCGTCCCTGACCCGAGGGTCACGCCCGTTTCGCCGGCGGCCCCGGCCGGCGGAAAAACGACGCGCACCTCGCCCTCGGAAACGATCCACAGGAAGCGGCCGATATCCCCTCTTTTCTGGATCGGCGCGGAGGGGGCGTAGTCGATCCACTGCGCGTCCGTTGCGAGAGAGGCGACTTCCGGGTCGCTCAGGTCGGAAAAAACCGCCAGCGATTTCAGAAACGATGCGGGATCCATGTTCTTTTGCCTCCTTATTCCGGTTTGGTAATGCGACACATCGGAAGTGCCCCCGGGCGCGAATGTTTCACCTCAACAATATCCTCCGGGTCTGTGCGCGGTGAAAATAACTACCACAGGCGAATTTGATCTGGCAACAGGAAAACTCCGGAAATGTCCGTTTTCCGCATTGCTTTTTCTTGCCTGGAGACCCTTCTTTTGATAGCCTCAAACCCACTCTTGACCGGGAAGGATCTGGAAAGTGATGATGAACGGCGAGGAAAGAGGGCAGTCGGAGGTGAGCAGCGTATGCCGCCGGAGGATGCGGGGGCGGCTGGCGGCTCTTTCCCTTTCCGTGAGCATTCTGGCAGTGGTGGCCGGGGCGGACATCTGCCTGGCCTCCGGCATGGAAGAGGCGGCGCAGGCCATCGGCGCATCCCTGCCGGTCTGGACCATCATTCCCTTTGCGGGCATCCTGCTGTCGATTGCCCTGTGCCCTCTGCTCACCCCCCGGTTCTGGCACCATCATTTCGGAAAGGTGTCGGCCTTCTGGGCCTTGCTGTTTGCCCTGCCGTTTCTCTTCGTCCACCGGGGGGTCGCCCTCTACGAGATCCTCCATATCCTGCTGATCGACTATATTTCCTTTATCATTCTTCTCTGGGGGCTCTTCACGATTTCCGGCGGCATCGTGCTGAAGGGGTCCCTTCGGGGCACTCCCGTCGTCAACACCGTCATGCTGCTGATCGGCACGGTCCTGGCCTCCTGGGTCGGGACAACGGGCGCCGCCATGGTGATGATCCGGCCGGTCCTCCGGGCCAACCAACACCGCGTGAAGAAGGCGCACATCATCTGTTTTTTCATCTTTCTGGTGGCCAACATCGGGGGCTCCCTGACCCCGCTGGGGGACCCGCCCCTCTTTCTGGGCTTCCTGCACAACGTGCCGTTTTTCTGGGTCACGACCCACCTGCTTCCCCATATGGTGATGGCGTCCCTGCTCCTGCTGGCGGATCTTTTACGCCGTGGATCTTTATTATTTCCGGAGGGAAGAGCCCCTTTCACCGGCAGCCGCCGGGGAAAAGCCGCGAGCCGCTCCGCATCGAGGGAGTCTACAACTTCGCCCTGCTGGCCGGCGTGGTGAGCGTGATCATCGTCAGCGGCTACTGGCGGCCCTTTGACCTGTCCGTTTACGGCATCGAAGTCCATGGCCAGAACCTCTTCCGGGACGGGGTGATCGTCGCGCTGGGTTTCCTGTCCCTGCATCTGACGCCGAAAAACCTGCGGGAAGCCAACGAGTTCAGCTGGGCGCCGATCCTGGAGGTCGCGAAGCTCTTTGCCGGGATTTTCATAACCATCATTCCGGCGCTGGCCATCCTCAGGGCGGGCACGCACGGAGCCCTGGCAGGCCTCATCACGGCGGTTCAGACGCCGGCCCATTACTTCTGGGCGTCCGGCGGGCTGTCGTCCTTCCTGGACAACGCGCCCACCTACCTGACCTTTTTCAACATGGCCCTGGGGAAAGTCGGGATGACCGAGGCGGCGGTGCCGGCGGCGCTGGCGACGGGCACGGCGTCGGCCAATCCCACATTCATCGGTTATCTTACGGCCATCTCCGCCGGGTCGGTGTTCATGGGCGCGAACACCTATATCGGGAACGCCCCGAACTTCATGGTGAAGTCGATCGCCGAGGAGGCGGGGGTGAACATGCCCAGCTTCTTCGGCTATATGTTCAAGTATTCCATACCGATCTTGATTCCGGTCTTTATTCTCGTAACCTTCATCTTCTTTTAACCCCAGCAGGACGGGGTTTTGCGGCTCGGGGAGGATATGCCATGAACGAGCGTTATTGTGAAGTGACCGTCGAGGGCAGCCTCGACCTGGTCAAGGGGTTTGTCACGGGGTTCCTCGAGGGACGCGGCGTTTCCGGCGACGTCTTCTTCGGCAGCGACTACCACATTGAGAAAGGGAGCCCGGCGGGTCTCCTCATGCGGCTGACGGGGATCCACGGCGAGACCTGCACGCTGATTGTCGGCGCAGGGCTGCACGACCTCCTCGCGGCTGCCCTGGAGAATCGCCGGCGCATCGTGCCCCTGCGCGTCGTGAAGGTCCGCCCGGTCCTGTCCGCCGCCTTCGATGTCACGTTCCGTACCTATTCCCGGGAAATCGGAGCGGAGCTCAGGGAGCTCCTCGGCGGCCTTCCCGCGGGAGTGTTGCGGGCAGAAGGTTTCGAGATGCACGAGGCGGTCACTCCGGAGGGCAAGGGGGTCGAGGCCTACGCCCCCCTGCACGAATACGAGTTGCGCGGCAGGGGACGGATCGAGGGCGACGTGAAAGGGGTCTTCGGGCTGTATCACCGGCTGGAGCGCTTCGAGGTCGCCGAGCTCGGCGACATGGGGATCACCTACGGTGAAGACCTGTGAAAAATGAGGCGGATATTTCTTGAAGCAACCTGAACAAGAATCCTTCTGGGGCGGGGTGATCAAATCCATGGGGCTGGTCTTCGGCGATGTCGGCACCAGCCCGATCTACACCCTTACCGTCATCTTCGCGCTGACAAAGCCGACCTATGACAATGTTATGGGTATCCTTTCGCTTGTTTTCTGGACCCTGACGATCCTGGTCACCGTCGAATATGCCTGGCTGGCCACCAGTCTCTCCCGCAAGGGACAGGGCGGCGAGATCGTGCTGCGGGAGATTCTGCTGACCCATTTGAAATCAACCCGCGCAATCTCCTTCGCAGGGATCCTTACGTTTATGGGTGTGTCCCTGCTGTTGGGTGACGGCGTCATCACGCCGGCGATCACGATTCTCTCGGCCGTTGAGGGTCTGCTGATCATTCCCGGCATGGAAAATCTGAGTCAGGTAGCACTGATCGGAATCGCCTCAGGCATTGCCATTGCCCTCTTTGTTGCACAGTCCCGGGGAGCGGATCGCATTGCCGGCGCCTTCGGGCCGGTCATGCTGGTCTGGTTCAGCACCCTTACGCTTTCCGGCCTTGCTTCCCTGCTGACCATGCCGGACATCGTCAAGGCGGTGAATCCCTGGTATGCCCTCAAATTCTTCCAGCAGCACGGCATTGCCGCTTTCTTCGTTCTTTCGGAAGTCATCCTCTGCGCGACAGGCGGAGAGGCCCTTTACGCCGACATGGGTCATCTGGGCAGAAAGCCCATCCTTCAGGCCTGGAATTTTGTGTTTGTTGCCCTGGTGATCAATTATATGGGACAGGGTGTCTTCGCCATTCAGCACCCGGAAGCAAAACACTACCTGTTCGGCATGATCCAGAACCAGGTGTCTTTCCTGTACATCCCCTTCCTCCTGCTGACAGTGTGTGCGACGATCATTGCGTCCCAATCCATCATCAGCGGCGCCTTCTCCATCGTTTACCAGGGGATTACCACCCGGCTGATGCCCCTGATGAAGATCGATTACACTTCCCGCAAGCTGCAATCTCAGATCTACATCGGAGCCATCAACTGGATCATGATGGTCAGCGTCATCTTCATCATGTTCCTGTTTCAGAAGTCATCCAATCTGGCGGCGGCTTACGGCATGGCGGTCACCGGTTCCATGACCATTACCAGCCTGATGATGATCATGGTTTTTTCTCACACCACCAAATGGAAGGTCCCTATTGCCCTGGCGGTCTGTCTCATCGATTTTATCTATTTGGCCTCGACCTTTACCAAACTGCCCCACGGCGCCTATTGGTCCCTGATCATTGCCGCCGTTCCCTTTTTCATCATGCTTGTCTATACGAAAGGGCAAAAGGTGCTCTTCCGGCGGCTGATGCCCCTGGATATGGAAGCCTTCCTGATCAGCTATGAGCAGGTCTATGGCAAGGGAAGAAACATCGCCGGCACGGCGCTCTTTTTTACACGCCAGGGGAACGTCATTCCCCCTTATATCGTCCATTGCATCCTCGGGAGCAGCATCATCTACGAGAACAATGTTTTCATATCGATCACCCGGACCGAGGAGCCTTTCGGCGTCGAAACCAGCTATCAGCAGAATTTCGCCCCCGGACTCCACCTGTTTGAGATCAAGGCCGGTTACATGATGGTCGTAAACATTGAAAAGCTGTTGCAGGAAAGGGGCATACAGGAAAAGATCATCTTCTACGGCGTTGAAGACATCACGACGAAGAACCTGTTCTGGAAAGTATTCAGTACAATCAGGAAACTGTCTCCGAATTTCGTGCAGTTTCACAGGCTGCCGGCCCGGAAACTGCACGGCGTTGTCACCCGGGTGGAGATGTAAGCGGGAGGGTGCGGAAACGACCTTGCCGGGCGGGAACATTCAACTGAAAACGCACGGATGAAATCAGAGTTTCGGAAAGGATGAAAGATGGCAGATCAGCCTGAAACGGGGGATGGCAAGGGGATGTCGCCGCGGATGATCGAGAAGATCGACCGGGTCCTCGAGCGGGTCAAGGACCCGGAAAGCGGGCTGCCCGTTTCCCGGCTCGGCCTGGTGAAACGGCTCCGCTACAGCGAGCGCGAGAAAAAGCTGTTCGTCTTCACAGACGTCTACCCGCACCTGCCCAAATGCGTCACCTGTGCCGCGATTGCCCGGACGATCGTCTCCACCATCATCCGGGACCTGACGGCGGAGCTGGAGCGTGAGTTTCCCGATCTGAGCGTGGAGTTCGTCTGATCTCAGAAGAACTTCCCGAAGGTCAGGCCAGCGTACATCGGGTCGTGGTTGGCCCGCAGGGTGCGCACCATGACCATGTGGGATTTTTCCTCCTTGGCGATCTTCTCGAAAAATTTTTTCTGGTCCCTGTCACGGGCCAGTTTGGCCAGTTCGGAGTAGAGGAGGATGGCGTTCTTTTCCGCCGCCATGGCGATGGCGCAGGCCTGCCCCACCGTCTCGACCTTTTCCAGCCGCTTGTCCACCGTTTCGCCTCTCGGAAACAGCCCTTCCTGGACGATCGATTCGAGGTAATCGTCGATCTCCGGGTTGCGCAGGGTCTGCTCCACCCCCTTGACATCGGCCTGGACCTTGAAGTCCGAGAAGAGCCGCAGGTGGGCCGCCTCTTCCTTGGCCAGGTTCGTGAATAGCTTCTTCAGGTCTTCCGCGTCGAACTTCTTCGCCGCCTTCGTGTAGAAGGCCATGCCGTCCTTTTCCGCCTTGATTGCAAAATCGAAAACGTCCAGTTTCTCACGCTTTGCCATGGTCTGCCCTCCTTCATTCTGACTGGGTTGTTCGTCCCTGCGATAACAGCCGCCTGATCGCCCTGATCATGAAGCGGCGCCTTCCTTTCTGTCAAGAAAAAACGACTAATAGACGGACTTTCTTCCCTCGAGAAGGCCCTTTTCCGTCTCCGGCTTCCCCTTGCATTCGGGCGGCATGGGGATCTCGTCGCCCGCGTCGCAGGGGAGCCCGCTCATGGACTTGGCCACACAGCGTCCGGTCCGGAACCCGATCTCGTAGCAGGACAGGGCGCTGCCCGGACCGGCGGGCTTCGGCGATACCGCAGGCGCCGGTGCCGTTGCGCTTGCCTGCGGGTTTGCCTGCGCAGCCGCGGGTTTCGGCTTCTCCGCCTGTGCCGGTACCCCCTTGCCAGAATCGCCGCAGGCCGCAAAAAGCAGGCACAGCGCCGCCAGGGCGAAGAGTATTCCCGTTTTCAAAATCATTTTCTTCATCGTGATGCCTCCTGTCTGAACTGGGATAAAAGCCAGCGATACACCGGCGTGAGATCATTCGCCACCTGCCCTTCACGGGGGATCATGAAGATAAAGCAGCGCTTCTGCTCCGGAACGAAGGCCACGTGGCGGACGTTCCCCGGATCGGGGGAGCCTCCGGCCAGCGTCCGCAACTGATCGCGGATCTTCCCGTTGCCGTAATAAAGATGAAAGCTGCTCTTTCCCCAGGTCAGCATCTCCTGTTTCAGGCGGTTTGCGTTATCGATCTTCGGTCCCCGGAAGCGGCTGTACCCTTCTTCGATCAGATGTCCCTCGGCGCCGGGGGCCTGCCGAAGGTGCAGGGTGATGAACAGTCGGTCGTATTTGCGGATCAGCTTGGAGACGGGCATCCAGAGCCAGGAATGCCTTGGCAGAAAGGTGATGGTGGCGTCCACCCGCTCCACGGGAGATTTTTTCGGCAGGGTCAGGTTGGCGTGGTATCCGATCAGGCCGCCGATGTTGGTGAAGGTCTGGTCCGTCGGCTGGAACACGGAGATCATGTCGCTGAAGGCGCTGCGGAAGATCCGGTAGTTGGTACGCTTTCCCCAGAAATAACCGGCCCCCAGCAGGAACGAGAAGGCGACAAAGAGAAAGAAAAGAGGTTCCTTCGCCAGGTGGCTGTACTCAAACATGTTCCGTTCTTCCTTCCTTGAGATGGACCGTCAGGTCTTCGGCAATTCCGTAAAGGGGCGCCGAGCCGCCCAGGATGAATTCCCGGTTCAGGGCCACGAGTGACTGTCGGGACGGCAGCGCCGGCCTGGCGCTTCAGCGCGCCGGTGACGTGCTCCGCCGTGTGCCGGTTTTCCTCCGTGACCTTGTTGGCGATCAGGAGCGCGAGCGGAAGCTTCAGTTCCCGCAGCCCTTCAATGAGCCGCTCCGATTCCCGGAGCGACAGGAGATCGGGATTGAAAACCACCACGACGCCGCAGTCCTTTCCCTGGAGCGTCCCGGCTCAGGGCCTTGTAGTTTCCGTCGAGGATTCGCAGCCGTTTGAGGATGTCGTCGTCCTTCTCATCGTATTGCAGGCGGATTTCCGGATTTGCCTCCCCTTCCTTGAGGGGTCCACGGATCTTCTGGATTGTGTGGCGCTTGTCGAGGATCTGCCGGCGGATCGCGGTCAGGCGTTCGATCCAGGCCATGGTCACCTGGGGCAGGGCCAGGAACCGCAGCGTCAGCCCCGTGGGGGGCGTGTCGAACACGATGTAATCGAATGCTCCCTCCTCCCGGAGCGTCTTCTCGATGCTGGTCAGCAGGGCGTATTCCTCGATGCCGGGGGAGTATTTCAGGATCGAAAAGTACCGATCCAGGTTCAGGGTCCGCAGATAGTGATAGGACTCAGACAGGACGCGGGTTTCCTGCTCGAGATAGTCCCGGGCCAGCTTCTTCAGGTCCACTTCCCGGAGCTGCAGGTTCTCGGAGAAGCTCTTCTTGCCGTCCCCCAGGGAAACGCCGAAGACGTCTCCCAGGTTGTGGGCGGGGTCCAGGGAAACGGCCAGGACGCGGTTTTTCCGGGAAAGCTGCCAGGCGGCGGCCGCCGCCAGCGTGGATTTCCCGACTCCGCCTTTGCCTGTAAAAAAGATAATTTTCACGTCAGTCGATCCCGAGGGTGCCGGCGATCTCCGCCAGCATGTCCCCGGCATCCTCCGCCCGCCGGTGCAGGACCTCGATCTCCCGCTCCATGAAGGGCAGGAGCTCCACGGACAGGAAGCTCGGCGGCGAGGGCAGCCCCACGAAGGAACCGAGGAGCAGAAGCGCGAAGATGTTTTCCAGCTCCTGGGCCTCCAGGCAGGTCAGGGACACGAGGTTCTCCCGCTGGAGGGCGCCGATGTCGGAAAAAACCCGGCGGCAGAAGCGGACAAGGGGATGCGGCGTCATGTTTGTTTCGTAAAAAAAGATGAAAAAAGCGGGGGACAGATGAAAAATCTGTCCCCCTGAGTTCAGTTAAGATTTTTTACTACTCCACTTTCTTCCTCATCTTGATGAAATCGAAAATGAAGATGAAATTGAGCAGCAGCATGATGCCCATGATGATCTGCACCGTCCAGCCCTGTCCGGGGGCCTTGGCGATGTTGGTGGGCATGACGACGATCATGAACCAGACGATGGCGCAGGTCACCGTGATCCAGAGCAGGTAGGCCGGCACGACGGCCATGATGGCGAAGTTCGACTTCAGCTTCTTGGACACATAGGCCGCTCCCGTCATGAGGGCGATGGCGGCGATGAGCTGGTTGGCCGCGCCGAAGGACGGCCAGACGATGGTGAACTGTTTGCTCCAGGCGAGGTATATCCCGATGGCTGCCGGCACGAGCGAGGCGATCCAGCGGTTCGTCAGGACGCTGTAAAGGCCCTTCATGGTGTTCTTCACCGGGGCGAGCATCTCCACGAGGCAGTAGCGGGCGATGCGGTTCGTCGTGTCCAGCGTCGTCAGCGCGAAGGCGGAGATCCACAGACCGGCGAGGATCTTGACGATCTTCGTCGGGATGAAGCTGAGGAAGCTTGCCGCCACCATGTCTGCGTAGGTCTGGACGACGAGGTTCGCTTGATCAAGCTTGAGAGAAGACGAAACTTTGGTGAAAAGCGCACCCCAGTTGTCCAGCGTCAGGGCGAAGACGGGGGCCGTGAAGGCGGCGCCCGAGGCGGCAGCCTTGGCGGCATCGGCGGCCACCTGGGCGGCGTGGCCGTTCTTCAGGGCCGTAAAGCCGAACCCGGCGATGCCGCAGATGACGATCGTGGAGAGGAAGCCCTCCGTGAACATGGAGCCGTAGCCGATGAAGAGGCCGTCAGACTCTTTGGAAATCTGCTTGGACGAGGTGCCTGAGGCCACCAGGGAGTGGAAGCCCGACAGGGACCCGCAGGCGATGATCAGCGGAATGGCCGGCCAGAAGGGCGTCGGTTTTCCTCCGATCAGGTTGGGGGAGAATGTCGAGTAGGCCGGGATCTCGATCCCATGGAAGGTGAAGAAGGCGGCGATGAACCCGATGGCGATACCGAAGTAGAGGAGCCAGGAGTTCAGGTAATCCCGGGGCTGCAGCAGGATGTTCACCGGGATGGCCGCGGCGATGATGATGTAGATGAAGAGGATCACCAGCCAGGCCTCGAAGCTCAGGGCCACGGGAACGATGGTTCCCAGCCAGATGGCGATGGCCATCAGGATGATCCCGATGACCGTGGCGATGGGCAGGTTCATCTTCATCTGATAGATGAGGTAGCCTAGGATGATCGCCGCGATGGTGACGAAGATCGAGGCGCCTGCAATCTCCGGCGTCTTCACGAACATGGAGGAGATGACGGTGCCGAAGGCCGCCACGACCAGGACCAGCAGGAAGAAGACGATCCAGTAGAAGGCCGTCCCCGTCCGTTTGGAGATGAGGTCCGTGGCGACGAACTGGATGGACTTGCCGTCGTAGCGCATGGAGGCCATGAGCGCGAGGTAGTCGTGGACGGCGCCGATGAAGATGTTGCCCAGCCAGACCCAGGCCAGGGCGGGAAGCCAGCCCCAGCACATGGCCATGGCGGGGCCGACGATGGGGCCTGCCCCGGCGATGGACGAGAAGTGATGGCCGAAAAGGACCATCCGGTGGGCGGGGACGTAGTCGATGCCGTCGTAGAGGCGCTTGGACGGGGCGTCGATCTCGTCCGAGGCCCGGACAACATCCCGTTCGATCTTTTTCCCGTAGGTGAAGTACAGGCCTACGTAAAGGATGAAGCCGATGATGCCGATGATGGTGGTAGTCATGAACGCTCTCCTTTCGTTGAATTAAAATAAAATGAAGAAACGGTCCCTGCTTCGGGATTCCATCTATAACATCACGGGCGCATCCGGGAAGTCCGGGATCGTCCGCGTTTCCCTGATTTCCTTCAAGCTGTCCGGATATCGCTCATCCGGGGCGTGAAAGGGCCCGGCACACGGATGCAAATTTAGTCCCATCGAAAAGGAAAGTCAATGATTTTTAACGCTTCTCATTTTACTTAACATCGGGATTTTCCGGGAGCTTCAAGAGCAGAGATCTTCGGGAAAAGAAACGCTTCTAACGGGGGGACGGTCCAAGATGATGCGCTGGCGCAAAGCCATTTTCGCCTTTATGTCCAGAAACGCCGGGAATCCAACAGCGTATTTCGGTATTCCACCCAACCGGGTTGTCGAACTCGGCACGCAGATAGAACTTTAATTTTGGATGAAAAGACTCCGTCGCGCATGAATTTCAGACGCCCATCCATCGTGCCGCAACAATGGTTGTCAGATTGGAGATGGTTCCCAAAAGACGGCGCTGTTCCGGGAAAAGATCTTTGGAGTCGCTTAAGATTCCAAGGACGCCGATAATCCCCTCAAGGGATTTCATGGGAATGAAATAGAATGGTGTGTCTGAATGGGTATGCGTTCCCGCACCCGAAACCTCTCCATTGTTCAGGGTCCAGTTCGCGGCGACCTTCTCCCTTTCAGAGATTTCCAAATCGACGCTGCTTTTTGCCCAAACCCTGAGGCTTCCATCCTCTTCCCGGAAAAATATTAAAGCCGGCACATTCACAATCATTTTCGTGTACTTTAAGGCAAGATTTCCCAATTGACTGAGCACTCTCGTCCGCAGTGATTCAGGAAGATTCTGGTTCAAAGAGGGTTTTTCGATAGGGATCAGGGATAGAAAATCTCTGCTCATGTCTTCGATCAGCGAGACGCGATCCAGTCTGTCTTTCAGAAATGAAGTCTGACGGCGAACAAGGTTGATGAGATAGGTAATCAGCGCGGCAATGGTGAAATAAACAATAATATTATATATGTCCTGCGGCTTGGAGATGTGCAGGGTGTAATATGGCTCCACATAGAGAAAATTAAATATGAGAAAACCACCGGTAAAGGACAGTACGGCAGCCCAGCTCCCTAAATATATCGCACTGGCAATTGCGGGAACGAGGTAAACGAAAACCAATGAGGATGGATGAATGAATTGCGCCAAGAGGATATTGAGGACCGTCGTGAGGGCAAGCATGACGAAGACGATCAGGAGCTGCCTCAAGTCATCTAATTTCCCCTTACCTTTGACCCCCTCACGATCAGACAAGGTCGGCCCCTGTTCCTGACCCATCTTTTGCATAATTCACCCCACGATTCCTTTCTTCAGGGAAGAACAATGTCCTCCAGGGAGCGTTTCAACAGAGATGGCAAATCCCTGATCGAAACGACGGCAGCTTCTGTTTTTGACGACCAGATCCTTGATCATGCCGGCCTCCAATGGCATCCCGGTACGAGGACTGTATCTTCCTTAAAGCAGGATACCGCTCGTCCCGAGGGGGCCACAAGCAGCACATATATTTAAAAATTTAATCCGATCAACAGTGAATGTCAATGATTTTTCCGGAGCGGTTCAGGGGCATATTTGACTGCTTGGCATTTTTCTTGACATCGGGATTTTCCGGGAGCATCATGGCCAAAAAAAAGAATGCAAGGCCCGTCGGCTGCGAATGCCTTGCGCATGAACCGTTCCAAACCCTTTTGGTGGAGGTGACAAGATGCCACAGGGCGCACAAACCGGATCCGCCGTCGAAGATCTCAAAATCGGCGGCAAGATCAGAGATCTTCGGGAAAAGAATTTTTTTACCCTGCAGGACCTGGCCGCCAAGACCGGGCTGACCAGGACCGTTCTTGCGGAAATCGAGGCGGACGAGGTCATGCCGCCGGTGGCGACCCTGCTCAAGCTTGCCAAAGCGCTGAATGTGGGCATGGCGTATTTCTTCAAGGACGAGGCCCCGGTGGAACAGGTCTCCATCACCCGGGCGGGGGAGCGGGTCCGCGTCAAGAGGCGGCCCCACCACCGGGAGGGCGAAGTCGATTACGTCTACGAATCCCTCGAGGCCAGAATGCCCGGCAAGCACATGGAGCCGCTGCGGGTCGACTTTGTCCCCATGGAGACGGCCGACATGGTGTTCACCAGCCATGAGGGGGAGGAATTCCTGTTTCTCCTGGAGGGCACGCTGGAGTTCCGCACCAACGACCGGGTGGAAACCCTCTCCGCGGGCGATGCGCTGTATTTCGATTCCGCCCTGAACCACAGCTTCCGGTCGCTGACCGACCAGCCGGCCAAGGCCGTCGTCGTGGTCTGGAGCAAGGCCTGAAAGGGGATTGCGATGATCGAGATCCGTTTTCACGGGCGGGGCGGGCAGGGGACGGTGGTGGCCACCATCCTGCTGGCCAAGGCCTTTTTCCAGGCGGGCTGGCAGGTGCAGAGCTTCCCCTTCTTCGGGGTCGAGCGGCGTGGCGCGCCCGTCGAGGCCTACGTCCGCCTGGACCGGAAGAAGATCCTGCTTCGGACCAACGTCACGGAGCCGGATCATGTCGCCGTACAGGACCAGACCCTCCTGCACAGCATCAGCGTCACCCGGGGCCTCAAGCCGGGAGGCTGGATCCTGATCAACAGTTCGTCGATGCCCGCCGACCTCGCGCCCTTTGTCGGATTCCGTCTCGCCCACGTGGATGCCAACCGGATCGCCATCCAGCACCGCCTGGGGACGCGGACCCATCCCATCGTCAACACGACCATGATCGGCGCCTTTGCCCGGGTGCTGGAAATGCCGCCCCTGGAGGCCGTGGCGGAAGCCATTCGGGAGGACATCCAGGCCGAGGCGGAGCGCAACATCGAGGCGGCCCGGGAGGCCTTCGACGCGGTGTGCCTGGTGGGCATGATCGCATAGCAAAGCGGGGAACCGATGATGAACGAAGCCATGAAGCCCATACCCCTCTACATGCCGCGCACCTATCTCACGACGGAGAGCAACAAAACCGGTTCCTGGCGCTTCCTGCGACCCCGGTACGACGAGAAGACCTCCCCCTGCAGCGCCGCCTGTCCGGCCGGGGAAGACATCGCCCGGATCGAGATGCTGGCCGCGCAGGGGCTTTTCAAGGAGGCCTGGGAGGCGATCCTGCGGGAGAACCCCTTGCCGTCGGTCTGCGGGCGCGTCTGCTTCCATCCCTGCGAGGACCGGTGCAACCGCCGGGAGTTCGATGCGGCCGTGGCCATCCACAGCCTCGAACGCTTTCTCGCCGATACGGCGATTCGCTACCGGATCACGCCGGAAATGGAGAGGCGGCCTGAGCAGCAGCGGAAGGTCGCCATTGTCGGCGCCGGACCGGCGGGGCTGTCGGCGGCCTGGTTCCTGACCCTGCTGGGTTACACCTGCCATGTCTTCGAGGCCTCGTCCGAGGCGGGCGGCGTGCTGCGCTGGGGGATCCCCGCGTACCGCCTGCCGCTGAACGCGCTCCGCCACGACCTGCGGCAGATCGAGGCCCTGGGCGTCTCGATCTTCACGGGAAGGCCGGTGGAACCGGACGCGCTGGCCGGCCTGAGGAAGAATTACGACGCCGTCTTCATCGGCTGCGGCCATGGCCGGGGAATGTCGCTGCAGGCGCCCGGCGAGGAGCTGCCGCAGGTCGGCGAGGGCCTGGATTTTCTGCGCGCGTTGCGGGCAGGCGGAACGCCGTCCTGTTCGGGCGTGTCGGCGGTCGTCGGCGGGGGAAACACGGCCGTCGACGTGGCGCGCAGCATCGTGCGCCTGGGCGGAAAGGCGCTGCTCCTCTACCGGCGGCGACGCCGGGACATGCCCGCGTTCGATCTGGAAGTGGAAATGGCCCTGGAGGAGGGCGTGGAGCTGCAGGAGCTGGTCGCTCCGGCGGCCGTGGCCGCGGACGGGGACGGGATCGTTCTCACGCTGCAGGAGATGAAAATCGCCGGCGAGGAAGGCGGCAGGGGGCGCATTGTTCCCGAGGCCGGAAAAACAAGGCAGGTCCGCGTGGAGAGGGTCTTCAAGGCCATCGGCGCCGGCGCCGCGGAATCCTGGCACCTGCCCCCGGAAGGAGAGGCGGGCCTGCTCCGGCTGAGTCATGCCGTCCTGGCGCACGGACAGCCGGGCGCCGTCACGGCCTTCGGCGGAGACCTGACCAACGACGCCCGGAGCGTTGTCCATGCCGTCGCCTCGGGCAAACAGGCGGCCATGGCGTTGGACACCCTTTTTCGGGAAGGGATCGATGCAATCGTTCCGAAGCTCGATTCCTGCCGGGTCGGCGGCGGCCCGTCGCTTTCCATGGAGATCTACATGGGCGGGGAGCGCCGGCTGAGGAACCCCCACGTGGTCCGCTACGAGGAAATCAACACCGATCACTTCCAGTTCGTCCCCCGGGTGATCCAGCCGCGCCTGCTCCGGGACGAGCGGATCCGTTCGTTCGAGGAGATCGACCTGAAGATTTCCGCCCATCTGGCCATGAAGGAGTCGGAGCGCTGCTTCAATTGCGGCCTGTGCAACCAGTGCGACAACTGCTTCATCTTCTGCCCGGACACCTCGGTGATCCGGGACAAGGACCATCAGGGACGGCACATCAACTATGACTACTGCAAGGGGTGCGGCCTGTGCGTGGTGGAATGCCCGCGCAACGCCATGTCCCTGGGGGAGGAGAAGTCATGAAACGCGTCCTGGAAGGAAGCCATGCGGTGGCGGAAGCGGTGCGGCTGGCAAAGGTGCAGGTGATCTCCGCCTATCCGATCACGCCGCAGACCCATATCGTGGAGATCCTGTCGGAATACTGCACCAAGGGGGCGATGAATGCCAAATTCCTCCGGGTGGAGAGCGAGCATTCCTGCATGGCCGCGCTGATCGGGGCGCAGACCGCCGGGGTGCGGACCTTCACCGCCACTTCCGGACAGGGGCTGGCCCTGATGCACGAGCTGCTCCACTGGGCGTCCGGCGCCAGGCTTCCCATCGTCATGGCCGAGGTCAACCGGGCCCTCGCGCCGGGCTGGAACATCTGGATCGACCAGACGGACAGCCTCGCCCAGCGGGACACCGGCTGGATCCAGATGTACTGCGAGGACGGCCAGGAAGTCCTCGACACGACCCTCCAGGCCTTCCGCCTGGCCGAGACGGTCAACCTGCCCGTCATGGTCGTCCTGGACGCCTTCTATCTCTCCCACACCTACGAGGCCGTTGATGTTCCCGGCCAGGAAGAGGTCGACCGCTTCCTGCCGCCCTACGCGCCGCGGTTTCAACTGGACACGGCCCACCCCTGCGGTTTCGGGCCCCTCGTTCCCCCGGCCGATTACATGGAAATGCGCCACAGCATCGCCATGGCCATGGAGGAGGCCCTGGTCCGCTTCGACGAGATCGAGGAGGAATACGCCCGGCATTTCCAGCGCCGCTACGGCCCGGTGGAGGCCATCGGCTGCGAAGACGCCGAGATCGTTTTCGTCACGACCGGAACGGTGACGAGCACCTGCCGTCTCGTGGTGGATGAATTGCGGTCGAAGGGGGAAAAGGCGGGGATCCTGAAGCTCAAGCTCCTGCGCCCCTTTCCCTTCGAGCGGGTCCGTCAGGCGCTGAAGCGCGCGAAGAAGGTGGCCGTCATCGACCGGAATTTCTCCTTCGGCGCCGGCGGCATCTTTGCCCAGGAGGTGCGGGCCGCCCTGTGCAACGTCGCGGACCACCCGCCCGTCTTCGGCTTCGTAGCCGGCATCGGCGGCCGGGACATCACGCCCGGGCTGCTGACGGAAATCTACAAACAGGTCAAGGAAAGCGAAACGCCGCAAAAGGAAAGCATCTGGATGGGCCTGAAGGAGGTCAAGCATGCCGACTGAAGAAATCATGACGGACATCATGGACCGGGAATTCGTCCATTCCGGGCATGTGGGTTGCCCCGGATGCGGCGCCACGATCGCCATGCGTTTTGTGCTCAAGGCCCTGGGGGGGAAAACCATGATGGTGATGCCGGCCTGCTGCTGGTCGGTGATCGCGGGGCCCTATCCCCAGTCCAGCCTGAACATTCCGGTGATCCACGCGGCCTTCGAGACGGGGGGCGCGACGGCCACCGGGGTCCGGGCCGCCCTGGACATGAAGGGGGATAGGGAAACCACGGTGGTCACCTGGGCCGGCGACGGCGGCACCTTCGACATCGGCTTTCAGGCGCTCTCCGGCGCCGTGGAGCGCAACGAGGACTTCATCTATGTCTGCTACGACAACGAAGCCTACATGAACACGGGCATCCAGCGCAGCTCGTCCACGCCTTATGGGGCATGGACGACGACGACCACCGGCGCGGACTGGAAAAAGCTGAGGAAGAAGAACATCGTGGAGGCCCTGGTGGCCCACCGGATTCCCTACGCGGCGACGGCCAGCATCGCCTTTCCGGAGGACCTGCTCCGCAAGGCCCGAAAGGCAAAGGAGTTGAAGGGCTCGCGGTTTCTTCACATTTACGCGAGCTGCCCCACGGGCTGGCGCATCCCCTCGGAGATGTCCGTCAAGATCGCCCGCATGGCCGTCCAGACCAACATCTTTCCCCTCTATGAGGTGGAAAACGGCCTGCGGTACACCATCAATTACAAGCCCAGGGAATACCTCGTCCGGGAGTATTTCAGGCTCCAGGGGCGCTTCCGGCACCTGACCGACGCGGATCTCGACCAGATCCAGCGAATGGTCGACGAGGACTGGGAACTGCTCCTCCGCAAAGCAGGCGAGCGCGCCTGACGGGCGACATCGAACGTCAATCCGGCCCCGGCTTCGCGGCGCCGGTGCGATTAGAAGTGGAACCCCAGACCGGCGCTGAGCCCGAAATAACGCACCGTGTCCAGTTCGCCGAACCCGGAGGTGTAGGCGGCCTCCACATTGACGGACAGGGTCGGGTTGATGTAGATGTCGACGCCGATCCCGAGCTTGCCGCAGGGGTCCGTTTCGTCGTTCGATGACGACGTCGGCAGGTAACCCGGGGCGCTGACCGTCGTGTCAAAGGATGCCTTCATGAGGCCCAGCCCGGCCACGAAGTAGGGTTTGACGATTCCCGGCAGGGGCGGATAGAGTTTCGCCGCGGCCATGATCGTGAATACGTCGAGGTCCGAATCGAAACTGGCCTGGCTCGATCCCGCCCATGTGAAAGTCTGGCTTGCATTGAAACCCGACAGATACTCGAGGGCCACTTCCAGGGAAAGGGCCGGATGCAGTTTATAACCGAACCTTCCGTAGATGCCCCATGTGTTGTCGTAGGACGGATCGAATCCGTAGGGCCGCACGGTGTCGAATTCCTGGGCATCGAAGTACTCCACGGCAAGCGTGCCCCCGACTCCAACGTACATCCCCCGGTCCGCCGCCCAGGCGGAACCCGCCAGTAAAAAAACTGCCACGATGCATCCGATGATAGATAGCCTCTTCATTTTCATCTCCTTTCTCTGGTTGTGGCCGCCGAAAAATCCCGACGGACCGATTGTGTCTCGTATATGTCAAAAGCCCGGCCCTGTCAATAGCGGCCGCTGTTGATAAGGACCGAAGTGAAGAAGAAAAAATAAACATCGATCTTCTGACTCGAATCCTCAAAGTCACTTTTGCCGTGTGAAACGGGAGAAATAGGATTTCCCTTTTTAAAACGATCATGGTTACATGACAGCGTGGACGAGGAGCAAGGCAGATTTGCCGTCTTCTGTAATGAGTGAGTAGAAACGTTCTGCCGCATGGCGGCCATCCTGTGGAAAGGTGAGTGATTCATGGAAAAACGGAATGGGAAAAAGTGGCATTTGCTCCCCGCGGAGGAAGTGCTCGATCTTCTGGAGAGCGACCGGGACAGGGGGCTTGACCTGGCAGGGATCACGGACCGGCGCCGGCGGTTCGGGGCAAACGTCATCACCGCGAAGAAGGGCCGGGGTCCCCTGATCCGGTTCCTTCTGCAGTTCCACCAGCCCCTGATCTACATTCTGCTTGCCGCGGCCCTCATCACGGCCCTGCTTCAGGAATGGGTGGACGCGGGCGTCATCTTCGGGGTGGTGCTCGTAAATGCCCTGATCGGTTTTCTCCAGGAGTCCAAGGCGGTCCGGGCCATCGAGGCCCTGGCCGAAACCATGGTTACCGAGGCGACCGTCGTGCGCTCCGGTGAAAAGACGCGGATCTCCTCGACGGAGGTCCTTCCGGGGGACATCGTCCTGCTGCAGTCAGGCGACAAGGTCCCCGCGGACATGCGTCTGCTGTCCGTGCGGGACCTGCGGGCCGACGAGTCCGCGCTCACCGGAGAGTCTGTGCCGGTGGAAAAGAGCCGCGAACCCCTGTCCGACGATGCCGTTCTGGCGGACCGGAAGAACATGGTCTACGGCTCCGCCCTGATTACCTACGGCCAGGCCACGGGCATCGTCGTCGCCATCGGGGACGGCACGGAGGTGGGCCGCATCTCGGGCCTGATCTCCGCGACAACGGAGCTGGAGACCCCGCTGATCCGGAAGATCTCCGAATTCAGCAAGGTTCTGCTCTATGTCATCCTGCTGCTGGCGGCTGCGACCTTCGGAGTCGGCCTTCTGCGCGGCGCGAGCGCGTTCGACATGTTCATGGCGGCGGTGGCCCTGTCCGTCGGGGCCATTCCGGAGGGTCTGCCCGCCGCCCTGACCATCACGCTGGCCATCGGGGTGGCCCGGATGGCCCGCCGAAGGGCCATCATCCGCAAGCTGCCCGCCGTCGAGACGCTGGGCAGCACGACGGTCATCTGTTCGGACAAGACGGGCACCCTGACCGAGAACCAGATGACGGTGCAGGAGATCCATGCGGGCGGTGAATCCTTCTCCGTGAGCGGCGCCGGGTATGCGCACTCCGGCCGGATCGCCGCTGCGGGGGGCGCGCCGGTGGAAACCCCCGCAGCGGCGCTTCTGGAGACGCTCCGGTGCGGCCTGCTGTGCAACGACAGCCTCCTGGTGCAGAAGGAGGGACGCCTCGCCGTGCAGGGAGACCCCACCGAGGGCGCTCTGATCGCCGCCGCGGCAAAGGGCGGTCTCTCGATGGAAGGGGAGACGGGAAAGCGGGCGCGCCTCGACACGATCCCCTTTGAATCGCAGCACCAGTACATGGCGACCCTCCATGCCGCTCCGGAAGGGGGGGTGGCGGTTGCGTATGCCAAGGGCTCGGTGGAAACCATGCTGGATCGCTGCGCGGCGGCCCTCTCCGCGACGGGCGAATCCGTGAATCTCGACGCCCCGCCGGTCACACGGGCGGTGGAAGCAATGGCCGTACGGGGTCTTCGCGTCCTGGCCTTCGCGCGGAAGGAATTCACGAAGGGGACTGGAAAGATCGGGCATGAGGATGTGGCGGGCGGAATGACCTTCCTCGGGCTGCAGGGCATGATCGACCCGCCGCGGGCCGAGGCCATCGAGGCGGTGAGTCGATGCCACAGTGCCGGCATCCGTGTCAAGATGATCACGGGCGACCATGCGCTCACGGCCGCGGCCATCGCGCGGCAGATCGGGCTTGGCAATGCGGGAAGGGTCATCACCGGCAGGGAACTGGCCGACATCGGCGAGAAGGAGCTGATCGACACCGTCGAGGATGTCTCCGTCTACGCGCGGGTCGCCCCGGAGCAGAAGCTCCGCCTCGTGGAGGCCCTTCAGTCCAGGGGCAACGTCGTGGCCATGACCGGCGACGGCGTGAACGACGCCCCGGCGCTGAAGCGGGCGAACATCGGCGTCGCCATGGGCATCACGGGCACGGATGTCGCCAAGGAGGCCGCGGACATGATCCTCACGGACGACAACTTCGCGTCCATCGAGGCGGCGGTGGAGGAGGGAAGGGGCACGTTCGACAACATCACCAAGTTCATCGTCTGGACGCTGCCCACCAACATCGGCGAGGGGCTCGTGATCCTGGCCGCTGTGCTGACGGGAGCCGTTCTGCCGATCCTCCCGGTTCAGATCCTGTGGATCAACATGACCACGGCCGTGCTGCTCGGACTCATGCTCGTCTTCGAACCCAAGGAGCCGGGCATCATGGACCGTCCTCCGCGCGATCCGAAGGAGCCCATTCTCACCCGCGTCCTGATCTGGCGCATCCTGATCGTGGGGTTTTTGATGCTGGTTTGCGCCTTCGGCCTCTTCGAGTACGAACTTGCCTTTCTCGGGGCCTCCGAGGCGGAGGCGCGGACCGTGGCCGTGAACGTCTTCGTGATGGTGGAGCTCTTCTACCTCTTCAACTGCCGCTCGCTGACGAAATCCATGTTCGAGGTGGGCTTTTTCTCCAATCCCTGGGTGTTCGCGGGGGCGGCCGCCATGGTCCTTCTGCAACTGCTGTTCACCTATATTCCGGTGATGAACGTCGCGTTCGAGAGCGCTCCCATCGGGGTTGCGTCCTGGCTGCGCATCCTGGCCGCCGCGTCCGTCGTGATGCTGATCGTGGGTATTGAAAAGCGGGTCGTGCGCGGAAGGGCGCCGGCCGCCGCATCGCAAACCGCGAAGTGAACGGGGGAAAATCGGGATGGAAAAGCGAAGGCAAAGCGGTGCATGGCGAGTTTTCGCCGGCATGAGGAACCAAATGCCTCTTTGTTTTGGCGTCCATATTGTCTTTATAAATCTCATTGTTGACAATGCAGGGTTGCTCGTATATAAAAAACAGTGAAAAGTAATAAATCAGGGTTCAGAAATCGATAAGATTTCTGGAGGACTTTCGATGGTCGGGCCGCCATCTGACGTAATTGTCGGGTGGCGGCTTTTTTATTCGAAATGAATCGAGAGAGGTCGGATGATCGAAATTCTGTCTCAGGGCCTTGCAACAGCGTGTGCGATTTTTGCCATATACGGTATCAAGGTCATGGATTTGTCTGCCGGGATCAGCATCATACTTGTCTGCGTCATTGTCTTTTTTTTCATATTTGTCTTGGCCGGCGGTCTTTCCAGAATCAAATTCATGAAGTAGTGTCAGGCTGTCATTTTTTGAAAAGGATTGGATAACGCAATGATAGACCTAAAAGAACTGATCTTCCTGTTTGTTTTCATTGCCGTGATTGGAATACCGATTATTCTTGGTGTCTGGAAGAAAAAAGAGAAAAAGTAAGCACGACAAATTGAAATCTTCTGCGGGGGGACTTCATTCCGAATTCTGAATCGAGTGGTTTAAGGGGGGCAGATCAAAGCGCGCCGAGGATTTCATCCAGCAGGCGGGCCATCTTTTTCTGGTTCGAAAGGAAGAAAGCGGCGTGGCTGGAAAGGCCATTTCCCACCCGGATTCCGAGAATGCAGTCGTTTCTCATGCGGAACACGTCTTCATCCGTTTCATCGTCGCCGACGAAAACGGCACGGACTGAACCCGCAAGCGCCATGATCCGCATGAGCGCCTCACCCTTGTTCAGGGCTTCCGGTGGCAGAATGTTTTCGACGCACTTGCCGGCGATTCGCCGGGGGAGGGGCGCCAGGCGCTCGATGGCGCGAAGGATATCACGATGAGCCGCCTGCCGCCGTGGGGCTTTTCGATAGTGGATCGACAGTGAAGGAGCCTTGTTCTCGATCACGATCCCACTTCGGCCGGTCGAAGGCAGAAGGCCCCGAAGCTGAGCCTCCCACGTGCGGCAGCGTTCGGCGAATTCACGTTCCCGCTCCTCCCATCCCGGGATGCCCTCCGCTCCATGGTTGCCCACGATGAAACGCGGTTCAAAGCCGAGGCGCGAACGGGCGTCCTCGCGGGCACGGCCCGTGAGGATGGCCACATCCGCCAGGCCGCACAGGCGGACCATCCTTTCGCGCACATCGCCTGTAATTCGAGTGCCGGAGGGGTCCTCGATGATCGGGGTCAGGGTTCCGTCCAGGTCGAATGTGAAAAGCGTTGTCCGGTCGGTGAAGTTCCGGAGCGCGGACAAGCCGGCGGGACTGAAAATGCAGGTCCGTCCGGTGGCGGCGGTCATATTGTGCCCCCGATGCGCAGGGCCAATCTCTCCCGCTGCCGGATTCGGGCGGCGTCGAGGAGCATTCGGCCGGCCCAGCGGTAGACGTTGAAATCGCGAACGAGCGACCGCATGCTGCGCATCCGCTCCCGCTGTTCGAAATCCGGCATGGTGAGCGCCTGGAAGAGGGCCTCGGCGGTTTGTTCGATGTGGTAGGGGTTGACGATGAGCGATTCGTGCAGTTCGTGGGCGGCGCCGGTGAACTGGCTGAGGATGAGCACGCCACGCTCATCGTCCCGGGAGGCCACGAACTCTTTGGCCACCAGGTTCATTCCATCGTGCAGGCTGGTCACCATGCAGACGTTTGCCGCCCGGTAGTAACGGTTGACCGCCTCCGGCTCGTGGTGTTCCGCCTTGAGGCATATCGGCCGGTAGTCGCCCCTCGAAAAGCGCCGGTTGATGCGGTCTGCGAGACTGCGGACCTGTGATGCGAACATCTGGTAATCCTCCAGCGACGAGCGGCTCGGGGCGGCGATCTGGATAAAGGTGAACCGGCCGATCATTTCGGGATGCGTTTCGAGCATGTTCTCCACGGCACGAAAGCGCTCGAGGATTCCCTTGGTGTAATCCTGGCGGTCGACGCCCAGTCCGATCAGGCAGTCCGGCGCCAGTCCGGCCGACTGACACACCTCCCGCCGGCATTCCTCGACGGAGGGTTGCGTGTCATGCCACGGCGGCGGCCACTGAATCGAGATGGGATAGTTTTCCACCAGGGTCAGCTTGCCCTGACGGGATATCGTCGACGATTCCTGTTCGATGCGGACTTCCAGATAGCGGTCCACGGTTTCGAGAAAATTTCGGCAGTGGAGCGGGGTATGGAAGCCCATGATTGTGCTGCCGAGCATCCCCTGCAGGATCTCCTCCCGCCAGGGGCAGATGCCGAAGGATTCCGGGTTGGGCCAGGGAATGTGCCAGAAGGTGATGATCGTCGCCTTGGGCAGGGCTTTGCGGATCATTTCCGGCAGGAGCGCAAAGTGGTAATCCTGCACCAGCACGACCGGATTGTCGCTTTCCGCTTCCACAGACACCGCGTCGGCAAAGCGCTGGTTGATTGCTTCGTACTGCCGCCAGTCACTGGAACGGAAGACCGGTCGTACGTGGGCGATGTGGCAGAGCGGCCAGAGCCCTTCGTTGGCAAAGCCGAAGTAATAACCGTCTTCTTCTTCTTTTGTGAGCCAGATGCGCCGCAGCGTGTACTCCGGATGTTCGGGCGGGATTCCGACCCGGTCGTGCGCGTCCACGGTTTCCCGGTCCGCGCTGCCGCCGCCGTGCGCGATCCAGGTTCCCGAGCAGGCCCGCATGACCGGTTCGACGGCCGTGACCAGTCCGCTCGCCGGTCTCGAAACCTCGATCCGTTCACCACTTTTGACATGGATATAGGGTTCGCGGTTGGAAACGACGATGATCCTTTCCCCGGCAAGCTGCTGCTGCAGCAGCCGACGGAGGGAATCGGGGCTCCAGGTGATGGCGATGTCCTCCGTGAAGCGGCGTTCCGCGTCCAGCGTCCGGAAGAGGTTTCGCAGGTCGCCGGCAAGGGGCTTCAGTTCGGCGGGCGTCACCTGGGCGGCGAACGGTTTCACGATCCCCTCGCCGCGCAGCATGGCCCGGACGCCGGCCATCCATCCTCTCCAGCTCAGGTGGGCGACGAATACCGTGATCAGGGAGATGATCACGCCCAGCACCACGAAGAACAGGATGATGTATTTGCGGGTGGCCTCGCTCCGGCGCTCGACGTAGCTCATGTCGTGCACAATCACCAGCGAACCGACCCGCACTCCTTCCCGGTCGTCGGGATTGTCCACGGGATTGTACGAGACGTGAACCGGTCCCTGTGGGAGGGGATGAATGGAAGGCGGTTTCTCTTTCGCGGGTTCGTCGGAAAGGCACTGGACGGATTTCGGAAATGTCGGGGTATGGTAGAGCAGTTTTCCGCCTCCGTTGCAGTAGCCGATGGCAAAAAGCCGCTCGTCCTTGATTACGTTGCTGAAGAGTACATGGATTTTCCCCCTGTCGCCCCTCTCCAGGAAATCCATGAGCGGATCCTGCAGCGAATTGGCAATCAGCTTGGAGCGGATGTCCAGGTCCCGGACGAACCACTGCAGGGTAAGCTTGTCCACAAGAGGCACGACCGCATAGGCCATGAGGATCAGGGTGATCGCCAATGGGAGGATAAAGCGCAGCGTCAGGCGCAGGGAACGGAGCGATTTCACAAGTCCCTCCTAAAATACATGATCCCACCGTTTGCTCAGCCGTATGGCGGTATTGACCAGGCCGACCATGCTGTAGGTCTGGACGAAGTTTCCCCACTGCTCTCCGGTGCGAACATCCAGGTGCTCGGCGATGAGCCCGTGCCGGTTGTGCCGGGAAAGCAGGTTCTCGAACAGGCTGCGGGCCTCTTCGGCCCGCCCTAGCGCCGCGAGGGCGTAGATATACCAGTAGGTGCAGACAACGAAGGCGTTCACGGGTGCGCCGAAATCGTCCGGGTCGATGTAACGGAAGATGTAGTCTCCCTTGCGCAGATCCTTTTCGATGGCGGAGACGGTGGAGGCAAAGCGGGGATCGTCCACCGCGAGGAACCCCACATCGTGCATCAGCAGCAGGCTGGCATCCAGCGCCTCTCCGCCGAAGGAGGCGGCGAAGGCCTTTCTCCGGCCGTTCCATGCCTGCGCACAGATGACGGCGTGAATCCGGGCCGCCTGGCCTGCCCAGTGGCGGGAACGGTCTTCGAGGCCGAGGCTGGCCGCGATGCGGGAGAGGCGGTCGCAGGCCGCCCAGCACATGATGCTGGAGAAGGTGTGCACCCTGCGGGTCCCGCGCAATTCCCACAGCCCGGCGTCCGGTTGGTCGTGCACCCGGACAGCGGCTTCACCCAGCGGTTCAAGGCGATGAAACAGGGCCCGGTCTCCGCGGTGCATCAGCCGGCGGTCGAAAAAGGCGTGTGTCATGGCCAGGATGGCGGAACCGTACACATCGTGCTGCTGCATTTTGTAGGCCTCGTTGCCCACCCGGACCGGCCCCATCCCGCGGTAACCGGAGAGGGTCCCGACCTCCCTCTCCTCCAGCCGCGCGCGGCCGTCGATGCCGTAAACCGGCTGGATCATCCCGTCCGTCGCTGCCGCGGCCACGTTGACCAGGAAGCCGATGTAACGCTCCATGGTGTGGGTCGTGCCCAGCCGGTTCAGGGCGTTCACCACGAAATAGGCGTCCCGGACCCAGCAGTAGCGGTAATCCCAGTTCCGTGTGGAATCCGGCGCCTCCGGAACAGACGTGGTCATGGCGGCGATGATCGCGCCGGTGTCGTCGAAGGCGTTGAGTTTCAGGGTGATGGCGGCCCGAATGACCTCGTCCTGCCACTCGAAGGGAATGCCCAGGTCGCGCACCCATACACGCCAGAAGTCGAGCGTTTCGCACCGGAATCGGCGGGCCAGTTCCCCGATCGCCTCGGGAATCGTCTCGTCGGGGCCGAAGATCAGGTTCACGCGGTCTTCGAGCAGAAAGGGGATTTCCTGGAGGATGGTGGTAATGGACGCATCGGTCGTGAGCCTCAAAACCCAGTCGGGGGACACATAACGGATATGATGGCTCCCGCAGGTGGTGCCGCAGCATTCCCGCCCGTAATCGAAGGCCGGACGAACGCGGATGCGGATTCTCGGGCTTCCCTGAAGGCGGCGCACCTGACGGATCAGCATCATCGGGGTGAACATCCGGCCGTACTGGCGGAAGCGGGGGGCAAAATCGGTAATTTCGATCCTGCCGCCGTGTGCGTCGGTCATGCGTGTCGTCAGCACGGCGGTGTTGGGAAGATAGGATTGCTCGGTGTCGACCCGATCCGCCAGTTCGATGACGCAATAGCCCATTCCGTCGCCCTGGGCATGCTCCTGCAGCAATGAACAGAACGCAGGGTCGCCGTCGAAGCGGGGAATGCAGCACCAGACGATCTCCGCCATGGAGTCGATCAGGGCGCCGATTCTACAATTGCCGATCAGGGCAAGATCCAGAGAGCTGTTCATTCTTCAGTTCCTTTGCTTCATCGTCTTGCAAAGCTCACGGGCAGTCCTTTCTTATTCCTGTCGATCGGGATTCCCGCTGCCTGCATAACCCAGACGATTATATCAGAATAACGTACGGAGGGGCAGTCGGTTTTGAATGATCAATTACCTGGGATGGTTCCGGGAAGATATGCATATGCTGCAATGGAACCATCCCTCGTTTCTCTATTCGGTTTCCTCTTGCTTCTTACGATGCTGTCTCATGTCTCTAAAACATCCGGCCTGATCAGCAGTACCGGCACATGGGCATCGTGAAGAACCTTCAAAGCCACACTTCCAAACATGACACGCTTTACCCCTTTGTATCCGTGTGTGGCTATTACGATCAGATCGACATGGTTGTCTTTTGCATAATCAATGATTGTATGTGCTGTTTCGCCTTCCAGCACCGCTACGTTGACTGTCATCCCCTCCGAACTTAACAGGGACTGCTGCTCTGCGAGATACTTTTTCTTCGCCGCCATTTGATTGTCTTTAAGTGAAATGAAATCAAATCCTTCCGCGACCCAAACGGAAGGAACTTCCACAACGTTTAAAAGAATTACCTCACCGACAACGCCTCCCCTTGACAGGTTTCTCACCTCGGGAAAAACACACTCGGCAAGCTTTGAACCGTCAAGGGGAACAAGAACCTTTTGATACATCCTAAACACCCCCTTTCTCGTGGTCGATTAGAAGTTCTTTTTTTGCACGACAACTTTGTTTCCCTTCAACGTCTTCCTATGTGACGTTCTTTCCTCTTTGCCCGGCAAATTTAGCTCCGGTGAAAGGACCAGCCGTGGCGGAAGCTCCTGTGCCCCGAGAATATTTACCAGTAACCGAAGACCGGTTGAGATCTCTTGCAGTTTCACAATTGTTAAATCCTCCAGACCGGACACCAGTAAGTCCTGGTGAACTTTTGGCGCTTTTGTCACCAGTGCATTGCCCGCATCCGTCAGTTCCACATGAACGACCCTTCGGTCGCCGGAAGCTCGGATCCGGTTGATCAGTCCCTGCAATTCGAGACGATTGAGTATCCCTACGACAGTCGCCGGATGAAGATACATGTGAAGCGCAAGATCGGATACCCTGACCGGGGATAATGCCGCAATCGTCTTGATTGCCCATAGTTGAGGCCCTGTAAGACCCGTCTTTCGTTTTGCCCTTTTGGACTGTTCATTGATGACCTGGAAAACACGCCTAATGTTATCGATGATTTCCGATACGAAGACTGATTTTCTTGCCATATGCCCAACTTTCATCCCGATCCGGTTCGGATGGTAAATTTCATCATGCATCCGCACCATCGTTTCCTCTGCGTGGGTCAAATTATCTTTTCATTTTATTTCTCCTCCTGACGGAGTCATTTCGATCGTTTCTCTGTCATTAGTATACTAATCATTTCTGTAGAAATCAATTGACAAATTACAGCAATGTCGAATATTCTATACTTGCTGAATGACGATGTGGCCCGCTGCAGATGAAATGTAAAAAACATTCAGCATGCTGCAACCTGCTCATAAAATGTGTCATTTCAATCCACCCGCACGTGCACAGTATAATCGTTGAAATGGCGGCGAATCGCGCGCAAAGAAAGTAAAACAAGGTCTATTTTCGATTAGATGAAGGAGGAAATCATGAAGACCAACATTTTTGTCAGTCTTCTGGTAACGGCCGTTCTCATTGCCATTGCCGGAATCGGCGCCTATTTCATTTTGCCCGGACTCATCCGGGAAAACACATCTGATCTGAATTTACAGATGAAACAGGCAAATGAACGTCTGCAGAAAATAGAGGGATATATCGCTGTCTCGGAACAGGCGAGCAAGGAAGGCCAGTTGAAAATCGGTGCAGATGCCCAAACGATTGTAAATATGATGAACCAGCAAATTTCGCGCATCGATGCCTTGAGCGTCAAGACAAAGGGAGACATAAAACGAATCGACGATGAGATGACCGGGCAGAAAAACCGAATCGAAAAAGGCCTCAAGCAACAGGAAGAAACTGCAAAAAAAATCGACGATGCGACAAAGTCCCTCGTTCAGACCACTCAATTTCGAGGAATATTGGCGAATATCAAAAGGCAGATTCTGAAAGTTCGTCTGGAAATCAGCGACAAGAATATCGGCAACGCCAAGAATGAATTGAATCTGATCGATGCGCGGTTCGACAAGGCGTCGGCCCTGGCTTCCGCTCAGGAAAAAACAACCCTGAAGGAATTGCATCAAATGCTGCGGAAGATCAGGGCGGATCTGGATACGAATCTCGCCTCGGCAGCCAATCGTCTGGATCTCTTGTGGCACGAATTGGAGAAACTACCGGAGATGCCGTGATGGATGTTCCGCTTCTGTTTTTTATTGTCGGCGGCATCATCCTCGTCGGTTTCCTGGGTGACTATGTTTACGACAAGATCAAGGTTCCCGACGTGCTGGTTCTTCTCGGAATCGGCATTCTTCTCGGGCCTGTGTTCGGAATGGTCGATCACCAGCGGCTTGCCGAGTTTGCCGAGTATTTCGGGACCTTCACCCTCATCGTGATCCTGTTTGAAGGGGGCATGGACGTCAAAATCAGCATGCTGCTGCGGGAACTCGGAAACGCGACGATTCTGGCCGCCATTTCGTTCGCTTCCACGACCGGCGCCATCACGGCTTTTCTCTTTTACGTCCAGGGCTGGCAATTCTTCCCAAGCATAATGATGGCCAGCGTTCTGGGCTGCACCAGTGCGGCCATCGTCCTCCCCATTGTCGCGAAAATGTCCCTGAAGGATGAAACCAGAACCGTCCTCGGCGTCGAATCGGCCATGAGCGATGTTCTGGCTGTCGTTTTGGTGATTTCCCTGATTGAATTCACCAAACTTGAAAGCATCGGAATCGAGAAGCCGCTGCGGGCGATCGCCAGCTCATTTTCCGTTGCCATCGTCGCGGGGACGGCCTTCGGGTTGTTCTGGTACAAGGTGTTGAATGTCCTGGGAGAACGAAAATATTCCTACATGGTCACGCTTGGCGCCATGCTGATTGTTGTCGCGGCGGTTGATTTTCTGGGCGGAAGCGGTCCCATCGCGGTTCTCATCTTCGGGATCATTCTCGGCAACTGCGGCGACATCCCCTTTATTCGGGGTTCCGGCAAGTGCGGCCTGATCGACGAAACGATCAAGTTCTTTCACGGCGAGGTCACTTTTTTCATTCGAACCTTCTTCTTTGTGTATCTGGGAATGATGATCACATCCGCGGTCTTGTCGCCTCGACACATTGCCGTCAGCCTCGCCTTCCTGTGCATCATCGTTCTTACGCGGTTCGTGAGCGTCGAGTTCATGGTTCGAAGTTCCGGAAAAGGAAGAGAGGAGAAGAGCGCCTTTTTCTACATGCTTCCCCGCGGTCTGGCGACGGCTGTCCTGGCTTCGCTCCCGGTGGCCGCAGGCGTGGAAGGTTCCGAGAATTTTATCGTCTACGCCGTCAGTGTCATCGTTTTAACGAATATCATCATGACGTTCGGCGTACTGAGCATGGAACGGAAAAATACATGAAGCGGGACCATTTGATCATTGCAAGTGTCATAATTTGTTCCATATTCCTGTTCGTCTTCAATTTGGGAGGGCACGGAAAAGCAGCCTCCGTAAATGAACGGGTTGCTTACCTGATCGGCAAATGGAAAGGAGCATGCTCTTTCAGTATTGACGCCAGTGGCTTCGTGCCGATGAAGGAATCCTTGGTTCTTCATGTGTTTGAGCAGATTGACAGAGACTTTATCGGATATATTGAGGGCTTCACGGATGGCATTCCATATCGGATGGAGCTGTCGGGTGCAGTTGACGCGCGGGATAGAAACATATTTGCGATCGATAAGAGAGGAACGATTTATACCGGATATTTTGTTACCAGCCACAGAATGATGCTGTACAGCTTTGAAAACAGGGGTAACCCCAGAATAATTCAATACAAACTGAGGAAATATTCCGATATTTAAAGGAAAAGTCAGTCCAAACCGTGTGGGGGATCAGCATTATATTTTTTACAGATTTTATCGAAATGAATCAGATAAGATATCGTCGTTTTGCATCTTGGGCAGGGCTTTTGTCATAAGGTTTCATGAGAGCGGTCACCTCAGACTTATACAAAAGCCCTGCTCATTTAATATTACCCATCGTCGGGGCTGGTCCGGGAAGAAGCCATGAAAAATAAAATCGTTGAAGAATCGGTTCTCTTTGTAAGCCTTCTCAAATGGATCTTTCTATCTTCACTGGTCGGGATCATTGTCGGACTCGCGACGGCCGTATTCCTCAAGATCCTTCATGCCGGCATTGCCTTGACGACACCCCATCCCTACTTCTTCTGCCTGCTTCCGTCGGGCCTTTTTTTGAGCGCCCTCCTTGTAAAATACGTTGCCGGGGAGGCAAGGGGATATGGAACGGAAAAGGTCATTGAATCGGTTCACAAGCATTCCGGGAGAATCCGGGCTGCCGTGATACCGGTCAAGATCGCCGCAACCGTTGTAACAGCAACGGTCGGCGGGTCCGTGGGGCAGATTGGCCCGAGCGCGCAAATCGGAGGCGGTCTGGCGTCCATGATCGCCGGACTTTTCAGCTGTGACGACAATGACCGGAAGAAACTCGTCATTTGCGGAATCAGCGCCGGATTCTCCGCCGTTCTGGGGGCGCCCATCGCCGGCGCCATATTCGGCGTGGAAGTCCTCTTCGTGGGAACCATCCTGTATGACGTGCTTCTGCCTTCTTTCATTTCAGGTATTGTCGGCTATCACATGGCCTCGTTTCTCGGCATCACTTACTTTCATTATCCCATTCAAACCATGCTGACATTTTCGCATGCTTCATTCCTGGAGATCGTGATTTCCGGCATTTTCTTCGGCATCTGTGCGATTGCCGTCATAGAGACGGTTCATGCAGTGGATCATGTGTTTGCAAGAGTCCGGATTTGGTCGCCCCTCCGGGGAATCATGGGCGGCATCATCCTGGCTGTTCTCGCATTCGTGTTTTCCACAAAATATCTGGGACTCGGGCTGGATACGATCCGGGAAGTCCTCCAGGGAGCAAAGATTGTTTCCTATGCATTTCTTCTGAAAATGGTTTTTACCGCCATTACTTTCGCTTCCGGTGGAAGTGGCGGAATCATCGCTCCCATTTTGTTTGTCGGAGCCACGGCCGGCAGCTTTTTCGGGGACATGCTGAGCCTGGACCGGGCAGTTTTTGCGTCAATCGGTCTGGTCAGCGTTTTGTCGGGTGCGGCGAATACGCCCATTGCGATGAGCATCTTGGCGATCGAGTTGTTCGGTGGAGAGGTCGGCGCTTATGCAGCCGTTGCCTGTGTGATCAGTTTCCTCATAACCGGACACCGCAGTATTTTCCCGACGCAGGTGGTGGCCATAAAAAAATCAACCTCCGTGGAGGTGGAGCTCGGAAAGGAAGTGGAAAACGTCAAGACGCACTTCAAGTACCGGGAAAAAAGCGTCATCGGTCAGGGAATCAAACTGGCGAATAAAATCAGGAGAAATGTCAAACAAAGCGGAGATGTCAAACCAAGTGGTGAGGAATGATTTCCCTGCCCGCAGTGTCCATGCGCCTTTCGTCAGGCTGAAAGACGAAAACTCCCCGCGTGGGGTTCCATGGGATTCTGAAAAAAGAAAATCTTCATGAAACATCCTGCAAAAGATCAACTGGTCGTGATTTGGGATGTGTCCCGTTGACAATTTAAGTCTTTGCGGTATGATTCAAAATTGAATTGGCTATGTCGAAGCGTGAAAGGAGAATCTGACATGAAGAATCTGCTGGACGGCATCGAAGACATCCTGCTCATGGGGCCCGGCCCATCCTGCGTTCCCGACGAGGTCTATCGGGCGCTGAGCTGCAGGACCCTGGGGCATCTGGACCCCTGCTTCCTGACCATCATGGACGAGATCAAGGACATGCTGATGCGGGTCATGAACACCGGCAATGCCATGACGGTCCCTCTTTCCGGAACCGGATCGGCCGGGATGGAGGCCTGCTTCGTCAATCTCGTGGAGCCGGGCGATAAAGTGCTGATCCTCATCAATGGGGTTTTCGGCGTGCGCATGCGCGAGGTGGCGACCCGTCTGGGAGCCAAGGTGGACGCGCTCGAATTCCCCTGGGGGACGCCCGTCGATCCGGAGCAGGCGGCCGAGCAGGATCCGGCAGGGGAATTACCGGATCGTCGCGGTCGTCCACGCGGAGACCTCCACCGGGGTTTTGAACCCCGTGGCCGAAATCGGGAAAGCCGTCGCGGGGACCGACACCCTCTACCTGGTGGACGCGGTGACCAGCCTCGGCGGCATCGAGGTCCGCATGGACGACTGGGGCATTGACGCCCTCTACAGCGGGACCCAGAAATGCCTGTCCTGCCCGCCCGGCCTCGCGCCCCTGTCCTTTTCCGAAAGGGCCATGGCCGGGCTCAACGGGCGCAGGGCCAAGGTGCCCAACTGGTACCTGGACCTTTCCCTGATCGCCAATTACTGGGGCGCCAGCAGGGTTTACCACCACACGGCGCCTGTGAACATGCTCTACGGGCTCTACCAGGCCCTGCGGCTTCTGCTGGAGGAAGGGCTCGAAGCGGCCTTTCAGCGGCATCGGGAGAACCATGAGGCCCTTGTCCGGGGGCTGTGGGATATCGGTCTGGAGATGCTGGTGGAGGAGCCCTGCCGCCTGCCCATGCTCAACACCGTTCGCATTCCCGAGGGCGTGGACGATCTCGCCGTCCGAAAGCATCTGCGCAGCGAATTCCGGATTGAAATCGGCGGCGGCCTGGGGCCGCTGGCCGGCAAGATCTGGCGCATCGGCCTGATGGGCCATACCGCCAGGGCGGAGAATGTCACCCGGCTGCTCGATGCCCTGAGAGCGCTTCTGTAAATGCGCCGCGGCCGGCATCAATGATCTGCGCGGGGCTCGGTCCTCGGGCCGGAGAGGCTTCGCGTCCCGCTTCGTCACGCTCGAATCGATCCCCGCCATTATGCAGATTCCTGATCGATGCCGTCGATCCATAACCAAATTGAATTTGACATCGGGCCCGCCGTTCCATAGATAAGGTCGAAGATTTCCGGGCAGAACAGGGGACTGCGGCTGGTCAAGCCGTTTTTTTATCGTGCCCGTACCGCCTGTTCGCCTGCCGGAGCAGCGACCGGCCGCGAGATGAATGAATCGGAACATGTCTGAAGAGTTGATCTATTTCGACAATGCCGCCACCACCTTTCCGAAACCCGGGGAAACGCTGGATGCGATGGCGCGCTGCCTGCGCGACGCCGGCGGCAGTCCCGGGCGCTCCGGGCACCGGCTTTCCATCGAAGCGGGACGGATCCTCTTCACTGCGCGGGAAAGCCTGGCCGGGCTGTTCGGCGTCTCCGACCCTCTTCGGATCGTTTTGACGAAAAACGCGACGGAAGCCCTGAATATCGCCATCTGCGGGCTGCTGAAGCCGGGGGACCATGTCATCACCTCCGGCATGGAGCACAATTCGGTCATGCGGCCCCTGCGCGCCCTGTCGGCCGCGGGTGTGGAGCTGACCGTGATCGCCTGCTCGGCCGCGGGAGAACTCGACCCCGCGGATGTCGCCCGCGCCGTCCGGAAGGACACCCGTGCGATCATCCTGACCCATGCCTCCAATGTCACCGGGACCATCATGCCCGTCGCCGCCGTGGGCCGGATCGCCCGGGAGCGGGATGTCCTCTTTTGCGTGGACGCCGCGCAGACGGCAGGCGCCCTTCCCATCGACGTTCAGGCCATGCGGATCGACCTGCTCGCATTCACGGGGCACAAATCCCTGTTCGGCCCGCAGGGAACGGGCGGGCTCTACGTGCGGGAGGGGCTTGAAAAAGAGATCCTTCCCATCATGAGGGGCGGCACGGGAAGCCGATCCGAACTGGAGGAGCAGCCGGACTTCATGCCCGACTGCTATGAATCGGGGACCCCGAACACCGTCGGCATGGCCGGCCTGGACGCCGGGGTGGCCTATATCGCCACCCGGGGGATTGCAAGCATCCGGGCCCACGAGGAGCGGCTGACCGGCCTCTTTCTGGCGGGGATCGAAAATATCGAAGGGGTGATCGTTTACGGCCTGAGGGACCCGGCCCGGCAGATGCCCGTCGTTTCCCTCGGCATTCGCGGCATGGACCCCGCGGCGGCCTCGCTGGCGCTGGACGAGCGCTTCCGGATCATGACGAGACCGGGGCTGCACTGCGCCCCCGCGGCGCACAGGACGATCGGCTCCTATCCTGTCGGGACGATCCGCTTCAGCTTCGGCTTTTTCAACACGGAAGAGCAGGTCGGCAGAGCCCTGGAGGCGGTCTGCGAGCTGGCCGGACGGAGCGGCCGGTCGCGATGACGGGCATTCAACGGGGAGGCGGCAATTCATGACAGATGCGGAGATCGTCGATGCAAGGGGCCTGGGCTGCCCGCAGCCGGTCATCCTGGCCAGGAAGGCCCTTGAAAGCCGGGACCGGGTTCTGGTCGTGGTGGACAATGAAATCGCCCTGGAAAATGTAAAGCGCCTGGGGAAGAGCGCGGGCTGCGACATGGCGGTGGATCGAAGGGAAGGGGGGCTCTACGGGATTCTGCTGTCGAAAAGACCGGGAGCGAAGATGCCGGCCGATGATGGCGCACTGACGACCTGCGACAGCGAACCCGTCAGCGCGGGACCTTTCGTTGCCGTTTTTTCGGACAACCGGATGGGCCGGGGCAGCGACGAGCTGGGCGATATCCTGATGCGGGCCTTTCTTCACACCCTCTGCCGTCAGGAGCGCAGGCCCGACATCCTGATTTTCTACAATGCCGGCGTCAAGCTCACGGTGAAAGATTCGGCGGCCCTCGAGGATCTCCGGCTCATGGCCGAAGCCGGTGCCGAACTGCTGGTCTGCGGGACCTGCACGAACTACTTCGGCATCACCGCACAGGTGGCGGTGGGGGCGATCTCCAACATGTACGACATCGCGGAAGCCATGTCCCGGGCGGGGAGGCTGGTCAGGCCATGACGCCGGGGGAAAGCTTCCTCGTCGTCCTCTTCGTTTCGGTGAGCCACGCGCTGAAGGCGGAAAAGATTCTGAAGGGAGAAGGCATCCCTTTCAAGCTGATTCCCGTTCCCCGCCACCTCAGCTCCGACTGCGGCGTCTGCCTGCGCTTTCCGGCCGGTTTTCGGGAAAAGGTCCTTCACGCCCTCTCGGGAAAAGTGGAGATCGGCGGCATCCACCCCCTGGAATAGGCCGGTCCGCCGCTACCGGTTCTTGTCCAGGAGGGCGGCGTGCACCTGCTCGTGCACCGGCACGGGGATCCCCAGTTTCTTCCCGGCGGCGACCATGTATCCGGTGAAGATGTCCAGCTCGACCGCGCTGCCCTTTTCGTAGTCCAGTTGAAAGGAGGTCTTCGTCCCCTTCGGGAAAAGGGCCGCCTTGGCAATCGTGGCCGGCACGATGTCCTCCGGCAGGGCCACGCCCTGGGCCTTTGCGACCGCCGCGACTTCCCGCATGAGCGCCTCCAGCATCCTTTTCCCCTCCCCGTCTTCCAGAATCTCGCCGAACGCTTTTCCCAGCATGGCCGTCAGGCCGGCCATCGGGTCGATGAAGACGTACTTGGTCCACAGGGGGGTGCGGATATCGGGAACCAGTTCCGCTTGAATGCCGGCGTCTTTCAGAAAACGCTCGACGGGAAGGAACGGCGCCGTGTCCGCGCCCTTCTCCGGGCCGAAGATGAGCTGACAGGAACCGCCGACCTGGCGGACGGCGCCGGGGCCTTCGATCCGCGTGCTGATATAGACGCAGCCGCCGAGGAGGATGCCCTTCGGCAGCACCGCCCGCAGGCGCTCCGCCATGTTGACGCCGTTCAGCAGGGGAACGATCACGGTCCGGTCGTGGACATTGCCCTTGATCAGGCGTGCCGCCTCCTCGAGGCCGTAGCTCTTGACGCAGAAAAGGACCAGGTCGAACGGCCCTGCGTCGCCCGGGCTGTCGGTGGCCATTGCCGGGACCGCGGTGAATTCCCCCTCCACGGTCGTGAGCCGCAGGCCGCTTTCCTGAATCGCCTTCAGGTGCGCCCCCCGTGCGATGAAAATGA
The DNA here is from genome assembly GCA_963709485.1 of uncultured delta proteobacterium. GTDB lineage: Bacteria > Desulfobacterota > Syntrophia > Syntrophales > Fen-1087 > JAXDBM01. Next base: position 590,414 of record CAVPWE010000001.1, read on the forward strand.
CCCGGTGCTCCGGGGAATCGGCATACTGCAGGGCCAGTTTGCCCCCGTAATAGCCGCCCACGCCGCCCAACCCGACAATCGCCGCTCTCATTGCGTTTCCTCCTCTGTCGAAGCAAAAAAGTATGCCCGCCGGAACCGGCCGTTCCGAAGGCGGGCGTGCATGGCCGCTGCTACAGGCAGCGCCTGAGGATGTCCGAGATCACCTCGGGGGTGTAGTCCTTCAACTGCCAGACTTGGGCGAGGGTGTGGGCGTTTGCCGTGATTTTATCGATATCCCCCGCCGGGATGCGGGCCTCCCCGAGCGACGTCGGGCTGCCGATTTCGGAAAACCACGCCTTCAGGCGGCGGATCCCTTCACGCGCCGCTTCCATCTCCGCACCGCCTTCAACTCCGAAGATTTCCCGGGCGAGCCGCGCGAATCGCCCGGGATTGCTCCCGGCGGTGTAATCCATCCAGCCCGGCGTCAGGATGGAGAGCCCGGCCCCGTGCGGCACGTCATAGAGGGCGCTCAGGGAGTGCTCGATCATGTGGACGGGCAGGCTGATGATGCCCATGCCCGCCGACGTCAGCCCGTTGAAGGCCAGCGTGGCGGACCACATCATCATGGCCCTGGCATTGTAGTTCGTCGGGTCTTTGAGGATGATCCCGGTGCTCTCCATGATCGTCCGGATCAGGGCCTCCACCAGGCGGTCCTGAAGGACGGACGCGGGCGCCGTGTTGTTGAAATAACCCTCCAGCATGTGGCTGATCGCATCGACGGCGCTGTAGGCGCTGTAGGCAGGGGACAGCGTGTACAGGACGGTGGGGTCGAGAATGGAGGTCTTCGGCTGGATGTGCATGGACCGGATGCTGAATTTCTCGGCGCCTTCGTCCCGGGTCATGACGGCCGCCGGATTCATCTCCGAGGCGCTGGCGGAGACCGTCACCACCGTCAGCAGGGGCAGCGCGCTCCGGATCACCTGCTTCCGGGTGAAATAGTCCCAGATGTCGTGCTCCGCCCGGACGCCCATGGCGATGGTCTTGGCCGTGTCGATGACGCTGCCGCCGCCGACAGCGAGGATGACATCCACCGCTTCCTGCCGGGCCAGGGCGATGCCCTTCATCGTGTGGGACAGCAGCGGATTCGACCGGACGCCCGGGAATTCGACGATGGAAAGCCCGGCCTCGTTCAGGGAGGCGATCACCCGGTCGTAGATGCCGTTTTTCCTGATGCTGCCTTCCCCGTAGACCATCAGCGCCTTCCGGCCGTAGGGTTTGATCTCGGCGCCGATCCGTTTGATCTGGCCCTGGCCGAAGATGATCTTGGTGGGATTTTCGAAAATGAAGTTCTGCATGGCTCATTTCCTTTCGGGACGGCCGCGGACGAATCAAGCGCTCTTTTCCAGCCGCCGCAGCAGATAATTCCGGAACTTCGGGTAGTCGTTCGGCATCGGGTCGGCCTCGCCGGTTTTCTGATCCAGCCCCTTCATGCTGTCGGGCAATTCCGGATCGATGCCGATGGTCTTCAGGATCTCCTCCGGGAACTTGGCCGGGTGGGCCGTTTCCAGGGATACGCAAAGGCCGGTGTCCCCGGAATGTTGCAGATAGACCTCGAGCCCGCGCCAGCCGACGGCGCCGTGCGGCTCCAGGATCGTGCCGTACCGGTCGTACACGCGCCTGATGGTCTCCAGGGTTTCCCCGTCGGAGACACGGATCGAGAAGATGTTTTCCTTCATGCGGGACCGGTCCGGGTAGCGATGAACCGTGCCGCTCCGGTCCACCGTTCCGCCGTACAGATCGAAAAAACGGGCCAGGTTGCTCGGATGCCCCACGTTCATCGCGTTCGACAGGCAGGCCCGCGAAGGGGAGACCTTCTCGTAGAGGCCGGTATCGAGGTACTTCGGAAATTCGTCGTTCTCGTTGGTCGGCATGACCAGCTTTTTGACGGGAAGCCCCATGCGCCTGGCATATTCGCATCCCAGGGCATTGCCGAAATTGCCGGAGGGGACGGAGAAGACGATTCCCTCTCCGGAATCCGCCAGCCGGCTGTAGGCATAGACGTAATAGACGATCTGGGGAAGGATCCTGCCGAAGTTGATGGAGTTGGCCGAAGTCAGGTTGAGGCTTGCGAGGTCGGGGTCGGCAAAGGCCTGCTTGACCAGGTTCTGGCAGTCGTCGAATTTTCCGTCCAGGGAGATGGCCTGAACGTTGTCGCCGATGGTGTCGAGCTGCTTTTGCTGCCGGCCGCTCACCTCACCGCGTGGATAGAGGATAAAGACATGGATCCCTGCGACGCCTCGAAAGGCATCCCCGACGGCGCTCCCCGTGTCCCCGGAGGTTGCCACCAGCACGTTCAGCCGGTTGCCGGCGCCCTTGAAGTAACCCATCAGGCGGGCCATCAGGCGCGCCGCGAAATCCTTGAAGGATGCCGTCGGCCCCCGGTCCAGCCGCATGACGTATTTTCTGCCCGCCACTTTTTCCAGCGGCACGGCAAAGGGGTAGGCGCTGCCGATGATGTCCCGGAGCGTGGCCTCGGGCATTTCTCCGCGCAGAAACGACCCCGCGACGAGCATGGCCGCCTCGGTGTAGGGCTTGTCCCGCAGGGAGGCGATGTCGCCCGGGGAGATTTCGGGAATCCGCTCCGGCATGAAGAGTCCCTCGTCCGGGGCCTGCCCCATAAGGAGGGCCTCCCGGAATGACACCGTGCCCGCAGGGGGGGGTGCCGTTTTCCCCGAGTCCAGCGTTCGATTGGTGCTGTAATACCGGATGCTTTCAGACATGGCGCGATGCGTGCTCCGCTCAATCCTTCACCTGGAATCCATAGCACAACCCGTTGCTGCGATCAATGCGGAAAAGGCGATCGCGCCGCCGGGCGCCGTCCGGGTGAGCCGGCCGGTGCCGTCATACCGGCAGCGGGGGATCGGGGAGCCGCTCCTCCAGGCGATAGTCGTGCACCATTTCCAGGAAAAGCCGGTGGTAATTCATCAGGGGGAGCTGCTTTCTGTGGATCACGCAGAAATGCCGCTCCGGCATGCAGTCCCGAACGGGGACGGCCGCCAGAATGCCCCGGCGCAATTCCCGCTCGATGGCATATATCGAGAGAATGGAGACCCCCAGACCGGCAAGGATGGCCTCCTTGACGGCCTCCGAACTCCCCATTTCGCAGACCACATGGAGCTGAAGCAGGCTTCTGCCGGACTGCTTCTGCAGGCAATGCTCGATGGCCTGTCGCGTTCCGGAGCCCCTTTCGCGGATGATAAAGGGTTCTTTCACGATGTCGCTGACCGAAAGGGCGGGGCGCTTCACCCAGGGATGGCCGGCAGGAACCGCCAGGACCAGCCGGTCCTTCCAGAGCGGCGTAACGGCCAGTTTCCGGTGGGGGCACTCTTTTCCGACGAAGCCGATTTCCGCCTCGCCGTTCAGAATGCTCTGGTTGGTCCGTTCGCTGTCATTCATCCCGAGGTGGACGTGAATGTCCGGGTGGCTTTTCCTGAACGCGCTCAGGAGGCGGGGAAGGATGTACGTCGCGGGGATGGTGCTCGCGCTGATGTAGATGTCCCCGGACTCCGGCTCGTTGATTCTCGTCATCTTTTCCCGCGCTTCGTCCCGCAGGCGGAAGACCTTGCGGGCGTAGTCATGAAGCACGATGCCCTCCGGCGTCAGGGAAACCCCCGTGTTTTTCCGGTTTACCAGCCGCGCCCCGACGATGTCCTCGAGATTTCTGATCTGCTTGGTCAGGCTGGGTTGGGACAGGAAAAGCGACTGGGCCGCCCGGGTAAAGCTTCCCTTCTCCACCAGCGCGACCAGGGTTTCCATCTGCTGCATCGTGATGCCCTTGAAGTGATCCTGGCTCATAATGTAAAAAAATAGCATGATTTCGGGCGGGAAGCAAACGCTCATTATTCGCTCGCTGAATTTGACATATTCAGTAAAGTTGTATAGAAGGCTTCCATGGGGCTCGCAGAATGGTTCTGCGGCCGGCGGGTCGAGGATGTTTCGGCTTTCCGGAAAAGAGAGGACTGACGGGGAGAAATATTTGCAATGTCCGAACAGAGAAAGATGCGCCTGACCGAAACCGTCCGCGGTTCCGGCTGAGCCTGTAAAATCGGTCCGGAGGACCTGAACAAGGCACTGCAGGCGCTGCCGCCGATCTCCCATCCGAATCTGATCGTGGGCATGGAGCACGGGGAGGACGCCGGGGTCTACAAATTGTCGGATGACCTGGCCATCATCCAGACCGTGGATTTCTTTACCCCCATTGTCGACGACCCCTTCACCTTCGGGCAGGTGGCGGCCGTCAACGCCCTTTCCGATGTGTATGCCATGGGCGGCCGCCCGCTCACGGCCATGAACATCATCTGCTTTCCCGTCAGGAAGATGGACCTGTCCGTTCTGCAGCAGATCCTCCTGGGCGGGCTGAACAAGATGGAGGAGGCCGGCGTCATCCTCGTGGGCGGGCACAGCGTGGAAGACGACGAATTGAAATACGGGCTGTCCGTCACCGGGGTCATTCATCCCGGCAGGGTGCTGCTGAACCGGGGCGCCCGGGCCGGCGACAGGCTGATCCTCACGAAGCCGCTGGGCACCGGCATTGTGAGCACGGCCGTCAAGGGCGGGGTGGCCGGCGACGACCTCATCGCCGGGGCCGTTGCCTGCATGACGACGCTGAACCGGGAAGCAGCGGAACTGGTGGTGCAAACCCCCGGGGTTCATGCCTGCACGGACATCACCGGCTTCGGGCTTCTCGGTCATGCCTGCGAAATGATTGAAAACAGCGACGTCTCGATAAAAATCCGGACTTCCGCCGTTCCCTTTTTTCCGGGTATTCGCGAGCTGGTGGAAGGGGGCATCGTTCCTGCGGGGCTCTATCGCAACAGGGATTTCCGCGCCGGCATGGTCGAAGCGGCCGCCGGCTGTCCCGCGTGGCTGGTGGATATCCTTTTCGACCCGCAGACGGCCGGGGGGCTTTTCGTCGCCCTGGCGCCGGAGCAGGCGGATGATCTCGTCCGGAAAATGCGGACCCGGGGCCTCATGGATGCCGCCGTCGTCGGGGAAGTCCTGGCGGAGCCGAAGGGCCGCATTCTTCTCGTCTGATCCCGCATTCCATTCAAAAATAATGCTTGTTGAATTGGGAAATGCTTTCTGTTAAACATCTTCCCATGCTTGAGCGCCTTTGCCCGCGTGCGGAGTCAGGAGAACCCGTCAAGACCGCCATGTTATGAAGCGCATTGAATCGATCCTCGTCAGGAAAGAGGAAACATCACTCAATGTTTTCAAGCTGAAGGCCATGGCCAGGGGAAAAGAGGCGCCGGCCATTCTCATGTACGGCAGTCCCGATCCGGACGCCGTGGCGTCGGCGATGGCGCTGCAGGAAATTCTGCGCCAGATATCGGGGATCACCCGGTGCGCCCTGATCTCGACGGAACCGGTGGCCCGCCAGCAGAACCGGGAGTTCATCCGGGCGATGCGGCTGGACATCCAGCTCCTGAACAGGAGCGACCTCGGTCTGTACGATCTCATTGCCCTCGTGGACGCCCAGCCCACCTTCTTCAGCCAGACCCCGGACAACAACCGCATCCGGCCCCAGATCGTTCTGGATCACCACCCCGCCACCGGCGTCTGGCACGCCGAACTGGCCGACATCCGGCCGAACTACGGCGCCCTGTCAACCATCATGATGGAATATCTGCTGACGGCGAAATGCAGGATTCCGAGGAGGCTTTACACAGCGCTGCTTTACGGGATCAAGACGGACACCAACAATTTTGAGCGGGATTCCATTCTCGAAGACATTACCGCCTATTACCTGGCCTATGCCCGCGCCAACCGGCAGCTCATCCGGCGCATCGAGCTGAATCAGATCCCCGAAAAGTTCTTCAAGTACTTCGATTACGCCTTTCATCACCGGCGGCGCTATCGCGACCGGATCATGTGTTTTCTCGGCAAGGTGGAAAGCTCCGACGCCTGTGTCCAGGTGGCCGATTTCTTCATCCGCATCGCGGAGATTTACTATGTGCTGATCGCCGGCATCGTCCGGGACAGGCTCATCATCGTTTTGCGCGGGGACGGTTACCGTCAGGATTGCGGGGCCATCGCCATCAAGGCCTTTGGCGGCTACGGAAGCGCGGGGGGTCACAAGAGCGCAGCCCGGGTGGAGATTCCCGTGGAGACCCTGAAAGCGCCTCTGAATGACGATTATTCCCAGGAAAACGTGGAGCAGTTCATGATTCAGTGCCTGCGGAGAGCGCGGAAGGGGGCAAGACCGTCCGAACCGCCTGCATCAAGTCCCTGATCCCGCGGACCCGCATCGAAACATGCCCTGCCTGCACCTGTCAGGGGGCCTGGAAGATCGCACAAATTCGAAAGTTGGGACGGCCGGGGGTTCTGCAGAAACGGGGGATCAATTGAGATGAAACAGCGCGGAAGCGGGATTCCTCAAAGGGAATCCCGCTTCCGCGCTGAAAGGCAGCTTCGTTGTCAATCGCTGCTTTCGGTGGATGTGCCGGCCGCAGCGGAAGCGGCCGCGGCGGAATCGCCGGCAGGTGAAGCGGTCGCTTTCTCCTCTCTGGCCGTCTCGGTTGCCGGCGCCTTCTTTCCGCCGTAGTCCGTGACATACCAGCCGGACCCCTTCAGGTGAAAGGTGGTTCGCGAAATCAGCTTCTGGGCCGGACCCTTGCAGAAGCGGCAGGATTTCAGGGCAGGCTCTGTAATGCCTTGAAATACCTCAAATTCCTTCCCGCATTTCTTGCATTTGTATTCGTAAATGGGCATTCCCTCACCTCCGGAAAAAAATGGCTTATTGGTATAGATCACCAATTTGATATCTCTTGCTGAAGCACTCCAGGACCAGATTCAGCTCCGGATGGGACGCCGGTCCCAGCATCTCCCGGGTGATCTCGTGGACCTTTTCCTCTTCCCGCCGCTTCTCTTCCAGCGGGGCATCGAAATCGATCTCGCCGTCATCAAAGCGGATGACATGCACCAGCTCATGGGCGGCGATGTAAAGCATCAGGGGTTGCAGTTTGATGAAGGAACTGGCCCTTTCCACCGCATCGAGAATCCGGTTGTCCTGAAGGCAGATCCGGTAGAAATGAAGATCCCTCTCCCGTTCTGCCCCGTCCGCCTTTTGATAGTGGTACTTGCAGAGATGGGCGAAGGCCTGCGTGCTCACCTCGTGACGGTCGAGATAGGCCAGGGTCTTGACATCATAGCGGTATTCCTTCATCCCTTCGGGGCTGATCCGGAAGTGCCGGCCGGCCAGCTTTTCGGCCTGCTGAAAGGCGCTGCCGGCAAGAGACATCTGCAATGAATTGAAATACATGCCTGGTGACATCGCCCCGCTCCCGCGTCATCATATGTCCGGATATTTCCGGCGCTAATATATGAATTTCTTTCAGGCTGTCAAGCTTTTTACGCAATGACATCTGACTTTCAACGGGTGGGGGGCTGTTTTTGAATTACTCCAGAAACGCCTCTTCGCGCTTTTTGTAAATCATCGGGAAGCTTGCGGCAACAATCGCCAGCACGCCAAGGGCGAGCAGCGTCGCGCTGATCGGACGCCGCAGGAAGATCATGGGGTCGCCGCGGGAAAGCAGCAGCGCGCGGCGCATATACTCCTCCATCAATGGGCCGAGAATGAACGCGAGCAGCATGGGCGCGGGCTCGCAGTCCAGTTTGACGAAGACATATCCGAGCAGGCCGAAGACGGCCATGAGATAAATATCGAACACGGCATTGTTCAGGCTGAAGACGCCGATGCCGCAAAAAACCAGGATGGCCGGAAACAGGTAATGGTACGGCACGCGCACCATGCGCACCCACATGCCGATCATGGGCAGGTTGAGGACGATGAGGAAGAAGTTTCCGATCCACATGGAAACGATGATTCCCCAGAACAGCGCCGGCTGCTCCGTGATCACCGAGGGTCCGGGCTGTATACCCTGAATGATCATCGCGCCGATCATGAGCGCCATCACCGGGTTCGAGGGAATTCCCAGCGTGAGCATCGGGATGAATGAGGTCTGGGCCCCGGCGTTGTTCGCGGATTCCGGGGCGGCGACGCCTTCAATCGCACCCGTTCCGAATTCCTTTCCATGCTTCGAGACCTTCTTTTCGATCGCATAGGCCGCAAATGCGCCCAGGATGGAACCGCTGCCGGGAAGTATGCCGAGCGCCGACCCGATCGCGGTCCCCCGCAGAATGGGAGCCAGCATGCGCTTCCAATCCTCCCGGGTAGGCATCAGACCGGTGATTTTGCTCACGACCGTCGCGCCGATCTCCTCCCGCTCCAAATTGCGGATGATCTCTGCGATTCCGAACATGCCCATGGCAACCACCACAAACCCGATTCCGTCGGCAAGCTGCGGCATTCCGAAAGTATACCGTTGCGTGCCCGTATTGACGTCCGCGCCGACAAGCCCCAGAAGCAATCCGAGGACGACCATGCCGATGGCATGCAGCAGGGATCCTCTCGACAGGACGATCGCGGCAAGAAGGCCGAGAACGATGAGGGAAAAAAATTCTGCCGGACCGAACTGGAGCGCAATCGCAGCCATCGGCGAGGCGAACAGCGCAATGAGAAGCGTCGCGACCGTGCCGGCGAAAAAGGAGCCGACGGCGGCGGTCGTGAGGGCCACACCGGCACGGCCCTGCTGCGCCATCTGATAGCCGTCCAGTGTCGTAACCACGGAAGCGGCTTCACCCGGGACGTTGACCAGAATGGAGGTTGTTGACCCGCCGTACTGGGAGCCGTAGTAAATGCCCGCGAGCATGATCAGGGCGGAGACCGGCGGCAGGGTAAACGTGAGGGGCAGCAGCATGGCAATGGTGGCTGTCGGTCCAAGGCCGGGCAGCACCCCGATCAGGGTCCCGAGGAAAACACCCGCCAGGCAGTAAAGCAGGTTGACCGGCGTCAATGCGATCGAAAAGCCCAAACTGATATTTGCGATCAGCTCCATCGAATCTCAACAAGCTTCAGATCTCAAAACCGAAATCCAAGGTCCCGGGACGAATGCGAAGGCATCCTCTTGCGTTATGGATCAAACCACGATCCCAGAATCGGAAGCGGCACGCCCAGACCTTTCTGAAATATCAAAACGCAGAAAATGGTCAGCCCCACCGCAAAAGCAAGCGCGTATTGCCAGCGGAACTGCCTGCTTGCAAAGGAACTGATGATGACCATGGCCGGCAAAGCGACGATCAATCCGGTCGGGCGGACGATAAACCCGAACAGAACGATCGATGCGATGATCAGAACGATTCCTTTGAATGCAAAGGCTCCGACAGGGCTTCCCGGCTTCAGAAAGGAGCGGACGACGGAAGTGATCCCGATCACCATCAGCAGGGCGCTGAGGATGGTGGGGAAATAGGCCGGCCCCATCTTCACCGCCGTGCCCATGCCGTAAGCTCTGCTGACGATGAGGAAGACGAATGCGAAAGAGACGTAGATGACGCCGGTCCAGAAGTCTTTTTCATTGCGTACGAACGGGCGCATCCGAATCTTCTCCTCAAATTCGGGAAGGTGTCAGTTGGCGAAGACACCGGCCTTCTTGATGACCGGCCCCCATTTGTTGATTTCAGATTTGAGGTGCAGGCGAAGCGCCTCGGGCGTGGCACGGTTCTGGGCGACGGGATCGGCACTGAGGTCGGCGTACCGCTGCTTCAGGACGGGGTCCTTCAGCGCCTCCTGGAGGGCCCGCGAGAGCTTGTCAATGATCGGCTTCGGTGTCCCCTTTGGCGCATACAGAGCATGCCAGACCGATATTTCGAAGTTCGGCAGGCCGGCTTCACTCATCGTCGGAACATTCGGCAGAGAAGCGCTTCTGTTTTTTGTCGTTACGCCGTATACCTTTATCTTTCCGGCCTTGATCTGGCTGGTCGTGTTCGTGGTCTGGTCGCACATGAAGTCCACCTGGCCGCCGAGGAGGTCGTTCATGGCCGGACCGGTTCCTTTGTAGGGAATGGTGGTGAAGTCCGTCTGGATCGCAGACATGAAAAGGATGCCGCACAGGTGCGAGGCGGAGCCCACTCCGGCGTTGGCCATGTTGACCTTGTCCTTGTTCGCCTTCACATACGCGAGCAGTTCCCTGAGGTTCCCGGCCGGAAAATCCTTCCTTGCCACCAGCGTCATTGCCCCGTCGTTGATCAATCCGATCGGCTCGAAGTCCCGGATCGAATCATAGGGCAGGTTGCGATAGAGCGTCGGAGCGGTGGCATGGCCGATATGGTGCACAAAAAGCGTATAGCCGTCCGGCCGCGCCTTTGCGACCCGTGCGGCCCCGATGGTGCCTCCGGCCCCGCCCACATTTTCCACAATGATCTGGTTCTTCAGCGGCGTGCTCAATGCCTGTGCGAGGAGACGGGCGACGGTGTCCGAAGGACCGCCTGCAGAGAACGGCACGACGATTGTAACCACTTTGGAGGGATATTGATCCTTGTCTGCCGCAAATGACGGAATGGAAACAGCAAGAACGAGGAGCGCAGCACAAAAAAGACGGGACAGTTTTTTCATCGGTTTTTCCTCCTTTTCCGATTTCGATTGATGAGAACGTCCTTATTTCATCGCGGGTGCGTGGTTATTTGATGAGGACTTCTTTTTCGCCGGGAAGTATAAGAAACGCGTTCGGGTATGTCAAGGAATCTTGGATGCCCGAAACAGGGCATTCAAGAGTTTTCCATGTGTGAAATACGCGCTGTATCGGCGGGGTGTGATGTGCTAAAAGTAAAGATGTTTTCAAGGAGATTCCGCGCATGGCATTCGGGGCGGAAGGATGCCGCTCTCCTTCGCATGGCGGCGGGCTTTGCCGGAGATGAATGCATGCGATAAAAATCTAAAGAAATATCTAAAATCACAAAAGAAATCATGATGGAGGCAATTTAAAATACAGTTGACTAATTTCAATAAATATGTAAGTTGCCTGCACGATGCACGCTTATAACAATCAACGAGGGGTAACCTGTTAATGGCTTCGAACGAAAATAAACAGGGCGTCTCTGAGGGCGAAGAAAAAGGACGACCGGGCATGTTCCTGACGCAGCCGTTTACCTTTATCGGAGAGACCGTCATCGACCGGGTAAATGTTTTAGGCAGGGCAACCGTTTTTCTTTTCATGGCGCTTTGGAACGCCTTACGGCCCAGGCAGTTCTTTAAGGTCATAACGCAGGTGTATTATATCGGGGCAAGATCCATGACCATTATCATTCTGGTGAGCTTGTTCACCGGTATGGTTCTGGCCTTGCAATCGCATCATGCGCTTGTCAAATTTGGGGCACAAGGCGCGGTCGGCTCTCTGGTCGCACTTTCGCTGATCATGGAACTTGGGCCGGTGCTCACGGCCATTATGATTACGGCGCGGGCCGGCTCGGCAATAACAGCGGAAATCGGCATTCAGCGCATCAGTGAACAGATTGACGCGTTGCACACCATGCGGATCAATCCGCTTCAGTTTCTCGTGAGCCCCAAAATTACCGCGGCCATCATCAGCTTTCCTCTGCTGACGTCTCTGTTTGACCTCATCGGCATCATCGGCGGCTATGTTTCCGGAGTCATGCTGCTGGGTTTGAATGCCGGCGTCTACACGCACAGCGTCCAGACCTACGTGGAAATGAGCGATATAACCAACGGCTTTGTCAAAGCAATTGTTTTTGCGATTATCGTCTCTACGGTTTGCTGTTACCAGGGCTATTTTGCGCACATGCGCAAGGACAGCCACGGCGCCCAGGCGGTCGGCCTTGCCACAACGTCGGCCGTCGTTACCTCCTGCGTGCTGATTCTGGTGTCAGATTATGTCGTGACTTCACTGCTGATTTAGAGAGACGCATGGATACTCCGCTCATTGAATTCAAAGACGTCACCAAGCGCTTCGGCAAACGAACCGTGCTGGACCGTGTCAATTTGCAGATTTACGAGGGACAGGTCACCACCATTATCGGCCTCAGCGGCTCAGGCAAAAGCGTGATGCTCAAGCACATCATCGGGCTGCTCAAACCCGATGATGGCACGATTTATTTTCGCGGCAAGCCCATTACGGGAATGACAAAGCCGGAGATCACCGCATCCTTTGCTCAGATCAGCTACATGTTTCAGGGAAACGCTCTTTTTGATTCCATGACCGTCTACGATAATATCGCGCTGCCGCTTCGGGAAACCACCCATTTGAAGAAGGCGGAAATTGACCGCCGGGTGATGGCCAGAATCGAGCAGACGGAGCTCACCGAATCGGCCAACCGGTATCCTTCAGAACTCTCCGGAGGCATGCAAAAAAGGGCCGCTCTTGCCCGCGCCCTGATCACGGATCCACAGATCGTCCTTTTTGACGAACCGACTTCCGGCCAGGATCCCGTCCGGAAAAATGCAATTTTGAGCATGATTGCCCAGTATCAGAGAAAATTCAACTTTACCGCCATCCTCGTCAGCCATGAAATTCCGGACGTCTATTTTATCTCCAATCGCATTCTCTGCCTTTACAATCGCAAGATTGTATTTCAGGGAACGCCGGCGGAACTGGAAAATTTCGACCACCCCTTCAAAGATGAAGTCATTCGCAGTCTCGAAGGTCTGCAAAGAGAATTAACCGGTCTTTACTCCAAGAGACAGTTCAAAATGTTAAATCATGCCCAGCTGACGACCAGAGCAGCCGGTGAACGTTACTGTGTTGCGGTTTTTACGCTGTCAGACATGGACGCAATCATTTCCAGTCTGGGTCACGATGCGGCACAGGAAGTCATCCATTCGATGGGCGTATATATTGGCAAACACTTTGGCGCCATCGGCGGCTTTTCCACCCGCCGCAAGTCTGATGAATTTGTCACCGTGCTTCCTTTTTCCGACATTGCGGAAGCCGGGACCATTTTGGATGATTTTATAAATGATTTCCGGAAACAGGGAATCCGCGACATCTGGGCTGACGCGCACAGGCAGGCGCCTTCGGGAAATTGCGTTGACTTTGCCATCCGGGCGGGAATTGCCGAAGGGCAGCCTGCTGCCGATATCGATCCCGTGATTGATTTGGCCAAATCTCAACAAAAAGAAATCGGGCGGCTCAATTGTGCCGCCGGGGAGTGAACCAATGAACAAGCACACCATGGAGACAATCGTCGGCATCTTTGTCGTTATCGGGCTGATCTGCGTCGGATACATGACTGTGAAATTAGGCAAAGTGGATTTCTTTGGTGATCATTCCAACACGCTCGTCGCCAAGTTCACAACCGTTACCGGCCTTCGGATCGGCAGTCCGGTGAAGGTTTTGGGTCTCGAGGTCGGGAGAGTGGAACGGATCGCCATAGACCAGGAAGACCTGAAGGCGGTTGTGGAAATAAAAGTAAGGAAAGATATCAAAATCTATGATGATGCCATTGCCTCCATTAAAACGGAAGGGCTCATCGGCGACAAGTATCTCAGCATTGAACCCGGTGGCGGTGGCAGCCTGCTCGCCAACAAGGGGGTCATCACCGACACACAGGCCGGCGTGGATATTGAATCACTCATCAGCAAATACGCCTTTGGCGAAGTGAAACAGGAAAAGGAAAAAAAATAAGTTACGGGAGATTCAAGCAATGAAAAAACGAATTGCAGTATTTGCTCTGCTGATCCTGCTCGCATCATCCATCCCGGTATGCGCCGGAGTGCCGATGACCACGGTTGAAGCCACTGTAAACAGAGTGCTCGAAGTACTGCGTGATCCCAAGCTCAAAAGCCCGGCAGCCAAGGAAATCAAGAAAGAGAAGCTCCGGGTGATATACAAAGACATGTTTGATGAAATTGAATTTTCCAAGCGCACGCTGTCGCGGAACTGGAATAAGTTCAATGCGGCGCAGCGCGTGGAATTTGTGAATCTTTTTGAGCAGGTTCTGGAAAAATCATATATCGACAAAATTCTGGACTACTCGAACGAAAAAGTCGATTTCTATAAAGAAACCATGCTTTCGGACAGTCAGGCTGAAATTCAGACCAAGATTGTGACGGCCTCCAAGGAAATTCCAATTTTCTACCGGATGATTTCAAAAGGCGGAAAATGGAAAGTATATGATGTTGTCGTGGAAAATGTGAGCCTCGTTCAGAACTATCGCACCCAGTTCAACGATATCCTGGCAAAGAATACGCCGGAGCAATTGCTGGAGACCCTGCGCAAAAAGGTGAAGGAGCAATAGGAATGAAGGTTGTTCCACATCCTCCATCGGCAGCGGTGTTTCGCGGTGACGGACGTGGCTATCGCAGGCGCCGCCTCCCGGTCAGTCCGAAGCGGCGCATTTGAAAAGCTTGGTTCGGATACATGAAATCCTGTCTTGTCTTGATGGTATCGCTCATCTTTCTCACCGGGGGGTTGGCGCACAGCGCCGGTTCCCCTTCCGCCATTTTGCCGCAAGCCCCGCCTTCGCCCCGATCTGTTTTGCCGGCCTCCAATTCGGGTGACATCCCGGCAAAGTCATCCGACAGGACCGTTGACGCAATCGCAGACGAATACAAGGACGACGAGAATCTCGATTATGCCGACGATACTTTCAAGGAAGAAAAAGTAGAGATTGCCGACCCGCTGGAACCGTTCAACCGGGCCATGCATCAATTGAACGACAAGCTGTATTTCTGGGCGCTCAAACCGGTGGCGCAGGGATACAAAGCCGTCGCTCCCGAACCGGCAAGGATCGGCGTGCGGAATTTCTTTTCCAATCTTGGATTCCCTTCCCGTTTTCTCAGTTGCCTGCTTCAGGCTGACTTCAGCGGCGCGGCAACGGAATTCGGCCGTTTTGCAATCAACACCCTATGGGGCATCGGGGGAATCCTGGATCCTTCTTCCGGCAAGGAACTGAATCTTCAACCGCAGGATACCGACCTGGGGCAGACGCTGGGAATATACGGCGTGGGACACGGCTTTTACCTGGTCTGGCCGGTGTTCGGTCCTTCCAGCCCGCGCGATTCCGTAAGTATAGCCGGTAATTTTTTTCTGTATCCGACCTCCTACCTGGATCCCTGGTATGCCCGCATGGGAGTGGGGGTATATAAGGAAGTCAATGCCACATCCCTAAGGATCGGCGATTACGAATCGCTCAAAGATGCGGCCGTTGATCCCTATGTGGCGTTTCGCGATGCCTACATTCAATACCGGCTGAAGACTGTCAAAGCGCGGAAAGCGAAAATTGCGGTGTCCCCGCCGCAGGAAACGAGTTCTCCGGGGGCTGATCCGGCATCGTCCAAGAATGAAAATTAAATGGAACGAAAATTCCGCACGAAATGTTTTCTGGTCATTGCGCAAGCCGTACTGTTGATTTCCGCAATGAACACGAATGCCGCGGCGGCCGGATTGTTCGGCGCGCCTCAAACCCGATCCAGGGAATCCGGCGGTTTAAACACCGCCATCGGTTACTGGCATCATGAAGACACATACAAAAATGGCGCGGATCATAAAATCAGGCAGAATGAGATTTATTCCCAGGCAGCCTATGGCGCAAACAATGTTTGGGAAGTGTATGCGCGCGTCGGCGTGTCGGATCTGAAAATGTTCGACGCTTTCAATTCCTCCGATGCGGCAACGGAAACCGGCAAAAATAATTTCGAGGAAAACTGGAAGTTCTCCGGAACCTTGGGAGCAAAGGGCTTTTACCCCATCCATAAGGCATTCGGGATCGGCGCTTTTATTCAGGGAACCTATTCCTTCAGCAACTTTACGGACGAGGTTGCGGGAACCAGTGGCGGCACCTCTTTTACAACCGACCTGAAGGTGAAAAATCTCTGGGACGTAAATTTTGGGGTTGGGTTTCAGGCGACCATACCCCATGACATCAAACTATATGCAGGTCCCTATGTCTATTATTCGAAGGCAGAGGTGTCTTCGGCAGCCAAGATTGCCGGCCTTGAATACACAGCCGGGAATGTTTCTGTCGAGAACAAGTCAAGGGCCGGTGGATTTGCGGGAATCGACATGCCACTCGCCAAAGGATTCCATCTGAATGTTGAAGGGCAATATTCAGACAGGCTCTCCGCGGGCGCCGCAGTGACCTACAGATATTAACGGTTGAACACGGAAGGGATTTCGGGGTCCGTGAGAGAATCTGGAATCACCGAATCTGTGACGGGAAGGAAGCGCTGCAGGCAGCAAACGGGGGGAATCTTCGGCCGGTAAGATTGGCGTGAGCCGGGATCGCATACAGAATAAACGGGGGGCGGGATCATGAAGATTGTCTTTGTTTATCTCCTCAGCCTGATGGTGTTTCTGGGAATCGATATGCTATGGCTGGGCATCGTGGCGAAGGATTTCTATCGCAACAACCTGGGACATCTGCTCCGGGCGGATGTCAACTGGGCGGCTGCCCTGATTTTTTATCTCCTCTATGTTGCCGGTATCCTGATATTTGCGACGATGCCCGCACTGGAAAGACATTCATTGAGGCAGGCGGTCCTGCTCGGCGCGCTTTTCGGTTTTTTCGCCTACGCCACTTACGACCTCACCAATCTGGCGACCTTGAAGGACTGGCCGGTAAACGTCGTGCTCGTAGATATCCTCTGGGGTGCGGTCCTGTCTGCATGTGTCGCGGCGGCAAGCTTCGGGAGCGGCAGATGGATCCTGTCATGACCTCGATAACGGATATGCCCCGACGTCCGGGAGGGGATGCATTCTTTCCCGACCGTCACATCCGCTCATCCGCCGATCCTGATCCTCTTTGTTTCCGGTGTTCCGATGACGGAAAAGCTCATGGAGAACATTCCGGAGTTTGCCCTGTATAAAGAGCGCACGAGCGTTTTCTTTCCCTGGTTTCCAAAAGCGCGTTGAGAGGGGGGACTTCCGACCGTCCGGGAATGAGGGGGTGTTCGCGAAGCCGCCGATAAGAGACGGTGGCGTCGCCAAATCGATTTCATTTCCCGGGTCATCCCCTCATCCGCTTCACCCTTTTGCCCGTGCGATCTGAACCGATGGAGTGCGGCATGACATTGAAGAAACCGCTGACGCAACGGGAACCGTGGGACGAACCGCTTTTGAACCGTTTGGCCAGGAGGCTGGTGACTGTCCCGGTTTTTATGCTACTCTTCGCGACGGCCGTCGTTCTTTTGCCCCTTTTGCTCCCCGTTGCGCTCCTTGCCGACGCCGTTTTGTCGCCGGGGCGCCTGAGGCCCAGGAGCCGCTGCGTTCTCTTTTTTTCCTACTACCTTTTCTGTGAAGCGGCCGGTTTGATCGGGTCCTTTGTCGTTTGGCTCTTCGGCGGCCGGTGGATTCGCGGCCCGGCGGATCGATTCGAACGATGGAATACGGCAATCCAGGGGCTCTGGACGGAAGCCCTGTACCGCGGCGGGAAAAGGATCTACTCGCTCAAACTGGATCTGGCCGGCGCGGACTGTGTTACCGGCGACCCGGTCGTTCTCCTGATGCGGCATGCCAGTACCGCCGATACGGTTTTCCCGCATGTCCTGGCGGCCAATCGCAAGGGAATGACGCTGCGTTTTGTCCTGAAGAAGGAGCTGCTCTGGGATCCCTGCATCGATGTGGTGGGGAACCGGATTCGGAATGTCTTTGTCGACCGCAGCGGTCTGGAAAGCCGGAAAAACATCGATGCCGTCCAACGATTGGCGACGGGTTTGAAGCCTTTCGAGGGGCTGGTGATCTTTCCCGAAGGGACGCGGTTTCATCCGGCAAAACGGAAGAGGGCGGTGGAAAAATGGCGGCTTTCGGGCGACACGGCCATGTATGACCGGGCAGCGCGCATGAAACATGTCCTGCCTCCCCGGCCGGGCGGTTTTTTGGCGCTCCTGGAAGCCTGCCGCCACATGGATATGGTTTTTTGCGCCCATACGGGATTGGAAGGGGCGGCCACGTTCCGCCATTTATGGCAGGGGGATCTGATCGGCAAGACGGTCCATGTCCGCTTTCACAAAGTTGCCGCGTCCGCCGTGCCGGAAAATGACCGTGACGCGTTGATCTGGCTTTATGAAGAATGGCTCGGCATCGATCGCTGGATAGAGACGCTTGGCAAACAGACGGACGAATGATGACCCCAGCCTTGTCGTTTGTTTCACGCAGAATCTCAAGTTCCCCGGAGCCGAACCATCGCGGTCGCCTTTCCACCGCGGACGAGATTTTTGAATGGCTGTGGTCCAATTTCTCGATTCTCGACCAGCCCAAGTCGGGAAGGGTGCAGAAAAGGTCCATCGGCACTTGAGGGGATGACCTTCCCCGGCTTTCGCTGGACCGCCAAGGCAAAGGAGGCCCGACATGCTCATTCAGCCCTTTTTCGTTTCCGGACTGGCCCATTGCTCGTACCTGCTCGCCGGGTCGAAAAGCTGCGCCGTGATCGATCCAAGGCGGGACATGCGGGTCTATCTGGACGCAGCGAATTCGCTGGGCGTCAAGATCACGCATATCCTCGAAACCCACCTTCACGCGGATTTTATCTCCGGTCATATGGATTTGGCCGAAAAGACGGGGGCCGCGATATACGCCCCCCGTTCCGCCGGGTGCGCCTTCCAGCACACGGGCCTGTCGGACGGCGATGTATTCAATATCGAAGACATGGAGGTCCAGGTTCTGGAAACGCCCGGCCATACGCCGGAGCACATCGTTTATATCGTCGCGGACCGTGCAAGGGGCGAAGATCCGGTGGCCCTCTTCAGCGGCGACACCCTCTTTGTGGGCGATGTGGGAAGGCCGGACCTGTTTCCGGAAATCGCGGAGAGGCTGGCGGGAGAACTGCATGACAGTCTCTACCGGAAACTGATGGGCTTGCCCGATTTCTGCGAGGTGTATCCCGCGCACGGAGCCGGTTCCCTCTGCGGAAGAGACATATCGGCAAAGCGCACGTCCACCATCGGATATGAAAAGAACTACAACTACGCGCTGCGGATTCCGGACCGGCAGGAGTTCATTCGGCGGCTGACGACCGGAATGCCCGCGGCACCGGACCACTTCAGCCGTTGCAGTGAGACCAACCGGAGGGGTCCTGCCCGGCTCAAAAGCCTTCCCGTTGCCGTGCCCCTCGATCCCCTCGCCTTTTTACGCAGAGCCGAGGGCGCCGGTACGGTTGTGCTCGATATCCGGCCTTATGATGCGTTCGGCGGCCAGCATGTCCCGGGGTCCTGTCACATCGATCTGACCAGCAACTTCAGCACCTTCGCCGGCTGGATTCTTCCGCCCGATGCCGAAATCCTACTTGTCGCCGACCACTGGGAACAGGTTGAGAGGGCCTCGATTCTTCTCAGGCGGGTGGGGCTCGACCGCGTGACCGGCTATCTGGAAGGGGGGTCGTTTGCGTGGGCCGCAGCCGGCTTTCCCCTGGGTCATGTTCCCCAGCTTTCGGCTCAGGAACTCAAGGAAAGGATCTGCGGCAGCGAACCGACCGTGCTTCTCGACGTGAGAACCGTCGGCGAATTCGAGGGGGGCCATATCGAGGGCGCCGTCCATATTCCGGTTCCCGACCTCAGGACCCGCCACGGGGAGCTGGACCCGGAGGCTCCGATCGTCGCCATCTGCAACGTGGGACAGCGGGGAACCCTCGCGGCAAGCCTTCTCCAGCAGCGCGGTTTTCGACAGGTCTCCAATCTGGCCGGCGGCATGGCCGCTTACAATGCGGCCACGGGCGGCGCCGAGTGCCCCGTCTGCGCGCTTCCCCACGGACCGTCGCTGTCTGAAAAATCGGGCGGGAGGTGAGAATCGCGGCGTGGAATGGCTCAGCATGGACAGGTGGTCGCCTTACGCGGCGGGAATCGGAATCGGGATCCTGAGCTGGGTGACCTTTCTGCTGTCGGACAGGGCGCTCGGCTGTTCCACCGCCTTCTCCCGGACCAGCGGGATGATCGAAAGGCTCTTCCGCGGGGACAAGGTCCTCGACAAGCCCTATTACCGGAAATTCGTCCCGGAGATCGACTGGGAATGGATGCTGGTCCTCGGGATGTTCTTCGGCGCCCTCGCCTCCTCGGTCCTGTCCGGCCAGTTTCAGTTCCAGTGGGTGCCGGAAAGATGGATGGCGGCTTTCGGCGGTTCGTTCCCGGTTCGCTGGCTGGCCTCGCTGGCCGGAGGATTTCTGCTGGGATTCGGCGCCCGCTGGGCAGGGGGGTGTACCAGCGGCCACGGGATCAGCGGCACCCTTCAACTGGCCATCAGCAGTTGGGTCGCGACCCTCTGCTTCTTCATCGGCGGCGTCGCGACGGCCGGACTGATTTTTCGATATTTCCTGAAATGATGCGGACCATGCCGGGCAGCCTGTACGAAAACAGAAAACTTCAACTGGTCATCGGTTTTGCGGCCGGTTTCCTTTTCGGATTCCTGCTCCAGAAGGGAGGGGTCACCCGTTACGACGTTATCATCGGTCAACTCCTTCTGAAGGACTTCACTGTTGTCAAGGTCATGCTCTCCGCCGTGGTCACCGGCATGATCGGCGTACATCTGCTGCGCAGTCTCGGCCTGGCCGCCCTGCATCCGAAATCCGGTTCCTTCGGATCGGTCATCCCCGGAGGCCTGATCTTCGGCGCGGGGTTCGGCCTGCTCGGCTACTGCCCCGGGACCCTGGCCGGCGCCGCGGGTCAGGGGAGTCTGGACGCCCTGCTCGGAGGGATCGCCGGCGTTCTGATTGGTACGGCAGCCTTTGCGCAGCTCTTTCCGAAACTGGACCGGGCGATTCTCGGCAAAGGCGATTTCGGCGAGATGACCCTTCCGCAACTGTTCAAAGTGAATCCCTGGCGGGTGATTCCGGGAGTTGCTTTCGCCATCGTCGCACTGCTCGTCTGGATGGAAAAATCGGGCTTCTGAGCGAAGTGAAGGCGGGTGATCGGCAAGAGATCCTTCCGGCGCGTCGCCCCGGATTTCCATGAACACCCGCTCACAATCGCCCGCGAGGCCGCCGCCGGGGCTGTCGCCATGACCGTGCCCGGTGCGGTTCTTCCCCGAATCCTGTCCTCCTGCTTCATGACGGGCGCGGCGGAGAGGGGCGGAAGGGACGTTGGTGGTCTTCTCAGAGGGGTCCCTTTTTGGAGGCGTGCGCTTCCAGCGCATACCGGATGATGCGGTCGATCAAGTCGGCCTGCGTGATCCCGGAAGCCGCCGCCTGATGGAACAGGACCGTGGAGGGCGTCATGCCGGGCAGGCTGTTGGGCTCGAGCACCGCGATCCGCCCGCTGTCGGTGACGAACATGTCGATGCGGGCGTAGCCTTTCAGATCGAGACCCTGAAACGTCCGGACCGCAACGTCCCGGATCTTTTCCAGGGTTTCCCCGGGCAGGCGGGCCGGAGTCTTGTTCTCGCCCTGCCCGTAGAGGAATTTGTCCTCCAGGGAGAGGATCGCCGTCGTCGGGATCGTTTCGGAGGGCGTGAGCGCCACGGGATGATGGTTGCCGATCACCCCGCAGGTGACCTCCATGCCGGTCAGAAATTCCTCGACCAGGGCGGTGTCGTCCCATGAAAAGGCCCCGTCCAGCGCCTCGGGGATGCCTTCCGCGGAGACGACCTTCCGGACCGCCGTGCTGCATCCTTCCCGAGTGGGCTTGACCACGCAGGGGTAGCCGATGTCCGACGAAATCTTCTTCAGGATCGCCTCGCGGTTTTCCGGGATCCATTGCCTCCGGAAGACCGGCAGCGTGCGGGGCACGTCGATGCCGCTGATGGAGAGGATCTTCCGGCCGGTCCATTTGTCCATGCCCAGCGCCGAGGCCAGAACGCCCGCACCGGTGTAGGGAATTCGAAGGAGCTCCAGGAGCCCCTGCATGCAGCCGTCCTCTCCGTATTTTCCGTGCAGGCCCAGGCACACCACCTCGACCCGTGATTTGAGCTGCTCATAGGCGATGGGCGTCGCCTCTTGGGGAAGGTCCTCCTCGATGTCTTGCGTGCTGTTCCGCATCAGCAGCTTGACCGGGATTTCCCAGAGGGCCGCCCCGCTGTCCATGAAAATGGCGACCGGATCGTATTTCCGGCGGTCGATCTTGCTGTAAATGTTTCTGCCGCTCTCCAGGGAGACCTCCTTTTCCGATGAGACTCCCCCCATGATGATGCCGACCCGAAGTTTGGCGTCGCGAGGATCCGTTGATGAAGGCATGGCTGCTGTTACCGAGATTAGAAACCGATGGAAATTCCGACAAAAGGCCCGTTGCAATCCACATCCGCGTAAATGTCGTCGATATCGTCAAGTTCGAGCTTCATGACGCGATAACCCGCATGAATGTCGAGAAAAGGAAAGGGCGTCAGGGAAATCTCCACTGAAGCGTCATAGAACTGATTGCCGGAGTAGCCGGTCCAGGCGCCCTTCGCGCGAGCCTCCAGGATATTGGCGATCAGCCCGATGTGCAGTCCCGCCCCGACCATGGGAAGAACGGCGGTGAAAGTCCGTTTCTGCTCGCCCAGTTCCGCGGAGGACATCCTCGTTTCGCCGTCGATGTACCGCACCCTTCCCAGCAGCCCGAAGGAGAAGCCTCCCAGGGCGTTTTCCAAGTTGACGAGATCGTACCGGTACTCCGCGTCAAACATGTTTATTTTGAAGCTGGAATCGACGACGGAATTCGTTTGATAGGCCTGACCGTTGAAGGTGATGGGGCGGCTGATGCTCGCGCTCGCCGAATAATCCAGCGGCGTGTACATGACGCTGAAATGGTGATTTCCGCCTCCGGCATAGACTTCCACGGAATAGGTCAGCTCATCGTCGAGTCCGAGATCGTCTTTCAGGTCGACATTGTCTCCCCGAATCCCGTCTTTGTCCGTGCGCATCGTCCCCTCGATGCTGGGCAGCCACAAGAAACCCCGCACTCCGAAGTCCGCCGCCGCGGCGTTTGCGGCAATCATGACCGCAATCAGAAAACCGGCGAGCGCAGCCGGCACAACACCTGATTTTCTTCTCATGAAACCCTCCTGAAAGCGACTGTATCCGCTCATCCGGGCAATTTTTAAACCCGCGGCAACATCTCAAATAATCATGTCCAGTGCAAGCAAAAATGTGCCCTTCTTCTTGCCTTTACCGGCGCTGCATGTCAGAGGGGGCCCTTCTTTTCACGGTGTATGGCGAGGGCATTCTGAATGAGGGTGGAAATGATCATCCCGGGCAGGAGGCCGGCGCTGGCGGCCTGCTCAAAGAAGAAGGACGAGGGGGCCATGCCGGATGAGGAGTTGGGATCGGTAATCAGGATCCGGCCGTCTTTCAGGCAGAATCCGTCGATCCGGCCGTAAGAACGAAATCCGAGGGCATGGTAGGCCCGGAGTACCGATTGCTTGATCCGGTCCGCCGTTTCGCGGGGGATGTTTTTCGGCGGGGTGAATTTGCGGCACCGGCCGGGCATGTACTTGTCGTCATAGGTGTAGTAGGCGCTCTGCGGGTAAATTTCCGTCAGTTCCAGCACCCGGGCCTCGCCGTCCTCCTCCAGGACGATGGCGGAGAATTCGACGCCGTCGAGGTACTCCTCCGCCAGGACGGCGTTGTCCCATTTGAGGGCCGCGGCGATGCCCGCCTCAAGGCCGGCCGGGTCATCCACGCGGGTGACGCCGACGCTCGATCCCTCGCGGGTCGGTTTCGTAAAGAAGGGGAAGGGAAACCGGTCCAGGACCTCCCGTTGAACGGCTTCCCGGTTGTCCTGCCAGTCCCGGGCGTAAATGACCATGCTGCGCGGCACGTCGATTCCCTCCGACAGCAGGATTTTCTGCTGAAGATGCTTGTCCATGCCGAGGGCGGAGGCCAGGACGCCGGGGCCGGTGTAGGGGATATTCAGGAGTTCGAGCAGCCCCTGAATGCAGCCGTCGTCCCCATATTTGCCGTGCAGGGAGATGAAGGCGAAGTCGATTTCCTTTTTCAGATCCTCGTAGGCGATCCGGCGGGCCTCCGCTTCGAGGTGGTCGGAAATGTCCATGGTCGTGTTCTGGGAGACGAGCTGCCACGGAATGACCCACAGCCTCCCCTCGGCGTCCATGAAAATTGGAACGGCCTCATAGAGCTCCGGGTCGAGGTTGTCGTGAACGTTCCGTCCGCTGTTGAGGGAGACCTCCCGTTCCGAAGACATTCCCCCCAGAATGATCCCGATGCGCAGTTTTTTCATTGTCTCTTCCCGGAGTCGGGCCGCCTCGGGCATCGCACCGGATCGCATTCACACGGCCGCATATTCGGCTGAGGCGCCCCTTCCATTTTTTTGACAGTTTGTGCCGGATTTCATACTTCACAACGGCTTCACAGTCGAGGAAATGTCTGCCCTATATCACAGTCGGCGGGCGGTGGGAAGACCGTGAAAGGAGGGCGGGCCGGAAATGGTCCGAAGGTCCGGGCCGCGGCTGGCGGACCTTTGAATGCATGACCGGTGATGGAGCCGTGGCTATGCCCAGATAAATGTGACGCCGCTGGTGGGAAAGATCCACTCGTCATCGCTGATCCGGAGTTCGATGGATCGGTCCTTCACCCGGGTGATCACCGGTGAGGGGTTCCTCCCGGCGAAGAAGCTGATCTCCCGGACATTTTTAATGCGCGCGCCCTCGTAGTTGAAGCGGATGTCCAGCCCCCGCGTGGGATAGACCAGGTAAACGGAGAACAGGTTGTTACGCTTCGATTTCTTGGTCACGATCTCGATTGCGATCTTCGCCTGGCGGTTGATTTTTTTCTTCAGGTCCTCGCCGCCGCACCAGACCTCGTAGCCCCGGTCCGTGATTTCCGCCCGGATGATGGGGACCGGATCGTCGTCGATGCAGACGCGGCTCACCCGGAAATCCTTTTCCGTGATCGCCTCGTCCCGCTGGCCGAGCAGCCAGCGGTACTCGCACCGCTTGTCGTCGAACAGGGAAGACAGTTGCTCGTTGTTCATGGCGCAGCCGATCATGAAGATGGGATGGCTGAGGGCCTTGGTGTATTCGATGCGCGTGGTGACCTTGAAATCCTCTCCGGACGGGCGATCGGAAGCCATTTCCGCTTCCGTGAATTCCTCGATGCGGATGTCGTAGCGGAAGTTCGTCCGCAGCTCGAGCTGCCGGTCCTCCTTGCCGAACAGGGTTTCGAACATTTCATAATAGATGGCATCGCCCAGCTCCTCGCTGCGCGCCCGGGTCTGAAGGCAATGCCGAATGATATTGTCGATGCGGGCAAGGGATTTTTCCTCGTCGGGGATGTAGACCCGCCGGAGGCGGGGGGCCACGGTGTCCGTTTTGCCCTTCTGCAGAAAGACCCGCGGCGCCCGTTTGCCCAGGGCGCAGAGGATCTCGTAGCTGATGGTCCGGGTGCGGTTCGCGATCTCGTTGGCGGTGATCGCTTCGCTTCCCTGCCGGCCGAGGATCACCACCTCGTCCCCCACTTGGCAGTCCTGAATGTGGCTGACATTGACGGTGCACATGTCCATGGAAACCCGCCCGACGATGGCGGCCCGCTTTTCACGAATGAGCACCTCGCCCTGGTTCGACAGGAGCACGCCGTAGCCGTCCCCGTAGCCGACGGGGATCGTTGCGATCCGGGTGGGCTTGTGGGTCATGTAGGTCCGGTTGTAGCCGATACTGTAGCCTTCCGGGAATTCCTTGATGAGCACGATCCGGGTCTTGAAGCTCATGACCGGGGCGAGGCTCGCCTTTCCGGCGGTGTCGGGGGAAGGATAGATGCCGTAGGACATGATGCCCGGCCGGACCATGTCCAGGTGGAACCCGGGGTAATTGAGGATGCCCCCGCTGTTGCACATGTGCCGGATGGGGATCCGGATCCGGTGGTCCGCCAGCTTGTCGAGCAGCTCTTTGAACAGGTGCCATTGCCGGTCGTTGTACTCGATGGTCACCTCGCTGGCCGCCAGGTGGGTGAAGATTCCCTCGACGGCGATGTTCGGAAATTCGAGGATTTCCCGGATCACGTCGAAGGCCTCGTAGTGGATGGTGCCGCCGCGGCCCATCCCGGTGTCCACCTCGATGTGAATGGGGGCCTTGATCCCCGCCTTGTGGAACTGCTTCTGCAGCTCCCGGGCAAACCCGATGTCGGAGACCGACGGGGTCAGGTTGTACTTGATGATCTGGCCGATTTCGTAATCCGGCGAGGGGCTCAGGATGACGATGGGAGCGTTGATGTCGCTGACCCGGAGTTGGACGCCCTCGTCTGCATTGGCGACGCCGAGGCAGGCCGCGCCGTTTTTCAGCGCCACATGGGCGATTTCCATCGCACCGTGGCCGTAGGCGTCGGCCTTCACCACCTGCATGATGCGGACGGCGGGACCCACGAGCCGCTTCATCTCATTCCAGTTGTGAGTGAAATGATCGAGGTCGACTTCCACCCAGCTTCTGTACCGCTGCTCCTCTTTCAATGTCCCGTCCCCTGTCTCCGGGCCGCTCCCCCATCTTCGTCCCGAAGCGGCGCCGTGCGAATCATACCAGAGGCTTCGGTGTTGTCAAGGCAAAGCTCAGCAAAGCTCGGGCTTGGCTCGTGGAAACAGCAATTGGCAATTTTCCATTTTCTTGCTATTGTTTAGCGTAGGTAGAAAGTCCGTTCATCCATATTTGATTTTATGGCGGAACATTTTCCGTCTATTACACTGGCAGGACGGACCGCTCGCTGATGCTCGCTTGGCCTTCGGCCATCCGTCCTATCGTCGCTGTCGAACATCTGCTCAAACGTCCTTTACGGCTCCGCTCGCGCTCCGCCGATCAAGGCCGTTCGAGCAGACCCCGCCCCAAGGGTCTGTAACGATCCATCGTTCGCATAAAGAGAGAAAAATCCTTGCTGCTATGACGTTATGGTGTTATAGATACATAACAACAAGGGAGGTGATATTATGAGATCAGCAGCAACACGCGCCACCGTATACCTGGACCCGGAATTACATAAAGCTCTTCGCTTAAAGGCAGTTGAAACATCACAGTCTCTATCGAAATTAGTGAATGATGCCATCAAAGAATCTCTGGCGGAAGACGCTGAAGACATTGCAGCTTTTGAGGAAAGAGTTAAAGAGCCCTTAATCAGTTACGAAACAATGATCAAGAGGCTGAAAAATGATGGCAAAATATGAAATCTATTTCAAAGAATCCGTTGAAAAAGACTTCCGTGCGATACCCAAAAAAGATTTAAGGAAGATTATCCATCGCATTGAGGCGCTTTCTAAAGATCCGAGACCGCCAGGCCATGAAAAACTAACAGGGCAAGAGAGATATCGTGTACGACAAGGGCGGTACAGGATTATCTATTCCGTTCAAGATCAAGAGCTTACAATTTGGATCGTGAAGGTGGGGCATCGAAGAGATGTTTATCGCTGAAGCGAATATGTCAATCCTCGCGACCGTAAACTTTTTCTGTTTCCGCCGACATCTCGCAGCTCGGTGCGGGGCAATTCATTGATGAGGACGTGAAAATATTTCACAGAGGCTGCCATGAGACAACCTGAAAGCTCACTTCTGTCGAGTCTCCGCTTCAAGATCGCCTTCCCTTTTACCGTTTTGGTGGTGATCACCTTGATGGTGCTCGGGGTCGTCTCAGTAGATCGGGGCATTAACATACTGACGAAAAGGGCCCAGGAATCACAGTCCTTGCTGGCTTATGTTGTCGCCGATAATCTGGAGACCCTGCTAAAAGACAAGGTGACCCTGTTGGAAGGCATTGCCCGACTTCGCGCCTTCCAACGGATGGATGCAGCTCAGATAGATCGCGAAATCAATAACATCCGAATGATGGAAAAAAACATCACCTCTTTCATCGTCCTGGATGGGGTGGGGAAGGTCGTCTCCTTCGTGGACCACCCGGAACATGTGGGCAAAAGCCTGGCCATGCGGCCTTACTTTCAGGCGGCCCGCAATGAAGGCCGACCCTTCATCTCCGATAGCGTTTTGACTCTGGACAAGACCATCACGGTGGCGGTCTCAACGCCCATCTTCGACCATGCACGGAACATCCTGGGGGTCCTGGCCGCCACCTTTGATGTTCACCACCAGAACTTCAACCGGGTGATTCAGAATACCAGAATCGGCTCCCGTGGCCATGCCTTTCTGGTGGATCGCCGAGGCATCGTGATCTCTCATCCGGACACGAGGCGTTCCCTGGACCAGCAGGATTTCAGCAAATACTTGCCGGTTCGTGAGGTCATGAGCGGTAAGAGTGGGGTGGCCACCCATGATTTCGAGGGCATCGAGATGCTTGCCGCCTTCATGACCTGTCGGTCAGAGCGGCTGGGGAGTGGTGGTACAACAACCAATGACCGACGCCAGCGTCCCCGCTGTCCGCCTGAGAAATATCATTGCAGCGGCGGTGATCTTCAGCGCGATCGCCGCTGTCCTCATCGGGATCTTTATCAGCTACCGCATCACCGCCCCTTTGTCCAAGATTGAGAAGTTTGCCCGTACCATCGGCTCCGGCAATCTTGAAGAACCGGTGCCCGCCATAAAGGGTGGCGAAATAGGCACCCTGGCCCAAACGCTTGAAGCCATGCGTCTGAGCCTGAAGGAATCTACGGCACTAAGGATGCAATCCTATGAATCCTTGCTGGCGAGCGAAGAGCGTTTCCGCAGAATCATCGACACGGCGGAGGAAGGGATCTGGATCGTGGACCGTGAGTGGAAAACCACGTATGTCAACTCGCGCCTGGAGCGGATGCTTGGGTACAAGGCCGCCGAAATGCTGGGACGGCACGTTGGTGAGTTCATGGACGACGAAGGACGGCGGGATGCACAGGAGAAGATGGTGAGGCGGGAAAGGCTGCTGAGAGATACGCATGAGTTAAGGTTAATCCGAAAGGATGGCACCGAATTGTGGGCCATCGTGTCGTCAAACCCTGTTGAGAGTGCGACCGGGCAGATTGACGGCGCCCTGTCGATGCTGACCGACATCACCGACCGCAGAGAGGCACAGGAGGCGCTCCGCCGTCAGGAGGAGTATTACCGGAGCCTCTTTGAAAACGCCATGGACATCATCACCCTGATCGCGCCCGACGGGACCATCCTCTTTGAAAGTCCGTCCGTGGAGAGGATTGTGGGATTTAAACCGGAGGAACTGGTGGGGCTGAACGGATTCAACCTGATCCATCCCGAGGACGTTGAACCCACGCGAGAGATTTTTGAACGCCTCATCCGGAATCCCGGTAAAACCGAACATGGCGAATTCCGGTTTCGGCACAAGAACGGCTCATGGCGCATGCTCGATGCCGTGGGGAGCAACCTCCTCCATGTGCCTGCCATCGGGGCCATCGTCCTCAACGAACGGGACGTGACCGAGCGGCATAGGGCGGAGGAGCGACTGAGGATTTCATTGCGGGAGAAAGAAATCCTGTTCAGGGAAATTCACCACAGGGTCAAGAACAACCTGCAGGTCATTTCGAGCCTGCTGGATTTACAGGCCGGGGCTTCCGAAAACCCGGAAATTATCAAGGTTTTGAGGATCAGCGGTCAGCGGGTGAAAACCATGGCCATGATCCATCAGAAGCTTTACGACCGGGGAGATCCGGCCCGTATCATGGTAAACGACTACGTCGAAGACCTGGTTCATGCCATCGTCGAGGCGAATCGTCCGGACGGCTCCGTGGCTGTGCAATGCGATGTTCCCGCGATTTCTCTGAGCATCAATGAGGCCGTTCCCTGCGGCCTCATCCTCAACGAACTGCTTTCGAACTGTCTGGAGCATGCCTTCGCAAAGGGTCAGAAAGGAAATATAAAAATAACCATCCGCCCGTCGCGGGAGCGCACGCTGTCTCTGCTTGTTGAAGACGACGGCGTGGGTTTACCCGAGGGTGTTGACATCGATAAACCGGCGTCCCTCGGGCTTACCATCGTGCGGACGCTGGTAGCGCAGCTCGGCGGGATGATGGAGATCCAGCGCGGAGCCGGCACCAGGTTCCATATCGTCTTTTCACACAAATCCTGAATGAACGGGATTTCATACGAGGGGGAAACCTCGGGTGACGGTGGCGGTCGAGCCGCCTTGATTGCGCGTCGAAGCGGCTGCGCCCCGCGCGTCGATATCCGTCATCAGGCTTATCCCTTGGCCTGACGCGGGCCTTTACAAACGGTTAGAAATGACATATTGGAGATCGTCAATCGCTGTCGTTCACATCTACTTTTTTTGATTTCTGGAGTGTCGCGCAATGGGGAAAGCTCGGGTGATGGTGGTGGAAGACGAGGGCCTGGTGGCCCTCTCGCTGGAGAAAAAGCTGTCGGATCTTGGCTATGCAGTGCCGGCGGTCGCGGCTTCGGGAGAGGAGGCGATCCAACGGGCGCTCGAATGCAGGCCGGATGTCATCCTGATGGACATCATGCTCAAGGGCGGGACCGACGGGGTGACGGCTGCGGGAAGTATACGGGAGGAGCTGGATGTCCCCATCGTGTACCTCACCGCCTATTCGGATCCGAAGACCATCGAGCGGGCCAAGTGGACGCAACCCTTCGGCTACCTCATCAAGCCCTTCGCGGAGAGGGAGCTTTTCGCCACCATCGAGATGGCTCTTTACAAACACAGCATGGAAAAGAGTCTCAAGGCCAGTGAAAAATGGTTTTCGACCACCCTCAGGAGCATCGGTGACGGGGTGATCGCGACGAGTCCCGGCGGCAGCGTGACCTTCGTCAATCCCGTGGCGGAGGAGCTGACCGGTTGGAAAGAAGCGGAAGTGGCGGGCAGGATGATCTCCGAAGTGTTTCGCCTCATCGATACGGGAACCCGGGATGCCGTGGAAAGTCCCGTGGGTCGGGCACTTGCGGAGCGTGCCGTCCTGGGTCTGACGGATCAAGCGGCACTCGTTGCGCGGGACGGCACCGAGAGAGCGGTTGACGACTGTGCAGCCCCCATCGTGGATGACAGGGGAAATATCCTTGGGGCTGTCCTGGTCTTCAGGGATGTCAGCCAGAAGAGGGCGATGGAACAAGAGCTACAGCGGTATCGAGATCACCTGCAGGAACTCGTGGACGAGCAGACAAGGGATCTGATTCACGCCAGGGATCTCGCGGAAACGGCAAACCGTGCCAAATCATCCTTTCTCACCAACATGAGCCATGAGATCCGCACGCCCATGAGCGGGGTTATCGGGATCGCCGAACTCCTGCGCAAAACGAACCTCGACGAAAAGCAGAAGCGCTATGTTGAACTCCTCTACCGGTCCGGCAGCGACCTGCTCCTGATCATCAATGACATCCTCGATTTCTCGAGAATCGAAGCGGGAAAGGTCATCCTGAAAGTCAAACCCTTCAGCATGCGGGAGTTCCTCAACGAGTTGAAGCTTCTTTTCTCCGTGCAGGCGGCGCAGAAGGGTCTGCACCTCGAATTCGCGGCGGAAGATGTTCGGCATGACATGGTGCTGGGGGACCCTGTCAGGGTGCGGCAGATTCTGGCGAATCTCATCGGCAACGCCATCAAGTTCACCGAAAAAGGGGGGGTGTCGGTTCGAGTCGGGCATGCGGGGTCGCGCGGTGAGCCCAACCTCGTGCGCTTCGATGTCGCCGACACGGGCGCGGGCGTTCCCGAGGAAGCGCAGTCAAGGATTTTTGAAAGCTTCGAGCAGGCGGACAATTCCACAACGCGCCGACACGGCGGGACGGGTCTCGGTTTGGCCATATGCCGGAAACTTGTTCACCTCATGGGCGGGGAAATCGGTCTGGAGAGCGTCCCGGGAACGGGTTCCCGGTTCTGGTTCGCCCTTTCCCTCCCCCCGGCGGATCCTCTGCATTAGCTTCGTTCTTTGCTGTGAAGCATTCTTCCCGGTGCGAACGGGATTACCCACCTTTGCCCTTCCTTCCACCTTGCTTTTCAAAGCAGCGGGTATGCTTTCTGTAAAAAATTAATCAATTATTCCAAAAACATGAGATTCTTTTCCCAGCCGCATGGCCCTTTTGGCACGGTTCCTGATTGCAACTGACGCCGAAAAGACTTTCTGGAAGAAAGGGACGAAGATGCCGGCTTCAAAAGAAAGAGTGGCCGCGGTCTTTCCGGGACAGGGCTCCCAGCGGCCGGGCATGGGGCAGGACTTCCATGATTGCGCCGCCGTCTGCCGGGAGACCTACGAGGAGGCGTCGGATGCGCTGGGCTGGGATGTTGCCGCCATGTGCTTTGAAGACGACGAGCGGCTGGACTGGACGGAGTACACGCAGCCCTGCCTCCTGACAACGGAACTGGCCATGTACCGGGGGCTATGCGAACTGCACGGGATCCATCCGTCCCTTTACGGAGGCCACAGCCTCGGCGAGTTTACCGCCCTGGTGGCGGCCGGCGTCATTCCGCTGTCGGATGCCGTCCGAATCGTGCAGTTGCGGGGCAGGCTGATGCAGGAGGCGGCCCCGGCAGGCCTGGGCGGCATGGCGGCGGTGATCGCCGACGCGCTGGACGCCGACGACCTCGATCACGCCCTGTCCGATCTTCCCGTCGATATCGCGAATGTCAACTCGCCGAAGCAGATCGTGCTTAGCGGGGCCGCGGGCGCCCTATCCGAGGCGGCGGTCCGGATCGTCGATGTCC
Organism: uncultured delta proteobacterium; assembly: GCA_963709485.1. GTDB lineage: Bacteria > Desulfobacterota > Syntrophia > Syntrophales > Fen-1087 > JAXDBM01. Next base: position 622,715 of record CAVPWE010000001.1, read on the forward strand.
TGGAGGAGGGCAGGTACTTCCGCTTCGTTCCCCTCAATGTGAGCGCCCCCTTTCACAGCCGTTACATGCGGTGCGTGGAAGGCGAATTTTCCCGGATACTTCAGTCCCTGAGCAAAAAGATGGACGCGAAAAAAGCAGTCGCGGTCACCTCCAATTTCACCGGCGGATTCCACGAAGCGGATCAGACAAATCTGCTGCGCGCCCTCACCTGCCAGATCGGGAGCCGGGTCCGCTGGGTGGACAACATGGAAGCCATCGCTGGGGAAGCCGATCGGATCTACGAAATCGGCCCGGCCCGGCCGCTCCGGGAATTTTTCAAGTCGATTGATGTCCACTGCCTGTCCGTGACGACGCTTTCCTCGGCGTCCCGGCTGTTCGGGAGCAATTGAGCCATGGACTTCCGTCTGAACGATCAACAGCAGATGTATGTAGACACGGTCCGCCGCTTCGTCCGGGCGGAGATCCTGCCGCAGGTCATGGATCTGGAACGGAAGCACGCTTTTCCTATGAAGATCATCCGCAAGGCCTGGGAGACGGGCATCCTGAATCTGAGCATCCCGGGCGCAATCAAGGATTACGAGATCGATGCCCTGTCGTCCGCGCTGATCATCATGGAGCTTTCCTACGGCGATTCGGGGATCGCCACATCGGCCATGTGCAACGATCTCGCCAACGTGATCATCGCCCGTCATGGAACCGCCGGGCAGCAGGAACGGTTTCTCCGCCCCTTTGTCGCAGGGCCGCTGCTGGCCTCCTTCTGCCTGACCGAACCGGGGGCGGGCTCCGACAACAGCGCCATGATCTCCTTCATGAGCAAACAGGAAGACGGATCGTACCGGCTGAACGGAACGAAATGCTTCATTACGAACGCATCCCATGCATCCCAGTTCACGGTCTTCTGCAAGGTGGGAAAGCCGGGCAGCTCGCTGATGGGCTGCGTCATCGTTCCCGTTGAATCCTCTTTCCCGGAAGCGCTGCAGGACGACAGCGAAGGGATCCGGGAGATCACGCTCGCGGCGGGCGGAAAAATCGTCGTCGCGAAGGCGGAGGACAAGCTGGGTCAGCGTCTGTCCAATACGGCCGGCGTCACCTTCGAGGATGTGGTGATCGCCCCCGACCAGATCATCGGGGACCGGCGTCTGGGATTCCGCTACATCGTCGATGTCCTCGACTACGCCCGGCCCATGGTGGCGGCAATCGGCGTCGGGCTGGCAAGGCGCGCGCTGGATGTCACACTGGCCTACACCCGGGAGCGCCGGCAGTTCGGCCAGCGCATCTGCGACCTCCCGGTGGCCCGGGAATCGCTGGTAGCCATGTGGAAAAAAGTGGAACTGGCGGAGATGGCCCTGCTGAAGTCCGCCTGGAAACTCCAGACGGAGGCGCCGGACAGCGGCCGCTACGCTTCGCTGGCGAAGAATGCCGCGGCGGAGGCGGCCCTTTTCTGCGCGAACGAGGGGCTTCACCTCCACGGCGGCTACGGCTTCATGTCGGAATATGAAATTTCGAAGCTGGTCCGGGACGCCCACATCCTCGACATCTACGAGGGTGTCCGGGAGGTCCAGAACATGATCATCGGCCGGGAGCTGGTCTGATGGCGCTGTACCTGCACGGGCTGGGGCATTTCCACCCGGAGAACGTGATCACCAATCGCTTTCTCGAGGAGATGGACATCGGCACGACCCATGAGTGGGTCATGGAACGGGTCGGAATCCGGGAGCGCCGCACGGCCCTTTCCCTGGACTATATCCGCGTGACGAAGAACAGCGATCCGCGGGCGGCGCTGGAGGCGAGCAGCCATACGAACGCCCGGATCGGCGCGGCGGCGGCCCGGATGGCCCTGGATCGTGCCGGGCTCGGTCCGCAGGACATCGGCCTCGTCATTTCCGGGAGTTCGGCCCCGGACCATGTAACGCCGGCCGAGGCGGCGGTCGTAGCGGCGGAACTGGGTATCGAGGCCCCCTGTTTTGACCTGAATGCCGCCTGCGCCACCTTCGGCGTGCAGATGCATTTTCTGAGCGGCATGCGGCCGGAAGCGCTTCCGCCCTATATCCTGGTGGTCAACCCGGAGAGCCTCACCCGGTGCATCGACTATTCGGACCGGAATACGGCCGTGCTCTTCGGGGACGGCGGCACGGCGGCCGTTGTTTCAGCCGCTGTTCCATCCCGCGTGCACGTACTGGACTGCCGCTGCGACTCCAGGCCGTCGGCCTGGCAGAAAGCTTCGATTCCCCGCACCGGCTATTTCCGGCAGGAGGGGAACGCCGTCCAGGGTTTTGCGATCCGCCGCATGACGGATACCGTCCGGACGCTTCAGGATTCCTTCAACCATAACGGCCATCGCTTTCTCTTCGCCGGGCACCAGGCGAACCTCGGGATCCTTCAGACCGTCTGCGAGCGGACGGGCATCCCGGAGGAGCATCACTGGTACAATGTAGTCCGCTTCGGCAACGCCGGCTGTTCCGGCGCCCCCGCGGCCGTGAGCCAGCGGTGGGGGGAACTGAGGCCCGGCGACCGCCTGGCGATGGCCCTTGTGGGCGCGGGGCTGACCTGGGCCGGTATGCTGCTGAGGGTCGAGGAATGACGACGAGGTTGCAGGGAATGAGAATCACGTACCGGGAATTCAGGGAGAAAAGAAACTTCGGTCTGGCCGATCTGATCGCCTTTTCCCGAGGCAGCCTGGTGACGGACCCTCCGGAGGGGTTCGAAGCGCGGCTGCCCGCGCCGCCGTTCCTGATGATGGACCGCATCCTGCGGATCGATGCCGACGGACGGAGGGGAAAGATCGTTGCGGAACAGGACATCCGCCTGGACGCCTGGTATTTCCAGTGCCACATGCCCGGGGACCCGGTGCAGCCCGGCTGTCTGGGCGTGGATGCCGTCTGGCAGCTCCTGGGATTTTACGGGGCCTGGCGCGGCGGCCTGGGCGCGGGAAGGGCGCTGGGCTGCGACGGGGTGGTCTTTACCGGCCAGATCCGGCCTTACCACCGGGTCGTTCGTTTCGAAATCGACATCCGGCGCTTTGCCGCGCTGGCCGATTCGGGGGCCAGCATCGTGATCGGCGACGGCGAGATCTCCGTCGACGGCGAACCTGTTGCCGAGGTCCGGCAGGCCCGGACAGGACTGTTCCGGGGAATTGTCTACGACGGTTACCCCTGGCCCGAAAGCGCCGGTGATGAGCATGTGCCGGCGCCTCGTTTTGCATGAAGGGGGAAGCCATGTCATCATCCGATCAGCCGGACCCGCCGGTTGCGATCGTAACCGGAGCGGCCACGGGAATCGGGGCTGCCTGCGCCCGCGCGCTGGCGCAGAAGGGCTTCCGGGTCGGCATTCACTATCGCCGCAGCGCCGCTGCCGCCGGGGCCCTGCTGGCAGAGCTGGGCCGGGGATTTCTCCTGCGCGGGGACCTGTCCCGGGCGGAGGACATCGACGGCATGGTGGAGCAGCTCAAGGGCTCAGCGGGACGGGTGGATGTCCTCATCAACAATGCGGGCATGTCGCTGAATGCCGACATCCATGCCATGCGCCTCGAACAGTTCGACGAGCAGCGGGCGATCACGCGCGGGGCCTGGTACCTGACCAAACGCATCCTGCGGCAGTTCATGATCCGCCGCAACCGGGGAAGGATCATCAACATCACGAGCGTCGTCGGGCACACGGGCAACGGGGGGCAGATCGCCTACACGATGGAAAAGGCCGCGCTGGACGCCTTCACCCGGTCGCTGGCGAAGGAACTGGCGGGCCGGGAGATCCTGGTGAATTCGATTGCGCCCGGCTTTATCGACACGGGTATGACGGCAGACCTTCCGGAAGCGGTCCGGGAGCGGATCCTGGCCGGCATTCCCCTGGGGCGGATGGGCAGGCCGGACGAGGTGGCCGAGGTGGCGGCCTTTCTGGCAACGGCCGGGAGCTACATCACGGGGTCCGTGATCCATGTGAACGGGGGGCTCTATGGCGGCTGACGCGCAGATGAAGGCCGACATCCTGAAGGCCGTGCCCCAGCAGCCTCCTTTCCGCTTCATCGACGAGCTGCTGGAGCTGGATGAGGATCACAGCGCCGGCGCCTACCGGTTTCGCGGGGACGAGTTCTTCTACCGGGGGCATTTCCCCGGCCGTCCCGTGACGCCCGGCGTCATCCTCATCGAGGCCATGGCCCAGACGGGCATTGTCGCCCATGGACTGTACCTTTCGATGAAGATGCGGGGGGTGCCGCCGGATGCGTTGAAGAAAATGAACACCCTGTTCACCTGTGCGGAAACGGTGGAATTCACCGGGATCGTGGCGCCGGGCGAACGGATCGTTTTCCGGGGAGAAAAGGTTTATTTCCGGATGGGCAGCCTGAAGGCGAATATTGTTGCGGAGCGGGAAACCGGCGAAATGGTCTGCCGGGGAACGCTGGCCGGCATGGGGGTCCGGTTATGAAAAAACGCGTCGTGATCACGGGCATGGGGGTGGCCGCGCCGAATGCCCACGGACTGGAAGCCTTTGAGGCGGCCCTGCGTGAAGGCCGGTCGGGGATCCGGTTCATTCCGGAGCTGAAGGAGTTGAATTTTGCCTGCCAGGTCGGCGGCATTCCGCAGGATTTTGAACAGATACGGAAGCAGTATTTCGATCATGAAAAGCTGCTGTCCATCAACGACAACATCGGCTACGCCTCCGTCTCGGCCATCGATGCCTGGCGGGACGCCGGTTTCGACGTCCCCGATCCCGACGGCGACTGGGTGGACTGGGACACGGGGATCGTGATCGGCTCCGGCATTGGCGGCATGGATACCATCGCCCGGTCCGTTGTGCCCATGGTGAACGACGGCAAGGTCCGCAGGCTGGGAAGCCGGATCGTCGAGCAGGTCATGAACAGCGGCACCAGCGCCCGGATCGCCGGACTGCTGGCCCTGGGAAATCAGGTGACCTCCAATTCGTCGGCCTGCAGCACCGGCAACGAGGCCATCATCGAGGCCATGCAGAAGATCCGGATGGGCCGGGCCAAACGGATGCTGGCGGGCGGCTCGGAAGGGGCCTCGCCCTACATCTGGTCCGGGTTTGACGCCATGCGCGTCATCTGCCGGAAGTTCAACGACGCGCCGGACAAGGCCTCCCGGCCCATGAGCGCCACCGCGGGCGGTTTCGTGCCCGGCGCCGGGGGGGCGGTTCTGGTCCTGGAAGATCTGGAGACGGCCAGACAGCGGGGCGCGCGCATTTACGCCGAAGTCCTCGGCGGCGCCCTGAACTGCGGCGGGCAGCGCCGGGGAGGTTCCATGACGGCGCCCAATCCGGAGGGCGTCAGCCGCTGCATCCGCGGGGCCATCGCGGACGCGGAAATTTCGCCCCATGAAATCGGCGCCATCAACGGCCATCTGACGGCTACCTATGCCGACCCGATGGAAGTCCGGAACTGGTCCGTGACGCTCGGTCTTGCGCCGGAAGCGTTTCCCATGATCAACTCGACCAAATCGCTGATCGGGCATTGTCTGGGCGCCGCCGGAGCCATCGAAAGCGTCGCCGCCGTCCTGCAGATCTACCGGGGGTTCGTCCATCCCTCCGTAAACTGCGAGGATGTCCATCCCGAGCTGGAACGCTTTGCGGACCGGATCCCCCGGACGGCCGTGGATATGCCCAGCCTGAGGGTCGTCGCCAAGGCCGGCTTCGGATTCGGCGACGTCAACAGTTGCCTGATCTTCAGGAAATGGGAAGAGAATTGAACGTTAAACCAACATCATGAGGAGTTTCCATATGGATGAGAAACAGATCTTTGCGGAGATGATCGGCATTCTGAAGGTTTACACGAAGGACACGACCCTTCTGGAAAAAGCCACGCTGTCCACCCACATTCTGGATGATCTGAAGGTCAATTCCGCCCGCCTGGTGGATGTGATCATCAAATGCGAGGATGTCTTCGGGATTGCCATTGAAGACGACGAGGCCGACAAGATTCGCACCATCGGCGACGCCGTCGAACTGATCAAAAAGAAGCAATGATTTTTTCCACGGCTTTTCAGCTCCGGCTTCAGTCCTTTATGGGATTCATGGTCGCCTGGATCCTGGCGCCGGTTTATTTCCTCGTGATCCGCCTGGCGGGCTGGCGCGTCAGGGAGGTCGATGAAACCAGAAAACGGTGGGCGGCGCTCCTCAGGGAGCATCCGGGCCCATGGCTGGTCTGCGGCAATCATCTGACGATGATCGATTCCATGATCATGACCTATGCCATGATGTCCCTGGGAAAGCACCTTTCAGCGTACCGGAGCCTGCCCTGGAATCTGCCGGAGCGGACCAACTTCCAGCGGAACAGGGTCATGACCATCCTGTGCTATCTTACGAAGTGCATTCCGGTGAGACGGGGCGGAACCCGGGAGGAGATGCGCGGCACCCTTGAAAAATGCGATCATCTGCTGCGGCGGCGGCAGAATCTCATGATCTTTCCCGAAGGAGGGCGGTCCCGGACCGGCCGGGTCAACCGGGAAGATTTCTCATACGGCATCGGGCGCTTCCTGCAGGTCCACCCGGACTGCCGCGTCATGTGCGTCTATCTGCGGGGCGACGGCCAGGCTGGCTACGGGGCGATGCCCCGCCGGGGCGAATCGTTTACGGTGATGCTGGAGGCGTTCCGTCCCTGCCGGAACGGCCTTCAGGGTTTGCGGGAACAGCGGGATCTTGCGGGCCAGGTCGTCATGCATCTGGCCGGAATGGAGGACAGTTATTTTGACCTGCATCGGCAACGACATTGTGGACTTGAGCCATTCGGGAAACAGGGGCAAGAGCCGGGACCGGCGTTTCGTTTCCCGTGTCTTCACCGCTGAAGAACAGGAACGGATTGACGGCGCCGAGGCGCCCGACGCGATGCTCTGGATGCTCTGGGCCGCGAAAGAGGCCGCCTTCAAGGCGGCCGTCAAATTGAAGCCGGGAACCGCCTTCATCCCCCGGGCGTATGCGGTCGCCCTTGCCGATCCTTCCCGGTCCGATGATCGCAGGGAGGACGCTCCGTCGAGTGTTTCGATTGCGTCCGGCGGCGGTGACGACGGGTTCTTCTCCGGCCGCGGCGCCGTCGTGACGCCCGCCGGCCCCGTCGATTTTTCCTGCTCCCGCTCCGACGGCCATGTCCATTGCGTCGCGGTCATGAACGGCACGTATCGCATGGTCCCGCCCGCCTCCGATGTTCGCGCCGTCGAGAGGAAGCTGAACGGTCCGGCCGATCCCTCCAGCGCGCTTCGCTGGGAGGCCATTCACTATCTGGCCTCCGCTTTGCGGATTTCCCCCTTTTTCATCAGAATTCGCCGCGAGAAGATGTGTGCCGAATACGGCCCCCCCCGCGTCTTTATGGAAGGGAGGCTGACCGACATCGATATCAGCCTCAGCCATGACGGCCGGTATATCGCCTTTGCCGTTCATCTGCCGGGCGCCGGGCATGCGTCCGAACGCGCGGCGGCGTCCGCCCGCTTTTTCTGAACCCGGCCGCTCCGCTTGGCAGGACTGCGCCGGCAACCGGCCGGAGCCTGCCCAAAACCGCCTGTTTTTTCTGTTTTTCCAATGATTTTGCCGATCTTTCCATCCGCAGGAAATCTGATCTTGACAGGGCCGTGAAATCGTGATAACCGCTCGCACGGTTTGTGGCCCCCCCGCTGCAGGGGCGGGCCTGAAGCGGGTAATCCATGTTCTTTAAATATCGAACAGAATCCTTACAGGAGTGAAAAGGTGTTGAAAGATAACGAGAAAGTCGGTGCGGTAATGGTCGTCGGGTCGGGCATCGCCGGTATTCAGGCGTCCCTGGACCTCGCAAATTCCGGTATGAAAGTCTACCTCGTGGAGAACGGGATCAGCATTGGCGGCGTCATGGCCCAGCTCGACAAAACCTTCCCCACCAATGACTGTTCGGCCTGCATCCTTTCCCCGAAACTCGTGGAAGTGGGGCGCCATCCCAACGTGGAGATCATGACGCGCCGCACGGTGGAGTCCGTGGAGGGCGAACCGGGCAAGTTCAGAGTCAAACTGACCAAGGCCCCCCGGTTTGTCGACCTGGACAAGTGCACGGGCTGCGGCGACTGCGCGAATGTCTGCCCCGTGTCCGTCAAGTCGGATTTCAACGAGAACCTGAACGAGCGCAAGGCCACCTACCGCCATTTCCCCCAGGCGATCCCCAGCGGCTTCGCCATCGACAAGCTCGGGACATCGCCCTGCAAGGCGGCCTGCCCCACCCATATCAGCGTCCAGGGCTACGTGGCCCTGATTTCCGCGGGCAAGTACAAGGAGGCCCTGAAGCTCATCAAGAAAGACAACCCCTTCCCGTCCGTCTGCGGTCGCGTCTGCAACCATCCCTGCGAGGAGGCCTGCATGCGGGGCAAGGTCGAGCAGCCCATCGACATCATGCACCTGAAGCGTTTTGTGGCCGATCTGGACCTGAACGATGAGACCCGTTATATTCCTGAAATCAAAGAGAAAAAAGACAAAAAGGTTGCCGTTGTCGGGGCCGGTCCGTCCGGCCTGACGGCCGCCTATTATCTGGCCGCAAACGGCTACGGCGTGGAAGTCTTCGAAGCCCTGCCCGTGGCGGGTGGCTGGATGGCGGTGGGGATCCCCGAATACCGCCTCCCCAAGGACGTCCTGAAGGCCGAAATCAAGGTGATCGAGGACCTGGGCGTCAAGATCCATCTCAATACCGGCGTCGGCAGGGATGTCCCCTTCGAAAAACTCCGGAAGGATTTCGATGCCCTCTTCATCGGCTGCGGCACCATGCTCTCCAGCAAACTGGACATCCCCGGCGAGGAGATGCAGGGCGTCATTCACGGCGTCGATTATCTGAAGCGCGTCAATCTGGGCGAAAAAGTCTTTCTGGGCGATCGCGTCGCCGTCGTCGGCGGCGGGAATGTGGCCATGGACGCCGTCCGGACGGCCACCCGGACCGGCTCGAAGGAGGTCTTCATCCTCTACCGCCGGTCCCGAAAGGAAATGCCCGCATCCCCGGAGGAGATCGAAGAGGCCCTGGAAGAGGGGATCAAGATGGAATTCCTCGTGGCCCCGGTCCGCGTCGTCGGCAAGGACGGAAAGGTCACGGGGATCGAATGCCTGCGCATGGAGCTGGGTGAGCCCGACGCCTCCGGGCGCCGCCGCCCCGTCCCCATCAAGGGATCCGAATTCATCGTCGACTGCGATGCCATCATCCCGGCCATCGGCCAGGCGGCGGATCTCGATTTTATCCCCAAGGAAAGCGGCATTGCCATCAACAAGTGGAAGAATTTCGACGTCAACCCCGTCACCTTTGCGACCAACGTCCCCGGCGTCTTCGCCGGCGGCGACGTCGTGACCGGTCCCGCCACGGTGGTCAAGGCGGTCAATGCCGGAAAGGAGGCGGCGGTCTCCATTGACCGTTACCTTCGGGGCGAGGATATCAAGGCGGGCCGTGAGAAGGACTGGACGAAGGATCTGGCGGACAAGGCGGATACGTCCCAGTTCGGGAAAGTGCCCCGGGAAAAGTACCCCCACATGAAGCCGGAAGAGCGGAAGCTCACGTTCCAGGAGGTGGGGGTCGGCTTCAGCGAGGACGCGGCCGTCCGGGAGGCCAACCGCTGCCTCTCCTGCGGCATCTGCTCCGAGTGCTACCAGTGCGTCGAGGCCTGCATCGCCGGCGCCATCAACCATGACGACACCTACGAGGAGGAGGAGATCGAAGTGGGCGCCGTCATTGCGTCGCCCGGATTCGAGGCCTTTGATGCGGGCCTGCGCGGCGAGTACGGCTTCGGCATTTACGCGAACGTGGTGACCAGCATCCAGTTCGAGCGGATCCTGTCGGCATCGGGTCCCTATTTCGGTCATGTCCAGCGGCTGTCCGACGGCCGGGAGCCCCGGAAGATCGCCTTCATCCAGTGCGTCGGCTCCCGCGACACCTCCTGCGACAACAGCTGGTGCTCGTCGGTCTGCTGCATGTACGCCACGAAGGAGGCCATCATCGGCAAGGAACACGCCAAGAACCTGGAGCCCACCATTTTCTTCATGGACATCCGGGCCCACGGCAAGGATTTCGACCGCTTCGTCAACCGCGCCAAGGGCGAGTACGGCATCCGCTACATCCGCTCCATGCCCTCCACCGTCAAGGAGCTTCAGCAGAGCAAGAACCTGCTGGTCAAGTACGTCCAGGAAGACGGCACCCTTGTGGAAGAGGAATTCGACATGATCGTCCTGTCCGTCGGCCTGACGCCGCCGAAGGAGGCGGCCAAGCTGGCCAAGGCCCTGGGCATCGAGCTGCAGGAGCACGGGTTCTGCAGGACCTCCCTGGAGAATCCGGTCCAGACCAGCCGGCCGGGCGTCTTCGTCTGCGGCGCTTTCGGCGGCCCCAAGGATATTCCGGAAACGGTCATGGAGGCGAGCGGCGCGGCCGCCTGCGCCCAGGGGCTGCTGGCCTCGCGGCGGGGAACCATGACCTGCGAGGAGGAACTGCCGCTGGAAAACGACATTCGGGGCATCGGCCCGCGAACGGGCGTTTTCGTCTGCCATTGCGGCATCAACATCGGCGGCGTCGTCCGGGTTCCCGAGGTGGTCGAGTACTGCAAGACCCTCCCCAATGTGGTGTATGTGACGGACAACCTCTTTACCTGCTCCCAGGACACGGCCGTGAAGATGGGCGAGGTGATCAAGGAGCACAACCTGACCCGCGTGGTCGTCGGCTCCTGCTCGCCGCGGACCCATGAGGGGCTTTTCCAGGAAAACTGCGAGAAGGCGGGCCTGAACCGCTATCTCTTCGAGATGGCCAACATCCGCGACCAGAACTCCTGGGTCCATATGCACGAACCGGATGCGGCCACGGAAAAGGCCAAGGACCTGATGCGAATGGCGATCGCCAAGGCCCAGTACCTGAAGCCCCTGAAGCCGGGGCAGCTCAGCGTCAACCACGCCGTGCTGATCATCGGCGGCGGGCTGGCCGGCATCACCGCGGCGCTGGCCCTGGCCGATCAGGGCTTCGAATCCCACATTGTGGAACGGGAGTTCGAGCTGGGGGGCAATTACCGCCACATCTACTACACCCTCGAGGGGCTCGACGCGAAGAAGCACCTGGCCGGCCTGCTGCAGAAAGTGAAAGACAGCAAATTCATCCATGTTCACACCGGCGCGAACATCAAGAAGATCGAGGGTTTCATCGGCAATTACAAAACGACGATCGAGCAGAAAAAGGAAGGGGAGACCCAGTTCGAGCACGGCGTGGTCCTCGTCGCCACCGGCGCCTACGAGCTGGAGAACAGGGAATATCTCCAGGGGCAGTCGGAGCAGGTCGTTCCCCAGCGCGAGCTGGAGAAGCGGATCGCCGAGAAGGATGCGAAAGTGGCGGCGGCCGGGAGCGTCGTCATGATCCAGTGCGTCGGATCGCGGAACCAGGAGCGGCCCTACTGCAGCCGCTACTGCTGCTCCGAAGCCATCAAGAACGCCCTGAAGCTGAAAGAGGCCGACCCCGCCAAGGACATCACGATCATTTACCGGGATATCCGGACCTTCGGCCTCAAGGAGGACTACTACAAGAAGGCCCGCGAGCTGGACGTCAAGTTCATCCGCTACGACGAGGACCGCAAGCCGGAGGTCCGCCAGGACGGCAGCCGGATCGCCGTGAACGTCTTCGACCCGATCCTGAACGAGAAGGTGGAGCTGAAGACCGATCTGCTGGCCCTCAGCGTCGGCACCGTCCCCAATCCCGGCAACGAGGACATCGGCAAGATGCTCAAGGTGCCCACCAACCAGGACGGCTTCTTCCTGGAGGCCCACGTCAAGCTGCGGCCCGTCGATTTTCAGACGGACGGCGTCTTCATGTGCGGCATGGCCCATGCGCCGAAGCTCAGCGAGGAGGCGATCACGCAGGCCTATGCGGCCGTCTCCCGCGCCTGCACGATTCTGACCAAGGATTATATCGAGGCGGAGGGCAAGACCGCCTATGTGAACAAGGAGCGGTGCATGGCCTGCGGGCTCTGCGAGATCAACTGCCCCTTCAGCGCCATTTCGGTGGATTTCAACGAGGGCTGCGCCGTCGTCAACGCGGTGCTCTGCAAGGGGTGCGGCGTCTGCACGGCCTCCTGCCGGATGAACGCCGTGGACCTGAACGGCTTCAACAACGAGGAAGTGCTGGCGCAGATATATAATTTAAACTAGCGTGAACGGCTGATAAAGCTGCATGGCCGCAGGAAGGAGAATATATGGCTGAAATTCAAGCAAAAGAGGGCTGGGAACCGAAAATCGTTGCCATTGTCTGCAACTGGTGCACATACGCCGGCGCGGACCTGGCGGGGATCAGCAGAATTCAATATCCGCCGAATGTTCGGATCATCCGGGTTCCCTGTACCGGCAGGATCAACCCCTTTTATGTCATGAAGGCCCTGCAGGAAGGCGCCGACGGCGTTCTGGTTTCCGGCTGACACCCGGGTGAATGCCACTATTTATCAGGAAATTTAGTGGCGCGCCGCAAGTTTGCGACGTTAAAAAGCTTCCTGAATTACATTGGCGTGGAAGGCGACAGAACCATATTCACCTGGATTTCGGCATCCGAGGGAGACCGGTTCGCCCAGGTCATCAAAGGGGTCACGCAGGCGGTCCGGAAACTGGGGCCGGCCACCAAACTGGTCAAGACGATCCAAGACAAATAAGGAACGAGGAATCGGGAACTGTGGAAAATATCGAGAAGAAACTGCGGGAAGAAGCCAGGAAGCTGCTGATCGAAAAGCAGGTGGACGCCATTGTCGGGTACGAAAAAGGGACCCTGCCGCTGACGGCCACGCCCTGCTTTATCACGAACCCCGACGATGCGGAGAAACTGGTCTGGAACCGTTTCTGCACGCAGAACCTGGCGAAGTTCGTCCATGACCTGGTGATGCAGCACCGGGAATCGCAGAAGCGGGTCAAGCCGGAAGCCCGGATCAAAAAAGCCTTCGGGATCGTGGCCCGGGGCTGCACCTCGCGCTCCATCGTGATTCACCTGGTGGAAAAGCAGTATGAACGGGGCGATGTGGTGATCCTGGGCGTTCCCTGCACCGGTTACGTGGACAAGAAGAAGCTCGCCGTCCTCCTGAACGGCGAGGAAATCCTGGACGGCGCCGTGGCCGGGGATCACCTGACCGTCCGGACGCCTGCGGGCGAGAAAAAGTTCGCCCTGAAGGATGTGCTGGCCGACAACTGCCTGACCTGCCGCTTCAACAATCCCGTCATTTCCGACGTGATGGCGGGCGATCCGGCGCCGCCGATGGATGCCGCTGCGGAATATGCCGAGGTGGAGGCGTTCGAAAAGCTTCCCATCGAGGAGCGCTGGGCCTATTTCACCAAGGAGATGGAAAAATGCATCCGCTGCGCCGCCTGCCGGAACGCATGCCCATCCTGCTACTGCCGGATCTGCTTTGCCGAGCAGAGCCAGCCGCAGTGGGTCGGCATCGGCGAGGACCGGGAGGACACCCAGATGTTCCAGCTCATGCGGATCTACCACATGGTGGGGCGCTGCGTGGACTGCGGATCCTGCATCAGCGTCTGCCCCATGGGCGTGGACCTGCGCAAGTTCCTCAAGAAGCTGGACAAGGACGCCTTCGCGTTCTTCGAGCACCGGGCCGGCGCATCGGTGGACGTCCCGGCGCCGCTCAGCGCCTTCAGGGAAAACGACAAGGAAGATTTCATCTTTAACCCCGGCGGGGGCGGACATTGAATCTTTTGATCGGGTGAGACGGACGGAGTGAACATGCAGACCTTTTTAGAGCAAGTGAACGAGAAAATCAACGGGGTGCCCCTCCAGCGGTGTTACCACTGCCGGAAGTGCACGGCCGGTTGTCCCCTGGCCTTTGCCATGGAATACAACCCCAACAAGGTCATCAAGATGATCCAGATGGGCCGCCGCAACGAGGTCCTGAACAGCGCCACCATCTGGCTCTGCGCATCCTGCGAGACCTGCATCACCCGGTGCCCCAACGAGGTGGACATTGCCCGGATGATGGACGTGCTCCGGCAGATGGCCATTGAAACGGGCGTGGGCGCGAAGGAGAAGAACATCCTGAAATTCCACGAGGCCTTCCTGTCCAACATTCAAAGGGGCGGCCGGATCAACGAGCCCACCATGATGGTGCAGTACAAGCTCAAATCGGGGGACCTCTTTTCCGACATGGGGATGGGCATCGACATGTTCATGAAGGGAAAACTGGCGCTGATCTCGCCCCGCACAAAAAACATCGGCGCCGTGCGCAAAATTTTCGAGAAGACGAAGTAGGCATTGCGTCGCGAATCGACACGAAGGAGGCTATCGTTGAAAGTTTCATATTATCCGGGATGCTCCCTCCACGGCACGGCCAAGGAGTACGACCAGTCGGTCAGGGCGGTGAGCCGCGCCCTGGGAATCGAGCTGAAGGAAGTGGATGACTGGTCCTGCTGCGGCGCTACCTCCGCCCACAGCACCAATTTCAAGCTGTCCGTTGCATTGCCGGCACGAAACCTGGTGGCTGCGGAAAAGGATGCCATGGACGTGATGGTGCCCTGTGCGGCCTGTTTCAACCGCTTCAAGACGGCGGAACATCATCTCAAGGCGGACCCGGCCCTGAAGCGGGAAATCGAGGAGATCGTCGGCGGCAGGTATCAGGGGGGGATCGCCATCCGGAACCCCATCGACATCATTGCCAAGGAGATCGGCCTGGATGCCCTGGAAGGCATGGTCAAAAAGAAGCTGGCCGGATTGAAGCCGGTGTCCTACTACGGCTGCCTGCTGCTCCGGCCGCCCGAGGTCTGCAACTTCGACGATTATGAAAACCCGGTGCTCCTGGACAGGATCCTGGGCGCCCTGGGGGCCGATGCCCGGCTCTGGTCCTACAAGACGGACTGCTGCGGCGGGTCGCTGACGATCAGCAGGACGGACATCGTCGGCAAGATGGTCAACAAGCTGATGACCATGGCCCGGGAGGCCGGCGCCAACTGCGTGGTCACGGCATGCCCGGTGTGCATGGCCAACCTGGACATGCGGGCAAGCGACAATGTGCGGCTACCCGTTTTTTACTTCACTGAACTGATCGCCCTGGCGCTGGGGCTGCCGGGTCCGGAGAGCTGGTTCAAGCTGCATAACGTCGATCCGCGGCCGCTGATGAAGAGCCTAACATTGATTTGATAAGGGGTTATAGAGAAAACATGGAAACGAGGTTAATCAAGAAGGAAAAACTGGCCGGAATCATCGGAAAAATGGCCGAAAACATGCCTGTTTTCGCACCGGTGAAAGTGGAAGACAATGTGCTCTTCAAGCAACTGGACAAGGGCCAGGCGCCTCTGATCGATTTTGCGAACTCGAAAAACGCCCCCAAGAACTTTTTCTTTCCCCATACGGAACGGATGATGAAATACACCCGGACGGAAAAGGGCATGGTCTTTGACAGCGTTGCCGAGGGCGCGAAGGAAGCGGTCCTCTTCGGCGTCCGGCCCTGCGACGTCCACAGCTACGTCCTTCTGGACATGCTCTTCGACCAGGAAAAGTACCGGGATCCCTTCTACATCGACAAGCGGGAGAAAACGACCATCCTTTCCCTGGCCTGTGTCCATCCGCCCTATACCACCTGCTTCTGCACCTCCGTGGACGGAAGCCCCACCGCAGCGGAAGGCGCCGACATCCTCCTGACCGAAGTCGGGCCCGGGGAATATCTGGCCGAATTCATCACGGCCAAGGGCGAAAAACTGCTGAGCTACTTTGCCGACGCGCCCAAGGCGGACGACCGGGCGCTGGCTGCGAAAAAGGAGATTGCCGAGAAGGCCGCGCAGGAGATCCGATCCCATATTCCGGCCAAGGCGGTCAAGCCGATCCTGGATGTCAACTTCGAGCACCCCTTCTGGAACACCATCCACCAGAAATGCCTCGCCTGCGGAACCTGCACCTACCTCTGCCCGACCTGCCACTGCTTCGACATCAGCGACGAGGTCAAGGGAAAGGACGGAATCCGCCTGCGGAACTGGGATTCCTGCATGTTTCCGCTTTTCACCAAGGAAACGTCCGGACACAATCCCCGCTCGTCCCAGAAGGAGCGCTGGCGCCAGCGGGCCATGCACAAATTCAAGTATTACGTGGACAATTTCAATGCCATCGCCTGTGTGGGATGCGGCCGGTGCGTCATGTATTGTCCGGTGAACATCGATATTCGAAAGATCGTGGAAGACATTTCGAAATTATAGAGTCGGGAGTGGTCATGCAGAATCCATATATACCGTATCCGGTCGAGGTCGAAAAAATCATCACGGAAGTGGAAACGAAGGACATCAAGACCTTCCGTCTCCGGTTCGTCAACAAGGAGGATGAAGAAAAATTCAAGTACATCCCCGGGCAGTTCGGCGAACTTTCCATCTTCGGCAAAGGGGAGTCTCCCATCGGGATCGCCTCCTCGCCGACGCAGCCCGGCTACATCGAATTCACCGTGCAGCGGGCCGGCATGGTGACCAGCGCCCTGCATGACATGGAACCGGGGACCCTCATGGGCGTCCGCGGACCCCTCGGGAATTCCTGGCCGATCGAATACCTGCAGGGCAAGAATATCGTCATCGTGGGCGGCGGCTTCGCCTTCACGACGCTGCGGTCCCTGCTGAACTACATGATTCACGAATCCAACCGTTCCCGCTTCGGCAACATCACCGTCATCTACGGGGCCAGGAGCCCGGGTCTGCTCATCTACAAGGACGAGCTGGAGGCTTGGGGCAAACGCTCCGACATCAACCTGAATGTGACCGTCGACAAGGGCGATGCGGGCTGGACGGGCCGGGAAGGCTTTGTCCCCACCGTCTGCAAGGAGGTCGCGCCCAGCTCGGAGAATGCGGTGACGGTGATCTGCGGCCCGCCCATCATGATCCGCTTTACCCTGCCCGTTTTCTTCGACCTGGGTTTCTCGAAGGAGAACATCATCACGTCCCTGGAGATGCGGATGAAATGCGGCATCGGCAAGTGCGGCCGCTGCAACGTGGGCAGCAAGTATGTATGCAAGGACGGACCGGTCTTTTCCCTGGCGGAGCTGGACAAGCTGACCAAGGAATATTAGCGCTTTCGCGGGAGGCCTTGCGCCCTGCCGCGCGGCACCCTGCGCCGTTTCGGTTTGGGGCCGAATGAGCGTCCTGTTCTGATGCGCGGACCGGGCGGGACGAGTTCCACAACCAGTCATGACGAGGGGAGCCAGCGGGCTCCCTCATTTTTTTGTGCGCGGGATGCGCGGAAAGTCGAAATAATCGGGAGAAGCCAGCTTGAATCGAATTGTTGAGAAGACCGATCTGTCGGAGAACGTCGTTCGGATGGTCCTGGAGGCCCCGGCCATCGCCCGGAAGCGGAAGGCGGGCCAGTTCGTCGTTTTGATCATGGATGAGAAGGGGGAGCGGATCCCCCTGACGATCGTCGATTCCGACGCGCAGCAGGGGACGATCACGATCATCTTCCAGGTTGTCGGCAAGACGACGGCAGCCATGTCGGCAATGAAGGCGGGAGACGCATTCCGCGACGTCCAGGGGCCGCTGGGCAACCCCACGGACATCAGGAATATCGGCCAGGTGGTCTGCATCGGCGGCGGCGTGGGGGTCGGTGTCGTCTATCCCCTGGCAGCGGCGCTGAAGCAGGCGGGCAACCGGGTCATCTCCATCATCGGCGCCCGGACGAAGACGCTGCTCATTCTGGAGGAGGAGATGAGGCGGGTCAGCGACCGGCTGATTGTCGCCACGGACGACGGCAGCTGCGGCTTTCACGGTTTTGTCAGCACGGTGCTGCAGAACCTGATTGACGCAGGCGAAAAGATCGACGAGGTCTTCGCCATCGGGCCGGTCCCCATGATGAAGGTCATCGCCAACCTGACGCGGCCCTTCGGGATCAAAACCATTGTCAGCCTGAATCCGATCATGGTGGACGCGACGGGGATGTGCGGCGCCTGCCGGGTTTCCGTCGGCGGGAAAACGAAGTTTACCTGTGTCGACGGACCCGAGTTCGACGGGCACCAGGTGGATTTCGATCTCCTGACGAGCCGGCTCAGGATGTACTGCGAACAGGAGAGCGCGGCCTACGAAAGGCTCAGGTGCGGACAGCATGGAAACTGAGGAAAAGAAGCCGAAACGCGAAAAGATCCCCCGGCAGGCGATGCCGGAGCAGGATCCGGCCGTCCGGGTGAGGAATTTCGAGGAGGTTCCCCGGGGTTATTCGGAAGAGACGGCCATGACGGAGGCGAAGCGCTGCATCCAGTGCAAGAAACCGGGATGCATCGCCGGTTGTCCGGTGGAGGTGCGCATTCCCGAGTTCATTCAGGCGATCGCCGCGGGAAAATTCATGGAAGCCGCCCGCATCCTGAAAGAGACCAACAGTCTGCCGGCCGTCTGCGGGCGCGTCTGTCCCCAGGAGGAGCAGTGCGAACAGGTCTGCATTCTCGGCAAGAAGGGCGATCCCGTGGCCATCGGGAGGCTGGAGCGCTTTGCCGCCGATTACGAACGGAAATCGGGCGAGATGACCATTCCGGCGCCGGCGCCCCCCAATGGAAAGAAAATCGCCGTTGTCGGCGCAGGGCCTTCGGGTCTGACCATTGCCGGGGACCTGGTCAAGCTGGGTTATGACGTGACGATCTTCGAGGGCCTCCACAAGGCCGGCGGCGTCCTGGTGTACGGCATTCCGGAATTCCGCCTTCCCAAGGCGATCGTCGAGGCGGAAGTGGATTATCTGAAGAGACTGGGGGTGAAGATCGAGACCAATGCCGTCATCGGCAGAATTGCGACGGTGGACGACCTCTTTGCCGACGGCTTTGATGCCGTCTATATCGCCGTCGGTGCCGGCGCCCCTGTCTTCATGAACATTCCCGGGGAGAATCTGAGCGGCATCTACTCGGCCAACGAGTACCTGACGCGCTCCAACCTCATGAAGGCCTACCTTTTTCCGGAGTACGACACGCCCATTGTCCGCGGAAAAAACGTCGCCGTCGTCGGCGGCGGCAATGTGGCCATGGACTCGGTCCGGACCGCCCTGCGGCTGGGGGCGGAAAACGCCTACATCATTTATCGCCGCACGGACGTGGAGATGCCGGCGCGGAGGGAAGAGGTCCATCATGCCCGGGAGGAGGGTGTGCAGTTCAGGCTGCTGACCAATCCGGTCGAATACCTTGGAAACCGGGAAGGCTGGGTCAAGGGCATGAAGTGCATCCGCATGGAGCTGGGCGAGCCCGACGCCTCCGGGCGGCGCAGCCCCGTGCCCGTCCGGGGATCCGAGTTTGTGATCGAAGTGGACACCGTCGTGGTGGCGGTCGGCACGATGGCCAACCCGATTGTCCCGGCGACGACACCCGGGCTGGAGACGAACCGCCGGGGTTATATCATCACCAGAGGGGCATCGGGCGAGACGACCCGTCCGGGCGTCTATGCCGGCGGCGACATCGTTACCGGTTCGGCCACGGTGATCCTCGCCATGGGCGCGGGCAAGCAGGCCGCGCGGGCAATCCACGCGTACCTGTCCGCCACATAGCGGACGAGGGCTTTCCTCAAGCGGCCGGGAAGAGTGAACGTTCACGCCGTTTATGGGTTGCGTCCCGATCGCACGGCGCCGGGCGACCGGTGTGGTCGGAGACGTGCCCGATCGATCGGCAGGTTCCGTTCCATTCCGCCGCGGATGCGGCGCCAAAAAAGAGGGGCCGGCAAATACTTGCCGGCCCCTCTTTTTG
This sequence comes from uncultured delta proteobacterium, assembly GCA_963709485.1. Taxonomy (GTDB): domain Bacteria; phylum Desulfobacterota; class Syntrophia; order Syntrophales; family Fen-1087; genus JAXDBM01. Next base: position 642,343 of record CAVPWE010000001.1, read on the forward strand.
ACGGCATTTTCCGTCAGGAACGGTTTCCTCTCAGTGTGCGGCCTCCATCGCCCCGGCAATGTACATCATGGAGAGCAGCATGAAAACCAGGGTCTGGATGACGCAGATCAGGAGCTTCAGGACCAGGATGGGCAGGGGCACCAGCAGCGGAACGAGCAGCAGGATGACGGCCAGCACGATGTGCCCGCCTTCGATGTTCCCGAACAGCCGGAAAGTCAGGGATACGGGCCTCGCGAGATGCCCGACAATTTCAATGGGCAGAATCAGGGGGGCCAGCCAGGGACTGGGGCCCACGAACTGCTTCAGGTATTTCCACCCGTGGATCCGGACGCCCATGATGTGGGTCAGCACGAACACCATCAGGGCCATGCTGAGATTGGTGTTCAGGTTCGCCGTCGGCGATTCGAAGCCCGGAATGAGACCCAGAAGGTTTGAAACCAGGATGAAAAGGCCGATGGTTGCGATGAGGGGGAAGAACTTCATGCCGTGTTCCCCCATGGTGTCGATCAGGAGCTTGTGCATGCCGCTCACAATGACCTCCATGACGTTCTGCGTTCCGCCGGGATTGATCTTCAGGGCGCGGGTGGCCAGAACGGACAGGAGAATCAGAAACAGCATGACCAGCCATGTATAACTCACGTGGGTGGGAATGCCGGGAAAGGCAAGCTGCAAAAAGGACAGGGCGTGCATATTCTATTTAACCTCCTCAATAATGTTTTTTTTTGACAGATTGATCAAAAGGGTCAGGACGATGTTGATCACCACGATGGACAGCCCGATCAGCAGGCCCATCACATCGGCAACCGTCCGGGTGATGATGAAGAAGATGATGACGGCGGATACGAAGAAGCGGATGTAGTAGCGGAACATCACGGCCGCTTTCGCCCGCCCGGTCAGGTTTCCGAAAACGACGCGGAGGTCCCGCTTCAGCCAGAAGAAATTGACGATGCTGATGAGGCCGCCCAGCAAAACGCCGAGCGTGAACGGGGCCGGCATGAAGATCAAGCTGATCAAAACGAAGAGCGCCAGGATCGCCCAGTTGAGTTTTTCAAGCTTTTGCTGGAGGGGGTCTTTTTCGATGGGGTTCACTCTTCAGGCTCTTGATGACCGGTTCTTCGTCCTTAAAGCTCCGCTGGATCATGCTGTAGATGTTCTTGAAGCCCGCAACCACGCCAATGGCAAGAAAAATGATCGTGAAATAGGGAACGGTCCCCAGTTTCCTGTCCAGCCAGTTGCCGACATACAGACATCCAAAGATCGCCAGCACCATGGCAATGCCGATGCTGCTGGCATAACCCATCTGGAGGAGCGTCTTTCTGTCCAGTTTGTCCATTACCGCCGCGGCCTTTAGCATGAACCGGAAGGGAAGTCAACAAAAAACATGCCCGGTCATGATTAAATAAAAGACAACATTTTCAATTATTTATCATCGATTGGCGCGATACCAGTCGATGGTTTTTTTCAATCCGTCCCGAAAGCCTGTTTTCGCCCGGAAGCCGAACTCCCGAAAGGCCCGGCCGGTATCCAGCATCCGCCGCGGCTGGCCGTCCGGTTTTGTCGCGTCCCAGGTAATTTTACCCTGAAACCCGGTCAGTTCGGCGATCAGCGTGACCAGATCGCGGATGGAGATCTCAAAGCCCGGGCCGATGTTGACGGGATCGCTTTTGTCAAAGGTTTCCGTTGCGAGGACGATGGCCTCGGCGGCATCTTCCACGTAAAAAAATTCCCTCGTGGCGTTGCCCGTCCCCCAGACGACGATCTCTTCCTCCCGGCGGTCGATGGCGTCCACGCATTTCTTGATGAGCGCCGGGATCACGTGCGACGACCGGGGATCGAAGTTGTCGCCGGGACCGTACAGGTTGACGGGGAGAAGGAAGATCGCGTTGAACCCGTACTGCTGCCGGTAAGCCTGTGACTGCACCAGCATCATCTTCTTTGCCAGGCCGTAGGGGGCGTTCGTTTCTTCCGGGTATCCGTTCCAGAGATCCTCTTCCCGGAAGGGCACGGGCGTAAATTTCGGATAGGCGCAGATCGTGCCGATGGCGACAAATTTCTCGATCCCGCGGAGGTATCCTTCATGGATGAGCTGAACGCCCATCATGAGGTTGTCGTAGAAGAGCGACGCGGGGTTTTCCTGGTTGAAGCCGATGCCGCCGACCCTGGCGGCCAGATGGACCAGGATGTCCGGCCGGGCGTCGTCGTAAAGCCGCTTTACGCTTTCCCGGTCGACGAGATTGTATTCGGGCAGGTCTCCGACCTGAATGTTCGCAAACCCCCGTTCCCGGAATTTCCGGATGAGATGCTTTCCGAGAAAACCCTTGCCCCCGGTGATCGTCAGTCTCTTGTTTTTCATCGGCACTCTCTCAATCGGCACTCTCTCAAAGGTCCGCGCGATTTCTATCCGGTCCGCCATGATCCGGATCGTTTCAGATCATCCGGTGATTGCCCGCGGAGGAGTAGCCGGCCTCGCAGAGCGTCTTCTCCTTGGAGGACATTTCCATATCCGCTGCGATCATCATGTCGATCAGCTGGTCGAACCCCACCCGGGGTTTCCATCCCAGCACCGTTTTCGCCTTGGAAGAATCTCCGAGGAGAACGTCGACCTCGGTGGGGCGGAAATACTTGGGATCGATGACGACATATTTCTGATAGTCGAGATCCAGCTTCTGGAAGACCCTTTCCGCGAATTCACGGACCGAATGCGTCTCGCCGGTTGCGATGACGAAATCATCCGGCCGGTCCTGCTGGAGGATGAGCCACATGGCCTCGACGTAATCCCCGGCGAATCCCCAGTCCCGCTTCGCGTCGAGATTTCCCAGGTACAGCTTGTCCTGAAGGCCGAGTTTGATCCGGGTCGCCGCGCGGGTGATCTTGCGGGTGACGAAGGTTTCCCCCCGCCGCGGGGACTCGTGATTGAAGAGGATGCCATTGCAGGCGAAGAGCCCGTAGGCATCCCGGTAGTTCCGGACGACGTAGTAGGCATAGACCTTGGCGGCGGCATAGGGACTCCGGGGCTGGAAAGGCGTCCCCTCGCTCTGGGGCGGCGGGGCGGCGCCGAACATTTCGCTTGAGGAAGCCTGGTAGAACCGGGCTTTGACGCCGGTCTTGCGGATGGCTTCCAGCAGCCGCAGAGTTCCGAGGCCGGTGACGTCGCCGGTGTATTCGGGCATGTCGAAGCTGACCCGGACGTGGCTCTGGGCGCCCAGGTGGTAGATTTCGTCGGGTCGAATGTCGTGGAGCAGGTCCGTCAGCTGGCCCGACACGGAAAGGTCTCCGTAATGCAGATATATGCGCGCCTCCGGGTCATGGAGGTCCCGGTAGAGGTGATCGATCCGGTCGGTGTTGAAGGTGGAGGCCCGGCGGATGAGGCCGTGGACGGCATAGCCCTTTTCCAGCAGAAGCTCTGCGAGATAAGAGCCGTCCTGGCCCGTAATGCCGGTGATGAGCGCTTTTTTCATGAACGATAGATTCCTTTCTTGTGTGTCCTTGCCCGCGATGATGGCGGGCAGCGCTGTTTCGCGGTGATTCGAGGCGCTTCGCCGGGATATGCGGAAGCGCCGACGCCGCTTTCTCAGCATGCAACGTTTAGAGCCTATAATAATCCATGTACCAGGTCACGAAGTTTTTGATCCCTTCCTCGATGGGCGTCTTCGGTTTGAATCCGACATCGGCCGCCAGATCGTCCACATCGGCGCAGGTTTCCGGGACATCGCCCGGCTGCATGGGAAGAAAAATCTTTCGGGCCTCTCTGCGGAGGTTCTTTTCCAGGATGTCGATGAAATGCAGCAGCTCCACGGGACGGTTGTTGCCGATGTTGTAGATCCGGTAGGGGGCAAAACTGGTGGCCGGATCGGGATGGTCGGCACGCCATTGGGGATCGGGCGCGGGGATTTTTTCCGCGACGAGGCACACCCCTTCGATGATGTCGTCGATGTAGGTGAAGTCCCGCTTCATGCGACCCTGATTGTAGACGTCGATCGGCTTTCCCTCCAGAATGGCTTTGGTGAAGAGAAACAGGGCCATGTCGGGCCGGCCCCAGGGTCCATAGACGGTAAAGAACCGCAAACCCGTGCAGGGCAGTCGGTAGAGGCTCGCGTAAGTGTGGGCCATCAGTTCGTTGGCTTTTTTCGTGGCCGCATAGAGGCTCAGGGGGTGGTCGACGTTGCCGTGTACCGAAAAGGGCATCCGGGTATTGGCGCCGTAAACGGAGCTGGACGAGGCAAAAACCAGATGCCGGACCGGATGCCTGCGGCAGCCCTCCAGCACGTTCAGAAAGCCTGTCAGATTGCTGTCGATATAAGCATGGGGATTGACGAGCGAGTAGCGGACGCCGGCCTGGGCCGCCAGGTGCACCACGAACGCGAACCTCTCCCTGTCGAAAAGAGAGGCCATGCCGTCACGGTCGGTGATGTCCATCCGGACAAACCGGAACCGCGGCCGGTTTTCCAGCAGGGCCAGGCGCGATCTCTTCAGGGTCACGTCGTAGTAGTCATTCAGATTGTCCACCCCCACGACGGCATGGCCCGATTCAAGGAGCCGGCGCGCCAGGTGATATCCGATGAAGCCGGCAGCGCCGGTAACGAGATAATTACTCATGGATGATGACCTCAAATGGCTTTCAGCGTTTCTTCACAGGCCGCGAGCGTTTTATCCAGGTCTTCTGCGGTGTGCGCGTGGGAGAGGAAGGTCGCCTCGAACTGCGAGGGGGCCAGGCTGACGCCACGGCTCAGCATCCCCCGGAAGTACCGGGCAAAGCGTTCCGTGTCGCTGCCGGCGGCGGAGCTGAAATCGAACACTTCCCGGTCGGTGAAGAACAGCGTGAACATGGAGCCGGCCCGGTTCAGCCTGCAGGGGATGCCTTTCTTTTCAAACAGGACCCTCATTTCTTCACAGAGGTGGAACGTCCGGCGATCGAGCATTTCGTAAGCCTCGAGGTTGTCTTTGAGAATGCTCAGGGTGGCGATGCCGGCCGCCATGGCCAGGGGGTTCCCCGAGAGCGTGCCCGCCTGGTAGACCGGCCCGGAAGGCGCAAGCTGCTCCATGATCTCTCTCCTGCCTCCGAAGGCCCCGACGGGCAGTCCGCCGCCGATGATCTTGCCCAGGCAGGTGAGGTCCGGCTCGATGCGGGCGAGATTCTGGCAGCCGCCGTAGGTCAGACGGAAACCGGTGATCACTTCGTCGAAGATCAGCAGGATCCCATGCCGGCTCGCGATCTCTCTCAGCCCTTCCAGGAATCCGGGCCGGGGCGGCACAACTCCCATGTTCCCGGCAACGGGCTCGACGATGATGGCGGCGAGATCCGGGCCGTGTACATCCACGGCCGCCCGCACGGCTTCGGTGTTGTTGAAGGGGATGGTGACCGTCAGTTCGGCAAGGGGTTGCGGCACGCCCGGACTTCCCGGAATTCCCAGCGTTGCGACACCGGAGCCCGCCTTGACCAGCAGGGAATCGGCATGGCCGTGGTAGCAGCCCTCGAATTTGATGATCCTGTTTCTGCCGGTGTATCCCCGCGCCAGGCGGATGGCGCTCATGACGGCCTCCGTTCCGGAACTGACCAGACGGACCATGTCCATGGCGGGAAAAGCCCCGGTGAGCATTTCCGCCATGACGATCTCCATCTCCGTGGGCGCCCCGTAACTCGTGCCCCGGCGGGCGGCCCCGCAGATCGCCTCGATCACAAGAGGGTGGCCGTGCCCGAGGATCATGGGTCCCCAGGACATCACGTAATCCACGTATTCCAGGTTGTCCGCGTCAACAATGCGGGAGCCCCGCGCCTCGCGGATAAACAGGGGGGTTGCCCCCACGGAACGGAATGCCCGGACGGGGCTGTTCACGCCCCCGGGAATGACGCCCTTCGCCTGTTCAAAAAGTCTTTCCGATGCGGCGCCCATTCAATAATACACCATGCTGGTTTTCTTGAACTCCTCCTCGCTGGCGAGGGCCAGATAGTCCGTCAGTCCGGCCGCTGTGGAGATCTTCCGGAGCAGCCGGTCTTCCTCCCGCGGGCTGCGGAGATGGATCATGCTGAACAGGTTGTACCTGTCCGCAAAGGCCGGCGTTCGCTGATAGCAGTGCGTGACTTCGGGGAAGGCGGCCAGAATTCGTCCGACCGCTTCGCAGCGGTCTTCCGGGACGGCCCAGAGAACCATCGTGTTCCGGGTGAAACCGGCCCTCTGGTGGCGAACGACCGCACCGATCTTCCGAATGATGCCCCGCCGCAGCATATGGCCGATGCCGTCCAGGATTTCCCGTTCCGGAATGCCCGTTTCCTGTGCGATCCACCGATAGGGGTATTCGGCAAAACCGATGTCCCCCTGGGTATACCGGACGATCGTCTGTTCCTGTCTGGTCAGCATGGCTGTCAATGGCGCTGCCGGTGTGCTCCGTCTCTTTTTTTGCACGTTTTTTTCTGACCCGCCCTATAGCACATATCGATGCTGCGCTGCCAAATTATTTCTTGACAAGCCCTGTCTTTGGAGATAGTTAAAACCTGCTTTTTATACGATAATCGGGTTGTCGGTGATGCAGATTGATGGGGAGGTTCCCTGCATGCACTGAAGGACGCGGGGCGCCCGTCAATGTCTGCGCAATCGCAGGAAGGGGGGTGAGAAAGGCGAATCTGAAGCGGTTGGTCAAATCTTTAAAATCTCATGAGTAAAAAATCAAGAAAGGATGGTTAAAACGAATTATGTTAAAAAGAGCTAAAATTTTCGCATCAATGGTCATCGGTATTCTTTTCGTTATGATTTTTGCACCGCTTGCAATGGCAGCTGAGGCCGCCGCCGCAGGCTCAGTCGACTATACCAAAGCCATCGTACTGGGTTGCAGCGTCATCGCCGCCGGCTTGGCCATGGGGCTGGGCGCCATCGGGGCCGGCATGGGCATGGGCCAGGCGACAAGCGGCGGCAGCGTGGCCGTTGGCCGGAATCCGGAAGCGCAGGGCAAGGTTATGCTGACCATGATGGTCGGTCTTGCCATGACGGAATCCATCGCCATTTACGCGCTCGTTATTTCGCTGGTGATTCTGTATGCCAACCCGATCCTCAAGCTGATCGCGCATTAAGAATACATCCGTCCTGTTTAAAGAGGGGAGAAGCAATAATCAGTGTCTTCTCCCCTCTTTTTTGTTTTCTCCCCAAGGAGGGGGCGCCTGCCCCCGGCTCCTCTTTTTGATAAAGTGGCTGCCTTTTGGGATGAACATCCCCAATATCCTGATTGACACACAAAACCCCTCCCCGTATACTTTCGCCAAAGACACGGACGTTCTGATCAGGGGGAGTCATTGCGTGGGTACTTTTCCGGAATATGACAGGCAGGATGGGCTCGGTTTGGCTGACCTCATCAGGAAAAAGGAAATAACACCCGAAGAAGTTTGTGAAGCAGCCATCGCACGCATTGAGAAAATCAATCCCCGGATAAATGCGGTGATCTACCGCATGTTCGACATTGGAAGGAGAACTGCCAGGGCGAACCTGCCTGACGGGCCGTTTTCGGGAGTGCCCTTCCTCATCAAAGACCTGCTTGCCGCATATGCCGGCGTGCCCATGACCATGGGGTGCAGGGCACTCAGGGATTTCATCCCCTCTTTTGACAGCGAGCTCATGAAACGCTACAAGGCAACGGGCGTTGTGGTTCTGGGTAAAACCAATACGCCCGAACTCGGGCTCATGGGCATCACCGAACCTGAGCTGCACGGGCCGACACGAAACCCCTGGAATCTCGATTATACGCCGGGTGGCTCCAGCGGGGGCGCGGCTGCAGCCGTGGCAAGCGGAATGGTGCCCATGGCATCGGGCGGCGACGGAGGCGGCTCCATCCGCATCCCCGCTTCTTACTGCGGTCTTTTCGGCCTGAAGCCTTCCCGGGGGCGCAATCCCACAGGCCCCGAATACGGTGCAATCTGGCAGGGGGCCGCAGTGGAGCACGTGATCACCCGGAGCGTCCGCGACAGTGCAGCCATGCTCGATGCCATACAGGGGCCTGATGCGGGCGCACCGTTCATGATCCAGAAACCGGAGCGGCCCTATCTCGATGAGGTTTTTCGTGCCCCCGGCGCATTGCGCATCGGATTTACACGGAAATCTCCCTTGAGCGCCGGGGTTCATCCCGAGTGCCGGGAGGCCGTGGAAAAAACGGCAAAGCTGCTCGAGAGCCTCGGCCATGCGGTGGAAGAAGCAGAGCCCGCCATCGATGGAATCGCCCTCGCCAGGAGCTACTTCACCATGTACTACGGCGAGATCGAGGCGGACATCGCGCAAATCGGAAAAACTCTGGGGAGGAAACTGTCACAGGCGGATGTGGAAGGCACGACCTGGCTTCTGAACCTGCTCGGAAAGGCCTTTACCGCGGGAGAATTCGTGCTGTCCATCCGGCAGTGGAACACCTTTTCCCGGCAGATGGGCTTATTCCACGAGAAGTACGACTTTTACCTTACACCCGCGACCGCTTGCCCGCCGGTGAAAATTGGCGGGATGAAGCCCAGGCCTGCCGAGGAAAAGGCAATGAAGATCGTAAACAGACTGGGACTTGGAAAGCTGGTTCGGTTGACCGGCCTGGCAGAAAAGATCGCGATCGACAGCCTTGCCAGGACTCCCTTCACGCAGCTTGCAAACCTGACCGGCCAGCCTGCCATGTCAGTGCCGCTTCACTGGACGAAGGACGGGTTGCCCTGCGGCGTGCAGTTCATCGCCCGTTCCGGTGATGAGGCCTCCCTGTTCCGGCTGGCAGGACAACTGGAGCAGGCGCAGCCATGGTTCGAAAAGAGACCGAACATATAGGGTGATCGGCATTTCATGAAAGAAAAAGCGTGCCTGCATAACCAGGGAGCTTTTTCATCGGATAGACAGGTGTGGTTATTTTTCTCATTACAAAAATGCCGGGAAGGAAATCAGACACATCCGGTAAACGGACTTACATAAAACGATTAAAAGGAGGCGACCATGATTGAGGACTGGCTGGAAAACGCGTATGGGGGAATGTCCCGCCGGGAGTTCCTGGCAAAAATGGGTGTGGCCGGCATCGGGCTGGCCGGCTTCGCGATTGCGGCGACGCCGGTGGCGGGCAAGGTCATCACCACACCGGCGGACGGCATCACCATTTCCGAAGGCAAGGTATTGTCCGGTGATTTCCAGGTGCCGATCTATGAGGCCTGTCCGGCTGCCGCGGGAAAATACCCCGCGGTGCTGATCATTCCGGAGGTTTTCGGAATGCACGAGCACATCCGGGACGTTGCCCGCCGCTATGCCCGCGCAGGGTTCCTGAGCGTTACCTTTGAGCCCTATGCGCGGGAAGGGGGCGTTCTGCATCTGCCCAATATTGATGCCGTGCGCAAGGTGGTCGATCCGGTTCCCGATGCACGCGTGATGGGCGACCTCGACGCCATCATGGCCTATGTTCAGAAACATCGCGCGGCGCCGGCCGGGCGCGTCGGTGTGACCGGATTCTGCAGGGGCGGCATGTACGCGCTTCTCTTTGCAGCCCATAACCGCGGCGTGAAGGCCGCTGTCGCGTGGTACGGCCAGATCCGGCCGGCCATCACGAAGGATGTGCGGACGGCGGGTCCGCTGGATGTCGCCGCCCGGATTCAGGCGCCCGTCCTGGGTCTTTACGGAGGAGAGGATCTGGGCATTCCGGTGGCCGATGCAAAGGCGATGGAGGCCGCGCTCAAGTCCGCGGGCAGGACGGCTGAATTCATCATCTATCCCGGTGCGCCGCACGCCTTTTTCGCCGATTATCGCCCCAGCTACCGGGCCGATGCGGCGACGGACGCATGGAGCCGCAACCTGGCGTGGTTCAAAAAGCACCTTCAGGCGTAGCCCTTCCGCGCGGCGCGACAACGATCCGTCGCCGGGGAGAGCTGCCAAGTGACGCGGACGTTTCGGAAAACGTCGGCATGAATGGAGAGAACGAACCGGATCATGAAGCTTGAAGGAGACCTGCCCTATGGACTTCGAATTGTCCGATGAACAAAGGATGCTGCGGAACAGCGCGGCCCTGTTTGCCGCGAAGGAACTGAAGCCCATCGCCGAGGAGACGGACCGGGAAGACCGCTGGCCCGAGGGGATGTGGAAGAAGCTGGGTGCGCTGGGCATTCTCGGCATTACCATCGATCCGGCTTACGGCGGCGCGGGAGCGGACATCCTCTCCGGCGCGCTCGTCGTGGAGGAACTGGCCCGGGTTCTTCCCGCCGTGTCGCTCTCCTACGGAGCCCATGCCAACCTCTGCTGCCACAATCTGTTCATCAACGGCACGGAGGAACAGAAACGGACATACCTGCCGCCCCTTTGCTCGGGCGATCATGTGGGGGCTCTGGGCCTGACCGAACCGAACGCCGGCTCCGATGCCGTGAGCATTCAGACATCAGCCAGACGGGAAGGGGATCATTACATCGTCAGCGGACGGAAGACCTTCATCACCAACGGTCCGGACGCCGATACGATTGTCCTGTACGCCAAGACGGACAGGAGCGCCGGCCCGAAAGGGATCACGGCGTTCATCCTGGACACGAAATTTCCGGGATTCTCGGTTTCCCGGGCCCTTGAGAAGGTCGGCAACCGGGGGTCCCGTACCGGAGAGCTCGTGCTTGAGGATTGCCGCATCCCGGCCGGGAACGTGCTGGGCAGGGAGAATGCCGGGATTGCCGTGATGATGAGAGGCCTCGATGTCGAAAGGGCATTCCTTTCCACCTTTGCTCTGGGCATTGCCGAAGGCGCCTTTGAGGAGGCGCTGAAGTATGCCAGGGAGCGGGTGCAGTTCGGCAAGCCGATTGCGTCCTTCCAGCTGATCCAGGCCAAACTGGCGGACATGTACACCCTCATCGAATCCTCCCGCCTGATGTGCTACAAGGCCTGCATCCTTGCCGGCCAGGCAGAGCGCGGAGGAAAGGGAACCGAGGTGCACAAGCTGGCCGCGGCGGCCATCCTTTTCACGGCCGAGGCCTGCGACAAGGTCTGCACGGAGGCCGTGCAGATCCACGGCGGTTACGGTTACTGCCTGGAGTATCCCGTCCAGAGATTCTGGAGGGACGCCAAACTGGGAACCCTGGGTGCGGGCACGTCGGAGATGCGGCGGCTCATCATCGCCCGTGAGCTGCTCATGTCATAGGGAACGGGGATTTTGTGCGGAGCAGATCAAAGATATCCTGCCAGGAAGGGACGGGTCAGCTTTCGAGGGTCTCGATTGAATGAAAGGAAGGGAGTAAGGGTATGTCGAAAAAAGTTGCAATTGTATCGATCGCGCAGAGTTCCGGCGCTGAATCGAAGGAGAACTTCTATGACCAGGCTTACAAGGTCGCGAAGGAGGCGCTGGACAAGGCGGGTTTGACACGGGAGGATTTGGGGACGGTGGTGACGGCCTCGTCCGACATTTTTCACGGCGGCATCTCCTGTGCCAATTCCTACTACTGGGAAACCACGGGCGCCTTTCTGAAAAATGCCTCGCGTCAGGACGGAGAGTCGCTCTTCGCCTTTTTTTACGGGGTCATGCGGATTCTGAGCGGGCAGTATGACACCGCCCTGATCATGGCTCTCTGCAAGGGGTCGGAGAACCCGCCGAACGACACCTGTACGCTTATGTTCGCCGATCCCTTCTATCAGCGCCCTGTCGGCCTGACGGAGACCCTGGCGGCGGCCCTGCAGATGCGGCTCTATATGGAACGATATGGAATCACCAGAGAGCAGTGTGCGAAGGTGGCTGTCAAGAACCTGGGCAATGCGATGCGCAACCCTTATGCGCACCGGAAGGGCCGTTACTCCGTGGCGGATGTGTTGGCGTCCCCGGTGTCCGCCGATCCGCTGACGGAGATGGAAACGGCTCCCAAATCCGAAGGGATGGTGGCCCTGGTACTGGCATCGGAGAAACGGGCGAAGAAATTCACGGACAAACCGGTCTGGTTCAGGGGCTATGGCAGTTCCCTGGATACTTTTAATCTGGGGGACCGCGACCTGCTGGACGGTCAATTGCAGCAGGCAGCGGCCCGCGCCTACAAGATGGCCGGCATCAAAGATCCGCGCAAGGAGATCGATCTGGCCGAGCTGACCGAGCCTTACGCTTTCCAGGAGCTGATGTGGTGTGAAGATCTGGGTTTTTGCAGACGGGGCGAGGGCGGCAAATGGATGGAAAGCGGCGCCACGGCCATCAACGGCAAGTTGCCCGTTAACGCATCCGGCGGGGTTCTGGCCAACAATCCCTATGTATCCAGGGGCCTTCAGCGTCTCGTGGAGGCGACGCTCCAGTTGCGTGGCGAGGCGGGAGAACGGCAGGTCAGGAAGAAGGTGAAAACGGCCCTGGCACATGGAACACACGGCTTTGCCGGGCAATGTCACGCTGTCGCAATCATCGGCACATAGGAGGAGAGGGATATGGGAAGAGCAGTGGGTATCATTGGCGTGGGGCAAACCCATCACGGCCGCCGCATGGAGGTGTCCTATCCGGATCTGGTCCGGGAGGCTGTCATCAGGGTTTTTGAAGATACCGGGCTCACGCCTGAGGACATTGACGGGGTGGTTTCGGGAACAATGCCGTCCATGATGGAAGGGGTTGCCCTTACCCATTTCTATTTTGCGGATGCCATGCAGGCCGTCGGGAAACCAATCCTGAAGACGGAAACATGCGGTTCCACCGGGGTTTCCATTGCCCATACCGCGTACTATTGGGTGGCGTCGGGCATGGCCGATGTGGTTCTGGCGGTGGGCCACGAAAAAATGAACGAGGGAAACGCCCAGGCCACCATGACGACGGTCGCCGAGCCTTTCTATCAACGCTATTTTATTGCCGGCGCGCCGGGCGTTTTTTCAATGCAGTCCCAGATGTGGGCGAACCGTTGCGGGATTCCGGAGGAAAAGATAAGAGACGCAGCCGCCTATATTTCCGTGACGCATCACAACAGCGCTTTTGACAATCCCTATGCACATGTCAAAATAAAAGTAACGGCGGACGATGTGAAAAATGCCCGTCTGATCACCTATCCGGTGCGGCTGCTCGACGTATGTCCCACCTCCGACGGGGCTTGCGCGGTGATCTTTGCCTCGGAAAAAATTATACGGAAGCTCGGCAAAAAAGCGGCCTGGGTCAAGGGGATCGGCTACCGCGGCGAGGAATATTTTTTTGGCGACAGCGACAAGGGCGTGTGGCAGAGCGCGACGCAGGCGGCGAAACAGGCCTATGATCAGGCAGGCATTACCAATCCGCGCAAGGAACTGGACGTGGCGGAAGTTTACAATCCCTTCACTTTTCAGGAGATGCTCTTTTATGAGTGTTTCGGCTTCTGCGGGTTGGGGGAATCACCCGATCTTGTCCTGAAGGGCACATTCGACCGGAAGGGAGAACTTCCCTGCGATCCCTCCGGTGGCGTCCTGTGCACCAATCCCATTGGCGCTACAGGGTTGATCCGCGTTGCGGAAGCGGCCCTGCAGGTCATGGGAAAGGCGGGCAGCCACCAGATCCCCGGCGCCAAGCTGGCGCTGAGTCACGCCATGGGCGGGGTGGATCAGTTCAATGGCGTGATGATTGTCGGTTCCGAATTAAAATAGAAGCAGATGATTGAACACAGAACGGAGGAGAGGAAGATGGCCAAAGAATACAAGACGCTTATGACGGAGATCCGGCTTCCCTATGAACTTTCCTATGGCGCCACCTGGACAAGGTTTTTCGAGGGCATGGCGGAAAAGAAGATCTATGGGACGAAATGTGCCAAATGCGACAGGGTACTGGTTCCGGCCCGGAGTTTCTGCCCGCGCTGTTTCGTGGATACTGCGGATTGGATGGAAGTGGCCCAGCAGGGGACCCTGACGGCATGGAGCTATGTCAACTACCGGTATTTCGGAATGCCGACGGAACCACCGTTCATCGGCGCCTTGATCCGGCTGGATGGCACGGATGTGGATTTTCTGCACATGATCGGTGGTTTCGACATGAGCGATTTCGAGGAGGCCCGCAAAATTGTCAAAAACGGCATGAAGCTCAAGGCAGTCTGGAAAGAGGAGCGCCAGGGCCATATGCTGGATATCAAATATTTCGAGCCGCTTTCATAGCGCACGGGCAGAGGGGGCAACCTTAGTCTACCCTGCCGGGATGCCGGTTTGGAAACCTACATGATCAGCGATCTCTGCCGGCTGGCGCTCGGGGAGGCGCTGCCTGAGGGGGCATACGGAAAACGGGCCTGAAGCGGGCTGAGGCGTCTCCGGAAAGAGTCTCAGGATCTACGTCGTACGTCGAGGGACCACGGTATTTATGGAAACCATTTACCTGGATCACAGCGCCACCACTCCGGTTGATCCGGAGGTCCTGGGGGCCATGATGCGCTATTTCGGGAATCATTTCGGGAATCCCTCCAGCATTCACGGCTTCGGGCGGGAGGCGAAGAAGGCCATCGAGGAGGCGAGGGGACAGGTGGCATCCCTGATTGGCGCCGGCCCGGAGGAAATCGTCTTCACCGGCGGCGGCACCGAAGCGGACAACCTCGCCCTGAGGGGAGCCGCCTTCGCGGAAACATCCGGTAAGAATCACATCATCACCTCGGCCATCGAGCATCATGCAGTCTTGAACACCTGCAGGCATCTGGAAGCGAGGGGCTTCGGGGTGACCTGTCTGCCCGTGGATGCGCAAGGGGTGGTCGACCCGGAGGCCGTGCGGGAGGCCGTCACGGATAAGACATTCCTGATCTCGATCATGCACGCCAACAATGAAATCGGCACGATCGAGCCGGTTCGGGAGATCGGGTACATGGCCCGGCAGCGGGGGATTCTCATGCATACCGACGCGGTGCAGACGGTCGGCAAGATCCCCGTCCTTGTGGACGATCTGAATGTGGACCTGCTTTCGTTGGCCGCCCACAAGCTCTACGGGCCGAAAGGGACGGGCGCCCTCTATGTCCGGAGAAACACACCGCTTGCACCGGTTCTCTTCGGGGGTCGTCAGGAAGGCGGTCGCCGGACGGGTACGGAAAACGTGCCGGGGATCGTGGGCCTGGGAAAGGCCTGTGAAATCGCATCCAGGGACCTGCCTTTCCAGATGGACCGGCTGAATACCCTGAGAAATCACCTGGAAAAATGGATCGTAGAGAATATCCGGCATCTGGTGATCAACGGACACCCGTTCCGAAGACTGCCGCACATTCTGAGCGTCTCCTTCCAGTCGTTGTCGGGAGAGACGATCGTCCGTGAACTCGACAAACGGGGCATTGCCGTCTCGGCCGGCGCCGCCTGCACGGCAGACGTCATCACGGTTTCCCACGTTCTGGCGGCTTTGAACGTCCCAAGAGACTTTGCCATGGGGACCGTGCGTTTCAGTCTGGGAAAGGACAACAAGGCAGAGGAGCTCGTCCGTGCCGCAGGGGTCTTGGGTGAAATTGTTCCGAAGCTCAGAGTAATGGCCGAACTGGAATCTTCCATGGGTGCACGGGGATGCCGGTAAAGGTCGGATTTTTTCTCCTTGAAAAGGAACCGCGCATATCCGCAAAGGGAAGGAGGTGCGCAGGCAACGCTAAAAAACGCAATCAGGACAAACCGCGGTACATGAAGGTTGCCCGCGGGAGCGATTGCGCCCGGTCCTCATGCGCTGTGCGTCTTGAAGGTTGATTGTCCCGAAAGGGGGAGGCAACTTTGAGGAAGGAGGAGAAAGATGCAAAAAAGAGCCATTCTTACGGCCGCGATCACCGGGAGCATTCACACGCCCGCCATGTCTCCCTATTTGCCCATCACGCCAAAACAAATCATTGATGAAGCATTCGCCTCTTACGAGGCGGGAGCGGCCATTGCGCACATCCATGTCCGGGACCCCCGGACGGGTCGTCCGACGCCGGACATCAACTTGATCGGAGAGGTCGTCAGAGGGATCAAAGACAAATGCAACATGATCGTCTGTATTACCACCGGCGGCGGTCTGGGCATGACTTCGGAGCAGCGTCTCATACCGGTCTCCACCTTCAAGCCGGAACTGGCGTCCTTTAATGCCGGTTCTCTCAACTTCGCCCTCTTTCACGCCCTGGACAGGTTCAAAGAGTTCAAATTCGACTGGGAGCCCCAGTACCTGGCCATGACGGAGGATTTTATCTTTCCGAACACCTTCAAATCCATGAGGGAGTTCACGGCGATCTTCAATGAGCACGGGACCAAACCGGAGTTCGAGGTCTATGATTCAGGCATGGTGAACAATGTCGCTTTCCTCATTGAGCGGGGGTACGTGAAGAAACCCGTCTATGTCCAGTATGTCATGGGCATTCTGGGGGGGATCACGGCCAGTCCGGAGAATCTCCTGTTCCTCGTCGAGTACACCCGGCGTCTCATCGGCGATTTTCAATTTTCCGTCTGTGTGGCCGGACGCGCCCAATTTCCCCTCTGCACCCAGTCCCTCCTGCTGGGCGGCAACTGCCGGGTCGGCCTGGAGGACAATCTCTATCTGGAAAAAGGCCGGATGGCCAAAAGCAACGCCGAACAGGTGGCCAAGATCGTCCGGATTGCGCATGAACTGGGCATAGAGCCCGCCACGCCCGACGATGCGCGGCAAATTCTCGGGTTGAAGGGTATCGGATGCGTGAATTTCTGATGCCTCCGGGCAGATCAAATCGCCGGGCACAGTCCGTTCCCTGCCCTAAGGCATCGCTCGCATCTGTTTTACGATGCCGTGATGTTCGCCTTGACATTTCCGGGCGATCCCTTAAAATGCGAACACCGACTAAATCATGGCGTTTCCATTTCCGCACCGCACCGATGTGACCCGCGCACGATTGCATGATCCTTTTCCTGTTTGCCGGTCCTGAAGGCGAAGAAGGAAGGAACGCCGATCGGAGGACAACATGACGACAGCGGCAACCGGACTTCCCATTGCAAAAGGAGAAGGCGTTATCTCCCTTCTGCCCAGGATGGCCAACCGCCACGGCCTGATTGCAGGCGCCACCGGAACCGGCAAGACCGTCTCCCTTCGCGTTCTGGCCGAACAGTTCAGCGCCATCGGTGTTCCCGCTTTTCTGGCCGACGTCAAGGGCGATCTTGCCACCCTCAGCCGGCCGGGCGGCGACAATCCGAGGATCGGCGAGCGGATCGCGGAACTGGGCCTCAAGGATTTTAAATTCGAAGGCTATCCCGTTGTCTTCTGGGATGTCTTCGGGGAGAAGGGGCACCCGCTTCGCGCCACCATATCGGAAATGGGCCCCCTTCTTTTAAGCCGGATCCTGAACCTCAACGAGACGCAGGGCGGGGTGCTCAACGCCATCTTCAAGATTGCCGACGACAACGGGCTCCTGCTGCTCGACCTGAAGGACCTGCGCGCCATGCTTCAGTTCGTGGGCGACAATGCCGGCCGGTTCAGGACCGAGTACGGGAACATCTCCAAGGCCAGCATCGGCGCGATTCAGAGGAACCTTCTCGTTCTGGAAGAGCAGGGCGGGGACCGTTTTTTCGGTGAGCCGGCCCTGGACATCAACGACCTGATGCAAACCGACGCGGACGGGAAGGGCGTCATCAACATCATCACGGCCGACCGGCTGATGCAGTCGCCCAACCTTTACGCCACCTTTCTCCTCTGGCTCCTCTCCGAGCTTTATGAGCAACTGCCCGAGGTCGGGGATCTTCCGAAGCCCAAGCTGGTTTTCTTTTTCGACGAGGCTCACCTGCTCTTCGAAGATGTTCCGACAGCGCTCGAGGACAAGATCGAGCAGGTCATCCGCCTCATCCGCTCCAAGGGCGTCGGGGTTTATTTCGTGACCCAAAATCCGATCGATATTCCGGACATCGTTCTGGGACAGCTCGGCAACCGCATCCAGCATGCCCTGCGGGCCTTCACGCCGCGGGACCAGAAAGCCGTCAAGGTGGCGGCCGAGACCTTCCGCGCCAATCCGGGGCTCGACACCATGAAGGCCATCCTGGAGCTTGCCGTGGGCGAGGCGCTGATCTCCATGCAGGATGAGAAGGGCGTGCCCGGCATGGTCGAGAAGGCCTGGATCCTGCCCCCGCACAGCAGGCTGGGAACGCTCACACCGGAAGAGCTTGCGAAGCTGATCAAGGCATCCGTACTTTACGGACACTATGAAAAAACCGTGGACCGTGAAAGCGCATATGAAAAGCTCAAGGAGAAGACCGCCCAGGTCCAGGCGGAAAAAGAGGCTGCCGCCCCCGCCGCCCGGAAGGAGGCGCAATCCGAAACCGGAAGGATGATCAGCGCGGCCGCCAAGAGCGCCGCCCACGCAATCGGGAGCCAGATCGGCCGGCAGATTATCCGCGGCGTCCTCGGCTCGATCTTCGGGCGCGGACGGGGAAGATAAAAGCGGCGATTGATTTTTGTCCTTATTTCTTTTGCCCGGCCTTCTTTTGTTTCCGCGTTGCCGAGCATCCCGATGCTTCAGGCCTTCTTCAATTCAGCCGTGCACTGGGGGCAGCGGGTCGCCTTTATGGAAATGGACGAAAAGCAATAGGGGCAATCCTTCTTGTCCACCACCGCCTCTTCCTTTTTCTTCATCTCGTTAAGCGGCTTGATGACCATGAATACGCTGAACGCGACAATCAGGAAGCTGATGATGGTGTTGATGAACAGGCCGATGTTCATGGTCACCGCGCCGGCGGCCTTGGCCTCGGCCAGCGTCAGGTAGGGGCCTGCCGTCTTTCCCGCTTTGATGACCGCGAAGAGGTTGGCAAAATCGACATTGCCGAGGAGCATTCCGATGGGCGGCATGAGAACGTCATCGACCAGGGATTTGATGATCGTTCCGAATGCCGCGCCGATGATGATGCCGACGGCCATGTCCACCACATTGCCGCGCATTGCAAATTCCTTGAATTCCTTGAACATGCCTTTTTCCTTTCCGGACCTTAAATATTGATGTGTTTCTTGTTGTGAAAGGAAGTATAATTGGCGCAGACTGAAGTGTCAATCCATTAATGGGTCATCCATGAATGGGTCATCTCTGGAGGGAACCTGGAAATGACACAAATATCGGGGAAAGGCGGCTGGATCTCCCGCACCGGCAGGATTGTCGGCCGGATCACCGTCGGTATGGCATTGCTGCTCATGGCCGGCTGGGGGATACTGGCAATCTGGTTTGCCGAGCTCCCCCTGCTTGTCCGGGTTGTGGCGGCATCTGTCTACGGCCTCGGAATGCTGCTCCTGCCACTGCTCCTTCGTCCCCGCCGCCGCGGCATTATTGCCGCCCTCGTTCTCTTTGCCCTAACTGTGGCCTGGTTCTTCTCCATCCCCCCTTCCAACAGCCGCGACTGGCAGCCCGATGTGGCAGTGCTTCCTTCCGCGGAGATCAGGGGCAGCCTGGTCACCATCCGCAACATCCGGAACTGCGATTACCGGAGTGAGACCGACTACACCTGTCACTACTGCGACAAGAGCTTCGACCTCGACAAGCTCAGTTCGGTGGATATGTTCCTGGTCCACTGGGGATCGCCGCACATCGCCCACCCCATTCTCAGTTTCGGCTTCGAGGGGGACGGACATATCAGCTTCTCCATCGAGACCCGCAAGGAGAAGGGTGAGGAGTACTCATCGGTCAGGGGGTTCTTCCGTCAGTACGAGCTGACCTACGTGGTCGCCGACGAGCGGGATGTGGTCCGGCTCCGGACGAACTACCGCAAGGAGGACGTCCACCGCTACCGCCTGATAACGAAGCCGGACCTCATCCGTCACGTCTTTCTCGACTATCTGGAGGCAGTGAACCGGCTCCATGACAGGGCAGAGTGGTACAATGCCCTGACGACAAACTGCACCACGGCCATCCGGGGGCATACCGCGCCGTACAATCCCGATGCGAAGTTCGACTGGCGGATCATCGTCAACGGGACCCTGGATGAGATGCTCTACGAACGCGGGTTGGTGGACCGGAGCCTGCCGTTCAAGGAATTGAAACGGCGGAGTTACATCAATCCCGTGGCCCAGGCGGCAGACAGGGATGCCAACTTCTCACAGCGCATCCGCCAGGGGTTGCCCAATGCAGAAAGTAAGGTGAAAAAATGACTGGAAATAAAGAGGCGCATAACACCGGGGCACGGTTCATCTCTTTTCTCCTGGTGATGCTCCCGCTGCTCGGGTTCCTGGCCGGCTGTTCCATCCCCATCGGGGTTGCCCGCGTATCCACCGGAGAGTCATACCGGCAAAGCACCCTGAATCCCATCAGCGAGGGGGTGCCGAGCACCGCCACCCGCGTGGTGCTCCAGCGCTACAACCTTGCCGGCGCCGCTTTTGACGATCCGGTCAAGACCATCCGCTTTCTCAACGAGACTGCCAAGGTCGACGAGCGCCGAGACCTCCTCTTTGCCCTGGCGGAACTGAGTTACCTTCATGGAGAACAGCTTCTGGGAAGCAATTCTTCGGACAAAGCCGCGCAAGCCCCGGATTATTTCCTCCTGACGGCCGTCTATGCCTATCTCTACCTCCTTGGCGAGGGCGGGGAACCGCCGCCATCCGCCTGGGACGTCCGGTTCCGGGAGGCGTGCGACCTTTACAACCGCGCCCTCGGCAAAGGGTTCCCGGTTGACGAAGGCGGCTCCCTGAGGGTCGGGGATCGGGTGCGCAAACTCCCCGTGGGGGAGCTGACCATCATCCCGAATGTGGAGACCCTGAACTGGAAGATCGATCAGTTCGGCAGCTTTCTGCCGGCGGACAACTATGAGGTCTTCGGCTTCACGGTGCGCAACCGGACGCCGGGACTGGGCCTCCCGCTGATCGCAGTCATCAACCAGAGCCTGGATGCGCCCAATGGCGGGGCGCTCCCCCTCACCGCCTTTCTCAGAATTAGCGGCGGCCTCAAGGAACTGGGGATCGGGCAGGCCATCGCCACCCTGGAACTCTACTCAGCCTACGACCAGGCCGAAGTCACGGTCAGCGGCCGCACGGTCCCCCTGGAAACCGATTCCACCTCCCCGCTGGCCTATCGTCTCAATGACTCAAAAATCTGGAGCCTCGACCGCAAGCGGTTCCTTGGCTCCGCCAGGATTGACAAACACCTTCTCCTCATCCAGCCCTACGAGCCGGGGCGGATACCGGTGGTCTTCGTCCACGGCACCGCCAGCAGCCCGGTCTGGTGGGCCGAGATGCTCAACACGCTCCGCTCCGATCCGGTCATCCGCAAACGGTTTCAGTTCTGGTTCTTTCAGTACGACAGCAGCAGAATAATCATGCTCTCGGCGGCGGAACTGCGGGAGAGCCTGGCCGGAATGGTGCAACAGCTCGATCCGCAGGGTAAGGATTCGGCCCTGCGGCGAATGGTGGTAATCGGTCACAGCCAGGGGGGGCTCCTGACCAAGATATCGGTGGTAGCGCCGGGGGACCGTCTCTGGAAGACCATCAGCGACAAGAGTATCGACGAAATGGACATGACGGAGGAGATCAAGGCGATGGCCCGCCGCATTGCTTTTTTTGAGCCGCTCCCCTTCGTGAAGCGGGTGGTGTTCATCTCCACCCCACACCGGGGGAGTTTTCTAACGAAGGGCTGGGTGCGAGACCTGGTCCGGAAGATCGTGAACATCCCCGTCGACATCATTACCTTGAACCCGCAACGGTTTACCGAGTTCATCGGCCGTCTGAAATTGCCGCCGGATATGCGAAACCGCATTCCCTCCAGCATTGACGGGATGTCACCGGACAACCCGGTCCTCCAGACCCTCGTTACGCTCCCCCTGGCGCCGGGGGTCAAGGGGCACTCCATCATTGCCGTGCTTCCCGGGAAGGAGATCAAGACCGGCAATGACGGTGTGGTGGCGTACCAGAGCGCCCATATCGACGGGGTGGAGTCCGAGTTCATCGTTCGTGACGGTCATTCCTGCCAGGGGCATCCATTCACCATCGAGGAGGTCCGGCGGATCCTCCATGAACACATCGGCAATAAGGTCGTCAGCCCGAAAGACATCCATGCGCTGCCGCCGCCCGACCGAACGAAGCCCGCAGAAGGAAAGGCCGCATCTTCGCCCCAGATCCGGTGAATCCCGCCCGCTGTCAAGGCCGTGCCTCCTGTCGTGCAGGACGGGCCGAGCGACAGTGCCGCGAAGTAGACACCCACAGGGTCTTTTCAAATTCAAAGGCAGCATTCCCCTCCGCTTCCCAGACAACATTTTATGCCACAGGTTCGGCAGGCGCTGTATGCAGTATTTTCGTGCACGCTTTTGGTTCAGGGGGTGAACAGGTCCTTCGTGGAGAAATTGGGCTCGCTGGTGAGGTTGACACCCAGGCGCCGCATGCCCGCTTCGTCTCCGGGCGTCGGGATGTGTGTGATGTGGACTTCGCAGTTCCGGAGGTTTTTCAGTTTCTCGATGGCCAGTTGTGCCGCGGGATTGGTGGTGGCGCTGATGCTGAGCGCGATGAGGGTTTCCTCCAGGTCGAGGCTGACGGACTTCTCGTTGAGAACATCCGTCTTCATATTCCGGATGGCGTCCGTGATATAGGGGGGCAGCAGCTTGATCTTGTCGGGAATGTCCGCCAGGCGCTTGATGGCATGCAGAATGAGGCTGGATGAGGCGTGCATGAGCCGGGAGTTGTTTCCGGTGATGATGGTTCCGTCCATCAACTCAATGGCGGCGCCGCAGAAGATCCCCTCGTTTCCCTTGTCCTGCTCCCGGGCTTCCCTGGCGGCCTGCCAGGCCGGTTCGACGACGCGCCTGTCCTCGGGCCGGATCCCGAAATCGTGGATGAACAGCTTCACGCGCTGGACCGTTTCCCGGTCCGCGAAACCCATGGCATATTCGCAGCGGTACCGGAAAAAGCGCCTGAGGATCTCCTGCAGGGCCGCCTCGCGGGTGATCTCGTCGTTTGTGATGGCCAAACCGGCCCGGTTGACGCCCATATCGGTGGGGGAACGGTAGAATGCATCGCCCCCGGTGATTTTTCCCAGAATCCGCCTCACGACGGGGAAGACCTCGACATCGCGGTTGTAATTGACTGCTGTCTTGCCGTAGGCCTCGAGGTGAAAGGGATCGATGAGATTGAAATCGCGGATGTCCGCGGTCGCAGCCTCATAGGCCACGTTGACCGGGTGCTTGAGCGGCAGGTTCCAGATGGGGAAGGTTTCAAACTTGGCATAGCCCGCTTTGACCCCGCGCCTGTATTCATGGTAAAGCTGCGACAAACAGGTGGCCAGCTTGCCGCTGCCGGGCCCGGGGCCGGTCACGATGACCAGCGGTTTGTCCGTCTCGATATAGGCGTTGGCCCCGTACCCCTCATCGCTGACGATCGCCTCCACATCCGTCGGATACCCCTTGGTAAAGCGGTGCGTGACCACGCGGATGCTTCTTCGCTCCAGCTTGTTTTTGAAGAGCTTTGCCGCCGGCTGGTCGTCGTAGCGGGTGATCACCACGCCCAGAACATCGATGTCCCAGCTCCGGAGGTCGTCGATCAGCTTCAGCGCGTCGGAATCGTAGGTGATGCCGAAATCGGCGCGGATTTTTTTTCTTTCAATATCCCCGGCGTAGATGCAGAGCAGGATGTCGGCCTTGTCCTTGAGCGTGCGGATCAGCCTCATCTTCACATTGGGATCGTACCCCGGCAGGACCCGGGCCGCATGGTAATCGTAAAGAAGCTTTCCACCGAACTCGAGGTAAAGCTTGTTGTCGAACCGTGTCACCCTCTCGAGGATCTCACCGGTCTGCTCCCGGATGTACTTTTCGTTGTCGAAGCCGATGATATGGTTCATGAATGATTAATGATCCTCCCGGCAGTCCTTTTTTTTCGACGGTCTGCCGCGCCCGCTTCCGAACATGAAAGCCATGGACGGGTTTTTACGATGAATATGCTTCCTGCATAAGAAACTGGATCGGCTCGATCCCAAGTCTGTATGCAGGAATCCCTTTCGCGATGCGTCTGCCCGATGCATCTCCCGCAGAAGAGTACAAATCCGCCAGCACGACTTCATCACTCCGGACGTAGCCGCCACTGCCGTCACTCGCGAGCAGCATCATCAGAGGCTGGTCCTTCCGGGATTCGTCCGGGTATTCCATGACCATGCCCAGTTCGCCGCTTTCCAACACAACGATCGATCCGATCGGGTATATCCCCATCATGCCGATGAAGCATTTGAGCAATGCCGGATCGAAGTTTTTCCCAGCCAGATCCCACATTCTTCTCAGGGCTTCATTGGGCGTGTATGACCGGGGGCGATAGGCGCGCTCCGACGTCAGCGCTTCATAAAAATCGGCAATCCGCAGAATTTTTCCCAGAAGGCTGACGCTCTTTATGAATCGTGTCTGCGGGTATCCGGACAGATCATGGTTCAGATGATGCTCGAACGGACCCAGAATGATTCGCGATCTCAACGTCTTGGGTGCGTTCAGGCGAATGATCTGCTTCATGCCGGCGAGGGGGTGGTTCCTGATGACGGTCCATTCCTGATCGCTCAGGACCGAGCTTTTGAGAAGGATTTCCCTGGGGATGGCCACCTTTCCCATATCGTGGAACAGCCCGCAGAGGGTCAGGTGCTCGAGAGAAATCGGAGACAAACCCAGATATTTACCCAGGCTTGTCGCGAGCATGGCGACATTCACCGAGTGGGCATAGGTGTAGTCATCGTGCTCTCTTATGGTTGCCAGGCCGATCAGGATCGTGTTGTCTTCCTGGATCAGGTCCACGATGGTCTGGGCAAGGCGCCTCGCCCGCTTGACCCCGGTAATGCCCTTTGACGCCTTCTCGGCCACTTCTTTTACCGTATTCAGGGCTTGCAGATAGGCATTCAGGGCCTTTCCCTGCAGATTGGTGGCAGGGTTGACCGGTTTTTCCTCCAGTTTTCTGGGGGCTTCCGCCCAAAGCATGTTCTGGCCACGCATTTGTTGGCGGAGCCATTCAGGCGGATCCTCATGTTTTAATGACTCGTCGAGCAGATGCACAAAGGACATGAAATCCGCATGTGCAACGTTTCTGAAGGCATCGTAAAAACAAAGCCCCCCGAGACTTCGCTGGGTGAAATAATCGGCCATGTCATTGAGGAAAGCGACGTTGTCCCTTTGATAAAGAAGCTTCTCCCCGTTTACATAGATCCTTCCTCTCCAGATCTGAATGGACACGTCTCCCCCGCGCGAGAGATCGGAAAGGGTGGCGGTGGTCTGGGAAACAAAGTCGACGACGAGCTGATTGTTGTCCTGATGAATCCGTGCAGTATGGATGAGCTGATAGAGGGACCAGATCAACTTCCCCCCCAGCAGGCTTGGCGATGTCTTTTTGTCCGGCGTGGTCATTGCTCCCTGTTACCCTATTTCCCGCTTTCCATGGCATCGCGGACGATGCGCCGCACGCTCGGGTACAGGCTGCGACCGGCCTGATTCAATATCTCCCGGGCTTCTTTCAGATTCAGCCTGTTCAGCGCAATGGCTGCGCCCTTTCGGTGCGGATTCATCCAGAAGGCAGGCATCCATCCCCTGTGAAGCAGGGTCCGCTGAAGATAGGGCAGTGAATGCGATGAACCGCATCGCCCGAGGGCCGTAAAACAGGCGATGATATGATCGTCGTCATGAACGGTGAACTTCCGTTGTTCCAGGTATGCGAGGAGGAATTTTTCGGCGACCCGATCCCGGGACTGGCCGATATGCCTCAGGATCAGGTTGCGGATGGATTCGTCGGCGTCATGGATAAGAGGCAGGATCTCACGGGCCTGGCCGCTCTTCTGGAGGATTCCCCTGACGGCCTCCCGGCGCACGTTAACGGACGGATGGTGGACCAGCTCGAACAGGGACTTCAGAAGTTGATCTCCCCCCAGTCTGATCACCGCGGGGATCAGTTTTTCCAGAAGCTTCTCTTCCGGGTTCTTCAGTATGGATTCCAGGGGCCTCGGATCCCGGGAGGCCAGATGAACGATCGCGCCTTCAATCGTCTGCTGCTGCTGCGGTGACTGGTCCTGCGGCAGAAGGGTGCACAGGGTGTAAATGGCCTCCGGCTGCAGGAGGTTGAAGAAATCACCGGCCTTTTCGAGCTGATCGGGTTTCATGTGCGGCCATATCTGCTGCAGAGGGCTGAGCGCCGGGGCGCTGGAGACATTTTGGAAAAAGCGCTGGATGAGTAAAACAAGGGTCCAGGGCAAATCGGACTTCCCGTTATCGAGAACGTAGTGCATGCCCTTCATGATCTTGGCCACGGCATCGAGATCTCTCCTTAGAATGGATCGGGTAAACTCCTCTTCCAGGACCCCGAGGATAATTTCGAAGTTCTCCTGCTCCCGATACTGAAGAAGGCTGTCGAACAGCGCATCCAGATAGGCGACGGGGTCGCCCAGCTCCTCAAGGCAAACCATTTCCTGAAGGATCATTTTTTCCTCGGGAGTCAGGGAAAGGGCTGCCTGGTCAATCTCGGGGTATGGCAGAGGCGCCTCATCCGCCAGCCGCTCATCCCTCAGCTTTGCAGTGCCGGAATCTGTTTTCCCCCGGATGGTTGCCTCCAGTTTGGCGCCCTGTTCGGCCGTTTCGAAGGGGTCTGCCGCTTCATACCGGATGTGCGTGAATTTCTCCTCCCAGAAATCGGTTACGATATCGCCCTGAGACTCGTCGAAGAGTACGACGTAACGATTGACAATCTCGAGGAATTGTTTTGTTTCTTCAAGCGCTATGCCGTTCCGGAACTCCAGGTAGCGGATGCCGTCGCGGAACAGGGTGAAGGACAGCGATCCCTCTTCGCATGAATCTTCATGGATCACTTCTCCGCCGGAAAGGAGCCGGTTCTTTTCCACATCAATCTTCAGGTCCCCGTAGGTGTGTACGTAGCTGTTCATCTGTGCGAAAAACTGCTCCAGGGAATTGCCGGAGATGGGATGACCTTGCGGATAGAGTGAATAGTTCTTTCTGGCGAGGAGAAGGCTCGCCATGACTTTCCGGGCTGCTTCCAGTCCCTTCCCGTCGGTAACGGGATTTTTGATGTTTGCCTGCCTGTCTGCAGAATTCATCTCAGCCTGAATCCATTCGTCCTGCTTCTCCTGTCCATGCAGGGTGAAGGTCTTTCGCATTGCGCACGGACTGTTCACGGGGATATTTCTCAGCTTTAAATAGCATAACCAATGAACATGTCAATGATGGATTGCGCCGCATGATTCTTTAACATGCGTGCCCGGTTCCGTCTCCGATCCTGCTGTACGCGATGATTGTCTCTATCGAACCTGCCGGCGTTGCGCTTCCTGGCGATGCAGGCAGCCTCAAATCCGGGTTCAGGGCGGAGTCACCCTGGCGCGGAGGGATTTCTGCTCGGACCGGATGTGCTTCTGTTCCAGGATCTTTTCGCGGGCGCGTCTGGAGCGGCGGCGCTTCTGCCGCCGGATCTTTTCGATCCGCTGTTTTTCCGCGCCGGCCATGCCGGTCCGGATGCGCTCGATCCGGTCCAGGAGCCGTCGCCTGGCCAGAAACCGGTTCAGGGCCTGGGAGCGCTCCTGCTGGCATTTGACGGAAAGCCCGGTCGGCACATGGACCAGGCAGACGCAGGTGGCGGTTTTATTGACGTTCTGTCCGCCTGGGCCGGAGGAGCGGACAAAGGTCTCGCGGAGGTCTTTTTCCGAGACTCCGAGGCGATCCATCCTTTCCCTGAGGGCCGCTTCCTTTTCCGGAGATACGCTGAACGGGCTCATCGTCCTGGTCGATCATGGGGGTATGGGATTCCGTCTGTCCGTCTGGCCGCAGCCCTGGTGAAAAAAGGCTGCGCGGCAGCTCAAAATCCGTTTTGCGGGGCGGGACGCTGTTTCCATGGAAAGGCCGAGGGCGTCACAGGTTGTAGATGCGGTCGCCGACAAAGTTGATCCAGTGCTGCTTCAGGATGGCCGTGGCCTCCTCGATCTTGTCGACACCCAGGATCAAAATGGTTTCCTCGCCGATTCTCTCGATGGTGGTGTAGATGTAGTGAATGTTCACGTCGCTTTCGCTCAGGGGCTTGACGACGGCGTTCATGCCGCCGGGATGGCAGGGGACCTCGACGGCGATGACCGGATCGACCTCATATTTGAAATGGAAGCTCCGCAGGACGGTGACGGCCTTCTCCGGATCGTTGACGACCAGGCGCAGGGTGCTGACTTTTTCGGTGCTGGCCGCCGAGACGGCCTTGGTGTGGATGCCTTCCTTGTCCAGGATGTCCACCAGCTTGGTCAGTGCGCCGGGGATGTTTTCCAGTTGTATGGAGATCTGCAGGACCGCCATGGTCAGCCGACGCCCCCCTCCAGCTCGTATCCGGCCGCAAAGGCCTTCCGGTTCAGTTCCATCAGGGATTTCTTTTTCTCGCCGATGATCGTCTTCAGGCTCTTCAGATAGGCCTCCGCCGGGAGCAGACCCGTTTGCCGGATGTAGGCGCCCATCATGACGATATTCTGGACACGGGGATTGCCGAGTTCGGCGGCGATGTCCCCGGCCGGGATTTCGTGAATCCGGACATCCGTCCGGCTGGGACGGGCCTCGATGATCGACGAATTCAGGAAGAAGGCGCCGTTCGGGGCGATCCGGTTCTGAAACGTGTAGAGCGAGGGGTTGTTCATGACCACCAGGTAATCCGGCTCCGACGCGATGGGGGAGGCGATCTCGTCATCGGCCACGGCGACCGTGCAGTTGGCGGTGCCGCCGCGGACTTCGACGCCGTAGGAGGGGAGATAGGTGACGTGATAGCCCTGGTGCATGGCGGCATGGGCGTAGCTGTAGCCCATCATCAGCACGCCCTGTCCCCCGAAGCCGGCGAAGATGGTTTTGTTGATCATGGCTTTGGACCCTTTGCCCCGGCATCCTTGATCACGCCGACGGGGAATTCCCGGCTCATCACCTCGTCGACCCAGCGGCAGGCCTCAATGGGCGTCATTTTCCAGTTGGTGGGACAGTGCGACAGGAACTCGATCAGGGTGAACCCGATGCCGTCCATCTGGTACTGGAACGCCTTCTTGATGGCCCGGCGCGCCTTCAGGATGTTGGCCGGGGTGTTGACGGCGCACCGTTCGATATACCTGGCTCCCTCGAGGTGGGAAAGGATTTCGCTCATGCGGACCGGGTAGCCGTCCAGGGCGGCGCTTCTTCCGGGCGGGGATGTGGTGGATGCCTGTCCCAGCAGGGTCGTGGGGGCCATCTGCCCGCCCGTCATGCCGTAGACGGCGTTGTTGATGAAAATGACCGTGATGTTTTCCCCCCGGTTGGCGGCGTGGAAGGTCTCGGCGGTGCCGATGGCCGCCAGGTCTCCGTCCCCCTGATATGAAAACACGATCCGGTCCGGCAGGGTCCGCTTGATGCCCGTGGCCACGGCGCAGCCCCGGCCGTGAGGGGACTCCAGCATGTCGATGTCGAAATAATTGTAGGCGATGACGGCGCATCCGGCCGGGGGAACGCCGATCGTCCGGCCGCGGATGCCGAGCTCGTCGATGACTTCCGCGATCAGGCGATGGGTGATGCTGTGCCCGCACCCGGCGCAGTAATGGAATGCGTTGTCCTTTAAAGACTGCGGCCTGCCGAAAACCTTCTTCATCCCTCGCGTTCCTGCTGGGATTCGCGGTCCCAGGCGTTCTTCGTGTGGTGTTCGATGAAGCGGGTCAGCTCCATCGGGGTCGGGATCACGCCGCCCGGCCTTCCGTAAAAGTAAACGTTGCCGGCGCCGTTCAGGGCGAGCCGGACATCCTCCAGCATCTGGCCGGTGTTCATTTCGAAGACGATAAAGGTGTCCACCCTTTCGGAGAATCTCCGGATCGCTTCCGCGGGGAAGGGCCAGAGCGTGACGGGACGGATCAGCCCGACCCGGATGCCCATCTCGCGGCACCGCTTGATGGCGCCCTTCGCGATCCGCGCCGCGGTCCCGTATGCGACGATCAGCAGCTCGGCGTCATCGGTCTTGAAGGTTTCGTGGCGGATTTCCCTTTTCGTGATGACCTGGTATTTCCGGTGCAGCTTCCAGTTGTGCTCCTCCATCCGGATCGCGTCGAGGATCAGCGCCCGGATGAACTTGCTGCGGCCGCCGCCCGCGCCCTTCATCACGTAGCAGTCGGGGTACTGCCGCGGTTTCGGCTTCTTGAAGACGACCGGCTCCATCATCTGCCCCATCATGCCGTCGGCGAGGATCATGACGGGGTTCCGGTAGCGGTCGGCCAGATCGAAGGCGTCCATGGTCAGATCGGCGAGCTCCTGAACGGAGGCGGGCGCCAGGACGATGGTCCGGTAGTCTCCGTGTCCCCCGCCCCGGGTGGCCTGGAAATAGTCCCCCTGGGAGGGCAGGATGTTTCCGAGGCCGGGACCGCCCCGCATGATGTTGACCACCACCGCGGGCAGCTCGTCCGCGGCCAGCGAGGAGATGCCTTCCTGCTTCAGCGAAATGCCCGGACTGGAAGAGGACGTCATGGCCCGGGCCCCGGCGGCGGACGCGCCCAGCACCATGTTGACGGCGGCGATTTCGCTTTCCGCCTGGATGAAGGTGCCCCCTTCCGTCTTGCGGAGATTTTCCGCCATGTACTCCGTCAGCTCATTCTGGGGGGTGATGGGATAGCCCGCGTAAAATCGGCATCCGGCGCGGATGGCGGCCTCCCCGATGACCCGGTTGCCCTGCATGAGGACTCTATTCACGGTACACCTCGATGGCGATTTCCGGGCAGGTGATGGCGCAGAGGGCGCAGCCGGTGCAGTCGCCCGTTTCATTGAAAGCAACGGGGCGGTATCCCTTTGAATTGTAGTCTTTGGCGGGACCGAGGCTGCCCTTCCTGCAGGCGTGGATGCAGAGATGGCATTCCTTGCAGCGTTCAAAGTCTATCGTGATCCGGCCTTTCAATGTAGGGCGGTTCCTCCGGTCGGCAAGCGATGGGGTGCGAGCCCCGGCTTTTGGCGCATATCCTGAAGAAAGTCAAGTCAATTTTATATCCTGGCGATCTGGAATCCTTCCAGTTTGATGGCAACGGAGCGCTGCAGGAGTTCGATGGAGATTACGAAAAGCTCGTTTTCGTAATCGGTGCTGATGACCGACCCTTCGATGCCCTTGAAGGGGCCGTCGACGATGCGGGCGGGCTCGCCCACCTTCGGGTACTGGAACTGCTGGACCTCCACGCGGGAGCTGACGAGCCGCTTTATGGCGTCGATTTTCTCGTCGGGAACCGGTATGGGATCCGCACTCTTCGATTTTCCGAGGATCCGGACGACCCCGAATGTCTTGAGGACATCCAGCCGGGTCTGATTGTCCGGGCTCTGCAGTTCAACGAAAAGGTATCCCGGAAACATGGGGATCATGATTTTTTTCCGCCGGTCTTTCCGCTTGCTCCAGACCTCGATTCTCGGTAAAAAGGCAGGGATGGACTTTTGGACGAGCTGCGTGTACGCTTTGTCCTCGTGGCGGCTTCTCGTGTTTACGGCATACCAGGGCATCCGTGTGCTCCGTTTTTTTCGCTTTGTGATCGTCTATACCATGGGTGATTTTTTTTCAAGAGATTAGGCAATGCTGCTGGAGATATCGGGGATCGCGGCATTGCCGGATGAAGGGGAGGGGGGGCTGCCGGACAAGGTTGCGGCGGTCCTGGGCGTTCCGGCCGGCCGGATCGGATCGCTGAAGGTGATCCGTCGGTCCGTTGACGCGCGCCGCCGCCGGCCCCCCCGGTTTGTGTACGTCCTGGAGGCATCGCTGCCGGACGATATTTCCTGGGCGGCAAAGCCCGCGGACGGCGTAACGGTCAGGCCGGCGCCGGAAAGGGAGGCGCCGTCCTTTCCCCTAATGAAGGCTGAATCCGGCCAAAGGCCGGTCGTGATCGGATGCGGTCCGGCGGGACTCTTTGCGGCATTGACCCTGGCCCGCAGGGGGATGCCGCCGCTTCTGCTGGAACGGGGGAAGAGCGTGGACGAGCGGGTGGCCGACGTGCACCGCTTCTGGAACGACGGCATGCTGGACCCGGAAAGCCATGTCCATTTCGGGGAAGGCGGCGCGGGAACCTTCTCCGACGGAAAGCTGACCGCCCGTGCCAGACATTCGCATACCGGCTGGGTCAAGCAAGTTTTCGTCGAAATGGGGGCGCCCGCGAGCATCCTGACGGATTCCCGGCCGCACATCGGCACGGACCGGCTTCGGGAAGTGGTGGTCCGTCTGCGGGAAAAGCTTGTTGAACTGGGCTGCGAGGTGCGGTTTGGGGCGAAGGCGACGGATTTCCTGACGCGCCGGGGCCGCATCGCCGGTGTTGCCGTCAATTTCGCGGAGGAAATCCGCACCCGGCGCCTGATCCTGGCCGTCGGGCAGAGCGCCGACGACACCTACCGGCTGCTGCAGGAAAAGGGAGTCCGGCTGGAGCCCAAGCCTTTCGCCGTCGGCCTGCGCGTGGAGCACCCGCAGGCGCTGATCAACGAGATCCAGTACGGCAAATGGTGCCGGAATCCGGCGTTGCCGCCGGCGGATTACTTTTTGACGGCCCGCGCCGGGACGACCAACCGGTCCGTCTACACCTTCTGCATGTGTCCCGGCGGGCAGATCATCGGATGCAGCGCGGAGCCCGGCGGGATGGTGACGAACGGCATGAGCCATTTTCGGCGGGATGGCCGTTATGCCAACAGTGCGGTGGTGGTCAATGTCCGGACCGGCGATTTTCAGGGTGACGACCCCCTGGGGGGGTTGGATTTTCGAAGGTTCTGGGAACGGAAAGCCTTTCTTCAGGGGGGCGGCGGTTACCGGGCGCCGGCCCAGCGGCTCACCGACTTCCTGGAGGAGCGGGACAACGGAACCGTCGGGATGACGAGTTTCCTGCCGGGCGTCCGGGCGGCCCCGCTGCGGGATGTCCTGCCGCGCTTTGCCGGGGTCTCCCTGAAAGAGGGGTTCCGGCAGTTCGAGCGGAAGATGCCCGGCTTCATCACCGGTGAAGCGCACCTGGTCGGCGTCGAAACGAGAACGTCGTCGCCGGTGCGGATCACCCGGGGCGCCGACGGACAGAGCGTGACGGTCGCCGGGCTTTACCCGTGCGGAGAGGGGGCAGGCTACGCGGGGGGCATCGTCAGTTCCGCCCTTGACGGCATTCAAGCCGCCCTCTGCGTTGAATAATGGATTTTTTCGATGCCGCCCGCCTTTTTATGATATGAAACCCGGAAATTTTTACGGGATCACTCTCCCTGACGGGATGCGCTGAATGAAGAAAGCCTTTGCTCTGATCATGGCATTTCCGGTTCTGCTGCTCCTGCAGCCGGGATCGCCGGCGCATGCGGCGGCGCGTCAGGGCGGCACGTCCCTGGAAGCAACCGCCGATTCGAAGGGATGTTCCGTGACGCTGCTGAAGAACCGGGATTATTTCAACACCCTCTGCGGGAAGATCCGGGAAGCCCGCCGGCAGATTGTCCTGGCCTTTTTCCTTTTCCGGACCAATGGACACCCGAAGAGTTATCCGGAGATCGTTCTGGCTGAACTGAGCCGGGCGGCACGGCGGGGCGTCCCGGTGACGGTCGTGCTTGAACAGGACGACAGGTCCGGTTCGACGGTCAACCGGGACAACCGGGAGGTGGCGGAGCGCCTGAAAAAGGCCGGCGTGGAAATCCGCTTCGATGCCCCGAAAAGGACAACCCACACGAAAATCGTCGTAATCGACGGGCGCTATTGCTTCATCGGCAGCCATAACCTGACGGCATCGGCGCTCAAATACAACAACGAGCTGTCCGTCCTGATCGATTCGCCGGCCCTGGCCGATCGGACGCTGGATTACATCAGGGGACTTTACTGAGGGGAAAATGAGATATCTTCTGACCAACGACGACGGGATTTACGCCAAGGGGCTGCTCGCCCTTCACCAGGAGCTGTCCCGGGATGCGGACTGTCTGATCGTCGCCCCGGAAATCGAACAGAGCGCCGTGGGCCACGCCATTACCGTTTTCCGCCCCCTGATGGTCCGCCCGGCCAGAAAGGACGGCCTTTTTCTGGGATATGCCGTGGCCGGAACCCCCGCGGACTGCGTCAAGATCGGCATCCGGGAACTCTCGGACCGGCCGGTGGACCTCGTGGTGTCCGGCATCAACCGGGGCGCGAATGTGGGGATCAACGTGATCTATTCCGGCACCGTCTCGGCCGCGACGGAGGGCGCCATCATGGGTGTGCCCGCCATCGCGGTATCGCTGGATTCCTATGACAGCAACGCCGATTTCACGGTTGCGGCGAAATATGCCCGGAAAATGGCGGCCTTTCTCCTGAACGATCAGCGGCTGAAGAACGTTCCGCTGAACGTCAATGTCCCGGCGATCCCGGAGGATCAGATCCGGGGGGTGGTCGTCGCCAGGCAGGGGCGGGCGCGGCTGATCGAAAATTATGAAAGGCGGGTGGACCCGCGGGAGAACATCTACTACTGGCTGACCGGAGAGACGCAGCTTCCCGAGCGGGAGGATCTCCACGCGGACGCCTGCGCCCTGCGGAAGGGAATGGTGGCCGTGACGCCCCTGGACTTCGATCTCACGCGCCGCGATGTCCTGGAGGAGCTCGGCGCCCGGATCCGGGCCGCCGGGATTTAGCGGGTGAGCAAAACGGGAATCCCGCTCTTCCGGATGACAAAGGATGTCGTGCTGCCCAGGATGAGTTCCCGCAGCCGGTTGTGTCCGTACGCTCCCATGACCATCAGCTCCACGGACCCCTCCTGGATGAATTTCAGAATCTCCCGGTCTTCCTTTCCCTGAATCGTCAGCGTTTCGCAGTCGATCTGAAAAGCGTCGAGAAAAGCCTCGATTTTCCCGTGCAGTCTGTCGGCGACCGCCCCATCGTCCGTGATGCAGATGATCGTGAGCGGCCAGGCGGCTTTTTCGGACAGACCTGCCGCCAGCGCCAGCGCGTTGTGGGCCGGCGGCGATCCGTCATAGGCCAGGGCGATGCTTTCGATGTCCTGATACCGGGCGGGCGTCACCAGGACCGGCTTCCCGGAATTCCGGACGACCAGTTCGGCCGTGGACCCCAGGATGCCGCCCCTGGCCAGGTGAAAGTGTTCGCCCCGCTGGGCCAGCAGAATCCAGTCCGTCCGTTTCCCCTCCTCGATGATCGTTTCGTCGATGACGCCCAGGGCTTTTCGCGCCTCCGGACGCAGGCCGGCGGCTTCGCAGCGTTCCCGAAAGGACTTCAGAATCGCGTTTGCCCGTTCATCCAGTCCCGCTTCGATCACCGGAAGAAATTCCTGATAGAGCGGCAGGCCGATGGAGCCGGAAATGTCGCCGCAGACGGGGCCCTGCATCAGCCCCGCATCGATGACATGCAGCCCGATGAGCTGCGCCTCCAGTTTTTTCGCGAGACAGATCCCGTAATCGATGGCCGTCCGGCCGTATTCGGAACCGTCGGTGGGGATGAGGATGCTCCTGACCATGGCGCCTTTCGTCAATCTTTCTCCCTTTCGAAATTGCCGAGACTGGAGAGCAGATCGTCAACCCTTTTTTCCCTGTCCTCGGCGTTGTCGTCCTCCTCACAGGAGGATTCGATGCTTTCCTGGTCCCTTACCCGGATGGACTGGCCGTTTTCATCGTAGCAGAGAAAACGGCCCTTGAGCCGGCCGTTTTCATAAAAGGCCTTTTCCCGGATCTGGCCATTCCGGTACCAGGCCATATATTCCCCGTCGCGCCGGTCTTCTTTGAAAAACCCTTTTTCCCGGGTCTGCCCGTTCTTGAAGTAGGAAACATATTCGCCCTCCAGCCTGCCGTTCCGGTAATTTTCCTCGTCCTTCACCTGCCCGCTGCGGTAATAGAGCAGATAGGGGCCTTCCAGCTTTCCGTCCCGGTAGCATTCCCGCTCCCGCTCTTGGCCGTTGTCGTAGTAGCTGGTGTACACGCCCTCGAATTTGTCGTATCGGAACGTCGCTTTTTCCCGAAGCTGCCCGTGCTTGTAATAGGTGACCGCCTCGCCATCCCGCAGGCCTGCTTCAAAATTGAGATGGGCCATGATCTGGCCGCTGCCGAAATAGGAGGTGTACTCGCCGTGGATTTTCCCGTCGCGCAGGAACTTTTTTTCCCGGATCTGGCCCTTTTCGTAATAGGTGATGACTTCTTTCATGCGCATTTCCCCGCCCTGTCGCCAAGCTTGATTTTTTCACCGAACCTGCCATAATTTATGCGGGAAAACCAATCCTTTGTCAAGGGGGCTTGCAACGCATGCGTCGGAATCCGTCATCCCGGGAAATGCCGGACGCCCCGGAGCGGCGCCGCCTTGAGATCCACGACGGCCGCCATCGCCTTCCCGTCGAGATCATCGACCCCTCTTCGGGTTGCGCCGGGAAACCCGGGGAAACAATGATCTTCCTGCATGAAGGTCTGGGAAGCATTGCCCAGTGGCGCGACTTTCCGCAGGCGCTCTGCCGGGCGACGGGCCTTCCGGCCGTGGTCTATGAGCGCTGGGGCTACGGAAGCGCGGATCCCCTGGAAGGTCCCCGCACCGTCCGGTATCTCCACGATGAAGCCCTGCGGAGCCTGCCGGAAGTGATGCGGCAGCTTCGGATCGACCGAAGCATCCTCATCGGTCACAGCGACGGCGGTTCGATCGCGCTGCTCTTTGCGTCGGCCTGGCCGGAGAAGGTCCGGGGGATCGTCACGGAAGCGGCCCATGTCTTTGTGGAGGAAGTCACGCTGGCCGGGATCCGCGAGGCGGTCAAAATCTATGCCTCGTCGGATCTGCCGGAACGCCTGTCGAAGTATCATGGCGGCAATACGGAGAAGGCCTTTCGGGGCTGGTCCGACGTCTGGCTTTCCCGGCTTTTCGGAACTGGAACATCGAGGACTGCCTGGCCGGCGTTCGCTGCCCGGTCCTGGCGATCCAGGGGCAGGATGACGAATACGGAACGCCCGCACAGGTGTCTGCGATCGTTCGCGGGGTTTCCGGGCCCGCCGCACCGCTGCTCGTCCCCGGCTGCGAACACATCCCCCACCATCAGGCCCGCAAGCGGGTCCTCGAAGCCATGACGCGGTTTATCCTTTCCCTGGCCCCGTGAAGGCAAAAAGTGCATCGCCGAAATCTCCATATAAATGAATTATTTGAATTTTCGGCCTTTTTTCTTGACAGCCCGATATGCCTTTTCTATACTGGCTTGAAATTTTCCCATACCAAAATTCCCGCCTGTGCGGGATTCACAATTTTTGACCGACATTTATCTGCCCATGATCTCGGAACTGGACACCAGCCGCATCGCAATCATCGGCCCCGGCCGCCTGGGGACATCCTTTGCCTATAAATTCGGGCGGGACCACAAGCGGGTGACCCTTTATTATCACGATGCGGACCTCTGCCGGACGATCAACCGGGAGCGCCTGAACCCGCGCCATCTGACCCAGGACCTGGCGCGCAAGCTCGGGGGGATGGATCATGTGCCCCTCCTGGAAAGCACCGTCACGGCAACCAACAACCTGGAGCGGATTGTCGAGGACAACGATCTGATCCTGCTGTGCATCACCATGAACCGGCTCACGGAGTTCATGAACTACCTGAAGCCGCTGATCGAGAAAAAAGCGGGCAAGACCTGCATCATTTCGCCGATCAAGGGTCTGACGGCCGACGAGCTGACCAAGGAACTGATCACCCCCTCCCAGCTGATCAGCAACAGCCTCTTCGATCTGAGGCACAAGTACAGCATCGTCTGCGTCGGCGGCCCTTTCTTTGATGTCGATATTGCCCTGGGGAACCCGATCTGCGTCACCGTTGCCGGGAAGAAGCAGATCTCCGCCCTCATCCGGGAAGAGCTGATCCGGTTTAACCGCAGGGAGCTGAGCGTCTATTACAATTTCGACATCGTCGGCGTCGAGGCCTGCGGATCCCTGAAGAACATCGTCGCCAACATCAAGGGGGTGACGGATTCTCTGGATCTGGGCGATTCCATCCCCGGCACCATCTTTGCCCGGTCCGGCGTGGAGGTGCGCTCCCTTTCCCGGCTTCTCGGGGGGAGCTTTCAGGCTTTTCACAGCCAGGCCGGCGTGGGTGACATGTACGTGACGGTCTCCTCCGAAGCCAGCAAGAATTACCGCTACGGCAAATTTTTCTATGAACTGCTGACCGATAATCCCATCGAAACCAATCTCCGCGTCCTGGCGCGGATCGACGGGACCCCGGAGGGGCCGAACACCATTCGCAACGTCCACAAGTACCTCGAGAAGAAAAACATGTACAGCCCGCTGTTTCACTCCGCCCACAGGATTTTCAACGAAAGCAACACCCGGGATGATGTTCGCGAAATGATCATTCAGGCCTGCCAGTTCGACCGGAGAACCCGCGAGTTTATCGGGCCCTTTTCAAGAGCCCTTTACTATCTTTTCCCCAATCTGTGGTACCGGCGGCACAAGGGCCTCATGTCGAACATGGAAATCTGACTTCTTTCGCGTTTTACCGGAGTGCTTCGTTTTTTATCTGTTTTTTATCTTGACATCATTTTTCAATATGTTAGAAAGGCATCAGCGGAGGAAAGAGCGGTGAATGACTTGGCTGGACGCGATGATTGTTCAAGGTTTGGCTGGTGGCGGCAGGCTGACAATGTCTGCCCGCAGGCCCTCTTTCTGTAGAAGACGTGAGCCGTGGGCAGGGGGAACCCTCCCATGACTCGGACCGGCATTCAGAAAGCCATGGGAAAGCTCCCATGGCTTTTTCGTTTTCTTGATCCGCAGAATTCGATCGAGACGGAAATCCGATGATTGAGGCAAAACATTTGCAGAAGGAGGAAAGGTTATGGAACAGATCAAGGTGACGCTGAACGACGAGGAGATCCCCCGGCAGTGGTACAACATCCAGGCGGACCTGCCCACACCGATGCGGCCCCCGCTGCACCCGGGAACGGGGAAGCCGGTGGCGGCGGAGGACCTGGCGCCGATTTTCCCGATGAACCTCATCGAGCAGGAGGTGAGCACCCGGCGCTGGATCGACATCCCCGACGAGGTCCTGCAGAAATTGCTGCTGTGGCGACCCACGCCGCTCTGCCGCGCCCGGAACTTCGAAAAGCTCCTCGATGCCCCGGTCAAGATCTATTACAAAATGGAGGGAAACAGCCCGGCCGGTTCCCACAAGCCCAACACGGCCATTCCGCAGGCCTACTACAACAAGGTTTTCGGGATCAGGCGGCTGGCCACGGAGACCGGCGCCGGGCAGTGGGGAAGCGCGCTTTCCATGGCCTGCCGGATGTTCGAACTCGATTGCCGCGTCTTCATGGTCCGGGTCAGCTACGAGCAGAAGCCCTACCGCCGCATGATGATGAATACCTGGGGCGCCGAATGCATTCCCAGCCCCAGCAACATGACGGAGGCGGGACGCCAGGTTCTGGCGGAGCACCCCGATTCCCCGGGAAGCCTCGGCATCGCCATCAGCGAGGCCGTCGAGGATGCGGTCACCCACGAGGGTTCACGCTACTCCCTGGGGAGCGTCCTGAACCATGTCCTGCTTCACCAGACGATCGTCGGCCTGGAGGCGCAGAAGCAGCTCCAGAAGATCGGCGTCTACCCCGATGTGGTCATGGGCTGCTGCGGCGGGGGCAGCAATTTCGGCGGTATCTGCCTGCCCTTCGTGCGGGACAAGATCCACGGCAAGAACGTGAAGATCGTCGGCGCCGAGCCGACCTCCTGCCCGACCCTTACGAGGGGGCCCTTCGCCTATGATTTCGGCGATCTGGCCAAGAAGACCCCGCTGCTGCCGATGTACACGCTGGGCCACGATTACGTCCCGGCGCCCATTCACGCGGGCGGGCTTCGCTATCACGGCATGGCGCCCATCATCAGCCACCTGGTGCATGAAAATCTCGTCGAGGCCCGGGCCTATCACCAGCTCGACACCTTCGAAGCCGGCGTCCAGTGGGCCCGGACGGAGGGCTTCATCCCGGCGCCGGAGACGAACCATGTCATCGCGGCCGTCGTCGACGAGGCCCGGCGGGCCAAGGAGGAGGGAAAGGAAAAAGTCATCCTGTTCAACTGGAGCGGCCACGGCATGGTCGATCTGGCCTCCTACGAAGCCTATCTGACGGGGAAGCTTGAACCGTATACCCTGCCGGACGAGGAAATCCAGAGGGCCCTGCGGGCGATCGAAGGTTTTCCGAAGCCTTGAGGACAACCACGGAACCGTCGGGAGGGGTGTTCATTTTTCTTGACGGTTCCCCTGTTCTTGGCCATGCTGCAAATTATTTTTCAGGTTTCGCCATGTGGGTGACCGGCCCGTGAAGGGATTCGACAAACTGGAAATCCGCTGCCCCCGGCTGGGGCACCAGGTTCCTTTTTCATATTGCCGTCGTGAAGGCGGCGATCTCCCCTGTTCACGGGCGATTCAATGCTGGGAGCCGGTTTTCCCTGTGGAAAGCCATCTGCGGGAAAGCCTGGCGCCCGGCGACTGGGAACGCTTTGTCGAACAGGTCCCGCAGGACAAGCGGGTGAGCCTGTTCGATCTGATCGCGAAGGCCAGGGCGCGGGTGCAGGGCAAGGACAAAGCATAGCAGGGAAAAACGGGCTGCGCGGATGGATCTTTTCAAGCGGGATGACATGAAAGACGGCCGGGATCCACGCCCCCTCGCGGACCGGATGAGGCCCCGGACGATTGCGGATTATGTGGGGCAGGCCCACCTGATGGCGGAAGGGTCGCTGCTGCGCCGCGCTATCGCGTCGGACCAGCTTTTCTCCATGATTTTCTGGGGGCCGCCGGGATCCGGAAAAACGACCCTGGCCCGCCTCGTTGCCGGGGCGGTCCGGGCCCATTTCACCGGCTTTTCGGCCGTGCTTTCCGGCG
Source organism: uncultured delta proteobacterium (assembly GCA_963709485.1). GTDB lineage: Bacteria > Desulfobacterota > Syntrophia > Syntrophales > Fen-1087 > JAXDBM01. Next base: position 682,897 of record CAVPWE010000001.1, read on the forward strand.
TCAAGGAAATCCGGGCTGTCGTCGATGAGGCCGGGACGCAATGGCGGGACCACCGGAAAAAGACCATTCTGTTTGTCGATGAAATCCACCGCTTCAACAAGGCGCAGCAGGATGCCTTCCTGCCCCACGTGGAGAGCGGTCTGATCACCCTCATCGGCGCCACGACGGAGAACCCCTCCTTTGAAGTGATCGCGCCACTGCTTTCCCGGTCGCGGGTGCTGCTTCTAAAGCCTTTTTCCGATGAAGAGCTGACCACGATTCTGGAGAAGGCGCTGAAGGATCCGGAACGGGGGCTGGGCGCCCTGTCGCTTGAGATCGAGCGCGAAGCCCTGGCGGCCATCGTCTGGTCCGCCGACGGGGATGCCCGCACGGCGCTGAATACGCTGGAGGCATCGGCCTCTCTGGTGCGGCCGTCGGAAAAAGAGGGCCGGAAAATCACCCACGCCCTGGTTGAAGAGGCCTTCCAGAAAAAGTTTCTGCTCTATGACAAGGGCGGCGAAGAGCACTACAATCTGATTTCGGCCCTCCACAAGAGCCTGCGGGGATCCGATCCCGATGCGGCCCTTTACTGGCTGGGACGGATGCTGGCGGCCGGCGAGGACCCGCTCTACATTGCCAGGCGCATGGTCCGGTTTGCCTCCGAGGATGTCGGAAATGCCGACCCGAGGGCGCTGACGGTGGCCATGTCCGCGATGCAGGCTTTTCAGCTGATCGGCCTGCCCGAGGGCGAGCTGGCCCTGGCCCAGGCTGCCGTTTACCTGGCGACCGCTTCCAAAAGCAATGCCCTTTACACCGGTTACGGCAGGGTCAAGGGGGCCATCAGCCGGACCGGCACGCTCCCCGTGCCGCTCCACATTCGTAATGCGCCGACGCGCCTGATGAAAGAGCTGGGCTACGGGAAAGGATATCTTTACGCCCATGATTTCCAGGACGCCTATGTCCCGCAGGATTTTCTGCCCTCGGAACTGCAGGAGGAGACCTTTTATCTTCCCACGGACCGGGGCTACGAGAAAATCATCAGGGAAAGAATGGAGCAGTGGCGAAAATGGAAAGGGAAGAAGGGAAAAACCTGACATGATTTTTGCATGTGCAAGAATGATGTCCGGTCCAGGGCAATAAAAAAACGGGGAGGTCAATGACCCCCCCGCGTCCAGGAGGTATGAAGGTTATTAACCTTCTTTTGTTTTGGATCCTGCTGCCGGTCAAACATGCCCGTGTTCAAGCGGCAGAATGTTTCTGAAATAGGATATAAGCATAAGCCGTGCCATAACCGGGAGATTTTTATAACCCATCAATATCATTATGCGATATATTTTTTCTGATCTCTCAGGCGGTTCCGGCTGCCGCAACGAATCAGGCAATAAATGTCGCCCCGGTGCGCCTCGTTTCCAGAATGCTTTTTTAATACAAACACTTAGACGATAGAGGGATGATATAAAAAAATCGACAAAAATGTCGGTTTTTGAGAATTCAAAGAAATCATTGACTTTTATGCGGCATTCCCTATCATAGGCCGCACATTGAAAGAGACCTTTCCCCGTCGCCGGAGCTGCCGGCGGATGGAGGCGTCAGTCGTCGAGGGATTTATGAGTCCGGATCGGAAAATGGTGTGGCGGTCCCGTCCCCGCCGGCAGGATCGATTCTTTCTGCAGCCGGTCGCCGTCGCAATCGTCTGCGCCGTTTTCATCGTCCTGATTCTCATCATGGGAATCATGGACCTCCAGAGAAGCAACCGCATCCTGATCGGGTTTATGCAGAACCAGGCCCTGAGCATTATCGGGGTGGTCCAGCAGCTTGCCCAGGAGAACCTGAGCAATCTCGTCCAGGCCTCTCAGCGGGATCGCGAGCGGTCCTTTGTTCCCCAGAAGGACACGACCTTTTCGCCCCAGAAGATGCTGACGAGCGCCCTTGCCGATCTGGGGCGGCAAATCGATGAAGACTGGCAGGCGGGACGAATCAGCGACAGTTCCCTGCGGATGTTTGCCGCCGATCAGGGGCTCTGGATGGTCGCCGTACTCGACAAGCGGGGCGAGATCGTCTATGCGAGCCGGCCGCTGGCCGGGGAGCAGAAGATGCCGAGAACGGCTGTCCGGATCCGGGAGACACCGCAGGAAATTGCCATCGGCATTTTCACCCGGCTCGTGACGCAGCTCGACTTTTACCGCCAGCCCGTCCTGCCGGGAGCGAAAGGGCAGGATGCCGAACATTTCTATAACCGGGACATCCCCGCCGAGCTGATTCAAATGTTCAACCGGCTGAACATCGGTTTTGTCGCCCTCAAGCGCAAGGACGGCAGCGGCACGATCGTCATCGCGCTCGACCTCGACGGCCTTCGCTACTGGGGGACGAAGGTCTCCATCGAAAAGGCCCTGGAAAAGCTGGGAGAACTGCAGAGCCAGACCCTGGGGTACATCGTGATCATGGACCGGCAGGGGATGATCCTCGATGCCACGGGCCGCGTTCCGGAAAAGTGGCGGGAGGGCGACATGCATCTGTCCGAAATCCTGTCCGGCGCCCGCCCGATCGAAAGCCGTAAGGTCGTCTATGAGGGCAGAAACATCCTCGACATGGCCGTGCCCTTCGTCCTTAAAGACGAGAAAGGGGTAAAAGTCGTTTTTACCGGCATCGTGAGAATCGGCCTGGAGCGGGAAAGCATGGAGCGCATCCTTGCGGAAAACACGCGGAACATGTTCATCTTTCTGGTTCTGGTCATGTTGATTGCCCTGCTGGCCATGTGGCTGCTGTTCCACAACCAGAACACCCACCTGGCCGGCATCGTGGAAATGGAAAGGAAGCTGGACAAGGCGGAACGGCTGTCCGCGCTGGGCCAGCTTGCGGCGGGTGTCGCGCACGAAATCCGCAACCCGCTCAATGCCGTCAGCATGGCCAGCCAGCGCCTCAAGCGGGAGTTTGTCCCGGAAGATCCGGGCAAGTCCGGGGAGTTCGAGTCGCTGGCCGGCGTCATTCGCGACGAGATCCGGCGCCTGAACGGCATCATCGAGGAGTTCCTCACTTTTTCAAAGAGCCGGCGGCTGGAGTTCCACGATTATCCGGTGACGGACGTGCTGCAGAAGATCGTCAGCCTGATGCGCGAAGAGGCGGCCGTGAAGCGCATCGAGATCCGCACGCACTGGAGTGCCGATGGCGTCGTTATTCCCATGGACATGGACAAGCTCCAGCAGGCGCTCCTGAACATCATCAAGAACGCGATGGAATCCATCGACGGCGCCGGGACGATCGACATCGCCGTGGCCCGGGAGACGAAAGGCTCCGTCAGCGTCAGGATATCCGATACGGGCTGCGGCATGACCGCGGGCGAAGTGGAACGCATCTTCAGTCCCGATTATACGACCAAGGACAAGGGCCTGGGACTGGGCCTCCCTCTTGCCCATGAAATCGTCCGCGGCCACAGCGGGGAAATCAATGTCTTCAGCGAGCGGGACAAGGGGACGACCTTCGAGATCGTTCTCCCGGCGGAAAAGCCCGGCGAAACGCCGTCCCGGCGCGAGGGGTCGAAAGGGTAGCGCACCGCCATGAAGAAACTGCACATCCTGGTTGTTGAAGACGGCCGCTCCCAGCGGGAGATGCTCCGCGATTTCCTGGTCAAGGAGGGCCACACCGTGGCGGAGGCGGAGAACGGCGAGCGGGCCCTGCAGGCCGTCCGCAGGGGCCACTTCGACCTGGTCCTGCTGGATTACCGGATGCCGGGAATGGACGGCATGCAGGTCCTGCTGGAGGTCAAGCGGATCAACCCCGAAATCGACGTCGTCATCATCACGGCCTACGGGACGATCGACACGGCGGTCGACGCCATGAAGGCGGGCGCCCTGGACTACATCACCAAGCCCCTTGAATTCGATGAGCTTCTGATCCTGGTGGACCGCGTGTCGGAGCGGCGGACGCTGATCCGGGAAAACGAGATCCTCCGCCAGGAGCTGGGCTCCCGGGGCGTGACGACAGACCGGATCATCTTCCGCGGCCCCGGGATGGGCGCCCTGCTGAACATGGCGGGGCGGGTGGCGGCCAGCCGTGCGACGGTGCTGCTCCAGGGGGAAAGCGGCACCGGCAAGGAGTTGTTCGCCCGGCTGATCCACAACCTCAGCCCCCGCGCAGCCAGGCCGGTCATCGCCGTCAACTGCAGCGCCCTCCATGAAAATCTGCTGGAGAGCGAGCTCTTCGGCCACGAGAAGGGGGCCTTCACGGGGGCTTCATCCCGAAGGATCGGCCGCTTCGAGGAGTCGGACGGCGGGACGCTGTTTCTCGACGAGATCGGCGAATTGTCGCCTTCCGTCCAGGTCAAGCTCCTGCGCTTTCTCCAGGAGCGGGAGTTTCAGCGCGTGGGCGGCAATCAGACGATCCGCTCGGATGTCCGGATCATCAGCGCCACCAACCGCGACCTGGAGGCCCGGGTGAAAGACGGACTTTTCCGCGAAGACCTGTTCTACCGTCTGAACGTGGTGACAATGGCGATCCCCCCGCTGCGGGAGCGGAAGGAAGACATCGCCCCCCTGATCGACCATTTCCTGAAGCGCTATGCCGAAGAGAACGGCAAGGCCATCTCCGGAGTCAGCAGCGAGGCGCAGGACCTGCTTCTGAAGTACGATTATCCGGGCAACGTCCGGGAGCTGGAAAATATCATCGAACGGGCCGTGGTCATCTGCCGGGATGAGGTGATCTCGGTTGAGGATCTTCCCTTTACCGACCACAGGGGCGGCAGTGAAGGTCATGCGATGGGCGATGGGATGCTCCGGGGCTCCATCGAGGAGCTGGAAAGGAAGCTCATCGTCGACGCCATGGAGAAAACGCGCGATCACCAGACGAAAGCGGCGGAACTCCTGGGGATCAGCGAGCGGATGCTCCGCTACAAGCTGAAGAAGTACGGGCTCAGGGGGCAGGCGTGAAATTTCCTGTCCGATCTGTTTCCGCTGCCTTCCTGAAGAATCGCAATGACCGGGATCGGCTGCGCACAGGGGGAAAGAAAAAAGCTTGACAGCCGATAAAAAATAAGGCACTTCTTATCCAAACTGGAACGATTCCGGATTGAATATGTTTCCAATCACAAAAGACCGGTTCATCAGGGAGATCCGGGAAAAAGGGCTGAAGATTACGCCGCAGCGCCTGGCCATTATCGATGTGCTGGTCGAGAAAGGGCATCTGCACCCCGGCGCAAATCTCGTATACGCGGAGGCCGGAAAGAAAGCGCAAGGGCTGAGCCTCTCCACCGTCTACGCGACGCTCAATGAATTTTCGCGGCTCGGCCTGATCAAGACAATGGAATTTGACCAGATGGAAAACCGCTATGAGGGAAATCTGGAGGAGCACGTCAACCTCGTCTGCGAAAAATGCGGGCGGATTGTGGATTACAGTCTGCCGGTTTCACTGGCGCCGCTGGACGTAAACCGGAAGACCGGTTTTCTGGTGATCGAGACCCGGCTGGAGTATTACGGCTACTGCGCGGATTGCCTGAAGGACCGGAAGGGCTTCCGGGCGCGGCGCAAGGGTCATTTTCAGGCATGACGCCCGGACCCGAAAATTTTTTACCCGGTAATTCGGAATCATTCCGGTTAAAAAGATTTTGCTTCAGAGCATCTTGGCCCAGTCCGAATTCAAACAAATAACAGGAGTTGGCCATACCCACCCAAATCACAAGAGAAAGGAGAGAAGACATGAATGAAGAAAGCAAGTGCCCGGTCACGGGCAGGGCAGGCAAGCCCATTTCCGGCGGCGGCACCTCGAACCGGGACTGGTGGCCGAACCAGTTGAACCTCAGGATCCTTCATCAGCAGGACAAGAAGAGCAACCCGATGGGCGAGGCGTTCAATTACGCGGAGGAATTCAAGAAGCTCGACTTGGCGGCGGTGAAAAAGGACCTCTGCGCGCTGATGACCGACTCGCAGGACTGGTGGCCGGCCGACTGGGGCCACTACGGGGGGCTTATGATCCGGATGGCGTGGCACAGCGCGGGCACCTACCGCATGGGCGACGGCCGCGGGGGCGCGGGGACCGGCAATCAGCGCCTGGCGCCTCTCAACAGCTGGCCGGACAACGTGAACCTCGACAAGGCGCGCCGCCTGCTCTGGCCGATCAAGCAGAAATACGGCCGGAAGATCTCCTGGGCCGACCTGATGATCCTCGCCGGCAACTGCGCCCTGGAATCGATGGGATTCAAAACCTTCGGCTTTGCCGGCGGGCGCGCGGACGTCTGGGAGCCCGAAGAGGACATCTACTGGGGCAGCGAAGACAAATGGCTGGGCGATAACCGCTATTCGGGCGACCGGGATCTGGAAAACCCCCTGGCCGCCGTGCAGATGGGCCTGATCTACGTGAACCCGGAAGGCCCGGATGGCCAACCCATACCTGCAGCTTCTGCAAAGGATGTCCGTCAGACTTTCGCCCGCATGGCCATGAACGACGAAGAGACCGTCGCCCTTGTCGCCGGGGGGCACACCTTCGGCAAATGCCATGGCGCCGGTCCGGCGACCCATGTGGGACCTGAGCCTGAAGCCGCCCCCATCGAAGAGCAGGGCCTCGGCTGGAAGAGCAGCTTCGGCAGCGGCAAGGGGGGCGACACGATCAGCAGCGGCCTCGAGGGCGCCTGGAAGCCGAACCCGACGAAATGGGACATGGGCTATCTCAAGGTGCTGTTCAAATATGAGTGGGAGCTTCTCAAGAGTCCGGCAGGGGCCTATATCTGGCTGGCAAAAGATGTGGAAGAGGAGGATATGGTTGTTGACGCCCATGATCCATCCAAAAAACGTCGCCCCATGATGACCACAGCCGACCTTTCCCTCAAATTTGATCCTGTTTACGAAAAAATTGCGCGACGCTATCTGGCAAACCCCAATGAATTCGCCGACGCCTTTGCCCGGGCGTGGTTCAAGCTGACCCACCGCGACATGGGCCCCCGCTCGCGCTATCTCGGCCTGGAGGTCCCGGCCGAAGAGCTGATCTGGCAGGACCCCATCCCGGCCGTCGATCACAAAGGGATTGATGACAAGGATATCGCCACCCTCAAGGCAAAGATCCTGGCGTCGGCCCTGACCGTGTCGGAGCTGGTTTCGACCGCCTGGGCTTCGGCGTCCACATTCCGCGGCTCCGACATGCGCGGCGGAGCCAACGGCGCCCGCATTCGTCTGGCGCCACAGAAGGATTGGGAGGTCAACCAGCCCGAGCAACTGGCGAAAGTGCTCAAGACCCTGCAGGGGATCCAGAGCGAGTTCAACAGCGCGGCCGCCGGCGGCAAGAAGGTATCGCTGGCAGACCTGATTGTCCTGGGCGGATGCGCGGGCATCGAGCAGGCGGCGAAGAATGCCGGCCACAAGGTGACCGTCCCCTTCTCGCCGGGACGGATGGATGCATCGCAGGAGCAGACTGACGCAGCATCCTTCTCCGTGCTCGAACCGAAAGCCGACGGCTTCCGCAACTACCAGAAGGCGAAATACGCTGTGCCGGCGGAGGAGATGCTGGTGGACAAGGCGCAGCTTTTGACGCTGACAGCACCGGAGATGACCGTTCTCATTGGCGGCATGCGCGTGCTGGGCGCGAACTTCGGCGGCAGCAGGCACGGCGTCTTCACCAAGCGGCCGGAGACGCTGACAAACGACTTCTTCGCGCACCTGCTCGACATGGGCACGGTGTGGAAGCCGGTCTCCAAAGACGGGGACGTGTTTGAAGGGCGCGATCGGAAGACGGACGCGCTCAAGTGGACCGCCACCCGTGTTGATCTGATCTTCGGGGCAAACTCGCAGCTTCGGGCACTGGCGGAAGTTTACGCTTGCGCCGACTCCCCGGAGAAGTTCCTGCACGACTTTGTCGCGGCATGGAACAAGGTCATGAACCTTGACCGCTTCGACCGCGCTTGATCAAAGCCAAAACGTCTTCGAGCGCTTATGATTGGGCGGTGTCAAATATCAAGATCTGCATGGAGGGCCGCCGCATTTTCAGCCACCGCCGGCAACAAAGGCCTTCCCTGCCGATCCCGCCGCATGGTATAGGAAACAATAAGACCGGCCGGACAGGAAGTTCGAGGAAGGCCGGGGACGCATCGACGCAGCGGGTTATGACAAACGGGAGAAAGGAGTCGGCTCATGCTGAAGGATTCGAGAGAGCAGCGAAAAAAGAAGGTGGTAGAAGTTCTCAACAAGGCCCGTTCCATGGAACTTCACGCGATCCACCAGTACATGAACCAGCACTATAATCTGGACGACATGGACTACGGCGAGCTGGCCGCGAAAATCAAGCTGATCGCGATCGACGAGATGCGACACGCGGAGATGTTCGCAGAACGGATCAAGGAGCTCGGCGGGGAGCCGACGACAGAACCGGCCGCCAAGGTGGAAAAGGGGCAGAAGCTCGAGGCGGTCTTCCCCTTCGACGCGGGGCTGGAAGACGACACCATGGACGTGTACAACCGGTTCATCCTGGTGTGCCGGGAAAACGGGGACAGCACGAGCATGAAGCTCTTCGAGACCATCGTCGACGAGGAGCAGACCCATTACAACTACTTCGACAACGTGAACGAGCACATTCAAAAGCTCGGGCCCGCCTATCTCGCCCAGATCGCCGGAACGCCGGCGGACACCGGCGCGCCTTCCAAGGGGTTTGTTGCGGGCCAGACGGCCTGAGCCCCGCCGTACGCCGGTTTCGAGATAAAGGCTCTGAGGGAGCGGGCTTGAGAAGGGGAAAGACCATCAGCCTCGGCCAGTGCGCCGGCCGCAAAGCGGGAATGCTGAAAGCGGGTGGGGTTACGCGGACCTCAGGCCCAGAATCGTGCGGGCCTCCGCGGGCGAGGCGATCGGCCGGCCGTATGCCTCGATGATCCGCACGACCCGCTCCACCAGTTCCGCGTTGGTTTTCGCCATGACGCCCCGGTCCAGATAGATGTTGTCTTCCATGCCCACCCGGATATGCCCCCCCATGATCAGGGCCATCATGGCCATCGGAAGGTAGCCGCGGCCGATGCCGATGACGGACCAGGTCGCACCCTCCGGCAGGTGCTCGTGCAGGTGCAGAAGGGATTTGGGCGTGGCCGGCGCGCCCCAGGGGGTCCCCAGGACAAACTGAACGTGCAGGGGGTCTTCCAGCCTCCCCTCGTCGCGCATCCGCATCGCCGTGACGAGCATGCCCAGATCGAAAACCTCGATCTCCGGCTTGACGCGGGCCTCCCGCATCATTCGGGCCGCCTCGTTCAGGAAGGCCGGATCGTTGATGAAAACGCCCCCGCCCAGATTGATCGAGCCGGCGTCAAAGGATGCCAGTTCCGGCCGAAGGGCAAGCGGACAGAGGCGCTCCGCGACGGGCAGGTTCCGCCCGGGGATGCCGCTGGTGGTGAGGCTCAGGATCAGGTCGGTTTCCGCCCGCAGGGCCTCCGCCACCTCCCGGAAGCGGTTGAGGTCCTGGCAGCCCTGGCCGGTCTCCGGGTCCCGGACGTGAATGTGCACAATGGACGCGCCCGCCCGCCAGGCCTCGATGGACGACCGGATGATTTCTTCGGGCGTGATCGGGATGAAGGGCGCCGTGTCGCGCATGATGCGGCTGCCCGTGATGGCGGCGGTGATGATGACCTTGTTCATGTTTCGCTTCCGTCCCGTCGCTTCGGTGCGGCGAATGACGTCAACCGGCCAGTTCCCCGCTGACTTCGGCGACGGTCTCGTCCAGGATAGCGACCATCTCGTCGATCTGGCCTTCCGTGATGATGAAGGGCGGCGCCAGCAGGCTGTGGTCGCCGCGAATGCCGTCGGCCCCGCCGCCGCCGGGATAGGTGATGAGTCCCTTCGCGAAGGCCCGGTTCGCGATCCGGGCGTTCACCTTGAGGCCGGCATCGAAAGGTTCCTTTGTATCCCGGTCCCGGACGAATTCCACGCCGGCGAAGAGTCCCAGCCCCCGGACGTCGCCGACGATGGGATGCCGGCAGAGCGCACTCAGCTTTTCCAGCAGGTATTGCCCCATCCGGGCGCAGCGTCCGATCAGGTCGCGGGCGGCGATGTAATCGAGGACCGCCAGGGCCGTGGCGCAGGACAGGGGGTTCTGGCTGTAGGTGTGGCCGTGGACGAAGGCCCCGTTGCCGTTCTTGATGGCGTCGTGGACGGCATCGTTGGTCACGACGCAGAACACCGGGGCATAGCCGGAAGCGAGCCCCTTGGCGCAACAGATCATGTCCGGGACCACCTGCCAGTGGTCCAGGGCGAAGTTACGGCCCGTCCGGCCGATGCCCGTCATGACCTCGTCGGCGATCAGCAGGACGTCGTAGCGGTCGCAGATTTCCCGTACCCGCTGGAAGTAGCCGTCCTTCGGGACCACCGCCCCCGCCGTGGCGCCCACCACCGGCTCGGCGATGAAGGCGGACACGGAATCGGGACCCTCGTAGAGGATCGTCTTTTCGAAGTCGTCGGCGCATTCGATCGCGCAGGTCCGCGGCTTCAGGCCGAAGGGGCAGCGGTAGCAGTAGCAGGGGACGATGTGGGGGGTGTGCTGGATCAGCGGCTGGTAATAGCGCCGCCGGCCCGTGTGGCCACCCAGGGCGAGCGCCCCGAGGGTGTTGCCGTGATAGCTGGTCCACCGGGAGATGACCTTGTATTTCGACGGCCTGCCCCGGTCCACCTGGTACTGGCGGGCCATCTTGACGGCGGTTTCCACCGCCTCGGAGCCGCCGGAGAGGAAGTAAACGCGGGTCATCGCCGGGGGGCAGAGGGAAACGATCCGGTCCGCCAAGTCCACGGCCGCCTCGCTGGTGAAGTGGGTGCCGTGGGTGAAGGCGATTTCCGACGCCTGCCTGAGAACGGCCTCGCGGATTTCGGCAACGCCGTGTCCGATGGATACGACCACGGCGCCGCCGGAGCCGTCAATGTAGCGCTTGCCGGACTTGTCGTAGACGTGAACCCCTTCGCCCCGCGCGACCGTGGGGTAGAACTTCACGGGGTTCCGGTAAAAAATATGATCGTTGTTGGATTCCGGCATGGCTCCCGTCAGCAGCCGAACAGCTTCTTTTTCATCGTTGCAATGATTTCCACGTGCTTCCGCTCTTCGTCGATGATTTTGTCCACCGTGGCTTGCTCGTTCGCCGGGACCAGCCGCTTGATCTCGTGGTAGTACAGTATGGAATCCAGCTCGCGCTGCAGGGCGAAATCGAGGGCCGATTTCGTGTCCTTGACTTTTGCCAGCTCCTGGTCGAGGATCTCCTTTTTAAAGATGATCGCATTGTCGACGTAATTGTGAAGATAGGCGGCGTACTCTCCCTCGTAACCCTCGGGCGGTGCGGTCTTGTCCATGGCCGCGAAGATCTTCTCGAAGGTTTTCTTGTGGGCCACCTCCGCGTCGGCCAACTGCCCGAAAAGCTTCTTCGTGCCCTCGTCTTTGGTCAACTGCACGGCGAAGCGGTAGAAATTCTCGCCGTTTTCTTCGATCCGGACGGCAAATTCGACAATGTCACTCGCTTGAAATGCACTCATCATGAACCTCCCTCATTGAATTGATGTCATTTTCTGTTTACTGCAGCACACCTACCGGAATTTTCAAGTCATTGACAGTAAGATAATCACTGCGGGCCGGCCGTCAACCGTTCAGAGCCACTTTTTCCGCTTGAACATGATCAGCATTACTGCGGCGACGGCAAGGTTGACGATCCAGAACAGCGGATACCCCCAGCTCCATTCCAGTTCGGGGAAGTGCCTGAAGTTCATCCCGTAGACGCCGGCCAGGAAGGTCATGGGCATGAAGATTGTGGCGATGATGGTGAGCACCTTCATCACCTGGTTCATCCGGTTGCTGAGGCTGGACAGGTAGATATCGATCATGCCGGAGAGCATATCCCGGTAGGTTTCCACCGTATCGATCACCTGAACCGTGTGGTCGTAGACATCCTTCAGGTAGATGCCCGTCGCATCCTGAATCAGGGCCGATTCGCTGCGCTCCAGAGCGGCGATGGTTTCCCGGAGCGGCCAGACGGACCTTCTCAGGAAGATCATATCTCGCTTCAGGCGCTGGATCGCCTGCAAGGTGGACTGGGCGGGATGGTTCACCAGGACCTCCTCTTCCGTCTCAATCCTTTCCCCCAGCCTCTCCAGGATGCCGAAGTAGGAATCCAGGATGGCGTCGATGATCGAGTAGGCCAGATAATCGGCGCCGGCTTTTCTGACCCTTCCCTTGGCGGTTCTCAGGCGTTCCCGGAGGGGGTCGAGAAGATGCCCCTCTTTTTCCTGAAGGGAAATGACGTAGCGGGGACCCAGAATGATGCTGATCTGCTCCGACGTTATATCATTATGCTCATCGCAGGCCTCGCAGAATCTTTTCAGGACAATGAAGAGATACTCGCCCAGATCTTCCATCTTGGGGCGCTGATCCGTGTTCAGGATGTCTTCCAGGATGAGGGCATGGAGTTCGAAGACATCGCCCAGTTGCTCCAGGAGCCCGATTTCGTGTATGCCGTCGATGTGTACCCACGTGACCGTCGGCTTGTCTTTGAAGATGCGGAGTTCATCCACGCTTTGGATGTTTTTTTCCGTGAGATGTTCCCCGTCGTAATCGATCAGCGAGATTTTCGTCGTTTCGCTCAACCGCTCTCCGATATGAACGAGAGTCCCCGGCGGCAGCCCCGCTTTCCTTGACCTTTTTTTCAAACCTCTGGGCATGTTTTTGGCTCGGCTGATTTATTCAGGTTCTTCATGGTTTCATTTTTTGACAAGGGCAACCGCCGGACAATGCCATCCAAGCGGCTAAAACGTTTTCGAGGGTCATACTTCATCAGCGGAAGGTTGACAAGCAAATCTTGAATTTCCTCCGCTCAGGGCCGCCCGCCCGCCCGCGCCGATTTCTTCAGCCGAATAGTCACCGTCGCCGTGGGCGGCTTCCCGCCCGCGAAGTGGACCTCCGGCGGGGAGATGAGCCTGATTTGCAGGGACGAGGACGCGGTGACTTTTTTCAGATCGATGGGTTCCGTCTTGATCCGGATGCCGTTTTCGCGAAGCCTGCCGGGGACCAGCACGCGGACCGTCGCGGGCGACACGCTGATTTTCTGCACGGACAAACCGGCCGGCGGCCTGCCCTCCGTCACGACGGCGACGGGCAGCGAGACGGCCGTCAGCCGGGAGACCGTTATGCCGATCCGGGCCGGTGAGACTCCCGCCACGGTCAGGCTGGAGGGCTTCCGGACCATTTCCCGGGTGACGGAGACTTCGTTCAGCCCTTCCCGGACCTTCGACAGGTCCAGGGAGACCTTCAAGCCGTCGGGGTTGAGAAGCTGAAAGGCCTGCGGCGGCCCCGCAAGCACGATTTTCAATTCGGTGACTTTCGGGTCTTCGATGACCCAGTCGGTTGCAACATTGGCGTACTCCACGGGGACGGTGAAATCCCGGCGCACGGACTCCTTCTGGTAGCCGAAGGCGATCCAGAGGAGGCAGGCCAGCGCCAGGGCGATGATTTTTTCGCGTGAATTTTCCCGCAGCCAGCGGGCGACCGGACGGCCCTCCCTTTTCGGCGTCGTCTGGGCGTAGAAGGATTCCAGCTCGACCCGGAGCGCCGCTTCGCCGGCGACCTCGCGGAGCTGCTCCTGCCGGGCGATGCTGATGGTTCCCCGCTCCTCGGAAACCACGATGCACAGGGCGTCGCACCTTTCCGACAGCCCCAGCGCCGCCGTGTGGCGCAGCCCCGGCGAGCCGAACCGGCCGGCGTTTGCGGACAGGGGCAGATGGCAGCCGAACTGCGCCAGGCGGTTCCCGTCGATCACCACGGCGCCGTCATGACCGGTGGAATGGGGGTCGAAGATGCTTTCCAGCAGGGGCTGGCTCAGGGCGCCGTTCAACAGGGTTCCGCCATTGAGGTGACGGTCCAGCGGATCGTGGCCTTTGATGACGATCAGGGCGCCGATGCGGTTCCGGGCCAGATGGGAAACGGTCCGGGCAATGGTTTCGGCATCCGGGGGGGCGGGCTGCGCATCGAAGAATGTCTTTGGAAAGCGGCCCCACAGGGCGAGCCGCTCGAAAAAGCGGCGAAGGTCCTCCTGAAAGATGACGACCAGCACAAAGACGAGGATGGCGAAGAAGCCCTGCAGGACGACGGTGGTCAGGTAGAGCTGGAAATAGCGGGCCGTGATGTAGATGGCGCCGAGAAGCCCGATGCCGATGAAGACGAACCGTGACGCCCTTTCCTTGAACCAGATCAGGAGCACGGACATCATGATCCAGATGACCAGCATGTCGAAGACATCCTGGATCCGGATGCTGCTCAGAATTGCGGAAATGCTGTCGATCATGGGGGGTCCTGAAGATTCGCCCTGCCGGGGCTTTCCGCCGCGGCGCCGGGCGTCGCATCGCACAGCCAATATCGATTTCCCGGACCCGTTTGTCAATAGAATAATGGCCCCATTCACCCTTTTCGTTTTGTTTTTTTCGCCGAAATCGTGTATCGTTCCTCTGTTGCGGGTCCGCCTTCCGGGACGCTTATGTTATCAAGTCTCTATGAACTGAATATCGAATGTCGAACACCGAATTTCGAAGTTCGAAGTTCAATTAGAGTCTGCCGGGGTCGCCTTCGACATTCATTATTCGTTATACGACCTGCCCGCTATGCCCGCAAGCGGAGTTGAGTTAGATCCGCCATGCCTGTGAATGTTAGGGCCTCCCTTGCGCTGAGAAGCCGCTCGCAGGGCAGGCGGGCATTCTGCGGTTCGATACCCTCGGCAACCGACTTTAAGAGTCCTCCGAAGCTTGCGGAGAAGTCGCAACCCCGGACGATGATTAGGGCACTTTTACTCCCATGATCCCCATACGAGACACATCACGTTCCAGAAACTATCCGGTGCTCAAATGGCTGCTCATAGTCACAAATCTTCCTGGTTTACTTCGTCCGAATTGGCTGCAGGGCGAAAGGCTAGGATGCGTTCATCGTCACCTACGGCCTTGTTCCTGCGCGTTATTCGATTCCCCAGATGGCGAACATTTCAGTCTTTGGCCAACAGGCCTTTTCGTTCCTTTCCTTCATGTTTCTCCACGGCGGGTTCTGGCACCTCCTGGGAAACATGTGGTCCCTCTACATATTCGGGGACAATGTGGAAGATGGTTGGGCCTTTCCGGTACCTGTTCTTCTATGTCCTTTCCGGGGGCGTCAGGTCTTTCCCATCTGTTTCTCAACTGGGAATCTCACGCCAACCATCGGCGCAAGCGGTGCCATCGCGGGGGTGATGGGTGCTTATTTGATTCTCTTTCCGGGCTCCAGAATGACGTTTATTCCCATATTGTTATCCCCTATTTTATTGAGATTCCCGCTTTCGTCTTCCTCGGCATCTGGTTTCTTCTTCAGTTCCTTGGTGTAGCAGGGTCCGGAGCCCAGGGCGGGGGCATTGCGTGGTGGGCTCATGTGGGTGGTTTCGTTGCCGGAATCATCCTGGTCAAAGTTTTGGAGCGAGTTCCGCAAACCTGGGTGACCGGGAGAATGCGTGAGGCGACTCAAAAAACAGGGACTCCGCGCCTCCAGGTGACCAATGCCTTTGATTCTCCGGAGGACCCCGCATCTTTACGGAACCATTGCCGTTGCTCCCAGGGAAGCTCTCTTGGGTACTCGAAAACTGATCAGCGTCAAAGTGGGGATTTCGAAGCCGGGGCCCTTTGTATCTCGGTGCCGCCCGGCGTGGCGGAGGGGATCGTGCTTCGCCTAGCTGGTTTGGGTAAGCGGATGCCTAACGGAGAAAAGGGGGATTTGCTTCTCAGGGTGATGATCCAGGAGGGATGAGACGATGAATCTGACTTTCCTCGGGTACAGGCGGAACATGGGGCTTGCCGGAGCTCAATTGCGACTGCATGATCTGCCGCGACATGCGACAAAGACATGAGAAGAGAGAACGCGCAGCCCTTCTTCTTTCAGGCCGGGTCCAATCTCTTAGGACAAACTATCCAAAATATTCTCCATAGACTGTGGGCCTGACATCGCCACTCAGCTTTCAAGACACCACGTCCGCCATCTGGACAAGGTTATCATCACCCACGAGCACGGGGATCATTACATCGGCCTGGACGAGCTTTTCGCCCCATCTCCGATCGACGCTTGATCGATCATCAGGACGGCAAGGTCACCTTCTGGGCACGCGGCCACGACAAGAAATCGGGCAACCCACGAGAGCCCTGTACGCTGAGGGGCGGCCGAGTTCACGCGTCGCTGGGCCGGGGATCCTGCCCAAGGGATTCGTCAAATCGCGTTGCTTTGGAGGGTTTCAGCTGCCGGCATCGGAAGACCTACCTCGACCGCTGCCGCACGCTCCTGGATCTGGAGGAAGCGGTCCCCGCAGCGTCCCCCGAGGCGGTGACGAAACCCGCGGAAGAGTCGCCGACGACGCCTCGCTGTCCCCGTTGCCAAACTCCGATGACGTGTGTCTCGGAGGGCGAGCGAGTGAGCTGGAGAAAGGTCCTTGATGGCCGCCACCGTCCCCCGTGGGACGATCCCTTCAATCACGCCATCCGCTGGGGCTGCCAGCACTGGCTTCGCGAGCCTCCGGACGGATAACCTATGCACCGGGACCACCGCACGACCGTGCCTCTTGCTCCCGCGGGCGACCGCCAACGCCCGCCCGGCTCAGGGTCTGCTTGCCCGTCGGAAAAACGCCTTTTTCCGCCGTCCCATCGGCTCCCTCCGACCTCTTCCGGCCTCTCTGCCGGGTTGCGCCCTGTCGCTTTTAGCCCTTCCGGGCTGCTACACTGGTCACCTGAAGGCTGGGCAGGAATTCAATCCGCATAAGCGAATCCCCGCATCCCCGCGAAGTCGGCCCAGT
The DNA here is from genome assembly GCA_963709485.1 of uncultured delta proteobacterium. Lineage (GTDB taxonomy): Bacteria > Desulfobacterota > Syntrophia > Syntrophales > Fen-1087 > JAXDBM01. The sequence continues at coordinate 699,650 of CAVPWE010000001.1, forward strand.
TCAACGCACGATCTATCCCGCTGAATACAGCCGGATAGAACCATGTCGTTCGGTCCGTTGGGTCAGGCCGGGCATCACAGGCCGGGGCTCATCCGCGAGCCAACGGCGGCGAGGCTCGACGGCGCAGGTGCTTCGGCGTATAATTGGGGTCGTCCCGAAGTCGAAGGAGGTACGCCATGGAGAGCCTAGCCGACAAATTGCCGCCGGAAGTTGCCCAGTACATTCATCCCGACTGGCGAAAGAACGAGACCGACTACTGGGCCTGTCGTGAGGTATTGCTGGAGGAGTATCGCGATTGCTGGATCGGGTTTGCGGATGGCGAGGTGGTTGCGTCCGGGCGCAGTCCGGTGGACGTCTTGCATGAATCGCAGCAATCGGGGCGGCATCCGTTTGTGACCTGTGTCGGACGTGAGCACGAACCGTGTCGGATACGGCGTACCACGTTTCCGTACGACGACACGTACCCGGGGAGGCTTTGCCGGTGCTTGCCGCCGAATTCCGGAGCGAACCCGCCAAAGCTGGCATCGTACTGGATCGGGTCATCCCCGATACGGGGGCCGATGCGACCGTCCTCCCCTGGTCCGATTGTCGCCGACTGAAGCTCGATCTATCTGCGGGAGTGCCGGGGCTGATGGGTGGCGTTGGCCAATCGTCTGAGGCTACCATGACCTTTTCCATCTGGGTCTTTCTCGACGGTCGCTCCTTTCGATGCCGGTTGCAAGCCGACTTCAGTGGTGGAGATCGAATTCTGGGGCGAGATGTGCTGAACAGGATCGACGTGTTGTTTCGCGGGCCGACGGGCGAGGTCATTGTGGCGCCGTGAGGGAAAGGGGGGCAGTTGCGATGCAGGACCGAACAAGAGATCGGGATAGGGGCCCGGATTGCTCCGGGACCCCTCCCACACCACCTAGCATGCGGGTCCGCACTAGGCGATACGGCTCTTTGCAGTGAGCTTCGTCCAGATCCCTAATAGACTTGGGCAGTCCCCGTTCTTCCAAGAGTGCCGTCGAGAGTGCTTGCTGCACTGCTTGACTGGAAGAGAGCACCCAAGGCCCCTTGCTGCTCATACCGTGGGTAAAGGCTTCGTGCTCGGCAATGCCCAGCTTCCTCAGATTGCGGCCCAGTGCGGCCCGTCTTCCACTGCTTCCAGATGCACATTCGGAGGCGGCGACGAACCCACTTGTCCAGGTCGCTAAAGAAGCTCTTGATGGGCACCAGCCGGAAGTACCCTACCCAGCCCTGGAAGTAGCGGCGAAGTTCCACGCAACGCTCCCAAACGAGACACCGCGGTTGCGTCCGGTAATCTCGCGGACACGAGACTTGAACTTGTCGAGGTTCTTCCTGGCCACGCGGAACTGGCCGCCGTAGCCCTGGAACACGAAGCCGAGGAACTCGACTCCGTCGGTGCTACCGAGGCGGCTCTTTTGCTGGTTGACGACCCGCTTGAGTTTTCGCGTCAGGTATCGCTCGATCGAAGCGAAGACACGCCGGGCCGCCTCCCTCGTCTTGGTAAACACGAGGAAGTCGTCCGCGTAACGCACAAAGCGGAGGCCGCGAATATTGAACTCTTTGTTGAAATCGTCCAGCAGGATGTTCGCCAACAAGGGCGAAAGTGGACCGCCTTGCATCGTGCCTTCGAGGGCCCCTTCACGAGCAGGTCTCCCCGTGCGCGTCGAAGAGCGCGGCCAGGCCGGCGGGGCCGAGCGGCGGGGTCTTCACCTGGTAGCCCTGGTAGCGCATCCGGCCGGGTCAGGTGGACGAGTCAGGCACTCGCCCTCCCGGGGCAGGAGCGGCAGCGGCCCGGCCAGCCGGACGCGAGCTCGTGCGGCGCCAGGCCGGCCTCCTGACCCCGGAGCCGGTGGACCGAGACCGCGCCCGGTCCCGGGCCGGCTGGTGGTGCCATGTAGGACCAGCACCTGGCCGCCCGGCACGGCCGGGAAGCGCGGGCCCTGGGGCTCCGCTGCACCTCCAAGAACTCCAGGAAGCGCTGCGAGCTCGCTCGACACGGTCACGCCCCCTTCAATCAATGATGCGACGACAGTAGCGATGGCCCTCCCAGAGTCCACCTCGTCACCGATCGCCGCCTCGCGCCGGACCTCCCGGCGCGCGTCGGCGCGCGCTCGCGGGGGTCCCGCCGGGCGCCGCGGCGGTCCACCTGCGCGAGAAGGAGCTCGGCGGCGCCGCGCTCCTCGCGCTGGCGCGGGCGCTCCTCCCGGCCTGCCGGGCGCGCGGGGCGCTCCTCCTCGTCAACGACCGGCTCGACGTGGCCCTGGCGGCCGGCGCCGACGGCGTCCACCTGCCGGCGGCGGGCGTCGCGCCGGCCGAGGCGCGCCGGCTGCTCGGGCGGGGGCGCTGCGTGGGCGTCTCCTGCCACTCGGCCGAGCGAGGTGGCGCGAGCCCGCGGCGGCGGGGCGTACTACGCCACCTTCTCGCCGATCTGGGACACCCCTCTCCAAGCGCCCCTTCGGCCCGCCGGTGGGGCTGGCAGCGCTCGCCGAGGCGGCGCGCCTCGGGCTGCCGCTCGTGGCGCTCGGCGGGGTGGAGCCGGGGAACGCGCCGCGGGCCTTCGCGGCCGGGGCGACCGGCGTGGCGGCCATCCGGTGCTGGCTGGATCCCGCCGCCGCGGTGGCGGCGCTGCTGGGCGGCCAGGGCTGACCGCGGCGCCGGAGCGTGGCCCGCCGCCACCGCTGCCCCGCCCCGGCCCCGTCTTGACCGGGCCGCGGCCGGGTCGTACGCTCGGTGAGCCCCATGACCGCCACCCGCCCCGCCGTCCCAAGCGGCCTGCTCCTGCGCCGCCCCCATCTTCGCCGGCCTGGACGCGGTCAGCGTCGACCGGCTGGAGCGGCTCTGCCAGCCCCGCTCCTGGCCGGAGGGGGCGCTGGTGGTCTCGGAGGACGAGCCGGGCGACGCCCCTTCGGTGCTGGCGAGCGGCAAGGTGAAGGTGGTGCTCTTCGGCGAGTCGGGCCGGGAGGTCATCCTCTCCATCTTCTCCAGGCCGGGCGAGCTTCGGGGAGATGGCCTGCTCGACGACGCGCCGCGGTCGGCCACCGTCCAGGCCATGGAGCCCTCTCGCTGCTGGTCCTCTCCCGGGCCGACTTCCGGGCCCACGTCGACCGGCACCCCTCATCGCCTTCAGGCCTCGCCGAGCTCCCGGGCGGCTGCGCCGGGCCGACGCGGAATCATCTGGGACCTGGCGCTCCTCGACGTCTTCGGGCGGCTGGCGGCCAAGCTCCGGGCGCTCGGCCGAGAGCGACGGGGAGGAGACCGAGGCCGGCGGATCCCCATCCGGCAGCGCCCCACCCAGGCCGAGATCGCCGCCATGATCGGGACAGCCGCGAGACGGTCTCGCGCGCCCTCTCCGAGTTGACGCGGCGGGGCGACATCGTCATGAGCGGGAAGCGGCTGCTCATCCGGCGCGGCAGCCTGCTCGGGCGCGAGGCCTGACGCCCCTCCTCTGGCTACCAGGGCGCCGGGCGGTAGTCCTTGAAGAAGAGGCCGCACTGGTGCTGGCCGGTGGGGAAGCCGTCGATGATCGGGGTCGACGATCCGGGCGGCGCCGTCGACGATGTCGAGCGGCGGCTGAAGCGCGTGCTCCTCGGCCTTGCGGGCCGCGAGGTGGGCCGGGTCCTCGTCGGTCACCCAGCCGGTGTCGACGGCGTTGAGGTAGATGCCGTCGCGGCGTAGTCGGGGGCGTGGTCCGCACCAGCATGTTGAGCGCCGCCTTGGCCATGTTGGTGTGCGGGTGCTTGTCGGTCTTGTGGCCCGGTAGAACTGCCCCTCCATGGCCGAGACCAGACCATGTGGCGGGCCCGTCGGCGCGGTGGCGTGCCCGGCGGGGCGTCGCCTAGCGGACCATGAGCGGCTTGAGCCGGGCGTCATGACGAAGGGGGCGGTGGCGTTGACCAGCAGCACCTCGAGCAGCTCGAGGGTGGGCACCTCGGCGAGCGGCAGGCGCCAGGAGTTGTGGTCGCGCAGGTCCACCTGCTGCAGGTCCTGGTCGAGGACGCCGCGCGGGAAGATCTCGGCGCTCGCCGGGCCGGCCCCGGCCAGAGCAGATCGGCCTCGCTGGCCGCCTGCGTCAGCAGGGCCGGCGGGTCAGGCCGCCGCGCCGTCGTGCCCGTCGTGCTCGCCTCGCAGCGCCTCGTCGCGCCGAGCAGGTGCCGCGCCGCCTCGCGGCGAGCGCCGCCGGCCGGCGCGTGCTCGTCGTCGACGCAGGTGCGCGTAGAAGCCGGGCGGGCGGCGCACCGTCTGGCAGGCGTTGTGGATCTGGAAGTCGAGCCGCGGGCAGGGTCGCGTCAGATGCCGCGGCAGACGTCTCGACGCTCGGCGTGTGGCGCAGGTCGATGCCGTAGACGTGCAGCCGGTCGCGCCAGTCGGCGAAGTCGGGCTCGCGCGGCGTAGCGGGCGCGCGGCGTCGCGCGGGAAGCGGGTGCAGGCGACCACGGTGCAGCCGGCGCGCAGCAGCAGGATGGCGGCCTGGTAGCCGATCTTCACCCGCGCCCCGGTCACCAGGGCGACCCGCCCGCGCAGGTCGACGGTCGCCGTGCGCTGGCGCTAGTTCTCGTCGCCGCAGGCCGGGCAGAGCTGGTCGTAGAAGTGGTGCACCTGCAGGTAGGGGGCCTTGCAG
>CAVPWE010000002.1:0-66096 GCA_963709485.1 uncultured delta proteobacterium
AGGCCTGTTCGGTTTCGTGCTGGGATTCTTCGACCCCTTCACGTTCAACATGATGCTGTCCATTATTTTTCTGGTGATGGTCGTCGTCGGCGGCCTCGGTTCCATCGCGGGGCCGGTCATGGGTGCGGCACTGATTACCTACCTGCAGTACAGCCTGCTCAAGAACATTGCCGAGATGCCCGTCATCGGCGAATTCATGGTGTCGGTTTCCACCCGGTGGTTCTCCGTTGTGGGACTCGAAAACATCAACAGCATCGTGCTGGGGCTCATCATGATCGGCATCGTGATCTTCGAACCCCTGGGCATGTACGGCATCTGGATCCGCATCAAAAAGTACTGGATGACCTGGCCGTTCTAAGCGGGAGCGGACCGCCGGGCATGGAATGACAAGCCGCGAATCTTCCGGACGATTCCGGCTTGCAGCGTTCGGGAACGGCCAGGACAACAGCAGCAGGGGGTAAAGATGATCGGACAGCTCGTCATTGAAGGCCTGGCCATCGGCGCGTGCTACGGCTTATTCGGCATCGCCGTAGTCATCATCTACAAGACATCGGAGGTCGTCAATTTCGCCCAGGGCGAAATGGCCATGCTGTCGACGTTCGTTGCCTTTCACATCCTCAACTTTTACCAATACCCGTTCTGGCTGGCCTTCGTCATCACCATGGCGTTTGCCGCTCTGCTGGGCGTCCTGATCGAATTCCTGTTCCTGAGGCCGGCCAAACATCCCAGTCTCCTGGGTCTGATCGTCATCACGCTCGGCGCCGAGATGCTGCTGATGGGTCTGGCAGGCTGGAAGTGGGGACCCGAGCAGAAGGAATTCGTCGTTCCCATGTCTTACCAGGCGACCCATGAACCCTTTCCGGGCATGATCATCAACGACTGGGCCATCGCCGTTTTTGCCACGTCCGCGGCGGTCATGATCCTGCTCTTCCTTTTCTTCAAGTACACCCGGCTGGGCATCGCCATGCGCGCCACGCAGCAGAACCAGCACGCCGCGAAAATCATGGGGATCCGCGTCGAGCGGGTTTTTTCCATCGCCTGGGGCTTCAGTTCGCTGATCGGCGCCATCGCCGCCATGTTTTTCGCGTCACGGTCCACGCTCGATCCGGGATTCATGCTGGAGCCGTTTCTGCGCGCATTCGCCGCCGCCGTCCTGGGAGGATTGATGAGCATCCCCGGCGTGTTCATCGGCGGGGAACTGCTGGGGCTGATCGAAAACTTCTTCGGTTACATCTGGCCGGAGTGGAAGCCCATCGTCGCTTTTGCCGTCATCATTCTCGTGCTTTGCTTCCGGCCGAGCGGACTTTTCGCCAAGCACTACGTGAAGAAGGTATGATCGATGGAACATTTCCGGGTTGAGAATCTGAGCATCCGTTTCGGCGGCCTCAAGGCGGTCAGCAACGTGAGCTTCGATGTCGAGAAGAACGCGATCTTCTCGATCATCGGTCCCAACGGCTCCGGCAAGACGACGATCTTCAACCTGATCAACTGCATATACAAGGCGGATCAGGGAAGGGTCATCCTGGACGGCAAGGACATTCTCGGCCATAAGCCGGACTGGGTGGCCCGACAGGGCATCGCCCGAACCTTTCAGAACATCGAACTCTTCTCCAACGCCACCGTGATGGACAATCTGATGCTGGGACGTCATCTCCACATGAAGACCGGCGTCTTTACCGGCGCCTTCATGTGGGGCAGGCGCTCGCGGGCCGCCCGGGAGGAGATCCGGCACCGGGAGATCGTGGAGGGCATCATCGACTTTCTCGAACTGCAGTCCGTTCGGGACCAGTTCGTCGCCGGCCTGCCCTACGGCAAGCGAAAGCTCGTCGAACTCGGCCGTGCGCTAGCCCTCGAACCCAGGGTCCTTCTGCTCGACGAGCCCTCCGCGGGAATGAACACCGAGGAGAAGGAGGACCTCAACATCTGGGTCAAGGACATTCGGGAGGACTACAGGGTGACCATCCTGCTCATCGAGCACGACATGAACATGATCATGGGGATATCGGACCGGGTCTTTGCCATCAACCACGGGGAAAAGATCACGGAGGGACTCCCGCGGGAGGTTCAGAATCATCCTGAAGTGATCCGGGCATATCTCGGGGAGGAAGACCGTGCTGAAAGTCAGTAACATCGAAACCTGGTACGACCTGATCCGGGCCCTACACGGCATTTCCTTCGAGGTCAAACAGGGGGACATCGTCGCCCTCCTCGGTTCCAACGGCGCCGGCAAGACAACAACCCTGAAGACGATCATGCGCCTGCTCTACGACCTCAAGGAGGAGCAGCCGGAAAAGGGGACGATCGAATTCATGGGAGAGCGCATCGACCGCAAGGACACGGACCGGATCGTCCGCATGGGCATCAGCTACGTCCCCGAAGGCCGGGAGGTGTTCCCCGAGCTGACGGTGATGGAAAACATCCTCATGGGCGCCTACACGAGACGCGACCGGAAAGGCATTCAGGAGGACATCGAGAACGTCTTCAGCCATTTCCCGATATTGAGGCAGCGGAAGGAACAGGACGCCGGCTATATGAGCGGCGGGGAGCAGCAGATGCTGGCCATCGGCCGGGCCCTGATGAGCCGGCCCAAGCTCCTGATGCTGGACGAACCCTCGCTCGGATTGTCCCCGCTCCTCACGAAGGAGATCTTCAACATCATTCTGGACATCAACCGGAAGAGCGGCGTGACGATCCTGCTGGTGGAGCAGAATGTCAACATGGCGCTCAAGTACGCCAATTACGCCTTCCTCATGGAAAACGGCCGGATCGTCCGGGCGGACCGGCCCGAGGTCCTCCGGGAAGACCCGGACGTGAAGGAGTTTTATCTCGGCATCGCCACGGAAACCTCGGTCAAGGGGTACAAGCGGTACCGCAGAAAGGTCCGGTTCCGTTAGGGATGGAGACGATGACGCCAATCGATACGCTGCCCAAGGCCTTCCTCGACCGGGCACAGAAGAAGCCCCGGCGCACCGCCATGCGGTGGAAGCATCTGGGGATCTGGCGGGACATCACCTGGTCCGAATACCTGGAGAAAGTGAAGCAGGTGGCCCTCGGCCTCCACGCCCTCGGCGTGCAGAGGGGGGATCACGTCGCCATCATCGGCGAGAACAAGCCGGAGTGGCTGTACTGCGCCTTCGGGGCCATGTGCTCCGGGGCCGTTTATGTCGGCATCTACACGACGAGCCCCGCCAAGGAATGCGAATATGTGGTCGGGCATTCGGGGTCGGTCGTTTATCTGTGCGAGGATGAGGAGCAGTTCGACAAGGCGCTGGCGTTCCGGGATCAGACGCCGGCCCTGAGAAAGATGATCGTCTGGGACATGGAGGGCCTGAAGCATTTCAAAGACCCCATGCTGATGAGCTTCGAGGATCTGCTGGCGCTCGGGCGGAAAATCGACGCGGAGAACCCGGGTCTTTTCGCCGATCTGCTCCAGCGGACCCGGCCGGATGACACCGCCGGGATCATCTACACGTCGGGAACCACGGGCATGCCGAAGGGCGCCATGCTGACCCAGGAGGGATACCTCTGGATGGGACAGAAGGTGTGCCAGGTGGCGCGGATCACGGAGGACGACGAGACGATCTCGTTTCTGCCGCTGAATCACATCTTCGAGCAGATCTTCGATTTTCTCGTCCACATCGCCGTGGGGCACATCGTCAATTTTACGGAGAACACCGACACGGTCATGTCGGACATGACGGACATCTCCCCGACGATCTTCCACGCCGTACCGCGGATCTGGGAAAAATACCACTCGAGCATCATCATTCGCATGGACGATGCGACGCGGTTCAAGCGGCTGGCCTATCGGACGGCAATCCGCATCGGCACGGCTTACAACGATCTTGCCCTCTCCGGGCGGAGACCTTCCCTGCCCCTTGCCGCGGCTTACCGCCTCGCCTCCTTTGCCGTGTTCCGCAAGCTCAAGAAACGTCTCGGCTTCGACCGGATACGCCTCGGCATCTCCGGTGCCGCGCCCATCTCCCACAACATTCTGAAGTACTTCCAGAGCATGGGAATCCCGATCCGGGAGGGCTACGGCTTGACGGAGACGACGGGTGTCACCCACATGTCGGATATCGCCAACTTCAAGGTGGGCACGGTGGGAAAAGCCCTGCCGGAAACGGAGGTCCGGATCGCCGAGGACGGCGAGATTCTCGTGCGGCACAGAGCCATCATCAAAGGCTACTACAAAGACGACGAGGCGACGCGGAACGCCATCGTAGACGGCTGGCTCCACACCGGCGACGTCGGGGAGATCGACGCCGAGGGATATCTGAAGATCACCGACCGCAAAAAGGACCTGATCATCACGGCGGGCGGAAAGAACGTCGCCCCGCAGTACATTGAAAACCTGCTGAAGTTTTCCCCTTACATCAACGATGCGGTCGTCATCGGCGACCGGCGGAAATACATTACCGCCCTGATCGTCATCGACGAGGACAATGTGGTCAAGTACGCCCAGGATCACAAGGTTCAGTACACGACCTTTGCCTCGCTGACCCGGACGCCGGAAGTCATCGAACTGATCCAGCGGGAGATCGACAAGGTGAACGCGCAGGTGGCCCGCGTCGAAAACATTCGAAAGTTCCGGATTCTGGACAAGAAGCTCTACACCGAGGACGGCGAGGTGACGCCAACGATGAAGGTCAAGCGCAAGGCGATCAACGCGCAGTTCGGCGATGTCATCGAGGACATGTACCGGGAGGGTTAGCATGATCCGGGGTGGCGCGCCGCCCGGGGACGTGAAGGCCGCGCCCCTGAATGGAAGGGCACGGCCCCCGGCCTTCATCGGCAATCCGGTTGCAGGCAGCCGCCATCGCGCGCGCCGGCAAAATCTAAAAAGAGAAGCTCACCGCGAGGCCTCCGTAGAGGAACGAACTGTCGCGGTCGTCCGGGGTCGACACCCCTTTTATCCCCGAGCCTTTCATTTCATGTTTCGCATCATTGGAGAGGGGGAACACATAGGAAACGGTCGGCGTGATCGTGATGTTTCCCGTCGCCTTGACGGGCAGGCTGAGGGTCACCGTTCCATCGTGGAAATTGCTGAACTTGTCATCCGTCGCCCTGGCGCTCCCGTCAAATTCGGGATATCCGCCATACCCGGCCCCGGCGTTGAAAAGCGCCGCGTCCGCATAGGTGCTCAGGAGATAGCTTGCCGAAGCCGCCACCTTCAGGGATACCGACTTGTTGAATGCAAAGGTGTGGGACACCCCGAGGAGGAAATACCAGTTCTGGTAGTGACTGATCTCCTTATATGCGGTGAAGGCAGGCGACAGAATGGTGTTCAGGCTCACTGTCGCGAAGACCTCCTGAAAGTCGGCCCGATCCGGGGCATCCCGGTTGAGTGCGCCCAGGGCATAGTAGATGTAGCCGGCGCCGAGATTAAACAATCCCAGGTTCTTCGTGTACCACACCGTTAAATCCGTTTCGTTCCAGGCGCTCGAATAACGGGTGTCGCCCGTTCCTGAAAAATAGGGGTTCATGTCCAGATTGCCCCAGATATTGGCTGAAAAGCCCCTGTAGCCAATCGTCGCCGACGGCTGCACGACGATGCTGTCCCGGCTCAATTCATAACCCCTCCAGACATACTTGCTCATTGCCGCCGCAGTGAAGTCACCCGTCGGTTTTTCCTCTTCCATCGGCTTGGCTGCTTCGGTCACGGGTTTGGCTGTCTCAACAGCCGGTTTTGGCTCTTCCGCCCAAATGCGCGGGGCGCTGCCAATGATAAGGCAGAAGGATAAAATGAAGGCGAAGCAGACTTTTCTGAAATAAAACGGTTTTCTCATGATCGCGTGTCCTTTCGATGATTATGTCTAACTTGTCTGTCTTTATTTCTGTTTATGGATACAGAATTGCTCAAGACCGATGTGGTATTTCCGTATGCGGTGGGCAATCACCCGGGTGGTCGTCCCCAGCTGCTTCGCCGCCAGACTCTGATTGCCGCGGGTTCTTGCCAGGGCCGATACGATAATGTGCTTTTCAAACGCTTCCACATTGACTTTGAGCAGATTCTCTTCGCCGTTGAAGTCTTTTCCCTTCAAGATCCATGCTCCCTTATTCACGGGTCACAAGTTTGCTGATCATCCAATGGCCTCGCCGCCCTGCTCGCCGGTCCGTATGCGGATGACCTCGCCCAGATCGAGGACAAAGATCTTGCCATCGCCGATCTCGCCGGTGCGGGCCCCTTGCGTGATGGCTTCGATTGCAGGCGCCACGAAACCTTCATTGACCGCGATTTCCAGCTTCACCTTTTTCAGCAGGCTTCCCACTTCCTTCGTTCCCCGGTAAACCTCCGTGACGCCCTTCTGCCGCCCCCGGCCCAGGACGTTGGACACGGTGACCAGGGGTATCTCCGCCTTTTCCAGGGCGGCCATCACCTCGTCCAGTTTATGGGGCTGTATTACTGCGATGATGTATTTCATGTGATTTTCCCCCTTTCCTATTCAATGACGGTGTAGGCGGCTTCGCTCTGCTGCGTCAGGTCGAGGCCGATCGTTTCATCCTTCTCCTTGACCCGCACGCACATGACGGCATCCACCAGCTTGTAGATGATGAACGTCATCACACCGGCAAACAGAGGGGCTGCGACAGCCATGATAAATTGCGGCCACAGTTGTGCGCCGCCGAAGAAGAGGCCATCCGCGCCCGCCGCATTGACCGCCTTCTCCGCAAACAGACCCACGGCAATCGTCCCCCAGAGACCGCCGACGCCATGGACCCCGAAGGCGTCCAATGCATCGTCATAGCCAAGCTTTGCCTTGACCACGGCGATGGCCAGATAGCAGATGCATGCGACAATCATGCCGATGAAGATGGCGTTCATGGGGTTCACAAATCCGCAGGCCGGGGTAATGGCCACCAGACCGGCCACGGCCCCCGTTACGGTCCCCAGAACCGTGGGCTTGCCGTGCTGCTGCCATTCGATGAGGGCCCAGGTCAGCCCGGCCGCGGCTGTGGCGATGTGGGTAGTGACAAAGGCATTTGCCGCCAGGTCATTGGCTGCCAGCGCGCTCCCGGCATTGAAACCGAACCAGCCGAACCAGAGCAGCGCCCCCCCCAGAACGGTAAAGGGCAGGTTGTGGGGCCGGAAAGGGGTCTTCTGGTAGCCCACCCGCTTGCCCAGCAACAGGCACAGGACCAGGGCCGACACGCCCGAGCTGGCATGGACGACGATGCCCCCGGCAAAATCGAGGCCGCCGAGATTTCGCATCCAGCCGCCCATCCCCCACACCCAGTGGGCCAGCGGATCGTAGACGAAGGTTGCCCAGAGGATTGTAAAAACGAGAAAGGCGGAAAACTTCATCCGTTCCGCAAAGGCGCCGATCATCAGGGCCGGGGTGATGACGGCAAACATGCACTGAAAGACCATGAAGACGCTATGGGGGATCGTGGCGGCGTAATCGCTGTTGGGCTGCCCCCCCACGAATTGCAGGCCCGCCCATTTCAGGCTGCCGATGATCCCCATCCCGGTATCGGGGCCAAACGACAGGGAGTAGCCGAAGAGGACCCACTGCAGTGAAATGACGCACATGATGATGAAACATTGCATCAGGATGGAAAGGACGTTCTTTCTCCGGACGAGGCCTCCGTAAAAGAAGGCCAGACCCGGTATGGTCATGGCAAAAACCAGGACCGTGGATATCAGGACCCATGTCGTATCTCCCGTATTCATGACGATCTCCTTCCCTGAAAAAATTGAATTCCTTATTTGTCCGGACGCATCGAATCAAACCAAAGACCGTGCCACTTTTTTGATATTTTTTTAAGCAACCGGTTTTATTGATAAATATTCAATGTCGAAGGGGATGTTTTTCTGAAGTATTTTAGGACAATTTTGTAATTGGCAGGACAAAATGCACATAATTGTATTTTATCTCTGGGTTGTCATCAGCACATTCGGAAGAATTTCAAGATGATCGTTGGAAACGGGGGATCCCGCAAAGATCACACAACAAACAATTATGTACCGTTTTTTCTCAAATATACAATTATGTGCATATACTGGATGGCCTCATTTATCATAACCGTACGGGAACAAAGGCAATTCTGCGATGGCAAGAGATTTGCTTTAACGGATGGCAACACTTTTGAGGGGAAAGGGCATTATGGTCCATCAAATCAACGCAGGCGACACAGCCTGGCTACTGGTATGCTGCTCTCTCGTGCTTTTAATGACACCGGCTCTGGCTCTTTTTTACGGCGGCATGGTCCGCCGGAAAAACGTCCTTTCCACTTTGACATTGAGTTTCGTCTTCATGGCCCTGATCGGCGTTCAGTGGGTCCTCTACGGCTACTCCCTTTCCTTTGGCGGCGATATAAACGGGCTCATCGGGGGGCTTGATTTTGTGGGCTTCAGGGGCGTCGATGCGATGCCTAACGGAGATTACAGCAAGACCATTCCTCACGGACTTTTTGCCGCCTTTCAGATGATGTTTGCGGTCATCACACCGGCCTTGATCACCGGCGCTTTCGTGGAAAGGGTCAAGTTCAAAAGCTTTCTGCTTTTCAGTCTTCTCTGGGCCACGCTGATCTATGATCCGCTCTGCCACTGGGTCTGGGGCCAGGGAGGCTGGTTGAAAAAAATGGGCGTGCTTGATTTTGCCGGCGGGACAGTGGTACACATCGCGGCAGGGTTTTCGGCCCTGGCCTTTGCCCTGGTCATCGGACCCCGCAAGGGATACGGCAAATCCCCCATGGAGCCGAACAATATTCCCCTCACCGTCCTGGGGGCCGGGTTGCTCTGGGTAGGCTGGTTCGGCTTCAATGCCGGCAGCGCACTGGCCGCAAACGGAGTCGCGGTGAATGCACTGCTGACCACCAACACATCGGCAGCCACGGCCGGCCTGGTCTGGATGATGCTCTCCTGGCTCGACGGCCGGCCCAGCACGCTGGGAATCGCCACGGGAATGGTCGTCGGTCTCGCTGCCGTGACACCCGCTTCGGGTTATATCACCCCGCTGGCGTCCATGGTGGTCGGGGCCGTTGCCGCGCCGCTCTCTTATTATGCGATGCGTTTTCGGGACAGGCGAAAACTGGACGAATCGCTGGATGTCTGGGCCTGTCACGGCATCGCCAGCACCTGGGGCATGCTGGCCACCGGCCTTTTTGCCACGGTCGCCGTGAACAGCGACGGCGCCAACGGCCTGTTTTTCGGAAACCCCGGACAGATCGGCGTTCAGTTTTTTGCCGTGATCGTCACGATCGTCTTCTGTTTCGGATCTACATACCTCCTGGCCAAATTGCTGCACTGGAGCATCGGCCTGAGGGTCACCGCAGTGGAAGAGGAAGTGGGGCTGGACATCAGTTCCCACGGAGAGCGATCCTACACGTAAGCCCTTTCAAAGCCCATTGATCGTTGCGGAGACATGCAATGCTGAAAAAAATCGAAGCCATCATCCGTGAAGATAAAGTCAACGATGTCAAGGATGCCCTGACGGAAATCGGCATCGTGGGATTGAATATGTTCGAGGTCCGCGGGCACGGGCGCCAGGGAGGCATTCAACTGGTGGGCCGCGCCGGGACGTACCAGGTAAACATGCTGCCGAAGATACAGATCAACATCGTCCTGAGCGACCGCAACCTGGAAGATGCAATCGAAGCAATCCTGAAGTCAGCCTATACCGGAGAGCCGGGGGACGGTATCATCTTCGTGTATCCCGTGGACGACGTGATCCGTGTCCGGACCCGGGAGCGGGGACAGGGCGCCATGATGTATCCCGGAGATATCGATGCAAAAAAGGCTCGATAAGGCTGCACATCCCATAACAAACATCATATACGAAGGAGGACGCATGAAAAGAACAGACCCGGTGACGGCATCAGAAAGAAATTATGAGGTCAGGAAAGAGAAATGCATCCCCGTATCCGCCTATTATGGCGAGGATACCTTTAACAACAAGGTCATGAAGGAAAAACTGTCCACGGAGACCTACAAAAAAATCATGGCTGCGATCGACGAAGACAGGCCTCTTGACATCGAGACTGCAAATATTGTTGCCCATGCCATGATGGAGTGGGCCATCGGAAAAGGCGCAACCCACTTTGCCCACTGGTTCCAGCCCATGACCGGGATCACGGCGGAAAAGCATGACGCGTTCGGTGATCCCGGTGGGGTCGGTGAAATCATCGAGCGCTTCTCCGGGAAGCAGCTTGTCCAGGGCGAGCCGGACGCATCGAGCTTTCCGAGCGGCGGCATCCGGTCCACCTTTGAAGCCAGGGGCTATACGGCGTGGGACATGTCATCCCCCGCCTTTATCCGGAGAAGCGGCATTTCAACGACATTGTGCATTCCCACGGCCTTCATTTCCTACACCGGAGATGCGCTGGACAAGAAAACGCCTCTCCTGAGATCAAACAAGGCAGTCAGCAGGAGTGCCGTGAATATCCTGAATCTTCTCGGCAACAAGGGCGTGAAGAAAGTCTATGCGACGCTCGGGCCGGAACAGGAATATTTCCTGATCGATGCGGATTACTACTTCAAGCGTCAGGATCTCGTCCTGGGCGGCCGGACGGTCGTCGGCGCTGCGCCCGCGAAGGGCCAGGAGCTGGAAGATCAGTATTTCGGCAGCATCAAGGAAAGAATCTCGTCCTACATGCACGACATGGAGGAACAGCTCTACAAGCTGGGCGTTCCCGCGAAGACCCGCCACAACGAGGTGGCTCCCAGCCAGTTCGAGCTGGCGCCGGTCTTTGAAGAGGCCAATATCGCCGTCGACCACAACCAGATCGTCATGGACACCATGCGGGCGGTTGCAAAGAAGCATCATCTGGTCTGCCTGCTCCATGAAAAGCCCTTCGCGGGGATCAACGGGTCGGGCAAGCATCTGAACTGGTCGCTGTCCGACGATCAGGGGAACAACCTGCTGAACCCCGGCCGGACGCCGCACGACAACATCCAGTTCCTGGTCTTCCTGATCGCCACGATCCGCGCCGTTTACAAGCATGCCGATATTCTTCGCGCTTCCGTGGGCTCCTATGCCAATGATCACCGCCTCGGCGCCAACGAGGCGCCTCCGGCCATCCTTTCCGTCTTCCTCGGCGACCAGCTTGTAAGGATTCTCGACGATATTGAAAAGGGAAAGGTGTCCAAGGCCACGGAAAGAGAGATCATCGATCTCGACATTTCCTCGCTGCCGATCGTCAGCAAAGACAATACCGACCGCAACCGGACGTCGCCTTTTGCCTTTACGGGCAACAAATTCGAGTTCCGGACTGTCGGCGCCTCCCAGTCGATTTCCTTTCCGGCCGCGGTCCTCAATACGATCGTCGCCGAAAGCCTCGATCATCTGGCCGAAAGAATCAAGGCCCAGGGGGGTAACAACATCCATCAGGCCGTATTTACCGTGATTCAGAAAGAGATCAGGGAAATCAAGTGCGTATTGTACAACGGCGACAACTATACCAAGGAATGGGAAAAGGAAGCCGCCAGGAGAGGTCTCCCCAATGACAAGACCACGCCCATTTCCCTGAAGGCGCTGGTGACCAAAAAAGCATTGGATCTATTCGACAAATACCAGGTTCTTTCTCATGTGGAATTGCAGTCGCGATACTTGATCCGCCTGGAGCGATACATCAAGGATCTGGAGATCGAGGTCAAATGCCTGAACAATATCTGCCTAAACCAGGTCATCCCGGCGGCGATGGCCTATCAGAAAAGGCTCGCTGAAGCGATTATCGGCTCCCGGGAAGTCTTCGGAAAGTCACTCGACCTCTCGGCTCAGCAGGAGTTGCTCAAGAGGATTGTTGCGTTGATGAATCTGCTCTATGCCACCAACCAAGACATCCTCGCCAAAGTTGCCGCCGCCGCATCCATCCATGACGAGCAGAAAAAAGCGGAAATGCTCTGCAGCAAGGTCAAGACCCGAATGAATGAGCTTCGTGACTACGTCGACGAGGTGGAAGGCCTGGTGGATGATACGCTGTGGCCGCTGCCGAAGTACTGGGAGATGCTGTTTATCTGCTGAAGCGCGTTGCCTATGGGTCTGAAAAATTGTTTGCCTTCATTTACAAGCGGGAAAAGCGGGGACAACCGGGCCTTCGCTTTTTTTGCTTGAATGGCGAATGAAACATTTGACGAAGCGGAGGGTTGTAGCGCCCCTGTTTCTCAGTAATGATCTGCCGTGGCCTTCCCCTTGAATATCCGGTAGACGAAAATCGTATAGCCGATGACGATGGGCATGCCTGTGAGGGCGATCACGCTCATGATCTGCAGGGTATAGAGGCCCGTCGAGCTGTTGAAAATGGTCAGGCTCAGCTTCGGATCATTGGAAGCGCGGATGAGATTGGGAAACTGGGCCACCCCGGCGGCAAGCCACAGGCCGATGAAGGAAAACGACGACTCCCAGAACGGGGCTCTGTCGTTTTTCTTTTTGAGTGTGATCCACAACCCGGAAAGCCCCAGGACACTGAAGAGCACGCCCGCGTAAAACACGGCACTCCCCGAAAGCCCCGGAAAGACGATTAACAGAACGGCAAAATAGACGATGGCCGTTATCAGATTGACCCCCGTCAACGTTCGGGCAGTCTTAAAGCACTGCTCCTGAAGCGCCCCTTGCGTCTTCATGATGGCCCAGGCAGCACCCTGCAGGAGGACGGCGGCAAATCCGGCAATGCCGAAAACAAGCGGCACGGGTCTCAGGAGCGTGAAGAAGCTCCCCGCGTATTCCATTCTTGCGTCCAGGGGCACACCGTAGATCACATTGCCCAGTGCGACACCGAACAAAATCGCCGCAAGGGCACTGCCGCCCGTAAAGGCTTTTTCCCACAAGCGGGCGCGCGGCTCGTCATTGGCCCTGAATTCCATCGAGACCGCGCGAAAGATGAGGGCGCACAACACCAGCATCATGGCCAGGTAAAAACCGGAAAACGCCGTGGCATAGGCATGGGGAAAGGCCGCGAACAGGGCGCCTCCCCCCGTGATGAGCCAGACCTCATTGCCGTCCCAGACGGGACCGATTGAATTGATCAGGATATCTTTTTCTGTTTTGCTTCCGGCAAGAAAGGGAAGAAGCGCCCCGACACCCAGGTCGAAGCCATCGAGAAGGGCGTAACCCATCAGCAATACAAAAATGAGCACGTACCAAAGTATTTGAAAGTACTGGATGTCATCCATTGCATCAATCCTCCCGCTCTCTCCGCAATCTCCGTGACCCAATCTGACGGCGAACCTTATGAAGATGAACTGCCGTTGTCATCTCTCGATGTCCCCGGAAGTCGGTCCATGAAACCTTTATGGATGCCCGCAGCAGCCCGCCTCCGTGCAGCGACTGCCGGACCGCACCCGTTCTGCTCCTATGCCACCGGTCCTTTCCTTACAATCTTCACAAAGATCAGCACAAACACCGCAAAGAGCAGCGTATATACCAGAGTGAACAAAACCAGGCTGAAAAGGATCTCGCCGGCGGACACGACAACCGAGGCCGCATCGGCGGTCTTCATCAGGCCCTGGATGATCCAGGGTTGCCGTCCCACTTCCGCCGCCATCCAGCCCGTCTCATGAGCCAGATGGGGCAGGGGGATGAGAAAGGGGAGCATTCCCAAAAACCACCCTGTCGCGTAGAGCTTCCCCGTCCAGAGCAGCCATGCACCCAGCAGCCCCAGCGCGATGGCCAGCATGCCCACGCCCACCATGATATGATATGTCTGAAAGACGAGATTCACGGGCGGCCAGTTTTCCCTTGGAAAGGCCTTCAAACCCTTGATCTCCGAGTTGAAATCAAAGTTGTAAAGAAAACTCAGGAATTTGGGCATATAAATGCCGTACGTTTTTTCCCCTTTTTCGTCCACATACCCCAGGGCGTAAAGTGGCGCCCCCCTGACCGTTTCGTAAAGACCCTCCAGGGCCGCCGCTTTGACCGGCTGCCGGTCAATGACTTCGACAGCGTGCATGTGGCCGAAACCCAATTGCAGAATCGGGGTGATGGCAAAAAGGATAATGCCGATCTTCAGCATCATCCGGCCCGTTTCGCCATGCAAACCCTTTTTGACATAATATCCTGCAATCCCCGCAACCATGATCGCGCAGGTCATCCAGCTGGCCATGACCGTATGAAAATACCGGACCATCGTCGACGGGTTGAAGACGGCATCGTAAAAGCTGCTGAGAACAATCTTTCCCGCGGCGTTGATTTCATAGCCTGCGGGGGTCTGCATCCAGGAATTGGCCGCGATGATCCAGAAGGCGGACAGGTGCCCCCCGATGAAGACGAGGAAGGCTGAGAGCCAATAGACCCGGCGCGAAACACGGTTTCTGGCAAAAAGCAGGACGCCGAGAAAGACGGATTCCAGGAAAAAGGCGATGACGCCCTCCGCCGCCAAAAGGGGTCCGAAGATATCTCCGACCGTCCGGGAATAGCTGGCCCAGTTCGTGCCGAAGGAAAATTCCATCGTGAGGCCCGTTGCCGCCCCGACGACAAAGATCAGGCCAAGAAGCTTAACGTAAAAGTCCGTGATCTTCCTGTACATTACCTTATCTGTTTTCAGATAAAGACTTTCGGAAATGAGGATGACCAGGGAGGTTCCCAGGGTCATGGCGGGAAAGAGAAAATGGAAGCCTATGGTCATGGCAAACTGGAGCCGGGCAAGCAGCACTGCGTCCATAAACACCTCCAACAACAGACTTGAAACGGATCAACCGCTTCTATTGATGACAGCCTTATTATTCAACCCGCAGAGACCGGCTTGTATTTTTCTCCGGCGATTTTCATATGCTCTTGTATTTCCAGGTCTTTTTCCAACCACAGCTTCTTTACCCACGCATGCATGGCCTCGCGGAAAGCCGGATCGCCTTCGTAATCGCCATGCATGAGCTCTTTCGGTATTTCTATGGTCTTCATGCGCACAATGATCCGTTTGACTTTGCCGCAGAGAAATTCCCAGAAGGTCGGAATTCCGTCCGGATAGACAATGGTCATATCCAGGATGGAGTGAAATTTATCGCCCAGCACATTCAGCGCCAGCGCAAGTCCTCCGGATTTGGGACGCAGGAGATATTTGTACTCGCTCTTCTGACGGGCGTGCTTTTCCCGAGTATAGCGCGTTCCTTCAAGAAAATTCATCACACTGCTGGGAATGGTCGCAAATTTCCCGCAGGCGCGGCGCGTTGCCTCATAATCCTTGCCCCTCTGTTCCGGATGCTTTTCCAAATATTCGGAGCTGTGGCGATAGAGGAAAGGATAATCGAGCGCCCACCAGGCAAACCCCATCAAAGGCACCTTGATCAGTTCTCTCTTGATGAAGAATTTCAGCATGGGAATGCGGCGATTCAAAAGGTGCTGCATCACAAGGATGTCAACCCAGGTTTGATGATTGCTGACAACCAGATACCATCCGTTATAATTTAAACTCTCCAACCCCTGCACATCCCACTGTGTCTTTTGAGTCAGTCTCATCCAGCCGCTGTTGCAGGCAATCCAATTTTCTCCGATCCGATGAAGAATTCTGTCCAGGACCCGCCGCAAAGACGGGATGGGCAAGAGAAATTTTGGAAGGGCGAAAACAAGCAAAAGGGAAACCCATACCAGCACATTTACGAACAACAGCAACCCCGCGATTGCTCCCAAAAGATTTGACGGTAGGAAGTTCAGCATAATAACAATATTCCTAAATACAAAGAATTTACGTTGTGATATGTATAACGCGAAATTATTTTATTGTAAAGAACCCATCAATTATATGTGCTGTTAAGCGGACCGCATCTGGATACTTACGATCCAACTGGATACTGACGGTTGTATACATCCTATCCATTTATGATGAAAAAAATTCAGTCAGTTGGAATATATATTTCAAACATTATAATTGATTTCAAGTACTTATATAACTTATATCATACAGGCGCGTTTCTTGCTTATTTCTTTGTAGCAACATCTTGAAAACGGAAAGATGTGTGCCGGAAATATAATCTGCGAATCAGTTAACGAGGTGAAATATGATGAAAGTTGCCTATGCGGTGTTGATTCTTGTACTGGCCATCTTTCTCATGAATCCGTCGTGCGGTGAAGCAAGAGGCGGCCCCGGCGGCGGTCCCGGCGGCAGTCCTGGCGGATATCGTGGCGGTGGTTCTCCTGGCGGTCCGGGTGGCGGATACCGTGGTGGTTCCGGCGGTGGCCCCGGCAGTGGATACCGTGGTGTCCCTCGAGGCGGCGCCTATAGCGGATATCATGGCGGCGGTCCTCCTGGCGGTCCTGGTGGGGGATACCGCGGCGGCGCCGGAGGTGGATATTATGGCGGCCGAGGCGGCGCCTATAGCGGATATCACGGCAGGCCGTATGGCGGATACCACGGTGGGTATGGCGGTTATCGCGGCTGGCATAGTGGATATCGTGGCGGGTATGGCGGATATCGCGGCTGGTACTATGGTGGATGGTGGTATCCCTGGGCCGTGACGATCCCCTTCCTGCCCTATTATTACAGTACCCTCTGGATCGGCGGTTATCCCTATTACTACGCCGATGGGGCATACTATGCCCCGACTGCAAGTGGCTATATGTCTGTTGATCCACCGCAGGATGCAGTGAGCAATGTGCCGCCGCCAGAGCCATCGGCGGAGCGGTTGTTTGTCTATCCCCGCCAGGGCCAAAGCGTGCAACAACAGGAAGAAGATCGCTATCAGTGCCACGGCTGGGCTGTCGGCCAGACTGGCCACGATCCGACCCAGCCGACCGGCATCGTGCCATCGGTTCAGAAAAGGGCAGATTACCGGCGTGCGATGACGGCGTGCCTTGATGCCCGCGGGTATACTGCCAAATAGCGGAGGCGCAGCAATGTCAGATCGCCGTAACCGACGGTCGTGTAGGTGATTCCGGAGAAATAGAACGCCGACTCGGCATCGGGCAGGCATCCCGCCCACAGATAGAACAGCGCCCAAACCGTGGTCTCGGCTGCATGCATCGGGATCAGGAATCCATTCATGGAAACAGTCTATCCCGTCAGCGATCACTCACCTCGTATTTTATGTAGGTGTCGATATCGGGCGTGTAAATCTCGACATGCCGATCCTCCTTCATCACGACAGGCGTCCTGGCGGCGAGGAAGGAATACCATATCCCGATCTGGCGGCCCTGGTCGTCGACAACGGCAAACCCGTAGTGCCGTTGCCCGATCTGCCAGGCCCGGGCCTGCATCTGCAAAACCAGGTCCCGAAAACGCGCGGGCGTGGGCTCGATCCTCTTCCAGAGCGTCGAATCCAGCGTATATTCCCTATTGAGACCCAGCATCGCGTTGGGATACTCGTCGGAACCGCTCACATAGTAGTTGACGCCCGGCGCTGAGTTGAAAAGATTCAAAGGCTGCCTGGCTTTTCCGTCCGGCACCATGGATCCGTATTTCCCGGAAAGCAGGCCGGCACAACCCAGACAGGAAAAAGCCAGCGCCATAAACATCAACACGTGAAATACCGATAATCTCCGCATATGCATTTCCTCCTCTTTTTCTCTTCAAACGGACAGAAGGGTTTTATCGTCTCAGGTTGATCCGCCCCTCTTTGGAGAAGGGGAAATTGAGGCTCCCGAAGACCGTTTCGACGTCGGCCTTTCCCTCAATCTTGTAGGGCAGGTCTTCACCGGTAATGATGGTCTTCAGGCTTCCACTGAAGTTTTTGAACTTCGCAATGAGAGGGATCTGCAACCGTGTCACCGATAATGATTGTATGAGGAGCTCCTTTTCCAGGCGGCCGTTGCCAATTTCTTCATTGTTGAGATAAACGGTATATTCGAAAGATTTGAGCGTAAGATCAAAACGATTCGGATTCTGCGCCTCGAGACCGATGAGAAGGTTCATCTCCGAGAAGGTGCGGGGGCTGAGGATAATCTCGCGAATGACAAAGGTGGGCCTTTCCATAATCCAGCCCAGGCAGGATACGAGAAAAATGGAAAGGGTGCACAGATACGATATGCCAAGATGCACCCTTGCCTTTTTTGTATTCAACGCCTTCATCAGCAATATCCGCTTTCTCCGAATCGAAAAGCAGGATCAGCGTGGGACTTTGTCTTGATTTACGATCTAAAATTTTGCCTGGACGGCTTCAAGCCGCAGATCCTTTACTTCTTGGGTGGTTTGTTGCTCCAGCCTTCATGAACGATATGCCAGGACGTTCCCTTCTTTGCCAGCTCCACTGTTCCATACTGCTTTTCCCCGTCAACGATTCCCTCCACATAAAGCACCGCCCGGCTGCCCCTGACATAGCCCCGGGTGATCTTCGGCGCCGCGGGGGATATGGTGTTCATGAAGTCGATTGCTTTCCCCAGGTCGCTGTCAGACATGTCCACCGTTTTCGGGTCGGGCGCCGTCCGGCGGAGGGCCGCGATGTCCCTGTCCCTGATGGCCTTGCGATGGGCCTGATAGGCTTTGCCCGGAGCCCCCCCGTTCGCGGGGAGCTTCTTGCCGGTCCTGGCGTTCGGCAGAGGCTCGGGCAGCTTCGCCTTCAGGAGCGGCGCTGAAAATTCCACCCTGATCTCGTATTTGTACGTCATGAAGTCCTCGGGTTTCGAGGTTGCAAACGATCCCTCGACCCGTTCCTTCCCCATTCTCCCCGGCACGAAACCGGCGTGGGTGAAACCCGACATCTGGATTTGACCGTATTTCCCCTCTCTCGTCGCGGGATGGTCAATCAGCTCGTAGACCGGCTTGCCCTCGCTGTTGATCTTGAAGTAGGCATAGCCCTGCTGCTGGCGGGTGGCATCCCTCAGGTCCCCGATGCCGCTGAGTGCACCATCCGGGAGGGGTTTTTCCGTCAGCAGCACCGCGATGTCATTCTTGGCGGCATCGAAAGTGTTGGGCTGGGACATCGCGTAGGCATACTTCAGCGGGATGCCCTTCCCGTTGATTTTGAGTGTTCCCGAAGCCGTGCCGGCGGATGATTTCGCCCCGGCCACCCGGACCGGAGCTTGTACGGCTGCGGGAACAGGATGAGTGACCGTTTCCGGCTTGCTCCTTCGCTTACCTTCCCGCGCCTCCGCCATCACCCTGTCCAGATCCCGCTCCTGGTCGTAGAGTCTGCTTCTCAGCTTGTCCAGGTCGCTCTCCAGTTTCCGGATCTCACCGCGAATGTGGGTTCTATCCCTGTCCGAGGTCTTCTTGTTCTCCAGCCTGTTTTGTTTGCTGGAAATACTACTGTGCTTACTCTCAATTTCCTTCCTCGTCTCATAGACCGAGTAAGCCGCGTTATTGTAACGCGCAAATTGTGAATGGATGTCGAGGGGGCACACGCCGTTGTATCGCCGGCCTTTAAGCCCGCTCTGAAAAGCATTGTCGATCTGGCAGTATTCCCGAAGCCCCTCGGCGCGGCCGGCCATGTAGAGCCTTTCATCGGGCCGGACGCCGTGATCGGCGCAGGCTTCGCGGTGCTTTTCGATCCGCGCGGCCACCTCGCCGTTGGCGCCGTCCTTAAAGCCGATGTCACGCCAGTCGCCCGTCAGGCACTCGTCCTTGTTCAGGGTGGCGCAACCCGCCAGAAGCAACAGTCCGGTTAAGATGATCAGATGATGGAATTTCATGTGCTCTTACCTCCATAACCAGATAGGATTGGATGGACACAAGACAAAACCCCGCTCTCTAACTGAGAAGCGGGGTTTCAATCATCAATTCATAGCATCACCCTTGGAAAGGGTCCGGATTGGATGTTTTACCCTGTGCCGATGCCGCGTCTGAACAGGGTTTCTTATGTTCCTAATTATTCATAAAGTCAAGACTCATATTTCATTGAAAACAAATTGATATCCGGCATTTTCGTCAAAAGCCCCCGGCCGCGACACGTTCGCGGGAAGGGGCCTTCGGTCAGACCATGAAAAAGATCCTGGGTCCATGTTCTTTATGTCCGGACCTTTCCGATTCGTTTTTCTCCTCTTTTTCCCATTGCATAAGAATCGCTTTGGCCCTTCTCCTTTTTCGGTAATAACCGTATAGAAACATTGCCGTCACCGCGAACCAGAAGGTTGCGGCGCTCGTGATCAGAGGGACCCAGGATACCCGCATCTTCATATAGTCGGTCCATTCACCTTCCAGTGTCACGAGATGCTTGCCGGTCATTTTTTGGAGTGAGTGCCTGAGATTTCCCGATTCAGCATAATTTTTAATAAACTGCTGAAAAGCCGCGCTTCCGTAACGGCTGATCAGAAAGGAGACAAACATGAAGCTTTCCGCATAGGCCAGCTCCGCATCCTCCCGATCTTCAGGAAATCGGTTCCAGAGCTCCTGCAACGGAATGATTCGGCCTGTGAGGACGGCCCTGGTGATTGCTGCCGTTCTGGAGATCTGCCATTCGGACGATTCATACATGGCGATTCCTTCAGCGAGGAAAGCGGGTACGTCCTGATGCTGCAATGCCCTCCCCAGCACGATATGCGTGAATTCATGGATGAAGATTTTCCGATAATCGAAGCTCCCTCCACGGACGGCTTTGGGTGACCGGATGATGATGAGGTTGCGTTCCGGATAAGCCACGGCGGCAGCCCATAGAGGCACCTTTTCATGGCGGGGCTGCAACTGCCGGAATTCTTCGATGGTCGGCGCCAAAATAACCTTTGTTTTTTCCGTCACGGAATATCCCACATCCGAGACAATTTTTATCCGGAGCAGTTCCGATTCCTCTGCAACATGCCGGGAAAGCTTCGCATCCGGTTCGGAATATTGAATGATGAAGTGGTTTGTTTCATATCTCTGGTACCGGGCAGCTTCACTCCGGGAAAAAAATACAAGGACGATCAGTGCGGTGAGAAACAAAGAATGTGCAGGCTTCATCTGCCAACCGGGCATATTTGCGTTCAGATCTGAAGTGAAGAAGATCGCTCGGAGCGCACTTTTTCGTGATGTCCTCAAATTTCGCACCTTAACATCATATCATTTCCGGCATGGCAGCACCCGCATACATTCTTACACTAAAATAAGAGAAAATGCGGCAAGAAGGAGCATTCCCCTTGTGGTGACATCCATTCCCACCAGGGGGATCAGGAACAGACTGCAGAGCAGAGAGCCGAGGCATCCGCCGATGAGATCGGCAAAGTACAGCGTTGAAATCACATTTTTATGGTCTTTGACCTCATGAAGGCTGGCATAGGCAAAAATACCGGCGACCAGCAAACCCGTTCCCGACAGGAGCAATGAAGTCCAAACCAAGCCGGTGTTGATGCTCATCGCAATTTTCGTTTCCGTAAACGCACAGAGGAGACAAAACCCGGCGAGCAGGCTGATTCCATACCATCGCGCATATTTGTTGCCGTCGATCTGCCGGACCATCACGCCATTGATGATCACGGCGCCCGCGGCAAGGCCCGCCATGAAGCTCATCAGGAGAAGTCCGATGTCCTGATAGAGCACCCCGTGTTTCACCTGATAATAAAGGATCAGGATCGTTTCCAAAACCATCCCCAGAAAGCCGGCCGCCATGACCAGCAACGTGCGGCGAAAAGCAGGCAGGAAGCGGCTTGCAAGAAAGAAGACAGCCAGGCTGATCCACAGCAAAAATGATGTTGACGGTTTCGAAAAATGCTTTTCCATCATTGAAGAAGGATCGGCAAGGGCAATGTTCGGAAAAAACTTCGACAGCCAGATGATAAAGGCGTATTGATAGCAAACGGGCCTGACGTCGGTATTGAGAAGGGCCTTTTCCCGCTTGAGCAAAGCCCCGATTTCGAAAAATCTGTCATTTGTCAAGAGGTACTCGATATAATTCGATGAAATCAATCTTGTCTCTATTTTCAGGTCCCGCAGACGGCGGGACATGACTTCCGGGGTGCGCGGCAGCGGTTCGCGGGAAGCGGTGACAACGTTTGTCGTGCCGGGAAGAAACAGCACCTCCGGAAAAACAGATCGCAGAGATCCGTAGATACTTGTATTGCGGCGGGTCAACGGCATTGTCCATAGATTTTCAGCCGTGCGGAGCTTGAAGCCCAGAATCCCCCCCGGATTCAATTTTGTGTAACATTGTTCGAAAAATTCCTTCGTGTAGAAGCGGTTTGCCTGGCCCGATGCCGGTTCCGGCATGCCGACCAGGATGAGATCGTATGTGCCGCTCTCTTTAAGATACCGCCGGGGGTCCGCAAAGATAATACGGACATTCGCTTCTCCCAGTGACCTCTGAATGTCATCCGGCAGATATCGTGTCGCCAGGTTCAGCATGACTGGGTTAAGTTCCACATAATCAATCCGCTTCGGCTGATACTTCGCCATTTCCCTGACGAGCCCTTCAACGCCACCCCCCAGGATCAGCACATCCTTTGGATTCGGGTGCTGGAGCGCTGCCAGGTGGCAGAAGTGCTCGGCCTCGGTTCCCTCCGTCTCAAACGCCAGGGCGTCATTTTCAAAAACGGCAACCTGCTTGTGCAGCCGCGTAACGGTGATTCTCCCATAGGGAGAATCCCGGCTTTCCAGAAGATTCGGGTGATTCCACATGGTCATCTGCCGGTCCAGGACAGATGCGTTCCAGAGGAGCGCCAGGACGATGCAGACCAGGACGGTGGGCGCCCACCGAAGGCGCGATCTCCCCAATCCCTTCAACGCGAACAGGGATGTGCCGAGGGAGGCAAGCGCACACACGAGCGCGACGGAGCAATTCCGGATTCCCCACGCAAGAAACAGGGTGGAAAACAGTCCGCCAATCAATCCTCCCGCACTTTCGATGGCATAGGCGACGGCCAGCGTCCTGCCATTCGTCACGTATCGCTTCGCGGTCCACTGGAACAGCAGGCCGGACAGCAGCCCGAGAGGAAGGATGGAGAAAACCGCGGTCATGATCTGCTGAGGAAAGGCCAGATACGCGCCGGGAACTCCGCCAAAGAGCAGTCGGCTGGAGCGGATGAAAACGATATCCGCGGGCACGGCGATTCCGAAGATGATAAAAAGTGCCGAAATACGTGTCAGGGACGGAAAATGAACCCGGCGTCCGATGATTGCGCCGATCGCAGTCCAGAACAGCCATATTCCCAGGGCAATGAGATAGATCAATTCAACTCCGTAAAAGGAAACATTCAATTCCCGGAGCAGGGCAACCTGTCCCAGAATTGAAATGAACCCGATGGAGAGAAGAGAAGCGGTCATGGGATTATCTTTAAATGCTGCGAACCAGAGCGAAATCAGGCGGCTTGATCGAAAGCGCGAGAGGCAAGGCGCGGGAATCCCGATTCAAGAGGCGTATTTCCACATGCCGCAGCTGGAAAGCATGGATCGAAACAGGGCAGCCGGACTTTCCCGGAGCCGTGGTTATCTGAATTCCGATTCGCTGAAAACAACCGCCTGAAAAGTTGACAATTGGGCGCCCTCCTTCCAGCCACCCGGCTTCAGCCCGGCTTTCAGGCAAAGATGATCCAGCATTTCTTCGCGGTTCCATCGCTGTTCCGTTGGCACCTGAGGAAGGAAAACGGCTGAACGGCCTTCTTTGCTGAGCGCGACACCGTCCCTGCCGACAACAATATCGGAAGCGCCGGCGACCTGTTTCATCGGCGACAGCACGGAGATTTCGATTTCAGTATCTTTTAATTCATCGGCGCCCAGCGGGCGGAACCGGCTGTCATGAAAGGCTGCCTGAAGGGTCATGGCGCCGACAAGCCTGCAAAGGGGCGCATCTCCGACCATCCGGCCGATGCAGCCGCGCAGCTCACCCTCTTTCTTGAGCGTCACAAACACTCCCCGTGGCTGCTGAAGATTCACATGGCAACCTCTTGCCAGCGGAACCGTGTCGGTTAAGAAAATCCGGGAAAGGGTTTCCCTGGCAAGGACGAGCAAAGCCTTTTTATCGGATGCCCGGAGCGCGGCGGACGCCGCAACCGGCGTTGCCTGACCCGATGGGCTGATGCTTTTCCCCGCTCCATCCGCAGCCAATGCAACCGCCCCATATCCGACAACCCGCGCCCGTTCGCCGACAGGCGCATCGCCCGAATTGGCATAACTGACAACCACCCCGCGCGCAGCGCCCAAAGACCTGGCTGCCGCCATGGCCGCCAGGATCGGGGCCTCGCCGCAGGCGCGCGTACGGAGATCCAGAATGCTGCCATCCATGTGCGCGTGCACCGTTTTGACAAATGTGGCGGGATCGAGCTTCGCCATGGCCGCAAGAGTCTCCCGATCCACCCGGTTTGCATGTTCGGCGGCAGGATAGTGCGAAAGATCGGAACTCGCGACGATCAATGCCCGCTTGTCTTTCAAAACCCGCGCGAGGGCCTGGCCGAAGCGATCGCAGATCTGCATGTCCGGTGAACCGACAACGGCGGGGACAATTTTCGCCTTTGGAAAGAGAACCTGAACAAAGGGCACGATGACTTCAATGGAGTGTTCATGCTCATGAAGTGATTTGTCCAAAGCACAATCGGCCGGATCGGCTTTCACGAGCGATCGCATGACGCTCTTGTCGATCGCGGCGGTTCCGAGGGGAGTGCGAAAACCGCTGCCCGGATAGAGCGATATTTTCCGATAATGAGGGTTTGTATGGTTTGTTCCCAGAATGACGACCACATCGTAGCTCTGATTGCTGACCTGATTGAAGCCATCGGCGCAAATCTGGCCGGAGAAGATGTAGCCGGCATGGGGGACAATGATGGCAACGGGCTTTTCAACCTTCGCCGGAACCGCATCCTGAAGGAATTTTTCAATGGCGAGTCTCAGCCTGGCCGCGGAGCCGGGATAGAATTTTCCGGCGACGGCCGGTTCACGAACATCGGAATGCGAGGCATTATCTGCCTGGCATACGGCGGCAAAACAGAGACTGATGATAGACAGCGCAAGACTCCATTGCAGCATCTTCATTTTCGGCGACCTCTTTCTATGCCCACACACCGGCAATCTTCCTGCGGCAGAATTTGCAGCGTCCACCCTTTATGTTCATCTCCCTTACAAAGAATCCCGACCGTTCGATCACGATCCTCCCGCAGTTCGGGCAGTAGGTGTGATTCCCCGGATGGCCCGGCACATTCCCCACATATGGATAGTGCATCCCCTTGTCCCGTGCAATGTCACGGGCGCGCTCCAGGGTGGCGACGGGCGTGGGAGGGAGGTTCAGCAACTGGTAGTCAGGATGAAAGCGGGTGAAATGAACGGGGACATCGGGACCGACTTCGCCCAGTATCCAATCGATCAGATCCCTCAGCATCCTGTCCGAATCATTCAACGTGGGGACAACCAGGTTCACGATTTCAAGATGGGCCCGGCTCTTCGCCGCCTGCTTGATGCTTCTGAGGACGGGCCGCAGCTCCCCTCCACATGCAGTGCGATAAAAATTTTCGCTGTATCCCTTCAGGTCGATTTTGACGGCGCCCAGCACCTTGCACATTTCCGCAAGCGGCGCCTCGTTCATGAATCCACAGCTTATCAATACGGAATGGATGCCATTCTTTTCCGCGATCCTTGAAATGTCGGTCAGATATTCCATGAAGACCGTCGGTTCGTTATAGGTAAAGGCGATCACAGGCGCCTTGCCGGCAATGGCAGCATCGACGATCCCGGCAGGCGGCACAAATGAAACCGGGTGATCCTCCGGCGACGCCTGGGAGATTTGCCAGTTCTGACAGAACTTGCACCGGAGCAGGCATCCGGCAGTGGCAAGGGAGAATGCCGCAGCCCCGGGGAGGTAATGGTAAAGGGGTTTCTTTTCGATCGGATCAGCATGGATGGACAGGGGGCGGCCATAGACGAGGCTGCGCAGCTCCCCGTCAACATTCATGCGCGTCCGGCATTTTCCCCGTTGACCGGCCGCAATCAAGCAACCTTGTGCGCAAAGAAGGCATTTGACGATTTTTTCCTTATGGACGTGGCGCTTGCCTTTTATGTCGTTCCGGTTGTCATGGCATGCGCGACAATCGGCATCGGATGACGCGGGCGCAGTCCAGTACCGGGCCCTGGGCGCGGAGCGGACAAGTTCGTCTAAATACGTGCCTCCGAAAGCAAGACCGGAATCGTTGCCCATCAAAAATCTCTGCCAGATGGGATCGGACAGGATCATGCCGGCGCCACCGGCTGCCAGGGCAAGTCTTGCAATTGCGGCCAACAAATCACGTCTTGAAATCATGATTTCCCCGGGGGATTTGTCCTCATGGAACAAATATTTCTCTAATTCGATGTTATTATAAGAGAAAGGAGCACGGCAAGTCAATTGGTGAAACAAAACAGACGGTTTATTATGAGTTGAAAATTAGAACGTCTCAATCTAAGATGCATTCAGATATCTTTGCATTCTCAAAGGAAAGAAATTTTCAACATGCCTGTGACGGGAGGCGAATGATGAAATCACTGGATGAGATTTCCAGGGAGGAGCTGATCGACCTGGAAAACCGCTGCTGGATGACCCACGACGGCATGTGGTTCTACAGTTGTCTGAAGCGTTTCGGCATCGAGGAGGCCAACCGGCTTAACAAATCGGCGATCAAAGGCCTCGCCCCCTTTGAGATCGAGCGGACGAAAAAGACGGTCGGATTCGACAAACGGACCATCGAGACCTTCGACGACTGGCGGGCGTACTTTTCGATCGCCGCGAAGCTCTTCATTCCCTCCTTCATGAACGTAACCTTCAGCTTTCCGGAGCCGGGCGTCATGCATTGGGAATTCGAGCCGAACAACTGTTTCGCATTCAAGGGCATGAAGCGGATGGGCGTGATCGACCAGTACGAATGCGGCGTCATCTATCGGGTCGAATGCTGGCTCGATTGCTTCGGGGTCCGATACGAGACGAAGCCCAGGCTCGACAAGTGCATGATGCGCGAAGGCGGGCGCTGCTCCGGCGATATCGTTCTGTTTCCGGAGCCGGGCGGCACGGTTTCTCCCGGCGACATGGATTGAGAACGGACATCGCCGTCCCCTTCCCACACATCACCGAATTTTGCATTGACGACCTTCCCGGACGTCTTCAACACGGGGTTTCGATCATCGCTTCACGCCATTACCCTTCAGGAAGGATGCAGACTGGTCGTCCGCTTTTTGACGATGCCTCACTCACTTTTCCCATGTGTGCCCAGCCCATAAAAAGTCAAGAAATTGTTTCACGGCTCACCTTCTGAAAGGGATGTAGGCCGTGCGACCGGCACAATAAAATTTGCTTTTCTGCCGAATGGTGCTATAGACGACGGGGCCGGAGGCAGCGATCATGGCAGGCATTTGTGAACCTCAGGTTTTTTTGTTTTTGAGCCAGCTCCTGGGGACGAGCATCATTGATTCCGACGGCCGTCCGGTCGGCAAAATCGTTGACCTGGTGGCCAACCTGGCCGAGCCCTATCCGCCCGTGACCGGCGTTCTTTTCAAATCGAAGGACAGCAAGGCCGCCTCGCTGATCGCCTGGCACCAGATCACCGAGACCGGGGACCGCCTGCAGGCGAACCTGCTGCTGCCGGAGGATTTCAGGGAACCCGCCCTGAACGACGACGAACTCCTGCTGAAGGACACGCTGCTGGACAAGCAGATCGTGGACACCAACGGTGCCAAGGTCCGGCGGGTCAATGACCTTCAATTCCTGAAGGCTCGCAAGGGGCTGCACCTGGTCCATGTGGACGTGGGTTTCCGGGGATTGATGCGGCGGGTCGGCATGGAGCGGTTCATGGATGCCCTCCTGCGCGGGCTTTTTGATTATACCCTGACCGACCAGTTTATCTCCTGGAAGTTTGTCCAGCCCCTGGCCTCTCCCGACCTGCTGCGCCTCAGAATAACGCAGAACCGTCTGGCCCAGTTGCATCCGGCGGACCTCGCGGACATCATCGAGGAGCTGGACATCAACCAGCGGACCGCCGTCTTCCAGTCCCTCGACGTGGAAACCGCCGCCGAAACCCTGGAGGAAACGGACCCGAAAATCCAGGTCAGCCTGATCGAAGACCTCGATGCCGCGGAGGCATCCGACATCATCGAAGAGATGTCCCCCAGTGAAGCGGCGGACCTCCTGCAGGACCTTCCCAGGGATACCGCACAGGACATTCTCAAGGAGATGGAGCAGGAAAGCGCGGAAGACATCATCGAACTGATGGCCCACCCCGAGGAAACGGCCGGCGGCCTGATGACGACCGCCTTTCTGAGCTTTACCCCGGACGTCACGACCGGCGCGGCCATCCGGGCGATTCGCGACGGTGCGGATGAGATGGACCTCATCTACTACGTCTACGTCACCGACGAAGACAGGCGCCTGCTGGGCGTGATCAGCCTGCGCGACCTGCTGGTGGCAGAACCCGAAACGCGGCTTTCGGACATCATGGACACCCGGGTGGTCGCCGTCCCCCTGGACGAGGAGAAGGACCGGATCGCAAGCCATTTCGCAAAATACGGCATGATGGCCATTCCGGTCGTGGACGAGGACAACCGGATCGAAGGGACCATTATCTTCAAGAACCTGCTTGAAATCATCGCCCCGCATCTGGGGCAGTGAAAAAGACGGAGTGCGGGAGCGCCGGTTTGGCGGCGCGGAAGCGCATCAGCCCGCAATGTTCGAACCCATTAAGGAACATCAGCAGGATATGGACGAAGACGGCGGAAACCAATGCCCGGACAACTCGATGGAAAAACCTGGCGGGGCGCCCTGCAGCGCCTTCAAAAGAGGGGGTTCTGGAAGTCGATGGCGCTCTTCTTCGCCCTCATCGGCCCCGGCATTATTACGTCCAACGTCGACAATGACGCCGGCGGGATCACCACCTATTCGCTGGCCGGCTCCGAGTTCGGACTTTCTCTTCTCTGGATTCTTGCGCCCACCACCGTTGCCCTGATCATCATTCAGGAGATGTGCGCCCGCATGGGCGTCGTTTCCGGCAAGGGGCTGTCGGACCTGATCCGGGAGCGCTTCGGGGCCCGGACGACCTTCTACCTCATGATCGTCCTCTTCCTGACCAACCTGGGGAACACCATCTCCGAATTCGCCGGCGTCGCCGCAAGCCTGGAAATTTTCGGCCTCAGCAAGTACATCTCCGTCCCCCTGGGGGCAGCCTTTGTCTGGTGGCTCGTGGTCAAGGGGAACTACAAGTCGGTGGAAAAGGTGTTCCTGGTGGCGTGCCTCTTCTATCTTTCCTACATCGTCTCCGGCTTCATGGGCAGGCCGGACTGGTCGCAGATCGGCACCGCCCTGGTGCGGCCGACGGTGCGGCTCGACCCCGCCTTTCTGACCATGGCGGTGGGCATCATCGGGACGACCATCGCCCCCTGGATGCAGTTCTACCTGCAGTCATCGGTGGTCGACAAGGGGCTGAAGCCGGAGGATTACCAGTACACCCGGATGGACGTGATCGTGGGATCGCTGACCGTGAACGTCGTGGCTTTTTTCATCATCATGCTCTGCGCGGTCACGCTGTTTCAGAAAGGCATCCGCATCGAGACGGCCAAGGATGCGGCCCTGGCCCTGGCGCCGCTGGCGGGAGCGTACTGCTCCTGGCTGTTCGCCTTCGGCCTGTTGAACGCCTCCCTGTTCGCCGCGTCGATCCTGCCGCTGTCGACCGCCTACACGATCTGCGAGGCCTTCGGCTGGGAATCGAGCCTGAACCACAAGTTCGTGGAGGCGCCCCAGTTTTACGGCCTGTACAGCCTGATGATCATCCTGGGCGCCGGCATCATCCTGCTCCCCAACCTGCCGCTCATCCCCATCATGTACTACTCGCAGGTCGTCAACGGCATGCTGCTTCCCTTCATCCTGATCTTCATGCTGCTGCTGATCAACGACCGTCGGATCATGGGCGAATATGTCAACAACCGCTTCATGAACGTCATCACCTGGCTGACGGTCATCCTGCTGATCCTGCTTTCGGGAACCATCGTGCTGACCTCGCTGGCGCGCTAAGGACCCGCGTCTGAGCACCTCCCGCCGACGCGCAGCCCGTTGCGCCTACCGGACCAGGTTCCCCAGCCGGTCCCAGCGGACGCTGCGATTCTCGCCATTCCAGGACCAGTAGAGCATGAACGCCTTCCCCAGCACATCCTTCCGCTCCACCACGCCCCAGAACCGGCTGTCGTAGCTCTGGTCGCGGTTGTCCCCCATAGCGAAAACCGTGTCCTTCGGGACGGTGAAGGGCCCGAAATTGTCCCGGGGCTGGATCGATCCGGGAAGGATGAAATCGTCCACGTAAACGCCGTGGGCGTCCTGGTAAGGCAGGCCGTTCAAATAAATCTTCTTGTTGCGGATTTCAATGGTGTCCCCCCCGACGCCGATGACGCGCTTGATGAAGTCCTTGGAGCGGTCCTCGGGGTAGATGAAGACGATGACATCCCCCCGTTTGGGTTCGCCGATGGAAATCATGGTCTTGCGAACGAAGGGGATTTTGACGCCGTAAATGAATTTGTTCACCAGAATGTGATCGCCGATCAGCAGGGTCGGCTTCATGGAGCCTGATGGGATTTTAAAGGCCTGCACGATGAAGGTCCGGATGAACAGGGCGATCACAATGGCAATGATGATCGCCTCCGCATATTCCACAAATTTCGACTTCGGTTTTGTCATTCCCGATCCCTTATGAATAAATATGGTACAGCGTGATCATGACCATCAGGACGGACAGAAGCCCCTTGATCAGGATCCCCCCGACTTTCCCCAGCACCGCCCCGTAACTGGCGCGGAAGGCGTGCTTCAATTTTCTCTGCTCCATGAATTCGACCAGGAAAACCCCGGCGAATCCGCCCAGGAAAATCCCCAGCAGCGTCCCGACTCCCGTGAAAAGGGGGGTGGCGACCGCCGCGACCGCCAGGCTGCCGATCAGGGCGGCCCAGACTCCCTTTCGCGACGCCCCGTAGCGTGCGGCCCCGATCATCCCCAGGCCGAAATCGGCCGCCTCCGCGACGACGGCAATGACCGTCAGGGCAAGGATCACCTTGAATCCGATGGGATCGAAACCGGTAACCAGGGCGTAGACGAACACGTCGGCCAGGATGATTACCGTTCCCGGCAGGCCAAACACGGTGACGAAAATGCCGATAAACAGAACGAGGATGAATACCGTGAGCCCGGCCGTCTCCAGGGGGGACAAACTACTTTTTCCTCCTGGGTTTGGACGGTTTCATGCGTTCCCAGGCCAAAACGATGGCGCTGGCAATGAAGATGGACGAGTAGGTCCCGACCACCACGCCGACCAGCAGGGCAAAGGAAAAATCGTGAATCACCGGTCCGCCCAGGAAAAACAGCGCCAGCAGCACCAGAAAAACGGTCAGGGAGGTCAGGATCGTCCGGCTCAGCGTCTGGTTGATGCTGCCGTTAATGACTTCCGCCAGGGGCTGCTTGATGTTTTTTCTCACATTTTCCCGGATCCGGTCGAAGACGACAATGGTGTCGTTGATCGAATAGCCGATGATGGTGAGCAGCGCCGCCACAATGGTCAGGTCAAATTCCTTGTTGAGCAGGGACATGGCGCCGATGGTGATGATCGTGTCATGGACCAGCGCCAGGATGCCACCCACGGCATAGCGGAATTCGAACCGCCAGGCGATATAGACGAGCATGCCGATCCAGGAAAAAACGATGGCCAGGATGGCTTTCCGGGTCAGGTCCTTGCCGACCTTGGGCCCCACCACTTCCACGCGGCGCACCTCGAAGGCGCCCTCACCGAGGGATTGCGCCAGGCTCTCCCTGATCTTCTGGGAAAGCTCGCCGCCCGCGCGCTCCACCTCGCCCACCCGGACCACGACCTCATTGGGTCCGAAGGATTGTATAATGCTGTTTTCAAGGCCGATGGGCTTCAGGGCGCTGTGAATCCGGTCCGCCGGCGTCTCCTTCTGAAACCGGATCTGCACAAGCGTACCGCCCGCGAAGTCGATCCCGTAATTGAGGCCGCCGTGCCAGATGATCGAAGCGATGCTGATCGCGATCAGGGCCAGGGAGATGCCGAAGGCCAGATTCATCCTGCCCACAAAATCAAAATGGATTCCCGGTTTGATTAATTCCATGATTCCCTCTTTACAGGTCTTCGCCTTTTATGGGGCGGATCGGCGGCCTGTCATGAACAGGACAGGCGCACCACCGCGGTCGCATCACACGCTGATGGCCTGAATTTTCCTTTCCCAGACGAAATAGTCGAAGATGATCCGCGTAACAAAGACGGCGGTGAACATGCTGACGACGATGCCGATGCTGAGGGTAACCGCGAACCCTTTCACCGGACCCGTCCCGAACCCGAACAGGAAGAGCGCGGCGATCAGCGTGGTCACGTTGGAGTCCAGAATGGTCAGAAAGGCCTTGGCATAGCCGGCCTCGACGGCGGCCCGCGGGGTCTTTCCCAGGCGCAGCTCCTCGCGGATCCTCTCGAAAATCAGCACATTGGCGTCCACGGCCATGCCGATCACCAGCACGATGCCGGCGATGCCCGGCAGCGTCAGCGTAGCCCGGAACGCGGCCAGGGCGCCCAGGATGATGATGATGTTCAGGATCACGGCGAGATTGGCAACCACGCCGGAGAGCCGGTAATAGACGATCATGAAAATCACCACCAGCAGTCCCCCGATGGCCATGGACCAGAATCCCTGGTCGATGGAATCCTGCCCGAGGGACGGGCCGACGGTCCTTTCCTCGAGAATGGTCACCGGCGCCGGCAGGGCGCCCGCGCGGAGGACGATGGCGAGATCCTTGGCCTCGTCAAGCGTAAAGCTGCCGGTGATCTGGGCGTCGCCGCCGGATATCCGCTCCTGGATCACCGGGGCGGAATGGACGACGCCGTCCAGCACAATGGCCAGGCGCTTCTTGACGTTTTCGCCGGTGATCCGGTCGAAATCCTTCGCCCCCTGGCTGTTGAACTTCAGGGCCACGTGCGGCTCCCCGAAGCGGTCGCTGATCTTGACCTGCGCCGTCTCGAGCGCATTGCCCGTCATCAGGGACTTGCTCTTGAGAAGGTAGGGCAGGCTCGCCCTTCTCCCGCTCTCCCGGTCGATCGAAGAGCCGTAGACCAGGACGCTTCCCTCCGGCACCACGCCTTTCAGGGCATCCTCGATGCCGTGCTCCTCGTCGACGAGCTTGAATTCCAGAAGCGCCGTCTTGCCGATGAGGTTTTTCGCCCGGGCCGCGTCCTTGATGCCGGGAAGCTGGACGATGATCCGGTCCTCGCCCTGCGGAATGATCTCGGGCTCGGTGATGCCGAACTGATCCACCCGGTTGCGGATGGTTTCGAGGCTCTGCTCGACGGCCAGCTTCCTGATGTCGACGGCCCGCTTGTCCTTGATCTTCAGTCCCACCGTCTCGCGGCCATCCGCAATGCGGGAGGAGACAACGTCCAGGTCCGGATACTGGTCCTTGAGTATTTTTTCGAAAGCCCCTCTCGCGGCGCTGTCGGCCAGCTCCAGGGAGATGGTGTTCTCCTTCGTCCGCTCGATGTTCCGGAAACGGACCCTTTTGTCCATGAGGGTTTCCTTCATGTCGTTGGCCGTCCGCTCCATAGCCGCCTCGACGGCCTTGTCCGCATTGACCTCGAGCACGAGATGCATGCCGCCCTGCAGGTCAAGGCCCAGGTGAATCTTGTCCGCCGGCAGGTTCTTCTTCCAGAAATCGGGAAGATGGGGTGTCAGGGAGGGCGCCAGGTAAAAAAGCCCGGCAAGACAGACGATCAACGCCAGCGCAGCCCTTAATTTGATGCTCTTCAACATAATGGACCCCCTTCCGGTTTATGCTTTCGGCGCCTTCTCGACAACCGCGCCGATGAAGCTTCGGGCCACCTTGATACGGACATCCTTGGCAATCTCGAGGGTCACCTCTGCCTCCGCCAGGGCTGTGACTTTTCCCTTTATGCCGCCCGTGGTCATGACGAGATCGCCGTGGGCCAGCTCGGCCAGCATTTTCTTCAGCTCCTTCTGCTTCTTCTGCTGCGGCAGGATCAGCAGAAAATAGAAAATGCCGAAAAGGGTCGCCATCATGATGATGAAACCGAGGTTCCCCCCGGCCGTCTCGTTTCCGCCGCCCATGCTCCCCATGGCATAGGCCACATCTGCAAACATGCTCTCCTCCTTTATCCTATTTATGTAAGGCACTGTCTGAATCGTTCGTCCGCCCGGCGCCGGGAAATTGCCCAATGAATTCAGCATACCGCCCTTCACGGATCGCTTCCCGGATCCGCTCCATCAGACGTGTATAATGACGGACATTATGGATCGTGTTGAGCACCATCGCCAGGATCTCTCCGGCCATGAACAGGTGCCGGAGATAGGCCCGCGAGTAATTTCTGCAAGTATAACAATCGCATAAATCATCGACAGGCGACGAATCCTCCCGGTAGCGGGCGTGCTTTATAACAACCTTTTCGCGATTTGTAAATAATAATCCATGTCTCGCCGAACGGGTCGGGATCACGCAGTCGAACATGTCGATCCCCTGCGCCACGCAGGCAACGATGTCCTCCGGCAGGCCGACGCCCATCAGGTACCTCGGCCCGTCCGCGGGGAGGAGCGGCGCCGCATGGCCAACCATGTCCATCATCATCGCCTTGGGCTCGCCGACGCTGAGACCGCCCAGGGCATAGCCGTCGAACCCCATTTCGACCAGCTTTCGATCGCCCTCCCGCCTCAGGTCGGGATACATCCCGCCCTGGACAATCCCGAAAAGGGCCCGGTGGGCATCCTTCCGCGCCGCCCGGCTCCTGCGCCGCCCAGCGCAGGGTCAGCGCCAGCGATTTCCCGGCTTCGCTTCGGGATGCCGGATAGGGTGTGCACTCGTCCAGACACATCATGATGTCGGCGCCGAGGGCCTCCTGGATCGACACCGCCAGTTCCGGGCCGATGAAATGCCGGGACCCGTCGATGTGGGACCGGAACAGCACGCCGTCCGCAGTCACCTTCCGCAGGGCCCCGAGGCTGTACACCTGGAAGCCGCCGCTGTCCGTCAGGATGGGCCCGTGCCAGTTCATGAAGGAATGGAGGCCGCCCAGGTCCCGGATCAGCTCATGCCCCGGCCTCAGGTAGAGGTGATAGGTGTTGCCGAGAATCATCCCGGCCCCGAGTTCCAGGAGCGTTTCGGGCGTGAGTGCCTTGACGGTCCCCTGCGTGCCCACGGGCATGAACACCGGGGTGTCCACTTCGCCGTGTCCCGTCCGGATCCTTCCCAGCCGCGCGCCGGTTTTCACATCCTTTTTCAGAACCGTAAAATCAAAAACCATTCCATTCCCGATCGTCAGGGCCGCAGGGACGGCGGAACGGCGATGAGCGGTCGATCCGCGCAAAACGTCCCCGAATCCAAAGCCGCGCTACCGGATCAGCATGCAGTCCCCGTAACTGTAAAAGCGGTAGCGTTCCGCAATCGCCTGCCGGTAGGCGCTCTGCATCAGGTCCCTGCCCGCCAGGGCGCAGACGAGCAGAAACAGAGACGACGCGGGAAGGTGAAAATTGGTGAGCAGCGCCCCGACGCGCCGGAACCGGTAGCCGGGATAGATGTAAAGCCGCGTCCATGCCGAACCGGGGCTCACCCTCCCCTGCCCGTCGGCGGCGGCTTCGATCGCCCGCGCCGAGGTCGTGCCCACGCAGACCACCCGTTCCGCGCGGTTCACCTGTTCCGCCGCCTCCCCGCCGATCCGGTAAAACTCCGCCTCCATGACATGGTCCTCGACGGAAGCGGTTTCAATCGGCAGGAAGGTCCCGTAGCCGACATGGAGGGTCACCGGCACAACGGCGACGCCCCAGTCTTTGAGCGCGGTCAGGACCTCCCGGGAAAAATGCAGCCCCGCCGTCGGCGCCGCGATCGAGCCCGGCTGCGTGGCGTAAACCGTCTGATAGCGCCGGATATCGTCTTCGGGGGAATGCGCATCGCCCTTTTTCCTTTTGATATAGGGCGGCAGGGGGGCCGACCCGTGCCGTTCCAGGAAGCGGGCAAAGGGAATCGTGACCGTGAAGTCGAGCAGCCACTTCTTGTCGGAGATGCGCTCGGCAACCCGGGCCTCGCAGCCCTCCGCAAAGCCGATCCGGTGACCGACGGACAGCCTTTTCGCCGGCCGGAGCAGGGCCTCCCAGGTCTGCATCAGCGGCGTGTCGCCGCGCACCCTGGAAAGCAGGAGAATTTCGACCGTGCCACCCGTTTCCTTCTTCCCGGCGAGCCGGGCCGGAATCACCTTTGAATCGTTGATGACCAGTGCGTCCCCGTCTTTCAGGAGGGCCGGCAGCCGGTCGAAACGGTCATGCCGGACAGCCGCCGTCCGGCGGTCGACCACCATCATGCGGGAACCGGACCGCTCCCGGCAGGGCGCCTGGGCAATCAGTTCCTCGGGCAGGTGGTAGCCGAAATCCGCCAGGTTCATCTCAGGACCGCCCCAGATAGACGAGAAGCAGTCCGGCTGCGATGGCGGCGAGCCCGAGCATTCTCAGGGTCGCATCGGGAATTTCGGTCACCTTGATCAGATAGGTCTTGATCTTGTCCGGAAATGCGAAATAGGGGAGGCCCTCGATGATGAACACCATGCCCAGCACGCAAAGAAAAAAATCCATGTTACCCCTCTTCCCCCGCCTTGCATTCGTCCCAGATGCGGTCCATCTCCGCCAGCGAGGCCTGCCCGGGCGTCTTTCCCTCCGCCGCCAGCCCCCGCTCCACGCAGGCAAAGCGGCGGGCAAACTTGTCGTTGGCCCGGCGCAGCGCTTCATCGGCGTCGACGCGGGCAAAGCGGCTGAGGTTCACCAGCGAAAAGAGGAGATCGCCCAGCTCCTCCCGGACCTTTGCCGGTTCACTGCCGCCCAGTGCGGCCTTCAGCTCCCGCAGCTCTTCCTCGACCTTGGCCAGGACATCCTCCGTCGCAGACCAGTCGAAGCCGACCCGGGAAGCCCTTTCCGTCATTTTCTGCGCCCGCAGCAGCGAAGGCAGCGAACGGGGAATCCCGTCCAGGACTCCCCTGCCGCGGTGTTTGTTCTCCAGATTTTCCTTGATGTCCCGCCAGTTGGCCCTGATTTCCTCCACGTCCCGCACTTTCCGGTCGCCGAAGACGTGGGGGTGACGCCGGGTCATTTTTTCCGCAATCTCGCTCATCACGTCGGGCAGGGCGAACTCCCCCCGCTCCTCCGCCATGACCGCCAGGAAAAGGATCTGAAAAAGGAGGTCGCCCAGCTCTTCCCGCAGGGCCGGGGCCGAGCCGCCATCGATCGCATCGACCACTTCGTAGGCCTCATCGATCAGGCAGCGCCCGATATCCTCCTTTCTCTGCTGCCGGTCCCAGAGGCATCCTTCGGGAGACCTTAACTTCTTTATGATCTCCAGGAGGTTCCACAGGCCCTTTAGAACTTGCAAAGACGGTTCCGCCAAGGTATACTCCGGACGTTTTTTGGAACGGATTAGTAACACATTCAAAGGGCTGTGACAACGATTTCCGAACGGGATCGGCGACGGCCTCCTTGCCGCCGCCGGTGCGGCTTTCATCCGCCGAAC
The DNA here is from genome assembly GCA_963709485.1 of uncultured delta proteobacterium. GTDB lineage: Bacteria > Desulfobacterota > Syntrophia > Syntrophales > Fen-1087 > JAXDBM01. The sequence goes on from CAVPWE010000002.1 coordinate 37,250, forward strand.
CTCATGACGGCCCAAGCCATTCCTGACGCGCGCCGCATTCACCCGGGCGGCCTGTCTGTGAACATTGCGGATGAATTGCATGAGCGAAAAGCGATTCCGGATCGCAGCGATGATCTTCTCCCTGATTTCGATCCTCCTGTGCGCGCCGTCGGCGGCGATGTGCGGAGCGGAACCGGACGGGCCGGCCGGTTTGTCCGCCGAGGGCCTGGCCGTTTACCGGGCGGCCCGGGCCTATCTCGATGCGGAATTGAAGCGGGACCTGAAGGCGGTCTATGATCATCTGGCCCCGTCGTCCGTCTATTGCGCCACCCGCGATTATGCGGCCTACCTGGCCGAGGCGGAAGCATCGCCGGTGCGCATCGTGGAATACAACATCCTGAACATTGCCGGCATCCGGGAAAACGAAGACAGGCAGGCATATCCGGATGTGGAAAAGTTCGCCCGGGTTGAGGTCGACCTGAAATTCCTTTACGTCGACACGGGGCAGACGGCGCAGGTGAATTTCGACTTTACCTTCATCAAGGAAAAGGGGCGGTGGTACAAAGGCTGACGGGAAATGGATCCCCGTCGTGAAGGGGGTGATTGCCGGGCATTCTGACGCGAAGGATTGCAATCGAAGGAAAAGAGCGGGTTCCGATGGGGTGCATTGCCCATCGGCGGGCACATTCAATCTAAGGAGGGAAGGATCATGCGCAAAAAAGGACTGTTATTGTTCGTTTTGATCGTCATGCTGTCTCTTGTCGCGCTACCGTCGGCCGGCGGCGCCGCGCCCGGTTTCGACGACAAGGAGATCCGGGTTGCCCAGTGGGGCCCCCAGACAGGCCCGGCCGCCCCGTGGGGTTCCGTCGCCAGGGGCTCAAGCATCCTGTTCAACCTGGTCAACGAGGCAGGCGGCATCCACGGCCGGAAAATCAAGTACTTCATCCGGGACGACCAGTACAACCCGACCCAGACCAAAGCGGCGGTCAAGGAACTGGTGGAGAGACAGGGAATTTTTGCCTTCGTCGGCGGCGTGTCGGCGGCCGGGGGGCTTGCCGTGAAGGATTACCTGGCCCAGAACAAGGTCATCTGGGTGGGCCCCGCCACGAGCGTCAAGGAATACGTCTTCCCCGTCAACCCCTATCTTTTCAGCATCTACCCTCTCTATGAGGATGAAGCCTCCCTTCTGACCAAATACATCGTCGAGAAGCTGAAGATCAAAAAAATCGGCTTTTTCTACCAGAACGACTCCTATGGAAAGAACGGCCTTGACGGCTTCCGGCAGCGGATGAACCACTACAAGCTGAAGCCCGTGGCGGAGATCCCCGTGGAGCCCACGGAAAAGGACCTGGCCTCCCAGATGCTCAAGTTCAAGAATTCCGGGGCCGAATCGGTCATCATGTGGGTCAACCCGACAACGGCCGTGATCGCCCTGAAAACCTGCGCCACCATCGGCTACAAGCCCCAGTGGGTCTCCTCGAACACGCTTTCCGATTACGCCCTGATGCACAAGATCAGCGGGGGGCTGTGGGAGGGGGTCATCACGGGGGCTTTTTCCGAACCGACCGACGCCACGCTGCCCCTGATGGTAAAATACCGCGAGGCCGCCAAACGGATGGCGCCGGATGAGCGGTGGGGCCTCTTCTACATGGCCGGCATTCTCTTCGCGGAGCCCTTCGTCGACGCCCTGAAGCGGGCGGGGCCGAAACTTTCCACGGAAGCCTGTCTGAAGGCGCTGAACGAAACGAAGGATTTCAAGGGCGTCGGCCCGAAGGTCAACTGGTCGAGTGCACAGCACCAGGGAACCGACTCCGTCATGATCTGGAAGTGCGGTCCCAACGGCACGTCTATCATGCTCCAGGGCTGGACGGCAAACGATCTGGCGACCTGGAAGAAGAAATAATTCGGAAATCCGGCCATTGGCGCCGGTCCGCGGGCGGCGAATATTGAGGATATTGCAACGCAATGATTCACCGCCCGCGGACCATTCTTCAAGGGTTCGACAAAGTATCCTCATCCTCTCTAAAAATGCTTGACAGTCCGCCCTCTTTCATATAGGTAACCATCGTTTTAGGATCAATCTCACGCTCACGCAAAATCCCTGCGCCTGAAGGAGATCTGCCCATCCCATCAATTTGTCGGGAACAATCGCGGAGCAGCCCTGGCAAGCATGAATCGATGTTTGTAAGGCGAGCGCGGCGAAACCATAGATGGTTTCCGCAAGGGCCGCCAAAGCATAAAACACGTTTTTCAGTTTTTCATCAAAATTCTTAGAGGAGGGCGACATGGCAGAAGAAGAGAAAAAACCAAGATTGTCAAGAGCTGAACGGTTGGAAAAGGAACGGGAGACCAACCTGAAACATTGGGAGGCGCAGGACGCGCTCCTGTTCAAGCACCGTGAAGAGGCCTACGACATCGGCGGCGCCGATCAGGTGGCCCGTCTGGCCAAGCAGGGCAAAAAACCGATGCGCGACCTGGTCAAGATGCTGATCGACCCGGGGACGGACTTCTACGAGCTGGGGCTCGACGCCGGCTACGACATCGGCAAGAAGCGCCTCTACGGCGGCGAGATCTACGAATCGGAAAAGCGCGCCCACATCCCGGGCGGCGGCCTCGTCACCGGCGTCGGCACGGTCATGGGCAAGGACTGCATGATCTTCGCCAATGAGAACCGCTACGCCGCGGGAACCTATTTCCCCATCACCCTGAAGAAGCACATGCGGGCCCAGGCGATCGCCGAGCAGTGCGAGCTGCCCTGTGTCTACCTCACCGATTCGGGAGGCATCAACCTGCCCCTGCAGGTCGGCTGCTTCGCCGATGACGGCCACTTCGGGACCATGTTCTACAACATGTGCCACATGTCCGCCAAGGGCATCCGGCAGTACACCCTGTCCACCGGCGGCAACACCGCGGGCGGCGCCTACATCGTTTACCTGGCCAGCGAATCCATTATGATCGAAAAGATGGCCTACGCCTTCCTGGCCGGCCCCCCCATGGTCAAGTCCGCCATCGGCGAGACGGTTTCCATGGAAGACCTGGGCGGCGCGTATGTGCACACCCAGCACTCCGGCGGCTGCGATCATTTTGTCCGGACTCAGGAAGAGGGAATCGCCAAACTGCGCGCCATGATGGAATTCGAACCCTCCAACAAGCTCTGCATCGAGCGCCGGGAGAACCGGGAGCCGAAGTTCGATTTCAAGGAAATGATGCGCAGCACGCCCGTGGACACCTATCAGTACATCAATATCAAGGAAACCATCAAGTGTCTGGCCGATGACAGTTATTTCTACGAGTACAAGCCCACCTACGGCCCCGGCCGCGGGGATTCGGTCATCGCCGGCAAGATGTGGATGAAAGGCATTCCCGTGGGCGTCATCGCTTCCAACGCCAGCGGCGTCATCTACATCGACGCGGCGCGCAAGGCCACGGAGTGGATGATCCGCTGCGGCAACGCCAAGCTTCCGGTCCTCTTCCTCCAGGGTTCGCCCGGCTACATGGTGGGCAAGGCAGAGGAATGGGGCGGCATCGGCAAATACGGCTCCGACATGGTCCGGGCCTGCACCTGCCTGGACACCCCCAAGATCACCTACGTCATCGGCCCCGACCACGGCGCCGCCAACTACGGCATGTGCGGCCGGGCCTTCAAGCCCCGCTTCGCCTTCACCAACATGCGGGGCCGCACGACGGTCATGTCCGGCGAGACGGCGGGCTTCATCGTGGAAACGGTCCGCCGCAAGAACATCATCGACAAGGGCGGCCAGGTGAACGAGGATGAAATGGCCAAGTTCCGCCAGATGATGAGAGACCGCTACGACGCGGAAGGGCATCCCTTCTACACCGGTTCGCTGATTTTCCACGATGGCGTCGTGGCCTTCAGCGAGGCGCGCGAAAAGATCGCCCGAGGCTTCGAGATCGCGCTCCGGGTTCCCATCAAGGAATCCTACTGGGGCGATCTGAAGGTCTGAAAGCTATCCACAGAATTTCGAGAGGAGAAATCACTATGGCAGATATACTGCTGCAGGAAAGAACCGATGACGGCATCCTGATTCTCACGCTGAATCGGCCCGATGCCATGAACTGCTTTAATTTCGACCTGCTGGCCGTCCTCGCGGATGTGATCCGGGAGGCCAATTTCGACATGGACCTGCGGTGCATCATCATCACCGGGTCCAAGGCCGGCGACGAGCCGAAAAAGTGGTCCTTCTCCACGGGAGCGGACCTGAAGGAGAGGCGGACCCTGACGCAGGACCAGGTCCGCCGGTTCATCTTCACGATCCGGAACACCTTCACCGCCGTCGAGCAGGTGCGGGTGCCGGTCATCGCCGCCATCAACGGCTTCGCCTTCGGCGGCGGCACGGAGCTGGCCCTGGCATGCGATATTCGCATCGCCTCGTCCAATGTCCTGATGGGCCTCACGGAAACGAGTCTGGCCATCATTCCCGGCGCGGGCGGCACCCAGCGCCTACCCAGAATCGTCGGCGTGGCGAAGGCGAAGGAGCTGATCTACACGGCCCGCCGTTTCAACGCCCAGACGGCGCTGGATATCGGTCTCGTCAGCAAGGTGGTCGAGCCGGACAAGCTTCTGGACGCCGCCCTGGAACTGGCCAGGGAAATTGCCAAGAACGGCCCCATCGGCGTGGCGCAGGCCAAGTTCGTTCTCAACTATGGGTCGGAGGCCAGCCTCGGCGTGGCGCTGCCGCTGGAATCCAAGGCTTACGAGGTGACGATTCCGACGAAGGATCGCCTGGAGGCCCTGGCGGCATTTGCCGAGAAAAGGAAGCCCGTTTTCAAGGGTGAGTAAAAGAACTGATAAAGTTTCCCCTTCTCCTTTCTGCCGCCTGAGTGAGGGGAGATTCTTTATTAAAAAATTTATCTGAAGGAGGAGTGGTTGTATGGCGACAGAGTATGATTATTGGAAGATATTTCCGAGGATGCCGAAGAAGGTGATGATCGGGGACATTACGATCCGGGACGGTTTCCAGCATTGCGAGAAGTTCATATCGACGCAGGCGAAGATTTTTTATGGTCAGGAGATGATTCTGGCCGGGGCGAAGGAGATTGAAGTAACCAACCTGGGAAGCGCCGTTACCACGCCGCAGTTTTCGGATGCGGATGCGGTTCTGATGGCCCTGCGAAGCGACGAGTTCAAAAAGCGCTGTGCCCGTGCCGGTGTCAAATATGAAGATCTCTGCATGACCGCAGTCACGATCCGGGAAACCGCCGTGGATCGGGCGATTGAGTTGAAGAAGAAGGGGATCGGACCGGACCGGATTCTGATGATGGTTTCCACGGACCCCGAGCATCATTTTGCCAATTCGGGCACGACGCTGACGCAGTACTGGAAGGAAGCGGAGCGCTGCATCAAGAAGGCGACGGATGCGGGACTCAAGATGTGCGGCACGGTGAGCACGATCTGGGGGAGCCCGATCACGGGGGCGACGAAGCTGGAGGACGCGGTGGAGTTTACGAAGCGGTGGTTCTCCATCGGCGCACACGACATTGAGCATGCCGACCACGACGGGTCCGCCTCGGCGGCCCAGGTGTACCGGTATTTTTCCATGGTGATGGATGCGATGCCGAACCCGGAGGCGCATCTGTGCCATCTGCACGAGACGAAGCGGGTCGCGTCGGCCTCGATTCTGGCGGCCCTGCATGCGGGGATCACCCGTTTTGAGGGGACGCTGGGCGGCCTGGGCGGCCAGCCGGCCAATTTCCTGGACGACAGTCCCATCCGGGGCACCGGGGAATACTACTACAAGGATCCCCGCTACGTGGGCCTGATCTGCCTGGAGGACCTGCTGGTGCAGATCGACGAGCTGGGCATCGAGCACGGCTTCGATGTGGACCGCGTGCTCTGGCTGGGTGCGAAGATGGAGAAGACGATCGGCCAGCGGCTCCGCTCCGAGGCGGTGATCAACGGCCGGACACTGAAGGAGGGGCATCCCGAGTTCGGCCGTCCCGGTCTGGCCAAGCTGGTCGCGAAGGTCGGCGAGAAGCCCGGCCAGAAGGTTCCCACAGAGTGGTCCGCCGAGGCCATTCTTCCCGAGAAGTGGGGCCCCGCCGCCTGGAAGAAATAATGCGTTGAACGCATTCGGCGGGGGAACGCAACGGTCCCCCGCCGAATGCAAACATCATAACACAGCATGGCTGAAGAAACCATGCCGGCATAAAATTCAAGCAAAGGAGGTCTGAACAAATGGCTGTCGAAGTAGTAGCCCCCATGCCCGGAACGATCGCGGAGATCCTGGTCGATGTCGGCGATTCCGTCAATGCGGATGATGAACTGATCATTCTTGAGGCAATGAAGATGGAAAACCCCATCGTGGCGCCGGCGAGCGGAAAAGTCGCCGAAATCAAGGTCGGCGAAAAGGACAAGGTCGATACGAACCAGGTTCTGGTCGTCCTCGAGTAACCGGTCCCGTCTTTGGAACGATAAACGAATGCCGGGCCTTTCACGAAAGGCCCGGCATTTTCTTTTCAGGCTTCAGGACCCGCCGGCCCCGCAAACCCTTCACAACCTGCTCATTTCAGCGGCCACTCCCCCCGTTCCTTCAAAACATCCCGGTAAACCTCCAGGGCTTCGTTGACCGCCGGCATGCCGGCATACGTCGCCACCTGGAAGAAGATCTCCGCCAGTTTTTTCGGGTCGCAGCCCACATTGAGCGCCGCATTGACATGCAGCTTCAGCTCTCCCGTGGCCCGCAGCGCCGCCAGCATGGCGCAGGCAACCATCTGCCTTTCCGGCAGAGTCAAAACCGTCCGGGAGTAGAGATTGCCCGTGATGAACTTCGAAAAGTCGTTGGCCAGGTCCTTGTCGAATTCCCGCCACATCAGATAGGGCGGATCCATCTTGATTCCCGCCCCAAACAGTTTCTTTGCCGTCTCCTGGGTCCTTTTTACCACATCGTCACTCATCGTAATGATTCTTCCTCCTTTGTCATTAGTGAAATCCTGGAACAACGCCGCGGATCATCGATTGACCCGCGTCATTTGACGAGATAAAGATCCCGGTCCCGGTCCTGGAAATAAACGGCCCGATACCGGCCCCGCTCCGTCTTTTTGAAAAGGGCTTCCCCGTTTTCCCGGCAGGCGGGACAGCTCCGCCCCGGCACGACCACGGCAAAGATCCGGCTCCCCGTATCGGCCATGGAATCGATCGTGACCAGGCCGCCGCAATCGCCGCAGACGCGGACCGTTTCCTCCTGCTGCTCGCTGATGCCGTCCGTGTCATAATAAATGTTCTTCCGCCGCTGCACATACCGGGCATCGCCCACCAGTTTGGCCTTCAGGCTGTCCCGCTTTTTCCACATCCGGAGGATTTCCGCGGCGTCCTTTTCGATCCTGCGGAGGATGTCGTCGGACTCGCGGATCGAAAGCGGGTCATAATCCGGCTCCTTCACGTGACTGTAGTCCATGCCGGCCATCGCGAGGATGATCCCCACATTGACGTAGGGAAGCGCCTTTTCGATGGAGTATCCGCCTTCCAGGACGGCGATGTCGGGCGACAGCCGGTCGTTCAGGGTGGCGTACCCCTGGGCGCTGAAGCGCATGTTGGTGATGGGATCGGTGTAGTGATTGTCCTGCCCGGCGGAGTTGACGATCAGGTCCGGCTTGAATTCCTCGAGGATGGGAAGGATCGCGTGATCCAGGACATGGAGAAAACCGCGGTCCGATGTCCGGGGCGGCAGGGGGATGTTCACGGTCATTCCCAGGGCGTTGGGCCCCCCGAATTCGTCATGAAAGCCGGAGCCCGGATAAAGGGTGCGCCCGTCCTGATGGATCGAGATGAACAGCGTTTCGGGATCGTGCCAGAAAATGTCCTGCGTGCCGTCCCCGTGGTGGCAGTCCGTGTCGACGACGGCGATCCGCTTCGGCCCGTAAACCTTGCGGATGTACTCGATCATGATGGCCTCGATGTTCACATTGCAGAACCCGCGGGCGCCGTGGACCACGCGCATCGCGTGGTGGCCGGGGGGCCGGACGAGGGCGAAGGCGTTGTCCACCTCCTTTTTCAGGACCTTGTCCGCCGCCGTGATGGCGCCGCCCGCCGAGATGAGATGGGACTCGGTGACGACATGCCGGGCGTCGGGCACGCAGACATGGATGCGGTTGATGTCCGCCACCGTCGCCAGGCCCGGCTTGAACTCGACGATGCGATCGGAGTCCAGCAGGCCCTCTTCGATCACCTGGTCCTGCGTGTAGAGCAGCCGCTCCTCCCGCTCCGGGTGCGTGGGCGAAATCGCCCAGTCAAAGGCGGGGAAAAAGACCAGTCCGGTTTTTCGCTGCTTTGCCTTCATCGTGAGACCCCTGCCCCGTATCCCGAAATCAACCCCGGTTTGACCTGCAGCTTGACCCGGATATTCTTGCCGGTAGTGTAAAATTCCTTGACCATGTTGAATTCCTGGTCTTCGATCACTTCCATCTCGATATCCTCCTCCGCGGCCCCCATTCCGACGGTCTTCTCCCGGAGCTTTTCCCGGCCGATGCGAATGGCGTCCTCCCTTCCGAAGCGGGACGGAATGTCCATTCGGTACCCGTCTTCGGCAATCGTCAGCATTTTCCGCTCCGTATCGGCAAGGATGGTCAGCTCGGCGGTTGTCCGCGCCAGCGCCGCGCCGATGGCGTTCGCCACTTCCGCATGCTCCGGAATGAAAACCGGGCAGTTCAGCAGCCGGCCCAGGCGCGGGGCCATGGGCTCCGCCGGGCCGCCGACCACATGCAGGGTTTTCGGGCTCAGCTTCTTCCCCTCCAGCATCTCATGGATCGTGTAAACCGGCTGGTTGTTGATTTCCCCGATCACTTTTTCAATCCGCGAGACGATGGTCCGGCAGGCCTGGTCGAAGATCCTCTCCGCGGCCTCTTCCAGAGGGCAGTGCAGGCTGCCGGCGATCTGCGCGATCGCTCCAGCCGCCTTTTCCCGGTCGCCGATGCCGGTGAGGCCCAGGACAATCATGGCGTCCGTCGGCGTCGGACAGGGGCCCCCGAAGGCGGCGGCCGGCCCTTCGCGCTCCGGTCCGATGATCAGCGCCCCGTTCTCGACGCGGACGCAGCTGTCCCCCCCCAGCCCGATCGACGTGGTGCGGAGCCCCCGGATCAGCGTTTTGTGCTCCTCGATCCGGACGCCAAGGGCTTCCAGGAGCGGGACGCCGTCCGCAAAAATGGCAATGTCCGTTGTCGTGCCCCCGATGTCGAGGGCGATCGCATCCTCCCGGCACGCGGACGTGGCCAGAATCCCCATGATGCTGGCGGCGGGGCCGGAGAGGATCGTCTGCACCGGGAAATCGAGGGACCGGGCGATATCGAACGTGCCCCCGTCCGCCTTGAGGATGTAGATGGGGACCGAGATGCTCCGGTGGCGGACGAAGTCCAGGACCTCCCGGACGAACCTGCCGTAGAGGCCGGATATGGCGGCGTTGAGATAGGTGGTGGACACCCGCCGGGGAAAGTTGAGATGGCCGGACATTTGATGGCCGAGGGAGACCCGCGCGAGGCCGTCCTGCAGCAGGTCCCTGACCGTGCATTCCTGATCGGGGTTCCGGGTGGAGAACTTCCCGACGATGCCGGCCGTCTCGATGCCCCGCGACCGGAAGGACTCTTTGACCTGCAGCACCTCGTTCGCGTCGATCTTCGCAACTTCCATGCCGCGGTGGTTGACATATCCCGAAATGAAATGGACGTCCTCGGAAAATTTCAGAGGGGAAGGGTTCACGCCGGGCCCGCTCGCCAGCACCATGCCGACGCGTTCCGTCTTGCGCTGCACGATGGCATTGGTGGAAATGGTGGTGCTGAGGACGACCCGCTCCAGATGCTCCGGGTTTTCGTCGCCCAGAAGCGCGCCGGTGACGTTCAGCAGGGAGAGAACCAGATTCCCGGCATCGGTGGCGACCTTGGCCTTCTTCCGGACCCCGCCGCGATCGATCAGCACAGCGTCCGTATGCGTTCCACCCACATCGATGCCCAGGATCATATACCCTCCCGCAACCAGGAAATTTTCGAATTTCGCCGCTTTATAACCTGATAAAATTATCTTGACAAGGTAAAAAAAAAGCGTATGGTCTCCAGTCAAACTGGGTATGGAATCATGCCCATGGGCAATCAAATTTGTGAAAGGAGGTGACAAGTTGATGAAGAAGGTATTCGCTATTATTCTCTCCCTGCTTTTCGTCGTAACGTTTTCTCTCGCAGTGGTTGGCTGCAAGAAGGCAGAAGAGCAGAAGCCGGCTGAACCCCCGAAGGTTGCGGCGCCCGCACCGGCACCCGCACCCGCACCGGCACCTGCACCAGCTCCGGCACCTGGCGCACCGGCGGCACCCGCCCCGGCAGCACCCGCTCCGGCAGCCCCGGCAGCAAAGTAATATAGAAAGAAACAAGGGAAACCCGGCCGGGCATTTGATCGTCAAATGCCCGGTTTGGTTTTTTTGCGGCATTTTTTATTTTACTTTTCCGCGGGAATGTTTAAAATAGAAGCACCGGACGGAATCGTTTGCCGGACGGGAAACCCATCGTTCAAGGAGGTGTCGCCATGTCAGAAAGAGGAACGGATTGGCTGAAGGGTTTGGTCATCGGCGGTCTGATCGGCGCGGTCATGGGAATCCTTTACGCACCGAAAAGCGGCAGGGAAACGCGTGAGGACATCGCCAGAAAGACGGACGAACTGATCTCAAAGGCGAAAGCGGAATACGAGCAGGCCCTGGAGAAAAGCAAGCGGGCATACGAAGCGGCTGTGGAGCGCCTGAAGGAGGCGGAACTGACGGCGCGGGAAAAGGTCGAAGCCGTGGGGGGTAAAGTGGGCGAGCTGAAGGACCGCGGCAAGGAAACCCTTGAGGACGGGAAGAGCCGCCTGAAGCGCGCCGTCGACGCCGGCCTGGAGGCCTTCAAAGAGGAAAAGGAAAAGAACGCTTAGCCCGTGAGAAGGGAGGAGAGGGCCGATGTTACTGGAGATCAGTGTTTTCATTCTGAGTGTCGCCGTCCTTCTGTTTGCCCTCTTCTCGATTCCCGCCCTGCTGGAGCTTCGCAGGACGGCGCAGCGGGTTTCCGGCACCGTGCAGACGCTGAATCAGAACCTGCCCGTGATTCTCAGAAACCTCGAAGTCATGACCACCCAACTCAGCCAGGCGACCCTGACGGTCCGTGACCAGGTCGACGGCATCGCCTATCAGGCCAAGAAACTTCAACTGACACTCGGCTACTTCACGGATGTGGCCCGGATCTTTCAGGGCGCCGCGAAGAGCCCCCTTCTCGGCGCCTTCACAACCGTGACGGCGGGGGTCAGGGGCGTCCGCGCCTTTCTGAACGTGCTGAACGACAAACGCCTGCCCCGCTGATGCGGCATTCATTCTTTTAAATTAAAAAAAAGTGTAAGCGGTTCGGGAATATAAAGGGATTATAACCATGCCGTACACGCGGGACGGAGGTCTTCAATGAAGCAAACCATCCATAAGATGCGCGCTGTGTCCATTTGCTGCTTTCTTGTCATCGCCCTGATCGGACTGCCGGGCGCCCGGCCCGCCGCGGCGCTGGACCGGCAAGCCTACAAGAACCTGAAACTGTTCAACGAAATCCTCGATATGGTTCAAAAAAATTATGTGGAGCCCGTCGAGCAGAAAACGTTGATTCAGGGGGCGGTGAACGGCATGATGAAATCCCTCGACCCCCACAGCAGCTTCATGACCCAGGACATGTACAGGGAGCTGGAGGTCGAAACGCGGGGGAGTTTCGGCGGCATCGGCATCGAAATCACCATCCTGAAGGATGTGCTGACCATCGTCTCCCCGATCGAAGACACGCCCGCCTTCCAGGCGGGCATCAAGGCGGGGGACCAGATTCTCAAGATCGACGGGCAATCCACCAAGGACATCACCATCATGGAAGCGGTCAAGAAGCTGCGCGGTCCCAAGGACACCAAGGTCACGCTGAGCATCATGCGGGAATCGATGCCGAAACCGAAGGATTTCGTCATCACACGCGACATCATCAAGATCCGGAGCATCAAATCCAGGCTTTACGACGACCGGATCGGCTATATCCGGGTTGCTGCCTTTCAGGAAAAAACCGCCGCGGAACTGAGAAAAGCGCTCCATGACCTCGACACCCAAGCAAAACCGCTGAAAGGCCTGATTCTGGACATGAGAAACAATCCCGGCGGCCTTCTGACCCAGGCCGTCGAGATTTCCGATGTCTTTCTGAAATCGGGAACCATCGTCTCCACGAAGGGGAGAACGAAAAACATCGAAAACAATTTCGTCGCCAGGGATGGCGGCGACGAGCCGGCAAGCCCGGTCGTCGTTCTGGTCAACGAGGGAACGGCCAGCGCCGCGGAGATCGTGGCGGGAGCGCTGCAGGACAACCGCCGCGCCCTGATCGTCGGCACGCAGACCTTCGGAAAAGGCTCCGTGCAGACCGTCATTCCCCTGGGTGACGGCTCCGCCCTGAAACTGACGACGGCCAAATACTACACCCCGAACGGCCGGTCGATTCAGGCGGAAGGCATCGCGCCAGACATCGTCGTCAAATACCTGAAGCCCGCCAACGAAAAGGACCCGCTCGACGAACGCCCCCGGGAGCGGGACCTGAAAGGCCACATCAAGTCCCCGAAAGAGAATGCCAAGGAGGCCAAGCCGGAGGAAGCGGTCAAGGCGGTCAAAAAGGAATTCGACGAACCGGCCGAAGACAATCAGTTGAAACAGGCAATCGACATTCTGAAAAGCTGGGAGATCATGCAGCGGAAGACTTCCGGCTGACGGGTTGCGGCGGGTGCGCAGGAAAAAGCGGTCCCGAACCGGAAAAGCCGCCTTCATCGCTTTTGCAGCCCTCTTCGCCGCCCTCGCCGTCGCCTGCATTCTGCACGGCGACGGGATGAAAAGGTGGGCCGGCCAGTGGCGGCCCGGGGAAACCCGCCTCGGGCGCGCGGTCGGCAGAATCGTGAAGAGCCCCGATTCGAGACAAAAGCCGGCGCCGGCGGAGCGGGCGGCGCCGGCGAAGCAGAAAATCGCCATTCTCATCGACGACATCGGCTGCGACCTGGCGCCGGTCCGGGAGCTTTTGGGCATGGAGGCGCCGATCGCCTTCGCGGTGCTGCCCTACTGCCCCCACGCGCTGGAAGCGTCGGACATGATCCACCGGACGGGACGGGAGATTCTGCTTCACCTTCCCATGGAACCGCACGCCTATCCGGAGGTCGAACCGGGGCCCGACGCCCTGCTGCTTTCGATGCCCGAACATGAGCTGATCGGGAAAATCGAAAAGAACCTTCAGGGCGTGCGTCACATCGGGGGCGTCAACAACCACATGGGTTCCAGATTCATGGAAGACGAAGAAAAACTGTCCGTTGTCCTGGGCTGCCTGAAAAAGAAAGGCTACTACTTCGTCGACAGCCGCACCACCGGCGCTTCGAAGGGACCGGAAGTGTCCGGGAAAATCGGGCTGCGGTTCATGTCCAGGCACATCTTCATCGACAACAATCAGGATTACACATACATCCTCGACGCGCTGAACCACATTCCCGAAAAGCAGGATCCCCGGAATCACGGGGAGCCGCGCCTGATCATCGGGCACCCCTATCCGGCCACCATCGGAGCCCTGAGGGAGGCGATTCCCCATTTGAAAGCGAGGGGCATCGAGATCGTCCCGGTTTCGAAAGCGATCGGCATCACGGAGGAAAGGAAAGCCGTCGCCTCGGCCACGGCATCGAAGGGAGCGCACTGACGCCTATGATACTGCGGATACTGACCATCGGGCTGGCGCTGCTGCTCAGCGGCTGCGGCGGACTCGCAGCGGCAACGTACAAGACACCGGCTTCCGCGGAAACCGGGGAATCGAACTTCGAGGCGGGGTACCATTACTCCCTGGGCGTCATGCACCTGCTGGACGGCAATCCCGCAGAGGCTGTCCGGGAATTCGAGGAGGCCCTCCGTTACGATCCCCATTCCCCGTCACTGGCCGGCGAGCTGGCCTTCCTGTACAGCGAAAGGGGCGAAACGGGGAAGGCTGTCGAACTCCTGGATCGCGCCCTGATCCGGCTTCCCGGCGACGCGGAGCTTCATTTTCTGCTCGCCGGCGCGCACCTCAATCTGAAGGACCACGAAAAGGCCTTTGCGGAATACCGGAAGGTCATCGCGCTGGATCCCAAAAATGTCGCCGCGCACGTCTATCTCGGCACGCTGTATGCGGACCGGAAAGACTATGAGCAATCGCTGGAGATGTTCCGGAAGGTGATCGCGCTCGTTCCCGAGGATGCGATGGGCCATTATTACCTGGCCCGGATTCTCGCCGAAACGGACCGCCCGGACGAGGCGGAAAAGGAGCTGAAAAAAGCGCTGGAGAGCCGGCCCTCCTTTGAACCGGCCGCCGTGGACCTGGGGCTCCTCTACCTGAAACAGAAGAAGAACGACCTCGCGATCGACGTCTACCGGAACTTTATCCGGTCCTATCCGACGGCGGTCAAGGTCCGCATCCGGCTGCTCGAAATCCTTTTGAAGGAAAAGCGGTACGACGAGGCCGACTCCGAACTGCAGGGCGTGCTGAGCCGCCAGCCCGCCAACCAGGAACTGCTGATGACCATGGGGCTGATGTACCTCGACGCGGAACGGCACGAGCGGGCCGTCGAACTGTTCGGGAAATTCCTGGAGACGAATCCCGAAGACCAGCGCGTCCGTTTCCTGCTGGCCTCCGCCTTCGAAGCGGGAAAGCGGCACCGCGAGGCCCTGGACGCTTTCGAGCGGATCACCCCGGCGTCGGAGTTTTACGTCGATGCCCGTGTCCACATGGGCATCATGCTGAAAAACGAGAAAAAAACCGACGAGGCCATCCGTTCGCTGAAAACGGCCATCGCACAGAAGAAGCAGGCCGGCGATTACCTCTACATCCTGCTGGCCGCGCTGCACGAGGAAGAGAAAGACATTCCGGAAGCCGAGCGGGTCCTTCAGGCGGGGCTGGCCGACATGCCCAAAAGCCGGGACCTTCTGTACAGCCTGGGCGTTCTCTACGAAAAGACGGACCGCTTCGATGAGGCCATTCGGCAGATGCGCCGGATCGTGGAGCTGGACCCCGACTACGCCGATGCCCTGAATTTCATCGGCTACAGTTATGCGGACCGGGGCATTCACCTGGCGGAGGCCGAAGCCCTGATCGAAAAGGCATTGAAACTGAAGCCCGGCAATGCCTACATCACGGACAGCCTGGGCTGGGTGTACTTCAAGCAGAACCGGATGGATGAGGCCGTCAAATACCTGCAGGAGGCGGCCCGCCTCATGCCCGAGGACCCCGCGATCATGGAGCACCTGGCCGATGCCTATGCCCGGACGGGGCGCGTTCAGGAAGCGCTGGACATCTACCGGAAGACCCTGGAGCGCAACCCCGGCAAGGACACCCTGCAGCAGAAAATCAGCGACCTGCTGAAACAGGGCGGCCGCTGACCGGTGCGCATTCCGACCGGAGGGGACGCATGAAGATGAAATCCGCCCGCGGAAAAAAATATCGCCTGGCCCTGCTGATCGTTCTCGGCCTGTCCGCCGCGATGTCCGCATGCGTCGCCGGCAGGCCCGGCACCGGCCGCACGCCACTCGACTTCTCCTCGCCGGAAGCCGTGCTGAGCGAAATCGCCGCAACGGCCCCTTCACAGGGCACGATGAAGGCGATCGCGGCCATTCATGCGGCCACGCCGGCGGGCGCCTACCCCCTGAAGCTGGCCGTCATGCTGAGGCGCCCCTCCCGGATGCGGGTCGAAGCCATTCCCGTTCTGGGCCCGCCCAACTTCTATCTCGCCATTCGCGAAGACCGCCTGAAGGTGCTGCTGCCCGATAAAAACGAATTTTACGAGGGACGGGCAACCCGGGAGAACATCGCCATGTTCCTGCCGCTCCGCATCGACGTGGAGAGCATGGTCTCCCTCCTGATGGGGGTCCCGCCCGCCGTAACGGGAAAGGATTCGCGCCGCGAGGGATCGATGGAGAAAGATTTCTACCGCATCGACATTCATGCCGGCGGCAGCCGGGTCCAGTCCCTTCGGGTGCGCCCGACGGACGGCCTGCTCGAGGGCATCGACATCTATAACGGCGGCGGGAAGGCGCTCTACCGGGTCCGTTACGAAGATCCTGTCCGGACCGGGGCGTTCGCGACGCCGGGGAAGATAACCATTGTCGCGGAAGAGGACGGGACGACGCTGACCATCCGCTACTCGGAAATCGAATGGACGTCGCAAGAGGATGACTCCCCGTTCGACCTGAAAGCCCCGCCGGGCGCGAAACAGGGCGCCTTCTGAATCTGAACCTTATTTCATTTCGAGGAGCTTCGACCGGGCCGCCTTGGCGTCATTGGTGTTCGGATAGTCCCGGATCACCTGCTGAAGGATCAGCTTGGCGCTTGTCTTGTCGCCCAGGTGCTGGAAGGCAAGCCCCTGCTTCAGGAGCGCCTTGGAGGATTTGTTGCCGTCCGGATAATTCTTGAGCACTTTTTCGTACTCGAGGATCGCCTTCTCGTACTGCTGCTCCAGGTAATAGCACTCCCCGATCCAGAACTGGGCGCTGGCGGAATACTCCGTCTTGGGGTTCTGCTTGAGAAAGTTCTGGAACTCGGTCCGCGCTTTGTCGTACTGGCCCTGCTTGAAGGTTTCATAGGCTGCCGCGTACGCCGATTCCTTTGCCGTCGTCGCCGCCTGGGTTTCCTTTTTCTGGCCGTTGCCGTTCTTCGCCGGTTTTGCCGGGGCCTCCGCCCCCTTCTTGCTGAGGCCCAGGAAGTTTTCGATAAAATTGACCTTGAAGGAAGCGCCCTCCAGCTTTTCCCGAATGTCCTTCAATTCCTCGTCCCTGCGGTTCGCGCGGCCGGTCAGGGACGCCAGGTCCTTCCTGTTCTCGTCGGATTTTCCCGTCAACTGCTGGATGCGGTCCTTCAGCTCCGTCATGTCGGCATTGATTTCCGCCTGGCTTTTCCGGACCGCGTCGAGGGCCTCCTTGTTGCCCGCGTTGAGGGACTCGTTCTCCCCTCTCATGATCTCGATCTTTCGATCGAGCCCGCTCTGGATCCTGCCCAGATCCTGCTGCGTCGCGCATCCCGTGATGAGCAGGATGCAGCAGAGCAAGGGGACCCGGCGGTACATGGCCAATCGCTTCATGATTCCTTCCCGCCTGCTATTTCACGGTGACCAGGAAGTGGGCCCTTCGGTTCCTGGCCCATGCCTCCTCGTTCTGCCCGGAATCGACAGGCCGCTCCTTCCCGTAGGAAACCGTGGTGATGCTTCCCCGGTCCACCCCGAGGTCGACCAGGTACTTCATGGCCGCCTCGGCGCGGCGCTGCCCCAGGGCCAGGTTGTACTCGACCGTTCCCCGCTCGTCGCAGTGCCCCTCGATGACCAGGCTGTAATTCCCCATCCCGGCCAGCCGGTCCGCCAGCTTCTTCAGGACGTCCCGGGCATCGGGCTCGATCGCCGCCTTGTCGTAGCCGAAATAAATATCATCGACGCCCTTCCGGTTCTTCTCCGCCGCGGCCGCCGCGGCCGCTGCCGCCGCCGACGCCTCGGCATCCCTTCTCAGGGCCAGTTCCTTGACGCTCCCCTTCTGCTGCGCTTCCCGTTCCTCCGCCAGTTTCCGTTCGGCCAGCTCTCTCGCCTCCGCTTCGGCCTTCGCCGTGGCCGCTCTCTGCTCTTTGGCGATCGCGTCCTCGCTCTTGGTGACCGTCTTCTTCGAACAACCCGCCATGAACATCATGGCGACGCAAAAAACCACCGCCATGATTCTCAAACATGCGCTGTTTCGCTTCATCCTGCCGATTCCTCCATTCGTCAAATCGATCAACCGATTCTTTCTTCCATACGGTGATTCCTTTAATCATACCCTTGCGGAAAAGGTCAACATAAAAATCCCCGGGTCATTTCAGGCGCGGCGACCAGGAGGGGCTGATGCACCCCTGCCCGCCCTCGTAAATGGCCCGCACGTTGGACCCGTTCGCGTTCATCACGCAGATGCGGCTTTTTCCGTTGACCTTCTGGCTGAAGGCCAGGTACCGGCCGTCGGGCGACCAGGCCGGCGACTCCGTCTGCCCCCCCGCCGTAGTGAGCGCCGCAAAATTGCCGCCGCCCTCGTCGACGGCCAGGATCTGGAAACGCCCGTCCTTGCGGCCCTCGTAGGCGATGCGGTTGCCCTTGGGCGACCAGGCCGGCGAGGTGTTGTAATTCCCCTCGGAGGTCAGCCTGCGAATGCCGTTGCCGTCCTGATCCATCACGTAGATCTGTGGCGATCCCGACCGGTTGGACACGAAGGCGATCTTCTTTCCGTCCGGCGACCACGTCGGCGACACGTCGATGGAGAACTCGCGGGTGAGCCGCCGGGGCGCGCCGCCGCCCAGGTCCTTCAGGTAGATTTCCTCGTTGCCGTCCTTGCTCAGGGTCATGAGCATCTTCCGGCCGTCCGGCGACCAGGCGCCCGGCAGGTTGAGCCCCCGGAAGGACGATATCTTGCTGGTGGAATAATCCCGCAGCCGGCGGACGTACAGGTCGGGATTGCCGTCCCGGTAAGACATGAAGGCGATGGACTGGCCGTCCGGCGACCACCGCGGCGACATCGTGGTGGTGCCGAAATTGGTGACCTGGGTCAGCCCCGTGCCGTCGAAATTGACGGTGTAGATGTCCGAGGACTGGCCCTTCTTCAGGACAAAGGCGATCTTCGTGCCGAAGATGCTGCCGTCCCCCGTCAGGGCGAGGAGGATGTCTTCGGCGATCTTCCGGACGATCGTCTTCCGGTCGTCGACCCGGCCGCTGTACTCCCTCCCGCTGAGCATCTCCCCTTTGACCGTGTCATAAAGCCTGTACTCGATCACGATGTTTCCGCCGGTCAGGCTGTGGCCGCCCCGGACCAGGTACTCCGCGCCGATGGCGGTCCAGTCCGCGAATTCGATTTTCGCCCCGGCAGCCATGCGGGCCGGGTCCTGCAGAAAGGCCTTCTTCCCGATGACATTGAAAAGCCCCGTCATGTTCAGGTACTGGCCGATGTTGTCCGAAAACCAGGCGGGCAGGTCTTCGCGGCCGGCCGCGCCCGCGAGCTTCTGAAAATCCGTGACGGCGATGGAAAATTTCTGAAAGGCCGGGGAATCGATGTCGATGTAGACTTTTCCAAGCGCCTCGCCGGCCCGGCACCAGAAAAGAAATACGAAAGCCGCGAAAAACAGAACCTTCACCGGTCGCATGTGGTCAATGCTCCTTAATTTATAAGACTCGATTAGATCCGGTCACGATCGAAAGTCCGAGGAATGAAACCGGATGCCGATTTCGATGCTGCTGTCGCGGATCCACTCCGGAAGCGGCGGTAGGGGGCTCGCTTTCCGGACGGCCTTCATGGCCGAATCGTCGAAGAAGCGGTTGCCCGACTTCTTTTCGAAGCTGACGTCGCTGACGGCCCCGTTGCGCAGGATCCGCGCCTGGATCACCGCCTCCAGGCTATCCTTGGACAGGATGTCCTTCGGCAGGGACCACTGCCCCTTGATTTTCGCCCATACCGCCGCGTAATAGGACGCCATCCGCTGGTCCATTTCCGCGCCGCCGGGCGCGGCCGATGACGGCACGCTCCGGGCGCCGGCGGCAGCCGACGGAGCGGCAGCCGAAGGCGCCGCCGCCTGCCCGGAAGCCTGGACCTTTTTCCGGACCGCCTCCATGGCCTTTTCGAGATGCGCGCTCTGCGTCTTCTGAACCTCGACGGGCCGGATGGGTACGGCCTTGATGGTGTCCACGGGCCTTTTCAGAACGATGGGGCGGGGCGCCGGGGCGGGCGTCCTCACTTCCCGGGACAGGGCGGTCGATGCGCCGCCCTTCGGCGACAGGTCCTGAACGTTCACGAGCTGGACGGAGTACACCGGGCCGAAGGTCCACTTCGGGGCCGGCAGGGACGGGGAAAAGATGAGCAGGGAAAGGGCAATGGCGTGGATGAAGAGGGAAAGGCCGATCATTCTGTTCAGGCTGAGCCCGTTCCCGCGTCCGGCGCTGTTCAGCCTTGCTGAGATCATCTCGATCCCTCGGGGGGCTCGGTGATCATCCCCAGCTTGTCCACGCCGGCCTTTCTGACCTCCGACATGACCTCGATCACAAACCCGTAGGGGATGCTCTTGTCCGCCCGCATGAAGATCTCGCGGTCGATCCGGCTGGTGAAGATGGCCTCCAGCTTTGTCCGGAGGTCAGTGAGGGAAATCCGGTTCTTGTTGATGAAGATCTCCTTGGCGTTCGTGATGGTGAGGACAAGCTTTTCCTCCGCCACGTCGATGCTTTTCGATTTCACCTTGGGCAGGTTGACATCGATGCCCATCTGCAGCATCGGCGCCGTCACCATGAAGATGATCAGGAGCACCAGGATGACGTCGACCAGCGGCGTCACATTGATCTCGGCCATCGGCTTGTTTTCGAACTGGTTGCGTTTTCTCGCGATTCTCATGGCGCCCTATTTTCTGACGTAATACCGCTCGATGATGTTCAGCATCTCCGAGGAAAAATTGTCCATATCCTGGCTCATCGCCTTGACGCGGTTGATGTAGTAATTGTAGAAAATGACGGCGGGGATGGCCGCCGCCAGCCCGGCCGCCGTGGCGATCAGGGCCTCGGAGATACCCGGCGCGACGACGGCCAGCGTCGCCGACCCCCGGGCGCCGATCCCCTTGAAGGTGTCCATGATGCCCCAGACCGTCCCGAAGAGCCCGATGAAGGGGCTCGCGCTCCCCGTCGTCGCGAGGAACCCGAGGGCGCTCTCCAGCTTCGTGGTCTCAGAGTCGCGCGCACGGTTCAGGGCGCGCTCGATGTTGTCGATGCTGTTCATCTCCACCGAAGACCCTTCCCCGCTGTCCGCCTCCCTGCCGGCCAGGGACTCCCGGATGACTTTCGTCACCTTGATCAGTTCCGTATAGCCGGAGCGGAAAACCTCGGCGATGGTGGAATCGGGATACTTCTTCGTTTCCGGGAAGATCTCCGACAGTTTGCTGCCCTTCATGTATGCGTCCAGAAACCCGTTGTTGTCCTTTTTCACCCGTTTGAGGACCTTGAACTTCATCAGAATGATCGCCCAGGAGACGACGGAAAAAACGAGGAGCAGGAGCAGGACGAACTGCACCATGGCCCCCGCTTCCAGGACCATGCTCAGCAGGCTGCCGTGGAAGTTGTTCCCCACAGCGCCCACGGTCATAAATACGATATCGTTCACGTTTAACCTCCCCAAGCCGCTCGGCTGCGACGGCGATATCTGTAAAGGAAAAAGCCCCCCTTGTCAATACGTGTTTTGAACTTTTGCGGCCCGCAATTTCAACCGCAAATCCGCCGATATATCCTTGACAAGACGGGCCTGTTGGGGTAATAGCGATTTCCCGGTTGCTTCTATGATGCGGCCGGTCGCGCCGATGTAGCTCAGCCGGTAGAGCAACTGATTCGTAATCAGTAGGTCCGCGGTTCAAATCCGCGCATCGGCTCCATAATAAAATTAACTACTTAACCGATTTTCACTGATCTGATTTGAAGGGGTTAAGGCGGGTTCTGTGACATTTTGTGACAGTGTTTTGAAAGCGGTCAGTCCATTCAGGAGATTGACCGCTTTCTTTTTGTGCTCCTGAGACAGATGGGAATAGCACATGGTCATGCTCATCGGAGCGCCCGTGGGACACGAATCCAAGCGGAGTGAACAGGCGAAGGCCGAAGCGCCATGCGCGGGAATGGATGCCAGGCCCGGCGTGCCGGTTGCCCCGGAAGATGCGGGTGGCGTGACGGGCCGGGCCACCGATCTGATGCCTGACATCTATCGGGTGATTTGAAAACCGCCACGGTAGAGCTCAGACATTCAGGCAGTCAACGAAAAAAAGCAGGGCCATTTCTGACCCTGCCTCGCCCTCCCGCAGTAAGAACTGCGGTATCAGAAACCCGATGAGACGGGTTTAGTTCTTGAACCTCCTCACTCCTGCAAGTCCCATCAGTCCAAGGCCAAGAAGAAGCATAGTGGTTGGTTCGGGGACGCCAGTAGGTGGTGTTGGAGGTCCATTCCACCCGGGTACATTCAGATAGAAATTATCAAAGGTTACTGTAGTACCAAAATTATCTACACCAGTATAATTGTCTGGCCAAATAGAAAACCCAAGGGTGGTAGCAACGGTGTTGCCAGCATGGGTCCAACTATGAATGAGTGTCCAACCGCTCCCATTCCAAAAACTGCCTGAAAGTGTCGAACCGCTTCTT
Organism: uncultured delta proteobacterium; assembly: GCA_963709485.1. GTDB lineage: Bacteria > Desulfobacterota > Syntrophia > Syntrophales > Fen-1087 > JAXDBM01. The sequence continues at coordinate 59,415 of CAVPWE010000002.1, forward strand.
GTAAACTGAAACTTCCCACTGGTATCGGTGGTGGTGGTATGACCCTGAAGTTGCCCCGGCTCATTGAAGAAGTGAGTTAGATACAGTTGCCAGGTATTTGAAGCATTCCACTCAATACGCTCTACTGCACCAAAGCCGGATGTGAGCCCAATTCTTTCCCCGTTAAGAATTGGCCCTGTATTCAATGTCCAATCCACCTCAGCGATAAAATCTCCAGGAACTTGAAAATTAAAGCCAAGACCACTACCCAGGGTGCCATTCTCCATCTGCACCATTTTAACATTGCCGCCTGTGGTATCAATTGAATTATTACCACTTACATAAGCAGTCCACCAATAAGGATTGATCCCACTCGTAAAAGCATCCGTGAAAACAAATGACTGGGCAGGTGGTGTGTAGCAGAGTGCAAGAAACATGACGAATAACGCAACTGTTAAATTTCTTTTCATTTTCATCTCCTTTCAGGTAAGCATATTTCGGTTTCAGGTTTGTAAATAAGGTTTATTTCTTGATCCTCCGCACCCCTGCCAGCCCTGCCAGCCCAAGGCCAAGAAGCAGCATGGTGGCAGGTTCGGGGACAGCGGCCATACTGTAACCAGAATCACTCAAGGAAGAATAAGCGCCGCTATTGTACACCGCAAATCCGTCGGAAAAAAGCCCGACAACATTTGGGAAAAGTAAGGACGTTGCAAACCCGGGGTCAAAACTAACATATGCGACGGAACCGTTAGTGCTACTATTTTGAGCATTTGTATTCAACACGAGACCGAGACGGAAAGGCTCCCCAACTGTCACAACAAAGGGATTCGATCGAATGATGTAGTTAATTTCATATTCGCCAGGTGTGTTTGTCCAAAAATCATTGACTGTACCAAGTAGACTGAAACTGGGAGCGGAGGTTAGAGCAGGATTGACCGTGCCGTTCATAACAATGGCGTATTCCCTCGTGGTACTGGCTGTGCCGGAAACGAAACTCAAATAATTAGTAAATGAGGCAATGGTATTATTCTGAATTGATGGAGCAGATATGTGGCCTTGGAAATATATATCAGTGGTAACGCTGACCGAAGACCCCGGAGTGCCCCCATTAAGAATAAACCATTGTCCAACTGCATCAACTGAGCTGACACTGGAGGGGTTGGTTACATTGGCCGATGAAACGTGGGTGTTAACTACGAAATTGCCCGGATCAGCGAATGAATTTATCGATGTGTTGGCGTCGGAGTAAGAGTAACTCATCGGACTATTGGTGATGGTAGTCGGTCCGGCGCCCAGAACGACGCTGCTCTGAGCAGTTCCATAGGCCGTGGCCGTTCGTGGTGCCTCACCAGGACTGGATATAAGGAACGTTGGCTGTGTACTCATGGTGTCTGCCCATGCATTATAACCAAAGGGTAACAATCCAAGAGTCAATAATAGGATTGTAATCAAAAATAGCTTTTTCATTTCTCCCTCCTCGCAGTTTTTCTTAATAGCAACCGCCAATGTTCAATATCTAATAAAAAAATTCAATTCATACCTTGCAAGTATTATTCCATAAATTTAATTGATTGATATCATTCGCAGTTATGAAATCATTTCAGAAGTATTTTGGATGATTGTAAATAAATCCGACACTTTTTTCACGGTAAAAACAGAGTCGTTTTCAAATTATTTGATGATTATAATATGTTACCGTGAGTTGATTATGTAATGATATTCAGACACTTGATCTGTGATATATTTTTGATTGCAGATGATTGTTGGGGAAAAATGAGTTACTGGCATTATTGAATCTGTAAAGAATTCCGACAATGCGCTGCATAGCAGATATCCATCAGATGTACCGTTCTGAACCTGGGAATATTGGAAAAAAGAGGCGAGGGAAATTCAAGAAAATAGTGTAAGTGAAATGTAATCGTCGCAACCAAAACAAGCCCACATTGCGTAAGGAAATCAATCCTGATCATTTTACTCCATTGAGCCAAGCTTAGTTGATCTCTGTTGGGCGTTTTTGTGCTGGTGAACAGGCAAGGGCAGGAGATAGTAACAGCGTAGATGCCATCCCCTGCCCTTCTTTTTGCTTGTGACAAAATGTGACAGAAATTGTTCGTTCTATCTATTTTGCTTCTATTGTCTCTACAACCACACGTTTAAATATCAATAACTTACACGATATCCATATGTTGCAAATTGCCTTTAACCCGTTTCGTAATCAGTAGGTCAGCGGTTCGATTCCGCTCATCGGCTCCAGTAAAGCGAAGGGGGTTAGCCGATCGGCTAACCCCCTTTTTTTAGATCGCCAACCCAAAGCTGATTTTTTAAAGATATCGCAGGCAGTTATCAAAGGATCTTCATGCCCGGGAAAAATTGAAAATTTCTCCCGATGCTGCCGATCCGGGCCTGAATAAAGCCGGGCACAGAAGGTTCGCGGTTTGGTTTGGGGATGATAGAAGAAAAGTTATTTGATTCGTTTTAATAATTCAAAATAGCGCTCCCGGCTCATGCCTGCCGTGCGCATGTTTGAATGAATAATATCGTTATCGACTTCTTCATACATTGGAATGACGACTGGGCGAATGACGCCCGGCTTTTCATACAACCGGTGGTCGCCTCTGGTTCGCTTATAGACAAACCCGTCCATCAGAAATATCTTTTCCAGTTTTCTCCATGAAACGGGAGTTATGCGTGACGCCATTTTGAATGCTTGGTCTGATCGATCATGAAGGGCAGGGGCACATCAATGAAATTATCCGGTTCGTTGTTGCCGGTTTCGGTGGTTGCCTCGTCCAGAGCAGCCGGAATGAAGCCGCAATTTCTTAAAACTGCGTCCAGAGTGCCACGTTCATAGCAGGACATAAAAAAGAGAATCAAGGCGTCAGTGAGGTTTTTTCTCGCTTGATCTTCCGTGGTCCCCTGGGAACAAACATCAACAACAGGGCAATTGGCAATGAACCATTTCCTCTTTTTCTTGATTTCCATCGGAAGGTGAAGCTTGAATGTAACTTGAATATTCTTCATTTCTGTACCTCTTGTTGTCGTAGCTAAAATACCCGCACGCATAAGTCAAGGGATTTTCGGGTCATGCAATCCCTTTCCCTTGGAAGGAGCGTCCGTCGTCCTTGCTGCCGGGAGCACGAAAGCGGTTTTCTCTATCCTTCCAGGAGTCTTAAATATTCCTTTGCGGATTCATGGCAGCAACCGGCGATGAATTTGTTGAACGGCCTCAAATCGCCCTTGTGGATTTTGTTCAGCGTGTCCAGATATTTCCGCCGCAAGACCGGGGGAATGATCGTCACCGGATAGCCCGCCTGCAACAAGGCAAGGTTCATCAGCAGACGGGCCGCCCGTCCGTTGCCATCAATGAAGGGGTGAACGGTCACAAGCTTTCCATGAAGAATTGCCGCAAATTCAACGGGGTGATGCTGTGACCGGTCATCGGGTATCCCGTCAACAAACGACTCCATCAAATCCGGTATCCGTTCGGGTGCCGGGGGGATGAAGTCCGTTCCGGTGATGATAACTTTCTTCTTCCGGTATTTTCCGGCCCGGCTTGCGTCAATCCGATAGTAAAACAGCCGATGCAGTTCCCTGATGTTGGTTTCCGTGATTTCGGAATGACCGGATAACCGGAAAAGCAAATCATATGCTTCCGAATGCCCTAAAACTTCCAGGTGATCTTTGACCGGTTTCCCGCCAATGGTGATTCCATCTTCAATGACAATCTTCGTTTCCGTTTCGGTCAAGGAATTGCCTTCAAGGGCATTGCTCGAATAGGTCATGCCGATTCGGAAATATTCCCGAAGCTGTTTGACCATGTGCGAATTCATCGGCCTGTGTCCGTCAATCTTTGTCTTCAGTTGATCAATTTTCTTGAACAGGTCTTTCATGGGGCACCCTCATTATTGAGCGTTTGCCGTTGCCTTACTCCTCATCCCCTTTCTTCTTCTGGCGCTCGAGATCCTGCCTCTCGATCTCCAACTGATTCTGCTGGCGCTGAAGTTCGAGCCGCTGGCGTTGCAGATCGAGCTGCTGCCGTTGCAGTTCAAGCTGTTGTTGCTGCATCTCGAGGCGCTGCCGCTGCATCTCGAGCTGCATCTCGACCTGCGCTCTGCCTGTACATCTCCCAGGATATCGCCTCCTGCCCTTCTCCAGGCTTACCCGCACCGGCGGGCTGCGCATTTCCCGACGCCGCGGACAAAACGATGACCGCTGCGATGATCCATATCACCGACGCTCGCACCATAGCCGCTCCCCCTGTTCCCCCGGTTCGTTGATTTTTTCACATTATGTCATCGCCCCCGGCCGATGTCAACCGGTAGCCGCTCAACCGCCGCTACTTGACCTCGAACCTTTCACCTTTAACCTCGAACCTTCCACCTTGAACCTTGCTCCTTGCACCTTTCTTCTGCCGAGTATTTTTACTCAATCATTGAGCAAAATTTATTGCATCGATCCAAACCTTTTGATTTGCTATTGAATCCCAGATATCCTGAAGGGCGGCCGCTTCTCGTGGGGGCACAGGGGGTCCCGCCCGAAGAGTTCTTCAGCCGGGATGCCGCATCCTGGCAGGTTTGACGGTACAACCATGACCACCGTCCACCACCATGCCCGCGCTGTCTTCGCCGACATCATCGCGGCGGTTGAGCCTGCCATAGGCGCTGCCGGATCTGATTTTCTCTCCCCGGGCGTTCAGAACCTTCAACACCACCACGGAATCCCTGACCTTGCTGAAAACCTGTTCAGAGGCGAATGCCCGGGCGGAACCAAACGTGATGCAAAGAAAGAGTAGGGCGCAGATCAATCCCGCAACGGAAACATCTCTCGTCATCCGCACTCCGCCACTCCCTGTTTCGACATGCCGATGTTTTCCTTGATCCGTAAATGGGGGACCTGGCCGAAGGTTCACGCATCCCCCCGCAAGCCAACCTTATCGCATCTTCACTTGTTTTCACAACCGCCTTTCCTCTCCTGGCGGAATGCGAATCGGCGCGGCAATGGTTTCATAAAAATGAGAAGGCAGGGCCGCATCCGCTGACCCTGCCTTCTCACCTTCACGCAGTAGGAACCACGGTTAAAGAAACCCCTTGAACCGGGTTTATCTCCTGAACCTCCTTGCGCCCGCCAAACCGATCAAACCAAGGCCAAGGAGAATCATGGTGGCCGGTTCCGGGACCGCTGCCCGGGCATAATCGGCGATCATGGCATGGGCCTGGGTTGTCGGGTGGACGCCGTCCCAGAACAGGTACCCTGTGCCTCCAGGATTATCGATCCACTTATCCGTGACGTTGGTAAATCCATATGCGGCAGGATTCGCAATCACAGCGTTGAGCAAAGTAAATGTGTCCAAGGTAAAGAAATGGTCCCCCGGATATGCCACCTGCAAACCGGCCAGATCGGCAGCGAGGAGCATGTTGAAAGCCAGGGACCAGCCCGTTGCCCCGGCTTCATACGGCGTGCCGCTAAATTCAGGGGTCGCGCCGACATCCGGCAGACCCATGACAAGGAAATTCTGAAAGCCCGCAGCGGCGAGCTTCGAGAGGGCAAGCTCGACATTATCGGCAGCGTCTGCAAATGACCTGCCCTGGAACAGGTCATTGGCGCCGGCCCAGACGGTCACCAGGGTGTTGCTGGATATCTGGCTTGAGAAATTGGCCAGATAGTAGTCCACCTGCCAGTTCAATCCGGTATACGCCAGACCTGCCGCCGGATTGTCATAGGCTGTGGTGGCGCCGCCGAATGCCACGTCAAAGAGCGGCCGGTTCAGACCGGTTGGGCCGGCCAGGTACTCAACCCAGACGGGGCCATTTGAAAAGCGTTGTATCCCAAGGCCGTCAGCGTTTCCGTTGTCCGACAGGCTGTCCCCAAAGGCCAGGATGCTGCTGTACGCGTGGCCAAGAACGGCGGTTGAAAAAATCAGACAGACACACACAAACCATGTCAGGACGATTCGTCTCGCTTTTGCTTTCATGTTCCTTACCCTCCTTCGAATTAAAACCAAAAATCAACTGGCCGGCGGGTTAATGATTCCCAACAACCCTCCGGCACACTTTCCCGCCATGAAGAGATGCAAGTTTCATGCAACATGCAAAGTACATGATGTGACGGGGAATTACCGGATGAGGCGTTTCGGGGAGTTCGATGTTGTAAAGAAATCCGACATCCTGCGCCGGCAGCACTTGCCGGCAGCCCAGGATTTTACAATCATTACAAATAGTTGATATTTTGATTCCAGACGCTGTTTTTGTAAAGAATTCTTACTTTTACAATGTCAAACACTCTCGTATTACACCAAATACACAAGAAAGTAAGTAGGTTATGTCAAATCTCGACTGTAAAGAATTCCGACACTCACCTGGCCTGCCGAAGGACAACAGGGATGTTTCCCTTCTTTAATGCCTCATCCCCGCCACCTTCTGGAGGATGTAGATAACCTCGGGCAGACCGATTCTGCCGTTGCCATCAACGTCGGCGTTGGAAGCCGGATAGTCCGGGTGAATCCCGGTGACACCGACACCTCCCATCACTTTAAGGGCCAGGATGGCATCGGCGATCGTCACTGCACCATCGTCGTTCACATCTCCCGTGGGGGCGATCCTATAAATTCCTGCGAAGACGGCCGTTCCCCCCGTGCCCAGAGTTTTTGTTGCCGTTACCGGATCCGGCTTGTGCCATCCGGCCACCCCCCCCCAGGTCAGGGTGT
>CAVPWE010000003.1:0-396202 GCA_963709485.1 uncultured delta proteobacterium
AGCAGAGAAAATGAACGGTGGCATCCTGAACTGACGGTTACTGTTACTTGTCCCTTGCGCTTTTATCCAAACCCACCACTACATATTGTGGTCTATCTTTGATTGACATACAATCACGCTTTCCCTCTACTCATTTCCCAGAAAAGCAAGTTATTATCAGTAATTATCAGTCAGTCATCCTTGAGGATCTCCCGGGCGATGATCAGGCGCTGGATCTCGGAGGTGCCGCCACCGATGGTCTGGAGTTTTGCATCCCGCATCATCCGTTCCACAGGAAACTCCTTGATGTAACCATAACCGCCGAGGATCTGTACGGCTTCCGTCGTTATGCGCATTGCCGCTTCCGAGGTATAAAGTTTGGCGTATGCGGCCACAAGATTCAACTCCCGGTGCAGCCCCCCATCCGCCATGGCTGCACCCTTGTATGTGATGAGATGCGATAGCTCAATCTCCATAGCCATGTCGGCAAGCTTGGCCTGTATCAATTGAAATGCCGCGATCGGTTTCCCGAACTGAACGCGCTCCCTTGCATATTTCAGGGCGCATTCATAAGCGCCTCGCGAAATCCCCAAGGACATCGCCCCCAAGACGATGCGCTCCGTATTCAAACCACTCATGAGGACCATGGCCCCCCGGTTTTCCATACCCAGCAGGTTCTCTGCGGGCACCCGGCAGTTATCAAACACCAGTTCTCCCGTTGGAGAACCGCGCCAACCCATCTTTTCGAATTTCTTCCCACGCTCGAAGCCTGAAAAATCCTTCTCCACAATAAAGGCGGAAACGCCGTGCGCCTTCTTTTCCAGAGCGGTCTTGGCATAGATCACAAAGACATCCCCCACTGGCCCGTTGGTGATAAAAATCTTTGTCCCGTTGAGAATGAAATCGTCTCCCTGACGCTCAGCCCTGAGCGCCATGGACATGACATCGGAACCGGCAGAGGGTTCGGTCATGGCAAGGCCGCCGATCAGTCGTCCCTCGCACAAAGGCGGCAGGTATTTTCTTTTCTGTTCTTCGTTTGCATTTCTCCTGATGTTGTCGATGCAGAGGTCCGCATGATCCGCATAGGTCGCCGCCGTGGATCCACAGAAACGGGCAAGCTCTTCCGTTACGATGCACATCTCGGTGTATCCTGCTTCGGCGCCTCCATACGCTGCGGGAACGGTAATACCGAGAAGGCCCATTGCCGCGAGCTTTTTGAAACTCTCTGCGGGAAATCGCTCATCCCTGTCGATTTCGTATGCCAGAGGCGCAACCTCTTTTTCGGCAAAATGCCCGATGGTTTTCCTGAGCATGTCCTGTTCGTCCGTAAATTCCCCCATCCTTTTTCTCCTTCCCGATATGAAGAAGGGAGGAACCGTGAAACCCGGGCCTCCCTTCTTCCGATTCCTGTCTCTGAAATCGGTTTTACTTGCCAAGCTTCTTTTTGATATCGTCGCGCAGGACATTCTTGAGGATCTTGCCCACGGGGTTTCTGGGAATGGCGGCGATGATCTCTAGCCGCTCCGGCATCTTGTATGAAGCGATTCCCTTCTCCTTCATGAAGGCCTTGATTTCTTCAAGATCCACTTTCTCCTCTCCTCTCGGAACCACATAGATGCAGACCTTCTCGCCGACAGCTTCATCGGCTATAGCCACGGCCGCCGCATCAATAACCTTTGGGTGGCCGAGGATCATGTTCTCCACTTCCTGGGCGCTGATGTTGAAGCCGCCACGAATGATGATGTCCTTGGTCCGGTCAAAGAAACCGATGCAGTCGTTGTCCTTGATCTGGAAAAGGTCTCCCGTGTTGAAGAACCCTTCGTCGTTGAAGGCTTTCTTGGTGAGATCGGGCCGCTTGAAATAGCCGGGAATCACATTGGGACCCCGGTACCAAAGTTCGCCGACGGCGCCTTCCTCGGCCAGCTCCTTCTTCGTCATGGGATCCAGAACTTTCAGATGAATGTTTTTCCTGAAGGGAGAGACATTCATCCATTTCGAGCCCGGCTTACCGTAATGGGGAAAATGATCGATCCGCATCTCAAGTTCCGGGATGTCGACCGGACCGGCCACATTGGCCGTGGATTCGTTCTGCCCCCAGATGTTTGCAAATTCGATCCCCCAACGCCGTTTGAGGTCCTGGACGGACCAGAGAGAAGGAGGCGCCGCCCCGATGGTAATCGCCTTCATCTTGCTCAGGTTGAACTGATCCACCTTGGGATGCTTGAGCAGGGCATTCACGACCGCGGGCACAAGGAGCGTATACTCGATCTCTTCCGTCATGAGCTGCATGATGAAGGTGGGACCGTCGAAGGGATGGTGCAGAGCAAATTTTCCCCCCGTCATCAACCAGGGAATGAATACCGTTCCGATGGAGGCCATGTTCACGAGGGGACCTGCGGTGATCAGGTTGTAGCCCGGCTTGATGGGGGCCGTCTCGAACTGGAGCGTAGCCTGACATAGCCAGTTATTGTGGCTCAGCGGGCACCCCTTCGGTTCGGCTTCCGTCCCCGAGGACCAGCAAAGGGTGAAGACATCATTGGCGTCAATGGAGATCTTGTCCAGCTTTCCCGTAACGGGCCCTTTGGACATCTCCCTGATCTCAGCGAGTGTTATGACGTCTTTCACAAATGGGAAATTGGTCCTGAGCTTTTCGGCCATCTCCTTGTGCTGGAAGTTGTTGAATGCCTCGACGGTGATCACGGCCCGCGCCTCCGACATTCTCGCGATGTGCTCCAGTTCCGACTGGCGCCACTGCATGGGCATGGGCGAGATCAGGGCCCCGGCCCGGGTGATGGCGAGATAGAGCATGGCCAGCTCCCAGCAGTTGGGGAGCTGGACCATGATGATGTCGTCCTTCTGGATGCCCTTGGCAAGCAGTCCTTCTGCCACGGCGTCAGCGGCACGGTCGAGATCCCGGAAGGTCAGCCTCTCCGGTTTCAGTCCCACCAGGGCCTCCTTGTTTGGCGGATCGACAAGGCACAACATGTCCGGCGTCTTCGCGACATTCTCCTTGAAATAGTCAATCAACGTCTTGGTTCCCCAAACACCCTTTTCCGTCCACTCCCGGATACTCTCTTTCGACACCAGAATCATAATGAATTCCCCCCTTTGCTATCTAATGATTCATTCCGACGATACACAATGCCCATCAATGAATGCAGGGCGCCATATCCATTCTCAATGCAGATTCCTGACGAGAACCAGGCCAGAGATTCCCTAGGGACTCTGAAATTCATGCTTTACCCTCCTACACTTTCAAAATAACGGCTTCACCCTGGGCCAGACCTCCGCAGATAGAGGCCACACCATAGCCTCCGCCCCGTCTGTGCAGTTCATAGGCCATGGTCATGGTGATCCGGGCCGCGCTCGCTCCCACGGGATGGCCAATAGCGATGGCGCCACCGTTGACATTTGTTTTCTCCCGAAGTTCCTTCCATTTCTTTTCATCACCTTTTGCGAGAAGCTTCGTGGATAACAGGGGCATGGCGGCAAAGGCCTCATTGATTTCGATCAGGTCCATCTGATCCAAGCTCAAGCCTGCTCTTCCAAGAGCCTTCTCAATGCTATAGGCCGGAATAACGGCAATCCCCCTGGGGGTCGTCGCCGAACTGATGGCCGTTAGAATGGTGGCCAGGGGTTTCAGCCCTTTTTCCTCGGCTTTCTTTCTCGTCATGAAGAGAATGGCACTTGAGCCTGCACTGATGGGCGGCGCATTCCCCGCCGTGACGGTGGGGCTTCCGTAAATGGGCTTCAGCTTGGCAAGTGCCTCTATGCTGGTCTTGCGTGGCGACTCATCCTTCTCAATCACAATGGGATCCCCTTTCTTCTGGGGGATAACAACGGGCATGAGCTCTTCACCGATTTTCAACTTGCCTTCGGCAATGGCTTTTGCATACTTATCCTGGCTTCCCAGTGCCCATTCATCCTGCATCTCTCTCGTAATTCCATGCTCCAGCGCCACTTCCCCCGCATCCCGCGCTACCGGGTTGAACCCCTTGGCCTGGTAACCCAGTTCAAACAGGCAATCGATGAGCTTGATATGGCCCAATCGGACTCCCTTGCGCAGACCCGGAGCCAGATGCGGGGTTCTCGGCATGTTCTCTGAACCGACGGCCATGACAATCGCGGCCTCACCTGCCTTGATGGACATGACCCCGAGACGCAACGCCGTCATGGAGGAACAACAAGCCCGATCCAGAGTGACTGAAATGTTTTCCGCTGGGAAGCCGGCCAGAAGCGTTGCCTGGCGGGCAGGAACATCCAGTTCCAGCGCCCATTCCGCCGGAATACAACTCCCGTAGTAGAGATCACCCACCTCCTCCGGCTTAACACCTACCCGCCTGACCACTTCCTTCATCACCATCACCCCCAGATCGATGCTGGGAATATCCGCCATGGCGGAATCGAACCGGCTGAAGGGCGTCCTCACTGCGCTAATCATTACAATATCATTCTTGTCATCCATGGCTCGATTACCCCATCTTCACCATCTGCTCATCAGCGAGGCGAATCACAAGGAGCATGATTCCTTACCTCACAATATGAAGAAGGGAGGAACCATGAAACCCCAGGCCTCCCTTCTTCCGATTCCTGTTTCTATCGCATTATTGGAATATGCCTCTATCCTTGGCGGCTTTTACCAGTTCATCCTGGAATTTCGGATGGGCGACCTTAATCAAAGCTTCTGCACGCTCAATCACAGACATGCCCTCCAGAGGACCGGCAATGCCGTTTTCCGTCACAACATAATCGACCAAGTGGCATGGGACATTGACCATGGTGCCGGGAGTCAAAAACTTCACAATCCGACTGACCAGGTTACGCTTTTCATCCCGCCCTACCGATTCCGTGGCGAAAATCATGCGGCCGAACTCCGACATGCGGCAGCCCATGGCGAAATCGATCTGACCGCCATGGCCGCTGAAAATTCTCTCCCCGAAGGACGTGGAATTCACCTGACCGCAGAGGTCAATTTCGATCGCCCCGTTGATTCCCACAAGCTGGTCCTCGGCGCCGAGGACGGAGGGATGGTTGGTCATGTTGCTGGGGAAGAACTTCACAAACTCGTTTTTCTGGATGAAGTCATAAAGTTCAGCCGACGGCCCCATGAAGGTGCAGTTGATTTCCCCGGGCCTGAATTTCTTGTACTTGCCCGTGCAGATGCCCTTCTCCACCCACTGGGGGGCGCCTGTGGGCAGCATCTCCGTGAGGACGCCGACGTCTTTCAGGTCCGACTTGACGATGAGGTCCGATACCACCATGGGGAGGGCGCCGATCCCGATCTGGATCGTATCGCGGTCCCTCAAAAGGGTCACCACGTTTTCCGCAATCTTGTGATGGGCTTCCGACGGCGTGGGCGGAGGCGGCGCCGGTAGTTTGGCGGAGTTTTGTACGATGTGGGTGAATTTGGAAATGTGGAGTTTCGTGTATCCAAAGGCCCGGGGGAACTGGTCGTTTTCCTCGGCGATGACCACCCGGGCACCCCCTATTACGCCCCTGCTCGTCTGGACGCCTTCCACCATGGCGCGGGTATAGAAGAGGTCCGGCCCCAGGTTCACAAAGCCTTCTTTGTCGGGCGGACTCACCATCATGACGACCACATCGGGCCTCCGGTAGTAGGCGTACTGCTTCGACGTGGAAAAGGAACTTACCGGAACGTAGCGGCCGTAGCTTTCACTTTCGGGAAAACAGGCCCGGATGGTGGGTGTTCCCAGAAAACCCGAATTGATTCTGAAACTCCCGCTATATTCCGGTTTCAGCATCTTGTAGGGCCGCATAGTCAGGAGTGCATTGAACTCGCAGTCTGTCAACTCGTCCCTGCGGTCCGCAATGGCGTCCATGATCAGATTCGTCGGCTGACCCAGCATGAGGGGGTTCATAAGCCGGTCCCCGCTTCTCACGGAACGGGCCGCTTCCTCCGCCGTGCACAGCTTGCTTTTGTATACGTCCTTCCAGTCTCCGGATTGCATAAGCCCTTCCTCCTTTTTCTTGTTGTTGTAAAGTTATTGATCACCCTCCAACGGACAGCTATCCTATTTGACCGGAGCAAAGCAGGCGATGTCTAGGATGTCCGCTTTTTTCTCGGGACTCCAGACGGCTCTGACCTTGGCTCCCGTCTTCAGTTTCTGCCGCAACTTCTTAATGTCCGAGAGATCGATGCCTCCGATAAAATGATGAAAACCGCAGTTCGTCCCCGCGAGCTGAATCTGGGCGATCACATAAGGGGGTTCCTTGACCTGCCCAAGGTATTTCGCCTTGACGAGTGTCCAGGACAGGAGCTTCCCTTCCTTGCCCGCTTCGACCCACTGCGTCATGTCGGTGAAGCACTCGGGGCAGAACGTCCTGGCCGGAACGAAGACCTTGCCGCATTGGGTGCATTTCGTTCCCAGGATCTTTTCCTCCTTGAGGCCGTCGAAAAACCGCGTCCATGTCTTGCCCAGAGCCCATTGATAAGGCAGGGCGACATCATTCCGTATGGTTCTGTATTCTTTTGCCATGTTTGCTTCCTCCCTCACTTCACAGGCTCAAAATAGGCGATATCGAGGATGTTCCCCTTTTTCTCCTTGCTCCAGACCGCTTTCACCCGACCGCCAAGCTGCACGGTCTCCCGGACCTTGTCAAAGTCGGAGAGGTCAATGCCTGCGACCTGGTGGATGAATCCGGTATCGCTGCCCTCCAGACGGATCTGGGCGGAGATGAAGGGGATCTTCAGCTCCTGGGCAAAGAAAGGCATGTTCACGTAAACCCATGTTTCCACAACGCCTTCATGGCTCACCTCGACCCATTCTTCCATATCCTCAAAACACCTGGGGCAGAAACTCCTGGGGGGTACAAGCACACGCTCGCACTTCCGGCATTTCTTTCCCATGATCTTTTCTTCCTTCAGACAATCGTAAAACGTGCTCCAGGTCCTGCCTATGGCCAGCTCATAGGGCACCATGACCTGCCCCTTGACGATTCTGTGTTCTTCTTTCGACATGTCCTCATCCTCCTTTTACAGTTTCGATCCGACAATGGTCACGGCGTTGAACTGGTCCACCCCCCCCATGGCATGCGAGAGGGCCAGCTTCGCGCCATCCACCTGCCGGTCGCCCGCCTTGCCTGTCACCTGGAGCACCGCCTCCGCAAGCCGGATCAGCCCGGTGGCGCCGATGGGGTTGGTGCAGAGCGTGCCGCCGGAGGGGCAGCAGGGGAGCTGGCCGCCCTTCTTGAAGGTGCCCTTCAAGACATAATCCGGAGCCTCCCCGCGGGGACAGAATCCAAAGCACTCGTAGAAGATCATCTCCTGATAGGTAAAGGGATTATAAACCTCTGCCACGTCCAGTTGCTTCAGGGGATCTCGGATGCCCGCCTGCTGGTAGGCCTCTTTAGCGGCTTCCGTCGCGCTCATCCAGATGGCCTTGTCGCTCTCCCCGTAAAAAAACTCCTCGCCCCGGAAGCCCAAGCCCTTGACCCAGGCAGGTTTTTTGCAAATCTTTTTCGCCATCTCCTGGGAGGCAAAGATGACGGCACAGGCGCCGTCCGATGCCGGACAGACGTCAAGAAGGCGGACCGGATAGGTAATGATGCGGGCATTCTTCACATCTTCCATGCTCACCCTTGTCCGGATATGGGCATGGGGGTTGTCCATGGCGTTGTCGTGGTTGCTCACGGAAATCATTGCAGCGGCTTCCCTTCCCTTCTCTTCCGGAATCTTGAAGCGGTACATCCACTCCATGCTTTGCATGGTGAAGACGCCCGGGGCCCCGGCAGCGAAGGTCCGCTGGAAAAAGGGATCGAAGACCGTCGTCATCGTCGCCTGGCCGTCTCCTTCGGACATCTTCTCGGAGCCGACGACCAAGACGATATCGGCCATGCCCGAGGCCACCCAGAAGAATCCGCAGTGACCGATGGACTGGCCGGTGCTGCCGCAGGTCTCCACTTTCAGGACCGGTTTTCCAAGCGCCCCCATGGCCTCGGCAAAATAGAAATGGGTCGACGACACCCCTTCCATCATGGAAGGCATGGTCCCCAAGACGACGCCATCGATATCTTTCAACGTAATCCCTGCATCCTCCAGGGCCGCTATAACGGCCTCCCTCACCAGATCGGGATAGCATACATCAGACCTTCTTCCATGCTTGGTCTGGCCTGTCCCTATAATTGCGACTGCTTTTCCCATCTCGTTTACCTCCTCCTAAGCTGATAAGATGACGACGGAATGGCACTGTCCCCCAAAGCCGTGCGTGCTGTGGGCCAATGCCGTTTTGACTTTCCTGTCAACCTGATGCTCACCCGCCTGACCCTTGATCTGCAGGGCCGCTTCGGCGATGCGATAGAGTCCTCTCGCCGGATAGGGGTTCATGGCCAGGACGCCGCCCGAAGGATTCACGGGAAGGGCCCCGTCGATCTGAGTTTCACCGCCGTCTATCAGGTCTCCTCCTTTCCCTTCGTTGCAGAAGCCGAGCTGTTCGCACCAGAGAAGCTCCTGGAAGGCATAGGGTTCACAGACCTCCGCCACATCAATCTTTTTCCGGGGCTCGCGGATACCGGCCATCTTGTAAGCCCGGGCCGCGGCTGTTTTAAGCTGGCCGTCGACAAGATCCCGGTCCCCCGGATTGAAGTGATCCATCGAGCATCCGTAGCCGCTGAGCCAGAC
This sequence comes from uncultured delta proteobacterium, assembly GCA_963709485.1. Lineage (GTDB taxonomy): Bacteria > Desulfobacterota > Syntrophia > Syntrophales > Fen-1087 > JAXDBM01. Next base: position 8,618 of record CAVPWE010000003.1, read on the forward strand.
CGGCTTTTTCGTCAGCTTTTTCGCTTTATCCTCCGACGCCAGCAGGACGGCAACGACGCCATCCGATTTCGGCGCGCATTCCAGGGCCTTCAGGGGATCGTAGATCCGCTCGGAGTTCATGACCTCTTCGAGACTGACCCGCCGCTTGATCTGGGCGTAGGGATTGAAAAGGGCGTTGTTCAAGTTCTTCACGGCGACTTTCGCGCACTGCTGTTCCGTCACCCCGTAGCGTTCCATGTATTGTCTCATCTGCATGGCCGCCACCACGCTCTCGTTGATGCCCACGGGCCTCAGATAAAAGGGATCGCCGTAAAAGCTGGTAATGGGATCGTTGTCCGGATTCTCGGACCCCTTCACGAGAGCCGTCACCAGAACCGTTTCGTAATGACCGGACAGGATCCGCATGCAGCCGTAGATAAACGACATGGCCGACTCTTCCGCCCGGGAGCCCTCCTTCAGAAAGGCCCCGATGCCGTCCCAGTCGAAGGCATTGGCGCAGGACAGGCCGCTGTGGAAGACATCCGCTGCGCCGGCGATGATGCAGCCCACCTCCGTCCGCTTCAGTCCGGCCTTGTCGAGGATCTCCTTGTTGACCTGGTATGTGAAATCCATCAGGCTTTCCCTGGATTCCACTCCGGAACTCTGTGCCACATGGGTGATGGCAACTCTTTGCATGACTCCACCTCCTTGATTAGATTCGCGGTTTCTTGCCGCAAAGGACCTTGATGACATAGGTGACGAGCAATTCGCCCCGCTGGTTCACAATCCTGTTCTGTGTGGTCAGGACGCCCCTCTCAGGCCCCTTGTCGACGATCTCCGTAACCTCCGCCTCACAGTGAATGGTGTCCCCGATTTTTGTAGGACCTGTAAAGCGAACCGATTCCATCCCATAAAAGGCGATGAAGGATCGGGGGAGGAAACTCGAGTAGGGTCCCAGCCGGAAAGGAAGGACCATGCCGACGGAAAGGATCAGCATGCCGTGGGCGATCCTCTCCTTGAAGGGCGTCTTCGCCGCGTACGTCACATCGGTGTGCAGGGGATGCCAGTCCCCCGTCAGGGCGGCAAAATTTACGATATCGCTTTCCGTTATCGTTCTTGCCGGAGAAACAAAGGTCTCGCCGACAACATAGTCATCCAGGTAATCGAATTCTTTTGCCATACCGCCTCCTCACATTCCAGGTTCGATCAAATATGATCCGTCGGTTCTTTAGCTTCCCAGAATCTCTCTGGCGATGAGAAGGCGCCTGATCTCGGAGGTGCCTGCACCGATCTCGATCAGTTTGGCGTCTCTCAGGAAGCGTTGGACGGGATATTCCAGCATATACCCGTAGCCGCCGTGGATCTGGACGGCCTGGTCGGCGACGCGGCTCGCCATTTCGGCATTGAAGAGAATGGACGCCGCGGAGAGCTTGTGGATCTCCGTTCCCTTGCCACCCCTTGCCGCCTGATCGGCCAGCATGACCGCCTTATAGCAGAGCGTTTTGCCGGCTTCGATCTGAGTGTACATGTCGGCCAGTTTGGCTTGGATGAGCTGAAAGGCGGCGATCGGTTTTCCGAACTGCACGCGCTCCTTGGCATACTTGATGGAGAGTTCAAAACAGGCCTCGGCGATCCCGATGGACTCCCCGGCATAGAAGGCCCGTTCCACATCGAGGCCGGACATCAAAACATTGATTCCTTTGTTTTCCTCCCCGAGGACGTTCTCGGCGGGAATGACGCAATCCTCAAGAATCAGCTCCGCCGTGGGGGACCCGCGATGGCCGTATTTTTTCAATTTTTTGGAGACGGAAAACCCCGGGAAAGATGTATCGAGGATGAAAGCGGTAATTCCCCTCGCGCCTTTTTCCCTGTCCGTCTTGGTGTACAAAACGATGGTGTTTGCGATCGATCCGTTGGTGATGAACATCTTGGTGCCGTTCACGATATAATGATCGCCTTTCCTCACCGCCACGGTCTGGATATTGACGGCATCGGAGCCGGCATTGGGCTCCGTGAGCCCCAGGGCGCCGATATGCTTCCCCATGCAGAGCGGCGGGAGGTATTTCTGCTTCTGTGCCGCATTTGCATTGTGGTTCAGGTTGTTGCAGCAGAGATTGGCATGGGCGCCCCAGGAAAGGGCAACGGCGGGACTCGCCTTTGAAAGTTCTTCCAGAACGATGACCGCCGACAGAAGATCGGCGCCGGCGCCTCCATACTCCTCATCCACGGTGATCCCCATAAGCCCCAGGTTTGCCAGCTTCTCCCACATGCCGTCCGGCCACTGGTCTTCCGCGTCGATCTCCTCGGCAATGGGCCAGATCTCCTTTGTGGCAAAATTTCGAACACTTTCCCTCAACATGATGTGCTGATCACTGAAATTGAAATCCATCGCTATTCTCCTTGAGCGTTGTCATGCACAGATGTTAGTAATTCACCTTGTCGATGCCTTTCAGGCCGAGGATCTTTCTCGCCTCGTCCGGCGAGGCCGGCTCGATGCCGAGTTCTCGGGCAATGCGGGCGATCTTGGCCACCTGTTCGGCGTTGCTCTTGGCCAAAGATCCTTTATCCAGATAGAGGTTGTCCTCCAGACCGACCCGAACGTTGCCGCCCAGAAGGAGGGACTGGGTGCAGATGGGGAACTGGGCGCGACCCGCCACGCAGACCGAAAACTCGAAATCGCCGATCAGTTTCTTGGCGTAATCCACCAGGAAAAGAAGATTTTCGGAACTCGGGGTGATGCCGCCGAGGACGCCCATGACAAACTGGACATAAACCGGTTTTTTCACATAACCCTTCTCAATCATGAAGGCCACATTGTTGACCATCCCCGAATCGTAGACTTCAAACTCCGGCTTGGTCCCGTTTTCGTTGAAGATCACGGTGAACTCCCGCATGGACTTGAAGGTGTTGGGGAAGATAAAGTCCTCCGTCATGGCCAGGTACTGGGGTTCCCAGTCGAATTTGAATTCCTTGAATTTGTCCAGGGCATGAAAGAGGGCGAAGTTGAGTGAACCGGCATTGAAGGATGCCAGTTCCGGTTTGAAGGTGGAAACGGGTACGAGCCGCTGCTCCGCCGTCATGCCCAGACCGCCGCCGGTGGTAATGCAGATGATCATGGGGCATCTTTTTTTGACGGACGAAACCACTTCCTTGATGAGGTTCACGTCCGGGTTGGGTCGCCCCGTCTCCGGATCGCGGACATGGATGTGGGCCACGGCCGCCCCGGCCTCGTAAGCGGCAACCGCCTCATCGGCGATCTGTTTCGGCGTAATCGGCAGATAGGGCGACATGGCCGGCGTGTGAATGCTCCCCGTGATCGCCGCAGTGATAATGGCTTTCTCTTTCATCAGTTCATCTCCTTTCTTCTGGACCTGTTCAATCCTTTAGACCTCCTCTTTAAGAGAGCAAACAATATGCCGCTTTAAAGAATACCCACTGATTTAAAAAGAAATATAACCGGGTGGTCCATCAAGAAAAATATGAGGATGATCCGGCCGGCTTATTGGGAGCGTTATTCCTTAAGGTGCCGAAATCAAGAATGAACTTCATCGAAAGGGTTGGAGAGCAACGTGAACGTCCAGGGCCATGGCCCTTGTCAGGATTCCCCGCTTCAGTTCCTGATGACAGGGGAAGCAGGCGAGGCATCGGATGAATTTAATCCACCTGGAATTCGGTTTTATTGAAAAGCGGTTTTGTCAGGGAGAAAACAGCAATAGATTATAAGTCATTAGGGATAACGGATGAAATTGAACCAGCGGCTGGATTAAATTAATCCACCTTTGAACCCAAAATTCTCCGCAACCTCTGTCTTGTAATTTTCAGGGCATCGGCTGTTTTGGACCTGTTGTCTCTGCACTTCGAGAGAACACTCTGTGCGTAGGATTTGATGAGTTTATCCAGCGGCATGGGATCAAGAGCGCTGATCCTTGCCAGATCGGACCTGCCGCGGGAAGCGGTCTGCTCCACAGGAATATCTTCAGGCCGGATGATATCGCCCTCGCTCAACAGCATGGCCCTTTCAATGATGTTCCTCAGCTCCCGGATGTTACCCGGCCAGGGATAGTTCTGGAGGATGTCCAGGGTTTCACGGTCGCAGCCTTTCACGCCCTTGTTCAACACCCGATTGTAGGCGTTGATAAAATAGTCGATCAACAGGGGGATATCGCTCCTTCTCTCTCTCAACGGTGGAATGATGAAGGAGATTACATTGAGGCGATAATAGAGGTCTTCCCTGAATTTCCCCTCCTTGACGCCTTGAGGCAAATCCTGATTCGTCGCGGCGATGATTCTCACGTCCACGTCGATTTTTTCCGTGCCGCCCACCCGCTGAATCTTTTTCTCCTCCAGAAACCTCAACAGCTTGATCTGGGTTTTCTGGCTGATCTCCCCGATCTCGTCGAGAAAAAGGGTTCCGCGGTCGGCAAGTTCAAACATTCCCCGCTTCTGTTTCACCGCCCCCGTAAAGGCGCCTTTTTCATGGCCGAAAAGCTCGCTCTCCAGGATCCCCTCGGAAAGCGCTGCACAATTGACGGTGATCAGGGGGTGGTCGGAGCGCGGTCCGTTGTAATGGATGGCATTGGCGAAGAGTTCTTTCCCCGTGCCGCTTTCCCCCATGATCAGCACGGTGGACTGGGCATTCTGGGCAAGACGCCGACTGAGATCGATCGTCTTTCTGATCTTTGCGCTGGCGGTTACAATATGGTCAAAACTGTACTGTTCCCTCCTCGTGGAACGGATCTTGTTCACCTCCGCCACGGCTTTCTGAGAGGCCAGGCACCGGGCCAGAACAAATTTCAATTCCTCTATGTCGAAGGGCTTCGCGATGTAATCATAAGCGCCGAGCTTGATCGCCTCCACGGCACCCTTGATCCCGCTGAAGGCCGTCATGATAATGATGGGAACATTCATATCCGCGATCTTCATCCTCTTGAGAACCTGCATGCCGTCCATACCCGGCAGCTTTACATCGAGAAGAACGATATCGGGATTATTCTCCCAGAAGGAATCCATGGCCTCTTCGCCGCGCGTGGCCGTGACAATGTGATAGCCGTCCCTGGACAGAGCCTTATCCAAAGAACTCAGCAGCAGTTTTTCATCTTCAACGATCAGGATGGATGGCTTCAATAGTCCTCCCCCGGCTGGGCATGGGTCATTCCGCTGACGGGCAGCACCACCCGGACCATCGTACCCTGATCCACCTGACTTTCCACCTCGATCATGCCGTGGTGGTCCTCAATGATCTTATGCGTCACCGTCAAACCCAATCCGGTCCCGCCGTTCTTTGTCGTGAAGAAGGGATCGAAGATCCTGCTCATGTGTTTTGAAGGGATGCCGATTCCGTTATCCAGGATATCAATGGCAAGCCAGTCTTTTTCTCTGTTTCCAATCCGGGCCGTATCTGTTCTGACCGTGACCTTTCCACTGCCGTTTATCGATTCAACAGCGTTGATCGTCAGATTCAGAAATACCTGCCGCAAGCGGTTGGGGTCCGCCTTGATAACTGAATATTTGGCGTCATACTCCGTTCTCAATTCGATACTTTTCTTGGCCATTTCCTTCTTAAGAAGGGAAAGGGTTGTGGCAAGGAGATCATGAATATCGAATTCTTCGATGTGAAGCGGAACGGGCCTCACGAGGTCGAGCACCTCCCGAATCAGATGCTCAACCCGGTCGATTTCCTGCAGGATATTCTTCAAATCCGTTTTCTGAGAATCGGTTGCTCTGAATTCGCTTTCGAGATTTTGGACCGTGGTGTAAATGCCGGCCAAAGGATTCCTGATTTCATGTGCGATTCCGGCCGCAATGCGGCCCAGGGCGGCGAACTTCTCCACACGCAGGAGATAATCGTCCATCCTCTTCTTTTCCGTCAAGTCCGTTATAATCGTCACAGCCCCGAGTGTGTTGTGATTATCGTCGTGAACGGCAAAACCGCTCAAGTTTAAAGTTAATTTCTTATCATCGGACCTTTTGTACGGGAAATCGAAAAAGTGAGTGTTTTCGTTTCTCTTCAATGCCCTGTAGATTTTCCTCCGATCGCCTGTGTTGAATTTGAAGATGTCCTGGATACGAAGCGTCACGGCCTCCTCCTTCGGAACATCCAGTATCTCCTCCGCCCGGGGGTTCACATTCAGGATATTGCCCGTAAGATCCGTGACAATGACGCCGTTTGTGGAGCATTTAATGATATTTTCGGAGAGAGCCTTTTCATCGCTCAAGGCCTGGTACAACCGGGTGTTCTCAATGATAATGGAGGCCTGGTTGGCGAAGATCGTTAGAGATTCCACATCGTCCTGGGTGATTTCCATGCGGGTCCTGTAGCGGTCGACACCGAGGAGACCGAGAATCTTGTCTTTGATCTTCAGGGGGACGTAAAGAACGGATTGCCTCTCATGGTATCTGTTGATCACCCTGTCAATGGCCGTCATATCGGGCGCATGTTCCGTATCGGGAATGAAGCGGGGGGTTCCGAAGCGGGCGACCTTGGTCTCGTAGCAGTCATGTCTGTCGAGAATCAACGGCTTCTCCCAAGCACGCTTTGCTCCTTCCGGCGTGAAGCCCTTGATGCACTTGCATTCCAGCCTTGTCTTGTCGTTATTCAGAAGCATGACGATGGCCCGGTCGAACTTCAGTCCGTTCATGGCCCGGTCCGTGATTTCATCGAGCACCCTGCCCAGATCGGGGGACCGCGTGAGCAGGGAACTGATCTCGAAGATATGACTCAGTAGGTTGTTCTTTATTCTAAGCTTTTCGCTTAACGTGTTTCCATGGCGGGCCATGGCTGCTCCTTGTCTTTTTCGTGCCTCAAGGCCAACGGCATCAGCATAATGTCATTGCCTCCATTTTCTGATCATGGGTGGCAAGCGTAATTATTGCAATTAACGTTCCAGGCCAGGCCTGGAATATTGCGACGTCCATTTATCTTGAAATCGAAGGCAATTCGGAAAGGCGCCGCTTACGATCCCCATCCCCAAACACACAGGAACGACTTCTACGGCGACCCCGACTACTCCTGGGATGCTTATATTCAGTCATAACGCTTCGGCCAGTGGAGGCGTGCAGGGGAGGTCTGCCCGAAAACCGGCAATATCAGGCATCTTCAAGGAAGAAGCAGAGAAAATGAACGGTGGCATCCTGAACTGACGGTTACTGTTACTTGTCCCTTGCGCCTTTATCCAAACCCACCACTACATATTGTGGCCTATCTTTGATTGACATACAATCACGCTTTCCCTCTACTCACTTCCCAGAAAAGCAAGTTATTATAAGTAGAATTCGCATTTGATGCCGGGGCCGAGCACGATGAACGAAATCATGTCGTTGATGTTCTGTCCCCCGCCGAACTTCCGCAGCTCCGCTTCGTTTGTGCTTTTGCTCCGCGCAACGTGCCAGCCGCCGCAATTGGTGTGCTCGAACGCCTTCTCCGTGCCGTTGGGAAGATCGGCGGGATAGGGACAAACGGCCCAGGCCAGAACGGGCAGAAACAGCATAACGGAAACGATAAACAGCATCCCCCTCTTAGTCATTCTCTCCTCTTTTCGTTATGGAATCTCTCGCTCAAAGACCGTCGTACACCCCTCCGGGGCATGAATACGCCGCGCCGTGCGCTTTTATTCCTTGTCCCCGGTACGCCCGGATATTGATCCCTTGTTCTTGATATGTCAATCGAATTCAGCATGGACGGTCATCAGGCGGAGGGCGGAAAGGCACTGGAGGGGGTGTGCGTCGTCTGCCGTTGCCGGAAGAAAAAGAGGGCCGGTTTGATTGATCGGCCCTCTTTCTATGATTACGGCGTCTTCTTCCGCCGCCGGGTGCTTTAGAAAATCTTCGGCAGAATAAAGAAGGACGTTGTCATCACGATGAACATCCAGATGCAGCAGATGAACATGTAGGGGAGGATGTCCTTGAACTTCAGCCGGAACGCGCCGAGGATGGGCAGCGCCCAGAAAGGCTGGATCATGTTCACCCAGAGGCTTCCGGCGGTGTAGGCGTTGATCGTGTCGCCGGCGCTGACGCCCAGGGCCTTGGCCGCGGGCAGGATGTACGGGGCCTCGATGACGAACTTTGAGCCTGCCGAGGGCACGAAGAAATCGACGATACCCGTATAGATGAAGATGATCCAGGTGAAGGTGGCCGGCGTCGAGATGCTGATGAAGAACTTGGCGATGATCTCGGAAAGGCCCGAGAAACTGATCATGCCGAATATCCCGGCGTACAGCGGGAACTGGATGATGACGCCGTACACGGTCGTCGTACCGCGCTGCACCGATTCCACGAAGCTTTTCGAGTTGCCGTGGAGGATGAAGCCGAGCACCAGGAAGATGAAGTTCAGCATGTTAAGGTCCAGGGTGGCCATGCCCTTGGCCCCGAAGACCTTGGCGATCCCGTAGACGCCGGCGGCGCCGATCAGGATGGGAAGGATGAAGGAACGGTCTAGGCGTTCCGATGGCGGCATCTTTTTCTTGTCCACGGGCGGCTCTGGCGGCGGCATGAAGGCGGCGGCCGTCGCATCGTCGATCTCCACCGCTTCGCTCTTCCGGGGCGCAATCGCCAGGAGAAGGATCGGGATGGTGACAAGCAGCACGACGTTGGTCACCAGGAGCTTGATATCGAAGGTGGACTGGCTTAAGGGAATGATGCCGGCGGCCTTTTCCATGAAGTTGCCGGGCGTTGCCATGAGAAGCTGCGCCGCCTGCGAAGGCCCATTGGAGAGAAGAGCCGTTCCATAGGACATGGCGGCGATGAAGGGGTAGTGGATCCCCAGCCCCTTCTTCTTGACGGCGATGGCCCGCCCCATGATGATGGCGACCATCAGCCCGATGCCCCAGTGAAACCACATCACCACGCACATGAAGATGGAGTAGAAGAGGATCGTCTGCGTCCTCGTCTTGGGGATGTCCACCATCTTCAGAAGGCCGGCCTTGACGTACCTGGAGTCGCCGACGATGAACCCGGTAATCATGAGAAGGCACATCTGCATGGCGAAGGTGAGAAGGACCCAGAATCCCTTCAGCCAGTCTTCCACAAGCTTATCGGGGTCGTGATTGGTGAGCCCCCAGCCGACGAAGAAGACGATTACGTCAGGATGAGGGCGAAGACGAGAGCATCCGGCACCCAACGGTGCGCCCATTGGGCGAAACCGGCGGTGAAACGGGAAAGGAACGTGTTGGCATCGCTGTTGGCTTTTCGGCTCATGACCTCTGTTCTCCTTTGGCTGCGGATTTGGGCGGGCCATTCTTCCCGCCCGGTTAGATGAATAGCCCGCCGGGGGAACGAAAACAATGGGGTGACACCTGTATTATGAGGGGGAGAATGCCTACTTTTTTGGGACCGCAGAGATTTGATATCGTTATCTCGATTGCGGCGACCCGCACAATGGTTTCGCCCGGATCAAATGCAAGGACTGCGGTCATGAATATCTTTTGGCATTCTCCTGCAAGCGCCGTCATCGCCGTCCAGACCTTCGGCAACTTCCTCGGTTTCAAGCCCCACTGCCACATTCTCGTGACGGACGGCTGTTTCTACGGCGCCAATGGTATGTTTCGCGTCGCCCCGCCCCTGGAGCTGAAAAAGCTGGAGGCCATCTTCCGGCACAAGGTGCTCAGGATGCTCCTGAACACACGCTGGCCTGCATCACGGGCGGCATTGCCCAGGCTTTTTATAGAGGCGTTCCGGAGCCCATTGCGGAAAGGGTTTATGCCACCCTCGACTCGTAAAGATCTTACTTGCCGCGCCCCCGACACATTCTCCCCGCAACCTTCTGTTCAGTATTCGCTATTTTACCGACGATTTTCTTTTGACATGCAAGATTCTATTCTCCTATAGTCAAACGATCAAACAGGAATTCGTCATCAATAGGACAATGGAGGTCTGCTATGCGACGGTTAGTCCTTCATCTTGCTGTTCTGCATGTCGTTGCGGCCTTGCTGGCCGTGGGGGCTTCACCTGCCCGGTCCCACTGGGATCAGCCCCATCAAATAATTGGCGGATTGACCAGGATAATCGACCTGCCCGAGCCGCACCGCACAAACTTCTACAATTGCCGTAAGAGAGGGTTTATTCATGACGGACTCACCAGGCCCGACGTGAGACGAGACAGTGCTTTCATCATTACTCGTTTGGGTTACATGGTGCAGCATCAGAGGTCAGCGGATAATTCCCAGAATGCTTACCAAGCAGCAGCCCATCGATATGCAGACGCTGTAAAAAATAACGATGAAAAAGCCGCCTGCGAGGCTATTTTACAGCTTAGCGAGTCTATCCATTACCTCCAGGATGCTGCAGACGCCACAAAAATGCTCGAAGATTGTCGCCAACGCATTTCCCGGCTTGTTTCCAGTTATGTTGTAAAAAAGCTCTCCGGTGACAAAGATCTAATGAATGCATTGCGGGAAAGTCATGACAGGGCCGGCCCCACCATTGCCACCCTGCCGATAATGCCACTCAAGAAAGCCAAGAACACCAGCGCTTTGGCAAATCACTTGCTGGCGCAGAGAGAAGGATACGTCGAAAGGCTCAACGGAATCTTCGACAACTGCAAGCCTAAGAACGGAGATTGGCGTTCTGTCTGCCGAAAACTCGAAAACCTGAGCGGCCGCGATGACGAATTGGTCGGCATCTTGGATCAGGAACTGCCCCAGAATTGCAAGGAGGAACTGGTCCGTGTGATGACAGACATATTTGGCCTCATGTGGGCGGCGCAGGATCGCTATGCCGTGCAGTTTGTTCGCGGCAAGTGGTACCTGATAAGCGGCAGTGTTCTTTATCGCTATGGGACAAATCCGGAGATGCGCTGCGTAAAAACGATTAAGAGGGTGGTGGAGACCGGGGTTTCAGATGAGGAACGAGAGCAGGCATTGGAGCAGGTTCGCCAAGAGATCAAGAAACTGGTCACAACCGATCAAGTTCATCATGTATCAGACCCCTTGGTTAGGATAATCAAAATCAGCGATAAGAAAATTGACCAGCCTCTTGACTCGGACCCGAAGCCTAAGTGCACCCCGGGACCAGTACGTGCATTGACCAACCCCCTGAGTACAACTCCTTCTCATCTCTGCCGGGAAGTGTGTCTGCAATGGACATTGGGGGAAAAATGGGAAGCTTCTGATGGACGCAACATTGAGTGCTGTCCCTATCCGGCGGAGAAGAACTGCATAGATGTGACGTGCAAAAAGGAATACGAATGCACGATTAAATCAACCCAATGCAGTGGCGGGTTGCCACAGCCTCCTCCACAGGTGTGTCCTCCGTATTCTTCTGGCTCTCCCCCGGGCGGCGGTGTTCACTTGGGTCAAACCGATCCCGGTGTGTCCGCGCCACAACAGACCTATATCCCACCTCCTTCCCCGGCGTATCTGCAACCGCAAGTTCAGCCGCCGCCGCCTCATCCGGTGTATATCCAGCCGCAGATTCAGCCGCAAACGCCACCAATTCGGCAACAGCAGACGTATGTCAGACCTCCACAGGTGCAATCACAGACGCAGCAGCAGTTGCAACCACAAACGCAGCCGCAAACGCCACCGATTCGGCAACAGCAGACGGATGTCAGACCTCCACAGGTGCAATCACAGATGCAGCAACAGTTGCAGCCACAAACGCAGCCGCCGTCTACCAGTGTTTACGGTTACACCACAAGACCACCGCAGCAGGGCGCTACCACAAGGCCCCCGGAGCAGGGCGTTTCGATGGGGATGACAGGAACCAGGACTGACCAGGTCAGTAAGCCACCCTGTCGCTGCATTAGGCAGGAAAGGTATTGGTGGGCCTCAGATGGAAGGCATAAGACCTGCTGCCCCAATCCTCAACAGAAGCGCTGCATAGCCACCAAATGCGAGCAAAGAACCAAGTGCCTCGAATGGGGACCACCGGGGTGTGTGCGCTACGTTCGATAATTCAAAAAGATGACAAGGACTTTGAATCGGGAAAATGGGCATTGCGGAACGGAAACAGCATCTATTCACCCCCGGACGCATCGGAAACTTGGGAATCCGGAATCGCATCGTAATGCTGCCCATGACCATGGGCTGCACATAGACCGACGATACCGCGAACCCTCTCGGTAGAGGAGGGTCTGGAGGTCGGGCCGAAGATCTGATCTATTCAGGCCGGTATGCATCGTTTACAGCCCTGATATCAGGGACGGGGAAGAATCCCCGGGAAGGAGGAACCATGTCTTTTGAAGATATTTTCAAGGTGGAAAGGGACGGTCACATCGCCTGGCTGGTCCTGAATCGTCCGGAGAAGCGAAATGCCATGGGGTTTGCCTTTTACCAAGGCCTTGCGAAGTATTTCAAGGATTTTGACCGGGACCCGGATGTGCGGGTCGTGGTCATACGCGCTGAGGGAAAGAGCTTCACCGCGGGCACCGATCTGGCAGAGCTGGGGGGAGCTTGCGCGGACTCCAGCACCGGCACGCGGGAGAAGTTCCGCAACATGATCCTGGAAGCGCAGGATGGCATCAACGCCATCGAGAGGTGCCGTAAACCGGTCATCGCTGCGATCCATGGTCACTGCATCGGCGGCGGGGTCGACATGATTTGCGCTTGCGACATCCGGATCGCCTCCCGGGATGTTCTCTTCAGCATTCGTGAGACTCGGGTCGCCTTCATCGCCGACGTGGGCACACTCCAGCGCCTCCCCCATATCATCGGCCACGGGTGGTTCCGCGAACTGGCTCTGACGGGACGAGACTTTGGTGCAGAGGAAGCCCTGAAGATGGGGTTTATCACACGGATTTGCGACGACAGGGAGATCTTGGTTGCTGAAGCGGGCAAACTGGCAGCCGAAATCGCCGGTTGTGCTCCCCTTGCCATACAGGGCACCAAGGAAGTGATCCTCTACAGCCGCGACAACGGGATTTATCCAGGCCTGGAGTACGTGGCTCAGAAGAACGCTGCCGTTGTACCCTCGGAGGACCTATTCGAGGCGGTTAATGCCTTTTTTGAAAAGCGCCCTCCACAGTTCAAGGGGAAGTAAGGAACAGAAGACCGGGTTCAGGTCCAGCTCCATGATATCCGGTATTTCCTGCGCAAGAAACGACAGACGCTCCAGGCAGTCCCCCAGAGCTGTCAGGTCTGCGGAAGCCTCACCGCGAACACCCTTCAGAAGAGGAAACATCTTCAGGGAAGTCAGCATGTGCAGGGCCTCGGCCATCTAATCATGCTCTTCCGTCAGCTGTTGTCGGAATCCTTTACAGATTCAATAGTACCGTAACTCACTTTATTTATTATATAATAATCGTAAAGCACAAACTCCACGCACTTTCAGTCGTCGGGATTCTTTACACAATCAGTTTGAGCCATCATCTTCATAAGTCATTGTAATACTTATGCAATATGTAACAAATGCTTATTTTGCTGTTTGCGTGGTGTCGGAAAACTTTACAATTTTATGTCTCTTCAGTTTTATAATGTTTTACATTAATTGCAGATTATATTGAAGCTATTGATAATATTAATATATTTAATTAAAAAATGATTTTCATGCGAGTGGCATGGAAATTGTAATGCTTTATGTAAAACAACTCTTGGGGGATGAAGATGAAAAAAGGAAGCTTTATTTTGATGATCGTTTTCATAGGACTGCTATTGATGGTTCCTATGGCAAGCGCCTATTCGATTTCAGTTGGTGATCAGATTAAGCTTTATTATGGAATCGGGAATGCAAATGGTGGCGGTACTTTTAACGTTGATGAAGTCGGCGACTCCGATGGAGTGTTGTTTGATACTTTTTGCCTGGAGAGGAATGAATACTTTAGCCCCGGATCGTCGTATTATGTTGGATCAATCACGGATAGCGCCGTAAACGGAGGTTATAGCGGGGGGAACCCAGATCCGATCAGCTCAAAAACCGCATTTTTATATTACAAATGGGCAACCGGTCAGATAGGCCACACGGCTGCGAATGCAAACGACCTGCAGTTGGCAATTTGGAGCCTTGAAGGTGAAATGGCCCAGTACCCCATAGTACTTACGGACGGTGCTAACAATTTTATTTCATCTGCAGCCAGTGCCGGCGGATTCTATGGTGTCCAGGTTATGAACCTTTATGGCACATTTAGCGGTGGTGTGTATTCTAATCCCAAGCAGTCACAGTTAGTTTATGATCCCGTTCCCGAACCCACCACGATGTTACTTCTTAGCCTTGGCCTGATTGGATTGGCAGGGGTGAGGAGGAAGATGCAAAAAACTTTTTTGGTGCATAGATAATAAACGAAAGGGAGGGGGGCCATGGTGATCTTATCGTACAGAGACATCCATGACCCGGATCAGAGGCGCCGGCGGATCCAGGCAAGCATCAGCACGGGCCATCCGGAAAGCGCTTGCGGGCAACCGGTAATCGTGCTGCAAGACGGCCAGTTGGTTCGCATGAAATCCTTGGCGGCCAGGGACTACCAGGTCGAAAAGACCACCAAGAAGGAACTGGCAGCACTGGAGAGGATGGGGTTGATCTAATGACGGAACTATCATCATACTTTTCATCAGAGGATGATCTGCGGGACTTCATTGAGCGGGGCATCAGAGGAATCGAGCGGTGGATCGATGTTTGCGGGAATTGTCCCGCATCCGAGAAACGTGACGACGCGATCCGATTCAACAGGAAAATGATCGAGAAGTGGCAGGGCATCTACAAGCAGCGATACGGACGCCGATACAATCCGGAGTTGCAGTTGCTACAGGACGGCAACATTGGATTGGAAAAGCAAAAATGCTGGAACAAGGCGGAGAACCGGCACATCCATTAATTTGTCCTGAGCGAGACTTGATTTGACAGTGGCCAGATCCTCCGGATTGTCAGCGGGGTTTACACTGCTTCCTGGTTTACACTTTCCCTTTTTCCTTCACAATCCTCATCGTGAATGCTAACCCATCGGCGATGAGGTCTCGTCGAAAGATGGCGGGTCTTCGAAGTCGAGGAAGGTTGCCAGCGTTTTTTCCCATGCCTTGTTTTCCTCTTCATTGTAGCAGGCCATCATTTTTGCCTCATGATCTTCCAGGAACTTTTGAAGTTGTCCCAAAGACTTCAGTTCCTTATACATCTGGGGCGCCTTGTTCTGAAAGGCCTGACGGATCATTTCAAGACGGATTTGTTTTTGGCTTTCATCTGCCGGTTTTGTCATGACTCACATCCTTCAACTCATTCGCCCTGCTTATACTGTTCCTGGTATATTTCCAGCAGTCCACACGCTTTCAGGATGCCGGCTGGAACCAGCATCGTAACCTGGACCACACCCGGAAGACGACCGATTTCAATATCCCCGGTGATGGTTGCCCGGTTTTTCACCTCGGACATGGGAAGGCCGGTCAGCGCAGCCATTCTCTCCAGACCGTTGGCGGTTGCCTTGTTGAGATCACCTCCGGAACCCATGACCTGGATCGGATACATGTCGGTCTCTACATCGAAACCATAACACCCGGACAATTGCATGGCCCTCTGCTTTTCGTCTTCCGTGTAGGGTTTAGCCAGATGAGGCAGGTCATCGATTCGGGGCAGAATGATCGGGCCGTCGTTCTTCAGCCCCTTGATTACTCTCACTTCGAAGATAACTTCCGCCGAAACATCGGTGGTATGCCCGGCAATTTCCCCATCCCCCATCATGGCATGGACGTCACCCACATAGATCCCGGCTCCGGCAACCTTGACCGGTACAATTACAATCGACCCCTCAGCAACTTCATTGATGTCCATGTGTCCATCCGTTCTCATCCCCAACTGTTCTTCGGTTAAAGAATATTGGTGAGGGGCGCCTAAAAGGAAACTGCCAAAATCCCCGGCATTATGGGAGGAAGGCATAGCCACCGCCGGGCAGGACCCTATGTTGCCGATCATGGGTCGCACTCGGGTAAGCACACCGGGAATATCCCCCTTGGCCAGAATATTGGACGAATACTGGCATGATCCGGCAGGAATGGCGCTGAATTGAGCTGCCTGTTCCGCAATCTCACGGGCAGCCTGGGGCGGAACGGTGATCCCGATCGAGCGCTTTTCATCAAACAGCATCGTATAACCGTTATCCAGGTGGAATGGCTTGACCGTGGTTTTGCAGTTGGCACACTTGACCGCTTCTTCACCGATCCCATCCAGATAGGTTTTGGGGTTGATGGTGCCGCATCCGGGGCAGCGTTTGGCCACAAAAGGATCTCCCACAAAGTTCTGGTCCACAAAATTATCGGTTCCAGAAGTGGTAGCCAGCGACAAAATATTGATCTTTTTGATTTTCAGACAGACTGCGTCTCCTATCTCCGCCCCCTCGACGGCAATCGGATGGGTCACTTCATGTCCGCTTGCATAGTCGGCCGTGATCATTGCCCCCCAACATCCTGGCGAAACCCGGGCGACAATGATTCCACCATCTGATACCGGGCCCAACATCGGTTCTTTGGGATCCAGAACCCAGGCCATCTTTGAAGTATGTACGATTTTCTTCGACATCTGATTTCCCCCTTTCATCCACGACTCATGGGTCATCTCGTTATTGGGTTTAAATCTAAGTTATCTCTTTGAATCCAAGCTGGACTGAGTTGGTTGAATTGACAGGGATTTGCTTTTTGTTTCTGGAGTATAAGAAGAAGAAGCTTTTATGTCAATGAAATCTTGACATGATTAGAACATGAAATCTTGACCGCAAAATACGAGTGCTTAGAATAACAACCGCCTTTTTTTCTGGATACTTATTATCCATCCAGATGCGAATCGCTGCATACATGCTATCCATTTTATCAATGAATAGAATCCCATCATAAAAGAGTGATTTCAAAATGTGTTTTGATATTTAATACTTATGATACTTTCCTCATTTAGGTATGCTTTTTGCTGTGCTATTAAGAAAGCGCCTTGAAAAAGCAAGAGTAAATTTACCAACAAATCGATCGAATCAATCAAGGAGCTGAATACGAGGGAAGTTGCCTATAAGGAGGAAGGAGGACGCGCAATGAAGAAATTATTATTCGGAGCAGTTCTATTGGCCGGGCTGATGGTGTTCCCTGTCATGTCCATGGCACAGGTCAGCGTTCAGATCAATGTTCCGCTGCCCCCGCCGATTCCGTTTGTTGGACCGCCGAATGTGGTTATTTTACCCGGGACGGGCGTGTATGTTGTTCCCGATGTTCCGGAGGAGATCTTTTTCCGAAGCGGATGGTGGTGGCGGCATCACGGCGGGCACTGGTACCGCTCCAGATACTACGATCGTGGATGGGCCTATTACCGCGGGTATCCGGCGTGGCATAAAAGATTGCCCCCTGACTGGCGGTATCGTTACAGCAACCGTGTATGGGGCGCTCGTCCCTGGCATCCGAATCACATTCAATACGGCAAGAAGGGTTATCCGCCCGGTTGGGGTCAGCCTCCCGGACGCCCCCCGGGTTATCAGGGCGGCGGCAGGCCTCCCGGCGGGCATCCCCCCGGTGGTCCCGGTGGCAGGCCTCCCGGTGGTCCCGGCGGCAGGCCGGGCGGTGGACCTCCCCCCGGTGGTTTTCATCCCGGTGCCGGACATCCCCCCGGGACATAGAGAATCCTGGAGGGAAAATTAGAAATGTCGGGGAAGCAGATATCGGGTTCACAGATACATCATGAATTTATTCCGATGAGATTGGAAAGGAGCAGGCGATGAAGAGAATCATAAAGCTGGGAATTGTCTCCGTGTTAATGCTTGTGTCCATCGGCGGATGTTGTCCATACTGGTGGGGTCCACACGGCGGGGGTGGCGGAGGTTATCACAGAGGCGGCGGGCATGACAGGGGAGGGGGTTATTACAGAGGCGGAGGGTATGACAGGGGAGGAGGCTATTACAGGGGTGGAGGATACGAATATCGGCGTTAGGGTTGAAAGTTGTGCATTGTCCTGTGGCACGTAAAAAACAGGGGCGGAGTCATTTCGACCCCGCCCCTGTCTTCGAGAGAGGAAGTTTATTGGCGCATCCGTCTGAGATCCCCTCCCGATGCCGCCTGCTATAGGGGCAGGCTGGCCTATGTCCAAATGTCTATTTGCCCTTCCTGTAAGCACAGGGTGTGCACATCGGGTCCACCCAACCCTTGTACAGCTTCTTGTCCTTCTTCATGATTCCTTCCTCCTCTCTGAATTCCACTATGGTTTATAATCCCTTGAACCCGCCCTGATAACGATGGCCGGTCCGGTTCCGCTCTGTTATCTTCCCCATGAGATCTTTCTGGGGGTTGAACTCGATTTTTTCTTTCAGGATGATGGTCATGGTCTTTTGATCCCCTTTTCCTTCTTTCCCCTTCTTTTGAGTCTACAATAATCCCGAAAGCGGTTTGATACAATCGGAGGAACCCTGATTATCGTCTGGGAAAAGGGAGACAAAAGGGATCAGCCGATCGGACATCCGGGATCGGTGTTTGTCCGATGGGCGGGAAGGGGTCTTCATTTGACGTTGAAAATATTTTCTGATTCGCTTAAAAATGCGCAGGTTCGCAGGCTGACAAAAAGGGGTGCCATGAGAACATCAGGGGTTGTCGGGTTCATTTTATTGGCCTGTCTGGCGATGCTGCCGCTGCAGGCGGCGGCTGCCGCGGACAATCAGGTCCTGTATGAAGGGGACTCAATCTATCACCACATCACCATCCGCCAGGACGGCGGGAAACGGTGCATGATCTTCGGCCGGCAGCGTGATCTCCGTCAAACCTGCATCGAACTCGCGAAACCGGACGCCTCGGTTTTTGAATACACGGCAATGATGTTTGCCGGTTTCCTCTTTCGGCCGGATGCGGGGAAAGTCTGCCTGATCGGTCTTGGCGGCGGCTACGTCCCCACGGTCTTCAGGATGCATCTCCCGAAGGTTCGTCTCGAGACCGTCGAGGTGGATCCTCTTGTGGAAAAGCTGGCCAGGGAACACTTTTCCTTTACCGTCCCGTCCGGCCATGCGCTGGCCATCGACGACGGCCGGCAGTTCCTGAAAAAAAATCGGGATCGTTACGACCAGATCTGGCTCGACGCATTCAACTCCGACTATGTCCCCGCACATATGACGACGAGGGAATTCCTGCAGCTTGCCAAATCGCGTCTGAACGAGGGAGGGATCGTCATCCAGAATCTTTTCTGCGACAACCGATTGTACGACGCGCAGATCGCGACCTTCCGGGCGGTCTTTGCAAAGGTGTTTGTCTTCGAAGGACAGAGGAGCAAGAGCTGCGTCATCGTTGCCTCCGACCGGCCCGCCTGCACACCGGCGGAGCTTCGAAAGCAGGCGCGGAAGCTTGGCGGAAAGATCGGCCGGATCGACCTCGGCGCAGAGTCCGGCAAGTGCGGGGTTGCCCCTGTTCCGAGGAATGCGCCGATCCTGACGGACGACTTCAACCCGGCGAATCTGCTCCTGATGCAGAAAAAGTAGAGGGGCGGCGTTCCCGGCTTCTTTTCAACGGGAACAATCCGGCTTGCGGAGAGAACGGCGCCGTTCATGACGGCGCCGGTACGGAGGAATGGATATGCCGATCGTTTACGCCGTCTTCATTCTGGATCTGGTAACATTCGGCGCGGTGGTGATGAGCCTGGAGATCCTCTCATCGAACCTGATGTCCCCCTACTTCGGGGGGTCCATCTACATTTGGGGAAGCATCATCAGCTCTTTCATGGTCCACTTCTCCGTGGGCTACGTCTCCGGCGGCTACCTGTCGCGGCGCTTTCCCCGGATCACGGTGCTCAAGGTTTTCCTCCTGATCTGCTCACTCTGGGTGATCGGGATCCCGGCCTTTTACAAATTCATCTGCGAACTGGTTTCCAACCGCATCGAGGACGTCCGTTTCGGTTCGCTGGTTGCCATGAACCTGATCTTCTTCGTTCCGGTCTCGATCATGGCGATGGTTTCCCCGTACATCATCGGGATTACGACAACCTGGCGGCGGCCGACCTGGCTCACCGCGGGAATGGTCCTCTTCGTCTCCACCGTCGGATCCTTCTTCGGCACGAATATAACGGCCTTCTACCTGATCAATCTCTTTCCGGTCTCGCGGATTGTCGTCGGCCTGGGCCTGATCTGCCTTTGCGTCACGCTGTGTACGCTCGCCCTGCGCCCCGACCGCCGGATGGCGCAACAGGCTTCAGCGGATTGCCGCAGGGACGGAGGTCATCCATGCCCTGAGGGAGGCCCGGGAACTGCTTGAACAATGGTGTTCGGAATACAACCCCGGGCCGCGAACATCCAACGCACGCGTTTCAGGAACTGGTTGCCGCTCGTGGCCGGCTCCAACGGTTGACGATCAGGACCGTAGCGATCGGGATCACCAGACCGATGATGCTCACGGTGATCATCAATCGGCCCAGTTCGCCGTAGATGCCTCGTTGGACGATGAAAATCTGATTCATGTAATTGGCGCCGAGGCTCGCGGCGGAGAGCGCCAGGTTGGTGAAGGCCGCCATGACCGCAAAATAGGTGGCTTTCTGATTCTCCGGCGCCTCCCGTGCGATCCATGCCAGCATGGGCACCATGGCGACCTGGCCGAGCGGGGAGTCTGCCATGGTATCGACCAGGGCGATGGTGCGTGCGCCAAACCCGAAGACCCTCCCGGTCCATTCGTGAAGGCCATAGTACATCCCGACGAATGGCATCGTCATGACCGTGCCATAGAGCGTAAGAAACACGATGAGATAGGGAATCGGCCGGCGGCTCATCCACCCCCGCAGGGCGAACATTCCCAGGATGGCCAGGATGGATGAGATTTGGCGCAAAGTGCCGAAGAAGGCCTCGTCAAAGCCGAGCACGTCTATCTGCCACCAGCTTGCTCCGGCGCCGGCCCCGGGCATGGCGCGGAACACGAAGATGATGATGGCGATGCCGACGATTTCCCGGCGCTTGTCCGGCGCCATATCCTTCAGGAGCTGGCGGATAAGATAACCGATAATAAGAAGCGAGACGCAGATAATCATTTCCATCTTGGCTGCAAACCGGGAAAGGCCCAGAAAAAGACTGGCGGCGACGAAGGCGGCGCTGCCGCCGAGAATCGTCCAGTTGGGCTTAAGCTCCGGCATCTCGGCATGCAGCATCCGGCCGATCTCCTGCTCGGAAAAACCACTGCGACGGTAGCGGCGGCGGCGCAGGATCAGGTGCGTGTCCCCAAAGGTCACACCCACGACCGAGACCATCGGGATCAGCAGGGACAGCTTGTACATCACGACATAGGAAAGGGTTTGGGCCAGCCACCCGCCGATGCCGGCCACCAGGGCGCTGCCTCCGATGATGGCGATCCGGCCGAGGGTCTGCATGGTGACGTTCATGCGTTGCAGGTCTTTCTCCGGAATCGGCGCCCCGTTTTCGTCATGCCGCGGCACGGCCTCCACCGTCATGGCGTCTGCCACGACATCCTGAAAAACAAAGCCAATGGGCAAAACCAGGGAGGCGACGATGTACCAGATCTCAAGAGGAAGGATGGCTGCCATCCACTCCTTGTACCCGGTGAGACCCACCATGATCAGAAGGCCGGCCGTCATCAGCAGCGCCCCGAAATAAACGAATAGCGATTTGCGCTTCCAGAAGAGATCAACCATGTGCCCGATGGGCATCTTGAGCGTCCAGGGAATCCCGGCCCAGAAACCCAGGCTCGCCAGAAAGGCCGCTGACAGACCCAACTGTTTCTTGACGAAAAAAACTTCGACGATGCCGGTAAAGCCCGAGACACCGGCAGCCAGGTAGACCATGAGCGGCGGGAGATAGCTCAGGCGCATTTCCCGGAAGATGCCGAGGAAATCGTCAATGAACCAGCGCCACGCCCGTTTCACGGCGAAGCCCGGAGGTATGGGGTTGGATTCCGTTTGCATTCAAAAAACCTGTACCGTTCCGTTGTGAGGGTGAGAGTATATTCCGAAGGATCTTGTGTGTCAATTTCACGATGACCACAAGATTTGCAGTAGGGCACACGGGTTGCCGCACCGCCTGGCGCCGTCGTGACCTAAAGCGGATCCGGGATGCACGATGCGGGATGCCATCGGACATGCTTTTTCTTGACTTCGGCCGACCATATATTTTATGAAGCGTGCAAGTAAGGAAATGAAGCCGCAGGCAGGCGGCCCGATCCGCCCGCGGCAATTGACAGTTGGAGGCCGCGGAGATTCTGCGGCCTTGTTTTTATCCGGTGGCGGCTCTCAGGACTTCCGGGGGACGGAAAACAAAGAGGGGAGAACCATCATGAAAGGGATCAATCTGGCAAGTTGTCTGGAGAATTCCGTGCATGCCCATCCGGGGAGAGTGGCCCTGATCTTCGAGGAGGAACGCTGGACGTTCAGGGAACTCGACGCCGAAGCCAACCGGATCGCCAACGGCCTCGCGGATCTGGGTGTGGAAAAGGGGGACAGGGTGTCTCTCTTTCTTCCCAACTGCCCGGAGTTCCTGTTCTGGTATTTCGGCGTTCTGAAGATGGGAGCCGTCGTCAATCCGATCAATACGATGCTCAAAGAGCGGGAACTGGAATACGTGATCCGGGACTGCACCCCGAAGGTTCTTGTCACCGCGGAGGAACTGGCGGCGGTCCCCCGTCATGTCTACAGGCTGCCGGGGATCGAGATCGGGAAAATGATCGTGGTCCACGGGAAGGACACCGACGGGATCGTTGACCATGAAACATGGGTGAAGGGATATCCCCAGACCTTCGATGCGATTCCCGTCGAACAGGACGATCTTGCCGCCATTCTCTACACCTCCGGAACGACGGGGCAGCCGAAAGGCGTCATGCTGACCCACCTGAATCTCTGGACCAACGCCCGGCATTGTGCCGACTGGGCGGAGACAACGTATAACGACCTCACTGTCTGCGCCCTTCCGCTCTTTCATTCCTATGCCCTCACCCACGTGGTCGGCGAACTCTTTATCGAAGGCGGGGCGGTGGCCTGGCTGAAGCGCTTCGATCCGACTGCCTTTCTGGATGCAATGGCTCGACATCGGGCAACGGCGTGCCACTGTGTTGCGACGATGTACTATGCCTTGGTGAACCATCCCGCCGTGGACGACTACGCCGGCAGGATCCGCTTGCGGTATTGCGTGACCGGCGCGGCGGTGACCCCCGAGCCGATCCTCAGGGCATGGAATGCGAAGTTCACACCCATGAGCGAAGGGTACGGGCTTACGGAGGCGGCGCCTGTGGTCTTCATGAATCCGCTTCCCGGAAAGGGCGTGCAGAAGGTCATGTCCTGCGGCGTTCCCATCGTACCCGAAATCAAAGTGGGAGCCGTAAAAGACGATGGCAAGCCCGTGGCCGTCGGGGAAGTGGGAGAGCTGATTATCCAGGGGCCGAACGTGATGAAGGGATACTGGAACAAGCCGGAAGCGACGGCCAAGAGCCTCCGGGATGGCTGGCTCTATACGGGAGACATGGTCAGCTTTGACGAGGACGGCTATTATTATATCCGGGATCGCAAGAATGACATGATCAACCGCTCGGCCTTTAACATCTATCCAAAGGAACTCGAAGACGTCCTCTATACCCATCCGGCCGTTGCCGAAGCCCAGGTGGTGGGCATCCCCGATCTGGTCAAGGGGGAGGAGGTCGTTGCCTGCCTGGCCCTGAAGCCGGGGAATAAGACCACCGAGGAGGATGTTATCCATTTCTGCCGGAAGAACATGGCCGCCTACAAGGTGCCGAAGTACGTCCGTTTTTTCGAGGCCCTTCCGAAAACGGTCACGGGAAAGCTTGAAAAAATGACCCTGCGGAAGATCCTGCTGGAGGAAGGTGCGGCAAGTGATCGAGGATGATGGAACCAACAGGTATGCCGCCCGGATATGGGGGCCGACGGACAGACCCCGGGGCGTTGACGTTACATGGATGCTTCCCTATGCTTCACTCAGGGAGGGCAAGTTATTTTAAAGATGACGCCAAAAGAAAGGAGAAGATAGAATGGTCGAAAAGAAAGGTTTAAGCAGACGGGACTTCGTCAAGGCAACGGCAGCCGGTGTCGGCGCCGCGGCTCTGTTCAGCGGATTTAATCCGAAGGACGCAATGGCTAAATTGCCAAAGAAGTGGGATGCGGAATCCGACGTGGTTATTGTCGGCGCCGGCGGGGCGGGACTTGCAGCCGCCGTTCAGATTGCCTCGCAGGGGAAAAGGGTCATTCTGCTCGAGAAGATGCCGACCTATGGCGGCAGCAGCCTCATCTGCGGTGGTGCGCTCGCCTTCGCGGGAACGGATCTGCAGGCTTCCGAGAATGTAAAGGATTCGAACGATCTATTTTACAAGGATCTTATGAAGGTCGGAGAGAACGCGAATGTCCCGGCACTGGTCAAAGCATATGTGGATAACCAGTTTGAGACTTATGAGTGGCTGAAGAAAGCCGGTGTGAAGTTCCTCAAACTCGGCATTGCCAGCGGGATGAGCGTCCCCCGGTCCCATAATGTTATCCCCGCGGATCTCCTGAAAATCCTGAATAACGAGGCAAAGGCCCGTGGAGTCAAGTTCATGATGGGAACGTCCGCTACACGGCTTGTCGTGGACGAAAAGACAGGCAAGGTCAGAGGTGTGCAAGCGGACAGTAAAAAGAAAACGGTTTTCTACGGGGCGAAGAAAGGCGTAATCCTGACCAGCGGCGGCTTCTCGCTGGATAAGGAAATGCTGGCCAAGTTTGTTCCCCCGATGGCCTTCTCAAAGGCCATGGTTGGCCGCGGATCCAATGGTGACGGACTGAAGATGGCCTGGTCCCTGGGCGCCGATATCAAGGACATGCCATACATCAAAGCGACCTTTGGCTTTGACCTGGAGGCCCAAACGATCAAAGACGACTTCGCACTCATGTTTTACCAGGGCGCCATCATTGTCAATAAAGAAGGGAAACGCTTTGTAAACGAGTCGATTTCCTACAAACTCGTGGGTGACGCTGCCCTGATTCAGAAAGATGCCATGGGCTTCCAGATCTATGATGCGGCCATAAGGAAGGCCGGGGAAAAGGATCCCTTCGGCCGCACTGCGAGCCTGGAGAGCAAAGGGAGAATCCAGAGTGCGACGACAATAAAAGAACTGGCCCAGAAGATCGGCGTTTCTGCCGACGCACTGGAGGCGACTGTCCAGGAATACAATGCCGGTGTGGATAAGGGAGCCGACGCGCTTGGCCGGAAGACACTGGTTGCTGCATTCGGGAAGCCGGTGAAGATTAATCAGGCGCCCTTCTATGCCTTCCCTTCAACGGCCTACATCCTTGGCACCTACGGCGGGATCCTCACCAATGAAAAGGCCCAGGTCGTGGACGTATTCGGACAGCCGATAGCCGGCCTCTACGCAGCGGGAGAAATCGTCGGCGGTGTGCACGGCGCAGCATACATGACGGGGACGGCATTCGGAAAAGCGCTGATCTTCGGCAGGATCGCGGCAAAGAACATCCTTGCATAAGGCGCATATCGTATCTGCAGAATACACCGATATTTAAGATTAAATAAAGGGGGCCTGCAAGGAATCTTGCAGGCCCCCTTCGCTGCCATTCACCCCTTCTGCCTGCGGACCCAGTCCTGCACATCCTTCAACAATTCTTTCTTAAAGCCCTCCGGTGACAGGATCGTGATGTGGGGAATCCAGGACTTGAGGATGTTCCGGATGGCCTCGTAGTATCCCACCCGGTACCGGACGAATCAATAAGACTGAGGTGGAGGAATGATGAAAAAGGTCTGCGCAAGGTGCTTCCGGGAATATACCGAAGACGATGACAGACCACGCTCTATCGATGTTTTGGGGCAAATCTTTATCGATGTAATGGAGGATCAGGATGTCGGGGACATACCATATGCCCGACATGCCGCGAGGACATAGGCATCCTGATCCTGCTTAAGGATAAGACACACAAGACCGCTCTTCATACGCCCCCACCGTAATAAAGGAAGTTCCTATCATCTGGACTGCCTGACTCTGATTCTATTACGATGATACGGCCCGTGAAAATCGGTATTTAGCCTCCTTCAATCCTGGCCTTCAGCCATCGCCAGGGGAAAAGCATCGAAACAGTCCGTTGGTATTCCCGGTATTTCTCACCAAACTCAAGCACCAGTTTCCTCTCTTCCAGAAACGATCCGACAATGAAATAAACATTGATGACCATGTTAATCAGGATCGTCGATGTGCTCAGGTCTTGTGCCCATACGATCAAGATGCCACCCAGGTACCAGGGATGGCGGATGATCCGGTGGATGCCCGACAAGACGAACGTACTGCTGTCAGCAAGAGAGCTGCCCGCCTTGACTTGATAAATCCCAAGAAACCTTGCCCAGCTGTAATGCTTGCCCCCGGCAACGAACAGACAGACGGAAACCGCCAAGAGGAAGACTTGAACAAGTCCCAGGGGTCCTTCCCAGCGGAAGATCGGCGCTTCACGAAGCATGTGGGAATAGTAGGCAATGGGGATGAGCGTCACCAGAGATACGACATTATAAAACAATCGGTAAAAGCGGAAGCTGTCACCGAGTTTCTTTTTTGCGAAATCTGTCACCGTTGTGGAGATTAGGGCGCTGTGAAGAGTACACCACAGAACCCAACCCAGGACGGCGTAGAGATACTTCACGGATATTTCCATCGCTTATTTTTCCTACCAAAAGACCAGTCACCATAACCGGTCCCTTGTACAACGCATGTCTTGCTCTTACGCCTTTTCCGCACAACATGCCTGATCGGATGTTGAACCTGTCTTCTTGAAACAGGCCGACATCTGGTCCATCTTGCTCCCGCAGCAGGCCATCATCTTTTCCCGCATCGCTTTCTTTCCATCTTCGGTCATCTCCTTCATTCCCGTACATGAGAACATCGCCGCCATTTTCTCCCCGCAGGCCATCATTTTTTTCTTGTCCTCCTTCGACATACTCTTCATGCATCCTTCCATCATCTTGCTAAACATTGTTTCCATTTCTTACCTCCATCGATTTGTCGTCAATTGTTCCGGATTTTTCCCGTATGAGCCCCTTATAGACCATCCAGACGCCTAAAAGAATGAGCACTGCAGGCCAGAAGTGGACCGTTTGCAGAAATGAAAAATCGAGTAGTCCCGTTCTTATCCCCAGCCAGATCAGGCCGATTGTGATCAGAAGGATACCGATTCTCTTTTTTCGCGCCGGATTCCCCTGATGGGTCCAGGGTCCACAACACATAGTACCGATTTTTTTTGATGCTACTTGACAACTTGACATCATGTTCCTCCTTTCCCTCTCCTTTCCCCCTGCCATGATTTAGAATTACAACGGTAGTGAACTATGGAATTTGTATATTCATATGATTTTAGAAATATAATAATGAGGATTTTCTTTTTGTCAAGGCATTATTTAATATATTTTTATGATTATGATAATGAATTGAATATATTGATTATTTAACATCACCGGTGAGGTATTCCACCATCATCCTGATGGTTTCTTCCACAGGCTGTCAAAGAATCGTCTGACCCTGCCGCTCGCAGCGGACAAGGTCGGCGTTGCGGAGCTCCTTGATGTGATGGGAAATCGTGGACAGGGAAATATCAAAATTGCTGGCCACGTTGCAGACCGATGGACGCATTTCCTGATCCAGGGATGCCTTTCCCAGCCCAAGACGAATATGCTCAAAGACACCCAGGCGCGTTTCATTGGACAGGGCCTTGAAGGCGGCAACAACACGCCCCACATCTTTCGTTGACTTTCCCTTTCTTGTTTTTCCGGACATGAGATTACCCCCACATAAAATATATTTAGATGTTTATACAGTTATCAAAACTTATACTAATTTTCAAACTTTCAGTCAACCTGCCATTTTTAAACATTTCTCTAAATTGAAACCTTCCTGTATTCTGTATTCAAGCGTCCGGCGATTCTTTCAGAGATTTACCCTTTCCAAACGGTTATCAAGAAAATTTGTTTCTTGACTTTTTGAAGAATCAGGAACACAAAAGAACTGTATTTATATAAGGCATCGTCAACAGGTTAACAACCAACGTCGACCCTTTCTCAGGGTGATGCCATGGAGAGCGTATTTAAACCCCGCGACTCGGAAGAGAGCGGGGTTCTGTGTTATTGGTATGACGAGTTTTTCTTTCAAGCTGTGAAAGGAGGATTATATGAAGAATCATGGTGATATCTATCGTAAATTACGTATAGAAATTCACTACTGTCCGGAATAATGGTTCGTTAAGTTTTGCAACCTTTTAAGATATTTTACAAAAGATGCCATTTATGTTTGTCCTCGACTTGAAAACGCACAGCGGATGCTGCAAGACTTCCCGAAGATTTTCTCAGGGAAGGAGTGCACATGTATTCAGGCCCGCTTGTGTTCACCCAGGTCATGGACTTCATGCCGTTGAAAACCTTTCAGCGCTGCGTGGAGAGGTACCAGGGCAACTTCAGCGTCAAGCATTTCACCTGCATGGACCAGTTCCGTACGATGGCCTTCGCACAACTGGCGTATCGCGAGAGCCTGCGGGACATCGAAGCCTGCCTTCGGGCACAAAGCAACAAGCTCTATCATATGGGCATCCGCAGCAAGGTCTCCCGCAGTACCCTGGCGGAAGCCAACGAGATGCGGGACTGGCGCATCTATGCCGATTTTGCCCACCATCTGATCGGCATTGCCCGGAAACTCTACCAGCAAGAACCGTTGGCCGTGGAACTCCAGAACACGGTCTATGCCCTGGATGCCACGACAATCGACCTGTGCTTGTCCCTCTTTCCCTGGGCACACTTCCGGAAAACCAAAGGGGCTGTGCGTCTCCATACCCTGCTGGATCTGCGGGGCAATATCCCAAGCTTTATCCACATCTCCGACGGAAAACTCCACGAGGTCAACGCCTTGGATTTGATCCCCCTGGAAGCCGGTGCTTTTTACATTATGAATCGCGGCTTCCTGGACTTCGCCAGGCTCCATGCCATTACCCGGGCTTCGGCTTTCTTCGTGATCCGGGGAAAGTCGAATCTCAAGTGCCGGAGGATCTACTTGTTTCCGGTCGTGATAAATTGAGCCAAAAATGGTCGTTTAAAAGTGAGCCACTTTGGGGGTGGATATGGTGAGAGAAAAGGGTATGGTGCCTTTTTTATCTCAGCGTGAGCGAGGTGGCGTATTGAAAAAAAGGAGACCGTTTTGGACATACTGGTGTTGGAGCGGAAGGGTTTGAGCCAGCGACAGATCGCCGGGAGGCTGGGGATCAGCCGCAACACGGTGAAGAAGTACATCGAGAATCAGGGCTACCCGGAGCGAGATCGGAGGGAGCGAAACCGGAAGAGCCTGCTGGATCCATTTCAGGGCAACATCGCTGCGTGGCTTGAAGAGGACATGGGGTACAAGGCGACATGGATATATGATCATCTTCGTCCCATGGGTTTTGCCGGGAGCTATGAGATCGTCAAAAGAGCGGTGCACGCGATCAAGGAGGAACGTCAGCGGATCGCCTACATGCGATTTGAGACGGAGCCGGGCTGCCAGTCCCAGGTGGATTTTGGCGAGTTTCAGTTTGATCGGGCCGACGGCACGGTTGAGAAGATTTATCTCTTTTCGATGATCCTGGGTTTTTCGCGGAGTCTCTACGGTGAGTTCGTCGATCGGTGCGATTTGCCGACCTTTCTGGCTTGTCATATTCATGCCTTCGACCATTTCGGCGGCGTGACCGAAGAGATCCTCTACGACCGGATGCGGAACGTTTTCATCAGAAAGTTAGCCGGCAAGGACCAGTTCAACGACAGCCTGACGGGATTTGCCTTGCATTACGGTTTCAAGCCTCAGGTGGCTCCGCCTTATGCCGCCTGGGTGAAGGGGAAGGTGGAGCGGCCCTATCACTTCATCCGGGAGGGGTTCTGGCGGGGGTACGGATTCAGTTGCCTGGAGACGGCCAACAGGGACCTTCTCCAATGGCTTCAGCGCAAAGAGCAGCGGGTTCATGGGACAACCCATGAAGTGGTGTCGGAGCGATTCGAGCGCGAGCGGCCTCATTTACAGGCGCTGCCGCCGCAGGCATTCGACACCTCCTGGCGGGTCTACCGCAAGGTGAACAAAGACTGCACTGTCCGTTTTGAAGGCAACAGCTATGTGGTGCCTCATACCCTGGTGGGGAAGGATCTTGTCCTGCGGGTCAAGGACCGATCCATGCGGATCTTTTCGGATGATCATCTGATTGTGACCTACGAAATCCCTGAGGGTAAAGGACATCTGGTGCAGGACAAGCGATTTTACGAGGCGCTGAAAAAGGATCGCGAGATGAACCGGCGCAAGTACGGCCAGGGCAGACGCGGCAAGGGTCGCGCCAAATGCACGATCAGCCCGATCAAGCCGCTCTATGACATGGATGTTGAGATCCGTCCGCTCCATATTTATGACGGCATGATCGGGGAGGTGCGGATATGAGCGATGCCCTGGTCCTGGATCGCATCCAGAGCAGCCTGACAAGGCTGAGGCTTCCGCGCATGGGTGAGATCCTGGAAAGTGTGATGCAGTCGGCACAGGAAGGAAGCAAGAGCTATCTGTCCTTTCTCGACGCACTTCTGGAAGAAGAGGTTGGCTGTCGGGAACAGCGCCGGATTGAAACATCCCTGAAGATATCGGGGCTTCCCTTCATCAAGAGCATCGACGAGTTCGATTTTTCCTTTCATCCCAAGCTGGATCGCCAGAAGGTGATGTCCCTTTTTGATCTGACCTTTATCCGGCAGAAGGGCAATGTGGTCTTTCTGGGACCCCCCGGTGTCGGCAAGACCCACCTGGCTGTATCTCTTGCGGTGAAAGCCTGTCAGGCCGGCTTGAGCATCTACTTTACCACCATGGAGGATCTGATCGGAAAGTTGAAAAAAGACCATGGCGCCGAGCGGAAAGGCAGAGGCCGGGGCTACAACAAATCGGCGCTGGTGATCGTGGATGAGGTTGGCTATACGCCGATCGACAGAGAGGAATGCAATCTCTTCTTCCGATTCATTGCCAATCGGTATGAGAAGGCCAGCACCATCATCACCTCCAACAAGGCCTTCTCCGACTGGACGGAACTGTTTCATGATCCGGTCATTGTCACGGCCTTTCTGGATCGCCTGCTGCACCACAGTGTGGTCATCAACATGCGGGGCAACAGCTACAGGCTCCGTGGAAAGGTCGGAAAAGAGGGGGTGGAAATGAGCCGGTCATAAGGTCAGGGTGGCTCAGTTTTCACGACCGAAAATGGCTCACTTTGAAAAGACCGTTGACACTACTCCCATCCGGTGAACAAAGCCACCGGGATCGTATGCGATCAGACCATTCTGCTGATCGTTCCGAAGTCAGCCGGGGATTATCCCGACAAACTCCGCCGGGTGAGATATTACGATGCCGAGACCGACACGACCCTGGTGTTTCTGACCAACAACTTCTTCCTGTCCGCCATCACCATCGCCCAACTCTACAAACAACGATGGCAGGTGGAACTCTTCTTCAAGTGGATCAAGCAAAACCTGCGCATCAAGAGTTTTTACGGAACCTCGGAAAACGCGGTAAAGACCCAGATCTGGATCGCTGTTTCCGTCTATCTGATCGTGGCGATCATCAAAAAACGGCTCCGTCTCCAGGAAAGTCTCTACACAATTTTACAGGTGCTGAGCGTCTCCCTCTTTGAAAGAACATCCATGTTTCAACTACTTACGTTTTACGATTACACAACCACCAGGGGCAAGAACGATAACCAACTGAATTTATTCACCGATTATTCCGGACAGTAGTGATAGAAATTAATAAGATGCCAGTTCCATTTTCGGAAACTGAATCCGGGGTGGAACTGAAGCTGCTCGAGCATTTATTCACTCCGGAAGAAGCTGAAATCGCATTGAACCTTAATCTCATGCCGGAAACTTTAAGCCGGATACACAAGAGGGTTCGGAAAAGCGGCATTGAAATCACTCCAAAAGAATTGGAGGAGACACTGGACAACCTTGTTAATAAAGGCGCCATTATGGGTGGCCGTGCCTTTGAGTCCAAGGGAAAAGGAAAACAATACAGCTTGCTACAGCTTGCTATCGGGATGTTCGAATTCCAGCTTGGCCGACTGACCAAAGATTATGTGCATGATTTTGAGCAATATGAAAAAGAACAGTTTTACAAAGATGCTTTCGGAACGAAAACTTTGCAAATGCGTACTATTCCCATCGGTCTGGCTGTTACTCCAGAAATTCGTATAGAACCGTATGACGATATGAAAAAATATGTGGGAGGACTAAAAGATGATATTTCTGTGATGAACTGTGTATGCCGGGAATCGACTGAGGTGATGGGTGGTACCTGTCGTCATTCAGACATTCGTGAAACTTGCCTCACATTTGGTGACGCGGCTCGTTATGCGATTGGAAGGGGCTTTGGCCGTCCAATTACAAATGAAGAGGCTATAAATATATTGAATCGTGCAGAGGAGGCGGGTTTTGTTCTTCAGCCTGAGAACGCGCGTGAACCACAATTCGTATGTTGCTGCTGCATTGACTGTTGTCACGCACTCAAGATGATGAAAATGCAGCCGAGACCCGCAGATCTTTGCAGTGCGACATATTACACGACGATAGATCCTTTAAAATGCAAAGGATGTAAAAAATGCGTAGACCATTGTGCGATGGATGCCATTTCCTTGAATGACAAGCTTGCTGTCGTTAATCTCGATCGCTGTATTGGTTGTGGGGCATGCTTTGTATTCTGCAAAAATGATGCACACCGGTTACATAAGAAAGACAAGCCATATGTACCACCCAAAGAGAGCTGGTCTGGCAAAACTGGACAGGTGCATAAGTGGTGAAGCTGCTCTATAATGAATGCCAAGGAGGAGCAGCATATGAGTAAGAGACCGAGAAGGAATCACGCGCCGGCGTTCAAGGCGAAGGTGGCGTTGGACGCTTTGAAAGGAGAGCAGACGCTCGTTGAGCTTGCGCAGCGTTACCAGGTGCATCCGAACCAGATTGCGGAGTGGAAGAAGCAGCTTCTGGAACATGCCCCGGACATTTTCAGCAGAGAAAGGAAGCCCGAGCCGGTTCCGAGCGTGAAGGATCTTCACGCGAGGATCGGGCAGTTGTCGATGGAGAACGATTTTTTATCCGGCGCGCTCGGTCGTATCGGCGATGCGAGCGCCAAGCGATGATCGACAAAGGGGACCAACTTCCCGTGACACGGCAGTGCAATCTACTGGGGTTGAGCCGATCCGGCATCTACTATAAGCCGGTTCCGCCGAGCGAGCAGGAGATGGAGCTGATGCGCCGGATCGACGAGATCCATTTGGCGTACCCGTTCTATGGAAGCCGCAAGATTCGCGACGAGCTGTGGGCCAAGGGTTATGACGTGGGACGTGACCGGGTGCGGCGTCTGATGCGCCGGATGGGCATGGAGGCGCTGTATGTCAAGCCGAGGCTCTCGTTGGCGCATCCTGCGCATGTGAAGTATCCCTACCTCCTTCGCGGCCTTGAGATCACACGGGCAAACCATGTGTGGGTTGCCGACATCACCTACATTCCCATGGCGAAGGGGTTCTGTTATCTTATGGCGGTCATGGACTGGGTGAGTCGGATGGTTCTCGCCTGGCGTTTGTCCAACACCCTGGACAGCTCCTTTTGCGTGGACGCCCTGGAGGAGGCGATCCGCAGGTACGGTTGTCCCGAGATCTTCAATACGGACCAGGGCAGCCAGTTCACCGCGGAGGCGTTTACCGGCACGCTCCGCTCAAAAAGCATTGCGATCAGCATGGACGGCAAGGGCCGCTGGATGGACAAGGTCTTTATCGAACGGCTGTGGAAAAGCGTCAAGTACGAAGACATTTACCTGAAAGGCTATGGCTCCATGGCGGAGGTGAGGAAAGGACTGGCCGCCTACTTCACATTCTACAACGAAAAACGGTGGCATCAAAACTTTGACAGGAAGACCCCGGCTATGGTTTACTTCAGCAACCAGCCGCAGAGACAGGCTGCGGCATGACCATCAACCAGGAGCGCTTTCCCACTTACAAACCCCTGTCTCCTGTCCTAAGAACCCAGACCACCTATCTGAAGGCATATGTCCGGGGATTCTCAACAACCGCAAAACATGCGCTCGTTGCTTCAGAGCTTTAACAATGACATTCCCTGTCATCACATGAAACAGCAAGGGCGGAGTCATTTCGACCCCGCCCCTGCTTTGAGAGAGGAAGTTGACAGCGAATCCGTTTAAGATCCTCTCCCGACACGCCTCCCGACCGGGCAGGCGCACCTTTGTACATAAGTCTATTTGCCCTTCTTGTACGCGCAGGGCGTGCACATCGGGTCCACCCAACCCTTGTACAGCTTCTTCTCTTTCTTCATGATCCCTTCCTCCTCTCTCTCAAGTTCAGAATCGTTGCTTTTGTTTCCCGTGTTTTGTCTACAGACCCTTCACCGGGGTGCACATGGGGTCCAGCCAGCCCTTGCCCGCCTTCTTCGCGAATTTCTCCTTGTCCTTGGCTCCTGTCTTCTTCATTGTCCCGTTCCTCCTCGTCTTTGTTTCGATATGGTTTATAATCCTCTGAGACCGCCCATGCGATCATGGCCGGTCCGGTTCCGCTCGATCGCCTTCCCCAGGATATCCTTCTGGGGGTTGAACTCGATCTTGCCTTTCAGGATGATGTTCATGGTCTCTTGACCCCCTTTCCCGTTTCTTCCCTTCTTTCGAGGCTACATTAATCCCGAAAGCGGTTGAATACAATCGGAGGAACCCTGATTGTGGAATGGGAAAAGGGAGCGGAACAGGATCAGCCGATCGGACATCGGGGATCGGAGTTTGTCCGATGTGGAGCAGGGGTGGTGAGTCCATCGCGGAGGCGAAGAAGGCCCTGAAGATCGCCGTCAAGGCCCTGAAGCCGGGCATGCTGTTCAACATTTACCTGTTCGGCAGCACGTTCAAGAGCCTTTATCCCGAAAGCAGGGCCTGCAGTGAAAAGACTTTGCGTGAAGCGCTCAAGTACATCAACCAGGCGTCCGCTGACATGGGGGGAACGGAGATTCTGGGGCCGTTGATGGACATCTACGGCAATATACCCGTTCAGGGTATCCATCGGGACATTATCCTGATCACCGACGGCGAGGTCGGTAATGAGAGTGAGGTCATGGGGCTTGTCAAGCGCAATGCCGGTCACACGAAAGTTTACACGGTCGGGATCGGCAGCGGCCCGAATGAATTCTTCATCAAGGGGGTGGCAAGGGCCTCGGGTGGCGTGTCGGAAATGGTGGCGCCGATGGAAAAGATCGAGCCGAAGATCGTCAGGCTTTTCACGAATGCCCTGGCGGGCAGGATCGAAGACATCCGGATCTCATGGGATGCCGAGGTGAGTCAGGCGCCTGAAACGCCCGTCCTGTTCCTGGGGCAGCCTTGCAGCCTTTTCACCCGATTGAAAGACGCCTCCCGCGAGGTGGTGTCCGTGAAGATCTCAGGCAGGACCATGAACGGCGCGAAAGAGTGGATTGTCGACATTAAACCGGTCACGGAGAATGGCCTCCCGGTATCCAAGCTATGGGCCAAAGCAAGGATCCGGGACCTCGAAGAGGGCCAGGGATCCACCAGCGGGTCACGCCAGCAGGAAAGGGTCGATCGTCGAATTGAGCAAGAGGTCATCGGCCTCTCGAAAAAATACGGGATCATCAGTGGCAAAACCAGTTTTGTCGGCGTCGATGAGCGGCCGGAATCGGAGCGTTCGACAAACGAGGTCGTCTTTGTGAAAGTTCCGGGGATGCTGACGAAGGGGTGGGGCGGCTTGCAGGATCGCGAGGATCAATTGGTGGACTATTCCATGGCAGGGCCCATTCCGGATATTATTGGTGAGAGGCCCTGCTATCTCAGGAAAGAGGCGCCGGATCCACTGCAGGGGATCCTTTCGCTCCAGCGGGACAATGGGGGGTTCGATTCTGGAAGAGAACTGGCGGAAAGCATGCGGCTTTCGCATTCAGATGTCGAACGCATCGTGGAGATGATAGAGAGGATAGAGAGGAATGTAATTCAGATCAGGGAACGACATGCGCGCCTGCGATCGGTCCTGTCGAAATTCAGGGGTGAAGCTATAAAGGATGTCCAACGCTGGAGAGAGATCCTCATGGAGACAATCTGTGTGTGTTCAGACCAGGGCGCAAACGACAAAGCCGTTATGCTTGGAAGGGACATTCAGCAGTTCACGGAATCCATCGAAATGCATGTGGAAAGGTTTTTGGAAACCATCAGAAATCATATTCAGCATCTCACAGGCGATATCGAACCAAGGCTCAGCGGATTGGATCCCGTCCGGATCGTGGCGACTTTGATCGCGCTTCACCTGTTGGAGGCTGAATTCGACGACAGAAGGCAGGAGTGGGAAGGGATTGCACGCACAAGCCGGCTCTGGCTGGATGACCAAATTGCACTGGTGGCGTTGGTAATGAACCCGGGAGAACTGGACGATGAGATCCGTCGGCTCGTGGGGAATGGATAGCACCACCCTTCCTTATAGATTTTGCGTTAAGTGCATAAGACGCGTGAAATCAAAAAAATGAAGCAAATCTTGCAGGTTTTGCAAAAATATCGTGGCAGGGGCGGTTCATTATGTTCTAACTGTTATCAGGCAGGATATCGTGACAATTCAGATTCCTCAATTTTCTGAGATGTAGAAACAAGAGAGACGATAAAAAATGTCTTAATATGTAATGATCTTAGAGGGACACCTGAAGACCGTGAGAAAAAGTATCTTCCTGTGCTTGCTGCAGTTTGAAAAGAACGAAAATACGGAACTTCAAATACAAGTCAACACCATACCCATTCGGTTCAAATTATTGAATGCGCATTGTAGAAAGGTGCTAACGTTAGATAGATTATTTTCTATTCATGTAAATATGGATGATATGTTGTTGGGCTGTAATCGCAATCTAACCAATTATAGAATATTTAGTAGGAATATTGATATGATACTTGCTGTTTGGTCAGGATTGATGTAAGAAACACCATCGATCCCTAAAGGACGTTTATATCGTTGCAATCTGACGGCATCGCGACATTTGGTATATTCTCAGGAGAATAAACACAAAGAGAGCAGAATACCATCGACTCATACACCTGATTTACAGCTGGTGCATCGGAAGGAAAGGTTAGCATGGATAATCGATTCTTCGAGAGGCCTGTCATCAATTCTCCATACGAGTACCCGAAGAAGCACTGGGAACTCGACGCGCAGGGTCAGCCTACACAGCAAATTATCGAAAAACGTCGCCGCGCCGAATACATCACACCCATACCAAAACCCAAGAAGGGCAAAGGGACAAATAAGCAGCAGGACCTGGTTTTCGACGAAGGCAAAGGGCTTTCCACCCAGGAGCAGCAGTACGATCCAACGCCCGTTATCAATGAACTTCGCCGACATGTAGATCAGTGGCGAAGCCTGCCGAACCCGAAGGACTGGCAGGTAACGCCCGAAACCGCCCGACTGCTTCAGCACTGGCGGCATCACCGGTTCAACAACATCCGGCCGTTCTTCTGCCAGGTGGAAGCGATCGAGACGGTCATCTGGTTGACGGAAGTCGCTCCAAGCGCAGGAAAGACCGGAAAAGTCTTTCTGGAACACCTCGTCGATGCCAACAACAGCGCCAACCCGGAGCTGTTGCGCCTGGCCCTGAAACTCGCCACTGGCGCAGGAAAAACAACGGTCATGGCCATGCTGATTGCCTGGCAGACCATCAACGCCGTGCGCCGGCCCGCCGGCAAGAGATTTACGCGCGGATTTCTCGTTGTCACCCCCGGCTTGACCATCCGGGATCGCCTCCGCGTGTTGCAGCCGAACGATCCGGACAGCTATTATGCAAGCCGTGAGCTGGTTCCCGGCGATATGCTTGCCGATTTGGAGCGGTCAAAAATCGTTATCACCAATTTCCACGCCTTCAAACTTCGCGAGCGGCTGGAGCTTTCAAAAGGAGGCCGCTCGCTTCTTCAAGGACGGGGCGAGGCTTTGGACACACTGGAAACGGAAGGCCAGATGATTCAACGGGTGATGCCCGAGCTGATGGCCATGAAGAACATCATGGTCTTCAACGATGAGGCGCACCACTGTTATCGGGAAAAGCCGGGTGAGGCCGCCGAAGGTGACCTGAAAGGCGATGACCGTAAAGAGGCGGAAAAGAACAACGAAGCGGCGCGGCTGTGGATCTCCGGTCTTGAAATTGTCAAGCGCAAGCTTGGCATCACGCGGGTGATTGATCTGTCCGCGACGCCTTTTTTCCTGCGCGGCTCCGGTTACGCCGAGGGCACACTGTTTCCCTGGACGTTGAACGACTTTTCCCTGATGGATGCCATCGAATGCGGCATTGTCAAACTGCCCCGCGTACCCGTTGCGGACAACATTCCTGGCGGGGACATGCCGATGTTTCGTGAACTCTGGCAGCACATCGGCAAGGACATGCCCAAAAAGAGACGGGACAAGTCGGCGGGCCTCGATCCGCTGAAACTGCCGGCCCGGCTCCAGACTGCTCTGGAGGCCCTCTACGGGCACTATGAAAAAACGTACAATTTATGGAAAGAAAGCGGTATTCACATGCCGCCGTGTTTCATTGTCGTCTGTCAGAATACCGCTATATCCAAGCTGGTTTACGATTTTATCTCTGGCTTCCTTCGGGAGAATGAAGACGGTTCCACAAGCCTTGAAAACGGACGCCTGCCGCTGTTCCGCAATTTCGACGATCACGGCAACCAGCTCGGCCGCCCGCGGACGCTGCTCATTGACAGCGAACAGTTGGAGTCCGGCGACGCCCTGGATGAAAACTTCCGGAAAATGGCCTCCGATGAGATCGAACGTTTCCGCCGCGAAATCATCGAACGCACCGGCGACCGACGCCAGGCCGAGAACCTCACCGATCAGGATCTGCTGCGGGAAGTCATGAACACGGTAGGCAAGGAAGGACGCCTTGGCGATTCGATCCGCTGCGTTGTGTCGGTTTCGATGCTGACAGAAGGCTGGGACGCCAATACCGTCACCCATGTCCTGGGTGTGCGCGCTTTCGGTACCCAGCTTCTCTGCGAACAGGTCATCGGCCGCGCCCTCCGCCGCCAGTCTTATGATCTGAACGATGAGGGCCTGTTCAACGTAGAATACGCAGACGTGCTGGGCGTGCCCTTCGATTTCACGGCCAAGCCCGTCATCGCGCCACCCCAGCCGCCCCGGGAAACCATTCGCGTCAAGGCCATGCGCCCCGAGCGTGATCCCCTCGAAATCCGCTTCCCCCGGGTAGCGGGCTACCGGATCGAACTGCCCGAGGAAAGATTGACCGCCGAGTTCAACGCCGATTCCGAAATGGAACTGACACCGGACCTTGTCGGGCCGACGATTACCAAGAATCAGGGGATCATCGGGGAGGGCATCGACCTGAACCTCGTCCACACCGGCGATCTGCGGCGATCCACGCTCCTCTTTCATCTCGCCCGGCGTCTGCTCTACACAAAATGGCGCGACCCCGGCGAAGAGCCCAAGTTGCACCTGTTCGGTCAATTGAAGCGAATCACCAAGCAGTGGCTCGATACCTGCCTGAAATGCAAAGGCGGCGCTTACCCCGCCCAGTTGTTATACCAGGAACTGGCCGATATGGCCTGCGAACGTATTACCGCCGGTATCACGCGGTCTCTGATGGGCAAACGACCCGTCAAGGCCGTCTTTGACCCTTACAATCCCATCGGCTCCACCATGCATGTGAATTTCAATACGTCCCGCAAGGACCGCTGGGAGACAGACGCGCGAAAGTGTCACGTCAACTGGGTGATCCTCGACAGCGACTGGGAAGCCGAATTCTGCCGCGTGGCCGAATCCCACCCTCGAGTAAAAGCCTACGTCAAAAACCACAACCTCGGCCTGGAAGTCCCCTACCGTTACGGATCGGAGACGCGCACCTATCTGCCCGATTTCATTGTCTTGATAGATGACGGCAAAGGCGACACTGATCCGCTGCATCTGATAGTCGAGATCAAGGGCTACCGGCGCGAAGATGCCAAGGAAAAGAAATCAACAATGGAGACCTACTGGGTGCCCGGCGTTAACAACCACAGGAAGTATGGCCGCTGGGCCTTCTCCGAGTTCACCGAGGTCTATCAGATTGAGTCCGACTTCGAAGCAAAAGTCGAAGCGGAATTCAATAAGATGGTTGAAAGAATCGTGAATGATTAAGTGACGCAAAGAAATAACCTTTACATATGGTAACTTTTATGTTACTTGTCATTTGTAAGCAGGGCGTATGAATATAGTCGAGTATCTTACCGTGACCGGCGCAAGCCCTTTCCGAAACTGGTTCGACAAGCTTGACGGCAGTGCGGCCGCCAAGGTTACAACCGCCTTAATCCGAATTGGAATGGGCAATACATCAAACGTGGAGAGTGTCGGGGGCGGGGTTTACGAGAGGAAAATCGATTATGGTCCCGGATATCGCATCTATTTCGGAATGGACGGAGAGACCTTGGTCGTGCTGGTTGGAGGCGGGACAAAGAAGCGCCAGGCGCAGGACATTGCAACGGCTGGGGAGCGCTGGGCGGATTATAAGAAGAGAAAGAAGCAGTCATAAAGGGAGACAGGACAAATGCCGCTGACAAGAGATTTCAGGGAAACAGTCATGGCGCGGGTCAAGGCGGACCCGGCTTTCCGGAGTGAATTGATCATCGAGGCGACCAATGCCTTCTTGATGGATGAAATGGAAACAGGCAAGGCGCTGCTGCGCGATTATTTGAACGCCACCGAATCCATCGCCGAAATTGCCCGGGAATTGGAGATCAACGAGAAGAGCCTGCGCCGCATGCTCGGCCCGAAAGGAAATCCGACCCTCAAGAATTTTCTCAGCCTGCTGAAGGTGTGCAGTGAGGCGGAGCGCCTGACGCTTCAGGTTTGTCACCATTGATCCATATTTCGTAACAGATCAAGGCGCCGCTTTCCCGAACCATACCTTGAATGAATTAAGGATGAAGCATGGCCAACAAAAACAGCAAAAAGACTGTCGAAACCCTGACCCACGAGGATGCCCGGCGCAAGAACATCCCCACCGCCGAGTTTCAGTCCGTCATGGGCAAGGAGGAGCAGCATCCAACCCGGGTGGCCATGCCGCGCGGCGTAGACGGGCTGGAAAAGGAGAAGGCGGGCCGCAACCGCGACCTGGACCCGCAACTGATCTGGCGCGGCAAGGACGAGCAGGACTGGTCGGACCTCGTGGTTCACGCCCCTCCCCTCTACATCCAGGAGAAGGTCCATCCCAAGGTCCTCATCGACGATCTGATCCGTCAGACCCAAAAGGTAAGAGAGCAAGATCCCGGTTTCCAGACCGACCTCTTCGCCGACTTCAACGGCAT
Organism: uncultured delta proteobacterium; assembly: GCA_963709485.1. Taxonomy (GTDB): domain Bacteria; phylum Desulfobacterota; class Syntrophia; order Syntrophales; family Fen-1087; genus JAXDBM01. The sequence continues at coordinate 49,780 of CAVPWE010000003.1, forward strand.
CCCCGCGGAAGCCGCCAAGACCGAATTCTATCGGCACGACGCCAACTGGTCCAATCGCATGATCCTGGGCGACAGCCTCCAGGTCATGGCGTCCCTGGCCGAACGCGAAGGCCTGCGCGGAAAGGTGCAGTGCATCTACATCGACCCGCCCTACGGCATTAAATTCAATTCCAATTTTCAGTGGTCCACGACGAGCCGGGACGTGAAGGACGGCAACACCGACCACATCACCCGCGAGCCAGAGCAGGTGAAAGCCTTCCGCGACACCTGGCGGGACGGGATTCACTCTTACCTGACCTATCTGCGGGACCGCCTGACCGTGGCGCGAGACCTTTTGACCGACAGCGGATCGATCTTTGTCCAGATCGGAGATGAGAACGTTCACCGGGTGCGGGCATTGATGGATGAGGTGTTTGGGGAGGAGAATTTCATTTCAGTCGTTGTATATGCTAAAACTACAGGGTTTTCTGGTTCAACTCTGTCAAGTGTCACGGATCACATCATTTGGTACGGTAGAAACATTTCAAACCTAAAATTTAGAGCCTTCTATTCCTTGAAACAGGCAGGTGACGAGGGTGCTTCAAAGTATAGGGAGGCATCCACAATTATTGCCTTAAAAAACTCTGCTTTTGAACTGACGCGCCTTGCGACGTCAGCTGATCTGACGTCGCAAGGCGCGTCAGTTCATTCAGAGCAGGAGTTTTTCTTTAGGGGCAAGCGATGGACCCCACCAGTTGGGCTACACTGGAAAACAACCGTATCTGGTATGGCACGGGTCTCCAGGGCGGAAAGAATAATCGAAGAAGGAAAATCAATCCGTTATGTTCGTTGTTTAGATGACTTTTCGATTGTACCTCAAACGAACGTATGGCTTGATATCGGTGGAGTTCAGAGTCGAACTGATCCAAAAATTTACGTCGTCCAAACCGCTACGGAGGCGATCAAGCGTTGCATCCTCATGGCCACCGATCCCGGCGACCTGGTCCTCGACCCCACCTGCGGCTCTGGTACGACGACTTATGTTTCTGAGCAGTGGGGCCGCCGCTGGATCACCATAGACACCTCCCGTGTCGCTCTGGCGCTGGCCCGCGCCCGGATTATGGGCGCCCGCTACCCCTACTACCTACTCTCTGACAGCCGCGACGGTCAGATCAAAGAAGCAGAGGTCACCCACACTGCGCCGTTGAGCCAGCCCACCCGCGGCGACATCCGGCAAGGCTTTGTTTACGAACGGGTGCCCCACATCACCCTCAAATCCATAGCCAACAACACCGAGATCGATGTCATCTGGGAGAAATACCAGGAAAAGCTTGAATCGTTGCGGGAAAAACTCAACACCGCCCTCGGCAAGAAATGGGAAGAATGGGAAATCCGCCACGAAGCCGACTCGAAATGGCCGGATGCCGCCAAGAAGCTCCACACCGACTGGTGGAAACTGCGCATTGTCCGTCAGAAGGAAATTGACGCCTCCATCGCCGCCAAGGCCGACTACGAATACCTCTACGACAGACCCTATGACGACAAGAAGAAGGTACGCGTGGCCGGGCCGTTCACGGTGGAAAGTCTCCTGCCACACCGGGTGCTAAGCGTGGATGAAAACGACGAATTGATCGACGGTATCGAGGATCCCAGGGACGGCTATGGTGAGGTTCGGGACTTCACACAAATGATCCTGGAAAACCTCAAGATTGCCGGTGTCCAGCAGGCCCACAAGGAAGACAAAATCACTTTCACGTCTATTACACCCTGGCCGGGTTGTTATATTTGCGCCGAAGGACGCTATATTGAAGGCAACGCAGAAGCCGGCACGGAGAAACGCGCCGCCATCTTCATGGGCCCGGAATTCGGCACAGTCGCCCGTCCCGATCTGGTTTCTGCCGCCCGTGAAGCAGGAGACGCCGACTTCGACGTGCTCATCACCTGCGCCTTCAATTACGATGCCCACTCCTCGGAATTCAAGAAACTGGGCCGCATCCCCGTTCTCAAGGCCCGGATGAACGCTGATCTGCACATGGCCGACGACCTCAAGAACACCGGCAAGGGGAACCTCTTTGTTATCTTCGGCGAGCCGGACATCGACATCATGGAGGTTGAAGGCGGGCAGATTCAGGTGAAGATCAACGGCGTGGATGTCTTTCATCCCAACACTGGCGAAGTCCGCAGCGACGGGGCCGAGGGGATCGCCTGCTGGTTCATCGACACGGACTACAACGAAGAGAGTTTCTTCGTCCGCCACGCTTATTTCCTCGGCGCGAACGACCCGTACAAGTCCCTCAAAACCACCCTCAAGGCCGAGATCAACGAAGACGCCTGGGCCACCCTTCACAGCGACACCTCCCGCCCCTTCGACAAACCGACCTCCGGCCGCATCGCCGTGAAGGTGATCAATCATTTAGGGGATGAAGTTATGAAGGTGTTTAGGGTAGTTTAATATACAAATTGGGCGGCATGAAAAATCGTGAATTTGTATTAGTAAAATTATAAAGAAAGCCAAATCAGAATGTTTACTCGGTTGACACTGCGTAATTTCAAGAGCGTAGGTAAAAGAATATATTAAGAGTTTTTACGTCGGATAACAATGGAGCATCGTATAATTCGATTGAGGTGATCAATGAAAGCTTTTTTTAGTCATTCTTCTTCAGACAAATTGCTTGTTGAGTCAGTTTATGCCAAGCTGGAACCTGGGGCTGCTTGGATAGATAAGGCTGAAATCGAATGGGGGGATTTATTCCTAGAGAGAATTACTGATGGCATAGAGAAGGCATCAGACTTTGTGCTGTTCTGGAGTGCGTCATCAAAGAAAAGTGAATGGGTCCGCCTTGAGTTGAATATGGCTTTCATACGTCTGCTTCAAGAGAAAGCAATTCGTCTTAAGATAGTATTGCTCGACAAAACACCGTTGCCTCTTTATCTTAAGCCATTTCATTTCCTTGATGTTTCGGCATCCTCAGAACCCGCATCAGCCATTGCTAAACGTTTGGAGCCCGCACTCAAAGAACCAACAAAAGCGCAAAGGCAACGTTTTCTAAACCGTAGTGCCGAACTCGAAAGAATTGAATCAACCATTGATGATTCAGAAACGTTCATGATTTGCTTAACTGGGTTTCAAGGGATCGGCAAGTGTTCGCTTATAGAAGCAGCAATAAGACGGTTCTTTGAAGGTAGTGATGTTATTTCTATCGAAATTACTGGGGGGTTAGACTCAACGGGATTGGCACTGAAACTCAACGCCCATGCGCGTAAAGAGGTACTGGCACAAGGACTAGACAAACAGCAGCTGGAACAAGAGCTCTTTCTTTCAATGGAAGCAATTGCTAAAGCCGGTCAATTCCTGGTATTGACAAATGTCCAGTATTGGCTTGATGAGGACGCAAAACCGGTATCTCCATTGATTGAAGTACTATATCATGCAAAGAGAGTCCCAGCCTTCAAGACAAGACCCATTTTTATCTCCTCGACTCGAAGACCAAGTATTGAGCCAGCGGACATAAGTGGGTTTACACCGTTCTTTGTCAATGGTTTGGATTCATCGCATATTTCAACACTAATACGACTTTGGTATGAAATAACAGAAGGAAAAGAGATTTCCCACGCAGACTCTTTAACAGTAGCAAGGGAGTTACATGGACACCCAATTGCTGCAAAGATTGCTGCCGGACTGATTGGGCAGCATGGAATTGACTACTTAGTTCATCCTGAAAAATGCGGGCTGAAACCCGCGTAAACATTGATTCTGCTCTTTGAAAACTGAAGAAATTTGTGGATTTAGGGTTGTTTTTGTCCGGAAAATGTGCTATAAGTCTATGATATGAAAGTACAAATTCCAGAAAGGCAACTTCTTATGTTCGAAACCCTGTTTTCGGATGTCCTCAATCAGGATCACGAGCTGCTCCGTGCTGCCAAGCTGATTGATTGGGATGGCCTTCACGATGCGCTGTGTGTCTACTACAGTCCCCTGGGTCGCCAAGGGAAATCCATCCGGCTGATGGTTGGAATCCATATTCTGAAGCACCGTTATGATTGTTCAGATGAACGGGCTGTCGAGATGCTTCATGAAAATGCCTACTGGCAGTGCTTCTGTGGATTTAACACCTTCCAGGGTGGTCAGATTTTGGAAGCCACATCTCTGGTGAAGTTCCGGAACCGGATCGGCACGGAGGGGATGAAACAGATAGAGGCGGTGTTGCTCAAGGCCTGGTCGAGCATGGGATTGGTGAAAACCAAGCGGGTGGCGGTGGATACCACTGCCCAACCCAAGAACATCGCCTATCCGACGGATGCCGATCTCCTTCACCGGATTCGAGAGAAGATCGTCAAACAGATCAAGAGGGTTCGCGAGGAGGTAGCCCTTCGGAAACCCTTTCGCACCTATGAACGAACCGGGAAGAAGCTCCTCCTCGGAATCAAGAAGTTCTACCGGAAAAACCCGGAAGGCAGGAAAGAAGCGATCCAAGAACTCAAAGAGATGACCCACCACGTAGTCAAGCAGGCTGCCGGAGTGGCAAACAGCCTTTACAGCCGAGGATTCAAGGAAGCGGGACGGACAATCAATCGTTTGGTCTCTCTCGGGGAAAAAATTGTCGATCAAACAAAACAGGTTCTGTCCGGCAAATCCCCCAAGAACCGGATCTGTTCTCTGCATGAGCCCGACGTCGCCGTCATCAAGAAGGGCAAGAGTCATCCCAAGTGTGAGTTTGGCGCCGTTGTTGCCCTCTCCAAAAACGATGACGGCTTGATCCTTTCCCATTTGGAATATCAACACAACATTGCCGATGTAAACACCCTCGGTCGTGTGATTTCCGGAATCAAGATGAATCTTGGAAAACCGCCCCATGAAATCACGGGTGATCGAGGGTTCGATCAGTCTCCCAAAAAACAGGAGAACTGTCGCAGGCGCTGGGGTGTCCAAAGAATCGCTATTCCCAAGAAAGGAAAGACGCCTCATCCGAAAAGCGAGGAATCCTGGTTCCGAAAAGCCTTGAAGCAGCGGATCAAGATCGAACCGATCATCGGCCATCTCAAATGTGATCATCGGATGAATCGGTGCCGATACAAAGGGGCGGCAGGAGATACTGTCAACGTGGTATGGGCCACCCTGGCTTGGAACACTAAAAAGATCGTCCATCTCAGCAGGCGAAGGGAAGAAAAGCAAACCTTAAGGGAGATGAAGCGGGCCGCGTAGGGGAAATCACCCCGGAAACCCTTTCTCATCCATAATTATCTTCAGTTGTCAAAGAACGGCACGACGAAATACTTTTAAATATCCTATTTTTCAGGATGAACTACTTAAAGGAATATACTCAGCCGTTTGTTAAGCTGAGACGTGACTTGGCCAACCACCTTATTTCTGCTGTGAAACTCTCAGATAACACAAAACTGTTAATGGAATCATTGTCCATAGCTCGCACGGCCTTACCCGCAAGCGTCATAGCCAAAACACTTCAATTAACAGAAGAAGATTTTCAATTCGCAATAAATCAAGCGAGTCAGTCGGGTTTTCTGGTGCATGGCCAGGCGCTCGAAGCACATCCGTTGCTACTTGATTACTTTTGGAGAACTAGTTGGACAAGGGAAGATTATAAGCCACATGCAAAAAGGTTAGCTGAAGCAGTCTGGGACTATGCCAAAACATTAGCACGCAACAGTGCTCAATTTTGTGAATTATTGCCAGTGGCAGTTCGTCTTTTTGCTCTTGCCGGTGATCAAGAAAAGGCTCTTGAAATCCGCAGGGACTTACTTGGTGAACTTGGCGAAGCAGCCATCGATCATTACAATCGAAGGAATTACGAACTTGCTGAAAAATTTATCGAGATTGTTTTGTCTGAAGATAAAACCAATTGGCGAATGCGACTATACAAAGCAAGAGTATATATTCGAAGAGAAAAGTGGAAGGAAGCGGAGGATATCCTAAAAGGTCTTCTGGCTGAAAGGCAAAACGACAAAGGTGCCCTTCATGCATTAGGTTGGAGATATCTGCGTTTGAGAAACTACCAAGAGGCCCTTGAGCAGTTTAATAAGGTGATCGCGTTAGGAGAGCACGTAAGGTCCTTGCGTGATGCCGCAGAATGTCTTCATGAAATGAAACGCGATGACGAGGCCTTGAATTATCTATCGCGTGCGAAAAAAATAGAGACAGAAAACGCGTATGTACTTGATTTAGAGGCAAAGATATATGAAGGGAAAGGTCAATTTGATCTTGCATATGATGCAGCAAAGATTGCCGTCATAAGAAATCCTGTTGATTGGTCGCTTCAGCATCGCTTGGGCAGAATACTTAAGGTACTAGGTAGGACAGGTGAGGCAGTTTCCTTCTTCGAAAAGGCAATTGAACTCGGTCCACGGCATTTCACTGCACGATCTTCACTTGTTGATTCGTTGTTGGATTTGAAGGCGGATACAAAAATAATACGTGCTCAGTTACATGCTGCGGTGAGATCAGCCCAAACGCCAAGAGAAAAGGAAATTGCGGCGCATTTAGAGGCGAGGTGTCTATTTTATGAGGGTAAGGCAGGGGAAGCAGGTCGATTGCTCGAAGATGAGATTGCTAAGGGAAGGATTACAACTCATAATTTCAGTCTATTGGCCGAAATAAGATTGTTTCAATATCATAAGGAAAAAAATACCTTTCCTGCATCCGCAGCTACCTATCTTGGTAAGGCAAATAATGCAATAGAGAAGGGTCTTGAGTTGGATAAAAACGAGAAAACCCTGAACGATATTAAGGCAAGACTTCCCTGACATGGCGAAACCTGAAAGGGAGTAAGCTTGGGGGCGAAGAAGACATTTTGAAATGTAACGCGTCAAGAGTGTTATGAGGTATTACCCAACAAGACGTTGGAGCCGCCTTCGTACTCTCCCAAATCATTAAAACATGCATTCACTATACTTGTTTCGTTGTAGGAACGAGAGAAATACGCCTCAACAGGATGCACTGTAAATACACACACATTGAATAACAGAGCGACTTATGCAATTTCGTATCGCCGACACCTTTACCGACAGTCTCGCGAAACTGAAAAACGAGGAGCAGAAGGCCGTGAAGACCACGGCTTTTGACCTTCAGTTGAATCCGTCAACTCCGGGCATGCAATTTCACAAGCTGGACAAGGCGAAGGACAAGCACTTCTGGTCGGTGCGTGTCGGCACTGATCTCCGGTTGATTGTTCACAAGGCGGATGACAGCCTGCTTCTGTGTTACGCCGGTCACCACGATAAAGCCTATCAGTGGGCCGAGCGGCGCAAGCTGGAAACACACCCGCAAACCGGCGCCGCCCAATTGGTTGAGATCCGGGAAATCGTCAAGGAAATAACCGTTTCAAGGCATGTCGAGGCAGGGAAGCCGGATCACATCAAATCGCTTCTGTTTGCCGACCTTAGGGATGCGGAATTGCTGGGTTACGGCGTACCGGCGGAGTGGCTGGCCGATGTACGCAAGGCCGATGAGGACTCCTTGCTGGAACTGGCCGACCATCTGCCAGGTGAAGCGGCCGAGGCCTTGCTGAGCCTGGCAACGGGTGCGGCCCCGCAAGTAGCACTGCCGATTCCGGCCGGAAAAAGTCCCTTTGATCATCCCGATGCCCAGCGGCGTTTCCGGGTGATGCACAACGTGGAAGAACTGGAGCGTGCCCTGGAATACCCCTGGGAGAAGTGGACCGTCTTTCTCCATCCGGCGCAGCGGCATTTGATTGAGCGGGATTACAGCGGCCCCGCCCGTGTTTCCGGTTCGGCGGGTACGGGAAAGACCATCGTCGCCCTTCATCGCGCGGTCTTTCTTGCCCGCAACAACCCCGACGCCCGGGTGTTGCTCACCACCTTTTCCGAAACACTGGCGAATGCCCTGCGAACAAAACTGCGACGGCTGATCAGCAACGAACCGCGTCTCGGCGAGCGGCTGGAAATCCACGCCCTGAACGGGATCGGCCTGCGGCTCTACGAGTTGAACTTCGGTAAACCGCGCATTGCGAGCCGTGAGGAAATCCGGCTGCTTCTTGTAGAAGCCGCCGGTGTGGCCGGCGAACACAAGTTTTCTTCTCATTTTTTGCTGACGGAATGGGAGGACGTGGTCGATGCCTGGCAGTTGGACTCATGGGAAGCCTATCGCGACGCCAGACGCCTGGGCCGAAAAACGCGCCTGCCGGAGAAGCAGCGGGTTATTCTCTGGTCCATTTTCGAACAGGTTCGCTCCGGCCTGAAGACACGGAACCTGATGACTTATCCCGACTTGTTCGGAAATGTAGCCTCTCATCTGGCGAAAAGCAAAAATCCACCCTTCGATTTTGCCGTGGTGGACGAGGCACAGGACGTCGGCGTCCCTCAATTGCGGTTTCTCGCCGCTCTCGGAGCGGGGAGGCCGAACAGCCTCTTCTTTGCCGGTGACCTGGGCCAGCGGATTTTTCAGCAACCTTTCTCGTGGAAGGCCCTCGGTGTCGATATTCGTGGCAGATCCCGTACCCTCCGCATCAATTACCGGACATCTCACCAGATCAGAATGCAGGCCGACCGTCTGCTGGGACCGGAGTTGTCCGACGTGGACGGCAATACGGAAGAACGGCGGGGCATCGTTTCGGTGTTCAACGGGCCGAAACCCGCCATCATGACTTTCGAGACGAGGGAAGATGAAGTTATCGCAGTAGCCAAATGGCTTGTGGAGCGAATAGGCGAAGGCTTCATGCCCCATGAGATCGGCGTCTTCGTGCGCTCTCGGGATGAGATTGAAAGGGGCCTTGCGGCTGTCGAGAAGGCCGGGTTGCCCGTGAAGGTTCTCGACGAAAAGGTTGAGACGACGGGCGGGTATGTTTCGCTCAGCACGATGCACCTCGCGAAAGGTCTTGAGTTCCGATCCGTAGCCGTCATGGCGTGCGACGACGAGGTCATCCCCTTGCAGAGCAGGATCGAAACTGCGGCCGATGACTCCGACCTGGAAGAGGTTTATAATACGGAACGCCACCTCCTTTACGTCGCCTGCACCCGCGCCCGCGATCACCTGCTGATTACGAGTGTCGAACCTGCATCGGAATTCCTGGATGATCTGCTGATATAAATTCGAGGTAAACGATCATCTTTTGATTTATTTCACTCACACATTTCCAAGAGAAAGCTGCTGCGTGAGCAAGTTACCTGCAATCCACGACTTCAATAAAAAGTGTGGGATTTCCAGGAAGGGCGTCACAGAAGAACCTACGTTTGGCTGGAAGATCTTGATTATGTGATTGTTTTGGAGAAAAGGCGGCAACGGATTGGAGAAGGGGCTTTTCTGATTACCGCGTATCATGTCGATGGTGGGGGACGGAGGGAAAGCCTCAGGAAGAAATACACGAAACGGATGCCATAAAATGCAATCGCCGCCCCAAGGGACGCCGGGGTTCGACAGTCGTAGGCATTTTTTAGCCCTTTTGCTGGCGTAAGTGGTTGAAAATACGTGGTGGGACTTCCGGAAAACGGGAAAACGTGTAGGCATGCGAATATGATAATTGTACTTGACATGATTGGTAGTATGTGTTATATGAGTAGGCATGTATATAAGAACAATCTCCCGAAAGAACAAAGGCGGAACCACCACGACCTATGTCCAGTTGGCCCACAATGTTCGTGATCCCCAGACCGGGCAGCCACGGGCGGATGTCCTTTACAGTTTCGGGCGTGCCGATACCCTGGATGTTGATGCGATCAGGCGACTGACCAAAAGCCTTTCCCGCTTTCTTTCTCCTGAAGAGGCTTTGCAGATTCAGGGAGCTGCAGAGGGTGACACGCCGCTTCGATTTGTCAGGAGTTACCCCATGGGCGGCGCCTATCTCCTGCGTGCCCTGTGGGAACAGCTGGGAATACCCAATGCTCTTTCTCAATGTATGAAAGATCGGTCGTTTACGTCGCCGGTGGAATGGGCGTCCTTTGCCATGGCGGCGAATCGCGCCTTGGCCCCTGACTCCAAGCGGGGAGTCGAGGAGTGGGTCAGAGACGATGTGGCACTGAGGAATCCAGAACCTATCGAGCTTCAGCATCTGTACCGGGCGATGGATGTTCTTCTGGAGTATCGGGAGATCATTCACAAAGAGGTCTTCTTTGCCGTGGCGGATCTTTTGAACCTGGAAGTGGATCTGATCTTCTTTGACACCACCAGCACCTACTTCGAGATGGATGAAGAGGATGAAGTCGGACTGCGGCAGTACGGTCACTCCAAGGATCACCGGTCGGATCTTCCGCAGATCGTCATTGGTCTGGCGGTGACGAAAGAGGGTATCCCGGTGAAGTGCTGGACCATGCCGGGGAATACGTCGGATATGAAGACGGTGGAGACGGTCAAAAATGATCTTCTCGGATGGAAGCTGGGTCGCTGCATCTGGGTCATGGACCGGGGAATGAACTCGGAAGATAACCGCCTGATCCTTCAGAAGGCCGGCGGTCATTATATTATCGGAGAGAAGCTCCGGGACAACCAGGAGGTCCACAGGGAGGTTCTGGCCAAGCGGGGCAGGTTTACCGCCATCCGGGAAAATCTGGAAATCAAGGAAGTTATTGTCGGCGATGGGGAGCGCCGCCGCCGGTTTATCCTGGTTCACAATCCCGAAGAGGCCAAAAAGGACAAAGCCACCCGTGAGAAGACGCTCAAAAAGATTGAGGAAGCGCTTAAGTCCATCAAGGAACAAAAGGGGCAATGTCACAAGAAAAACGTATGCGCCCTGCTGTCTCACCGAACGATGGGGAGATTCCTGAGGCAGCTGAAAACCGGCGCGATCAAGATCGACAAGGGCAAGATCAAAGAAGAGGCCCATCTGGACGGGAAGTATATCATCTCCACCAGTGACGACACGCTGACACCGGAGGACATCGCCTTGGGTTACAAACAGCTGATGGAAGTTGAACGGGCCTTTCGGACCCTGAAGACGACCCTGGATCTGAGACCTGTCTATCATCGGAAGGATGAACGGATTCAAGCACACGTGTTTCTCTGCTTCCTCGCTCTCCTTTTGGTGAGGATTGCCGAGAGGAAAACCAACATGACCTGGGACAGCATTAGAACCCAAATGGACCGTCTTCATCTTGGAGAATTTTTTTCAAAAGAAGGACGGGTTTTACAGACCACCGAACCGACCCCTGAACAGTTGAACATATTGAAACAACTAAAAATATCACCGCCGCAACGGATAAGACACATCCAAATGACCCCCTGAATCTGTAGGCACACGCCTAAAAATCGAGCATGACTTATGTTTTCAATTTTACTTAACAATTTCAATCGCGCTTACCTAACGCTGTCGAAGGGGGGGGACGGCGAAGATCTCCTTCTACACGTGGCAGATGAGTCAACTACAGATTATGAATTTCGGAAAAATAGTCAAGGGAAATTATAGGGCTATCGCATTAAGGAGTATTCCCAATAACTATTAATGAGGGATGCCATGTACAGAGAATCGGAAACCCTGGAGAAGAAATCTTCCTTTGCCGCCTGGAAGGAGATCATCATTTCGTTGTGCGCCTTCGCCAATAAGAAAGGCGGGAAGGTGGTTGTCGGCCTGGATGATCAGGGAAATCCTTTGGGGTTGAAGATCGGCAAAGATACCCTGGAAGAGATGGCCAACAAGATCAAGATGCACACGGACCCGATCCTCTATCCCTCGATCAACGTCAAGACCTTCGGCCCTGCTGAAATCGTGGAGATGGAAATCCCCGAATCTGATAACAAACCGGTCTTTGCCTTTGAGAAAGCCTATGTCCGGGTAGGAAAAGCCAACCAGAAACTGTCGGCTACGGAGATTCGCGACCTGATCAAGCGATACACGCTGCCGGATTTTGATCAGCGAATGCTCGACCAGGATTTCAAAGCCATTGAGTTGGATTATGCCGCCATCCGCCGTCTGAATGAGACGTCATTTCATTTCGGGAAGATACCGGAAAGACGCATCCTTGAAAAGCTGACGGTTTTAAAAAAAGGAAAGCTCACCAACGCCGGTTACCTTTGTTTCGCCAGGGAAAACGACTTGATTCCCAACGCCGTGATCAAAAGCGCCCGCTTCAAAGGAAAGACGATGGCCCATTTCCTGGATATGAAAGATTTCAAGGGAAACCTGATCGCGGCGGTTAACGAGGCTCTCGACTTTATCCAGCGGCATATCAGTATGGGTGTGGACATCGGCGCCAAAGCGGCCCGTGACGAGAAATGGGATTATCCACTGGAGGCGTTGCGCGAGGCCGTCGTAAACGCCATCGTCCATCGGGATTATACCGACCCCGGCAACATCCAGATCCGTATCTTTGACGACCGCCTGGAAATCTGGAGCCCCGGTCTTCTTCCCAAGGAGTTGAACATCAAGAACCTTCTTGTGGAAAATCGTTCCATCCCGCGCAACAGGGTGCTGGCAAAGATATTCCACGACATCGGTTTTATCGAAGGCTGGGGGACGGGATTTCAGCGGATGGTGGAGGCGTGCGCCGTAAACGGCAATCCCAAGCCGGAGTTGAAGGAAATGACCGGCGCTTTTGTCGTAAAGTTTACCCGGCGTCCCGCCAGTGAGGGAATAAGTGGCGGTATAAATGGCGGTATAAGTGGCGCTACAGATGGCGGTATAATGGAAGGAATAGAGCGCGTTGCCGATTACATCAGAAATACTCCCGGCAGGAATGTCACGGAAATAACGACGGCATTGAATATTCCCCAAAGAACCGTCGAACGCTGGATAAAGAAATTGAGGGAGCAGGGAAGGATCGTCTTCGTCGGTCCCCGGAAGACAGGCGGGTATCACGCAAAATGATGCCGTTTTCAATGGGCGGTTTAATAGCTGTGGTGCATTTTGACGAGGCTCTGTTTCCATCCTGCCAAGCATTGAAGGAGTGAACATGAACGATAAAATCAAATGCCCCAATTGCGGGCACAGTTTCGATGTCGAAGAAGCCATCTCGGGGAAGCTGGAAGCCCATTTCAGGGCCGAGTACGAGCGGAAGGTCGCGGAGCAGGCCGACCGGTTCAATGAAGAGAAGCGAAAGCTTGAAGAGGAAAGAAAGCAACTCAGTGCCCTTCGGGAAAACCAGGAGGCGATGCTGAAGGCCGAGCTTGCGAAGGCGCTGGAAAACGAGAAGGCAAGAATCGAACAGTCGGCCGGCGAAAAGTATGAGGAGCAGATCAAAGCCCTTCGGGATGAGAACGAGAAGCGAAAATCCGAGAACAAGTCTCTCAAGGAGAAAGAGGTCGCCCTGATGCGGCAGGAGGCGGCGCTGAAAGAGAGGCAGGAAGAGCTGGATCTTCACGTCGAGAAGCAGATTCTCGAAAAGCAGAAAGAGATCGAGGAAAAGGCCCGCGCGAAGGAGCGGGAGAGCTTCGAGACTGGAGAAAATCAAACTTCTGAAGCAGATCGATGACAACAAGAAACTTGCGGAAGAAATGAGGCGAAAGGCGGAGCAGGGCTCGATGCAGTTGCAGGGCGAGGTGCAGGAGCTGGCCCTGGAAGACCACCTGTCCAGAGCATACCCCTTTGACAGGATTCAGGAGGTGCCGAAGGGGATGAGGGGCGCCGACAGCATCCAGACCGTCGTCAATTCCCTGCAGCAGGAATGCGGTTCGATCGTCTATGAGAGCAAGCGGACGAAGAGCTTCGCCAACGACTGGATCGACAAATTGAAGCAGGACCAGATGGCCTGCAAGGCGGATGTCGCCGTGCTGGTCACGGAAACGATGCCGGGCGGCATGGAACGCTTCGGGGAGCGCGACGGCGTCTGGATCTGCGGCTTCCATGAAGTGGGAAGCGTCTCGCTTGTCCTGCGGGAAATGCTGATCAGAACGCATTCGGTCCGGAAGTCGCAGGAGAACAAGGGCGACAAAATGGAGCTGCTCTACAGCTATCTGACGAGCAATGAATTCGTGCAGAACATCAGGCGAATCGTCGAAAACTTCGATTCCATGATGAACCAGTTGAATGCCGAGAAGAAGGCCATGCTCAAGATCTGGAAAGAGAGGGAAAAGCAGATCTGGGTGGTCCATGAAAACATATCGGCCCTGTTCGGCTCCATCAAGGGGATTGCCGGGAAGGAGCTGGAGGCATCCGGTGTTCTTCAGTTGCCGGACGCGCGGATTGAGGAATCGAAAGCCACGGACCAATGAGATGGTTCTCGACGATGAAAGCCGAATGAATCCCAACGCCACGACCGATCGGATTGCCGGTTCCGGTCCTCCGGAGAGTGTTCCTCCGGCTGTCGATGCCCTGATCGGGCGGCTCCGAGGCCATTACCCCGACATGAGCCGGTTCACGGTCGTCTCGATGACCGGCCGTGGCCGCGATTTCCTGCACCACCTCATCCATACACGGGTCGGCGGCCTTCTTCCGACGATCCTTTCCTTCGACGACTACCGGTCCCGCCGCATCGCCGGGGCGACCGGGCGTATGGCCGTGACGGACGACGAGGCCTTTCTCCGTTTCCACGCCCTTCGCTGCCGGGAAGAGGGCGCCTCTCCGCCCCCGGCGGACACCCGGCGGCTGCTGTCGTTCCTGACCGCGATTGCCGAGTTCTCCGTAAGCGTCGGGGAGCTGCGCGCGCTGGACCGGATCGGGCAGGAGCAGCTCGATCGGACCGACCGGTTCTTCGCGGCGGTGGAGGCATTCCGCGCTCACTTGGCCGGTGAAGGGATGTTCTACGCGCCCTTCGAGACGGCGCGGTTCGCCGATCTCGCGCCCGGCGATTGCGACCTGTTCGTCGGCCTGCCGCTGATGACGCCGTTGAACCGGAGCTTCTTCAGCCGGATCCCTTCCGACCGGCTCTTCGTCGACGCGCCGCTTTTCGGCCCCCACATGCCCGCGGAGCCGCCCGAGTATGAGACGGCTTTGTCACTTGTGCGAAACATCGGCTTTGCCGAGCGGCGCAGCGGGGGTGACGGCCTCGATTTCTCCGAGCTTGCCGAGCGGGCCGCGCTGCCGGCCCTTCTTGCCCGGGAGATCGATGATTTTCTGAGGCGGGCGGGAAACAATTCGGAACAGCTTTTTATCGTGCCGCTGGACGAGAGGCTTTCCTTCTACCTGTGGGAGCTTCTCTTCCGGCCGCTGGGCGGCAGGGTCAATTTCGCCCCGTGGATCCCCTTCAGCCACTTCGCGGCGGCTCAGCGGCTGCGGAACGCGATCTGCGGCGGCGCCGGGATGGAGGCGGCGCGGCGGGATCTCGTTGCGGAGCTTTCGACCCGGTGGAATGAATTCGACGAGGCCGACCGCTCCGCTTTCGAGGCGGCGATCACCCTGTGCGACGAGCTGGAGAGGTTCCGCCCGTTCATGGGCGCCGGGTGGCAGCCGGTCGCCGAGTACCTGATCGCGTCGAGGAAACTGCATCTGCACGGCAGCCGCAGCGCGCCGATCCAGGTGGTGGGCATGGGCGATGCCACGGGCATCCCCTACCACCGTGCGGTGATCCTGCCGATGAACAGCGGCGTCTTCCCGCGGAAGCCCTTCCGCGGCCCCTATCTGAACCTGATCCATCTGCCGCGCATCCACCGGGCGCAGTTCGAGGCGGACGACCTGGCGCTGCGGCAGTTTCTTTCCTTCGGCCGCACGGCCCACATCGCCGCCCTCTATGACCAGGCGGACGGTGAGGCGCCGTCGCCCCACTTCTCCTTTCTGGCCACCGAGTTCGGCAAAAGGCCGGTGAAGCGGCGGATTGCCCCGGCCCCGTTCCGGGCGCCTGAGGGCAGCCCCGCCATCGAGAACACGGATGAGCTGAGGGAGCGGCTGCGGCAGCACACCTGGTCTTACAGTTCACTGGGCACCTTCTTCACCTGTCCGTACCGCTTCATCCTGGAATACATCCAGGAGGTGGCGCCGCCCCCCTGCTTCGAAGAAGAGGCGCCTGCCGGTCTTGTGATCGGGAATTTCCTCCACCGCCTTTTCGCGGGGCTGAAGGACCGTCACCCGGCCATCTCCCGGTGGCCGGAGCAATTTGAGCAAAGGTGGGAGAGCGACGAGGATCTGCGGACGAAGCTTCCCGACCATGCCGTCCGCAAGGCCATCGTCCAGAGCTACCTCGCCGATATCGCCGCATGGGAGCAGGAGACGGGCAGGCGGATCCTCTTTTCCGACGAGGTGACCGCGGCCGAGCACAGGCTGGAGGCCCCTTTCGGCGACGGCCGTTACCGGCTCAAGGGGCGCATCGACCGTCTGCAGCGGCACGAGGGGAGAGTGCTGATCGCGGATCTGAAATACAGGGAGAAATTCAGCGCGACGGGACGGCTGGCAGACCGGGTGGAAAAGACGGACTCGTTCGACGATCGCTTTCAACTGCTCATCTATGCCTATCTCGTCGCGCGCAGCGGGGAGGCGAGTCCGGACCAACTCGACGCGTCCTTCATCTTTCTCAGGCCGGGGGTGCGCGGCGACTATGAAGGGCGGCTTGCGGGTGAGGATCTGGCCGACTGCGGCCGGATCATGGAGCTTGTCGGACGGCGTCTCGACGTAATGCTGGAGATGGAGCGCTTTGCCCCCAACTATCGCGCGAAAAACTGCGCATACTGCCCGTTCCAGGCGCTCTGCCTCAGGCCGGACCTCTACCGGACGGGAGGCCGCCGATGGTGAAGAGCCTCTTTGTCACCGCATCGGCCGGTTCCGGGAAGACCTTTCGCCTGATCCGGGAGGTGCGCAGCCACATCGAAAGCGATACCGCGTTCGTTGTCGCCGCCACCTTCACCCGTGCGGCGGCGGCTGAGATGGAAAAGCGCATCCTCGAAGCGATCGAGAAGGGAGCCGGTGACGCCGCCGATAAACTGCGGCTCATCATGCGGGCTGCCAAGGTCCATTTTTCCACAATCGATGCCCTGTTTCACCAGATCCTTTCAACCGAGGCCAGCGTGCCGCAGGTGGCGGACGAACACGAGCAGGCGATCATCATAGCCACGGCCGACCAGCGCTTCTTCCAGCATCCGCTTATTCTCTCCGATATCGAAAGCATCCTGATCGCGGCGCGCATCCTTCAAATGCAGCCCGAGTCCCTGCTCGATGCACTGGACGAGAGCCGCGAGTCGCTGGCGGCATGGGACTGCCCGGAGGGCCTGCTCGACGCGCTGAAGATCAGGCAGGCGCGCATTGTCGAGGAGTACGGGCGGTTGCAGGAAGAAGTTCGGGCTGTCGCGGAGGGGACGAAGGGAAATCTGCACGCGCAGGTGATCGTTCCCCTCCTCGAACCGATTGCGGAAGTGAATCTGAAAAGGGCCCTTTTCGGCAAATCCGGCCTGACGGATGTCAAAGTGGCCGCGGCCGATCGCCGATCGCCCGAATATGCCGAATTGGAGAGACTTTTTCCCCGGATGCGCCAACTCATTGCCGAGCACCTTATCAATACGAAGCGGCTGCGCGGCGCCGTTCTGAAGCGCTTCAGCGAACTGCGCGCCGGTCTGCTCGCCGAAGAGAAGGCAAGGCTGGGCCGCCTCTATTTCGAGGACGTCCCGAAAGCGCTGATGGCCCTCGACGGGCCGGACAGCCCCGACCGGCCGCTCTTCATGGCCCGCCTCTACGAGCACGGGTTCCATCGGACGGCGCATCTTCTCCTCGACGAGTTCCAGGACACATCGCGGATGCAGTTTGACCTGATCCGGCCGCTCCTGGATGACATCCTGGGCTGCGTGGGAGAGAATGCCGAGGGGGAACGGTCGGTTTTCCTCGTGGGAGACTGGAAGCAGTCCATCTACCGGTGGCGGGACGCGGCGCCCGACCACCTGAGGGCATGCATCGACCCCGTCCTCCAAAGCGGGCAGATCGCCACGGAGACGCTGCCCCACAACTACCGCTCGACGCCGCTCCTCATCAGCTTCTTCAACCATCTGGTCGCCGAGCTGTTCGCGGGAACCGATCAGATCCATCCCCAGACGCCGCCCAGGGAACCGAAGCATCCCTACAGCGGCATTTCCGAGGTGGAAGTCATCGCTGCCGCTTGCAGCGGCGGTGATGACCCGGCTTATGAACGGCTGGTCGAGGTCATCCAGCAAAAACAGGCGGAGTACGGTTGCGCCTGGGGCGACATGGCGGTCCTGTGCCGCACCAACGCGCACATGGACAGGGTCGCAAAGGCACTGGCCGCAGCCGGAATGCCCACCTCGGGGATTCGCGGGCGCGAGATGCTGTCCCTTCGGGAGGGAACGGCCCTCTTTCTTTCGCTTGCCGCTCTTTTCGACGGGCATGACGGCCGCTTCATCCCCCGCGCCCTCTCGGCGCTCGGCTATGACGAGGCGCTGACGGCCACCATCGGGCAGCTTGCAGGGACAATCGGCAGAGCGCCCCGGCCGCACGGCTTTGCAGCCTTTGCCGCAGCCCTGCGCGAACTCCGGCCCTGTTTCCCGCGCGTACTCATCGAGACGCTGTGGGATGAGGCGGAGCGATATTTTAACCGCCCCGACTCCGCCGATGCGGCCGCCTTCCTCCGCTATGTGCTGAAGATGTCGCACCTGATCACCGTCCCCGAGGGGGAGCATGCCGACCGGGTGAAACTGGCCACGATACACGGCACCAAAGGCCTTGAATTCCCCCATGTCTTCCTCTTCTGGAAAGAAGAATCCGACAGGCCGCCCGAGATCCAGCTTCCCGACGACGGCTGTCCGATTGCGCTGAACAAGACGGAGATCGCATTTCTCGAAACCGGACCGATGGCGGGGGCGAAAGCCATCGTGGAGGCGGCGGCATCGACCAAAGAAGAAAGGACCAGGGAAACGGCCAACCTCCTCTATGTCGCTGCGACCCGCGCCGTGAAAACCCTGGCGATCCTCCTGCGGGCCGACAGGGAGGGCGGCCTCAAGGGGTTCAGTGAACGGATGTGCCGCACCTTTGAAAAGACGATACCGGATGCCGAACGGACCGCATGCGGCTGGCGCTATGACTACGGTCCTGAGAAACCGCGGCCTTCCGACCACGAGGAGCTGGCGGCTCCTGAGCTTGCCGGAGGCTTAGTCGCGCAGGCAGGCAACGATGAAATGGACCCGTCGATGCGATCTGCCGCCATAGAGGCCGGGATCGAAAGGGGGCTGCGCATCCACGCGGCGCTTGCCCGGCTCGCCGGCGACGGGAAAACCATATCCTCAGGCAGTCTCACGGAAGAGGAACGTCATGCCGTCAACCGGTTCCTGGGCGAGAAGAGGGTGCGTGAGATCATCTTCCGGCCGGGGACCGTGCTGACCGAACAGCACCTCTCCGATACCCGCTCCTTCGGCATCGTCGACCGGCTCACAATCGGCTCCGACCGCATCACCCTCATCGACTTCAAGACGGGGCGCGTCGGCCATCTTGCCGACAGGTACAGAGCCCAGATGGTTCGCTACAGGACCATTCTCCAGGAGCTTTTCAAGGGGCATCCGGTTGAATGCTACCTGCTGTTTGTCGACGAACCGCGGCGCATCGTACAGATGTGAACGATGGATACGCGGTGTCAGTGCCCGTAAGGTATGCTGAGAAGGAAAGGGGTAAGAGGCTGAAGTTATGATAAACCGCCTCACCCAACGCGGTGAGGCGGTTTCTTTCATAATCGTTAATGACGGACGATCGATGTTCTGTTCGTAAAAATCGCCACGAATTATTTGACGTACAGAATTGATTCCCGAGAGAGATTCTTCAATATCTCCTTCCCTCTGTCTTCCGCCTTTTGCCGGACTAATTCTCGTTCACCGAAAGTGATGGCATCGGTAAGGCAAACTTCAGCGCATACCGGAATCTCTCCGATGTGAACTCTTTCGAAGCACAGATCACATTTGTGAGAGTGCTTCTTTTCATAACTATACTGGATCACTCCGTAGGGGCAGGACTGGATGCATGCACAACCGCAACTCTGGCATCTCGCCGCCTCTTTTTTAACCATTTCTTCGGTCAGCCCAAGATATACCTCGCCAAAATCCTTCCTGCTGACTCCGGGGTCCCGCATGGGCATCTGGACGCGCTTCGCCGGATCGAATTTATCCTTCTGAACCTTGGCTGTGTAAGTCCAGTCCTTGTCACGGTCCTCGTAAAGATCGACGCCTCTTAAAAAACGATCGATAGAAACGGCTGCCGCCTTGCCGGCTGCGATGGCTTCAATGACGGTACGTGGCCCCGTAACGGCGTCACCTCCGGCAAAAATGTCACGATCCTCACTCTGCAGGGTGACGGGATCCACTTTCATGGCTCCTCCGGCAGTAACAGAGCATGCGCATTCGGGGGTGAGGCAGGACCAGTCCGTCTGCTGGCCGATGGCCACAATGACATCGTCCACATCCAGCGTAAACTCCGTCCCCTTAATGGGTTCCGGCTTTTTCCTTCCGCTCTCGTCCGGTTCCGTCAGGCGCATCTTAATGAACTCAACGGATTTGACGCGATTGTTTTTACCGATAAAACGGATGGGATAGATGAGCGTCTCAATTTTTATGCCCTCCGCTTCCGCCTCTCTTGATTTCTGTCTCATTTGCCGGCATTTCCGTCATGCTCCGTCGATAGCCGATGATCACTTCTTCAGCACCCAGTCGCCTGGCGGATCGTGCGGAGTCAATGGCGGCATTGCCGCCACCGATCACGAGGACCTTTTTCCCAAGTGATGGCGGGGAGGAACTGTTGACTTTCATCAAAAAGTCATAGGCAGGGTGGATGCCTTCCATGTCCTCACCAGCGCTGCCTGTCTTTCTGCAAACCTGACTCCCCACCCCGAAAAAGAAGGCCCCGTAACCTTTACTTCGGAGTCCGGCCACCGTTACATCTTTGCCGAAATCAATCCCTGTCTTTATTTCCACACCCAGATCGCGGATCACCTGGATTTCCCCATCCAAAACCGCTCTTGGGAGCCGGTATGCCGGGATGCCGAGTGTAAGCGTGCCCCCCGCAACGGCGGCTTTTTCAAAAACCGTTACCTGATAACCTTCCTGAGCCAGATAGTAGGCACAGGTCAGACCAGCCGGTCCCGAACCGATGATGGCAACCTTTCCGTCTTTCCTGTCTTTAATGGGCGGCACATACCTTGTTTCCTCATTTCTGTCCAAATCAGCAAGGAACCTGTGAATTGCCCTTATTGAAACCGGCTCGTCAATTTCAACCCGGTTGCATTTTGTTTCGCACGGATGGTAACAAACCCTCCCACAGACGGCAGGGAAAGGGTTGTCTGCCTTGATGAGGGCCAACGCTTCCTTGAATTTGCCATTGGCCACAAGACCGATATAACCCTGAACGTTGATATGGGATGGGCAATTGGCCATACAGGGTGCAATTTTGATCTTTTCAGCCGCCATTGTTTCCGGAATCGTTTTACACCCGTTGCAGGCTTCCGCATCAATCCGGACAATGCCTGTCTCCGCATCCTTGCTGATGGCTCTTTCCGGGCAAGACAGCAGACATTTCGGGTCCGGACAGTGCTGACAGGGCATGACCCATGTATCCACGGCAACATCCGGAAAAACTCCCCGCTCGCGGTTCTCCACGCGGATATAATAGGGGATCTCATTGGGCATTGCCCGGGTGTGATCGATGATTTCGTGATAATTCCTGCAGGCGACGATGCATGTGCTGCAACCGATGCAACGGTTCAAATCTATCATCAGGCTTAACTGTTTCATGATCTCCTCCTTTACTTTGCGATAGAGACGCGGGTTGAGACATGGGACTCGCCGCCGACCACATCCTGCCATTCCAGCGTTAAACCGGAATCGGGAATCAGAATGTTGCTCGCAACCTGCTCACCGACCGTTGCAACCCGGCCAATGGTCGAACCGAATCCATGCGCCAATCCGAGACAATCCGGTCTGATCCCTTCCGACAGCATCACCCGCACCTGGATGCTGCCGCTGGGTGATTCAACAGTCACCTTGTCTCCATCCGCAAGCCCCATATCCCTGGCCACGCGGGTGTTGATCATGAGGGGGTTTGAAAAGGATCCGGAGATCTTATCCCGAAGCTGCGGGTTGTTGTGGGACCACTGACCGGTGCCCGAGTGATAAATGGTTCGGTAGGAGATCAGGATAAAGGGATAGGCTTTCGAGTTGTCGGCATATTCCTGTGCAAGGTCCGGTCGGGGAAGGGCCTGATTCCAAGGCGGTTCCTCAAGGTCTTCCCAGTAAAGGTGCAATTTTTTGCTCGGCGTTCCAAAGCCGCCTGCTTTTTCGTATTTCCGGAACCCCATGGTTCTTGGCGACCAGAGGCCGCCGATTTCCTGGAGTTTCTTTACCGAAAGTCCAAGACCTTTCAGTTGAATATCATAATAGGCGATGTCATCCTCAAACTGGAAATATTCGGGGACAATTTTCTTGCCCAGCTCGATCATGACGATATTGGAGTGACGGCATTCTCCCGGCGCCTTAACGACGGGCTGGCGCAGGGCAAGGCCATGACCGAAATTATACCACCAGGGCATATACAGAAGTTCCCACCGCTCGAAATAGGATTTATCCGGAAGGATCAGGTCTGCGTATTTGGTCGTTTCCGACATCATGATCTCGAAGCTGACCAGCATCTCCAACAGATATTCGCCTTTGTCGTCGGTCATGCAGACCGCTTTTTGCCATTCATTTTGACCCATCTCCGTCAGCGCCGGGTTGGATTCCGCCGTAATCAGGATTTTCAGGCCGCCGTTCTTGATGGCTTGGGCCTCGTACCATGTCGGTTCCATGATGAAGGAGTACTTGGCGAATTTGTCCCGATCCGGCCCTGTCCGATGCCACCCAAGCTCATGGAGATCAGGTCCGGCCGGCGCGGGGGTAACGGGCGACAATGGCGTAAGATCGGGCAGCGGCTGCCCCCCGGGATTGTCGATATTGCCCGTAATGCAGAGGAAAATATTCCAGGCATGGGCGAAGTCCATGGCATTCCCAAGCATGACGCCCTTGAAGCTGTCCACGCCCACGGAGGGAGCCGCAGCACAATCTTCCGCCAGCTTCTTGATTGTGTCTGCGGGGACATCGCAAATTTTCCCCATTTTCTCCGGTGTCTTATCTTTTATGTAGCTTTTCAGCTTCTCAAAATCACCTTCACGAACCCATTTCTTTACAAAGTCTTTGGCATAAAGATCCTTCATGATGAGGTGGTGAATCATTCCCAGGAAAAAGGCCGTATCGCCGCTGGGCTTGATGGGAATCCACCAGTCTGCCTTGGCCGCTTCCGGCGTAAACATGGGATCCAGGACCACCAGTTTGGCGCCCCGTTCCCGCGCCTCCAGGATATCTCTGGGGACGGCTGCGTCTTCAAGACCGCCAAAGGGACGACGCCCGGACATAATCATGATGCCACCCTTCGGGACAGCAAACCAGGCCGGGGGAATGTGATGATTCGGCACACCGCCCATGGTTCTTATAAAGCCGACAATCTTTGCCGAGTCGCAGTGGGGAAGGGCTGTGTTGATAAAGCCTCCGTAAGCGTTCAGGAACCTCCACTTTGGATCTGTGATGCTGTGGGGAAAGAAGTTAGCCGTCAGTTTGTGGGCTTCACCACGATCCCTGAGATTACGGAGTTTGTTCTCCAGGATCGTCATGGCTTCGTCCCAGGAAATTCTTTCGAACTTTCCCTCGCCGCGTTTACCGACCCGTTTCAGCGGATAGAGCAAGCGGTCCTGGGAATATTCCAGAGAGACGCCTGCCATGCCCTTCACGCAAGCTTTTCCCCGGGCTTTTGGGTTGCCCCGGACCTCCTTTAAAACGCCATTTTCGACTCTGGCAATAATCGAACATTCCGCCTTGCACTGGTAACACACCGTGGGTATCCATTGTGATCCTTGCATGGTGATCTCCTTTCCCCTGACCAGGTCTGCTGTTGAAGCACCCATTTGACCCAGTTAGAATCGTTACCGTTCTCCTGCCCTTCGAAGCCATTTAATCTGCTGGTGCAAGCAGCAATTAAATACTCAGTTCCGCTTCACTGAGTGCTTCCCCGGACACCCCTCTTCCCTTATTCCAATTTCCCGGGATAATCCGGGTATTTGCCATGAAAAATTCTGACGATAAGATAAGTGAGAACTACGAAGGCGCCGAAAATAATCCAGGAAACGGAATCGTACGGTGTAAATGAAGTGTCCATAACGATATCCTTTTACAGTCTCTGCATGAAATTCTTCTTGTTCTTATACAACTCCATAACCCGCTTCGGATTGGATACCAGCTGGAACACAATACCGACAAAGAAAATTCCCCCGATAAGATTTCCCATGACCGTGTACAATTGGTTGTGGGCCCAGCCATATTGGCCGAACCCCCAGTGCAGGAGAACAGGCGCTGCTGATGATAAAGATGCCTGGGTTTGCAGAAAGAGATCCTGCTGGAAGATGGGAAGGGCCAGAAAGCCGATATTGGCGATGCAGTGCTCCGCCATACCCGCCACAAAGGCAAAGGGCCCGTAGGCTGCCATGACAATTTTGGCGATATCTTCATTGGCTTTAACGTACAGGAGTGCGGCTGACTGGAGCATCCAGGTACAGATAATGCCCAGGGCAAAGATCTGCCCGGCGGGCATGCCCGTTTTTTTCACAGCGATGACATGGGCCTGCTGGAGCCATGGCAAAGCCATGTAACTGCCCCCTTTGCTCACCACCCACATGAAAAACATGCTGCCGGCGAAGTTACCGGCATAGCCTGCAATAATTCCGATGAGAAACCAGGTCCAGGTAATCCTCTTGTGAAAAACGCCAATGATGCCCACTGCCATATCGGCGGTTACGAGCGTCATGCCACTGAACAGGATAATGACCAGAGAAAACATGAAAGCCAATCCCATCACGAGATTGGCGACTCCGGGAGCAACATTGCTTGCCACCCCGGCGCTGACGGACAGGGCAAGCGTCGCTCCGAAAACGACGAAAGCGCCACCGGCGAAAGCGGACAACAAAAACGCTCCGGGTCTGTTCCGCAGCATATCCCATTTATAGGCACAGATATCCGCAACCCTGACGACCATTTCGTCGACGTCTGCAGGCATTTATTACCTCTCCTCAGGAATAAAGATTGTTTTTTATGGACACCCGGGAAGCCAATCGAACACGATCGTTTTATAAGCGTTGATCCCGGGAATATCAAGCTGTTTTTCAAGTTATTCCTGATACTTATGTCTTAAATGGCTTATGCCTTATAAGGCATATGATCAGGTAAAATATGATTGCTCATTGCGAAGGTCCGATCCGCTGCCTTTTCAGGCAGGGCAGGATGACGGGGGCATAAATTTCAGGAATCGGGAAGATCCCGGACAGGATCTGATATGAAGACCACTTGCGTTTCGTCAGGCCTCGACTTCGACGTCCGACGTCGGCCGCGCCACGCAGGCGTAGATGTAACCCTCGGCTCGCTCTTCGGCGGGCAGCTCGTTGTCGCTCATTTCGACCAACCCCCTGGCGAGCTTCACCTTGCACGACCCGCAGACTCCCGACCGGCATGCGTAATCGATCTCCACGCCATTGGCCTCGGCCAGTTCGAGCAAGCTGGCGTCACCGGCCGTAGAGACGGTCTTCCCCGACCGCGCGAAGTGCACCTCGAAGCCGGCAGGCGCGGCGCGGAGCGGGGTCGTCACCGAAACCGGCGCTGCCGCGGCGGGTGCGGGCTCGACCGGCAGGACGGGCATGACGACGTGCCTGGGCACGTCACGTGCCTGGACATCATCGCCTTTGACCACGCGGCCGCCGCCGAAACTCTCGGTGTGGAGGTTGGCGATCGGGAAGTCCATCGACCGCAGGCAGTTCTTGACCGCGTCCATGAACGGACCGGGACCACACATGAAGACGTGCCGCTCGGGCAGGTCCGGCGCGATCAGACTCAGCATGCTCGCGTCGCAGCGACCGGTCAGGCCGGTCCACGAGTCCGCGCCCGTAATGCGGCTTGTGCAGGTTATGCCGACGCGGATTCCGCTGTGGCGCGACGACATCCAGTTCAGCTCGTTGCGGAAGATGATGTCGCGCGGCGACTTGGCCGAGACGAGAAGGTGCGCGTCGACATCGGCGGCCGTGTCGACGATCCAGCGCAGCATGGACATCACCGGCGTGATGCCGCTGCCGGCGCCGATGAACAGAATCTTGCGCGAAGGGAAGTTGAAGCAGGAGAACTTGCCCGACGGTCCGCGCAAGGAGAGAGCGTCGCCGAGCTTGACATGGTCGCACATCCAGTTCGAGACCAGGCCGCCCGGGACGCGCTTGATCGTGATCTCCAGGCAGTGCGGCCGCGAGGGGCTGGAGGAGATGGTGTACGAACGGTGCACTTCCCTGCCGTCGATGGCCAGCTTGAGTGTGACGAACTGCCCCGGTTTGAAGGAGAACAGCACCGGCGACAGTCCGACCAGGCGGAATGTCTTTGCATCCTGTGTCTCCTCGACGATGTCGGCCACCTTGAGTTGGATCTCGCCTTCCTTCCAGAGCGGGATGTCGCGGTGGTGTTCGACCAGGTGTTCGAGCAGCGGGCCGGCGCCCGGCGGCGGTTCGAAAGCGGGTGTAACCGGCTGCGGCGGCGGCGAGACGGCTGCGGCCGGCTGCGACGCGAGATGGAACCGCAGCGTGAAGCCGCCGAGCTCCACGATGTCACCCGAGGCGATCTGCGCCGGCTGCATGGGCGCCAGCTTACGGCCGTTCAGAAACGTCCCGTTGAGGCTGTTTTCATCCACCACGAACCAGCGGCCCGCGTCCGGCTGGAGCATGGCGTGCTTGCGCGACAGGGAGGGGCTCTCGAGCTGCAGGTCGACGCCGGCGGCACGGCCGATCGTCATGCCCGAGCGCAGCGGCATCCTGGAGACGACCTCCGTACCGCGGTACGCGACGACGATATCCTGGCCCTGTTCACTCTCAGGCAAATCGGCAGTGCCAACTGTTTCCATGATATATTCTCCCTGATTCCGGCGCCCCCGAACCGCAAAGCCGGGAGCGCCGGCAAGTCGACTGTTTTTAGAATATTCTATTTTCCGGCCATCATGGCGGCGACATCCTCCGCGACGGCGCCGACGGGCTTGATGTCGAATTTATCCACCAGAACCCTGGCCACGTTGGGAGACAGAAAGGCCGGCAGCGTGGGTCCGAGGCGGATTCCCTTGACGCCGAGGAACAGCAGGGCCAGCAAAACAGCCGCGGCTTTCTGCTCGTACCACGCGATATCGAAAGAGATGGGCAATTCGTTGATGTCATTCAGCCCGAATGCCTTTTTGAGATTCAGGGCAATCACCGCCAGGGAATAGGAATCATTGCACTGACCCGCATCCAGCACGCGGGGAATGCCGCCGATATCGCCCAGGCCGAGCTTGTTGTACCGGAATTTGGCGCATCCGGCCGTGAGGATCACCGTGTCCCCGGGCAGGTTCTCAGCCACTTCGGTAAAGTAGCCGCGGGCCTTTTGCCGTCCGTCGCACCCGGCCATGACGACAAACCGCTTGATGGCTCCCGACTTCACGGCGTCAATCACCTTGTCGGCCAGGGCCATGACCTGATTGTGCGCAAAGCCGCCCACGATCTTGCCGGACTCGATCGGTTCCGGCGGTTTGCAGGTTTTCGCCAGGGCAATGACCGGAGAAAAATCCTTTGTCCCTCCCTGTGGCCTGTTGGCAATATGTTTGGCCCCGGCATAATTGACCACGCCGGTCGTAAACAACCGGTCCAGATAGGTGTTTTCTTTCTTTACGGGAATCAGGCAGTTGGTGGTGAGAAGAATGGGGCCGTTGAAGGACTCGAAATCCTGGTTCTGATGCCACCAGGACCCGCCGTAGTTGCCCACGAAATGGCCGTACTTTTTGAATGCCGGATAGTAGTTCGCCGGCAGCATCTCCCCGTGCGTATATACATCGACACCGGTTCCTTCCGTCTGCTTGAGCAGCTCTTCCATATCTTTCAAGTCGTGGCCGGAGATCAGGATCCCGGGATTCTTTCCGGCGCCGATGTTGACCTCCGTGATTTCGGGATTGCCATAGGTCGTTGTGTTGGCCTCATCCAGAAGGGCCATGGTATTCACAGCCGTCTCTCCCGCCTTCATGACCATGCCGATCATGGCGTCTGTTGAAAGGTCCCGGGTGGTGGATGCCAGGGCTTCCATGATAAAGCCGTAAATGTCATCCTTCTCATAACCGAGCACCGCGGCATGATCGGCATAGGCGGCGATCCCCTTGCAGCCGATGACGAGCAGGGATTGAAGGGAACGCACATCCTCATTCTGGGTGGCCGTAATGCGGACCTCCTCGGACATGGCCTTGGCGATGATGTCCTCCCTGCTCCGCGGCGTCCAGGTGGCGCAATCCGGCAGCGTACCGGAGATGGCAGAGCCGACTTTTTCCTTGACGGCGTCCCGAACCTTAATGCCTTCCCTGATCCTTTCGATAATCACCTCATTGTCCCATGCCGCATTGGTAATGGTGGTAAAGAGGGCCTCGCAGACGAAACGGCCGACCTTCCTGTCTACAGGGCCCTTTTCCTTCAATTTTTCGCCGTAGACCGAAATGCCCTTGCATACGTAAATGAGCAGGTCCTGGAGATCTGCGGTTTCCTCCGGCTTGCCGCACACGCCCCTTACCGTGCAGCCCTGGTTCTTGACCGTTTCCTGGCATTGAAAACAAAACATAATTTATTTTTCCCTTCTTGTTTTTTGGTTTGATCTGCCTCATCTGCGGCAAACGCGAATGCAGACGGGGCGCGCTGAGGAGCACAATCATTTGGCTCCCGATACAAATATATAAAATTCACATGTGTGTCTTTGACTTAAGTCAATAAAGAGGCGCATCCTCGCAGCCGAAGCAGAGCCCTGCCGGCACAGCGACGTTTTTACCTGAAACCTTGGCTTCAAAAAATGCCCGGTCTTTCAAACAGGCTATTGCCGCTGACAACCCACGGGAAAAGGCATGTAAGGCCCTTTGGTTAATCGGGTCATGCGACGGCTGTTACCTTACGGTATATCCACGACCCTCAAGGCAGGCGCTTTGAGCGCGCATATAGTCGACCTGCCTTTGAAACCATTGGACTGGAGGCATGTCACCGGCAGGGGATTTCGCCGGGTCATAGCCTGTCTGACCGGTCGCCCAGCTTTGGCATTCACTCCGGTCTTTTGCCTGCAGCTCCTCACTCTGGTTTTCCCGGGGATAGGCAAAGAGCTTGTCAGACGTCAATGGCGGCAACGGCGGCGCTGGCTGCACGTCCGCCGGAGGCTGCTCGCCGGTAGTCGCAGGAGGCGGTGCGTTTTGATATGCCTGAATGTAGGATGACAGAGCCAGCACTCCCCCGATGATCGCCCAGGGAATCCACCAGCCTCCGTAACCTCCGCCATGACCGCCGTGAGAGCCGCCATGAGGTCCACCGATAGCAACACCGGGTAGCGGGGCTATGAGAAGGATGGCCATCGCGAGAACAAGAAACGTAAAAGCAGCTTTCTTCATAATTGACCTCCGTGAATGCTTCAGCAAATTTTCCTGATTAATATTCCTTTTTTATACTTATTTCAATGATCATCTGTTCTGCCCGCACCGGCGTTGCCGCCATTGCCTTGAGAAAAGAGATTTGTCTATCCCCATTC
The DNA here is from genome assembly GCA_963709485.1 of uncultured delta proteobacterium. Classification (GTDB taxonomy): domain Bacteria; phylum Desulfobacterota; class Syntrophia; order Syntrophales; family Fen-1087; genus JAXDBM01. Next base: position 79,184 of record CAVPWE010000003.1, read on the forward strand.
CATTGTTTTTGAAGGTTGAAAATTCAGTTTACCTGTGAGATAAGCCCGGCATACTCATCCGACAATAAAACGATTACGGAACATTCATTCTCCTGAATGTTCAAGGGGTTTGACATTTCCATGAACCGAAAATTTCTTCTTTTCACTTTCCTGTTCTTTTTCTTCTCTTCCATTGCTCTGGCCCAGGATGAGCAGCAGATGAAGGAACTCAACATTCGTGCGATCGTAAAGGATTCGCAGGATTCCATTCTGGAAGGCTATGTCAGCGCTCTGCCTGAAGAGGTGACGGTATCTTCCAAGGATAACCAGGAGAAGAAGATCCCCTCAAAATACATAAAATCAATCACTTTGGAAAAAAGTACGGATTTGGGTTCTTCAAGGTTGGATCCCAGACAGGAAGCCAAATATTCCGTGCGAGTGGAGAACAGTCAGGAGATCTACACGCTGCAGAAGAAATATACCTTCAGCCTTAATACCAACGTGGGGGTGGTCACCCGAAGCATTGACCCTGAATTTATCAGTAATATCATTTCAAAAGATCTTTCCGGCGCCTCAAAGCAGAAGTCTGCCGAAGACAAATCCCTGATTGAGGATAAAAGCGTCATCTTCAGCCTGGAATTCAAGTTTTAATCCGGCGCGTTCCCATTGCGAATGTACGAAGGAACGAGGATGATTCACTTTGAGCAAAGTGCCGTGCAATCCGCTTTTCTTTGTTCCTTTCATCCAGGGCGTGATTCGTGTAATGTATTCTCATCCAATTCTGATTCGGGAGGTCTCGGAGCAATGGCAAAGACATTCAGATCGGACTCCATCGCAAAGATCGGGAAGGAAAAGGCGGAATGGCAGCGGGAATGCTATGGAAAACAGAAGGAGCTCAAGAAGGACTTCCGGACCCTCTCGGGCATTCCTGTCGAGGCCCTCTATACGCCCGGCGACATAAGCCACATGGACTACCTTCGGGATCTCGGTTTCCCGGGACTGGAGCCTTTCATCCGGGGCGTCTATCCGACCATGTATCGCGGGCGCACCTGGACGCAGCGGCAGCTCGCCGGATACGGCCCACCCGAGGAGACGAACAAGCGTTACAAGTTCCTTCTCTCCCAGGGAGCCACGGGAATCAACGGGGTCTTCGACTACCCGACGCTCCGGGGCTACGACTCCACGGACCCCTTTGCCCGTGCGGACGCAGGCCGTGGCGGTGTCGCCATCGACACGATCGAGGACATGCGGATCCTCTTCGATGGAATCCCCATCGATGAGGTCAGCACATCCCTGGTCACTTGTCAGCCGATCTGCAACATTTCCGTCCAGTCCATGTATTTTGCAAATGCGCAAAACCGCCGCATCCCCATCAAGTCACTGGCGGGAACGAGCCAGAACGATTTTCTCCTGGAGACGGTCATCACGATCGCCCCCGGCGTTCTTCCCCCCGAATACTCGTTCAAGCTGAGCTGCGACGCCATTGAGTATTGCACGAAATATGCCCCCCGCTGGAATCCGATAAGCTTTGCCGGATACAATTACCGGGAGTCGGGTTGCACGGCGATCCAGGAAGTCGCCTTTGTCATGGCCAATGCCATCGCCTGCACGGAGGAGCTCCTGAGACGGGGCCTTCCGTTGGAGCGTTTCGCTGCCCGGCTGAGCTTCTTCCTGTCGGCCCACAGTGACTTTTTCGAGGAGGTTGCCAAGTACAGGGCCGCCCGAAGGCTCTGGGGGAAGATCATGGAGAAGCGCTTCGGTGCGAAAAACCCACGGGATCTCATGTTCCGGTTCCATGTGCAGACGGCGGGCGTGTCCCTGACGGCTCAGCAGCCGCTCAACAACATCTCACGGGCGGCTTATCAGGCGCTCTCGGCGGTCCTGGGAGGCGCCCAGTCCGTTCACGTGGATTCGTACGACGAGGCCCTCTGCACTCCGACGGAACTGTCTTCGCTCACGGCCCTGAGAACACAGCAGATCCTGCAGCTCGAAACCCACGTGACCCATACCATTGACCCCCTTGGCGGTTCCTATTTTGTCGAATCGCTGACGAACGATTTAGAGGGGAGGATCGAGGCCCTGATCGCGGAGATCGATGGCCTTGGAGGCATCGTGAAGGCCGTCCAGAAGGGATGGATCCACCAGGAAATCGCGAATACCGCCTACGGGTATCAGAAGGAGGTGGAAGCCGGCACCCTGCCCATCGTCGGGGTCAACTGCTTTCAGATCGAAGGCGAGGAACTCCCCTGCGAGATCTTTCAAAATCCGGAGACCCTGGCTGTGCAGGAGCAGAAACTGCAGCGAATCAGGAAGGAGCGTAACGCCAGGAAAGTGGAGCAGGTGCTCGGTGACCTCGGGCAAGCCTGCGACAAGGGCGGAAACCTTATGGATGTGCTGGTGGAAGGCGTGAAGAGTTTCGTGACGGAAGGGGAGATATCGGCTGTCCTGAAGAAACATTACGGCGTCTGGAATCCCCCGCTTTTCTGATTTGAAAGGAGATTGAACATGGCAGGAAGCAAGCGCATCGTCATGGCGCGCCTCGGAATGGATGCCCACTGGAGAGGCAGCATCATCGTGGCCCGTGCCTTGCGCGATGCAGGAATGGAGGTCATCTATCTGGGGAACCAGTTGCCCGAAGCCATCGTGCAGACGGTTATTCAGGAGGATGCCGATGTGGTCGGTTTGAGCTCCCTTTCGGGCAACCACATGATACTGGCGCCTGAGGTGGTAAAACTCCTTCGTGCCCGTGGAGCCGAGGACATCACTGTCGTACTGGGGGGAACGGTGCCGCCGGACGAGGTCCCGCTGCTGAAGGCGGCAGGCATTGCCGAGGTGTTCGGGCCGGGGACGCCGCTGGAAAAGATCATCAGCTTCATCGCCGGTATTGAACGGAAGTGAGACGGGAGAGCCGATCCGCAGGTTAATTGAAAACAGTTCCCGGCATCGGGAGCAGATTTGAAGGGTCGCAGCCGGGCAAGACTCGATTGACGGATTGCCGCCCATCACAGGCCGGTTTTCTTTTTTCGAGTTTCCCCCGTGAAAAAGGGAGACAAGTTTGTTTTGCAAATGTTTGGGCAAACGCATATAAGGCCGGATATGCACTTTCGCCTGGAATCTCCGTCCGGCGGCAAAGATATATAAAATCTTGATACAAGAAAGGAATCCGATGCGTAAACTCATGATCGTTGTTTTTCTTTTAATGGCAGTTCCGGCACTGGCCGCCCAGCCTCAGACGGACGACCAGAAAACCCTCTATGCGCTGGGTGTTCACCTGACCAAGCAACTGTCCGTTTTTAACCTGTCCGTCGAGGAGTATGAATTTGTAAAGCAGGGCATGACCGATGCTGCCGCCGGTAAAACCCTGGCGGCGGAGCCGGAGGCCTACATGCAGAACCTCAATGCCCTGGCTCTGACGCGGATGCAGGCCGTTGCGCAAAAACAAAAAGAGCTGGCCAAACCGTATTTGGAGAATGCCGCGAAGGAGCAAGGCGCCGAGAAGACGGCTTCCGGCCTTGTTTACCGGCAAATCACGGCCGGCAGCGGTGCTCAACCCAAGGCTTCGGACAGTGTCAAGGTGCACTACACGGGCACTTTCATCGATGGCAAGGTTTTTGACAGCTCCGTGCAGCGCGGTCAGCCTGCTGAATTCACGCTGGGGCAGGTTATTCCCTGCTGGTCGGAAGGCGTCGGCAAGATGAAAGCGGGCGGCAAAGCCAAGCTGGTTTGCCCTTCGGATCTTGCGTACGGCGATCAGGGAAGACCGCCCGTCATTCCCGGCGGCGCGACACTGGTCTTTGAAGTGGAACTGCTGGAAGTGAAAGCGCCCGCAGCCCCGGCAGCGCCCGCAACCAAGAAGAAGACGGCGCCCAAACCGAAAGCGAAGAAATAGTTCCTGACAGGCGCCATCGCGATTCTCAAAAGGTGCCGGAGACAACGCCGGCGCCTTTCTTTTTATTCGTTTTGAAAGGACATATTTCATCATGAAAACGAGGAAAAATCTGTGTTGGATGATCTTCGGGATGGGACTGATGCTGTCCGTATTGACGAATAATGTGTGGGGAGAACAGCAGGCGGAAGCCGGTAAAAATGGACTCTTTGACGGGCTGTGGGAATGGTACTATCCGGATGGTCGGGTCAGTATCAAGAAAACCTACAAAAACGGAAAGCAGGAAGGACCTTATGAGAGCTACCATAAGAATGGCAAATTGAAATCAAAAGGTTTTTATAAAGATGACAAACTGGAGGGACCGGCGGAAACCTACTATGAGAGCGGTCAGTTGGAATCCAAGGGAACATTTATCAATGAACAGAAATACGGGCTCTGGGAAGACTACTTCGAGAACGGCAAGCTGAAATCAAAAAGTTATTACAAGAATGGAAAATTGGACGGTCCAATGGAAACCTACTATGAAACCGGCCAGACGGAATCTAAAAAAGCTTTCGCAAATGAGCAAAAAGATGGGGTTTGGGAAGACTACTTTGCGACCGGTCAGCTGAAATACAGAAGAACATATAAGGATGGACAACTGGGCGGGCCCTATGAAGGCTACCATGATAATCGCCAACTGGAATTCAAAGGAAGATATCTGAACGGACAGAAGGATGGACCAGAGGAAACGTATTACAGGAATGGTCAGTTAAGATCGAAAGGCAGTTACAGGAATGGGCAGAATGACGGGCTTTGGGAATACTATTCCGAAAACGGCCGACATAAGAAGAAAGTAACTTTCAAGGATGGTAAAATTGGGGGTCGATAGCGACGAGCCGGAATTTTTTCTCCCTTACTCCGCATCTGCCGCAACCGGCCCGCCGGTATAAGCTCCCCTGCAGGCCATGCCGGTGCAGTCCGAGTTGAGCATTTCAAAGATGATCTGCCCCATGTTGTTTCGGACTTTAAAGTGACCGATACCGTCCGCATCGCCGCCGGACAACGCTGAAGGCCGCCAGTCCCTGAAATCAAAATTCACTTTCCGTGCCTTTGAACCGGCGCCGGCATTGAGCTGCGCTTTCACATTGGCGGACTTCGTGAACAGGGCGCCCTTGCCGCACTCCATGTACCGCTCAGCCGTCGAGCAGTGAATCTGGTCATGCAATCCGGCGGATATCGTGTAGAATAAAACCTCCGGATGATATGACGGCGCGCGTCTCATGCTCAATCGCCCTTTGCCGCCTGTCCATTTATTGTATCCCAGGAAATAGCGGGAGTCGGGATAAAAGCCGAAAATATAACTCGTTGAAGACATGCTGGGATCCGCAGGTGGAAATGAAAGGATTCATGAATCCCGCGGCAAGACAGGCGGGAAGCCCTCTCACGCCGCCGGCAATGTTCACGAAACGTCGCACGCCGGACCAACCGTTTTTTCCCGCATGAACATGATCCTGATGCGTCAGGGCGGCCAGCATCATGGACACGCCCATGGAGTGGGCGACAATGTCCACCTGATCCTTTCCCGTATAGGATTTGACGGCCCCGATAAAGCGGATCAGCACCTCGTATTTTTCCGGCTTGTGATAATTGGTCTTCGGTGAATCCTGCTCTGCGGCGGACAAATACGTTATTCCGAACAGCTCACAATCGTTGTAGCCCCGCGCTTTGAATTCCTGATAGACGGAGCGGACCGGAGCGGCGTAATTCCCGATTGCGCCCGTGATCGGCGAGTCCCAGTTCGTCGCCCGGTCTCCGTTGCCGTGAACGAAGACGACCGGCGTGCGCCGGGCGCTGCATGCACCGCCGCCGAAACCACCGAAGCCGACCTGCGGATGAAAACCGGCGGCATACTGAAGATCGGGGCCATCGCACTTCGGGTAACGATAATTCCCGCAACTGAGCGCCGAGGCGGATTGGTGAAAAGCCGGAATGCAAAAGGCGATCATCAAAATAACGATTTTGACGCGGGCCATATTGAGCATAAGACCTTCGTAATTCCTCTCCGTTGAAATTGACTTACTTCCAGCCCTTTTACCATTTTTTCAGCATGGATTGCGACCCCCTATGTACGTCATGAATCCATTATATACTCTGGAAAAGAGGACCCTGACAAATCATAAAAAAGTACCACAAGATCCCGGTAACTTTTCATATGCCTCGTTAGACATATGTCTTAAATGATATAAATACCTGAAATTACAATATAATCTTGACAACCTTTGAAAAAAGTATAGGCTGCAGTACATCCGGTTTTGCGTTTATGAATGAACCGGATGGAGGATGCTGCCGGATCAGGGCGGCATCGAGGTCGGGCATCGGTTCGCTGAATGGATCGGTGCGAGTTTTCCGGCTTGGTCTGCTTCGCCGGACGATGCGATAGGCATAGGAGGTTACAGCATGAAAGAAAAATTTGAGATGCCAAGACGACGTTTCTTACAAATGAGCGGAGCCGTCGGAATTGCAACCGCAATGACGGCATTTCCGTTCCGAAACCTGCAGGCGGCCTGGGCATTCGGCGAGCATCAGCAGGAAAAGCCGCCTTACCAGGTGACCAAAAAAGTGCCTCAGGTCTGCGGCCGGGCCTGCGAGGCGGACTGCGCCTTTTATGTCGTCATGGGTGTAGACCCCGTGACGGGTCTCGAGCGAGCCCTTACCCTTGAAGGAAGGCCCGAAGATCCGGTATCAAGGGGAAAGTTCTGCATCAAGGGAATGGCTTTTGTCGATTCGATCTATGATCCGGACAGGCTCCTCGTCTCCCTGAAAAGGACAAATCCCAAGAAGGGGACAGACTACGATCCGGGTTGGGTGACAATCAAAACGGACGACGCGGTCAATGAGATTATCGCCGCCCTCAAGAAACTCAAGGCTGATGAAATTCTGATGTGTTCACCTGGAGACCCCTACACCAACAAACTCGCAAAGTCTCTGGGGGTAACAAGAAGCGATCAGAGGACGGAATGCTTTGGCACCCATTATTATCTCAACTGCCTGACCTTAACCAATCCGCCAAACAAATTCTACTCAAGCACATACACCCCTTCCCACCACGTGGCAGGGTACGATTTTGACATGGCGAAATACCAGGTCTGGTTCGGATTCGATTCCCTCTCCAAATGCGGCAAGGCGGGCATGCTCAACCACTGGGCGGAATCCAAAAAGAACAAATGCAAGGTCGTCATGTTCAATCCTCTGAGGACTCCCATGGCGGATGCCTTCGCCACGGAGCACTATGCCATCAAGCCGGGAACCGACCTTGCCGTCGCACTGGCCATGATCAACACGATTGTCGCAGGCAAAAAATACAACACGAATTTTCTGAAGAAATACAGTGATGCCCCTGCCCTTGTAGACACAAAGACCAAGATGGCCCTAAAAACGAAAGAGGGATCGATGATGGCCTGGTGCATCCAGCACAAAAAGGCGGAACCTGTCGACCTCTGCCATGCACCCGCGCTTGAAGGAGGTCCTTTCAAAGTCGTGGTGGACGGACGGGAAGTTCAGGCAAAGCCGGTGCTCCAGACCCTTCAAGGAGACAACAAAACCGTATACCCCGGAGTGGGCATCGAAAATAACCGATGTGCCGGCTTCCAAGATCAGCAGGATAGCAAAAGAATTTGCCGCTGCGGCGCCCTATTCCTTTGTTCCGACGTACAAGCGCGACGCGGCGGGGCCGAACTACTCGAACAGCTGGCGCCTCCGCCACGCGATCAGCATCCTCAACACGCTGACAGGCGCCATTGATCATGAAGGCGGGGTGATTCTGCTTCATGATGTCAAGATCCCGTGGCTTGAGGATCTTGCCAAGCCGGTGAAACCCTATCCGGAACTTCCACCGGAACCGGTGGATTTCCGAAACCAATTCCCCGTTACAAACAACATTTACAAGAACAAGGATTTTTCGGCACCCGGTCATTACGGCATGGTCGGCTGGGGCCTATACAACACAGACAAAACCAAGGCGGTGTTCTTCAGGAACCCCTACAGAGGGCTCTTTGCCATGATTCAGCCCCAGATGGTAGAAGCGGCTCTGGAGAAGATGCAACTTGTCGTGGACTGGAACCTCTACCTGGACGACCTGGGATACTGGTCCGATTACGTCCTTGCGGCCCCCCATCAGTTCGAGGAGGGCAAATTCGACATCAGACTCTATTTCCCGAAATGGCCCTGCTACGTGGGAGGTTCCCCCGTTCAGAAGACGACGGGTGATCAGATTGGCTGGGGAGGGCTTGCCGTAAAAATAGGCATGGCGTTGGCCCCTCAATACTGGACGACAGACGGAAGCGGCGATCCTGCCAAAAGGGTGCCCCTCAATATGACGGACGTGGCGGTGAAAAATGGCGGCATTGCTGAAAGCGGAGCTGATTTTATGAAAAAAGGCGGCTTCTGGATCAACAAGAAGCCATACGAGAACTACAAAACAATCAAGGAAATCGGTTATGGAAGGCCGAACGGAAGGGTAAGGATGTTCATCGATGAATTCTCCGAGGTGAATTTTGACGCGCTTCCCGTATGGGTTCCCAGGTGGCACGAAACGAAAGGCGATTATAAGTTCTCCCTGCTCATTACCCGCGCTCCCTGGATTATGCATGCGGACCCGAACTTCATCAATAACCCCGTCCTGAGGAAAATAACGGAAAAAACATATATGGATTGCGTCTGGATGAATCCCGAAGCGGGTGCGGAAATCGGTGTGAAGGATGGCGACATGGTGATCCTCGAAAACAATCCCGAATATTTAAAACATATTCCCAGACCGGTGAAGGCGAAAGTCCACCTGACCAAGAGGATTGCGAGGAAAGATTGCGTGCTTACTTTCCATGGCATTGGTCACCGGGCAAAAAACCTGAAGACAGCGGGAAACTGGGGCTATCGCGATGGTGATCTGATCCCGCAGAAGGACCCGAATATCGTGAAAAAACACGATCCCACCGGCATGGGTTGGGTTGAAGATGTCTATGTCAGCATCAGAAAAGCCTAAGGAAAGAGAGGTGCCATACGATGAAAGAATACGCCATTTTGCTTGACTCCACATACTGTACCGGATGCAACACCTGTGCGTACCGTTGTATCCAGGAATACAGATATCATCAGCAAGCCTCAAAAGGTCTTTTCAGGACTTTTGTCATGATCAATGACGAAGGCCTCTACCACAAAAGATGCATGCACTGTCTCGCTCCGGAATGCGTTAAGAATTGTCCGGTAAAAGCCCTCAGCAGCACAGAGTACGGGCCGGTTCTTTATGACATGAAAACGTGCATCGGCTGTCAGACCTGTGTGAAGGTTTGTCCGTTCCACATTCCCCAGTACGACGAAGCGACGAAGAAGATCGTGAAGTGCAGCATGTGCGCCCAGAAAGTCGGGAACGGGCAGCAACCTTCGTGTGTCGAGGCATGTCCCACGGGAGCTCTCCAGTTCGGCGAGTACAAGGAGATCGTCAAGAAGGCATCGGACCTGGCGAAGAAAGAGAAGCTGAACCTCTATGGGTCGGCGGAAGCCGGTGGTACCCACATGTTTATCCTCACGCAGGGTGATGCCAAGAAAATGGGTTATCCCGCTGTTGCGAAGAAGCCGGCAAAGGCAAAAAAGGTTTCGATGGACAATATGGGGTTGCCTGTTGTTGCTGCCCTGGCGATTGGAGGGTTCAAGAAATTGAGCGACAGGAAGGATCGAATCGCGGCGGAGGAAAAAAAGAAAAGAACCTGATAAAGTTTTCTGGGGGCGCGGCGCAGGGCCGCTGCCCCCATTCTTCTTGAGTTTCGCAAATCCGAACCATCTTCCAAAAAAATCAGAGGCATTAATGGAATGTATCAACGAAAGAATGGGTGAGGCCCCTGCAAGGGCCGTACTTTTCAGTGGCCTTGCCCATGCCCTTAATTATCCCGACAGGGAGCTGTCAATGAGCCTTACCGGGGGAACATTTCAAAAACAATTGATGGACGTCCTGTCCGGTGATGGAAGGAACATTGTCCGCGCTCTTGATAAATACGCATCCGGTAATGCCGATCAAGTCCTGCTCGATCTTGAAAAGGATTACACATGGATGTTTCTCGCCTCGAAGCCCCGCATTGCATACCTGTTTGGATCCGTGTACAGCGAGGGCAAACTCTACCAGGAGTCGACATTCGAAATTGCCCGTCTCTACCACGAGGCAGGACTTAAACTGGGTGAGTCATTCAGGCTCCCTCACGACCATATTGCGGTAGAACTGGAATGCTTTGCTTACCTTGCCTTTAACGAAAAGGAGGCCGTCGAAGCAGGGAATGCCAAGAATGTGGCATATGCTCGTGAACTGCAGAAGAAGATGGCGAAAAACTATCTTGGTCCGTTGGCCAGGAACGTGGGTCAGCGAATCGGAGGGCAGGCAAGAACGGATTTCTACCAGGCTATGGGGCGATTATTGGAAACACTGTTCCGGGATTGATGGTTTGAATCATAATCCCAAAAAGTTATCTCGAAATGACACAAGTCCTGCTCTGAAGTTGTTTCCCTTGTTCACGCATCCCGTCCCCTCAACAGCACATACGAAGATACATCGAGGCCCGGGTGCATCCTGTTGCATGCAGCTCGCGTAATATGCGGGTATTAGCGGCGTTCCACCCCCTGTTTGGAAACAGCCCCACGTTCATTACATGCTTTTCTTCTCCCCGCCCATCGGACAAACACCGATCCCGGATGTCCGCTCGGCTGATCCTTTTTGTCTCCCTTCTCCCATACGATAATCAGAGTTCCTCCGATTGTATCAAACCGCTTTCGGGATTATTGTAGACTCAAAAGAAGGGGAAACAAGGAAAAGGGGATCAAAAGACCATGACCATCATCCTGAAAGAAAAAATCGAGTTCAACCCCCAGAAAGATCTCATGGGGAAAATGACAGAGCGGAACCGGACCGGCCATCGTCATCAGGGCGGGTTCAAGGGATTATAAACCATAGTGAAATTTAGAGAGGAGGAAGGAATCATGAAGAAGACAGGAGCCAAAGACAAGGAGAAATTCGCGAAGAAGGCGGGCAAGGGCTGGCTGGATCCCATGTGCACCCCGGTGAAGGGTCTGTAGGAACAGCAAGGGAACAAACGCAAAGATTCTCAACTTTAGGGAGAGGAGGAAGGAATCATGAAGAAGGACAAGAAGCTGTACAAGGGTTGGGTGGACCCGATGTGCACGCCCTGTGCCTACAAAAAGGGCAAATAGACATTTGAACAATATAATATCTGCCATCGTGGCAGATGGTGTCGGGAGAGAGGCGACACAAACGGATACACCAATAACCCCCCTCTCTCGAAGACAGGGGCGGTGTCGAACGGACGCCGCCCCTGCTTTTTTTATGTCACTTACCATTCATATAAGGGCTATCTCACTTTTCTCTTCTAAGAATACATGGATTGGGAAATTAATGGAAGAACTTCAATTTCATTTGTGGTAAAAAGCAAAAGATAAAAGACGTGGTTGTGTTATCCCGCAAAGCAGCCCTCTTTTTTCATGTAAGTGAGCATTCAAACATTGGCCAACCATTCACAAGAGGAGGTGCAAAACATGACAGATCAGAAATCTAAGGGAATCAAGCGAAGGGATTTCATCAAGGGCGCCCTTATCGGAACAGGCGCACTCGCCTTAACGGGTATTAGCGGCCATGACGCGGATGCAGCCGGCATTCCGAAAAAATGGGATGCAGAGGCTGACGTGGTGATCCTCGGTTTTGGCGGTGCGGGCGCCTGTGCGGCCGTCGAGGCAGCCGACGCCGGCGCGAAAGTACTCATCCTGGAAAAACAGCCTGAAAAAAATCTGATCAACAATACCCGCATGTCCGGAGGCATTTACCACAGTCCAGATCCAGCAGGAGACAAACAGGCCCTGAAGGCATACGCAAAGGCCATGTTCAGCGGTGAGAACCTGCCGACCATGCTGGAGGGGGAGCAACCCGACGTATCGGACGATCTGGCCGAGGCCTGGGCGCGCTATTCGCCCGAGAACCTGGACTGGCTGAAGAAGCTCGATCCGGCGCTGAACGGCGTCGCTTTTTCCCGCTTTTCCGGTGCCGCGTTCCCAACTTTCCCAGGGGCCAAGGAGTCCAAATACCGCGTCTTCGGAAGCTCCTTCACCACCAAAGCCGATTTCAACACACCCACCATGAATCTTCCCAAGGCACAGAAGATGAATGGAGAGGCTTTCTTCACCGTTCTGCGTGAGGCTGTCGAAAAAAGAAAGCCGCGCATCCTGTGGGAAACCCCTGCCCAGCGTCTCATTGTGAATGACAAGGGAGTGGTCATCGGCGTAGCCGGACGGAAGAAAGACGGCAAAGAGTTCAACTGCAAGGCCAGGCGGGCGGTGATCATCACAACGGGCGGCTATGAATACAGCCTTCCCATGCGCCGCGCCTTTCTGGAAGGCCCCGGCGTCGAAGGCTGGGCATTCTACGGAACCCCGGAGAATACGGGCGACGGGATCGCCATGGCTATGCAGGCCGGAGCGGCCCTGGCCAAGGTGGGAAAAGCAGCGTCCCGCATCATCACAGCCGTTCCCATCCGTCACCACGGCCTGAAGATGGGCCTGATCACCGATTCCATCGGAGCGGCAAGGTCCATCGTGATCGACAACTACGGCAATCGCTATGCCGCGGAAACCCTGGTCACGACAGACCCGAGTCGATATTTCTTCTACAAGGAGGCGGTCAAGTTTGACATCACGAAGCTGGTTTATCCCCGTGTGCCGAGCTGGATGGTCTTCGACGAGGAATTTCGATCCAAGACCACCATTACTTCACTGGGTATCTCTACAGCCGGTTTCGGCTTTGTACCCTGGACGAAGGACAATCTGGACGCAGTGAAGCGCGGGTGGATCATGCAGTCGGACACCCTGGAGGGACTGGCTGCGAAGATCAGGGAACACAAGGAAAACCGCAACATGATGGAGGCGGTGAACCTGGTCCGGACCGTGGGACGATTCAATGAGTACTGCAAAAAAGGCAGCGATGAAGATTTCGAGCGGAAAGCCGCAACCCTGGGCCCGATTGACAAGGCACCCTTCTATGCGCTGCCCCTCTATGCCGGAGGACCCAATACGAAGGGCGGCATCGCGGCGAACGCCAAGCGGGAGGTTCTGGATTGGCAGGGCAAACCGATACCTCGGCTCTTCACGGCGGGAGAGATCTCGTCGGCATTGAAATTCGTCTATCAGGGCGGCGGAAATTTGACGGAATGCATCGTCTTCGGGCGCATTGCCGGCAAGAATGCCGCGGCACTGAAGCCCTGGAAGTAGAGGAACCAGTCAGAAATCGATAAATGAAACCCTGTTTGAGGGAAGGGGGGCGAGAAGATGAACCTCTTCCCTCATACAGCACTGAAGAGAGGTGGGTGCGATGCATGCAATTCATTATCTGACGCGAATCAAGCTCCCGTGGATTGCCCTGTTTCTGGTTTTTGCAGTCGGTGCTGTGTATTTTTCCGTGGAGGCTCTGGCACAGGCTAAGCCTTTTTTGGCGGACAGGCATGGCGCAAAGGGACTGAATTGTGCAGCCTGCCATAAAGAAAGTCCGCCAAAAAATGTTGTGGCGTCGGCCGTCTGTCTGGGCTGCCATGGTGATGCTGAAAAGCTTGCCATAAAGACCGGCAGCGTGCGGCCCAATCCCCATGATACCCACCTGGGAGAAATGGCCTGTGAGGAGTGCCATCGCGCCCACAAGCCATCGGTAGATGCGTGTGCGAAGTGCCATCACTTCGGTCTGAATGTTCCATGATCTGAGACTCAGTTGTCAATCGGAAGGTTCGAGCTGATCGGGTAATCTGGTCATGCGGTTTTCAAATTCTTAAAGTTCATCCCGGTTCCTGAGATTTTTGCCGCGCGTCAAAAAGAAAAGGAGACCGATATTTGCCACGATCAATAACAGCAACCCACTGGAGTATAGATAAACGGTTCCCAGCGGCCAGTTCGCAGACACCCATCCGACCAGGTAGACTGCCAGTGCGCCCACTCCGAAGATAAGGATGGCTGCCAGTCCGTATCCGGTGCTTCGCCACCGGGGCGGCGTAAATTTGGCAATGAGGCTGTTTTCGACGGGCTGAATCCCCAAGGCAAAAAAAACATAAACCGCTGCCGCAGCAACAAGATACTGATCACTGAGAAAAGCCAAAACCAGCGCAAACGGCAGGATGAGGGCATTGAAGAAAAGCCAGAGCCGCTTCAATTCGTGGCGGTCGGCGATTTTCCCGCCCCAGATCTGACCGAATATCCCCGCCACATAAATGAGGGATGTCAGGGTTGCCGCGGCCATCGTTGTGGTAGCCGCCATCGTCGGGATGCTCAGCATATCGTGGAATGTACGCGCGAGCAGGCCCGCCTTCAGTTCCAGATACGCCGGAAGTGCAACGATGTTGATCCGGTAGACCAAACCGCCCAGGGTAACGATCCAGAAGAATAAAATCACGGTTCCCAATGCAAATCCTTGATTATTTCCTCCATTGTTCGATTCAACGGGCTTTTTGACGATGTGTGATTCATCGATCCGGACAAACAGCATGATCACCCCGCAGAGCAGGCTGACAACGCCCATCGCCGCATAGGCCAGTTTCCATCCGGCAAGCCAGTTCAGGATTCCCACCAGAAAAGGCCCCACGATCAGTCCGACCGTGCCGGCGACACTGAAGATTCCCAGGGCCGATCCCCGGTTTTCAGCGCCATGTGAAATCAGTCCCATGCCGGCAGGGTGGCAGATGCAGCAAAATATTCCGATCACTGCGAGCGACCACATGATACCCGTCGGGGTCGAGGAGAGCGCGGTAAGGAAAGATCCGGCGGCGCACCCGAAGAAACCGATCATGAGGGCGAGGCGGTTATTGAAGTGGTCGGCGAACAGCCCCCAGGGCAGGGCAAAAATCCCGAACATGACGTACATGGGAAACCCCAGAGCAAGGACATCCTTGAGGCTCATGCCCAGGGATAGCGTCAGCGGGATGGCCAGCGCCGGGAAAGCGATTTCATAAAAGTGAAAGAGAAAGTGTGACGCGATGGGAAACAGGATGACTTTCTTTTCATTTGTCATGTCATATACCCGGTGTTCGCTGCGGCTTGGACGGGTTCTGCAATAACCGGAAGGCCATTATGGCCTCCATATCATGCATCGGCGCCGAGATGCCATTGGACAAACAAATCCCTTTTGTCGATTTTGAGTATTTATACAAAAGCCCTTGTATTGGCGTGACCTTTTCTTTCAATCACGGCGACTGCAGCTTACCATAAATCTGCGTGGTCGGGTGTTACTGATTTTCAATCCGAAGCCACTCTATGTGAAATTGCGATGGAAAAAAAATATCTGTATGATATTTACCGGTTCAACAATAGATCTGTCGCGGGAAAACAGGTTGACGAACGCACCGACAGGCCGGATGCGCGGCGCTTTCGATCTCCTGCCGGCCGGCGCTGGACGAGTGACTGCAAGGATCGGTGAAATCAGGCCTGTCAAGGCTCTCGTTGACGCTATGGTTTCGTGAGGCCATATGGAAATGGAACGGAAAAATCCGGACAGCCAGCAGCAACACTGGCAAAACACCTTCTCCGAGAATCCGGATCTGTTCGGTAACCATCCCAGTGATCCGGCGCGAAAAGCCGCGGAGCTTTTCCAGCGGGAAGGGAAAACCAGGGTCCTTGAATTGGGTTGCGGACAGGGACGGGATACGATCTATTTTGCCCGGAACGGCTTCCATGTCGATGCTCTGGATTACAGCGTGACAGGAATTGAAGCGGTCGACAGGAAGGCTGCGGCGTTGGCGTTGTCTCATGAGATCGTCGCCAGGACCCACGATATCAGGCAGCCCCTCCCGTTTGGCGAAGAGACGTTTGATGCCTGCTATTCACACATGCTCTTCTGCATGGCCCTTACGACTGCGCAACTGCAGTGTCTCTCGAAAGAAATCCGGCGCGTACTGAAGCGGGATGGCTTGTGCATATATACAGTCAGGCACTTTGGCGACACCCATTATCAAAAAGGGATGCACCGTGGAGAGGACATGTATGAGGTGGATGGCTTTATCGTTCACTTTTTCAACAGGGATAAGGTGAACCTGCTGGCTGAAGGATACGAAATCGTCGCCATTGATGAATTTGATGAAGGGCTCCTGCCGAGAAAGTTGTTCCGGGTGACACTCAGAAAGGCGCGAGAGAGATGTTGATGATTTCAAAGTTCCGCCGGCAGTATCTCGAAGTGAAGGTCGGACTTCAACTCCATTCTGATGCCATACTGGCCGATGCCACCAACTGCTAAGGAATGGCAACACGGATTTCTTCGGAAGGCTCTCCCTCGCGATTGGTCCGGTCAACAGCGATGATCCGGAAGGTAAGCGTTTTCCCCGCTTCCAGATCCTCGATCATGCACCCCGTGTTCGTCGTTTCGCCGATCCGGTCCCACGAATGAATTCCCTTTTGCTCGACCACATATTTGGCGATGTCCCTCTCCCCGTTCGGCAGCCAGCTCAACCTGACTTTGTTCCCCTCCACGGAGGCCTTCATTCCGGCGGGTCTTGAGGGAGCCGGCTTAATGGGGGGCAATGCGGTTTCCGAATACTGCTTTTCCGTTCCGTCCCTGTACACAGCCATTACCCTGTAATGATATTTCGTTCCTTCTTCAATGTCCCTGTCCAGAAACTGAAGAATGTTGCCGGGTACGTCCTGAATCTTTTTGGCAGCCGGCGACTGTTCGCTGCTCCGATATATTTCGTGCCTGGCGACTTCCCTCTCCAAATGGGGTTCCCAGTGCAGCGAGATTTGCCCGGCTTCTCCGATGGCGCGAAGTCCCTTGACCGGTTCCGATGCCGGTCCGGAAGCCACGCGGACAGACCGCGAATCAGGTCTGTGCACATCCCTGCCATCGGCATCCTGCGCTTTCTCCCGGAAAGGAGATGCCTCGGTGGTGGCGCTGACGGATGCCGAAGGCGGAGACTCCGTCCCCGCCGCATTGAAGCTCACAATGCGGTAATTGTAGGTTGCCCCGTCGCCGAGGTTCTCGTCCGTGTATGCGCCTTGAGCTTTGCCCTGCAGGGTTTTGATCTTTTCCCATCTCCCCTGTCCGGTTTTCCGCAGAATGGAATATCCCTGTGTATTGGTGTCGGAAGCCGGTCTCCAGGTCAGCGCGACCCTGCGGATCAGACCGCTTTTCGCGGACAGGCCGATCACGGGGCGGGGAGGACCGATTGCGCTGATCTTCAGGGGCTCGGTGGGAAAGCTGGTCAGATTCGATTTCGTGACCGTGTAGATCCTGTAATAGTAGGTTTCTCCGTCAAGCAGGTTCCTGTCTTCGAATTGAAGCCGGCTGGAGTCCGTGACCTCCAGATCGGCCACTTCGCGATAAGGCCCCTTTTCGTCGCGGCTCCTGAGGATTTTATAGCCCTTGACCGTTTGCAGGGAAGGAGACTGAATTTCGATCACCGCCCCCCGGACCTTGCCCCGGGAATTCAGCACGACGGGAGCAGGCACGTTCGTCATTTGCGTGTCCCCCACGCGGATCATCTCCAGCAGCAGTTGGGAGACCAGATTGCGCACCATCCGGTTGGCAAAGGCCGAAAGGCTGATCGGGCGGTCGGAAATCGCCGTGTCGGAAACGCTCCAGACAATGGAGCCGTCATTGACGTCGATCATCCGCACGTTCAGACCGATGGCCGCCAGTTCCGACGCGCCGGAAGCTTTCGACCCGTACTCGGGAACGGTGCCCACGATCACCCCCTGGACATTCAGTATCTTTCCGATTCTGATTGCCACCGCGCTTTCCGTCACGCCCTTCAAGCCCAGTGCCTGTTCCCCCAGGATCTGCTCCATCTGGCTCCGTTCCACCAGCTCGTATTTGTGGGCGAACAGCAATTCCGTGGCAAAAAGGTCTGACATGCTCGCTCCGGCCAGCTCCACCGGCGCCTGAAAGGGCATCACCGCCACTTTCTGGTACAGTCGCCTGCCGGCGCTGGGATTAACGTAAATCCGGCCTTTCATGGCACGCTCGTCACTGCCCGACGCGAGCATCTCTTCCTGCGCAACCTCGGGGGCGGATGCGCAGGAAAAGAAGCATATCAGCGCGAAAAAATGATCATTCCGCGAGAAATCAAGATGCGGAACTTTTCCATAAAAAAACATCTCCGGTGGATAACACATATTAAGGTTAATGGTGGGAGGGGCCGCTGGATATTCGGTCACACCACGCGATCAAGCACCCCCACTATTGCTGACCTGCAACATTAGGATCGAAGCCGCCGGGTGTCGTACTGCCTCCCGGGCGTGTCGCACCGCCCATACTTCCGAAACCCGGAGCTGTGGTGATCGCCGTCCGGAACCGGCCGCTCAACGTTTCCCCGCTCATCGCCCACCGGGATCGGCCCGCTGTGCTCGCTCTGATCTGCATCCGGGTTGGGGGTTATGTAGGGATCCGTCTTGGACTTCATGATATCCATGGTATTCACGTCCGACATTTTCAGGCCGGTACGACGTTGGCCACCACCCTCCCCACCGCGCCCGCCATCCACGGGTTTGATCTTCTGAGACTCTTCCACCGCCTTCGCCCTCTCCTCGGCACTCATGCCACGGCGGCGATAGAGGCTGTCATCATCCGGATTATACATGCCGGATTGTCCTTCTTCTTCACCGGTGCCCTGCGTTCCTCCGGTCGAGGTCGTCGATCCGCTGCTGCTTGTGCCCGATCCGGTACTGCCGCTGGATGAAGTGAACCGCTTTCTCCTGAACCCTTACTCCCGCTACTATAAATTGTGCCCTCAGTACCTTCTTCATTCTCATTCCCCACCCAGTAGCCGCCTGTGGGTGGCGGATTACCATCGCTATCGGCAGCAACTGTCAGTGAGCTTTTACCGCTGGCATCTTCATAGTTACCGGTCTCGTTGTTGTAAGTCAAGGTCGCTGACTGTGTGCTGGTCACATTACCATTATCATCGATCCCGGTGGCGGTGGCGTTTATGGTTCCGTCTTGGTTTTGTGTTATTTCTAAATAAGTATTGCTTGTTGCGGTGCCAGATCCTTGTGATGCATTCCCAACTCCGCTCCCTCCTCCCGGTGCTGGGGTATGCCGCCGGGGCCGGAGCCAGTACCACCAGAGCCAGAACCTGATCCGCCGGAACTTGAACCACCGGAACCGGAGCCTGACCCGCTGATGCCGGTCCCCGGCGTGGTAGAAGTTCCGCTGCTACTTTGCCCTTGCCCGCCGCCTGCCTGGCCGGCAGTGCCAATGCCGGTCCCTGTAGTCAGGGTGTCCAGCAGGCCCGCCCCCCGGCCGCCCCCGAGTGCACCGCCCTGTCCTCCGGATCCACCGCTTCCGACACCCGGTACGCCGGGTATGCCGGTTCCGCCACTGCCGCCGGTTCCGCCACCTGCAGCAGCGCCAATCCCGAACCCTGTATTCATGACATCTACCAGGCTCCCCGGCCGGCCACTCCCACTCCCGGGCACACCACCGGGTACACCGCCGGGCACACCGCCGGGCCCGGTTCCGCCACTGAGGCCACCCGGACCGGTAGGTAAGCCGGGCAAACCGCTGCTACCGCTGCCAGGGCCGCCGGGCAAACCGTCTCCCGGCAACCCGCCCCGGTCGATTCCCGGCTTGGCGCCGGGCTGCCACTTCTTCAACAACTCCTCCAGGGTAATGCCGCCGTTCCGCTGCCGATTCCAATCATCGATAAAACTGGGCCTTTCCTGCCGCGGCACTCCCAGACGTTCTCCATCAGCGAGCGCCTTCAGCAGGTCCTCCCTGCTCATGTTGCCGGGCCTGAGAACGCCAAATGTGTCCTTGAAAATGTCGTCGATCACCGCATCCTTGCCGCGCCTCCCCACATCGCGCCACATGTTCGGGAGTCACCCGGCCGTCGCCAACCGTTGAAGCCGCTCGTTAAAATATCCCATATATCTTTCGAGCCTCCCACAACAGCATCTGCCGGAATTTCGTAATTTTCACGCAGTATCCCGGTAATCGCGGCCTCGCTACCCTTTTCGTGGCGTGTCCGCCACGCCCCGGGCTTATTCTCCCCTGTTAAACTCTGTACGTCACGTGCGAAGCCTATAGCATCCGAGGGGTTCCCCACAGGCACGTCGTCGGGAATTTCGAAGGTCTCGCGCACCTGTTTGCCGACTGCTTCATCGGAACCTTTCTCCTTCCGCAATCGCCATGTCTCAGGCGTCAGTTTTCCACCCAGTAACTCAATCTGCTTTGCAAAGCCGAGGGCTTCGGCGGTCGACTTGATCGGGACGTCATCGGGAATATTGAACCTCTCGCGTATATCTTTTTCCCGTTGTGCCGCCGTTTCTCCCTGCTGACCCGCCCCCGTTGTTTCGGGCGACTGTTCCTTCCCCTCGGAGTGCCTTTTTCGGTCCCGCTCCAACAATGCCGGATGCCGCACTGGCTGCCGCCGAGGCTTCTATGGCCGCGGCCGCTGCCGTTTTTCCGGCTTTTCCGCCTGACGCGGTCCCGCCAGCACCCGTTGCCTGCTCCGAGGCGGCCGCGCCGCCTTCACCACTTTTTCCATCTGATGCACCAGTCGCTTTCTGGCTCGCGTCATCCGACTGGACGTTCCCCGATATCGTGCCGCCCTTACCGTACTTTTCTTTTAGAAGTCGCAGGCGTTCACTGCTGTCGACAGCAGGAGGCGGTGCACTGCCCGAAACCGCCGGTGCCGCCTCTGAACCAGGTGCCACCCCTTTGCCACCTATCGATGACGGAACCACAAGTGCACCGGGTGTCTTGACGCCTTGTTCCTGTCCACCAGATCCTGTACCAACCGACACCGGAAACAGC
Source organism: uncultured delta proteobacterium (assembly GCA_963709485.1). Classification (GTDB taxonomy): domain Bacteria; phylum Desulfobacterota; class Syntrophia; order Syntrophales; family Fen-1087; genus JAXDBM01. The sequence continues at coordinate 99,856 of CAVPWE010000003.1, forward strand.
GGAACGCTGCCGCTGCGCGGCGTAGCCGTCACCGAACCCGGCTGCCCTATGGGGGTGCCACTGCCCACCGGCCCGCTTCGTGGCGGGTCATAGTCCGGTATCACATACGCACCGGAGGGCGTCTTGATGCCTTGTCCCTGCACGGCGGTACCCACGCCGATTGTTTTCGACGGCACACTCACTGCCGGAGGTGTGTAGGAGGGTTTCACAAATGGACTGGTGGGTTGTTTATACCCCTGTACCTGTGCGGCGGTACCCACTCCGGCTGCTGTTGACGGCGCACTCGTTGCCGGAGGTGTGTAGGAGGGTGTCACAGGAAGCGTGGCTGTCTTCCTGATACTGGTCGATGGTTTGGGGGTAACATTTGTCGCGGTTGCCGCAGAGGGCTTCTTGACACTCTTAGTTACCGGAGGTGTGTAAGAGGGTGTCGCAGGAAGCGCAGAGGTCTTCTTGGTGCTGGTCGATGGTTTCGGGGTAACACTTGTCGTGGTTGCCGCAGCCGGCTTTTTCTTGACAGCCTTGGCTGCCGGAAGTTTCTTCACCGTGGTGGAAGTGGGCGCCGGTGCGCCGGAGGTATCCGTGCCAATGGCCGTCTTTTCCTGCTCCGACAGCGGGGCAGTCTTCTGGGCCATCGCATAGCTCCCGATTCCAAAAATGTTACCGATTAAAAAAGACAGGAACAGATAGCGGATAATTGTTTTCATGGCTGCCTCCATAGATCTGCCAAGAGCAAGAATTGGCTTTGCCCCGGACCAAACCGGGTGGTTAGAAAACAGTTCACCACAAAGGGAGCTGGATGACCGTTGATGGGTCCCTCAGCAGTATGGGGCGCCATGCCAACGATATTCAGAACGAAGGCAACCTCATCGCCGGCCTTATGTTTTTCAGGTAAAAACGTCAGAGTTGCGACATTCAGGTTGGGCAGTGGACCGAGGGGTGATTGCCCGGAAACAACCCCCGTGCGTCTGGTCGAGACGAGGGAAACAAGCAAGAAGGATCCCGTTGTAAAATAACTTCGATCCTTTTTCATAACGGCCTCCACAGTTTCCCAGGAGGTATGCCTGTCAATTAAGTTAGGTCTCGTATGATGAAAGTTTTCAGATCATTTGCGGCAATTCCGGAAGGATAAAAGCTCCACCCGCAATTGGTGAAAAAAACCCCCAAGTTACTTCGTAATGAAAGAAACGCTTGTTTGTCAATATAATTTTGCCCACTGCGATGATAAATTGAGTTATTTCTATTGTCTATATGGTCGGTGGATTTCCAGGGGAGCTTCTTATTTGAGGGAATGTGCTAATCTGGAACTTGTCAATTGACGGATTTAAAAGAATGTGCAAAATTCAAACATCCAATTGATCAGATATGCCTCTACCGCCGTATAAATTTGAGGCGAGCGGAGAATGCAGGCATCAACCTGAATATTGCAAGAAGCCGGTTATTTTGACCTGATGCAATTCATGGGCGACAAGCACCATGAAGAAGAGATTCGATGATTCGAGATTTCAGAACGCTGATTCATAAAGCTTCCGCTTCGGGCCCGAAACGGGTGGCTGTTATCGCGCCCCATGAGGCTTCGTCGCTTGCCGCGATCAGCGAAGCCCAGGATAAAGGCCTGGCCAAAGGCATTCTGATCGGCCATCAGAACCTGATCGAAGATCTTTTGAAAAGTCTTAAGCTTTCTTCGGCAGCCTTTGAATTTCATCACGAAAAGGATATCGACCGGGCGGCGGAATATGGCATCGCGCTCGCCGTTTCGGGAGAAGCGGATCTTTTGCTGAAAGGCAATGTATCCACCAACAGCCTTCTTGCGGCGGCACTGCGCGGCACGCAGAGCCTGAGGACGGGAAGTCTGCTGAGCGACGTGTTCATCTTCGAGGACATTCGGGAAGGGCAAAAACGCATCACGATTGCCTCCGATGGCGGCGTCAATGTGGCGCCGGATCTGAAGCAAAAGATCAGCATCATCCGCAATGCCGTCACCGTCGCCCATGCTCTGGGGATAAAGGTTCCCAAAGTGGCCATCCTGTCCGGTGTGGAGAAGGTGCAGCCGGAAGTGCGGTCCACCGTGGACGCCCTTGCCCTGTCCAAAATCTGTTCCTATGGCGATATACCGGACTGCATCGTTGACGGTCCCTTTGCGCTGGACAATGCCGTTTCTCTGGAGGCGGCAAAAATCAAAAAGGTGGAATCGCCGGTCGCGGGCGCTGCCGACATCCTCATCATGCCGGATCTGGAATCGGGCAATATCTTCGGGAAAGCCCTTGTCTATTACGGGGGAAAACACCTGGCCCACGTGATTGTCGGCGCCCGGGTCCCGATCCTGATCAGCTCCCGTTCAGACCCGCCCGAAGCAAGGCTGGCATCCATTGCCCTGGGCATCCTGGTTGCGTCGTTCAATCGTTCGAAAGATTGAAAAAGGACCTTGGAAAAGGCGTTCCAATGAGACTCAAGCAAATATCCGTTTTTTTGGAGAACCGGCCGGGCATTCTGGCGGCGCTGACGATGTTGTTGGGGGAACACGGCATCAATATCCGGGCACTCTCCATTGCTGAATCGAGAGATTTCGGCGTCATCCGGATGATCGTTCCCGATCCTGCGGCAGCGGCAGCTCTGCTTGATAAAAAGGGATACAGCATACAGGTTGTTGAAGTTCTCGCTGTGGAGGTTGCCGACGAGCCGGGCGGCCTCGGGAGGGCCTTGAGGCAGTTGGCTGAGGAACATCTGAATGTCGACTATCTCTACACGTTCATGAACAAGCTGGCAGAAAATGCCGTAATCGTATTGCGGGTCGACAATCTCGATTACGCGTGCACCGTGCTGTCCAAAGGGGGATTTAAACTTTTATCGCAGGAAGATTTCAGTCGTCTTTGAGCAATCAGAGCGCCGGGTATGAGATGTCCGTTCAGGCGCATCGCATCAAAGCCATATTTCTTGGGGCGTTTTATACTCATTTTCATTGACACTCAAGGCCACCCGTCGTATATTTCATAACAATCTTGGAGTAGTTCAGAAGCCTTTGGGAGTGATGATGAAGAAGGGCGGGGGCAATGATTCAGGATCATCTGGACAGGATTGAAGAGAGGCTGAGGCAGAGCAAAACGGTCAAAGAGCGCGACAGGGCCGAGCTGTTGATCCTCCTTGCGACCCTCAGGAAGGAAATTACCGAACTTTCCCGGACTCATTATGAGCAGGCGGAAAGCATCACGGGATTTGCCGGATTGTCGACCCGCGAAGCCATACGCAGCGAAAAGAGTCCGCCCCTTCTGAATTTGTCCATCAAAGGCCTCGCCTCCTCGGTGAAGGGCTTCGAGACATCGCATCCAAGACTGGTGGAAATTGTTAACAACCTCTGCACGATGCTTTCCAATCTGGGAATATAGTGTCCCAGTTCCCGCCACCTCTTGACGATCAGCACGGCCCGAACCTCGCTTTTGCTTCATTCATGATGAAAGGAGTGTGAACATGAGCAGGCTTTCTCTTGTGCATCTGATTGCATTGATTGTCGGGGTTGTTCTCATTTTTCTCGTCAGGAGAAAGTACCGCAAGATCAGTGCAACGGAGCTGGTGGTCGTCGTGGTTCTCTACGTGATATTCGTGCTTCTGTTCACCGAGCCGATTGTGAACCTGGTAAAAAATCTTCTGTCCTGATCGGGCCGGATTGTCACACCTCCCCCGGGGAGTGGTTCAGCGTGTTCTGTTCATTGATTCTCCGCTACCCGGCTGACCTTCAATCGGCGATGCGGACGCGATCGCGGCCCTCCTTTTTGGCTTCCTTAACGGCAGTCTTGGCGGACTGGAGAAGATCCCCGGCCGTTTCGCCGTGGTCCGGCATGGCGGCCACGCCGATGGAAAGGGTGACGCGCCGCATCTGCTTGTGGTCGTCGCGGGCGGCATGGTCCTTCAATATCTCCCTGAGGTTCTCGGCGCGTCTTCGGGCGGCGGTCAGCGACGCACCGGGCAGGATGAGAACGAACTCATCGGCACCCCAGCGGCAGGCCATTTCGTTCCCCCCGATGTGCCCGCCGAGAAAGCGCCCCAGGTCCTTGATGATCGCTTCGCCCGTCTCGATGCCGTAGGTCTGGTTGATCTGCCCGAGGCGGTCGATATCCATGAACACCACCCCCACCGGCTTGGATTCCCGCAGGGCCTTTTTCAGTTCGCGGGCCAGCACTTCCTCGAGGTAGCGGCGGTTGATCAGCCCCGTCAGCGGATCCGCCATGGACTGGCTGCTCAACTGTTCCCGAAACTGGAGGTTCCGCAGGGAAAGGCTGATCTGCCGGGCTGCCAGCAGGGCCAGTTGCTCGTTTGCGCCCAGTTCCCTCGAGGTCAGGGAGGCCATTTCTCCGGCAGGAGAGGCAAACCGGATGTGGATGAGGCCGAGCCATTCGCCATAGACATTCATGGGGACACAGATCGAAGCCCGGTTGTCCTTTTCCCCCTCAGTGTGGGGGCAGGGGAGTCCGCCCTCCGCGCCGGTTACGAGGTGCGGGCGGTTCCTGCGGACGGCGAAGCAGTCGTCGGCCGAAAACACGGTTTTTCCCGGCGCTTCGCCCCATGACGCCGCGGCTTCGAGAAGGTTTCCGGCGGCATCACACCGGTAATAGACGCCGGCGGGAAAGAGTGGCGGCATCTCCCGGGAGATCACCCGGTATGCCTCTTCCAGGCTGAAAGAGGTGCACAGGAGATCGCCCAGTTCAATCAGCCTACTGATCCTGCGTTTTGTCAGTGCCATGGAGCAACTCCCCGATCTTCCGCTTGAAGGCCGCGGGGGCCGTGATGCCCAGTTCCCGCAGGCGGGCTTCGAAGATCTTCATTGTTTCCACGCGGCCGGCGAGGTTTCGGAATATTTCCAGGTAAGACCAGCCGGTCCCCTCGATCTCGCCGCGGAACGAGCGGTCCGCATCGAGCCTTTCTTCCACGCAGGCCGCATCGCCTTCCCGCAGGGGGCGGCCGATGGCCCGGTATGCCGCGAAGCGCTGGGTGACATCGCACTCATAATCTTTCCGCTGCAGGCTCCGGAGCACCCGGTCAAGGTCGATCCAGTCCGTGATTCGAATGTGCGGGAAGGCTGTGAGGCCGGCCTGCATCGCTGCCAGTACATCCGGGCGCCCGGAACTTCCACTTTCTTTCCTTAGCGGGTCCTGCCCCTCCGGACTGAAATCCCCCAACCTCACGTGGAGAACCAGCTCCATCGTGGCGGAAGGCGTTTTTTCCCCTTCCAGAAGATCCACGGCCACCGTCGCACCGCATTGCTCCTCCGCCCGGATCGCAACCCGCTCGATCTCCTCAGCGGCGGAACGGACCTTCTCCTCCGACCCGCCGCCGGGGAAAAACCACCGCATTTCACGCTTCAGCATGTCCCCGGGGATCCACTTTCCCGTCCCTTCGACAGGGTCATGGCTTTTCCCCCTCAGCAGGGCGCCGAAGCGCTCCGGGTCCAGCACGTGCTTGTCCCATCGTTTTTTCCGGAGGCTGTAGGCCACCACGTCATGAACCCGGTCGCGGACCAGCTTGCCCAGGCTGATCCCGACAATCTGCCGGTTCCGGGTGTCGATGCTGTAGAAAAACCCTCCTTCCGCCACCTGACCCCCCGGCTGGGTCACTTCCCCGAAGTTCGACGGGTTCAGGTAAATCGTCCCGTCGATCTCTTCGAATCCCCACTGGTCGTGTATGTGTCCGGTAAGGCACAGGGGCACCCGGTACTCTTCACAGAACCTTCGCAGTTCAGGCGAACCGCTTTCCCCCATGGGGGAGACATGGTCGTGGATCCCCTGGGCAGGCTTGTGGGTGACGATGATGTCCGGCCGGGTCTCGGCGAAGAAACGGGTCATCTCGCTCATTCCCCGGTCGGCATTGTAGGGGACGGCATAGCGCTGGGGGATTCCGGGGGTGGCCACGTCCGCCCCTCCGTAGCCCGCAATCCTCATGTCCGCCACGTGGTGCCAGTGACGGTGAAGGTCTCTGCCGTGGAGTGAGGTGTACTGCAGGTCCATGTCGTAGTTGCCGGGCAGGCAGAATATCTGTGAGGCGCCTTTCAGGAAGAGGATGCTTTCCAGGACTTTGTACTTTTGCTGGAGGACACGCCGGGCCCGGATGGTTGCGTCCCGGTATTCCCCTGCCCGCTCCGGAATATCGCCGGACAGGTCCGTGCGTTTCGAGAGGTCTTCGATAAAATCGTCCATGTCCGCATGATCCGTTCCCATGCGGTCGTAGAGGCCGGAAAAGTACGTCTGCAGCGCCCGGTACCGTGCCGACATCTCTTCCGTGTAGAAAGGCCGGTCGATCAGGTCGCCGGCGATGATATAGGCCTGGGCATCGGTCAGAGACAGAAGCTTCTTGACCTGTGCAAAAGCGCCGTGGATGTCGGCAAGGTAGATGATCTTCATGGGAAAGCCGCCATGGACAGCCGGACGGGCGTTGCCGGAGCCTGCCCGTTCAAACGATCGCTGTTGCCCCCGAGTCGCATCCTGTCTGGATCATGAATCCTCTGATTTTCTCCCGATCGGGAGGACTATGCCTGCAACCATATTCTCCATAAAGAAAAAATATTGCAACTTATTTTGCAGTCATTGATTACGAATATCACCCCAGCGCCACATCGAGGATCATCATTACCGTAAAACCCGTCATGGTCGCCATGGTCGCCAGATCGATGTTCGCCTCATTCCGCTGGGATTCGGGGATCAGCTCCTCCACCACGACAAAGATCATGGCGCCCGCCGCGAAGCACAGGGCGTATGGCAGGATGCGTCTGCATGTGCAGTACGAATGCCGCCCCGATCACTCCGGCAACGGGTTCGACCATGCCGGAGGCCTGCCCCATGAGGAAGCTCTTCATCCTCCCCATGCCCTCCCTTCTCAACGGCAGCGATACCGCTGCCCCCTCGGGGAAATTCTGAAGGCCGATTCCGATCGCCAGCGCAATGGCCCCGCCGAGGCCGACGGCGGGCAGGTGCGTCGCCACGGCCCCGAAGGCGACTCCGACTGCGAGGCCCTCGGGAATGTTGTGCAGCGTGATTGCAAGAACCAGTAGCGTGCTTTTCCGCCAGGACGTCTTGATCCCCTCGCTTTTCTCCATGTCCATGCCGGGGTGAAGATGCGGCAGCAGCCGGTCGGCCACTCTCATGAAAATCCCGCCGCCCATGAAACCGATTACAGCCGTCAGCCAGGGGATGTGCCCCGTTTCCTGCGCCATTTCGATTCCCGGCGAAAGGAGCGACCAGAAGCTCGCGGCGATCATGACGCCGGCCGCGAAACCGAGCATGGCGTCCATGACGCGGGGGTTGACCGTTTTAACAAAAAAGACGAGGGACGCCCCCGCCGCAGTCACGGACCAGGTGAAGATCGTGGCCATGAGCGCCTGCGTCATGGGACTGTAATGCTGCATGAAATCGATCATCATTTGCCGCGTGTTCGTTCTTGCCGACTATTCCGCTTTCTTTCAGGCAATGCTTGACGTTCTACGTGATGTCGATCCCGGCTTTCATGGCCAGCTTGTAGGATTCCCTTTTGAAGTAGATCCCCAGCGCAAGGATGCCGACCGACCCGACCAGCAGGACCACCGTCCAGAACAGCATTCCGCCTGATCCGGATCGCGTGTAGGCGAAGAAAAGAGCCGGTATGCTGATCATCGTCAGGAAAAGGCCCGCGTGGTACAGGCGGTCGCCGATCATCCAGAATCTCGACGCCTGAGGGGATTTCCTCCGCATTTTTTCATAAAGGGCGTAGTCAGGTGAGCTTTTCCTGCTCGACGGTGGAGGCATGTTCGCAAACTCCCTTTTCGCGTGAGCCGTGGACGCTCCCGCCGAAAAACGGTCCCGGCCCCGGTATCGTCCCTTCCCCTCCGGTACCGTCAGCTTGGATGGATCCGGACCTGATGGGTCACGTGATGCGCTTCACCCAACCTGCGGGCAAGCGTCATGAAATGGTCCGGCAGGGGGATTTCCCGATCGAGGATCAGGATGCCGAGAGTTCTCGCCTTCAGAAGCGCCGTCTCGTTGCCGCAGCCTTCCTGACTGTCGCAGAGGAACTGGACGCGCAGAGCGTCGGTGATGGGGATCCTCATTTCCGGATATTCGGCGGCAATCCTCCCGGTTTCCTCCTCGATCAGAGCCGCGTGGGATTTTGCGAAAGACAGGAAGGGCTCTTCCCGGTTGGGCGTACCGAACAGCCCGTTGAGCACGGCCCCGGCCAGCCTGCTGATGTCGGCCTGCGCCCAGGCGGGGTGTCGCTCCGCAAGTCCGCTCCTCAGCATTTTGAAGAGGACCATTTTGATGATATGGATCCCCTCCCTCAGAACGGGGATCAGCTTGTTCTCGTCGCTCATCGTGACCTGTCCGGGCTGGGTGGTTTCGCCGGGCGTCTACTCGTAGATCTTTTCGTCGTCGGCATCCGCTTCCTGGGCATCGCGCTCGAAATCGCGGGCCAGGCGACCGGCCTTCGTTTTGAAGAATTCCCGATACCATTCGTGGGCCGTGATCATGGACATGACCTCGCTCGTGCCCGTCCAGATCGAGGCGAGCCGCACATCGCGGAAAATCCGCTCGATGGGAAAGACGTTGGTGTAACCGATGCCGCCCATGACCTGCATGGCGTTGTGGACCGCCTTCTGGCAGGATTCGGTGATGAATTTTTTCGATTCCGAGACCATCCGGCGGATCCGGTTCATGTCGACGCCCTCATCCACGGCGCGGGCCGTCACGTAGGCCATGGCGCGGGCCGCGTCCAGCAGCATGACCGCCTCGGCGATCTGAAAGCTCACCCCCTCGAACTGGGCGATGACCTGTCCGAAGGCCTTCCGGCGGGACGTGTAGTTTGTGGCGATGTCAAGGGCCGGACGGGCGGCGCCGATGGTCATGGCTGCCGTGCCGAGGCGCTCCGGGATCATCATCGTATTGAAGACTGCATAGGCGCCGTTGATCCTGCCGATGACGTTTTCCTTGGGCACCTTCGCATCCCTGAAGACCAGGCGCGCCGTGCCGCCGCCGCGGCAGCCCATCAGCCCGTAGAGGTACTTCGTTTCGACGCCGGGGCCGCGGTCCACGATCAGGGCCGTCAACGACTCCTGGGGTTTGGCGGCGGGGTCGAAATTGGTCCGGGCGTAGAGGAGGAAGTAGTCCGCTCCCTCGCCGCCGACGATGAAGCGTTTTTGGCCGTTGACAAGAAAGTGATCCCCCCTGTCCTCCGCCCGGGTGGTCGCGCCGAAGAAGTCGGAGCCGCCCCGGGGCTCGGTCAGGCACTCGGCGGCGAAGAGATCGCCCCGAAGGAGGGGCCTGACGTACTTTTCCTTCTGTTCGTCCGTGCCGTGCAGAATGATGGCGTCGCAGACCAGCTCGGCGCCGACGCCGAAGACGCAGGCGAATTCATAGCCGAGCGTTCCGATCTCCTCCATGAGCATGCACGTCGTCACCCAGTCCATCTCCCGCCCTCCCCATTTCTTCGGGTAGCGGCAGCCCAGGAGGTTGCGCCTTCCGGCCTCCCGAAGAAATTCCCGGGGGAACTTGATGGCGTCCGTGTCCATGTCGAGGATCATCTGCCGGGGGACCCACTTCACGAGGTCCCGTGCCTCGTCCCGGATCTTCAGTTGTTCTCTGGTGAGCATGTAGTCAAACATTTCAGACTCCTCCCGTTTGGAATTCATGGTTTGCATGCCGGTGAAAATGGCTCAGCGCGGCTCAAAAATCTTTTTCGCTTCAGGCGTTGTCCATGACCTCCCGCAGCGCCAGATCCTGGTAGGCGTGAAACAGCCGGTGGCAGAAGGCATCCCAGCGCCGGCAGACCTCGATGGTTTTTTCATCCATGTGGAACAGATCCGGGTGCGCCAGCAGTTCCGTGATCTCTTTCGAGAGCTCTTTCGTGAGAGCGGCGTCCAGTCCCGCGAGAATGCTTCCGACAAACTCCGACGGTTTGTACCAGCTCGGCCACGCGCTGCAGGTCGCGGTGGATCTGGGTCAGCAGGACGTTTCGCGGCCCCTCCCAGAGCTCGTTGACGGCGGAGTCCCGGTATATTCTCGGCAGGGATGAAAAGTCCTCCATGACGCCGTGGCCGCCGAAGATGGACATGGCCTCGCGGATGACGTCGGTGCTGTCCCAGGAGGCGGCGATCTTCTGCAGCATGATCAGCTCCCGAATGTCGAAACGCTTCTTCCGGGCCGACTCCGGCTCGTCCGCGGCCAGGCCGCCCTTGAGCCCCCCTTCCAGCGTCAGAAAGTCCTGATAGAGCTTGAAAGCGCCGGCGGTCGTTCGTTGGGCGGTGCGCTCCATCCGGGCGAGCTGTCCGGCCACCATGGGGAACAGACCGATGGTGAGGCCGAAGGCCTGCCTGAATTCGGCATATTTCTTGGCCTCCCGAACGGCCCGGGTCATGAAGGCGGCGGCGGAGAGGCCGACGGTGAGGCGCGAGTAGGTCAGGACGATGCCGACCACGTTGGCGACTCCCTTTTCCAGGGGGCCGACGGGGTAGGCGACGGCGCCGTTGAAGGTCAATTCGCCCGTGGTCAGCTCGCTCGTGCCGATCTTCCACTTGATCCGGTCGATGGTGTAGCCGTTGCGGATCTCCTTTTCCCGGTTACCGGGAAGCCAGGAGGGGACGACGAAAAGGGCGACCTTCTCCGATCCCGCGGGCTTTGCCGTCACGACGGCGTAGTCGGCATGTGTGGCCGAGCAGAAGAATTTTGTCCCGTACAGACGCCAGACGTCGCCCTCCCTTGACGCCTCCAGCGCGTTGGAGGGGACGTCGGAGCCTCCCTGGATCTCGGAAAGATACTGGGCGCCGATGGCGTACTCGCCGTCGATGCCCTCCTTGCAGTGCTGCAGGATGCGCTTCGTCTCCGGCGTGTCGGCGAACTTGTCCAGGAGCATGACCAGGCCTTCCGTGCAGGTGATCGGGCAGGCGACGCAGGCCTCGCCGTTCTGGTAGATGATGTACATCTTGATGAGCTTGACCCAGGGGGACGTTTTATCCGCAAAGAAGGCCTCCGAAAACACCTCCTTTTCGAGGATCTCCGTTTCCCGGGGCCGGACGATGCGGTCGATGCGGTTGTGATGGCCGTCGTAGCACATCAGGTAGGGGCGCTTTTCCGGCCAGGCGATGCTTTCGGAAAGGTCCCGCCACCGGAAGGAGGCCTTCTTCGAAACGGCGCGGGCCTCGGCATCCACTTTTTCCCATTCGCCGGCGACAAAATGGCGCACCACCTTCTGAATGAAAGGGTCGTCGCCGTAGTAGTCCACACCGCGCCGCCACGCGAGATATTCGTTGAAATTGTATGGGTTGTTTCGATCAGGCAGGGTCATGTCGGCCTCCTTGGGATTCGGTTGTCACGGCATGTTGCGCTCTTGATTGATTTAACGAGAATTATGCTATAAACTGATGTCTCATGTTGTCAATGCAAATTTTACCGAATGGCAGTGGGTTTGCAAACCGGGGAGGGGCGGATTGTGGGAAAGGTCAGCTTCGGAAGCAAATGGGGGCGCGTTTCTTCCAGTGTCAGCAGAAGCGGGGGCACGGGGAAATCCGCCGAGGACGTTGTCCGGGAACTCAAGCAGGCCGGTGAGAAGCCCTCCGGCGAAGATTACCGGGAGCGTTCGCTGGCCATCCACGGCCTGGTTTGCGCACGGTGCGGGCGGGCATTCAACGGGACCAACCGCCACCTTCTGACCGTTCATCATCGGGACGGCAATCACCGCAACAATCCGCCGGACGGCAGCAACTGGGAAAATCTCTGCGTTTACTGCCACGAGGACACGCACAGCCGCGGCGTCCTCGGAGATTACCTGGAGGGGGCGGCCTCATCGAAAGAGGCGAGCCTTGTTTTTCAGGGGGAAGGGGACCCGGGCGCCTCGCCCTCCGGCTTGAACCCGCTGGGCGAGAAGCTGTTGGCGGCGATGGCGAAAAAGAAAGTAAAGTAAACGGGTTGAAAAGAGTGGGTCTGCCCACGCAAATGTTTTCCTTTCAACACAATTTTGCTTGATTCAACCGGTTTCCTATGCTATCCAAGCCCAGTTTTGTGGGGCAACATCAACTTACCTGTCCGGATTTTCGTTTTTTCGGTTGAAACGTTTCAAAGAGTTGTGTGGGATGTCGGATTTAAAGTTGCAGATGTGGCTTTAAAAACTTAGAGAAGGAGGTAAAGTTCAGTGGACGTATTAGATCAGGGAATTGGCAAGATTTTTACGGATCCGGATGCGGACAAGGCCAGGGCGTTTTTCAGGCAGAAGAACCGCAAGCTGGAGAGCAAGCTCATGACCGTCAAACAGGCGGTCGAGAAATTCGTCAAGGACGGCGATTATCTGACCCTGGGGGGGTTCGGCGCAAACAGGATTCCCGCTGCGGTCGCGCATGAGATCGTGAGACAGGGAAGGAAAAACATGGGTTTTGCCGGCCATACCTCGACCCATGATTTTCAGATCCTCTGTGCGGGGGAAGTCTTCAACAAGCTGGATGTTGCCTACATCGTCGGCCTGGAGGCGCGCGGCCTGTCCGCAAATGCCAGGAAATACATGGAAAGCGGCAAGGTCGATGTCAGTGAATGGACCAACTATTCCCTGTCCGTCCGCTTCAAGGCTGCCGCGGCCGGCGTTTCCTTCTATCCCGCCCGGAACATCATGGGCACGGACACCTTCAAGTTCAGCGGGGCGAAAATCATCCAGTGTCCCTTCACGGGGACCAAATACGCAGCCATGCCGGCCATCTATCCCGACGTTTCCGCCATTCATGTTCATGAGGCGGACATCTACGGAAACTGCCGGATCCGCGGCATCACCGTTTCCGACTTCGACGTAGCCCGGGCATCCAAGCGTCTGATCATCACCTGCGAGCGGCTCATCCCGAACGACGAGATCCGGAGAGACCCAAGCTACACCGTGATCCCCTACTGGCTGGTCGACGCGGTCTGCGAAGTGCCCTATGGCAGCTACCCCGGCAACATGCTGGGAGAGTACTTCTCGGACGAAGAGCACCTGCGGGAGTGGATGAAGGTCGAACAGGACCCCGATGAGTTCAAGAAGTTCCTCGACAAGAACATTTACAGTTGCAAGGACCACTTTGAATACATCGAGAAGAACGGCGGCCTGCACAGGTTGCAGATGCTGAGGCAGAAGGAATGGATGTTCATCGGCGCGAGGGATTAGAAAGGAGGAGACTGAGACAATGGCTGATTACAATACGATGGAACTGATGATTTGCACCGCCGCGAGGGAGCTGGAAGACGGCGCCTCCGTGGGGGTTGGAACCGGGGCGCCCTGTGCGGCGGCGATGCTCGCGCAGAAGACGGGCTCCCCCAATCTGGTGATCCTGTTCGAGGCGGGCGGCGCGGCCCCCCTGATCCCGGAAATGCCCATCTCCGTGGGTGATTCAAGGACCACCTGGAAGGCCGTCATGGCGAGCGGGATGTGCGAGATCATGGAGACGGCCTGCCGGGGCATGCTGGACTACACCTTCCTCGGCGGCGCCCAGCTCGACATGTACGGCAACCTGAATTCGACGCGGATCGGCGCGGACCACCAGAAGCCGAAGGTCCGCTTCCCGGGAAGCGGCGGCGCGAACGACTTCGGCTCCTTCTGCTGGCGGATGATGGTCATGACGCCCCAGGATCCCAAGCGCTTCGCCGAGAAGATCAACTACATCACGACGCCCGGCTGGCTCCAGGGCGGCGACTCCCGGGCAAAATCCGGCCTTCCCCTGGGAGCGGGACCCTACAAGATCATCACGAACATGGCGGTCATGGATTTCGAGCCGGAATCCAAGCGGATGAGAATCATCGCCGTCAACCCGGGCTATTCGGAGAAGACCGTACAGGAAAACTGCGGTTTCGAGCTTCTGAAGGCCAAGAAGATCATCGAAAACCCGCCTCCGACCAAGGAAGAGCTCCACATGCTCCGTGACGTCATCGACCCCTATCGGTACGTCATCGGCAGATAAGATTTACGGAAGAGAAGAACCAAAAAAAGGCCGGGGCAGGCGCCCCGGCCTTTTTTTGTGTTGCGCGCGGGACGAGCCGGATTTTGCCGCCCGGTTTCGGGGGTCATCCGATGATGAGGGGCCTGTCTGTCCCGGTTGGAGACCATCTTGTCTCCGACGGATGTCCCGCAGTAGACGCAGGTGTAGTCGAATTTCTCCCCGTTGGCCAGGACCAGCAGCAGCCGCTTCCGCACCGGAACGGCCTGACGGCAATTCGGGCAGTAGAGCTGCGTCGCGTCGAAATCCCTGTACTGTTCATGTTCGCGTTTCATATTTTCACCCCCTGTTTCGGGTTTTTCACTCAGGCACGCCTTCGTCGCCGGGGATCCCCGCGAGGTTTTCCAGCCAGACCGTGGGCTCGCTGTCGCTGGGGGCGCGGTAGTCGCCCCGGGGGGAGAGGGACCCGCCGGAGCCGACCTTCGGGCTGTTGGGGATGCAGGACCGCTTGAACTGGCTGGTCTTGAAGAAGCGGTACAGGTAGACCTTCAGCCAGCGCTTGATCTCCCCGATGCCGTATTCGTTTCGTTTGTGCTCCGGCACGTCCGGCCAGAACCCCAGGCTCCGGTCCCGCCACGTGCAGTAGGCCATGAAGGCGATCTTCGCGGGCAGATAGCCGAAGCGGGTGATGTAGAAGTTGTTGAAGTCCTGCAGCTCGTAGGGCCCGACGACGGATTCGGTCCGCTGCTGCGGCTGGCGTCCCGCCTCCCCGGGGATCAGCTCCGGGCTGATCTCCGTCTCCAGGATATCCAGAAGGACCTCCGAGGCCTCCGGGGAGAAGATCACCTTTCGGGCCACCCAGCGGATCAGGTGCTGGATCAGCGTCTTGGGGACGCTGGCGTTGACGGCGTAGTGGGACATGTGGTCCCCCACGCCGTAGGTGCACCACCCCAGGGCCAGTTCGCTGAGGTCGCCGGTGCCGACGACCAGGGCGTCCCGCATGTTGGCCAGGCGGAAGAGGTGGGAGGTCCGCTCCCCCGCCTGGATGTTCTCAAAGGTGATGTCGTAGACCTCCTCGCCCCGGGCGTAGGGGTGGCCGATGTCCCGAAGCATCTGCAGGCAGCTCGGGCGGATGTCGATCTCGTTGGCTTCGACATCCAGGGCCGCCATCAGGCGGCGCGCGTTGGTGTAGGTCTTGTCGGTGGTGGCGAAGCCGGGCATGGTGTAGGCCAGCACGTTGGACCGCGGCCGCTTCAGGAGGTCCATCGCCCGCACGGCAACGATCAGGGCGTGGGTGGAGTCCAGCCCCCCGGAGATGCCGATGACGACATTGGCGATACCGGAAGTCTTCAGGCGCTGGGCCAGGCCCTGGACCTGGATGTTGTAGGCTTCGTAGCAGCGCTGGTCACGTCTGGCCGGGTCGGCCGGGATGTAGGGAAAGCGGGGGTAGACCCGGTTCAGCAGGATTTTTTTTTTAACGGGAGCGACGGAGAAGGACACCCTGCGGAAGGCCGTCACCCGGTCCCGGTGGGTGCGGGCGTTCTGGCCGAAGCTCGTCATCCGCATCCGGTCCTGGGCCAGCCGGTCCAGGTCGAGTTCCGCGTAGATGACCTGGGCGGCGTTCGCGAACCGCTCCGATTCCGCCAGGAGATTGCCGTTTTCGTAGATCATGGCGTGGCCGTCCCAGGCCAGGTCCGTGGTGGATTCCCCGGGGCCCGCGGCGGCGTAGAGGTAGGCGCAGATGGAACGGGCGGACTGGTTGGCCGCGAGGCTGTTGCGGTATTCCGATTTCCCCACGGTGATGTTGGAGGCCGACAGGTTGCCGATGACGGTGGCGCCGGCCATCGCGGCAAAGCTGGACGGCGGCACGGGCACCCAGACGTCTTCGCAGATTTCGATGAAGAACCGGAAGTTGGGGATATCGGCGACTTCGAAGATCAGGTCGGCGCCGAAGGGGATCTTCCGCTGACCGCAGAGATCGATCTCATTTTCGATGATCTCCTCCGCCGGCCGGAACTGCCTGCCCTCGTAATACTCCCGGTAATTGGGCAGGTAGGACTTGACGGCGACGCCGAGAATCCGCCCCCGGCAGATCACGACGCCGCAGTTGAATAGCAGGTTCCCCGCCTGCAGGGGCGCCCCGACGACGAGGATGAGGTTCAGGTCCGCGGTATCGTCCAGGACCGTCCGAAGGGAGTCCCGGACGCTCTTCAGAAGGGCCTCCTGGTGAAACAGGTCCTCGTTGGAGTAGGCCGACAGGCACAGCTCCGGGAACAGGGCGAAGATCGCGTCGCCCGCGGCGGCCTCCCGGGCCAGCTTGACGATCCGTCCGGCGTTGAAGGGGACGTCGGCCACCCGGACCTCGGGAATGCAGAGGGCCGTGCGAATGAAGCCGTGCTCGTAGAGGTTGAAGAATTCGTTCGCGCTCATGGTTTATTCTTTTTCCACAAAGGCATAGGCGCTGTGGTTGTGGATGCTCTCGTGGTTCTCCGCCTCCACACTGTACCAGGTGAAGTTGTCGTCGCGGTTCAGGGCCTCGGCGACGTTCCGCACCACGTCCTCAACGAACATCGGGTTGTCGTACCCCTTTTCGGTGACGAACTTCTCGTCGGGCCGCTTCAGCAGGGAGTAGACCTCTCCGCTCGCCGAATCCTCGACAATCCGGATCACGTCCTCGATCCAGAAGAACTTCCGGAAACGGACCTTGACGCTGACCATGCTCCGCTGGTTGTGGGCCCCCTTGTTGCTGATCTCCCGCGAGCAGGGGCAGACCGTGGTGACGGGGACGACCACGCCGACCAGGAAGTCGCTCTTCCGCCCGTTGTTGTGGCCGCAGAAGGAGCAGCGGTATTCCATCAGGCTCTTCGCGCCGGTGACGGGAGCGGCCTTCTCGATGAAGTAGGGAAACTCGATCTCCATGTGCGCCGACTCGGCATGCAGCCTTTCCCGGACCTTCTCCAGGATCGTATGAAAAGTCCGGATGTTGATCTGCCCCCGGAATTCGTTCAGGATCTCCACGAACCGGCTCATGTGCGTCCCCTTGAACTGGTGGGGCAGGTTGACGTACATGTTGATCGTGGCGTTCACCGGCTGGGTGCCCTGCGCGCGGTCCATGACGATGATGGGGTACTTGATCCCCTTCACCCCCACCTTCCGAATGTCGATGTTCCGGTGGTCCTTCTGGCTCTGGATGTCGATCATGGCCTGTAGGACACCCGCGCGTTCTCCGACTCCCAGACGGTAACCCGGTCTAGGGACAGGGCCAGCGACGCGACCTTCTCCGCGAGCCGGTTATAAATATGTCGCGCCACCTGTTCCGACGAGGGGTTCATGCCCTTGAAGCATTCGACATCGTTGAGGTACTTGTGATCCAGCTCTTCCAGGACCTCGTTCGTCCAGCCCTTCAGAACGCGGAAATCGATGAGCAGGTCCTCGCTGTTGAGGGACGGCCCCGCCACGGTCACTTCCACAATGAAATTGTGGCCGTGCATCTCCTCGCATTTCCCGCCGATTTCCTTCAGGATGTGGGCCGCGGAAAAGGTTTTTCGAATGGTGACCTCGTACATCGGTTCCTTCCCGGAATTTACTTCACTTCCTTATAATGACAACTCGCCGGAGGTGTCAAGGCAAATCAAATTCCGGTGAAAATCACCGGCCGGCGGGGAAAATGGCGGTCCCGGACATGAAAAGGAGTCTCTCCCGTGCAGGCCGGCCATGGGTTGCCTGAATGATAACCCATTGAATATTAAGAGAAATATGTGAAGAAGTGTGATCATCATCACTCTGGCATCAAACTGGCACCCCCCTTGCTTAATAATGGAGCAAACAGGCAAATGGATTTCTGGCGGGGCAAGAAATAATCATTCAAAACTTAATGAAAAAGAAAGAGAGGGAGGTGATCGGCGTCAAACAGAGTGGGTAAGGAATCCCGGAACGACGAATATGAATGAAACACATAAACGAAAAATAATCAGATGAAGGAGAAAGAAAGATGAAAGTATTTCGGAAGAAAAGAGGACAGAAAGGCTTCACCCTGATCGAGCTCATGATCGTCATTGCGATCATCGGCATCCTGGCGGCCATCGCCATCCCGCAGTTTCAGGCTTACCGGGCGAGAGGTTATGCGTCAAGCATGGTCGCCGATGGGAAAAATGCACATACGGCGATTGCCGCCTATATGGCTGACAATCCGGGTGTTGTACCGCCTGCAGATGCTGCTGTCGGTCCTGCTGCCGGAGCGATTTATACGCAGATGAGGCCCACTACGGGAAATACAGCTACAGTTGCAGCCGGTGGAGTTGTAACCATTACTGAAACTGTAGGTGGTCGTGGATTGGCTGCCGGCTCCAACTATACGATCAATGCCTTAAGCGTGGCAACCAACAATATTACGGTCCAATAACAAATGTGTCTTGAGAGCGGGAGCAATAGGCACTTTCGCTTTCGAATCACCTGACTGAAAAGAAGAGGGGGGCGCTTGCCCCCCTCTTCTTTTTTGTGCGCCCGGCAGGGCGCACTTACTTGGAGGTGAAAGTCCTCTACACGCCCGGCAAGGGGAAGTGTTAGCCGAACGGCAAGGGTGTCGCGGGCGACTGCGAATCTGGAGGAAGCCGAAGGCAAAGCGCTGGCCTGACGAACAGGAAGCGGATAAGAGGCGACACGGCGGGGTAAGGCGGCCTATATCGTCAAAGCCCGAAACTTGCACGGGACGCCGCGGCGTAGATCCGACAGGCATAAGCGTGAAGGTGAGTGCGTCATACCCGGGGAGATCTGCATGGGTGCCGAGGGGAACCCCAGTGCTACGGGCATCGCAAGGTGCCGGGAGGCTCATGCAGAAGTCAGCAGAGGCCATAGTAGGCGCCAGCGCGTGCTCGAAGGGCCGAACATTGAAAGCCGCAAGTAGGCAGTGGGACCACACGGACAGTCGATGAAGACAGAAGCACCACGGCAAGTGGGCACCGACAAGGAGTTGCTGGCGCGGAACGCCGGTATGGCCTTGTCCGGCGTTGAGGCTGACGTGACGACCCGGCTGCGGACGAAAGCGGAGTTGGCGCGGGGGGATGGGCTGATGGAGGCCGTATGCGAACGCGGCAACCTGAAGCTCGCCTATCAGCGGGTGGTTGAGAACAAAGGTGCTGCCGGAGTCGATGGCATCGGCATTGCCGGGTTCAAAGACCACCTCAAGCAACACTGGCCGACGATCAAGGCCAAGCTGCGGGCAGGGGAGTATATGCCTCTGCCGGTACGCCGGGTGGATATACCGAAGCCGCAAGGCGGGGTGAGGACACTCGGCATTCCGACGCTGACGGATCGAATGATCCAGCAAGCGTTGCATCAGGTGCTCTCGCCGATCTTCGAGGCCGACTTCTCCGCATCGAGCTATGGTTTTCGACCGGGGAGGAACGCCCATCAGGCGGTCAAGGCGGCCAGGCAGTATGTCGCCGAGGGTCGCAGGTTTGTGGTGGACATGGACTTGGAGAAGTTTTTCGACCGCGTCAACCACGATCTCTTGATGGAGAAGATCTCGAAGAAGATCGGGGACAGACGGGTATTGCGCCTCATCCGCCGGTATCTGGAAGCGGGATGATGGCAGGGGGGATTGTATCCCCGAGGACGGAAGGCACGCCGCAAGGCGGGCCGCTCAGTCCATTGCTGTCGAACATCCTGTTGACGGTACTGGATCGGGAACTGGAGAGGCGTGGCCATGCTTTCTGCCGGTATGCGGATGACTGCAATATCTATGTCAGAAGCCGACAGGCAGGCAAGCGGGTTATGGCGAGCATTACCCGGTTTCTGGCGGACAAGCTGAAGCTCACGGTCAATTTGGCCAAGAGTGCGGTAGCGCGTCCGTGGGAGAGGAAGTTTCTGGGTTATAGCCTCACATGGCACAAAGCCCCGAAACTGCGGATTGCGCCGACTAGTCTGAAACGGCTGGCGGATCGCATCCGGCTCATACTCCGAGGGTCGAGAGGGCGAAGTCTGGCCCACACCACTGAGGAACTCAACCCGGTGCTTCGAGGCTGGGCAGCCTATTTTAAGCTGACCGAGGTCAAGGGTGCTCTGGAAGAGTTGGATGGGTGGATCAGGCGGAAACTGCGCTGTACTTTATGGCGACAGTGGAAACGCCCTTATACTCGTGCCACGAACCTGATGAAGGCGGGGCTGAAGGAGGAACGGGCGTTTCGTTCTGCCTTCAACGGACGGGGGTCATGGTGGAACAGTGGTGCAAGCCACATGAACCACGCTTTCCCTAAGTCCTTCTTTGATCGTTTGGGTCTGGTGTCGCTGCTCGATACGACGCGACGACTCCAGTGTGTTCAATGAACCGCCGGATGCGGAACCGCACGTCCGGTGGTGTGGGAGGACGGCGGGGGTGACCCCGCCTCCTACCCGATTACTCTATTTAACTTCCTGCACGCCATGGAGTTTGTGGAAGAGGTGAATTATAAAGCCGGGCCGGCATCCCGGCTTTTTTTGTTGACGGCGATCAGTTCGCGGGAATGATCCTGTAAACGGCATAACCATTTGCATGGTGGATCATCTCCAGTTCTCTTTCCAAACGTCGGGATAATTGATCGATCGTTTGCGGCGGGTAATTGTCCCGCAAAAACTTGTTGGACATATCCATGTGCATCAGCAAGTGGGTACAGCCCAGGGCGTCCAGGTCATTTCGAAAGGATTTGTCATCGCCGGCGTTTGCCGCCAGCCCGCGCATGACATCCATCCCGTAAGTTGCATCATCCACATAGATCCGGTCCAGATAATAGCCGCGTCTTGCCAGAAACAGCAGCCTGATTCTGGCACCGGGAGGGGTATGCCTGTTGATGTATGCCATGGCCGCATAACTTCCAATGTTGCGCTTCAGGTAATCCTCCCTGCTTTCCTTGCAAAGGAGGTAATTCCCCGGCTTCAGCCGCTCATAGTACCCGTTCAGATAGGCAGCATTCCTGGCCCCGAGAAGGGCCAGGAATAACAGGAAGACAGACAGGCAGACGGCCCTGAATCGCCTTGGCCGCGCCGATATCCAGACAAAGGCATTCCGAATGCCGAGGGCGCTCAGGATTGCAAGAAATGGAATTGCCGGCAGGATGTAACGGACGTGAAGCTGGTCGAGGAAAAAAGTTATTATGACAAAAAAAACGGAGAGGAGCAGGAAAAAGACTTTGTCGCCGTGATGGGACTTTTGCAGGAACGCGAAAGGGGCCAGGATGACCAGAATCGGATTGAGCACACCATCGAAATAGCGCCACGAATCATCCTGCCCCTGGAAGAAAAACCGGAGTGGAATGAGGAGCGTCTCCCAGAAGCCCTCGCCGTAGAGTGCCTCCCGGAACGGGAACATTCCCATGTGAGTATTCCCAGAGACCAGCGAGCGGGTGCTTCCGTCGGAGACCGCACTGGTCATGCCCGATTCAAAAAGGCTCGTAAAAAGGGGATAGAGGGGATTGCCGGTGAGGAGGAAATTCTTTATGAGCCAGGGAGAGAAAAGGGCGAGGGATACAAGAAAGTGGACAAGTCCGAACCGGACTGCGCGCCACTGTGCCCCCGTATCCCTGGTGTGAAGAAAAACGACAGAGGATGTCAGAAGAACCCATGCAAGCAGGGCGTTGTATTTCGTTCCCAGAGCCAGTCCCATTGCGGTTGCCGAGATCAGGAGCCATTTCGATTCCTGGTACTTTCCTGCGCGCCAGCGGATCATGGCCAGGATGCTCGCCGTCGTAAAAAAAGTCAGGCCGAGGTCTACGTAGGCCACGGTCGACATCCGCATGACGAGCGGCGTGCTCACGAAAACGAGAACGCCCAGAAGCCCTGTGATCCGATCGAAGTGACGGGCAAGATAATGGTATACCAGCAAAGCGGTAGCGATCCCGAACCCCATGTGGATAAAATGGGGAAGAATGTCATTGTTGAGATACAGGCAGATGAGGTAAAGAAGGTCAATGTTCATGGGGTAGTAGGAGAAATCAGCCCATTTGATTTCATAGAAGCCGCCGTTCAGCAACCAAAGCTTGGGAATGGCCAGATGATGGATCAGAGCGTCCCGTGCGATGGGCGGCGTCAGGGCGAGGGGAATCAGGAAAAGGTACAGCAGGAGAATCGAGGCGGCAAGAATTGCCTGGATGAAAAGGTTCATTCTGCTTTGGCGAAAAGTTTCCATATCCGCTTGTGAAGAGTCCCGGGATGACATGCTCATCCCTCCGTGCCGTGAAGTCTAAACCGCCCGCCGGAAAATGATTCGAAAATGAATAAGCGCTTCGTTTTTCATTGTTTACGGTAAGTGGTCCAGTAATACATGTTGAGGCCGAGGGGCAGCCATTTGACCGGCAGTGCGAACGACTCGCGCACGGTGAAGCGTCCTGCGGCCATTCGCCGGATGCGCCGCGGCGGGATCCACGAAAGGTGATCCGGGTAGCGCGGCGGCCATTTGCACAACAGGAGGCGTCCCAGGCTCATCCACAGGTCGTTGGGCGTCAGGATGGCGGCCTCACCGTCCGGTTTCAGCACCCGCCAAGTCTCGTCGACGATCCGCTCCGGCTGCCGGACGTGCTCCAGGACGGCAATCAACAGAACGACATCGAAGCTTGCGTCTGCGAACGGCAGATCCATTCCGTCTGCACAGACCAGCGGCTTGCCCGTCGTCTTTGCGTTGCAAAGCCGGGTCATCGAAATATCCAGGAGCACGGGTGAGTAAGGCGAATCGCGCAGCAGCACGCCCTCGCCGCAGCCGATTTCAAGTGCGCGCGCACCCGGATGACGGGCCAGAAACATGAGCGTGGCGTTCACATAGGTTCGATAGAACCACCCCACGACGCCCCGTGTCTGGGATTCATGGCTCTCTTGCTCTGCGACGCGCTCATGGAGAATCCGGTCGCGGTTCAAGCCGCCGCCCCCGTCAACTGGGTCCACCGGAGCACGCTTCGAAACCATTGATCGCGCGTCCCGCCTTCAGAAATGTGGGCAGCCAGCCGCATGCCCATTTCGACATTGTCGTCCATGCTGTTGTTCATGAAAAGTCCGTGACGGCCAATGGTGTAGAAGTTATCCATTTGGTGCAATTCCCTCAGAAGAGCGTACAGCACGCGTTCAAACCCCAGACGGTAGATCGGGTAGGCATACCGGATTCGCGTGATATAGTGATCTTCCACGTCCTCCGGTCGCAGGATGCCCATTTCCGTCAGGTCATGAACCGCCATCCTGCCCAAATCGCCGTCATGCGCTCTCCACAGCGCATCGCCGTGGCGGCAGCTGGTCTCAACGCACAGCACCGTCTTCTCCTTCGGCAGGAGTTCGGGACTCACGTTTTTCTGCTCGGAGAAGCGGTTGCATTTGAATCGAGACTCGATCAGGTAACACCAGTGATAGTCGGTAATCCGGGGATGGTTGATAATCAGGTACGTCAGTATCAGACTGCAGTAGTCCAATTTATCAGCCGTCTCCAGTGTTTCGGCCGATAGCGCCGGGGTGAACATCAGCGTGACCCCTGACAGCGGCAGCGTGGATACCAGTCCTTGGCAGGGGATGACCTTTTCGCCGCCGGACTCCCGGAAGGCCACGCGGCGGACTCTTTGCCCCTCCACCTCGATGCGCACGGCCTTGGCGTTCAGGCGCACCGTTCCGCCCGATGCCCGCACCTCTTCCGCCATCCTCTGGTAGAGGCTGCCTATTCCGCCGCGAGGGTAAAAATACTGGATGAAATAGGTTTCCGGGTCGGCCTTGAAGTTGAACATCCGGAGAATGATGTTCTTCAGGTTCAGCTTGGCCACCCGCTGCGCCTGACGTGACGAAACCTGCGCCATCGGGATGCCCCAGACCTTCTCGGAATAGAGTCCGAAGAAGGTATTATAAAGTGTGCGCCCGAGATTGCGCACCCCCCAATCCTCGAAAGAGTCTTCCTGCTTGGCCGGATCGAGGGCATAGCGCACAGCCGCATACAAGTAGTCCCAAGCGATCCGCAGTACCAACACCGGATTGACCTTGCGCGCCACTTCCGACATCTCGGGCGGGTAGACGAAGTATTTGCCCTCCAGGAACAGGCGCGTGCCTCGTTCGAGCACGCGATATTGGCTGTTGAGCAGGGACTGCACTTCAGACACAACCTGTCGGCTCGACTCCGTCTCGCGAATATGGAATGCATGCGGCCCGTAATCGTAGCAAAGACCGGCACGGTGGGAGATCGTCTTTGCTAAGCCTCCAACTGCGCTTTCCTGTTCGATGACTTCGACCGGGATTCCCCGTTTTGCGAGCTGCCAGGCCGTCGATATGCCGGCGGGGCCTGCTCCGATCACCACAACCGGTTCAGCCATGGACCGATTCCTCCCCATGCTTCAAAAATTCGGCGAGCCTCTGCAAGCCCACCTCCAGCGGTATGTGAGGACGGAAAAGAAAGCGCCTTTCCATTTCATTTCCTGAGGCATAGAATTCAATGTATTCGGGAACCTGCCCTGCATGATCAATTTCAGGGTTCTCGAACCCGAATGTGCGGGCGGCGATTTTCACCAGTTCGTTGATCGTCAGAGGCGTTCCGCTGCAGAAGTCCACAGTAAGGTTTCCCTGATCGCTCTCCAGAACGGACAGGACGCCGCGGACGGCGTCTTCCACGTGCATCGCATCGATATAATTCCGTCCATCGCCCCGAATTGTAAACTGCGGCACGTGCTCACAGGCAAAACGCCGAACGAGCCTTGTGTATAGCTTGCGAGAAGGCTCATAGGGTCCGTAAGCGCCGAAAAAGCGCAGATTGACGTACTGCCCGATCCGTTCCTGCCGTGCAAATGCCTTTACGTAATGCTCGCAGGCCCAGTTCGTGATCGCATAGGGCAGGCGCGGTGAAAGGGGCACGGCCGGGGAAACAGAGCCTGTCAGTCCTTCATAAACGGCTCCCGATGAAAAATAAATGAACCGGTTAATCTCGAAGTGGCTTAGAAACTGCAGCAGCGTGACCACGGTGGCTTGTAGGTCGTTGAGAGGATGTTTCTCGGAGTCGGCCGGGTCCCCGTTGGCAGCCAGGAAAACACATGCGTCGAACTGCTTTCCCAGCCGAACTGCAAGCCTGCGCACGGCATCGGGATCAGTCAAATCACAGTTCTCGGCCGCCACGTGGGGAAGTTCTTTTTGCTGGATCCAGGCCGGAAAGTTCCTTTTGGTATGGAACAGAGCGACCACCTCCCGGTCATCCGGTATGGACAGGATGAGATTCCGACCGATGAAGCCCGACGCGCCGGTCACGATCAGCCGTGCCGTCATTCTCCGTGCTCCCGGTACCATGCAATCGTGCGGGACAGACCCGCCTCAAGACCGATGATCGGTTCGTATCCCAGAACCTTCCTGGCCTTGTGAATGGAGGGAACGCGCACCTGCACGTCGGGCATGGTCGGTTCGCGGAATTCGATCTTCGCCCGATTGCCTGTCAGCCTGACAATATGCTCCGCGAGACCCAGGATCGAGGCCGTCTGCTTGGGGTCGCCGATGTTCAGTGCCTGACCCACCGCTTCTTCTTTTTCGAGTGCGAGTAGCACGCCGTCTATGAAATCGTCGATGTAACACCACGCGCGGATCTGATTGCCGTCGCCATAAATCGTCAGGGGGGTTCCCTGCATCGCTGCGACGATGAATCGGTGGACCGCGCCCTCACCGACCTGCCGGGGCCCGTAGATGTTGAATGGCCGGATCGTAACGGCAGCCAGTCCGTACTCTTCGAAGTAGCAATGCGTCAGGTGCTCAGCCGCCAGTTTGCTGACTGCATAAGCCCATCGCATCTCACCCACGGGTCCCTGGGTCGTCAGGTCGCTTTCGTCGGCGCGGTAGACGTACGGTCCGTAAACCTCGCTGGTGGAGAAATCCAGGAAACGGGACACGCTGCCGATCGCAATCGCAGTATCCAGAACGTTCTTGGTTCCCATCAGATTGACGTTCATTGTGACGATGGGTTTTTTTATGACGGTGTCTATACCGGCAATGGCGGCCAAGTGAATGATGATCTCGCAACCATCCGCGGCTTTTCGCAGCCCGGATACATCCAGGACGTCCCCTTGCACGAGTTTGACGCTGGGCATGTCCCGCAAATGGGTGTAGCGGATGGCGTTGCGATGCCCGTTGTCGTAGACCACGATCCGGTTATTCACCGCCAACCGCTCGCACAAGTGCGATCCGATGAATCCGCCCCCTCCCGTGATCAGAATCTGCTTGCCGTGAATCAAATCACACCTCCGCCTTCAAGCGCCGTTTATACGAACTTTCCGCATGAATCCTTGCTGATCGTCTTTTTGTATTCGGAAACTACCGGTTGACGATGCAAGCCCGTTGCGTCTTCACCTTGATTCGGGATCGGACGTGGCGTGATCAACCATGCCGAGTCATCGTTGCGTCGACGATGAGCGTGAAATCACAGTTTGCGCATTGCAGATTCTCGTCGAGCCGGTTTCCGCAGGCGCAGACCCAACCCACGCGCTTGGCCGGATTTCCCACCATGAGGGCGTGATCGGGCACATCGCGGGTCACGACCGATCCGGCCCCGATGAAAGCATATTTGCCGATCGTATGACCGCAGACAATCGTGCAGTTGGCGCCCAGAGTGGCGCCTTTTTGAACAAGGGTCGGTCTCACCTCGTCCATGCGCCGGATGTGGGCGCGGGGGTTGATGACATTGGTGAAGACCATCCCGGGGCCACAAAAGACATTGTCCTCCAGCGTGACGCCTTTGAAGATGGACACGTTGTTTTGAACCTTGCAGCCGCTTCCAATGGTCACATCCGGACCGATCACCACGTTCTGGCCGATGTTGCAGAACTCCCCGATCACGCATCCGTGCAGGATGTGCGAGAAATGCCAAATCCGGGTTCCCTTGCCGATGATGCTGTTGTCGTCGATAACCGCTGTCTCATGGCAATCATAAAGTTTCTGTGTGATCGTTTGAAATGATTCCGGTCGCCATTTCTTCAGTTCGATGGCTTGCCCGTTCTTTTCCAGGGACTGCTGGGCTGCGTTGAGCACCCTCAAAACGCGGAGCCCTTCCAGTCCGTCCGTCAACGGGTTTTGACCGGTTTCAATGGCCTGAAGGAAATGCCGACACTCCAGTAGAAGCGGCTCCTCCTGCGAAGTTTCAATCCGTTCCGGCTCTCCTCTAGTCGGCAGGGGCAAGTTGTTTTCCCATTTGATCATGTGGGGGTAAAGAAGCAGTTTGTCTTTCCATGGTTTGGTGTCGTCGAAAACGGCCATCTTCCGGTCGCCCACCACGACCAGTTTCTGCTCTTTGAAGGGATGAAGCCAGGACACGAAAATATGGGCCTTCAGGCCGGAGGCGAAATCGAGGTGTGTCGTTGTCACGTCGGCCACCCGCTTGTGAAGGTAGTTGCCCCCGGTTGCCAGGACCGATTCCGGCTCCTCTCCGGCCAGCGAAAGGATCATGGAAATGTCATGCGGGGCAAAAGACCAGAGAATGTTTTCCTCACGCCTGATCTTTCCCAGGTTGAGGCGGTGGGAGTAAATGTAGTTTTTCCGACCCAACTCTCCGGAGGAGGCGAGCTGCTTCAATTTTTCAAAAGACGGGTGGTACTGGATCAGATGACCCACCATGAGGATCAGATGATGATCCTCCGCCAACCGGATCAGCTCCTCTGCCTCCTGCTCGTGGAGGACAAGGGGCTTTTCGACAAAGACGTGTTTCCCGGTCAGAAGAGCTTTGCGGGCGATATCGAAATGCGTTTCCGCCGGTGTCGCGATGGCGACGCCCTGAACGTCCCGGCGGTCCAATAGATCGCTCAAGGTAGGGCACGTGTCCACATGGGGATATTGAGCCTTGGCGTCCGTGAGAGCATCCGAACTCCTGTCGCAGATCACGCTCAATGCGTTGAGTGAAGCGTAATTCCTGACCAGGTTCCTGCCCCAGTAACCCACACCTATGACGGCTATGTTCGGAACTGCTGTCATTCAGAATCAAGCGCCATGTTTTGTATCATTCCTCCTGCGATTCGCGATCTGAACCGCTGAAGACCCGGTTCGCAGTCAGAACCTTCATATGCGAATCTTTTTGATATTGCAAACTGTTTTGTGCGGTGCTTTGCCTGTTTGCTCTTGACTTTTCCGGAGGTGAAGGGTTAGTGCTTCTGGCAAGATGTCAGGGAAGATGATATCCAAATCATGTTTGATTTCTTGCTTTCCGAGTCCGGCTTTCAGATGATGGATCCCATTTCCCTTGTTTATGTGAATTTCACATTGCGATACAGATCCTGCCGGTTCGGGTGATGCAGGCTGATCCCCTATATGTAAGATCGTGAAGGGGCGAACTTTCCCTTTCCATATGGCGGATGTAGGGCATTTCCCTCCCCCAACGGGTTTGATGAAGGCCATGTTCGCAAATTGGAAGTTGAGGACATCGCACCTCTTATCATTGCTTGCAATGCTGCTGGCAATCCTTGTCCTTGCCATCTACTGGCAATCACAACATCACGAGTTTATCGATTACGATGATCAGCTTTATGTCACGAAAAATTACCGGATTCAGTCGGAAGTCAGCTTAAAGAGCATGGCAGGCGTATTCAGAGAGGTTCACCCCGGTCACGGTCATTGGCACCCCATGACGATGCTGACGCACATGATGGACTGGCACCTGTTTGGGTACAATGCCGGAGGACACCACTGGACGAATGTGATCATCCATGCATTCAACGCGATATTGCTTTTTTTGCTTTGGTGGATGATGACCGGAGCGATAGGGAGCAGCGTCTTTGTTGCGGCTCTGTTTGCGATCCATCCGATCAACGTGGAATCCGTGGCGTGGATCGCGGAGCGCAAAAATGTTTTGAGCGGATTTTTCTGGCTTCTGACGATGATCTGCTACGTCTGGTATGTGAGGTCTCCCGGTTGGAAGCGGTATCTGCCGGTGCTGATTTGCTTTGTGCTGGGTTTGATGTCGAAGTCAATGCTGGTGACTTTGCCCTTTGTGTTGCTGTTGATTGATTATTGGCCCTTGAAGCGCACGTTAATCGGGCCAGACGGACAATCGATTGTTTCCGGGACCGTCAGGACGACACCGGCCGTTCTCCTGATGGAAAAAGTTCCACTTTTCGTGGTGACGGCCGTTTTTGCAGGCGTGGCCATCTATGCGGCACATACCGGCAATGCCTATGTCAGCCCGGATTCCGCGCCGATTTCAGCACGCATAACCAATGCGATCGTTTCTTATGTGCTTTACTTGAAGAAATTCTTCTGGCCGACCGATCTGTCTGTTTTTTATGTACGCAGCGCGATTCCCATATGGGAAACCTCCCTGGCGGTCACAATTCTGATTTCGGCAACCGTTCTCGCCTGCAAATATGCTGCTAAATATCCATATCTTATCGTGGGCTGGTTCTGGTATCTTGGCACACTCATTCCGGTTATCGGTCTGATTCAGGTGGGTGACCAGGCGATGGCTGATCGCTATGCCTACATCCCCTGCATCGGGATTTTTATGATCGTTGCCTGGTTTGTTCCACAGGCCTTGTCGAAATTGCGTCATGCAAAAACATACGCATATTCCATATTTATAGTTTTAATCCTGATTTATGCCATAATGGCCCACGCTCAACTCGGAATGTGGAAAAATACGAAAACCCTTTTCGGGGATGCCATCAAGGTTGATCCGGAGAATTATACGGCCTACAATATACTGGGTTCCGACGAGGCCGGAAAAGGAAACCATGACGAGGCAATGCGCTATTATCACAGGGCGTTGAAAATCAACCCGAAATTTGCCCGGGCATACAGCAACGCGGGCAACTCACTCCTGGCGCTGGGAAGATATGGAGAGGCAAACGATTACTATCAGAAGGCAATCGCCATCAATGACAGGCTGGACATCGCGCATTACAATCTTGGCGTGTTGAAGTTAACGACAGACAGACCCTTTGACGCCGTTACTCATTTTAACAAAGTCCTGTCCATCAACCCGGGTTATTTCAATGCTCATTTCAATTTGGGGGTCGCATTTCTGAAGACCGGAAATATAGGGAACGCCAGTGTGCATTTTGAAAAAGCGGTGGAACTGAACCCAATCAGCGTGGACGCCCGGAAAGGGCTGATGATTTGCCGTGAGATGCAGAAAGGAATGCCCGTATCATCAAAGTAGAAGCCATTTAGCGGGTTTTTGTTTCAGAAACAATGGCTCGTCAATTTCTGATATCCCGATCGCCGAAAAGAAAATTCTGAGTCATGACTCTCATTGAGCCTTTTCCCAAGGAAGAAAAAAAAACGACTTTAGAGATATTAAACAACTCAAAATTTCTTTTCGTCGCATTTGCGCTTGCTTCGTTCCTGATCCCACTTTTTATTGGCAGTTATTCACTTCGGTTCAACAATCAATTGATGCTGATGGATGGAATGGCGGAGGAATATTTGCATCTCGGCATTCAACTCCATCAAACCGGCAAATATCAAATGGAAGAAGGCAGGCCCTTTTTTTTAGACCGCCCGGATATCCTTATTTCATCCACTATGCCCTGAAATTCTATGATCGGGCACATGTCTTGGGTGAAAAGTTCTCCAGCCGCGAGGAAATGAACAGAGCATTCTACGATCTTTGTATTTATTTATTCAGGGTTCAGAATGTATTGTTCAGTCTGACCGTTCTGATATTTTTCGGCATTGCACTTCGCTTTCTAAATCAAGCACCGGCGTTCTGTTTAACCTTTGTATTTGCTTGTAATCCTTATTTTATTATGCTTGTGGGTTTAATGCACTACGAAATTCTTCACGTGTTTCTTTTATCCCTCGGTACATATTGTCTGATTCGGGTATCCAATAAAAGAACACCAGGGTCGGCATGGTTGATTGTCTCTGGTTTGTGCTTTGGCTTGGCGACGCTGGTACGACCGATTACACTGATTCTGCCACCTTTCGTTTTCGTGGCTTTTCTGATGACTGAAAAAAGAAGATTTATACCGGCAGCCATCAAGACCATCATATTGTCAATTTGCATGCTGATCGTCATAGCTCCTTACACATTGAGAAACTACAATCTCTCGCATGCTTTCATTCCTGTGAACGCACAGGCTGGTGTCGCCTTATGGAGTGGAACGGTGAAGGCCATGTCAATACAGCCCAATCATTACCGCTGGTGGGATTTGTGGTACGCGGAGGGGATGCCCATTTACAAAAAAGTTGCAGGCGAAGAAGCACTCACGGCCGTTAGCTGGGCACGCTATAACCTTTTACTGGAAAAAGAATTCAAGAAGGAGGCTTATGCGAATATTAAAAAACAGCCTCTCGTATACGCTCACAATGTGGTGATCAATTTTGTTTCCATAAACTTTTGTATTAATTCCGTATTTGTAAAAATATTTGACTATATTCAAGCGCCTGGAAAAACATTCAACAAGACCATGTTAAGAACAGATAATGATCAGACATTTCAAAATGATCTGCAATCGAATATATTTACATATCTTGTGGCTTGTCTCACCTTTTTTTCCATAATTGGAGCCTATCTGGGGATCAAGAGAAATGATTTGTCCATTCTTCCCGGTCTCTCGCGGTTTATTTGTGCGTAACTATTGCCCATAGCATAACTTATATGGATATCATGTACTATTACGTCAAATTTCCATTTCTCTACATATTCTTCGCATATTTTCTAAAGAATTTGAATGTTCCGAGGGAAACGGGCAAATGATCGCATTGTTCTTCGGTACCGCACCGTTGCCTTCCCAGGGTTGTTGACACTGATCTTGCTTTTCAATTTGATATTCATTCAATGGGGTACACTGAATAGCTTAAAAATCAGGACAGTCAATCAAATGTCGTGGAATCGGTTGCGGAAAATCAATATCCTTGACGGGATAATCCAGAAATACAAACTGGGATTGGATTCAACAGGAGAACTGTGGAGAAAAGGCGCTTATGTCCGATTCGGCGTTCCACCGATATCAGCGGAACCGCATCCGTCATTGGGATGATGTTGCGGCCAAATCAACCCATGTCAGATATCCGGTTGCTTATTATCACAGGCTGATTGCGGATTTTTACCATCATATCATTCCAGCCGGCCAGCGAATCATCGAACTCGGCTGCGGCCGGGGGGATCTGCTGGCCGCCCTGAATCCGTCCCATGGAGTCGGAATTGACTTTTCAGGAGAAATGATCGCACAGGGACGAAAGCGACACCCGGAACTTCATTTTATCAAGGCCGACGCGCATCAAATCGGCGTGAATGAGAAATTTGATTATGTCATTCTATCCGACCTGGTGAATGACTTATGGGATGTTCAGACCGTATTTCAAGAGATACAGCGCTTCACCGACCCGCATTCGCGGATCGTCATCAATACCTACAGCCGATTGTGGGAGGCACCGCTGCTTCTGGCGCAAAAGCTGGGGCTGGGCAGGCCGACCCTTTTTCAGAACTGGCTTACCGTTGGAGATATCCGAGGGCTGTTGAGTCTTTCTGATCTGGAGATGGTCCGGCACTGGGAGGAAATCCTCTGGCCGCTCCCGACACCGCTTCTGGCGAGGCTGCTGAACCGCTATTTTGCCAAAATCTGGCCCTTCAAATGGTTTGCACTGATGCATTTCATCATTGCGCGTCCGATGAGGAAAGATTTTATAGTGGATCCGCGGAAAGTTCAGGTATCCGTCATTGTACCGGCCCGCAATGAAGCAGGCAACATTCAAAAGATCCTGCAATCGGTTCCGGAGATGGGCGCTGGAACGGAAATCGTTTTTGTCGAAGGGGGTTCCCGGGACGAAACCTATCAAGCAATTGAAAAAGGGATTCGGGAATGGCCGCAACGGCGCTGCAAACTGCTTCAACAATCGGGTACGGGCAAAGGAGACGCCGTACGGCTGGGATTTTCCCATGCCGAGGGGGATATCCTCATGATCCTGGACGCCGATCTGACCGTCCCTCCGGAATCCCTCCCCCGCTTTTTTGAAGTGCTCCTCTCTCGAAAAGGCGAGTTTGTAAACGGGGTCAGGCTGGTCTATCCCATGGAAAAAGAGGCGATGCGGCTTCTGAATCTGGCGGGAAACAAGTTTTTTAGCCTGGCCTTTTCCTGGCTGCTGGGCCAGCCGATCAAGGACACTCTATGCGGCACGAAAGTGCTCTGGAAGAAAGATTATGAGAGGATTGCCGCCAACCGTTCCTATTTTGGCGATTTTGATCCCTTTGGCGATTTTGATCTTCTCTTCGGAGCCGTCAAGCTGAATCTGAAAATACGCGAGGTGCCGGTCCGCTATCGGGACCGTACCTATGGTACAACCAATATTCAACGCTGGCGCCACGGATGGCTCCTGCTGAAAATGGTGGCCTTTGCCACGCGGAGAATCAAATTCGTATAACCTTTGAAGGGCATTCATCGGAAAGGGATGTTCGGTGATCGGGATGACGGACGCCTCCGCGGCCCGGGAAATCAGACACGGAAGTAAAATTGCCCGGCAGGATCCTGAAAAGATCTGGGGATGGAAGACTCCGGCCGGTCATAGGAGGGCGCAAAGACGGGCAGAGATGATCGCCGCCAGTGCCGGATTGGCGCCGGGCCTTCGGGCATTGGAAATCGGGTGCGGATCGGGACTGTTCACGGAGATATTTGCCAGGAGCGGAGCGCAGATATTGGCTGTTGACATATCTGGAGCTTTGTTGGAACAGGCCAGACTGAGGAGGTTGCCGGAAAAACAGGTGCGGTTTCTGGAGAAAAGGTTTGAAGACTGTGATGTGGAAGGTCCTTTCGATGCCGTGATCGGGTCATCCGTACTCCATCACCTGGATTTGAAACAAGCATTGGCAAAGATACATAAACTGATCAAGCCTGGTGGGGTGATGTGTTTCACGGAACCGAACATGCTCAATCCGCAGATCATGGCTCAAAAAAATATACCCTGGCTTAAGGAGAGGGTGGGCGATTCTCCGGACGAAACGGCCTTTTTCCGCTGGTCCATTCACCGGCACTTGGAACAGGCCGGCTTTTATCGCGTCAAGGTCACACCCTTCGACTGGCTGCATCCCGCCGTTCCTGCCGCTCTGGTGGAGATGGTCGCGCATGCCGGTGATATCCTGGAACGTCTCGCCGTGATTCGGGAGTTTGCCGGATCGCTGCACATCGTTGGATTCAAGCCGCTGTAGCCCATGACGGGAATGCAACGGCTGATCTTGCCGATGAACAGGCCCGGCCCGATTGGCGCCTCCGAGTCATTTCATGGCTGATTGCTTCTTCAGAGGTCCGGCAAAACGGCTTCGTATGTCTTGATGAGAACGATCCTTTGATGTTGCCGGTAACAAATTAACCCGTCCCTGAGATCCGGCGAGGATAACAAAGATCACCGGGATGGACTTTGGCTCGCTCTTTACGGGCAAACATGTAGCTCGAAAATAACAGATACCCTATTTCAAGTAGCGCTTCATGATATCCGCAAGGACCTTTTCGATCATTCGCCGGATCTCCCCCAGGCGCGCTTTCGTCTTCGCCTCGAAGCGGAGGACCAGCACCGGCTGTGTGTTGGAGGAACGGATGAGCCCCCAGCCGTCCGGGAAGGTTACCCGGACGCCGTCCACATCGATGATTTTGAATTCTTTCCGGAAGTGCTCCTTTGCGTCCTCGACCACCTGAAACTTGATGCGGTCGGGGCAGTCCACCCGGATCTCCGGCGTTGCAAAGGTTTCCGGTACATCGGACAGGATGTCGCTGATTTTCCGGCCCGATGAGGAGATGATCTCCAGCAGGCGCAGGGATGCGTAAATCGCGTCGTCATAGCCGAAGTACCGGTCCGCGAAGAAAAGGTGGCCGCTCATTTCGCCCGCCAGCAGGGCCTTCTCCTCCTTCATTTTTCCCTTGATCAGCGAGTGGCCGGCCTTCCACATGATGGGTCTGCCGCCGTGGGCGGCAATGTCGTCGTAGAGTTTCTGTGAACATTTCACCTCGCCGATGATGGCGGCGCCGGGGTTTTTCTCCAGAATGAACCGGGAGAAAAGCAGCAGCAGTTCGTCCCCCCAGAGGATCCGGCCCGCGTCCGTGACGGCCCCCAGGCGGTCCGCGTCGCCGTCGTAGGCGATGCCCACATCCGCCTTTTTCTGTCCGACCAGCGCAATGAGGTCCTTCAGGTTCTCCGGGATCGTCGGGTCCGGAAAGTGATTGGGAAAGCGGCCGTCCGGGTCGCAGTAGATGTCCGTGACGTCGCAGCCCAGCCGTCTCAGGATGGGCAGGGCGAAGAGACCCCCCACGCCGTTTCCCGCATCCACGACAACTTTCAGGCCGGGCCTGATTTTGACATTGTTGACCAGGCAGTCCGCATAGGATTGCGTGATGTCTTCGCAGTTCAGAGAACCCTCTCCGGAAATGTACTCCCCCTTTTCCATGATCCGCCGAAGCTCCTGGATCTGGTCGCCGTAGATGGTGTCGGGGCCGATGCAGATCTTGAACCCGTTGAAATCGGGGGGGTTGTGGCTACCCGTGACCATGACGCCGCCGTCGGTTTTCAAGTGGCGGATGGAGTAGTAGAGCATGGAGGTCGCGCAGAGCCCCACGTCGATGACATGGACTCCCGTCGAGCGGATTCCCTCCGTCATGGCCTGCTGGTATGATTCCGAGCTCAGCCGGCAATCCCGGCCGGCCGTCATGGTTCCGACCCGGTGGCGAAGGGCGTAGGCGCCGACGGCCCGCCCCAGCTCGCGGACGAAATCGGAATTCAGGTCCCGGTCGACCAGGCCCCTGACATCGTATTCGCGAAAGACTTCCGGATTCATAAATTTGCTCCCCTGTGTGGATGATTGGTTTTTTCAGTCCCTGAAAGCCATTTTCAGTTCATAGACGCCGGAATCCAGGGTTTTCCGGATATCGAAGCCGCCCTTTTCAAAGACGTGCATCATGGGCTTGTTTTCCGCCAGCACCTCGGCAGTGAACCCCAGCAGACCTTCGCGCCTGCCCAGATAGGTCAGATAGGAGAGGAGTTCGGTGCCGATGCCCTTTCCCTGGCAGTCGTCCCGGACGGCGAAGGCAACTTCCGCCATGTGCGCGGCCTCGTCGATGCTGTACTGCCCCAGCCCGGCAATGATCTGGTTCTCCACGGGTCCGACCACGGCAAGGATCTGCATTTCCCTCGTGTAATCGATGATGACAAAATCCTGTAGCCGTTCGTGGGGGATGTCCCTGCGCCGGGACATGAACCGGCGGTAGAGGCTGTTTTCCGAGAGCGCATAGAAGAAATCCTTCAACATCGGCTCATCGCTGATTTTGACCGGCCGGAAAAACACGGGATAATCCGTTCGGGTGAGGCGGTATGATTCCAGGTGTTCCGGGTATTCGCCCCGCTTGCCGGGGATGAATGCCTGGTCGCGGTAAATCAGGTCCCTTTTCTTCGCCTCTTCGATGAGCCAGGAGCGGAATTTGGGGTGTGCGATGGCGATCAGGCTCATGGCTCGTTCCCGGACGTTTTTCCCGTGGAGATAGGCGATGCCGAATTCCGTGATCACGTAGCGGACGTCGCTCCGGTTCAGCGTGACGCCGGCCTGTTCCTTCAACGCGGGGACAATGCGGGAGACCGAATCGTCGCGGGCCGTGGATTTCATGGCCAGGATGGTTTTGCCGTTGCGCGCCAGCAGGGCCCCCCGCATGAAATCCTGATGGCCGCCCACGCCGCTGTAAAAGACCCCGCCGATCGATTCCGACGTGGCCTGCCCGGTCAGATCGATCTCCAGGGCGCTGTTGATGGCCACCATGTTGTCATGCTGGGCGATGATCAGGGGGTTGTTGGTGTAGTTGATGGTCCGGAAGGAGACGGAAGGGTTGTCGTTCAGGTAATCGTAGGTCTCCCTGTGGCTCATGGCGAAGGCTGCGACGGTTTTGCCCCGGTTCAGGGTCTTCCTGGAGTTGTCGATCACGCCGGCCCGGATCAGGCCCACGATCCCGTCGCTGAGAAGCTCCGTATGCACGCCCAGGTGTTTCTTGTCGAAGAGGTTGGCCATGATCGCGTTCGGCAGGGTCCCGAATCCGACCTGAATGGTGTCGCCGTCCTGAACAAGGCGGGACACGTAATTGCCGATCCGCCCGGCTGTTTCCGTCGGGACCGTTCCCTTGATTTCCAGGAGCGGCTCGTCATAGGGAATGATGAAATCGACATCCCGGATGTGGATGAAACCGTCGCCGTGAACGCGCGGCATGAACCGGTTGATCTGCGCAATAACCACATCGGCGTTTTCCGTGGCCGCCTTGACGATGTCGACGCTGACGCCGAGGCTCAGATATCCGTTGTCGTCGGGAAGGGAGGTCTGGATCAGGGCGACATCGATCCGGACGGCGCCGCTGTGGAGGAGCGCCGGCACGTTCGACAGGGAGATCGGCGTGTAGTCCGCGGAGCCCTGATTGACGGAACTTCGCGTGTTGTTCCCGATGAAAAATGAATTATGCCGGAAGTTGCTCTTGAACTTGCTGTCCGTGTAGGGTGCGATGCCGAAGGAGTAGACATGGATGATCTCGGCATCGAAAAAGGCCTTCGGATTCGATTCCACGTAGCGGGTCATCGCCTTGACAAGGTACTGCGGTTCGCCGCACCCGGAGGAGACGAAGATGTGGTCGCCCCGGCGGATGCGGCTGAAAGCGGCTTCCTCCGGGGCGAATTTCTCCGGATGGCTCTCTTTCCAGAAGTCCATCGGTTTCATCGGCAGTCCGTTTCTGAAAACGTCATTGCACGCCCCTTTCGCTCTGCACGATAGACGGGCCATCGCACCCTGTCAAGCAAAAGCGCTCCCGGCATCGTCCCGTTCAAAGGCCGTATTTGAGGGAGGATTTCGCATATTCCTTGGCGACGAAGGGTTCATCGCCGAACAACTGCCACAGGGCGGCGGAGATGACCCCTTCACGAATGTCCAGGAGGGCAAACGTCAGCGGACATCCCCGGTGTTCGTCACAGCTCATGTGGCCCGGATTGATCAGGACAACCCCCTTTCGGCGCTTGATTTCCGCCCGGTGCGTGTGACCGTATAAAAAGATGTCCGTCTCGCCGCCGTGGATGATCCTTTCCGGTTTGAGGTCGTCCTCGAGATCGTTGTAATGGGACTCGGGCGTGTGGGACAGAAAAATACGCCATCCGGCCACTTCGATGAATTTCCGGTTGGGAATATCGCGATCGTAGTAGTGGGGGTCCCAGGTTCCCGGCACCTTGATCACGGGGTAGCCCTCTTTTTCAAGGAGATCCGTGTCACTGTAGTAATCCCCCAGGTGAATCACCATGTCGATACGGATTTCCTTCAAGTAATCCGGAAGCATCCGGATGGTTGCCTTATCCTCGTGGGTGTCGGAGATGACCATGATTCGTTTTGCCGGCATGAATCCTCTCGTTTGCATCCCCCGTCGTTTCTATGCCAGAACGTCGAGGATTTCCGCGGCGCGTTTTAAAAGGAGATCGGCGCCGGCCCGGTGCAGGGCCTCCTCCTGCGAATGGCCGGTGAGCACGCCGATAGCGTAGGCGCCGGCATCTTTGCCTGCCTGCATGTCCATCGGGTGGTCCCCGACCATGGCCGCCTGGGCGGAAGGGACGGCCAGTTGCTTGAGCGTCCGGAGCAGGTGTTCCGGATGGGGCTTCACGAAAGGCGTCCGTTCCCGCGTGATCACGGCATCCACGCAGCGGTCGATATCGGGAAACAGGGCCTCGACGGCAGCCAGGCAGTTCCGTGTCACCACGCCCGTTCTGATATTTCGCGTCTTCAGCGCCTGCAGCATCTCCCTCACGCCGTCAAAGAGGGAACCCTCGCGCGCCGCCTGCAACTCGATCTCCGTGATCCGCGCGTGGGCCAGTTCCGAGAATTCCCGCTCCGCGCCGGCCCGGGTCCGGGATATCCGGGTTTTGCCGGCGGCGATCATTTCCAGAACGAAAAGGTCCCCCAATCCGTCCGATGGAATGCCGTAGCGGGCCAGGAGCTCCAGCACGCTCTGCCGCATCCGGGCAAAATCGATGTTCAGTTTGGCCAGCGTTCCGTCGAAATCGAAAACGACGGCCTTCAGGGAGAGCTTCTTCATTTGTGTCCCGTCAGATAGGTGTGATGGAGGGTACGCCTGAGCACCCGTCCGGCAGGGATGTCCGGCATCTTGAAATCGAAGACGATTTCCAGGAACCGGAGGATGATGTGGAACGTGGCCCCCCAGAGAATATCCGGCTCACGACCCTCCTCCCGGTGAAGAAAGCAGGGAAACTGCCACGACGCCCGCTCCTCGCGCTTGATGGAATCCGACATGTCGATGAGGTATTGCGCGTAATTGTCCGCCTCGAAGAAGGATGACAGGGGGATCTCCACGACCCGTTCCACTTCGCCGTTGGGACGGAACGGGAATGCCTTTTTCACGAGGCCGACGAGGGGGAATATGGTGCGCCGGAACAGGATCAGGGAATGGCAGGGGAGGGGACCGAGGAAACGGATATTGAAGGGGCTCAACCGGATTTCCTCCCAGGATTCCCGGATTGCATTGGTCAGAAAAAGCGTGATGGCCTTGAGCGTGTTTCCATTTCCC
This sequence comes from uncultured delta proteobacterium, assembly GCA_963709485.1. GTDB lineage: Bacteria > Desulfobacterota > Syntrophia > Syntrophales > Fen-1087 > JAXDBM01. Next base: position 139,216 of record CAVPWE010000003.1, read on the forward strand.
GTTCCGGCAAAGGATTCCGTGTAGCCCCGCATCGCCGGCACGATGCCCGAGGTCAGCAGGGTCCGGAGGATGCGATCCAGGCGAGGGTGCAGCATGCCCCCCGGGCAGCTCAGATCGCCGGGCTGGGCGACGCTGGCGGAGCGTTTAATGAGTTGAAAGCAGTAATTTCCCCGCGAACCGCCGGCATCGGGGCGCTCTTCCCTGAAGTGGAGAAGAAGCAGGACCCCTGCGGCCGAATAGGGCTCCGGCGTTTCCCGGGAGCATTGAATGAACGTCATTCTTTCCGCGTAATCAACGGGGTATTGCCCGAGTTTGCGGACAACGGTATCCGGAAAGAGGTCCCGGTCTGTGAGGATCGTTAAGTCCATATGGCGTTTTGATTCCCGATCCATGAAAAAAGCCTGACACAGGGCCAGGCTTTCGACGATTCAATGGTGGCGGTGCAGGGAATTGAACCCCGGACACTACGGATATGAGCCGTATGCTCTAACCGGCTGAGCTACACCGCCGATCGTGGATTGGGTTTTGAAGTATATCAAGAATCGTTGTTTGTCAACCCCTTATTGTCCGGTCTGCTGCGGGGCCGGCTGCCGGGTCACCTTGTAGGCGACAACGACGCTGCGATTGGATATCGATGCCCCCGTGGACAGTACGAGGGCCAGGACGATTTCGTTTTCGCCGTCGTTGTCGATGTCCTTGAACTGGAAATCGGCCACATAGCCGTTGATTTTCCTCGTGCGCCAGTTTTCCAGCATCCCCAGCCCGTCCCAGGTCAGGCTGTACATTTCCGCTGACGTAAAGAGCCTTACGTTCTGCAGGACCCTTGCCGAGGATGAGATGTTTTTGACGACGTAAACGTCTCTTCTGCCGGTTTTGTTCATGTCGTAGGTGAGGATCCTGGAATTGATATAGTTGTACTTCTCGTAGGCCTCCGCGAGGCGATCCGTCGTCTTCGCCTCGATGTACGTGTTGCTTCCGCCGAAATTATCCTCGCTTTTCCAGAGGGTTTCCTTGCTGCCGGCGATGGTCCGGACCTGCGACAGGCGCCTGTCCGTTTCCTCGAACACGTAAAGGTAGTCGTCGTCGGTCAGTGCGATAATCCTGTTTTTCGACCCCTCGGAGAGGTTGTCCATCGCAAGGCCAAAGACGGAAAGACCCCGGGGCGCCCTGATTTTTTTCCCTTCCCGGTACTCCCCGTTGATCCAGACAATCTCGTAGATATCCGAGTCAAAGATCTTGCCGGTGCCTCTCCGCTGTCCCAGCAGCATGGGCTCTCCCGATGAAGTGCTGATGACTCTCAAAAACCAGGGCAGGTTTGAGGCGATCCGGCTGAATTTCTTGTCCCGGTATTCGAGAACAAAGGAGGAGGGGCTGTCGATGTTCATGTTGGTGACGAAGATCTGTTTCGTCCCGCTCTGCCGGATGTCCGCGATATCCAGGGTGATGTATTTATCCGAAGAGGTCCCGCCGACTTTCTCCAGGAGCCGGAAGACATCCTCCTTCTTCTGGTAGATATAGATGTTGCTGTTATCGATCACCACCGTTTCATTCAGACCGTCGCCATTGACATCTCCAATGTCCATTCCCTTGAATTCAGTCGGGTATTTCTGGCTCATCCAGAAGCTCTTCCGGTCGAGCGGCTGGGTGCCGGTGATGAAGTCCGGGTTGATCAGGGCGGTGAAGGTGGCCTTCTTTCCGGCCTTCATGCTCGATATGATCTGGGCTTCCCGGGAAAGCGGCTGCTTCTGGTCCGAAGCGCCGGGGGAGGGAACGGGTGCGGCGCTGGGCGGAGCGGCAACGGGTGGGGCGGTTCCCAGGATATGGGCGTCGATGCGCTGCGCGAATTCGTTGACTTTGGGGATCAGATCGTCCATGCCCTGGGACTGCGTGAATATCCCGACGGGTGATTTGTAGGCGGCAATATCAACGAGCTTTCCGTCAATGCTGAAGCTGCTGCCGATTTTCGTGATGCTGCCCCAGACCACATAATCGGCGTTCATTTTTTTCCCGAGGTCGTAAACCGCCGGCAGCGTCAGCTCTTTTCCCTCCGATTTTTTCAGCGCCTCAAGAACGGCATCCCTGTCCAGGACTTCGATTTTGTCGCTTGCGGAGATCCGGGAGGAGAGCATGTCCCGAATGCCCTGTCTGACGTAATCAATGTTGTCGGCGCTGTGGATGCTGAAGGGAAACACGGCAACCGTTTTTTTGTCCTTGGCCCAGACCAGGCCGGTCGTCAGCAGCAGGAGAGACAAACCGATCATCAATCTGTAAACGTGATTCATAACAGTCTCCCGGTTCAAATTTGGATTTGTTTGTTGATTGCAGGTCATCCGTAGCACGTCAGGGCGATCAATTCAAGGCTCATTTACAGCTTGCCCGAGAGCTTCAGCCACGTCATGCCCAGATATTCGCGGATGGCCAACTGCGCTTTCAGAAGCGCCATTGTGGAAGGATAGAAGTCTTCCGGTACCGGACCCTGGCGCCGCTTCACCAGATGCGCCGCCGGGGCCGGAATCGGATTCATGCCCCGTTTCCGGAACAGGGCGACCGCCCGGGGCATATGGGACGCCGAAGTCACCAGCACCAGCGGGTCGCCTCCGACCATTTCCCGAATGAAGCGGGCTTCCTCTTCCGTGTCCCTTGCCCGATCGGACAGGACGAGGTCCTGTGGAGGGATCCCGATCGCCCGGGCCGTTTGGCGGAAGATTTCCGCTTCGGAGGCGGGATCGAAAACCGCGCCGCCCGACAGGATGAGTTTTGACCCCGGCAGGCTGCGGTAAATGCGGATCGCTTCCGTCAGGCGCTGCAGCGACTCCGGTGAAATCTGGCTCGTGACCGGAAGGGCGGGATCGGAGGTATGGCCGCCGCCAAGGACGACGATCCATTTCACCCTTTCCTGAACTGCCGTGAACGGAGGGAAGGAACGTTCCATGGGGCCCAGAATCCGGTCGGACACCGTTCCCGAGCTGAAGACGGCGAGCATGACGACACCGACGGTCACCAGGATCCTGCCGGCCCGCTGCCGACGGGTAAACCAGAGCAGGAGCAGCCCCGCTGCCATCAGGATCAGGCAGAGCGTCAGCGGATAAAAAAGCGGCGTGACGATTTTTTTAAAAAGAAACATGCGGTTCGCTCCGGCGTTTCAAGGCTGGGGGACGGTTCCCTTATCGGCAATCCTGATCGGTTGCGGCCGGGACGGCACTGTCATTCCCGTCGGGAAAGGGAATCGTCAAGTGATAGACCCCATATGCCATGCCGGCCTTCATGGGCAGGCCGGTTTTCTCGAACACCCGGATCATGGGCTTGTTGTCGGCCAGGATGTCGGCAGTAAAGCCGCCGATCCCGCGGTCCCCGGCAGTCCGGATGAGCAGGTCGAGCAGGAAGGAGGCGATTCCCCGCCCCTGATACCGCTCATCGACGACGAAGGCCGTATCGGCAAAGATCTTGTCATGCTGTCGCACATATCGACCTTCGGCGATGATTTTTTCGATGCCCGATTCCTCGATTGTCCCCACGATGGACAGGGTCCGCCGGTAATCCACATTGACGTATTCCTGCATCTTCTCATGGGGCATCGCCTGGATGGCGCTGAAATAGCGATAGTAGACCGCCTGATCGGAAAAGCGGTAGAAGAGCCTCCGCATGTCCTCCTCATCGGAGGGCCGGATCGCGCGGAAACGGACGCGAAGCCCCTCCTTGAAGGTATGTGCGCAGGCCAGATGTTCGGGATAGAGGCGGCCGGATTCGTCTATGTAAATCTGATCCGCGTAAAGCAGCCGGCTTTCCCTGGCCTGCCGGATCAGTTCGGCCCGGTCATCGGGATGGGCGATGTCGATCAGGGCCTGGGCCCGCTCCCGGACGGTGCGGCCGACCAGCGAGGCGATCCCGTAATCCGTGACGATCAGGTCAAGCGACTCGCGGTTGGTGAACTGGTTCGGATAGTCCGCCACGGAAACCAGGATGTTCGACCGGCCCTGCAGGTTCCGGCTCGGCAGGGCGACCATGGCCCGGCCTCCCCGCGAGTATTCCGCACCGGCAAAGAATTCCTGGGCCTGCCCGGGACTGCCGGTGACGTTGCCCCGGCCCATCTGCAGGGCCACATTGCCGGTCAGGTCCACCTTCCGCGCCGGGATCACGACGACCATTTTGTCGTTCAGGCTGATCCGCCGGCGGTCGGAAACGATATCGATGCCCTGAAACTCCACCAGCGGATTCTGATCCAGCCACTTCATGAGCTCCGGCGTCCCCTGGGCGTAGGAGGTCAGGGACTTCCCCTGGAAATAGCCCTTCATTCGGTTGGTGACGGCGCCGCACTGCACGAGCTCCATCAGGGAGTCCGTGAAAAAGAAGGTGTGGACGCCCAGGTTCCGCTTCCGCCTGAGGTGGCGGCCCAGCGCTTCGAACAGGGGACCGTTGTAAAAGGAAATGCAGCTGCCGTCCTCGATCATCGCGGCGACATGGGCGGCCACCCGGTCCAGGGCGCTGTCCACGGGCCAGCGGGGGAAATAGATCGGCGGCTCCGTCGCCTCGACCAGGAAGTGGAACTGGTCGACATGGACGAAGGTGTTGCCCATCGTCCGGGGGGCCTGGCCGTTGATCTCCCCGACCACCAGGGCGGCTTTCTCCATGGCGTACTTGGCCGCGTCGACGGCCACGCCCAGGCTGGCATAGCCGGAAGCGTCGGGCGGCGTAATCTGCACGAACGCCGCGTCCACCCGGATGGCGCCCGATTCGACCAGCCGGGGGATGCGGGAGATTCGGCTGGGGATGAGATCGACGGAGCCGGACGTGATGGCGTCGCCGGCCATCCAGCCGGAGAAAAAGGTCTTCAGCCGGTATTTGCCGGCCGGGGATGTTTGATGGGAGGTCACGGCGTCGCCGAGGCTGACCAGCTGCAGGAGATCCAGGTCGTACAGGTTGGGGAGCGGGGAATTCATCAGATGCCGGATCAGGGTCCGGGGCTCCGCCACGCCCGTGCTCAGGAAAATGCTCATGCCGGGCTCGATCTTCTCCAGGACCTGTTCGGGCGAAACCCGTTTCTTCACCCAGGCCGGCAATGCACCCTCAGGCATGGATGTCCTCCCGAATGGCGAAGGATCCTTCCATGACGATATCGGACAATTTTTTCCGGTCTGAAGGGAACTCCCGCTCGCGGTATTGTTCCGGCAGCGACTCCCGCTTCCCGGGTTTCCCGATGGCCATCATCGCCTCGACCTGATAACCGTCGGGAATCTTCAAGAGCTCCCCGGCCCGGTCATAGTCGAATCCCTGCATGCCGTGCACCACCAGGCCTTTCAGGGAACCCTGGAGCGCCAGATTTTCCCAGGCTGCCCCGGTGTCATAGCTGTGCGTCCTTGAGAATTTACCGTTGTGATCAAAGGACTTTTTCGAAACCACAACCGCCAGAGCCGCCGCCCGGACCGCCCAGACCCGGTTCAGTTCGGCGAGCAGGTCAAAAAACGGCGGCCAGTGGGGCGTGTCCCTCATGGCGTAAACAAAACGCCAGGGCTGGTTGTTGTTGGCGCTGGGCGCCCACCGGGCGGCTTCGAACAGCGACAGCAACTCTTTCTTGCCGATGCCCTCGCCGGACATGGCACGGGGAGACCAGCGATTCAAAAAAACGGGGTCCACGTCATACTCCGGGTTCCTGAATTCACGAATGCTTTTCATGGCGTTCCTCCTTCGGACGCTGGTACCATAACTTTCGCGACAATCGTTGTCAATCTCTTTGGAATGACGGGGAATATTTTCCTTCTGCGGGCGCAACCATTTTATTGTGCTGCGGGTGACAAATATGCTAAAGGAAAACCGGAAGGTTCAGACATCTTTTTTAGCAGCCCAACGAGGGAAAGGAGAGAGGAGCATGAAGAAAAACCGATTCCGGACATTCCTGCCAGTCGTTCTGTTCGTATGTGCAATGGCTGTCGCCTGTGCAACGACCCCCTCTGCGCAGCAGGGGGCGTACCCCGGCTTTAAGCTGGAAATAAGCGAGCAGGCAAAAATCCATAATGAAACCGGTCTCGAATATGCCGACAAGGGATTGTATGCGGATGCTATCGAGGAATACAAGAAGGCGATCCACATCGCCCCGTCCTACACGGACGCCTACACCAATTGCAGCAGGGCCTATTACGCGATCGGTGAGAGCGATCTGTCGCTCTATTATATTCTGAAGCGTGACGACATCATCACCCAGAAAGAGCGGGCGATCCGGGAGACGATGAGAGAGGATCAGCCGGTTCCGGCGGCCGTCGAACCGGTCCGGCAAGCGCCGTGAGACGTTTCATGAAGATTGGAATCTTTTTGCCCGCCGCCCTTCTGGGCATATGGATTTGCCTCTCCGGCTCCCCCGCCTTCCCCGGTGATCTCAAGCCGATTCGCCTGATGCCGATGCAGCTGGATACGGGGAGGCCCCTGATGCACGTTCTCAGGGAGAGAAAATCCGCCCGCGCCTTCAATCCGAAAAAGCTGCCGAACCGGGTCCTGTCGAACCTGCTCTGGGCGGCCAACGGGATCAATCGGCCGGGTTCGGGAGGGCGGACGGCTCCCTCGGCGATGAATCAGCAGGAAATCGACATCTATGTGGCCACTGCGGAGGGCCTTTATCTCTTTGATGCCCCGGCGCGTCAATTGACGCCGGTTGTAAGAGAGGATGTCCGCGGCCGGACGGGGCAGCAGGCCTATGTCGGGGAGGCGCCCGTCAATCTGATCTATGTGGCGGATTACGCGAAAATGGAAAGGACAAGCGCGGAGGACAGGGATTTCTACGCCGCCGCCGATGCGGGTTTTATCAGCCAGAATGTCTACCTCTACTGCGCATCCGAAGGCCTTGCCACCGTCGTCAGGGGCAGCATCGACCGGAACAGCCTCGCCGGCGTCATGAAGCTCCGGCCCGATCAGAAAATCATCCTTGCCCAATCCGTCGGATATCCGCGAAAATGATCGGAAGGGAGTTGTGGTGAAACTGGAGAAGCGAAGGGGCGGGCGATGAATCGAATGTTTCCCGCCAAGGGGATATTCGGATCGTTTCGGATCCGTGCTGTAGAGGTTTTCGAGAGACCCGGCGCCATGACTTCAGGAGGGAGACGTTGATTCCAAGATATTCCCGGGAGAGGATGACTGCCGTCTGGAGCGCGGAGAACCGCTACCGGACATGGCTGGACATCGAGATCCGCGCCTGTGAAGCCCTGGCCCGGCGGGGGGAGATTCCCAAGGCGTCCCTCAGGAGGATCAAGGCCGGTGCGGGCTTCGATGTGGCGCGCATTGACGAAATCGAGAAGACGACCAGGCATGACGTCATCGCCTTTCTCACCTCGGTGACAGAAAAGGTCGGCGAAGACGGCCGCTTCATCCACATGGGGCTCACTTCCTCCGACATCCTGGACACGTCCCTGGCGATTCTCCTGAAAGAGGCGGCGGATATCCTGATCGAAGACATGGACCGGCTTCTCGAAGTGCTGAAAAAGAAAGCCTTCGCCCACAAAAAGACGGTCATGATCGGCCGGTCCCACGGCATTCATGCGGAGCCGATCACCTTCGGCCTCAAGATGGCCCTGTGGCATCAGGAAATGCAGAGAAACCGGGAGCGGTTGATCCGGGCCAGGGAGACGGTCAGCTACGGGAAGATTGCGGGCGCCGTCGGGACGTTCTCCTTTGTGGATCCCGGCGTCGAGGCCTACGTCTGCCGGAAGCTGGGTCTGAAACCGGCGCCGGTGTCGTCCCAGATCGTGCAGCGGGACCGGCACGCGGAGTTTTTTTGCACGCTGGCCATCATCGCTTCGTCCATCGACAAGTATGCCCAGGAAATCAGGCTTCTCCAGAGAACGGAGGTCCGGGAAGCGGAGGAATATTTTGCACCCGGTCAAAAAGGCTCTTCGGCCATGCCCCACAAGCGCAATCCGGTCCTTTCGGAGAATCTATCAGGCCTTTCCCGCCTCATGCGCGCTTATGCCCTGGCCGCACTCGAGAATGTCGCCCTCTGGCATGAGCGCGATATCAGCCATTCCTCCGTGGAGCGGGTGATCGGTCCCGACGCAACCATTCTTCTGGATTTCATGCTGAACCGGTTCACGGGGATGATCGACCGGCTGGTGGTTTATCCGGACCGCATGCGGAGCAATCTGAACATGACGCACGGCGTTATCTTTTCGCAAATGGTGCTGTTGAAACTGATTGAGAAGGGGATGTCCCGGGAGGCGGCCTATGCCGTCGTCCAGCGAAACGCCATGAGATCCTGGGAGCGGGGGATCGCGTTCAAGTCGCTGCTCCGGAAGGACAAGGAGGTCATGCGCTGTCTGCTTGACCAGGATCTGGACCGCCTGTTCCGGGTGGAACATTTTCTGAAAAACGTCGATTTCATTTTTGACAGGGTGTTCCGGGAGCGGCAATAAAAAAAGTGCTGTGCTTGTGGACACGGTCGCGGACGGTGATTTCCCGGTTCGGGACGAAGGTCATGATCCGTGCGATCCTGAAAAGCGCGGCCTTCGGAAAAGCCTGCCGGGGGGAACGGGAGCGGCGGCGGGGCCTTCGCGAAAGGCAGCGAGCCCGTCAGATGTTGACGTCCGTCGGGCCGTATGCGGCAGCATGGCCCCTCTCGATGACCGTGTCCCGCAGCCAGTTGCGGTCGTCCTTTTCCGGATAATCGAGGTTGTAGTGCAGGCCGCGGCTTTCCTTTCTCATCCGTGCGCAGCGGATAATCAGCCGGGCCACGGTGGCGATGTTCCGCAACTCCAGCAGGTCCCGCGTGATGATGAAATTCCGGTAGTATTCGTCGATTTCCCGGAGGATCATTTCAATTCGCCTTTCCGCGCGGTCCAGACGCTTGTTGGACCGGACGATCCCCACATAGTTGGACATGCACAGCCGGATTTCCTCCCAGTTGTGCGAAACCACGATGGACTCGTCGCTTTCCGTCGCGCCCCTGGGGTCCCAGGTGGGGATCGGAATGCGGTCGTCCGTGCTTTCCCGAAAGCGCTCCGCGATTTTTGAGAGGGCGCGATGGGAAAAGACCACCGCCTCCAGAAGCGAATTGCTGGCCAGCCGGTTGGCCCCGTGAAGGCCGGTGCAGGAGACCTCTCCGCAGGCGAACAGGCGTTCAATGGATGTTTCTCCGCAGGCGTTGACCGCTACCCCTCCGCACAGGTAATGGGCCGCCGGAACGACAGGGATGGGGTCCCTCGTCATGTCGATCCCGTATTTCAGACACTGGCGGTAGATGTTGGGGAACCGCTTGATGATGACATCCCGGTCTTTGTGACGGATGTCCAGCAGGACATAATCGTCCCCTGACTTTTTCAGCTCCTGGTCGATTGCCTTGGCCACGATATCCCTCGGGGCCAGGCTTTTCATGGGGTGATACCTTTCCATGAAGGTGCTGCCGCTTTTCAGCTTCAGGATTCCCCCCTCGCCCCGGACAGCTTCGCTGATCAAAAACGATTTGGCATCCGGGTGGTACAGGCAGGTCGGATGAAACTGCATGAACTCCATGTTGGCGATCCGGGCGCCCGCCCGGTAGGCCATCGCGATCCCGTCGCCCGTGGCGATGTCGGGATTGGTCGTGATGAGGTAGACCTTGCCGGCCCCCCCGGTTGACAGGACGACGAACTTTGCCCGGAAGGTGCGGATTTCCCGGTGGTGAATATCCAGGACATAGGCCCCGAGGCACTGATCGGGTCCCGTTGTTTCCCGGGCGGCAAGGGCGGATTTCAGGATCAGGTCGATGGCAATGTGGTTTTCGTAGGTGGTGATGTTCGGCTGCAGCCGCGTTTTTTCGATCAGTGCCCGTTCGATTTCCCGGCCGGTGAGGTCTTTCGCGTGAAAAACGCGGCGTCGGGAATGTCCCCCCTCGCGACCGAGATCATAAACCGCAGAGTCCCCCTGCTCGGCCCGGGTGAATTCGACGCCCCATGCCACCAGTTCCGCGATCCGCGCGGGGCCTTCCGAGACGACGAACCGGACGACATCCTCATGGCAGAGGCCGTCCCCGCAGACCAGCGTGTCGGCGATGTGATCCTCGAAGGAGTCGCTGCGATCGTGAACGGCGGCAATGCCGCCCTGGGCGTAGTTGGTGTTCGATTCGAACTGCTCTTTCTTGGTGACGATCGCGACCGTGCCGAGTTCGGCGGCCCGGATCGCGAAGCTCAGGCCGGCAATGCCGCTGCCCAGCACCAGAAAGTCCGTGGCAATCTCCATGGGCGCATCTTTCAAAAGCGTATTTACAAATCTCGAAGGCTCTTATATATACATTCCGTTTTTTTGTAAAAGGAAAAGGAAAAGAGGACAGCGATGCTGGTTTTGGGGATTGAATCATCCTGCGACGAGACGGCGGCCGCCGTGGTGCGCGACGGGGAAGCGCTTCTGTCCAACGTCATCGCCTCGCAGATCGGGATCCACAGCCGGTACGGCGGCATCGTGCCGGAGATCGCATCCCGCAAGCATATCGAGGCCGTTGTTCCGGTCATCCTTCAGGCTCTCGACGATGCAGGCGTTGCCCTGAACGACATCCAGGGGGTCGCCGCGACCCGGGGCCCCGGACTGGTCGGGTCCCTGCTGGTGGGACTGTCCACGGCCAAGGCGATGGCCTTTGCGGGCGGCATACCCTTCGTCGGGGTGAATCATCTGGAGGGTCACGTCGCGTCGGTTTTCCTGACCGGAAAAAAACCGGACTTCCCCTTCGTCGCGCTCGTGGTGTCCGGCGGTCACACCAATGTTTATCTGGTGAGGGGCTTCCAGGATTTTACGATACTGGGGCAGACCCGCGACGACGCGGCCGGCGAGGCCTTCGACAAAGCGGCGAAACTCCTGGACATCGGTTACCCCGGAGGCGTCGTGATCGACCGGATGGCAAAAGAAGGGGACCGCAACCGGATCCTTTTTCCCCGGGCCATGAAGGAGAGCCCCGATTTCAGCTTCAGCGGCGTCAAGACGTCGCTGCTGACGATGCTGAAAAAGAGGGGCCGCCCGTTTACGGCGGAGGAGCTGCCCCATGTCGTCGCGGGCTATCAGGAGGCGATCGTGGAGGTCCTGGTGGAAAAGACGCTCGCGGCGGCGCAGCGGGCCGGTGCGTCGCGGGTGGTGGTCTGCGGAGGCGTCGCGGCCAACAGCCGGCTGCGGGAGAAGTTCCTTGAAGAGGGGCATTCACGCGGCTTCGAGGTATTCATTCCGCCGATGGTCCTGTGTACGGACAACGCCGCGATGATCGCCGTCGTCGGCGATCATCTGCTGCGGCAGGGCAGGCGGGATTCCCTGGATCTCAACGCAGTTTCCCGCTGGCCGCCGGACTCGTTGGCCAGGGGATCGTCGATGCTGAAAAGACGCATTCAGAGGTTTCACGACCGCTTTATCAGCCTGAAGGGCGAACCCCGATCCATCGCTATGGGAATGGCGGTCGGTGTTTTTGTCGGCGTGACCCCCACCATCCCTTTTCACACCGCCCTGATCATCCTGTTCGGCCTGATCTGGAAGCACAACCTGACATCCGCCTATCTGGGTTCCTGGCTGATCTCCAACCCGGTCACGATTCCCCTTTTTTATTTCGGGCAGTATGAACTGGGCCGGTATCTCCTCGGCATGAATCCCGGCGGACTGACCCTGGCGAATCACTCGATCCAAAGCGTTTTCAGCATGGGATGGCACATTCTGCTGCCGCTTCTGACGGGCGGTCTGATCATGGCGCCGCTCTTTGCCGTTCCGGCCTACTTCATCACGTACCGGGTTCTCCTGACCCTGAGAAAAAGAAACCGGACATGAGCACTCCCATGAAAATCCTGAGGATGCACGGCGTCCGGCCGCGCAAGCGGCTGGGCCAGGCCTTCCTGCAGGACCAGAACGTGCTCCGCAAGATCGTGGCGGCCGCCGAGATTCGCAGCAGTGAAACCGTGGTCGAAATCGGCGCCGGACTGGGAATCATGACGGAGGTCATGGCGGGATGGGCCGGCCGGGTCGTTGCCATCGAGGTCGATCCGCTCCTGGCCGGGATTCTGAGGGAGCGCCTTCAGGGGCAGAAGAATATCGACATTGTCGAGGCGGATGTGCTCGAATATGATTTTTCATCCGCCCGTTCGGATCTTCACCCGGAAAAGATCAAGGTCGTCGGCAACCTGCCCTATCAGATCTCCTCGCCGATCCTGTTCCGTCTGCTGGATTTCCGGCATGTCATTTCGACGGCGGTCCTCATGCTGCAGAAAGAGGTCGTCGACCGGATCACGGCCGCTCCGGGGACGAAGGATTACGGGATTCCCTCGGTGATGGTTTCCATGTACTGCCGGACCCGGCGCCTGATGGACGTGCCGGGCCGCTGTTTTTACCCGGAGCCCAGGGTTGCTTCTTCCGTCGTGAAACTGACCATGCGCGAGGATCCGCTGGTTGCGTTCGGGGATGAAAACGCATTCCGAAGCATCGTCCGGACCGCCTTTTCCAGAAGGCGAAAGACGCTGCTGAACAATCTGCGCCTTTTCCGGTGGCCCGGCTGGGATGAAAAATGCATGATTTCGATCCTTCAGGCGGCCGGCATCGACGGGCGCAGGAGGGCGGAAACCCTGTCCGCGGAGGAATTCGGGGGGCTGGCGCGACAGCTTGTTGCGCTTAAAAAAGATCTTGACAGCCCGGTCCGCTTCTGTTAGTGGAGCAGCAACCGCTTGGATCCGGTTGCGGACTGAGACGGAAGGGAAGGAAAGACAGCGGTGTGAATTTTGAAAGCCTCCCGTCTCAGGACGGAGAGGCTTTTTTTATTGGCGATCGAAAGGTCAAAGGCTGATGAAGATTATCGACTCTGCAAGGGATATGCAATCCTTCTCGGAGTCCCTCAGAAAAGAGGGGAAGATCGTGACGTTTGTCCCCACCATGGGGTACTTCCATGAGGGGCACCTCGATCTCATGCGGGAAGGCCGCAGACGGGGAGACTGTCTGGTCGTGAGCATTTACGTCAACCCGACGCAGTTCGGCCCCAGCGAGGATTTCGAACAGTATCCCCGGGATTTCGAGCGGGACCGCTCCATGGCGGATGGGGTGGGCGTCGATGTGATCTTCTGTCCGCCGAACGACGAGATGTATCCGCCCCATTACCAGACCTACGTCACCGTCGAAGGCGTAACCGACAACCTGTGCGGATTGTCCAGGCCCGGTCATTTCCGCGGCGTGGCGACGGTTTGCGCCAAGCTCTTCAATCTGGTCAAGCCCCATCTGGCCGTGTTCGGGAAAAAGGATTTTCAGCAGCTCGTCACCATCCGGCGGATGGTCCGGGACCTGAACATGGACCTGGACATCGTCGGCATGCCCACGACGCGGGAACCGGACGGCCTGGCCATGAGCTCCCGGAACATATACCTGAGCCCGGAGGAGCGGGCATCGGCGCTGAGCCTCAGCCGTTCCCTGAAGCTGGCCAGAGGGCTGTACGAACGGGGGGAACGGGATGCGGCAAAGATCGTCGGGGAAGTCCGGAAGCATATCGAATCCCAGACCCGCACGAAGATCGATTACGCGCAGATCTGTGACACCACGACCATGAAGGATATCGCCCGGCTGGAGGGGGAATCCGTCCTGGCGTTGGCGGTCCGGGTGGGGAAGACCCGGCTGATCGACAATTACGTCTTCGGCGAACCGCTGGACGTTTAACCAGACAAACTTCTGAGCAGGCGGACGCATCCCGCCTGATGACCCTTCGGGAGGCAGAACCACCATGAACCGATTCATGCTGAAGTCGAAGCTGCACCGGGCAACCGTTACGGATGCCGATCTCCACTATGAGGGCAGCATCTCCATCGATGAAAATCTCATGAAAGCCGCCGACATCCTTCCCTACGAAAAGGTGTCCATTTACAATGTGAGCAATGGGGAACGATTCACGACATATGCCATCCAGGGGAAGCGGAATTCCGGCGTGATCTGCCTGAACGGGGCGGCGGCGCGCAAAGCCTCGAAGGACGACATCATCATCATCGCCACCTACGTGATGGTGGCCGATGCGGAGATCAAAGACTGGTCCCCGAAATGCGTCCTCCTCGATCAGAGGAATCGAATCAAGAAAATCGGCTGATCCTCGGGAGCGGCTGCCGACATCCCGTCCGCATTTTGCCGGTCTTTAACCGGAACGGCGGCGGGGGCCTGCCAGGGTAGGGTATCGTCATGCCTTACCCTTTTTTTATGAAGCGGTACGGTGGAAAGATCATTGGGGCCCCGCACGCTTGAAAAATCGCCGTTGAATTGCCGCTCGCGGTTTGATATGGCCTTTAGCGGTTCGCGCGCATATCGGATCGGGGGGAAGAAGGGTCCTTGAAATTTAACCTGAAACGTATTTTTTTGGCGGGTCTGGCCGTTACCATCCCGATCGGCCTGACCCTCTACATTCTCATCTTCCTCATCGGCATGATGGACGGACTGTTGACCGTCATGCCCGCGAAACTTCACCCGGACGCGATTCTGGGCTTTCATATCCCCGGTCTGGGGATCCTGGTGACCCTTGCCCTGATCCTGATTTGCGGCCTCATGGCCCAGAGCATTGTGGGCAGGAGGATTGTCCGGTTCAGCGAAGGCATGCTCGACCGGATCCCCGTTGTCCGGAGCATTCATTCGGCCATCAAGAAGATCGTGGACAGCATGTTCCTCTACCGGAGCCGGAGCTTCCGGAAAGTGGTGCTGGTCGAATTTCCCCGCCGGGGGGCCTACACGGTGGCATTTGTGACCGGCACGCCCAATGAAGAAATTCAGGCGAAGACGGGAAAAAAGTGCCTGAGCGTCTACGTGCCCACAACGCCTAACCCGACATCCGGCTATTTTATCGTTTTTCCCGAGGAAGACCTGATTCAGCTGGACATGACCGTCGAAGAGGCCTTTACCCTCGTTATTTCCGGCGGCATCGTCAATCCGCCCGGGCGGTTGCGCGAAGAGGCCGCTTCCCCGCCGCGGAAAATCAAAATGGAAAATGAATGACAGGAGGTAAGGATGAAGTTTGTCGAACTGGACCCGACCCTGAAACACAAGGTGGCCGATCTGTCCCTGGCGGACTGGGGCCGCCGGGAAATGGAGCTTTCCGAAAATGAAATGCCGGGCCTGATGGCGATCCGGGAAAAATACGGCGCGAAGAAGCCCCTCAAGGGCCTCAAGATCATGGGCAGCCTGCACATGACCATCCAGACGGCCATGCTGATCGAAACGCTCAAAACGCTGGGTGCGGACATTCGCTGGGCATCCTGCAACATCTTTTCGACGCAGGATCACGCCGCCGCCGCGGTTGCGGCCGCCGGCTCCGCCGCCGTTTTTGCCTGGAAGGGTGAAAGCCTCGAGGCCTACTGGTGGTGCACCGAACAGGCCCTGACCTGGCCCGACGGGTCCGGGCCGGACCTGCTCGTCGACGACGGCGGCGACGCGACCTTTTTCGTGCATCAGGGGGTCAAGGCGGAGAAGAATCCGGAGCTGCTGAGGCAGGAGACCGATCACAGGGAAATGCAGATCATCATGGAGCGCCTGAAGCGCAGCCTGAAGAAGGACCCGGGCCGCTGGCGGCGTGTGGCGAAAGACATTCGCGGCGTTTCGGAGGAGACGACGACGGGGGTTCACCGGCTGTATCAGATGGCCAAGGCGGGCGAGCTGCTCTTCCCGGCCATGAACGTCAACGATTCCGTGACCAAGTCCAAGTTCGACAACCTCTACGGCTGTCGCGAATCCCTGGCGGACGGGATCAAGCGGGCCACGGATATCATGATTGCGGGGAAGGTGGTCGTCGTCTGCGGATACGGGGATGTGGGCAAGGGGTCCGCCCAATCCATGCGCGGTTTCGGGGCCCGGGTGATCGTCACGGAGGTGGACCCGATCTGCGCCCTGCAGGCGGCCATGGAAGGCTACGAGGTCCGGACGCTGGATGAGGTGGTGAAAGATGCGGATATCTTCATCACCGCAACGGGGTGCTGCGATGTCATCACCGGCAGCCATATGGAAAAAATGAAGAATGAGGCCATCGTCTGCAACATCGGCCATTTCGACAGCGAGATCGACATGCGCTATCTTGAAACGACGAAGGGGTGCCGGCGCGAGAACGTGAAGCCGCAGGTGGACAAATGGACCCTGAAATCGGGGCGCTCCATTATCGTTCTGGCGGAGGGCAGGCTGGTGAACCTCGGCTGCGCCACGGGACATCCCAGTTTTGTGATGAGCAACAGTTTCACGAATCAGTGTCTGGCGCAGATCGATCTGGCTTCCAGGCAGCGCGCGCCCGGTGTCTACACCCTGCCCAAGAAGCTGGATGAAGAGGTCGCCCGGCTGCACCTGCGCCGCCTCGGTGCGCGGCTGACGCGGCTGAAGAAGAAACAGGCCGACTACCTGGGGATCCCGGTCATCGGGCCGTTCAAGCCGGACCATTACCGGTACTAAAGACGTCCTTTCACGTTTTGACGATCCGATACATCAGGAAGGAAGCGACCCCGAAGACGATGTTGGCCGTCCAGGCCGCCAGCAGGGGCGGCAGGGTGCCCGCACGGCCGAGGGACATGGCAAAAGCGAAAACCAGCCAGTAGGAGAATCCGATCACGATCCCGGCGCCGATGCTCTGCGTCACGCCGCCGCTTCGCTCCGACCGCAATGAAAACGATATGCCGATGATCGCCAGGATGACGCTGACGAGGGGAAAGGCGATCTTGCCGTGCAGGTCCGCGCGATAGCGTGTCGTATCGTAACCGTCGGACTGCAGCTTTTCAATGTACTGCCTCAGTTCCAGGTAGCCCATCTTGTCCGCGTCCTTCTGCGCAATCATGAAATCCGCCGGTTTCTCCGGCAGGTCGATCACGGCGGCGGCCTGCCTCTCCAGCACGGGGAAATCGCCGGCATTGAACCGCGCGATCAGGACATTCTGAAACAGCCATTGTCCGTTCTTCCATTCCGCGCGCTCGGCATCGATCCGCATGGTCAGTTGAAACTGCGGATCCAGATAATTGATCGCGATCCCCTGGAGCAGGTTCCGGTCCGGGTGAAAAACCTTGAAGTTGTAGATGGCCTGCCGGCTCCGGTACCAGATCTGATTCTGTTTGAACGTTCCCAGCTCCGTCCGCTTCTGGACTTCCACCTTGAGGATCTGGAACGCCTTCTGGTTGGTGAGCGGTGTGACGAATTCACTGAACAGAAAGGCGATGACGCAGATCGCGCCGGCCAGAAGGATCAGGGGCAGCGACACCCGGTACAGGCTGATTCCGTTGGCTTTCATCGCCACGATTTCGCTGTTTCTCGACATCACGCCGAAGGTGATCAGCGCGGCCAGCAGCACCGCCGCGGGCAGGGTAAGGGAAACGATCATGGGGATGTTGAAAAGAAAAAAGAAGGCCATCTGGGTCAGCGAGGCCCGGTTGCTCATGAACATGTTGATTTTTTCGAAGAAATCGAAAACGATGTAGAGAAAGATGAAGGAGACGACGATCAGGCCGAACAGCTTCAGGAATTCCCTGGCGACATAGCGGTCCAGAATCGTCATGACGGCGATTCCCCCTTTTCCGGCGTCCGCCGGGCAGCGGCGCTTCCGGGGAGGAGGGACCTCCAGGGGATCTCCCGCGCCGCCATCGCAAAAAGGAGAATTCCCGCAGCGCTGAAGACCAGATTGGGAACCCACGTCCCGATCAGGGGGCCGACCCGGCCCGTCTGCACGAGCGCCTCTCCGCCCAGTTGCAGCATGTAGTATAGAACCGTGAGGGCGAAACCGATGGTGATGCTCCACGATTTCGCGGACCGGTTCGTCCGGATGCCGAGGGGGATCGCGAGAAGGCCCAGGATCAGGCACGACACGGGGATGGAGAGCTTCTTATGCAGTTCAATCGCGGCGTCGCGCAGCTTCCGCTTCTCCGTGTCGGTTTGCCGGAGCCTTTTCCGCAGTTCCAGAATGTTCATTTCGCCGGTGGACTTTTCCCTGAGACTCCCCTCATCCAGCAGGGCGGAGCCGAAGTCCAGGTTGACGTCGTAGATGTCGAAATCCATTTTCCGGTAGTTCCTGAACTGGGGATCGACCGTGTGGGTGCTGCCGCTTTCCAGCCGCATGGTGATCGTCAGCGCCCTGGGGTCGGAGAGGAGATAGGCCTTTTTGGCGATGATGGTGCTCGGCTCGCTGGTCAGTCTCGTGTCCGCAATGAGGACGCCTTCCATGAAGGCCCCGTCGAGCGGAATCGATTCCGCGTAGATCAGGAGCCCCTTGAAATAATCGATGAAAACTTTCTCACGGATGCCGATGCTGGCCTTCTGCTTGGAGACATTGTACAGATGAACCTTCGTTGCGTATTTGCTCTGGGGAACGAGGAAAAGCGTGATGACGCCCGTCAGAAGAAAAGCAATCACGGCGGCGGCGGCGATGGGCCGGGCGATCTGGTACAGGCTAATGCCCGAGGCCCGCATCACTGTGATTTCGTTGTCTCCGGAAAGCCGGCCCAGCCCGATCAGGATCGAGACGAGCAGGGACATGGGAATGGTGAACATGAGAAAGGAGGGCATCAGCAGGATGACAAATTTCGATATGTCCAGGAAGCCGACGCCCTTGTTGACCAGCAGGTCCATGAGCTGAAGGATCCGCCCCATCAGCAGGACAAAGGTCAGGATGAAGAGCACCAGGACGAACGGCAGCGCGATTTCCCGCAGGATATAGCGATCGAGGATCTTTCTCATGTTGCCGAACCGCAGGGCAGGTTACATCATTAATTTCAGCGATTCGATATACTCCGGGTCTTCCCGGTCCATGACCTCGACGATGTGCTTGTGGTACCGCTTTTTCATCTCGCCGAAAATGGCCCTCTTTTTCGTGAAGGTCCCGGCAAAGGCGATGGCCTCCCGGAGCAGCGCTTCGTCGTCTTCGCAGGATTTCGTGATCACGTGATGCGCTTCCAGCTCTCTCGCCCCGTAACGCTTGCCGCTGTAGACCGCCTCTTCCAGCTTGTAGTAGGGGAAGGCTTTTTTCACCAGGCAGATCATGCCCGGCAGGAAGGGAATGCTGATGTCGATTTCGGGAAAGCAGAAAAACCCTTTGGAGGACTTCATGAAGCGGAAGTCGCAGGCACAGGCCATGATCGATCCGTCCCCGAAGGCGTGGCCGTTGATCGCGGCGACGACCGGCATGGGGTAGAGCAGGATCCTTTTGAATATCCGGTTCAGGCCGTACATGAAATCCTTGATGGCCTGATAATCCTTGTTGTTGAATGCGCCCATGAGCCACTGCACGTCGATGCCCTGTGACCAGTTTTTCGGGTCACTGGATGCGATGACGACCGAGGAGACGCTCGCGTCCTTTTCGATTTCATCCAAGGCCTTCAGGATGGCCTCCGTGAAAGTGGGGTTGTGCCTGTTTTCCCCGTTGGTCATCGTGATGACGGCAACGGTTCCTTCCTTCCTCCATTCGAGAATCGACATGATTTCCTCCTGTCCGGTTTGTTCAAGCGGGGAGATTCAAAGAGGATCTCCCGCGAATTCATTCTGAAGCTTGCGGAAAATTGCATATAATCGAGGGAGTGTCAATAAGTTTGTAATTGACCGACGATTGCAAATCTGTTAGAAAACCCATTCGTTGATTTTCAAATCAATCGGTTTGCGGCAACGCAGCCGCCACGAAGGAGCCCGCGCAATGATTGACCTCCATACGCACTCGATTTTCAGCGACGGAGAACTGATTCCTTCCGAACTGGTCCGGCGCGCCCGGGTCAGGGGTTATCGGGCGATCGCCATCACCGATCACGGGGATGCGTCCAACCTGGACTTCATCATTCCCCGGATTGCCGGCGTCTGCGAGAAACTCTCGACGGTGTGCGGGGTCCAGGTCATTCCGGGGATCGAGCTCACCCATGTGCCGCCCGCGCACATTCGGGAACTGGCCGTGGAAGCCCGGAAGCTGGGGGCCCGGCTGGTTGTCGTTCATGGTGAAACCGTTGTCGAACCGGTTGCCCCGGGCACCAACGAGGCCGCCCTGGAATCGCCCGTCGACATCCTGGCCCACCCGGGGCTGATCACCGGGCGCGAGGCCAAACTGGCGGCGGCAAGGGGCATCTGTCTGGAAATCACGACCCGCCGGGGCCACAGCCTGTCCAATGGACACGTCGTACAGATGGCCCGCCGGCATGGCGCGCGTCTCGTGCTGAACACCGATGCCCATGGCCCCCAGGATCTCACCTCCCCGGAGATGGCCCGGATCATCGCCTTGGGCGCCGGCCTGGGTCCCCGGGAAGTGGACAGGATGTTCAAAAACTCCGAGAGTCTGGCGAGAAAAGCTTTGAAAGACAAGGTCGTCCCTCACCGTGAAACGAAAAAGCAGTCCCGCAAGGATTAACAGACAGCGATCCGACCCGCTGAAAATATGCCTTCTGACCTACCGGGGCAATCCGACCTGTGGTGGTCAGGGCGTCTATGTCAAATACCTCAGCCGGGGGCTGAGGGATCTGGGCCATGAGGTGGATGTCATCTCCGGGCCGCCTTACCCGGAGCTGGCCGGCGGTATCGGGCTGCGCAAGCTGCCGAACCTCGATCTGTACAACCCGGATCATCTGTTCAGGCCGGCAAGGTACAGGGACCTTCTTTCCCCGGTCAATCAGGTGGAATTCATCGGCATGTGCCTCGGGGGATTTCCGGAGCCCCGGACGTTCGGAATGCGGGTGCGCCGGTATCTGCGTTCCCTGCGGCCCGAATACGACATCGTGCACGACAACCAGTGCCTGGCCTACGGTCTGCTGGACCTGCCGCGCATGGGCTATCCGACGGTGGCCACCATTCACCACCCCATCACGGTGGACCGGGATGCGGAAATCGAGGCGGCGCCGACATTCCTGAGGAAGATCAAGATCCGGCGCTGGTATTCGTTCCTCGCGATGCAGAAAAGGGTCTCCCGGCGCCTGTCGCGGGTGATTACGGTCTCGGAGTGTTCGAAAAAGGACATCAGCCGGGATTTCGGCATTTCACCGGACAGCTTCCGTGTCGTTCCCAACGGCATCAACACGGATTTCTTCTACCCGCTGCCCGATGTCCGGCGGTCCGACGACCAGCTCCTTGTGACGAGCAGCGCCGACACGCCCCTCAAGGGGCTGCGGTACCTTCTCGAGGCGGTCGCATCCATTCGCAGGGAAAGATCCGTCCGGCTGACGGTGATCGGCGCCCCGAAAAAGGACGGCGCCGTTGAACGCCTCGCCAGGCAGCTGAATCTGAACGGCGCCGTCCGGTTCACCGGGCGCATTGAATATGAGGAATTCGCCCGCTATTACGCGGAGGCCGCCATCGCGGTGATCCCCTCGCTCTATGAGGGGTTCGGGATGCCTGCGGGGGAGGCGATGGCCTGCGGCGTGCCGGTGGTCAGCACATCCGGCGGCGCCCTGCCCGAGGTGGTCGGCGATGCCGGGATCATCGTTCCGCCGGGAGACAAGGAGGCCCTGGAGAAGGCCATTGTGGACCTTCTGGATCATCCGGAAAAGCGGCGGCGGCTGGGGCAGGCCGGGCTGGACCGCGTGAAAGGCTCATTCACATGGCGGCACGCCGCCCGGAAGACAGTGGACGCCTACCGGGAAGCCATCGATGCTCACCGTTGATCTGAACCGGCTCAACCTGAAACCGGGGGACCGCCTGCTGGACGCCGGATGCGGAACGGGCCGCCATGTATGCGAGGCCTTTCGCATTCAGGGCGTTGATGTGACCGGTGTCGATCTCCGGTGGGAAGACCTCTGCCGGGCGGCAACGACGCTCTATCTGATGCGCGGGCAAATCGGCAACGGGCACGGCCGCTGCCTGATCTCCCGGGCGGATGTGACCCGGCTGCCCTTTCGGAACGACACTTTCGACGCGGTGATCTGTTCGGAGGTCCTCGAGCACATCCCGGACAACCGGGCCGCCATCGCCGAATTGGTCCGGATCCTGAAACCGGGCCGGGATCTTGCCGTGAGCGTGCCGCGATTCCTGCCGGAGCGGATCTGCTGGGCGCTGTCCGAAGCCTACCACAGGGAACCCGGCGGGCATATCCGGATCTATCGAAAGAGGGAGTTGCAGGGCCTGCTCGAAGCCGCCGGCACGCACTGTGTCGATGTCCGCTACAAGCATGGCCTGCATTCGCCCTACTGGTGGCTGAAATGCCTGGTCGGCCACAAGAACGAAAGCGCGCTTCCGGTCAATCTGTACAGGAAATTTCTGGAGTGGGACATCATGCGGCGCCCGAAATGGGTCAGAATGGTGGAGGGGATACTGAATCCCTTCATCGCAAAAAGCATCATCTTCTATCTCAAAAAGGAAAACAATAACCAATGAAACGGGATTTATCGAGGGCCGCGGCGGAAGCGCGCCTGGATCTGGAACAAATGGCCGATTTCATTGCCTCGGTGCAGAAGGCCGACGGCGAGATCCCCTGGTCGGTCAACGGAAAAACGGATCCCTGGGATCATGTGGAATCCGCGATGGGATTGTCCGTGGCCGGGTATTGGACCGAGGCCGAGCGGGCCTACGAATGGATGCGGAAGAAGCAGCAGGAGGACGGCAGCTGGCCCGCTGCATACCGCGGCGGGGTTCCGGTGGACACCACCCGGGACACCAACATGTCCTCCTACATCGCCGTGGGCGTTTTCCATCATTACCTGATCACCGGTCGGCAGGGCTTCCTCAAGCGGATGTGGCCGACCGTCCGGAACGGCGTGGATTATGCCGTCGCCATGCAGGCGCCGACGGGGGAGATCCACTGGGCAAAGAACGGCGACGGCGTTGTGGATCCCATGGCGCTCCTGACCGGCTCAAGCTCCGTGTACATGAGCATCAAGTGCGCCCTGGCCATTGCCGCGCGTCTGGGTCGCTGCCGTCCCGACTGGGAAGCGGCACGGGAAAAACTGGGTCATGCCATCCGCTGCCGCCCCAACCTGTTCAACATGATCAAATCGCGATTTTCCATGGACTGGTACTATCCGGTGCTCTGCGGCGCCGTTGCCGGCGATGATGCCCGCAGGCGGATCAAGAAATACTGGGAAAAGTTCGTCGTTCCCGACTGGGGGGTCCGTTGCGTGTCGGATCGGCCGTGGGTCACCATGGCGGAGACTTCGGAGCTCGTTCTGGCCCTCAACGCCATCGGCGAGGTCGAAAAGGCCAGGATCGTGTTCAGCTGGCTCCTGGACAAGAAGTATGACGACGGCTCCTACTGGATGGGCGTGACCTTTCCCGATGCCGTCATCTGGCCGGAGGAAAAAACATCCTGGACGACGGCGGCGATTCTGCTTGCCTGCGATGCGCTCTATCGTCTCACGCCCGCCGGCGTGCTTTTCAGTCACGAATACTGGGACGCCTGCGGGGTCCCGGCATCCCTGCCCGCCCGGCGGATCGTCGCGGGCGGAAAAGCAGAGGCATCTCTGCGGCCGGCGCCGCCGGCGCCGCCGAAGCAGCATTCATGAGAAAAGACCACCGTCCCTA
Organism: uncultured delta proteobacterium; assembly: GCA_963709485.1. Classification (GTDB taxonomy): domain Bacteria; phylum Desulfobacterota; class Syntrophia; order Syntrophales; family Fen-1087; genus JAXDBM01. The sequence continues at coordinate 162,589 of CAVPWE010000003.1, forward strand.
CATCCTCAAGCGTCTCGATCAGGGATTTCAGCAAAAATACGCCGGCTACTTTCTCCGTCCCCAGCTGGAGCGCCTTGGCCGGGGGTGCACCTTCATGAAGCCCTGGTACGTGGAGGTTTTCGGAGGGCCCATCCGGATCGGCGATTATACGCACGTCATTGCGACGCCGGACAAGCGCGTCCGGCTGACCGTGTGGTCCAACCTGGAAGGCGAAGGCCGCATCGAAATCGGAAACTACTGCCTGGTCTGCCCGGGCGTCCGGATCAGCGCCGGTCGTGAAATCATCATCGAGGAGTCCGTGATGATGGCGCAGGGCGCCTTCATCACGGACTCGGACTGGCACGGCGTCTACAACCGCAGCCTTTCCGTGGGGAAATCCGGGCCGGTCCGCGTCGAGCGGAACGCCTGGATCGGGGACAGCGCCATCGTCACAAAGGGCGTGACCATCGGCCGGAACAGCATCGTCGGGGCCGGGGCCGTCGTCGTCCGGGATGTTCCGTCCAATGTCGTCGTTGCCGGCAATCCCGCCGTCATTGTCAAGGAACTGGAGCCGGACCGTCCGGTCGTCACCCGCGGCGACTGGATGGCCGACCCGAAGGAACTGGCCGCCCGGTTTGCAGCCATCGACCGCGAGCGCATGAAAGACAATACATGGCTGGGCTGGTTGCGTTCCCTGATCCGCCCCATCGAAGGAGATTGAAGGAATCATGAGAGTTGCGATTATTGCCCCTCCCTATCCGCTTGAAGAGGCGCCCGCCCCGCCGCTGGGAATCACCTACGTGGCGGCGGCCTTTGAGGCGGCGGGGGCGGAAGTGCGCATCATCGATTACATCGTGAGCGGCTACCGCCCGGAAAAACTCAAGGCGGAGCTCGACGCGTTTCAGCCCGATGCGGTAGGGGCCACGTCCGTGACGCTGAATTTTTACGGGGCGGCGGACATCGTGAGAACGGCCAAACGGCACAATCCGGACATCGTCACCATGATGGGCGGTCCGCACGTGTCCTTCGACGCGGAGAACACGCTGACGGCCTACCCGGAGATCGACCTGATCGTGAAAGGGGAGGGGGAGCAGACGATCGCCGAACTGACGCCTCTCCTGAAGGACCGGGAATCCTGGTCCGGCGTCCGGGGCATCGCCTTCCGCCGGAACGGCAGACCGGTCGTGACGGAAGCGCGCGATTTCATCGAGGACCTGGATACGCTGCCGCTGCCCGCCCGGCACCTGCTGCCGCTGTCGCGTTATCAGGCGCTGGGCTATCCCGTCAGCATCATCACCAGCCGCGGCTGCCCCTATTCCTGCATCTTCTGCCAGGGCCGGCGCATGGTCGGCAAAAGGATCCGCAAGCGGAGCGCGGCGCGGATCGTCGACGAGATCGCGCACATTCTCTCCTACGGGATCAACCGGATCAATGTCGCCGATGATCTTTTCGCCTCCGACGGGAACAGAGTGAAGGAGGTGTGCGGCGAGATCAACCGGAGAGGCCTCTCCTTCACGTGGAGCGCTTTCGCCCGGGTCAACACCGTCGACCGCGAAACGCTGCGGATCATGAGGGAGACCGGCTGCGACAGCGTCAGCTTCGGCGTCGAATCGGGCAATCCGGAGATGCTGAAGCGGATCCGAAAAAATATCACCCTGGACCAGGTCCGGGAGGCCGTGAGGCTCTGCGGCGAAGTGGGGATGATCGCCCATACGTCCTTCATGGTCGGCCTGCCGGGCGAAACCGGGCAGACCCTGGAAGAAACGAAACGATTCGCAAGCAGCCTGGGCTCCCTGTACGGCTACCATTTCCTTGCGCCTTTTCCCGGGACGACCGTCCGCGAAAAGGTGGCGCAGTACGACCTGGAAATTCTCACGAACGACTGGTCGCGCTACGACGCCAACAGCGCCATCGTGAGGACCTCCGCCCTTTCACCGGAACAGATCAACGCCTTTGTCGCCGAATACGACCGGGCAATCAGCGAAGGATGGGAGCGGCAGATCCGGGGAAGCCGGGAGAAAACCAATACGCCCTACGAAGACCTGCAGGTCGAGGGGTATTTCAAGACTCAGTTCGTATACCGGTTGCTGTCCGAGGATCTGGTTGAGAAGCTTGGGTGTATTCCACTTCCCGGCGCCGCGACGACGGTGAGCCGGAGCGGACGGGAGGCGGATGAGAAAGAAGCTCTTGAAGCGCTTTGCCAAAGGCTGGAAGAGGCAACCGGCGCGGACCCGCCGCTGATCCGCAAGACCCTTCGCGGCTTCATCGAAAAGGGGTACATCCGATCACGGCAAAGCGGCCGGATACTGACCTGGTATTGGACGCACAACAACAGGGTGGATCATGAACGGGATGTTTCCGCCTTGTTCAGGGGAGCGGGACTCCGATGTGGCGGTGTTGGATCTATGCGGGAATGTTTAGAAGCTGGGGCGAAAGACACGGGAAGGCCGGTGTGACAGAAGCTGGTTTGCAGAAAGTCGGGAGGAAGCAACCGGGAGACATCCGGAAGCTGGAGCGGCAGGACCGGGCCCGGATCGAAGAGATCGTCGTATCCGCGGGAAAATTCAACGATGTGGAGATCCGGACGGCGATGGAGCTGGTCGACCAAGCCCTGGAAAAGGGAGAGGAAAGCGGCTATTGCTTCGCCCTGATCGCGGACGGGAAAGGACGCAGGCATCTCCGCGGATATGCCTGCTATGGCCCGACGCCCCTGACGCAAGGGGTCTATGATCTGTACTGGATCGTCATCGCTCCGGAGGTGCAGCGGCAGGGTTTCGGAGGCGCCCTGCTGGCGCAGGTCGAGCGGGAGGTCGCCGGGCGCAGGGGGCGCATGCTTCTCATCGAGACATCGTCGCAGGAAAGCTACGGTCCCACCGTCGATTTTTACCGGCGGAACGGCTACCGGCAGGAGGCGCGCATCCGGGATTTTTACCGGATCGGCGACGACAAGCTGATTTTCTCGAAAGAACTGACCCCGATGCGGTGAGGCAGCCCCGCGGGGCCCCTCAACCCTCAACCGCAATTGTGCGCGCCCGCCGGATCATGGCCGGGAGACCTGCCGGAAAAATGGCGGTCATCGGCCTTGCGGGGTCCGGTTTGAATAAAAACTATTTCGTGCAGGGACCGAGGTGCTTCCCCTTCATGGTGGTTTTGACGGTCATGTCCTTGCCGTCCTGCTTCATTGTCGTTTCCGTCGTCCCATCGTAAGTGGCGCCCGCGTAGGTGATCCTGCCCTTGCTGGTGGCATCCTTGCAGACCACGGTCCACGTGACGGTGTTGCCTTCCGTTTTCACATCCTTCATGGTGCAGTCGGTTTCAGCCTTCGCTTTCGGCACGTAATCCGTCTTGTTGAGGCAGGTGGTGAAGGTCTGGGGCTTGATCATGCCCGCGGGGACTCCCGCCATTTCGACCGTCGTGGTGATTTCCCAGAGACCGTCCTGCATGTTGATGGCCGGGGCCGAGGTGCCGGCGGCCTTGGGCTTCTGTTCACAACCCGTCATGATCAACAGACATGCCAGCAGTGCCGCTGCCATGATGAATCCCGCGTGTCGTTTCATTTCGGACTCCTTTCTTTGCCGGTTTCGACCGGCTGTCAAATGCTCATTTTTATTTTGCTACGGGACTACTGTTTCATACAAGCACATTCATCCCCGAAACGCAATCCCGATGTGCTTCGGTAAAAAGGGTTGACGGAATCCGCCGTGCCGAAAATCCGGTCCCGCACACGGGTGAAGGCTTGATTTTTTGGTGAAAGCAGGGCATGAAGTGAACATCAAACCGAAAGGCGGGGAAAGATGGCAAAAGAACGGCTTGTGATCATCGGCGGAGACGCGGCGGGGATGAGTGCGGCCGCGCAGGCAAAACGGCTGAAGCCCCGGCTGGATATCGTGGTCTTCGAGCAGGGGCCCCACACCTCCTACTCCGCCTGAAGCATTCCCTACTACGTCGGCAGGGTTGTCGACGATGTCTCCAAACTGGTGGCGGTCACACCGGAGGAATTTCGCGATGAGTACGGGATTGACGCCCGCATCCTCCACAAGGCGACCGAAATCGACCTGAAAAACCGTCGTGTCCGCGTCCGCGCGGCCGGGAAAAAAAGGGAGCGGTGGGAGGCCTTCGACCACCTGCTGATCGCCACGGGGGCGGTTCCCTTCTGCCCCGGCGTCCCGGGATCGGATGCCCGGGGGATCTACGGCCTCCATTCTCTTCAGAGCGGCATTCGCGTGCGTCAGGCCATCGACCGGGAGAGGCCGAAAACGGCGGTCGTGATCGGGGGCGGCTACATCGGACTCGAAATGGCGGAAGCGCTGATCATGAGAGGCCTCGATGTCTCGCTGGTGGAGCAGGCCAGCCAGGTCATGAACACCCTTGACCCTGACATGGGGGCGCTTGTGTCCGACGCCCTCATCCGGGTCGGCGTGAAGCTCTTCCGGGGGGAAGCCTTTCGGGCCGTGGATGTCACCGCGGGCCGTGCCCGGGCCGTCGTGACGGACCGCCGGACCCTCCCCGCCGACATCGTCATCCTGGGGATGGGGGTCCGCCCCAACTCGGAACTGGCCGAGCGAGCGGGGATCGCCCTCGGTGTGCGGAAGGCCGTCCGCGTCAACGACCGGATGCAGACGAACATACCGGGCGTCTGGGCGGCCGGCGACTGCGCCGAAGCCTTCCACCTCGTGAGCCGCCGGCCCGTCCATATCGCCCTCGGCACCGTTGCCAGCAAGCAGGGCCGGGTGGCCGGGATCAACCTGGGCGGAGGCTACGCCGCCTTCCCGGGCGTCGTGGGGACCGCCGTAAGCAAGATCTGCGATGTGGAGGTGGCCCGAACGGGGCTCCAGGAGCGGGAGATCGGGGACCTCGGGCTGGAACATGTTGCGGGGCGGATCGAAAGCGTGACGCGGGCTTCCTACTATCCCAATTCGGGGAAGATTACGGTGAAGGCGCTTGCCGAAAAGGGGAGCGGAAGGCTTTTGGGCGCCCAGATCGTGGGTGTGGAAGGAGCCGCCAAGCGAATCGATGTCTTCGCCACGGCGCTGCACGCCGGGTTTGACGTCGGCGGGATGATCCATCTCGACCTCAGCTACGCGCCGCCCTATTCGAGCGTGTGGGACCCGGTTCACCTTGCCGTACGCCGGGCGGAGGCGGCCCTACGCGGCCGCGCATAGGGGACGGAAGGATGCCTGAAAATGGCTTTGACGACGGCTGAACGTTTTTTGCCGGCTGTACGGGTCACGTGCAGGAACCCGGCAGGTTGAGGATGCGTGTCGCCGTCGTTCATACGGCCGGTTCCCCCTGCCGCTGCGCCGAATCGGTAGCGGCGGGGTTGCGGGCGCTCGGTCACGAGATTCATATCGCCGACTCGGAAGAGATCGAATTGGCGGTCCGGGACATAGCGGACCGGTGCGACCTGGTGATCGACCACACGGACACGTACCGCACGTCCGGTCTGATGCGGTCTTTTGTCAGGCTGCTGCTGGAAAGCCATGGTGCGCGAATCGTCGGTTCCGGCGCCGGCGCCTGCATGCTCGCCGACAACAAGATCACCGCCAGGACGCGTCTCGCGAATGCGGGTCTCCCCGTTCCGCCGGGCATTGCCGTGACCTCGAAGTATCAGGAATGGCCGGAGTGGCTTCGGTCCCCTGTCGTCCTCAAGCCGGCTTTCGAGCACATGAGCCGCGGACTTTGCCTTGCCGGCGGAATGCGTGAAATCCGGGAAGGCATTGCGGCGCTCCTTGATCGGTACCGGCAGCCGCTCCTTGCGGAAGCCTACATTCCCGGACGCGAATTTGCCGTCTCGATGGTGGAGGATGAAAAAGGGCTGGGCGTATTGCCCCCCCTGGAATGGCGGCTTTGCCCGGGCGAGCCGGCCCTGCTGACCGAAGCGTTCAAGGAGACCGAAGTCGGGGATGCAAGGGAGGATGTATCGCGGGCTTCACTCTCGACCGATCTCGCACCCGAGCTTGAGGCCTTCTCCCGCCTTGCCTTCCGCACACTCGGCTTGCGGGATTACGCCCGTTTCGATGTGCGCCTTTCCCCCGGGGGGACCTTCTACTTTCTCGAGGCCAATACGACCCCCAGCCTCGAGCCGCAGGAGGCCCTGGCGCTCTCGGCGCGCTGGGCCGGCATGAATTACCCGGCCCTGGTGGAGAAGATGCTTTCCGCCGCGATGAGGCGATATGGCCGCTCCCCCCTCAGCCGGGAGGATAAAGGGCCCCTGATCATGCCCAACGGGCCGGTCGATCTTCACATCCCCGCGGGTGTGCATCTGCCGCCGGAATCCACCATTGCGCTGGCCGGGCTTCTGAATGTCCGGGCCGGTGAGGATGCCCTCGATCTGGGCTGTGGAACGGGCATTCTCGCCATCGCGATGGCCAAACGCGGCGCCCGCCGCGTTGTTGCCACAGACATCCACTCCGAAGCCCTTGAGGCAACCCGAAGAAACGCGCTTGCAAACGATGTCGCGGACCGGATCGAGATCCGCGGAGGGGCCTGGTACGAGGCGCTTGCGGGTCTAACCGCCGCCGGCGCAGGCCCGTTCGATATCATTGCGGCCACCCCTCCCCAGACGCCGGGGCCCCGCCCCTTCGGTCCCCGGTACGGCGGGTTGGACGGAATGAAGCACTTGACGGCCGTTCTTCAGGGCGCCCCGTTCTTTCTGAAACGGGAAAGCGGCAGGCTCTGGCTGTTGGCCGTCTCCCTGGCGGACCCGTCGGAGCTTCTCTGCCGGCTGCGCGGGCGGTTCCGCTCCGTTTCCGTGGTCCGCGAGACGGAGCGGCCCTTCACGGGCGGCGAGTACGATGCCATGGAGCCCGGGCTCATGAATCATCTCCTGGACCTCCGTGCGTCGGGACGGTCCGATTTCCGGGATGCGGGAGAAGGAAAATACGTCTTCCGAAATCTTTTCATCTGCGCGAAAGAGGTGATCCGGCCGTGAAGCGACTGATCGTCAATGCCGACGATTTGGGGGCGGATGAGGCCCGCAACGCGGGAATCTTCGATGCCGTGGAAGCGGGCGCCGTAACGGCGGTCAGCATTCTCGTCAACGGTCCCGCCTTTCCGGACGCCCTCAGAAGGATCGCCGCAACGGCCTGCAGCGACATTTCCTTCGGCATCCATCTCAACCTGACCGAGGGAACGCCGCTGACCCCGGTTCCGGCGCGCCTCAAGGATCGCGACGGCCGTTTTCCGGGAAAGAAGGAGGCGCACCGGCGCCTCCTGATCATGGGCAACCGTGATCTGGAGGATGCCATCGGGCGCGAGTTTGCCGCCCAGATCGGGGCGCTCCGCGATGCCGGCGTCCCGATCGATCATCTGGACGGCCACCAGCACATCCACATTTTTCCGGCGGTGATCGAATCCAGCGTACGCGCCGCCGGGGAGTTCGGGATTCCATGGATCCGGATACCCGAAGAGCCGATGCCGGATTGCCTGGTCGCCAGCGTCCAGGCCGATACGGTCGAAGCGAACATGTTTCGCCGCCTGGCAAAGGCCGCACGCGGGCGGGTTCGCCGGTCCGCCCTGAGGACGACCGATCATTTCCGGGGTCTTTATCTGAAGGGTCGGCTTTCCCCGGAAAGTCTCGAGGAGACCATGGCTGCATTGCCTTCCGGACTCACGGAACTGATGGTGCACCCGGGCCGGGTGTGCGCCGGTCAGAGTCATGGGCCCTTTTCGTCCTTCTCCCACCGGGACCGGGAATATGAACTGGAGACGCTCACAAGCGGCCGGTTCCGGGAAACACTGACCCGGCACGGCATCCGGCGAACGTCCTATTCAAAGGAGGGCCCTTGAAGACATCCCTGCGTGTGGTCATTCTGACCCCGACCGCCCTTCCCGAGGTGACGGGAAACGCCGTAACGGCCGAGCGATGGCGCAGGCATCTGTCGCAACAGGACGTTGACGTCGCGGTAATGGAGACCGCGAAGACGGGTCCGCGGGAACTCGTCGAGAGACTCGACGCTTTCCGTCCCCATGTTCTCCATGCCCATCACGTGACCCGCGCAGGCGCCCTGATGCTCCATCCCGACGTGGCGAAAAAATACGGCGGTCTGCCCCTCGTCGTTTCTCCCGCCGGGACGGACATCCATTTCTGCGGCGGGGGAGAGGAGTCTCGGGAGAGGGTGGAAAGGGTCTGCACCCAGGCCAGCTTCGTCGTTTCCCAGAACCCGGCGACCACCCGCTGCCTGCAGGATCTTCTGCCGGATCTGCGGGAGAAGATCGTCTATGCGCCCAAGGCTTTTTCGTGGCTGGGCTCGGAATCGTTCGACCTGCGGGCTGTCGCGGGCTGCCGGAGCGGGGACGTTCTGTTCTTCATGCCCGCGGGCATCCGTCCCGTGAAAGGCAATCTGGAATGCCTTCAGGCGCTCACCTCGGCGCACGAAGCAGCGCCCGGCATCCGGGCCGTCTTCGCGGGGCCGGATCTCGACGGCGAATACGCAGCCCGGTTTGCTGAACAGATCGACTGTTCGCAGTCCTTTGCAAGATGGGTCCGGCGGATTCCGCCGGCGGCCATGCGTTCCGCATACGAAGGCGCGGATGTGGTCCTGAACCATTCGGTCTCGGAGGGGCTTTCCAATTCACTCCTGGAATCCATCGCGGCGGGGCGGCCGATCCTGGCTTCCGACATTCCGGGCAACCGGTGGCTGGTCCGCAATGAAGGGGGCCCCGGCCCCTGCGGATGTCTTTTCGATCCGGGCGACCGGAAGGATTTCATTCAGAAGGTGCTTCATCTTGCCGGGGATGCGGCGCTTCGCGAATCGCTGGCCGCGGGCAGCCGCCGGAGAGCGGCGGCGTGGCCGGATCCCGCGAAGGAAGCACGGGTTCTCGTCGAGATTTATGAGGCGGCGCGCGACGGGAGGTGACGCTTCGCGATGCCGGACGTCCCATTCCGGCTCTCCCGCCGCTGAGGTTTTTACAGATCCCTTTTTGTCCTTAAAAATGTGATAGGAGTCGAACATGGAGAAAATTCGCCTGGGCATCAGCACCTGTCTGCTGGGAGAAAATGTCCGCTACAATGGCGGCCACGCGCTGGACCGTTTCCTCCGCGACACCCTGGGCCGGTACGTCGAGTACGTGCCTGTTTGCCCCGAAGTGGAATGCGGGTTCGGCATTCCGCGGGATACGCTCCGGCTCGTCGGCGACCCGCAGCGCCCCCGGCTGGTGACGGGCCGCACCGGCGTCGATCACACGGAGCGGATGGAGTCCTGGTCGCGCGGGCGCGTGGCCGATCTGGAAAAGGAGGACCTCTGCGGTTTCGTCTTTAAGAGCGATTCCCCGTCGAGCGGCATGGAGCGCGTGAAGGTGTACGACGACAAGGGCATGCCCAGAAAGATCGGCGTCGGCGTTTTTGCCCGGATCTTCATGGAGCGTTTCCCGCTGACGCCCGTCGAGGAGGAGGGGCGGCTGCACGATCCGGTCCTGCGGGAGAATTTCATCGAACGCATCTTCACCTGCCGGCGCTACTGCGAGGCCGTGGCGGAAAAAAGGCGCATCGGCGCTCTCGTGGATTTCCACAGCCGGCACAAACTGCTGCTCATGGCGCACAGTCCCAAACACCTCAAGCAGATGGGTGAGATCGTGGCCCATGCGGGAGATCTGTCCCCGGCGCAGCGCATCGATCAGTACGAGCGGCTCCTCATGGAGGCCATGGCGATCAAGCCGACGCCGGCGAAGCACGTCAATGTCCTGCACCACATGATGGGCTACTTCAAGAAGAACCTCTCCGCCGCCGAGAAGCAGGAGCTCCTGGATGTCATTGGCGCGTACCGGCGGGAGCTCGTGCCGCTGATTGTGCCGGTCACGCTCATGAACCATTACGTGCGGAAGTACGACGAGCCCTACCTGAAGGAGCAGATCTATCTCAATCCGCACCCGCTGGAGCTCCGCCTCCGCAACCACGCCTGATGCCTGCAGGCGATCCCGATCCGGGCGCGGTCTTCCCGCGCCGCGGGAATCGTCGCTCAGTCCGTTCTCCGCAAACGGTGGGGAACCGTCACATGCAGTGAGCCATAACACCCCGGGGAGAATCGGAGCGCCCGGCAAAAAAGATTATTCCGCATCAACTTTCAGGTGCAGCAGGGGGATGCCGAGGCGCTTCCGCCGGGTCTCTCCGAACAGGCTTTTCTGCTCGCGCGCCGTCGGCTCCCCCCGTTTTCCGGGACCCCGTTTCTCGATCAAATGCGACGCGCCCAGGTGGAGGCTGTGCTTGCCGTACTTCGCGCCGATTTCATCCGCGACCCGGTAGAGATCGCCTACCCGCTCCGCCCGGACGGCGTCCTCAAAGAGGCCGTACTGGATGTTCGCGTGCCCCGCGAGTTCCATGAGCACGATACCCGTCGCCCGGTAAAGCTCCCGGGGGCGGTACATGTCGTCAAAAAGAACGCGCATTTCCGCCGACAGCTCCATCGGGTAGACGGAAGGCCGGTTCAGCCGGATCTCCCGGCCGGTGAAGCCGAAGTCGCTTCCCTTCAGGAAGGCCGCGATCCGCCGGGCGGCGAGGTGGTATCGTCTGGCTTTGATGCAGGCCGACTCCAAATTCCGCATCAGTTGGGCAAAGAGGTAGTCCGCATGATTGCTCGGGGGTGAAAAGGTCTTGGTCTTGCTGATGGAGGCATAGGCGCTCTTCTCCTCCGGGCAGACGGGATAGACCGACTCGCCTCTGAGTTCCTGCCAGATCTCAATCCCCGGCTTGGTGAAGCGCCTTCTGACCGTGTCCTCGGACAGCCGGGCAAATTCAAGAGCCGTCCGGACGCCCAGCTTGTTGAGGTAGTTCGTGGTGGCGTGGCCGATCCCCCAGACCTTTTCCACAGGGAGGTGTTCCAGATACTTCGCGATCATTCGGCCGGGGATGGGCGTGAACCCGTCCGGCTTCCGGTGCTTGGAGGCGACTTTGGCCAGCACCTTGGTCAGGCTCAGGCCCACGGAGACCGTAATCCCTATCTCCCTTGAAATCTCGTCCTTGACGCGGACGGCGATGGCTTCGTAGGAGCCGCGCAGCGCCCGGCGCATCCCGGTGATGTCGGCGAAGGCCTCGTCGATGGAGTACTCCTCCACCTGGGGGGTGAACCGCCGCATGACGTTGAACATTCTGCGGGAGAAGAGGCTGTAGGTTTCATAGTCCGACGGCAGGACCACCAATCCCGGGCACATCTTCCTTGCCTCATGAAGCGGAACGCCCCGCTTGATCCCGATGGCCTTGGCGGCGTAGCTGGCGCAGGCGACGATGCCGCGTTCTCCACCAGTGATGATGGGCTTGCCCCGTAATTCCGGATGAATGGCTTCTTCGCAGGACGTGAAGAAGGCATCCCCGTCGATGTGCAGGATTGCCTGCGGCCACGAATAAAGACTGAACAGGATGTCGCTCAAGGTCATGCCTCACCGGAAGGTTCGATTGATGGAGAGGCATTGTAATAGAACGATCGTTCTATTGTCAAGGGGAAATCCGGGGAGCGCCGGGGACGGTCACTCCACCAGCCGGTAGCCTTTCTCGTTGAAAAGCCTCAGGCAGGCGTCTGCCACCTCCGCGTCATAGAGGGTGCCTTTGTTCGTCGCGATCTCGTCCAGCGCCGCCTGGATTCCCCGGCCCGGACGGTAGGGGCGATGGGATGCCATGGCTTCGATCACGTCGGCCACCGAAAGGATCCGCGACTCGATCAGGATCTGGTCGCGCGTCAGGCCGTTCGGGTAACCCGAACCGTCCACCCGTTCATGGTGCTCCAGAACCATCCGGGCGATGGGCCAGGGGAAATCGATGTCCTTCAGGATATCGTAACCGGACTGGGCGTGGGTCTTGATGAGATCGAATTCGATTTTCGTCAGCCTTGTCGGTTTGGTGAGAAGCTCCACGGGAACGGAGATCTTGCCCAGGTCATGGATGGTCGCAGCCATGCGGATCCCGTCGATCCGGTCCCCGGAGAGCTGCATCTCCGTGGCAATGGAGCGGGCCAGGTCCGCGACCCTCCGCTGGTGGCCCGCCGTGTAGGGATCCCTCGTTTCAACGGTCACGGCCATGGCCTGAATGGTGGCCCCCAGGGATTTACGCAGGTTCCGCATGCTTTCCTGCTTCGCTTCTTCGGCCTTCACCTGTTCCGCAATATTCCGGGAAAGCCCCTGGAAGCCTGTGATGTGGCCCTCGGCATCATGGACAAGCGTCAAGGATATGTCAAACCAGCAGGGGGGTCCGTCCTTGTGAAGATGTTCCACCCGCATTGACAGGAAGCGGTTGCGCAGAGCGTTTTGACCCTGATCCGCCATGATTTTCCGGACATCCTCATAGATCCTGGTTGCCTTTTCAAACGATTCGGTCGTCATGGTTTTCGACAGAGGCAAAGCGATGAATTCCTGCGGCGTGTAGCCCAGGTGATACGTAACGGAGGGGCTGATGTAGGTCAGGTTCATGTTCATATCCATGGTCCAGACCACATCGCGGATATTTTCCGTCAGCAGGCGGTATTGCGCCTCGCTCCTTTTCAAGTGGCGTTCGGCCCGCTTGCGGTCGGTGATGTCCAGCGCGGTAAAGGTCACGCCGGCCCCGGGGTCGGCAGGATCCAGCCAGGATGATCGCAACAGGATATCCAGGACGCCGCCGTCTTTCCGGACCCAGCGGGTCTCGACGGTTCCGGTTCCCTTTTGCGCGATCTGGGCGTATTTTTCCCTGCCGACATATTCGTAATCTTCGTCCGTCGGGTATAGAATCCGGGCGCTTTGACCGATGAGCTCTTCCCTTCTGTAGCCCAGCATTTCACAAAGGCGGTTGTTGACCCGCTTGATGACCCGGTCCGACGTCAGGCCGATTCCCACCGGAGATGCGAGAAAGATGCTTTTCAGCGTCGCTTCGCTCTCGCGCAGGGCTTCCTCGGCCCGCCTGCGCTCGGTAATGTCGCTCAGGAAATTCAGGGTGGCCGGTCTTCCCTGCCAGGGCACAACCACGGCGCTGATTTCAACCCACTTGGTGGCTCCATCCCGGCTGACCACCCGGAAGGGATAGATGGGGGGGACTTCCTCGCCGGCAAGCCTTTTGATGTGATTCGTGGCGACCAGGTCGCGGTCATCGGGGTGGATGAAATCCGTGAATGGCACGGACTTCAAGGCCTCTTCGGAATAGCCGATCATTTCCGCGGCGATCGGGTTGGCAAAGACCAGCTTCAGATCCTGCGTGATGATGATGGCCTCCCGGGCATTCTCCACAATCAGGCGGTTCTTTTCTTCGCTTTCCCGCAGGGAGGATTCCGTCTGTATGCGCTCGGTGATGTCCCGGACAACGCTCCGGAAACCTGTTGGCTGACCGTCCCCGTCCCGGATCAGGGAAGCGGACAGTTCGACGGTTCTTACGGCCCCGTCTTTTCTGCGGATCTCCCAGGTAAAACTCCTGATCGGTTCGCCCGTCCTGAAAACCCGGTTGTGTGCATCCCGAACTTTTTTTCTGCTTTCCTCGTCGACTGCGCACTCACGGTAATTCATTCCCAACAATTCCTGTTGCGGATATCCCATAATCTCCCGGAAGGATCTGTTGAAGAACGTGAAATTTCCGTCAAGGTCCGCTTCATGATAACCATCCCCCATGTTTGCGAGGATCATTTGATACCGGTCAGCGGACGCCCGCAAATCCCTGTCATCCTGGTCATCACGGATATCCGGGGGGGGCGTTGTCCCGGTTGGGTGCGCTGTCGCCTCCTGGATCTGCTGCTGAGGGGCAAAAAGTTCCGCTTGGGGCTGGGCTTTATTTTTTCTCGTTTGCGACATGTTCCGTTTTCCTGATCGTCGTTTAATTTTGCTGCCGGGCAGATCATGATTGCCGGATTCCGGATCACGATATGCCAATTCCGGCGATTTTGCAATGCGGAAGCGGTTTCCGCGCCCGGCCGCCAGGGGCAGGCCGGGGCTCAGGCCCGCAGGTCCGGCGCGGTTGGCATCGCCGCCGCATCTGCCGCGATCCCGCCGCTTAAATCCGCTTCCAGCATTCGGCAGCCCTTTCCGGGATCTCCCCGCAGGCCACCCGCCTCAGAATCCCCAGTGTCCGGACCATCGGCAGTTCCGAGAACAGTCCGGATGCCAGGGCAAGGTTGTAGATGCAGCGGGGGGCCTGGCCTCCCTTTGCCGGGTCCGGGAAGATGTCGTGAATGGCCAGAAATCCGCCGGGTGTGACATGAGGCGCCCAGGCGCTGTAATCGGTGAAAGCCGCCTCGAAGGTGTGGCCGCCGTCGATGAAAACGAGGCTGAGTGGCGTGCGCCAGTGCCGGGCAACGGTGGCGGAGCGGGCGACGACGGGAATCACCGTGCCTTCCAGGCCGAGGTCGGCGATCGTTTTCCGGAAGAGGGGGAAGGTGTCGATCCGGCCGGTGGCCGGGTTGACGAGTTCCGGGTCGAAGTACTCCTCTCCGGGCTGCTGCTCCTCCGAGCCACCGTGGTGGTCGATGGAGAAGAGAACGCCGCCGCTTTCCCGGCAGCCCATGCCCAGGTATGCCGCCGAGCGCCCGCAGTAGCTGCCGATCTCCAGGCAGGGGCCGAGGCGGCCGGCCTCCAGCGCCAGTTCATAGAGCCGCAGTGCTTCCGCTTCATCCATGAATCCTTTGAAGGGATAGTCTTTCAGGTTTCCAATCTGCATGTTCTAAAAAAACCTCTATCATTTCAATGGCCAACCACCATGCGTATCGATGATACGGTCGATCTCGGCCATGAGGCGGATGGTCTCTTTCAGGGCCGCAACGATGCGTTGATCGTGGGTGACATCGTCATAGGAAAACCGGCGGCCCTTTGCGGTCCTTCAGCCATTTCTGATTTCCAAACCCGGTATGTCACGGAAATGTTCGTCGACCGTCATTACGGCCAGATTCTTTTCCATGGACAGGACGGTAATGATGATATCGGAAAAGGGGATCGTTTTCCCTTCCTTGTGCAGATTGGCAGAGAGGCGGCCGGCTTTGATCCAGAGCGTGTCGTTCATTTCGAGGAAGGGAAGGGCTTTGAGCACGCTTCTCAGCAGAGCCTGTTCCTTTTCTGATCGGACGCCCTGGACAAGCTCATAGATGACCGGTCCACAGATAAAAACAGCTTCTGATTTCAAGGCTTTTTCGAGAGCCTGTCCAAGAGGGGTCGTGCCGGGTCGAAAATAATCGATCCAGGCGCAGGTATCGGGAAGGACACCCTTACTTTGCATTGTATTTGTCCCTTTCTTCCTGAGCCTGCAATTCAATTTCCTCCTCTTTTCTCCAGTCATAGTTAATCTTCATTTTGCCTCGCATTTCCAGGAGCTCGGTCATTTTCCCGTCTCTGACATAGGACTCCATCGCCGCAACAATAGCCCGGGTCTTCGACTTTTCCTTCGAGATTTTCTGAACCTCGGAGAGGAGGTCATCGGGGATGTTCAATGTTGCACGCATATCAGTCACCTCCAGAATATGATTTTATGATATGCTTTTTCATCGTGAAGTCAAGGGATATATTATTTCCTATACAGACCCGATAATGATTCCCGAGTCATTCGGTGTTTCCATGGGGATTCTCCGCATGTCCTTTACGCGAACTTTCGTAAGCATATCCATGATCTGCGATTGGGAGTAGGACTGCCCCGATGGCGTGCCCAGCAGCATGTTGAGCGAGAAAAGGGCGGGGTGCAGAGGCCCGTCCATACCGTCGTCGAGGATAAATTCATGCACGATGATCAGGCCGCCCGGCGCCAGCGCGGAGACGGCTTTCCCGATGATTTTTCCGCAGTCCTTCGGTCCTTCCCCGTGGAGGATGTGGGAGAGCAGGACGGCGTCATAGGTTCCCCCGATTCTGTCCTTCAGATAATTTCCGGCCTGGAAATCGATGCGTCCGGTCATTCCGAACCTCTGAATGGTCCTCTCGGCGAAGGGTCGGGTTTCCGGCAGGTCATATACGGTTGCCCTGAGCCGCGGATTGGCCAGGCAGAAATGAATCGCATAGGTCCCCGGCCCGCCGCCCAGATCGAGCAGGCGGCGGCGCTCTGTAAAATCGATCGCGTCGACCACGCGCGGCGCCACTTTCATGGCGATGTTGAACATGCCCATCAGAAAACTCTCGCGCCGCCGATCCCCTGCGAATGAGGACCGGGTACGGAGCGGCTTTCCCGTTTGGACGGCCCGGTCCAGGCGGGCCCAGGATTCCATCAGGTAATGATGGTGCATGATGATGTAGCCCAGGTAATCCGGGGAATCCTTCGACAGGCGTGAGAGCCCGAAGGGGGTGTTCCCGTATCTGCAGCCGGTCTTGACGAGCAGATTCATGGCGGTCAGTGCATTCAACAGCATCGCGACGCCCCGCGGGTTGCCCCCGATCTTTTCGGCGATATCCGCTGCCGTGAGACGTTCTTTCCGGATCGCCGTAAAAACGTCCAGTTTGACGCCTGCGTGCAGCGCACAGGACTGCCAGTAGATACCGGACAGGCGGAGCAGGTTTTCCGGACTCCATTCATGTTCGTTCATGATCATTTACCTCTCAGCAGGTTTTATTTTACAGTTATCCGATTGAAAATGAAAGGGATTAATTTTTTCTTTGAAAACTCAAAAATATTTCTTGACAAGACCGGATTTCAGGTGTAGTCAGTCAATGACCGTTGGTCATTAGTTGACTTAAGTTCATATTATGAACATACGGTCATAACCATTTCAGCGCAGATCGGGTAGCGCACCATGGGGCTCGAGGACAGAAGGAAAAGAGAAAGGAGCAGCGGCGAAACGCCATCCTCAACGCAGCCAGGAAACTCTTTTTAGAAAAGGGATTCAAACATGTCACCGTCGAAAACATCGCCCGAAAAGCCGAACTGAGCAAAGGTTCCATCTATCTTTACTTCAAAAGCAAGGAGGAAATCTACACGCAGATTCTCCTTCAGCGACATCGAAAATTCAACAGGAAATCATCTCAAATCTTCCAGAGACAACAAATCCGCAGCGGTGCTGGTCATGGATTTTGCCTGCATTTATGTAGATTTTTTTCTCAATGACCGGGAACTGTTCCGGATCATGATGACCTTCATGCTGCACACGGAAGAACTGAATCTGACGGAGTCGGTGAATCAGCACATCATCGATGTCACCAACAATACCGTCAAGATCATCGAAACCATCCTTCAGCATGGCATTGACAGGGGCGAGTTCCCCGCGGACATCAATCTGGGGCAGAGCCGAAACGCCCTCTGGGGGCTGCTCAACGGCATCATATCGCTCCATCTTTTTACCGGAAGGAGGCCAACAAGGAAGAGCGGATCCGTTCCACCATCAAGGGAAGTCTGAGTGTCTTCATCAATGGTTTGAAAACCTATCGGATTGGTGAAGAGATCCTCAGCCGGAATAGAAATTTTCAGAAATTTAACAGAACGCGAAGGAGGTATTTTATGAGCAATTTGTTGGTGAACATGAGAGATCAGCAGTTTGTCCTGTTTGAGCAGTTTGGCATCGAAAAGCTGTTCGAAGCGGAGCTTTACAAAGACTTTTCGAAAGACGACGTGCTGATGATGATGAACGAAGCGGAAAAGATGGCCTTGAACGTCATTCTTCCGACCTATGAGGCCGGCGACAAGCAAGGATGTACCTTCAAGGACGGCAAGGTTACGGTGCCGGAATGTTACCGTGATGCCTTCAAGAAATACTGCGAGGCCGGCTGGCTGGCCCAGGCGCAACCCACAGATGTCGGTGGTCAGGGCTTGCCCATTACGATGATGACCGCGAATCTGGAGCCCTGCTATGCCGCCAATTTCGCCTTCCTGATGTATCCCGGCCTGACCCACGGTGCGGCTGCATTGATTCTCCATCACGGGACGGAAGAACTGAAAAACAAATACATGTACAAGATGTTTGCCGGTGAGTGGGGGGGCACGATGTGCCTCACCGAGCCCGGCGCGGGCAGCGATGTGGGCGCCCTGCGGACCACGGCAAAGCGGCTTCCCGACGGGAAGTTCCTGATCACGGGGACCAAGTGCTTCATCTCCTGCGGAGATCACGACCTGACCCCGAACATCATCCATCCCGTTCTGGCCAGAATCGAAGGCGATCCCCCGGGCACGCCCGGGGATCTCCATCTTCATCGTTCCCAAGCACCGCGTCAAGGAAGACGGCTCCCTGGGCGAGTTCAACGACGTCAAGACGGGCAATATCGAGCACAAGATGGGCATCAAGGGATCGGCGACCTGCACTCTGAACTTCGGCGAAGACGGAAACTGCATCGGCGAGCTGCTGGGCAAGGAGCGCGAGGGCATGCGGATCATGTTCCAGATGATGAACGAGGCCCGCATGGAAGTGGGGATGCAGGCCTTGGGTCACTCCACGGCCGCTCTCGAGCACGCCGTAGCCTATGCGAAGGAAAGAATTCAGAGCACCCCGGTCTGGGAGATGAAGAACCCCGACGCCAAGGCCGTGGCCATTATTCAGCATCCTGATGTCCGCAGGGACCTCCTCTGGATGAAAGCCTACGTTGAAGGTTTGAGGGCGCTGAATTACTTTGTTGCCTATGCACTGGATATGTCCCGGGCCTTTCCGGAAGAAAAAGCGAAATGGCACGGGTTTCGTGGAACTTCTGACTCCGGTCTGCAAGGCCTATTCATCCGACATGGGGATGCTGATCACCTCCAAGGCGATCGACATTTACGGAGGCTACGGCTTCTGCCAGGAATATCCCGTGGAGCAGTACATGCGGGACTGCAAGATCGCCTGCCTCTACGAGGGGACCAACGGGATTCAGTCCCTTGACCTGGTCGGCCGGAAGCTCGGCCAGAACAAGGGCATGAACGTCATGAACATGATCGGCGAGATCGGCGCAACCGTCGCAAAGGCAAAAGCCGTTCCGGAGCTGCAGAAATATGCGGCATATCTGGAAGAGGCGAACAACGCCGTCATCGACCTGACCATGACCTTTGCGACGCTGGGCAAGAGCTCCAGCTTCCTGATCCCCATTCTGAACGCCTCGCCCTATCTGGAAATCTTCGGGGATCTGGTGTGCGGGCACTTCCTGCTGCAGGCCGCGGCCATTGCGCAGGAGAAGCTGAACAAGATTTATGAGGAGAAGAACGCCGATTCCAAGGGCAAGCAGCGCGCTCTGGTTCATGACGACCCGGATGTCGCCTTCTATCAGGGAAAGATCGCGTCGGCGAAATTCTTTGCCGTCGAGGTGCTTTCCCTGGTCAAGGCAAAGTGCGCAGCGATCAAGGTTGCGGACAAGGTGCCCATCGAAATGGCCGATGAGTCCTTTGCGGCATAATCAACGAACACGGTGACGCCCGCGGACGCGGGCGTCACCCCTTGCGGAACGAGTGCCGATTGGATCCTCAGGACATAAATCGGCGCCGGGCCGTAAGCAAAACAAGAGGAGGAGAAAAACATGTCCTATGAAATCAAGAAAGCTGCCGTTTTGGGGGCAGGCGTCATGGGCGCCACCATTGCCGCCCATCTGACCAACGCGGGGATTCCATGCTGTCTGCTGGATATCGTCCCCTTTGAACTCACCGAGGCCGACAAGAAGCAGGGCCTGACGGAAAAAAGTCCGGCCTGGCGGAACCGCTTTGCCGCCAACGGACTGGCCGGCGTCACGAAATCCAAACCGGCGAGTTTCTACAGCAAGAAAAACGCTTCCATGATCAAGATCGGCAATTTTGAGGATAACCTCAACTGGCTCGCGGATGTGGACTGGGTCATCGAGGTCGTCATCGAAAACCTGAAAATCAAGCAGGAGCTTTTCGCCAAGGTCGAAAAGATCGTGAGGCCGGACTGCATCGTGACCACCAACACCTCCGGTCTTCCCATCCAGGACATCACCGCGAAGTCCGGCGCAAAATTCAAGGAGCACTTCCTGGGCACCCATTTCTTCAATCCGCCCCGGTACATGAAACTGCTGGAGATCATTCCCGGCGAGAAGACCAGGAAGGAGATCGTGGACTACATGATCACCTTCTGCGAGCAGGTGCTGGGCAAGGGCGTCGTCGTTTGCAAGGACGTCCCCAACTTCATCGGCAACCGCATCGGCGTGTTCGACATCTCCAACGCCGTCAACCTGATGGTGGAGAAGAAGCTGAAGGTGGAGGAAGTGGACGCCGTCATCGGCAAGGCCCTGGGACGTCCGGGCACCTCAATTTTCGGGACCCTCGATCTGGTCGGTCTCGATACGGGGTATCACGTGATGAAGAACCTCTATCGAGGCGGTTCCCGAAGACGAGAGCCGCAACCTTTTCGTTCCGCTGCCCTTCTTTGACAAGATGATGGAGCTCAAATGGCTGGGGAACAAGACCAAGCAGGGGTTCTACAAGAAGACCAAGGACGCCAAGGGCAAGAAGGCGAAGCTGGTCCTGGATTACAACACGATGGAGTATGTCGCTCCGACCAAGCCGAAGTACGAATCCATCTCCGAGGCCAAGAAAAAAGCGGATGACGGCATTGCCGCCTCCATCCGAACCGTCTTTTTCGGCAAGGATGCGGCCTCCGAGTTGGCACGGGAATATCTGTGCAACAACTTCATCTACGCGGTGAACCGCGTTCCGGAAATCTGCGAGACCATCGTGGGCATCGACAACGCCATGAAGTGGGGCTACAACCATCAGCTGGGGCCCTTCGAGACCTGGGATGCCGTCGGCGTTAAGGCGGCCGTCGAGGTCATGAAGCAGCTCAAGAAGAAAGTGCCCAAGAAGATCGAGGAGATGCTGAAAAAAGGCTGTGAGTCCTTCTACACCAAGAAGGAAGACGGCACCTATTATTACGACTTCGAGAAGAAGGGCTATGTCCTGCTGGAAGCCAATCCGCGGATTATCCTACTGCCCGCGCTGAAGGACCGGAAGAAGGTCATCCAGGGGAATGCCTCTGCGACGCTGGTGGACATCGGCGACGGCGTGGCCTGCCTGGAGTTCCACACCAAGATGAACGCCATCGACGGTCCGATGATCGACATGATCAATGTCGCCTGCGACGTTGTGGAAAAGAGCTGCACCGGCTTGGTGCTGGGCAATCACGCGGCCAACTTCTCCGCCGGCGCCAACGTTTTCCAGGTGCTTCTTGCGGCCCAGAAGGGCGACTGGGACATGCTGGAGAAACTGATCGGCGCCCTCCAGGACGCCAACATGCGGATGAAATACCTCTCCAAGCCGGTCGTGACGGCGCCCGCCGGGCTGACCCTGGGCGGCGGCTGTGAAATGGCCATGCACGGGGCGAAATGCCAGCCCTGCGGCGAGACCTACATCGGTCTCGTGGAAGTCGGCGTCGGCGTCATTCCCGCCGGCGGCGGCTGCAAGGAGCTGATGGTGCGCCTGACCGAAGGGCTGCCGGACGGCGTTATCGACGCGGGCCTCAACCTGCAGACGATCCTGGGCAAGGCCTTCGAGACGATCGCCACGGCCAAAGTGGCGACCAGCGCCATGGAGGGCATGGAGCTGGGCTTCATCCGGAAGACCGAGCAGATCAGCCTCAACCGGGATCAGCAGATCTACGACGCAAAACAGGTTGTTCTGGGCCTGTCCAAGTTCTACAAGAAGCCGCGACCGGCCCTGATCCCCGTCATGGGCGAGAACTTCCGCGGCATGGCGAACGCGATCCTTTACAACATGCAGTACGGCAACTACGCGTCCGCCTATGACGTCCACATCGCAAGGAAGGTGGCCCACATCATTTCCGGCGGCGACTGCGCCGAAGGGACGCTGGTGACGGAACAAGAGATCCTGGACCTCGAGAAGGAAGCCTTCATGAGCCTCATGGGCGAGCAGAAGACCCAGGACCGGATCATGCACATGCTGACGACGGGCAAGCCGTTGCGCAACTAACATAAAATATCCCCCTCCTCTTTCTTTCGCCCTGACGGGCGGCCGGGAGGGGAGGGGGATCCAGAACACAAGGAGGAATACCATGAGTGAAGCTGTTATTGTCGAAGCTGTCAGAAGTCCGGGCGGTCGTTATAAGAAGAGGCGGCCTGGCCGCCACGAGAGGAGACGACATCGGGATCCAGGTGATGAAGGGTCTCCTCGCACGGTTTCCCGATATGAAACCGGAGGAAATCGATGATGTCATTGTCGGCTGCTCCTTCCCCGAAGGCGAGCAGGGCATGAACTACGGCCGCGTGATTGCCATGGGTGCCGGTCTGCCCATTTCCGTGTCAGGAATGGTCATCAACCGCTTCTGCTCGTCCGGACTGCAGGCCATCGCCGACGCGACGGCCAAGATCCGGGCCGGCTGGTCCGATGTCATTGTCGCCGGCGGCTGCGAGACCATGTCTCACATCCCCATGGGCGGCAGCATCTTCCGCCCCAACCCCGAGTGGGACTTCGACGGCGGCATGCCGAATGTCTATGTTTCCATGGGCATCACGGCCGAAAACGTCGCGGCCGAATTACAACATCTCCCGCGAAGACATGGACAAGTTCGGCCTGGAGAGCAACCGCCGGGCTTTCGAAGCCCAGAAGGCGGGGAAGTTCAAGGATGAGATCATTCCCATCGAGGCCTTCAAGTACAAGGTCCTGAAAAACGGCAAGCGGGTCCGTGAGAAGGTCGTTTTTGACGCCGATGACGGAATGCGATGGCCCGCCAAAATCGAGGACATGGCCAAACTGCGGTCGCCCTTCAAGCAGGGCGGAACGGTCACGGCCGCCAACTCCTCCCAGATGACCGACGGCGCCGCCTTCTCCCTGCTGATGACGGCGGAGAAGGCCAAGGCCCTTGGCCTGAAGCCTCTGGCCAAGCTTTCCTACTATGCCGTCGCCGGTTGCAAGGCCGAGGAGATGGGCGTTGGTCCGGCCTACGCGATCCCCAAGGTTCTGAAAATGGCGGGACTGACCAGCAAAGACATCGATGTTTATGAAATCAATGAGGCCTTTGCCTCGCAGGCCATATATTCCTGCCGGGCGGTGGGGATCGAAGACCGTTACTGGGCCGGCGACATCAACCCCAACGGGGGCGCCATCGCCCTGGGTCATCCCCTCGGATGCACCGGCGCCAAGCTGACCGCCCAGCTCCTTCACGAGCTGAAGCGGCGGAACGCGAAGCGCGGCATCGTCTCGATGTGCATCGGCGGCGGGATGGGCGCGGCCGGCATTTATGAAATGATGTAGTTTCCCACGCAGCTGCGGGGCGGAAGAGACCCCCTCCCCGCCTGGCGACAGGCGGCTTTTCTGATCCCGCTTTTGCGATTCATAGAAGAGCCATGGACCCTCGCAAGTCCATGGCTCTTTTCTTATTGACGGCCGGGTAAAAAGTCCATATGCTGCGGACCACTTTATTCCGGATGATCGGAATATCGAATAAAAAAACGGACAGGAATCGGAAGAGGATTATGAATCAGAATGAACAAAACACGAATGAGCCCGCTGAGGAACAAAGCTTCGCGGAACTTTTTGAGAAGACTCAGCAAAAGCCGGTCTGGCTGAAGCCGGGGGAGAAAGTGGAAGCCCGCATCGTCAAGATTTCCCCGGATTGGATCTTTCTCGATCTGGGCGGGAAGAATGAGGGGTATCTGGACCGGAAGGAGCTGCTGAACGAAGAAGGCGAGCTGACCGTCAAGGAGGGGGATACCATCCGCGCCTATTTCCTGTCGTCGCGCCAGGATGAAAAACTTTTTACCACCAAGATCGGGCCCGGGGACGCCGGCCGGATTTATCTGGAAGATGCCTGGCGAAACGGCATTCCCGTTGAGGGTGTGGTCGATAAGGAGGTCAAAGGCGGGTTCGAAATCAGGATTTCCGGGACGATCCGCGGTTTCTGCCCCTTTTCACAGATGGGACTGGGGCGGATCGAGAAGCCGGCCGATTATGCGGGTAAGCGCCTGCAATTCATCATCATGGAATACGGAGAAAAGGGGCGCAACGTGATTCTGTCCAACCGGGTCATCCTGGAAAAGGAGCGGAAGGAAAAGCGGGAGGAGATGATGCAAACGCTCCAGGAGGGGCAGATTGTTCAAGGGAAAGTCGTCTCCCTTCAGAAATTCGGCGCCTTTGTCGATATCGGCGGCATGCAGGGTCTGCTGCCCATGTCGGAAATCGGCTGGGGCCGGATCGAGAACATCAACGACGCGCTGAAAATCGGCGAGGAAGTGGAAGTGGCCGTTCTGAGAATCGACCGTGAGCGGGACCGGATCAGCCTGAGCCTCAAAAAGTTGCTCGCCGACCCCTGGGAGAAAGTCGAATCGACCTATCTGGAGGGATCCATCTACGGCGGCCGGGTCGTTCGCCTGACAAAGTTCGGGGCCTTTATCGCGCTGGAGCCCGGGATCGACGGCCTGCTGCATATTTCCCGCATGGGCGCGGGAAAGCGCGTCAGCCATGCCGGCGAGGTTCTCAAAGAGGGTCATGATCTGGAGGTCAAAATCGAGAAAGTGGACAGGGCGGCCAAGCGCATTTCCCTGTTGCTGGCCGAACATGACGCCGTGAAAGAGGAAAAAGAGGCGCCTGATGACTACCGCCAATACATGAAAAAGACGCAGAGCGCTTTCGGGTCTCTGGGCGATCAGATCAAGGACGCCGCGGGACCCGGCGCAAAGGAGAAAAACGAGAGGTAGGCCATGCTGAAGCACATCGTTTTCATGAAGTTCAAGCCCGAAGTTTCAAAAGCTGACGTCGATGAACTCAAGGCGGGGCTGGGCGGGCTGCCCGCCGTGATCCCGGAGATCAAAGCCTTTGAGTTCGGGCAGGATATCCTGCGCACGGAAAGGTCATGGGACTTTGCGCTGGTTTCGGCATTTGCCGATCCGGAGGCGATGAAGCGCTACCAGGTCCATCCGAATCATCAGGTGGTCCTGAAAAAGGTGCGGGAAATGAGCGGGAGCCTCGCAGTCGTGGATTTTGAGTTCTGAAGGCCG
The DNA here is from genome assembly GCA_963709485.1 of uncultured delta proteobacterium. GTDB lineage: Bacteria > Desulfobacterota > Syntrophia > Syntrophales > Fen-1087 > JAXDBM01. Next base: position 187,339 of record CAVPWE010000003.1, read on the forward strand.
AAGCATGAATGGGGCGGCGTTGCGCACCGGCATTGAATCATGAGGAAAGGTGAATGAAAATCGGGTTCATTCAGTTTGATCCCGTCTTCGGCGACATCGACGGAAACATCGCGAAAGTCATGGAGCTCGGAGAGACGGTGGACGCGGATCTGATCGTCCTGCCCGAGTTTTTCAACACGGGCTATCTTTTCACATCCCGTCAGGAGGCGGAAGGCCTTTCCGAGGACATCCCCGGCGGAAAAACGACGCAGGCCCTTTGCGACATGGCCCGCCGCAGGAACATCCACCTTGTCGGCGGATTGATCGAAAGGCAGGGGGACAGGCTCTTCAACGCCGCCGTCCTCGTCTCTCCCCGGGGCTATGTGGCGACATACCGGAAGATGCATTTGTTCAACGAGGAGAACCTCTGGTTCGATCCGGGGGACCGGGGATTCGAGGTCCATGACATCGGCCTGTGCCGGGTGGGGATCATGATCTGCCTCGACTGGATTTTTCCCGAAGCCATGCGCGCGCTCGCGCTCAGGGGGGCCGACGTAATCTGCCACTGCGCCAACCTGGTCCTGCCTTACTGCCAGGACGCCATGGTGACCCGTTGCCTGGAGAACCGCGTCTTTGCCGTGACCGCCAACCGGACCGGCATGGAGCAGCGCGGCGGCCGGTATTTCCGGTACACCGGCAGGAGCCAGATCACCGGGCCCGCTGCCAATCTCCTTTACCGGGCCGGTGCCGATACGGAAGAGGCCGGCGTCGCCCGGATCGATGTGTCCGCGGCGCGAAACAAGCGGCTCAATGACTACAACGACCTCTTCAGCGACCGCCGGATCGGGTTTTACGGCGATTTGACGAAAAGCTAAACCCGTTCGATCTTCGCATCCACCACGAGACAGCCCCTGTTTTTCTCATAGACCAGCAGGGGGTTCATGTCCAGGTTTCCAATCTCCGGATCCGCGACCAGAAGCCTGGAGACGTTGACGAGACAGTCCGCCAGCGCCTCGATATCCGCGGCCGACTGTCCCCGGAAGCCCCTCAGGATTCTGACCCCTTTTGTCTCTTCGATCATGTCAAGGGCCTGGGCCCGGTCGATCGGACAGACGCGCAGCGCCACATCCCGCAGGACCTCCGTAAAGACGCCCCCAAGCCCGAACAGGATCACCGGGCCGAACTCCCGGTCCCGCCGGCCGCCGATGATCACTTCCTGTCCCGGCCCCGCCATTTTCTGAACCAGATAGGCATCGGCCTTCATCTCCCCGCAGGCATCTCGAAGCGCCCGGGGTCCGGGTATGTCCAGGATGACGCCCCTTGCCTCGGTCTTGTGGAGAATGTCCGGGTCGGCCGTTTTCAGGGCAACAGGGTAGCCGATCTCTTTTGCGGCGGTGAGCGCCGCTGCTGTGTTGTCCGCCAGGGCGAAGTCGGCGACGGGCAGGCCGCATGATTTCAGCAGCCGGAAAACCTCGTCGGGATTCATGTAACCTTTCTTCGCTGCCGGCGGCGAATCCTGTGCGGTCACGGCCGGCGGCGGCAGGGGCGATGCGGAGGAATCTCTGCTGCTTCCGGAACGGTTCAAGTAGTGCTGGTAAGACAGGGCCAGTGATTTTATCGCCTGCTCCGGATCGGCGAAGATGGGAAAATCAGATGTTTCTTTCAGGGTGAAGAAATATTTCCGTCCGGCGATCATGAAGAAAACGACGGGCTTGCCGTACCGGTCGGACAATGATTTTGCCGAGCGGATCAGCTCCTGGGTCGGAGGAATGTTGATCCCGTGCATGTAGGTGTGGCCGAACACCAGGCCGTCCACATCCGGATCCTGAAGCACCTTCTCGATGATCCGGGTGTAAAAGCGGAGGTCAAAGACATCCCCGAGATCCAGCGGATTCGTCATGCGGATGACGCCGGCGCGAACCTCTTTCCGGACGAAATCGAACAGCGAGTCGGAAAATGCGGCCAGTTCGAATCCGTGATGGTGTACGGCGTCTGCCAGCAGGACGGCCTGCCCGCCCGAACGGCAGAGAACCCCGATTTTCCGCCCCCGGATCAGCGGCAACTTGAAGATCTTGAAGGCATCCGTCATGTCCTGCAAGGTTTGCGCCCGGTGAATGCCCGCCTGTCTCAAGGCCGCGCCGGCAACTTCGTCGTCGCCGGCCAGGGCCGTTGTGTGGAACTGCGCAATCTGGTGGCTGGACGGGGACCGGTTCGCTTTCAGGACAACCACCGGTTTGTCGATCCGTTGCGCCAGCTCCATCAGCCGCCTTCCGTCGGTGAAATTTTCGAGATACATGCCGATCATCCGGGTTTCCGGGTCAGACATAAAATAGGACAGGTAATCGCACTCGTTCAGGTTCAGCTTGTTGCCGATGCTGATGGCCTTGTTGAAGCCGATGTTTTCAAGCGTGAGGATCCGGATGGCGTCGATGACGAATCCGCCGCTCTGGGAGATGATGGATACGGGGCCTTTCATCATCGCGTCCGGGTACATCGGGACGAAGGGCAGGACCAGCCCGTGATCCAGGTTGATCGTGCCGATGCAGTTGGGGCCCATGAACCGGATGTTCCATTTCCGGGAGATCTCCTGAAGCTGTTCCTCGAGTCGGCGCCCATCTTCGGTAAACTCCGAGAAACCGGCGGACTGGATTACGGCATAGGGGATTCCCTTCCGGCCGCATCGCTCCAGCACGTCGGGGATGGCTCTGGCAGGGATGAGAAACACGGCCAGGTCGGGAACGGCGTCGATGTCTTCGATGTGGCGGTAAATTTCCCGTCCGTTCAGTGTGCCCCCCTCGCGGCCCACCATGTAGACCGCTCCTTTGAAGCCGAAGCGTTCGAGATTTTCCGCGGTGTGGCGGCCGAGATTTTTCGGGGATTCGGACACTCCGTAGACCATGACGCTTTCCGGGTAAAACATCCTGTGCATGCCTGGTTCTCCACTGATTTCGATCGATGTTTTTTGCTTGAAAAAGCCTTTTCTATGCGATATAGGAAACCCCTAACGGGCGGTTAACTCAGCGGGAGAGTGCTACCTTCACACGGTAGAAGTCACTGGTTCAATCCCAGTACCGCCTACCAATCAAATCAAGGGGTTAGCCATTTGAGGCTAATCCCTTTTCTTCTTTTGTGACCAAATTGTGACCGGTTCCCTCAAAAATAGCATTTTCCAATCTGCAAGCCGCCTCTTGATTCTCCCCTTTCATCAAGTGTGCATATACGTTCAAGGTCACTGTCGGTGACGAATGGCCTAACTGGGTTTGAACGTATTTTATATTTTCCCCCTGTGCAAGCAGAAGGCTTGCATAGGTGTGCCGCAAATCGTGAAACCTGATCCTCTGAATCTCCGCTTTCCTCAATGCCCGGAAAAAATACCTCTGAACCATGTTGCTATAATTCATCGGTTCCCCGGCCTCATTCGCAAACACAAGGGTTTCATCATTGCCGCCTGACTTCAGCTTCCATGCTGCAAGCTCGGTGACAAGCATAGGGGCTAAGTCAATGCGCCGGATCGATCCTCTCGTTTTCGGTGTGAAGAAACGGCCCATGTTGAAAGTCCGGTTGATGCTGATCTGCTTTTTCGTGAAATCAACGTCTGACCACTTCAGGCCCAGGATTTCTCCCTGCCGCGCTCCGGTCATGATCGCCGTCAAGAATAGCGTCCGGCACTTCTGATCTGTGACGGCATCCAGAAGGTTCCTGATCTGCTCCGGTGTCAAGATGGAAATCGCTTTTTCCTGATCCGCTTCCTTGCCCTGGCTTCGAGGCCTTTCTGCATCCCTGACCGGATTGTGATCGATGTATTGATGCCGCACTGCATATGCCATAACCTGATTCAATGTGACAAGTATTTTTCGGATCGTGTTCAGTCTGATTTTCTTTCCGTCCGGCCTTGCTGCATAGTCCGGTTTCGCCGCCCACTTCGTTGACAGGGGTTTGTTCTGAAGTTCAGCAATGAATTTTTCCACGGTTGCCGTCGTGATCTGGTTGATCCTCATGCGGTCAAAATAGGCAAGGTGAACGCGCAAATTCGTTTCGTAAGTTTCCCAGGTGGTTTCTCTGAGGAATTGCTTTTTGTGCTTGTGCCATTCGTCCTTGACTTCCGAAAAGAGGGGTGTCTTTTTCTCATGCAGATAGGTTCGCCGCTCAATCTTTGCCTCGATCTCCCGCAGTTCTTTTCTGGATTCTTCTTTTGTCGCTCCCGCCTTGCTGGTCTTTCGATAACGCTTTCCGTGCTGATCGTAGAAGTCAATTACATATCTGCCGCGCCGCTTCGTTACGCAAGCCATAAGATCACCATCCTTTCCTGGCCCTTCTCAGGGCCGGTGAAACCCTCCACTGGCATAAAATAGGTTACATAACGTCTATTATAAGACATGAGTAGAATTTCAATCACTCCACTTTTGCCCGTATTATACCTTGCTTGCTCCACTTTAACCATGATTCTTTAGAATCAGCCGGATATAGTCTTGCAGCTTCAGACAGGCAGCATCAGCCCGGCCCTGCAATCTCTGAAGCTCTGCCTCACTGAAATTTACTGTGATCGTTTTCGGTTTCTTCCTTGCTTCCCGTTCCTCTGCGCGATCTGCGCCGATCCGTTGTGCTTCATCCAGGGCAGCCTTCAATCTGTCATCGGTCATTGCATCCCCCCTGCTGCGATAGGTGCCGGTTCATCGAACATGATGCGGTAAATCTCAGCCGCCGGAAGTTTCCTCAGTAGCATTTCACGCGCTTGAATATTCAAATCGTCTGACAGCGGCATCTGTTTGTTGCGCGTAACCAGGAATGCCAGATTGAGGCATTCAACCGGATCGATCCCCTTCTGTATCGTTTTTTCAAGAATTGAGATGATCTTCCAAAAATCATTTTCCTTTTTTTGCTGTGCTGCATACTTCCGGCAGGCTGCCCGGTGCCTTGCCCTTGCTTCGTCTGACCACGGTTTTCTTTTCTTCTTTTCCATCGTCCAATCCTCCACAAACAGAAATGGTCATGGAACGCTTAAGGCTCAATACAAGCCTCCCGGCCCTTACGGGTGACGGATTCCATGACCAATCATGTTTTGAGGTACAAACAAAAATAGCCACTATCGGGTGACCTCCGGTATTGAGTTTTAAGCACCTTCAGTCTATCAAATACCAGGATAAAGTCAATCTCTTTCTATGGCCCTGAGCTTCACAAGAAACATTGCCAGATAATTGATCGCGTCCAGTATTTCCGCTTCGGCTTCACGGATCAAGTCTCTGCTATCGGACAGCGGTTCATAGCGTCCATGTTGCTTTTCGCCCTCACGGTATTTGACAATGGCATCATTGAAGATGGTTTCTATCTCATGCGGCATCTGCTTTTTCTCATACTGTCTTGAATGAATGTGCTTCCACTTCCAAGCATGGTTCCCTTCATCCCTGCTTGCAGTGATCGCCGTTCCTGGGGCATCCTGAGAAGTCACAGAATACTTTTTGGGAAAGCTCCCCAGAAGCACCCGGCAGGGTAGGGGGTACCGGCCCGAAACACCCCACCCCCCATGAAAATCGACATGGCCCGCTAAAAATCGGAATCATCGGGATCGCTTAAATTCCCGTCCTCATGCTTTGCTTCGATTGACTCGGGCTTTTCTATTCGGGGGCGGCTAAAGGCGATTAATCTTGCTTCAGCCTCACGCCTCTTCTCTTCTCCCAGATATTCCTTGACCCAGAAAATCATATCGTTAAATTCTTGCCCACGACTAAAAATTTCTATTTTTTCCGGCGAATACTCCCCCGTTAATCTGTTTGCCATGTCCAGTCCCTTCACTGAGACGCTCAGGTCTCTCGCATCGATGATGTTCCGCAGCTTCCTGATCCGGTATCGTCTCCCGATCCCTTCTTCATGCATCAAATCATCCACGGCTTTCTGAATGTCAGGATCACCGGAAAGTCTGCTGCCGATTGCCTTCGCGGATTCCACGCTGCCGCAGTTGAATGCCTGCAATGCCGCTGCCGATTGCGACAGGCCCGCACTCCGTGCAACCACGAACCGCTTTTCCCCAGGTGAAAGGTTCTTGAACGATTCCGGCTCCGGGTGAGACAGCCTCTTGATCCGCTTCGATATGGCGGCATCCGACACGCCAAAGAATTGCGCCATTTCCCGTTGCGATTTGCCTTCTGCGATCATTTGATTCAAGATTTCATCGTCGATTTTTTTCATTCGCTGTTAACCGCGCCCCCCTTGTTAAATAAGTTGAATTTAACTTAACCTGGGTATCACTCCATCCAATCACCGTCTGTGATAAACTTCGCGCCCTTGATCAGCTTGTAATTGCGATATAGGCCACGCGGGTTGATATTCATGCGCCATGCCTTCGCGTCAACGATCTTCACCCGATTTGTCCTTTCGTCCGGCAGATAATCAAGGGCGATATACAGGCGCGACTTCTCTTTAGAGAAATCGCCGCCCCTGCCCGATTCCTTGCCTTCCGACTTCTGAAGGGCGATTATGCAAATGCCTTCTTTAAGTTTCTTGTGGATGTCCTGAATGTATTTTGCGACTTTATAGAAGTCCTCAGTCACTTCCAGAAAGTCCACGATGAAGATTTTTTTCTCCGGTGTGATTAGATCGGAAAAGTTCCCTGTCCGATGATAGGCATGGAATGGCCAATCTGTTAGAGGCATCTCAAAGAGTTCAAGCCGCTTCCGAAATTCAGTGTCGCCCATCTCGGAATTGAAATAGACGACTTCGTGCCGCCTCATGTTGTCCTTTACGATGTTCAAGAGAAAGGCGGTCTTGCCTGCCGACTTGCTGCCGGCCACTACCACGATGTTGCCCGGATAGAGTTTGCAATAACTGTCGATGCCCAGGGGCAGGGCGAGCGGGAAATCGTCTGTCGGCGCGCTCAGAAAATCGACTTCCTCAACATCGTTTTCGATTCGGCGAAAACACCCGTTTCTGCTCCCCACACGTTCAAGCAAACCTTCCTCGACAAACCTGCCCAGAATAACGATGGCTTTTTTCTTTTCCTCCCGTGTTGTCAAATGTTGTCCAATGTAGACATCTGTTGTCAAAAAGTTGCCAGATGTTGTCAAAACCCATTCCCTAATTTCAGCCGTAAGATTCCTTTCCTTTTTCTCAATTCTTTTGAAGGCACTCTGAACCTTAGCATTTATCCAGGTTTGATCGCTCTCGCCCCACGAAAACATAATAGCAGCAAGAGTTTGCCGGATGTAATCATCGGAATTGCCCGTATTTGCTAAGCAAGATGCGATATGGAATAAATTATCATCCCGTTTCCCATCCTCAAAAATGTTGTCAATGTTGTCGGATGTTGTCGTTTGTTGTCTATCGTGACAACACTCTCTATATATAGTACTTTTTATTAATAATGCGCTTAGAAGCGCATCAGGCGGCAGCGGCGGCGTGACTTCGCCCAGGGAAAGTCCCTCATGCCATGCGTAGGCTTTACCGGTTCCGTTGATGCTCGGCGGCGCAATGACATAGCCTCCGTTTCCACGGTAATCGATGCCGGACAGCACACCGGCTTTGATGGTGATGTTGCCGCCTTTCGGGTGTGTAAAGTATAAATGCCAACCGCCTTCGGTTCGGGGAGTTCTGGAAGTCGGGATCATCAGCGAATCGGGGAGCAATTTCTGGATGGTTTCATAAGCAGCAGGGTTGTCGCAATCCACGACAAACAGGTTGCTGATTTCGCCGGTGACGATCCCGATCATGGCCCTGGGCCACTTTTGCCACCACGCCCTTATCTCATCCGCTGATGCACGGCGTGTTTGATATTCAGTCCATTGGATGTAGGGTTTTTTATCAGTAGGTATGCATGGGATTATTGACAACCCCTTTTCGGCATATTGCAGGGCCGCATTGAGGATGCTCATTAATGATTCTCCCTTTCCCTTATGACGGCAGCCGATTGAATAGCCGCCTCACCCACGAGATGTGATCCGGTTTGAGCAAGCGGTTCAAGGCACGTTCCAGTGTTGCTTGCTCTCCGTCCGATTCGGCATTCAAGAAGATGGCTTTCAAGTATCCTGTCGGCGAAAACTCAAACTGCGCTGTGATCCGTGCGGATGCCCCGTGCCGATGTTCATCCGGTGTCATCCCCGATTCTCCCCGTACTTCTGCCGGATGTAACTCATGACGGTCTGCGGCTCAAACCTGAGATACTTTCCGCAGCGCAGAACGCCCGGCATGGCCTCGTTTCCCTTCAAGCGTGTCCGGCTATACAACCAGGACAGAGGCACCTTCAGATGTTCTGCCATTTCCTTGATCGTCAGTAATTCCTGAGTTTCCATTTTCTACCTCCAAAATTGTTTAATGCGCTGTGTTACGAAAAACGATCATCAGTTATGATCAAGATAGGGGTTGTGAGATATAAAGTCAAGTAATATCAACATGTTATCGTTAATTGACTTAGGGCAATATGAAGGCTAAGTTTATTAACATCGACGGGAAGGCGAGCTGAGGAAAGGAATTATTTAGACTTTGCCGCGGCTCTTTTTGCCAGTTTGCGGCGGTGGTTCATGTCTTGCGCGTGATACTTATTGGAACAGGATCTCTTCTTGCACATGATCGTGTTTTTTTGTTTAGCAATGAAGAAATCATTGCACATCAGGCATTGCTTTATTTTCTTCACGTTATCTTTTTCTGTACCGATGAATGAAACCAGGTTTTTTGATAGTTCAAAGATAAAAAAATTCTCTTCGTCTGTTGTGAGTAACGGCATTAAATAGGGTTCTTCAATAGGTGGCGTGTGGTGGTGTAATTTTCCGTCTATAATAACATTTTCTTCGCCGCGTTCCGTATGTGATCCGGCAATAGAGTGAAAAAAGTCAATTTCAGGGGATTTCACGACTTCCCCTTCCTGGGTGATGCTGTTTAGAACCTTTCGCAATTTTCCGATTACAAATTTCGGTATTTTATCGCTTCCTGTGATTGGCTACCTCAATGAAATACTCTTTCGGAACCTTTGTTGGCTTTCTCATTGCCTATCCCTCGCAATGATCCCAGGGTGTAAATGAAGGGGCAGCCGGTGGGATATGACCGGTTTTCGGGTGGCCTCCCTATCCCCTTCAGTCTTGAATCTCAGTCACAGATTTTGTGACCACTTCCCAAAATATTCATGATGGCGACGATAAGTCATTGTATCAACATGATCAAGATTTATCTGTTTGTCGGAATTCTTTACAATATCAGTTTATGCGATTATCCCGTAACTGCCTGTAATCCTTGAATCCGAAGTTAAAAAGACCCATTCACGGGGCTAAATGAGTGTCGGATTTCCTTACAAATGCGATATTCTCCAATTATAGTGGAAATCAGTAATCCCGTGATATCAACGATATAAATAAAGTGGCATCGGATATGCTTAAAATATCATCGGTGTAGTTTGACTACTTCCATGCCAAGCCGTTACTAATCATATAAACGGAAAGGGAGGCTGTTATGAAAAGAATCAGCTGCATTTACTTATTCGTTGCAATGGTTTTGTTTCTGCCGACAAATGTTCAAGCGGTTTCAACGTATACCATCATTGATAGTGCCCTTGCTATAAGCGGTTATTCTGGTTATTATTATTGGGATACAGGAGGATCATCAGAATATACCGCTTCGTATAATTTAACTTCTTCCTCTTCACCACTATCAGGTACAGTACCGTATGCCAGTAGCGGAGCTTCGTTAAGTGAAGTTGCCGCTGAATATACCTCGTTTATGATTCCCAGGGATTTACTGCGGGTAGGTGTGAGTGGTGCAGATGCCAGTACCGACGTTCTTTTTAAACCTAACTTCATTGGGGATGGCACTCCCATTACATTTGTATCGACAGATTGGATGTATATGGCAAACTCATATGCAATCATTGATGATTTAACTGAAGGAAAGACTATGTTTCATTTCGGTAGCGGGTCTGACGAGACCCTGATAACATCGTTTCCCTATTCTGAATGGGACCCTGCCCATACATATAGATTGTATATGCACGCCTCTGCTGGGGATATAGGTGATGCCGGAGGCGTGAGCATGTCTCATAACATGGTATTCGTCCCTGACCCATCCACCGTCCCCATTCCCGCCGCCTTCTGGCTCCTCGGGTCCGGTCTGCTCGGCCTCATCGGCATCAGAAGACGCTACAAGAAATAGAGTCATCTATACTGTAAGCAACCAGAAGGCAGGGTCGATTGGCTCTGCCTTTCTGTTTTGCACTGATATTACATTAGGAATATTGACTTGTAATCGTCATGTCACATACAGTCGAAAAAGAGTGATGCTTTTATCGCTTAACCCTTTTTAAATTTCGTGACCATTTTGTGACCATATTCTTAAAAAACATCCTCAAAAATCATAAATCAGCGGAAAGAATCTTTCCCGCTTTATATTTGATATTCTTTTATTTTGACTTATCTTATAGCTTGTGATTTCAATAATTTAGGTGATTCACACGGTAGAAGTCACTGGTTCAATCCCAGTACCGCCTACCAAAAATAACAGGGGGTTACGGAGATCATTCGTGACCCCCTTATTTCATTTGCCGGCATAGGTCAACCACTCCGGATCATATCGATGAACTCGGGCAACATCAGGATCTTGACCTGCTTATCCTTACGGTTGCCAGGGCCCGTCAAGTATTAAGCGGCCTTTCCGCTACCGATGACAGCAGTGGCTTTGATTTCGACCAGCAACTGCGGCATGACAAGTTCCTTCACCCCGACCGCCGTCCATGCCGGATAATTCTCTGGAATGAACTCCGTCTTTACTTTGGAAAAACCGCGAATATCTCCCATGGAGGTGTGGAATGTCATGAGTTCTACCACATCGGCAAGAGATGCGCCGGTATCGGCGAGGACATGCGCAAGGTTTTTGAAGGCCAGGCGAGCCTGAGCATCGATCCCCTCGCCGACCAGACCTTTTTCATCCACGCCGACTTGTCCAGACACCCAGACCGTATCACCTACCCGAACCGCCTGGGAAAATTTCATCCGCCTGTAGATTTCTTCTGTCCCCGGCGGGTTAATTAAAATCTTTTTCCGTGTTTCGTTCTGATTCATTTGATTCTCCTTGACTGAACTTGTTAGGGGTTAATTTATCGGTTGCGGCATTCACTGAAACAGGTATAGTGAAACAGAGAGCCGACATTGATTGACAAGGACTTCCTTTTTTGTGTTGGCAGTATAAGAGGCGGGATTTTGGGTGTCAAGGTGATATGTCAAGCCTTTCAAGCCAAAGCAGAAATGTCCTTTTTGGTCAATAGGCAGGCGCTCTTTGTTGGTATGCGGGCATCCGGGTTTTCCAACTCTTTCTCCAGGGGTGATTCTTTGCAGGTTTCGGTGGCCTACTGAACCATCGTGATTCCGTTTTGGGGACTACCTGACAGCCACTTTTACATCACCCCGTCAAGGGTCCCCCTACCTCAATGATCTCATCCATCAAAATATCGACTGATCCTCAAGTCAATGCCTTCCGATAATCTTACGGACCTCCAGGGCCAAATCGAGAGAATCACATTCACCAGTGAGGAAACCGGCTATACCGTTGCCAAGGTGAAGGTCTATGGACGCAGGGAACTGGTGACGATCATCGGGAACATCATCAACCCCACCCCTGGAGAAATCATCAAAATGAGGGGGGAATGGGGCAATCACCCGAAATACGGCGAACAGTTCAAGATCCTCTTCTGCCAGACCACGACCCCTGCCAGTGTTCACGGGATTGAAAAGTATCTCGGGTCAGGGCTGATCAAGGGCATCGGTCCGGTCATGGCCAAGCGGATCGTTAAAATGTTCAAGGAGAAGACCCTTGATGTCATAGAAAACAAGATAGACAGGCTTGTCGATGTGGAGGGGATCGGCCAGAAGCGCATCGGCATGATCCGGAAGGCCTGGGATGAGCAGAAAGAGATCCGGGCGGTCATGATCTTTCTGCAGTCCCACGGTGTCAGTTCCGGCTACGCAGCCAAGATCTTCAAGCAGTACGGCCAGGAAGCCATCAAGATGGTCCAGGAGAACCCTTACCGGCTGGCCACGGACGTTTACGGGATCGGGTTCATCACCGCCGACAAGATCGCCGGAAAGCTCGGCTTCGCTAAAGATTCAAACCTGAGGGCCGCCGCGGGCATCCTCTATGTCCTTCATGAACTGACCGACGAGGGGCATGTTTATTACCCCTATGAACCGCTGATCGAAAAATGCCGGGAGATGCTGGAGATCGACCATGAGATCATCGTCAAAGCCATCGGTGCAGTAGCCCTGGACAAGCAGATCGTGATTGAGGATATTAATCAGGATCTGGCCAGCGATCAGGAGAACAACAAGGCTGTATACCTGGCCGGGTACCACGTTGCGGAAAAGACCCTTGCCGCACGCCTTAAATCGCTGGTCATCAACCCGAAGGCCATCCGGAAAATCGATTCCGAAAAGGCCATCCAATGGGTTCAGAAGAAACTCTCCATAACACTTGCTGAAAAACAGATTTCAGCGGTTCAGCAGGCTGCTGAAAGCAAGGTCATGGTGATTACCGGCGGTCCCGGAACCGGGAAAACGACCATCATCAATGCCGTCCTGAAGATCTTTACAGCCGTCAATACGAAGATCCTGATGGCCGCCCCGACCGGAAGGGCCGCCAAACGCATGAGCGAGGCCACCGGGCACGAAGCGAAAACAATTCACCGGATGCTCGAATACAATCTGCGCAAGGGCGGTTTTCAGAAGAATGAAGAATCCCCTCTGGATTGCGACCTCATCATCATCGACGAGGCGTCCATGATCGACACCCTGCTGATGCACCGCCTTCTGGAGGCAATTCCGGCTGCAGCAACATTTCTCCTGGTTGGCGACGTGAACCAGCTTCCATCGGTCGGCGCCGGCAATGTTCTGAAGGACATCATCGATTCCGGCATCGCCCCGGTAGTTCAATTGAATGAGATCTTTCGCCAGGCGAAGGAAAGTTCCATTATTGTCAATGCCCATAAGATCAATGAAGGCATCATTCCGAACCTCCAATCCCGACCGGATAAGACGGATGATTTCTACTTCATCGAGCAGGAGGATCCGGAGAAATCCCTGGAGATGATCATTAACCTGGTCCGGCAAAGGATTCCAAAGCGATTCGGGTTCGACCCTTTCAATGACATCCAGGTGCTCACCCCCATGCACAGGGGGACCGTCGGCGCCGGCAACCTGAATATTGAGCTTCAAAAGGCGCTGAATCCAGGTGAGGAAGGGGTATTTCGAGGCGGACGTCTCTTCCGGGTCAACGACAAGGTCATGCAGGTCGTGAATAACTATGACAAGGAAGTCTACAATGGCGATATCGGCCGGATCGTCTCCATCGATGAAGAGGAGAAGGAAGTCAAGGTGATCATAGATGACCGGGAAATCCTCTATGATCATTCGGATCTTGATGAGCTCGTCCACGCCTATGCAATTTCCGTCCACAAATCGCAGGGTTCTGAATATCCGGCAGTGGTGATACCGATCCTCACCCAGCATTACGTGCTGCTTCAGAGAAATCTGCTGTATACGGGCGTGACCCGGGGGAAGAAACTGGTCGTCATCGTGGGAACGAAGAAGGCAATGGCGATTGCGGTAAAGAACAACAGAACAGAAAACAGATACACCTTGCTGAAACAAAGGCTGATGGGTTGATGTGTCCTGACCCATACTTGAATTGACAGACAGCGTCAAACCAAGTCCTGCCCGAATTCTCGGTTAGCACGTACAAGTCTGCGATGGCGACCATCGACGGCACTGCTTTGTTTCGGGGTGAAACAGCGCATCCTCACTGGTACCGATTTCTCAGGAGAGGCTCCGTGAACCGCTTCCTGTACTCAAGCATTCGGCAAATTCGACGGATACCCAACCTTTCAACTGGCCATGAATGCAATATGTTTCTTGACTTTTCAAAGCATTAGGAACACAAAAGAACTGTATTCAAATAGGGCATCGTCAAAAGGTTAACAACCAATTTGGACCCTTTTTACAAGGGTGATGCCATGAAGAGATTATTGAAACCCCGTGTCTCAAAAAGAGAGCGGGGTTTTGTGTTTTTAAGCACAAAACGAAAAACAAGCGATGCGCCAAATAACAAACGTAAAGCACCCATGAAAAACGGTTTACTCGACTCAACCTGATACTGTGATTAAGAGGAGGACATTATGAGAAAAGTACTCATCGCATATTTTTCTCAAGGTGGCACAACGGCAAAAGTAGCCGCAAGGATTGCTCAAGGGATCAAAGATAAGATTTATGAAGCTGATCTCTTCAACATACAGAATGGAAAACCACCCGACATCAGCCAATATGATATTTTAGGCATCGGTTTTCCTGTCTATGCTTATCGGCCTCCATTCACTGTAATGGATTATATAAAAACCTTACCAAACCTCAACGGAATGCCTTTCTTTGTATTCTACTTATATGGCACTTATCCCGGCACGACTGGTAATGTTGTCCGAAGAGCAATATCAAAAAAAGGAGGGAAAGAAGTCGGCTATACCCGTTATAGGGGTGAAGACTATGCGATGATATATTTAAAAAGAGGGTATCTTTTTTCTCCAGGGCATCCGACAGAAGAGGAACTGAGCAATGCGTATGCTTTTGGGGGGGATGTGATATCAAATGCGACTGTCAAAACCTATGCAAAACCACCATATGACCCTCAACCAGGCCTGATTTATAATATTGAAAGATTTGTGCTTTTAAGGCCATTTGTAAATCAATTCTATTCGCGTTTTTACATAGTTAAAGAGGAGAAATGCAATTCCTGCGGGATCTGTATCAAGAAATGCCCCACAGGAAACATTACCATGAATGAGAATAGTTTTCCCAAATGGGGTAGAAACTGCATATCCTGCTGGTACTGTGAAATGAGCTGCCCATTGGAAGCAATCACTTGTCCTGCTGACTGGCTTATTATGAAACCATTTGTTGCATACAATGTCAGGGAAGCAGTTTCAGATTCCTCGATTGATAAAGTCAAAGTGACGTTGAGCAAAGGAAAAGTGAAGCGGATTTAATTAATGAGACGATGTGATGAAAGCCTTGGCCAAATGAGCAGATAAATTCAACCAACCATGCAGCATATGTGCAAAGGAGATCGCTGGTGAATACCGATAAAGTCACGATGGTCTATTTTTCACCCACCGGCTCAACAAAAAAAATCCTGCAAGGAATTATTGAGGGAGTCCAGACGTCCGTGGTCAGGCACTTTGACTTAACACTACCGCCTGCACAAACTCAGGATTTCAAAATGAGGCAGGATGATTTTGCCGTCATCGGTGCACCAGTCTACACGGGGCGGATTCCCGGCATAGTTGTTCAGAGATTGAAACAGATCAAGGCAGATAAGACTCCGGCTGTCATTGTTGTCGTATATGGCAACAGGGCTTATGAAGATGCCCTTTTGGAACTCTCAGATCTCGTCATAGAGGCAGGGTTTATTCCCGTTGCCGCGGGTGCGTTTATCGGTGAGCATTCCTTTTCATCTATGACAACCCCGATTGCGGCTGGACGTCCGGATGCACAAGACCTGATGCAAGCAAGAGATTTCGGTGCAATGGTCGTGAAAAAAATGGGGGAAATGCAGAGACTGGATGCAACAGTGGCATTATCTTTGCCGGGGAATTTCCCATATAAAGCACCTATCGCATTGCCGGAGATGTCACCCCTAATACGGGAGGCTCTCTGTAATCTTTGTGGTGAATGCGCCGTTGTTTGTCCGACCGCTGCCATTACGGTAGATAAGACTGTGCTGATTGACAAAAAACAGTGTGTCCTCTGTTGCGCCTGTGTAAAAAGTTGTCCGATCGATGCTTGTGTTATGGAAGAGCCGCTGATGAAACAAGTTGCACAATGGTTGAGTAAAACTTTCCAGGAAAGAAAAGCACCGGAGATTTTTGCGTGATTTCGTTAGTAAGTTGTAAAAGGATTTCAACATTCTGAGAAAGGAGACTGTTATGGAATTATCGGCAAAGGTTGAAATATTCCGGAAATGGGTACTGGGAACGGGGATTTTTAACATCGTTGTTTATAGCACGCTTCTCTTTCCGTTCACGGTCAAGGTGTTGCTGGATATCTCTAACGCTATTAATAATGCTCTCGGCCTCGGTGGGATGAGTTTCCCGGTCCCCGCGAATACAAATCATCTGGTGATGATGCATGTTGTGGGGATTTGCGTGGTATGCCTCGGCATCATGCTGGTTATCGCCTCATTTGATGTCATGAAACGTGCCTGGTTCGTCTTCTGGGAGGGGTTGTTGAGAATAATAGCCTTCCTGTACATTCTCTTTTACGTTGTGTGTATGAACTCCATAGCCACACTGCTTCTGTTCGGGGCAGCAGACCTGATTATAGGAATCATTTACATGTATTTTATATTTACAATTGAGGGTCTTTCAATAAAATAATGCACGTAAGGACTATACTCATTATATTTTGGCTGCTCTGGCTCATGGTCTGGGTGGCGCCTTTGGACCTAACATTACCGTTAGGGGGTAAAGGAACATTACAAATCTAAGGAGGGA
The DNA here is from genome assembly GCA_963709485.1 of uncultured delta proteobacterium. GTDB lineage: Bacteria > Desulfobacterota > Syntrophia > Syntrophales > Fen-1087 > JAXDBM01. The sequence continues at coordinate 203,819 of CAVPWE010000003.1, forward strand.
AAGTCATGAAAAATATAATCGCAGTAGCTTTTGGTGTGGTGTTGGCTGTCGTTTTGATGGGTAGTTTCGCCTTCGCACAGCAGGATGCGAAAGGATGTGCCGATCCTCCGCTTTTTACACGGCTACCCGGCTTCTATCTCCGCGAGTGCCAGAAAAAAGCATTTGATGCTCATAACTTTATCGACCCCGTGACCAAGAAGCAGGTGTCCGTAGAAGGGCGCTGGTATTTTTACCTCTATATCGTCAAAGAGGGATTTAGAGGACAGAAATCGATGCTCCAGGTCGCTCGGAACTATACCAATGCAATCGAAAAGATTGGCGGCATTTTCTTTATCGAAAATCCAAATGGAAGGGACAATACCTGGATGAAGGTTAGCAAGGAGGGTAAAGAAATCTGGGCATCCATAGAGCAAGATAATTCGGGAGGTAATGCATATCAATTGTACATCGTCGAGAAAGCTGCCATGAAGCAAGAAGTAACCGCCGATGCGAAGTTCATGGCAGACGGTATCAGCTCCACAGGCCATGTCGCCATCTATGGCATCTACTTCGATTTCAACAAGTCTGACGTGAAGCCCGAATCTGATCCTGCCCTCCAGGAAATCAGCAGACTCATGTCGGGCAATTCAAAACTCAAGCTGTTCGTCGTCGGTCATACAGACAATGTCGGAGGTGTCGACTTCAACATGAAGCTCTCCCAGGCACGGGCAACCGCCGTTTTCAAAGCACTGACTGCCAAATACAAGATCAATCCCCAGCGGCTGAGAGCCTATGGAGTCGGACAACTTGCGCCGGTTGCTTCCAACAGGACGGAGGATGGACGAGCGAAGAATCGCAGGGTTGAACTGGTGGAACAGTAAAGGCCGCATGGCCATTCAATTCCCGGACTGGTGATGGATTAAAAGATGCGTCGGGCGTTGTCGGAAGCGTGATCCCTCAATAACAAGCAAGGATATTTTCAGAAATGCAATGACATGAAAGGGGGGAGCCATGAAACGTCAATTATTCGCCATTGTCATCGCGGTGATGCTCCTGTCCCATCTGCCCTGCCTGGGTGCGGAGACTCCGGGACCGAACAGACCGCCAATCGCCAACGCCGGGATGGATCAGCATTGTGGTGCGGGGGAAATGGTCTTTCTTGACGGCTCGGGAAGTTTTGATCCTGAGGGAAAACCACTCTCTTTTCTTTGGGAATTGCTCTACGCCCCCGAGGGAGTCGGCGGAGAAGTCCTGGTAAACCGGTTCAGCAAAACAGGAAGGCTCAACACGACAAAAGAAGGGATGTATCTTGTTGCACTTACAGTCAACGACGGAAAGCTCTACTCCGAGCGGGATGTGGTTCAGGTAAGAGCTGATGCAGCTCCCGTGAATCCCGATCTCCTGTTGAAGGACCTGAAGGCGCTCGGGCTCTTCGAGGACAAACTCAACATGCTCGAAGTCACGCTCCAAAACAGAGGAGCACGGTTCGAGGGTTCAGTCACCATGAATTTCGTTGCTCTCGATCGTCTCCAGGGTGGGCATGTGTCATTCGGCAAGGAGTACCAGAAGACGCTTTCACTCGAACAGGGGGAGGAACTGCGAATGATCCTGAGTCGGCGCGAGATCCAGTGGCCTGTATCGGTCTGCATGGTTTCATTTGGCGTGTCGGCGAATGCCGGGGTGATTGAGGAAACGAAAACAAACAACTCCGCACAATTGACAGAATATCGTGACAACTTGTTCGGCGGCTGCTCGTCCAGGATCGACGCGCTGAGCCTGAAGATAGAGAATCCGAATCGACCCGGGTATTTCGACTATGATGAGGTGCAACAGGGAGAAAATGTTGTTCTTATGAAAGGAGAGCAAAACATATACATGTATCTTACCCACTGTTGCCCTCAAGCTGATCATTTGCAAATAGCGGTTATATACAACACACAGGCTTCACACGAGACGACCCGGGAAAAGAACCTCTCCTTCGTCCTGGACCCACCGGGAGATGATGCGTCAAAGGGCGACAGGAAGGAGTTTGCGACAATTGGAGTCAGTCCCGGGCAGGAGCATGCACGCCATGTGCTCGCCGGTGTTAGGATACCCGAGACGGATTCTTTGACAACACTGTCGATTGTGAGGAAAAGACCGGGATCGCCGTTCTATGAGATCCTGCGCAGTTTCAATCTGACGACCCGATAACTTTTCATTTTCCGGCTTTGAAATATAAGAGAGCAGAATGACGAAGCGACGAGGGAAAATGATATTATGAGCGCGGAAAAACGGGACTTCGATAGAGAGGCGGCAGCTTGGGATGATAATCCCGCGAGGGTCAAGCTGGCGAAAGACATTGCCCATGCCATATCAAAACAGATCGTCTTGACGCCCGAAATGGATGTTATGGATTTCGGCTGCGGCACCGGATTGCTGAGCACTGAACTGTATCCCTATGTACGCTCTGTCACCGGTGTCGACAGTTCACAAGGGATGCTTGACATCTTCAACGGGAAGATCGCGAAACTGAAGATGGACAAGGCCAAGGCTGTCCTGGTCGATCTTGAGAAGGGTGGCGCCTTGACGGGGAGTTATAATCTCGTTCTCTGTAATATGACCCTTCACCATATAAAGGAAATGGCACCACTCTTCGATTGCTTTCGTGCAGTTACTGCTCCCGGCGGTTATCTGTGCATTGCGGATCTGGATCTGGATGGCGGTCAGTTTCACAAGGACAATGAGGGCGTATTCCATTTCGGATTTGATCGGGTGGACCTGCGCGGGATTTTCACTGAAGCGGGGTTTGACAATGTACGGGACACGGATGCCGCGGAAGTGGTGAAACCCGCCCACAACGGAGGAATGAGACGGTTCACCGTATTTCTCATGATTGGTCAGAAGACAGCAGATTAAGCGGACTTCAACACATGGCAATACGTTTCACGGGAGCGATGTAATTACTCCCGTCTCCAGCGTGACCTTTGATGACTCTCTTTCGATCCGTAATCGTCGACACTGATACCTGCCTAACACTCAAGACTTGTAGGTGTGGACAGTAAACAGCAAATATCATTATACGTCCAGGCTCCCTGAGCAGTACGGGCTTAAATCTACTGCACAAGAGATCTAACCGCCAATCTCGCTTACAAGGAAAAATGAAGCGCCTGCGTAGCACGTACAAGTCTGCGATGCCGACCATCGACGGTACTGTTTTGTTTCGGGGGTGAAACAGTGCACCCTCACTGATGCCGATTTTTCGGGAAGGGCTCCGTGAACTGTTTCTTGAATAAAGCATGCGGCATTTTTGGTGAGCAGGCTCTCTTTCAATCGCAAAGATGGACTCTGTCGATGACTGATTTAACGGAGCTTTTTTAAATTTCGGGATGAAACCATTTTTTTGTCTCTTTGTCTGATGGAAAAAGAAACTCCAGCCGGAGTTCTTGGGTGGTCAAATCAAGAGGTGTTCCAAGTGTCGTAATCATCGTGAAGAAGCATGCTTTATTTAAATTTTTTTCCAAAACCAAACTCATTATCGGGAGATTGCTGTCCATTTGAAAATCAATCGGAGCGTCGCTGTTCTTCAACTGTGAAATATCTTTGTACAATGCAATCAATTCAGCATTTTGAGTTGAAACCACCTCTTCCCACAATCGGGCAAGCAGAAATTGTTCGACAGCAGGCCAGCCTTTAACATAATTCCGCAAGCCATCTTCTGAGAAAAGAATGCGAATCGCATTGTCATACTTCTTTAATGCATTATCTCCCGCGTAGAACTTTACAATTTTCTCATAGCCGGAATTTCTCATCAGAATTTTATAACCTGTATTGACCACGAAAGCAGGGTATGGCTCATGCTTTTCCAGCATGCGACGCAAAGCGCCCCTGACAAACTCCATCTTTTGTCCATCAAAAGGCTGTTCTTCAAACTCAGGAGCATAACCGGCTACCATCAAAAAGGCATTTCGGTGCCTGAAGGGCATTTTTAACGAATGGGCAATTTTTGAAACCAGATTGCGGCTGGGATTGGATTTGCCTGTTTCGACAAAACTCAAATGCCTGGGGGAAATATCAATATCCAAAGCTAAATCCATCTGGCTTTTTCTGCGTATGTGCCTCCAATAGCGTATCATCTCACCAACTGATTCAAGGTTTTTTTCTTTTTTTATCAGAGTGCGCACAAATCTTACCTCCAAGGTAATAGACTTCTTTACCACGAATGATATAGTTATCGGCAAGATAATTCAATTACCTTTAAGGTTATCACAAAACATATATCGAAGGGAGAGAAGCTATGAGAGCATTCAGAATTCTGTTGGGTTTGATTTTTACATGCATTATCATTTACACTGCCGTTGTAGGCATAAATCATGGATGGAACCTGTTCCCGGTTTTCTTCGGCGATATGGCGGCGATGACCTGGGCAGGGCAGTTCAATTTAGATTTCACCGGCTTTTTGATACTTTCCGGATTGTGGCTCGCCTGGCGTCACCATTTCTCAGCCACTGGACTCGCATTAGGAGTGCTGGGCTTTTTTGGCGGGATGAGCGTACTCGCTCCTTATCTCCTTATTGCCAGCTATAAGGCAAAGGGAGACATGAAGGTGCTGCTGTTGGGGAAAGTCAGGGCTGGCGCTTGACAAACCGCCTGTTATGTAATCCAATTATTGCTGAATAGACCGTCGAATCGAAGGAGCATGAAATGGAGAAACTGACAGGAAGGATCAAGGAACTGGCAAAATGTCTGGGGGCAACCGCCGTAGGAATTTCTACTAAGGAAACCCTGGCGGGGGGACCGCCTTCGGTCGATTTGTCTTATGTGCTGCCGGGGGCAAAGTCGGCGATCAGTTTTTTGGTGCCACTGAATCAGTCTTATATAGAACCGTATCTGCAGAAAATGGATCACCGCTCTCACGAAATGGACAATATCCGCACCAACTCACTTGTGACCGGCATTTCCTTTGAAATAGCGAGTTACCTGACCCAAAAAGGGTATCCGTCTGTCGGGCAGACAGCCAATTTGACCTACCGGACCGATACGCCGAATGGTCCTCTCGATGAAAAACCCCCTGTATCCCACAGATATTTGGCGGTTCGATCCGGGATCGGCCATTTTGGCCTTTCCGGAAATGTGATCACCAATGAGAATGGTGCGGCGGTGATCCTGGGATCGCTGGTCACAACAGCTGCACTGATTCCTACTGAGCCCTTACCGGCAGGAAACAATTACTGCGATGTATGCCGGCTGTGCATTGCTTCCTGCGCATCAGGATATATGGACGCGGATAACAGGACCGTCGTCCGCATGGGTAATATTGATTTCTCGTATTCCCGTCATCGCAGCCATAGTCGATGTGACTATGTCTGCGGCGGTTTCACCGGTCTGCACAAATCCGGCAGATGGTCAACATGGTCTCCTTCCAGGTTTCCAATACCCGAAAAAGATGAGGAGTTTCTACCCGCCATCATTGCCGCAGCGGATGCATATAAAAACAGACCTCGTCAGGAAGGAGGCTTTTTTCATTTTTTGATGCCCGGAAACCGCATCAATTTCACCTGCGGCAATTGCATGCTTGTGTGTCATCCGGATAAAAAAGTCCGCAAGCGGCGTTATAAAATGCTTATTCAAAGTGGTGTGGCAGTTCAACGGCCTGATGGAACATGCGAGGCGGTTTCACCGGCAGAAGCCAAAAAACGCCTTGGTAAGATGCCCCGTGAACAGCGAGTATTGTATGAAATCACTAAAAACAAAGAGTAGTCGTATTCACTATTATGGTGATTGACCCTTCTAAAAGAACAAAAAGGTAAATTGTCCTGTGTTGGTCCAAATGAGAAATTCATATTGATAGTCATTGAAGATATCAATTCATTATCATTGATTATTCATACTGACACATTCATTGATGTGTGGGTGTTTCCACGTTCCAGCACACGACATTTTCCCGCAGTTCAGTCCTGCACAGTTCGGGTTGAAACCCGCTTTGCTGTTGCACCAGCCATAAATCTCGATTTCAAAGAATGATTAACAGCCGTCTTTATATGTACTGTAAACCGAACGTCATCGTACATGAACTCAACCATAAATCGAGGCGCCGGTCTTGGGCACGAAATCCTTCTGCGGATGATGAAAAGCCACAACCGAGTAGAATAAATTAATCGCCACAGATGGTTGCGTTTTGTGTATTGATAAAGGAGGTATACGCTGTTAAACAAATACGAGATCTTGAGGTTCGAGGCGTTTGGAATCCAGAAAGGAGGGGACGATGAAAAGCGAGGACTACATTTGGGACTACCGAAATCCGTACGAGTGGATGGACCGGACCATGCGGGGGAAATTCCCTCCCATGATCATCACCTGCGCGATCACCGGCGGCGTACAGGGCAAGGAGTACAATGAAAATCTCCCGGAAACAGCCGAGGAGCAGGCCGACCAGGTGTACGAAGCCTACAGGGCCGGGGCGGTCTCCGTTCACGTCCATGCCCGCGTTCCGGACAACCTGTCGCTGACCACGTCGAATCCGGACGACTATTCGCGTGTGAACCGGTTGATTCGGGAACGCTGTCCGGACATCATCATCAACAACTCGACGGGCGGCGGGCCCTGGCTGACGATCGAGCAGCGCATGTGCTGCCTGTTTTCCGATCCCCGGCCGGATATGGCCAGCCTGAACCTCGGTCCCTTTGTCCTCAAAATGCCGTTGAAGGACCGCAAGGCGCCGCTTCCCCATCCGCGGGACGGATTTCTGTTCGACGCCTGCATTCCGACCACCTACGCCGACATCAACCTGTATGCGAAAACCATGAAGGAAAGGGGGATCAAACCCGAGATCGAGATCTATCACCCCGGCCAGTACTGGGTCATGCAGGATCTCATTGCGGGCGGCGCAATCGATCCTCCCTACATGGTTCAGTTCGTCATGGGGTTTCAGACCTCGTCGTTTCCCGACTCCCGCCAACGTGCTGGCCATGATCAACGAGCTTCCGCCCCGTTCCATGTTTGCCGTCATCGGCGTCGGCACTTTCCAGAATCCCATGAACGTCATGGGCATCATCATGGGCGGTCATGTCCGGGTCGGCATGGAGGACAACATCTACTACCGGAAAGGGGAGAAGGTGAAAAACAACGCCCAGGTCGTGGCCCGGGTGAAGCGGATCGCCGAGGAGCTGAACCGCGAGGTTGCCACCGTCGCCCAGGCCCGTGAAATGCTGGGCCTGCCCCCGAGACCGAAAGCATGAAACTTTTCAGGGAGGATATGGAAACGATCATCAACGTGGAGATCTGAACGTTGCGCTGGGGAGTCGTCCTTCTGATTCTTTTTGCCGCCGCGCTGCATGCCGGCTGGAATATCCTGCTCAAATCAGAGTCGGACAGCGCCAGGACTACGATGCTGATCGTAGCGGGAAGCGCGATCATCGGCATGGTATTCTTGCCTTTCCTGCCTTTGCCGCTGCGGCCGAGCTGGCCGTATCTTGGGGCGTCTGTCGTCATTCACGTCGTGTATTTCAGTTTCCTGCTGCTGGCCTACAGGAAGGGTGACTTGAGTCTGGTCTATCCGCTCATGCGGGTGTCAACGGTCTTTTCAAAGTGAGCCATTTTCGGTCGTGAAAACTGAGCCACCCTGACCTTATGACCGGCTCATTTCCACCCCCTCTTTTCCGACCTTTCCACGGAGCCTGTAGCTGTTGCCCCGCATGTTGATGACCACACTGTGGTGCAGCAGGCGATCCAGAAAGGCCGTGACAATGACCGGATCATGAAACAGTTCCGTCCAGTCGGAGAAGGCCTTGTTGGAGGTGATGATGGTGCTGGCCTTCTCATACCGATTGGCAATGAATCGGAAGAAGAGATTGCATTCCTCTCTGTCGATCGGCGTATAGCCAACCTCATCCACGATCACCAGCGCCGATTTGTTGTAGCCCCGGCCTCTGCCTTTCCGCTCGGCGCCATGGTCTTTTTTCAACTTTCCGATCAGATCCTCCATGGTGGTAAAGTAGATGCTCAAGCCGGCCTGACAGGCTTTCACCGCAAGAGATACAGCCAGGTGGGTCTTGCCGACACCGGGGGGTCCCAGAAAGACCACATTGCCCTTCTGCCGGATAAAGGTCAGATCAAAAAGGGACATCACCTTCTGGCGATCCAGCTTGGGATGAAAGGAAAAATCGAACTCGTCGATGCTCTTGATGAAGGGAAGCCCCGATATCTTCAGGGATGTTTCAATCCGGCGCTGTTCCCGACAGCCAACCTCTTCTTCCAGAAGTGCGTCGAGAAAGGACAGATAGCTCTTGCTTCCTTCCTGTGCCGACTGCATCACACTTTCCAGGATCTCACCCATGCGCGGAAGCCTCAGCCTTGTCAGGCTGCTCTGGATGCGATCCAGGACCAGGGCATCGCTCATATCCGCACCTCCCCGATCATGCCGTCATAAATATGGAGCGGACGGATCTCAACATCCATGTCATAGAGCGGCTTGATCGGGCTGATCGTGCATTTGGCGCGACCCTTGCCGCGTCTGCCCTGGCCGTACTTGCGCCGGTTCATCTCGCGATCCTTTTTCAGCGCCTCGTAAAATCGCTTGTCCTGCACGAGATGTCCTTTACCCTCAGGGATTTCGTAGGTCACAATCAGATGATCATCCGAAAAGATCCGCATGGATCGGTCCTTGACCCGCAGGACAAGATCCTTCCCCACCAGGGTATGAGGCACCACATAGCTGTTGCCTTCAAAACGGACAGTGCAGTCTTTGTTCACCTTGCGGTAGACCCGCCAGGAGGTGTCGAATGCCTGCGGCGGCAGCGCCTGTAAATGAGGCCGCTCGCGCTCGAATCGCTCCGACACCACTTCATGGGTTGTCCCATGAACCCGCTGCTCTTTGCGCTGAAGCCATTGGAGAAGGTCCCTGTTGGCCGTCTCCAGGCAACTGAATCCGTACCCCCGCCAGAACCCCTCCCGGATGAAGTGATAGGGCCGCTCCACCTTCCCCTTCACCCAGGCGGCATAAGGCGGAGCCACCTGAGGCTTGAAACCGTAATGCAAGGCAAATCCCGTCAGGCTGTCGTTGAACTGGTCCTTGCCGGCTAACTTTCTGATGAAAACGTTCCGCATCCGGTCGTAGAGGATCTCTTCGGTCACGCCGCCGAAATGGTCGAAGGCATGAATATGACAAGCCAGAAAGGTCGGCAAATCGCACCGATCGACGAACTCACCGTAGAGACTCCGCGAAAAACCCAGGATCATCGAAAAGAGATAAATCTTCTCAACCGTGCCGTCGGCCCGATCAAACTGAAACTCGCCAAAATCCACCTGGGACTGGCAGCCCGGCTCCGTCTCAAATCGCATGTAGGCGATCCGCTGACGTTCCTCCTTGATCGCGTGCACCGCTCTTTTGACGATCTCATAGCTCCCGGCAAAACCCATGGGACGAAGATGATCATATATCCATGTCGCCTTGTACCCCATGTCCTCTTCAAGCCACGCAGCGATGTTGCCCTGAAATGGATCCAGCAGGCTCTTCCGGTTTCGCTCCCTCCGATCTCGCTCCGGGTAGCCCTGATTCTCGATGTACTTCTTCACCGTGTTGCGGCTGATCCCCAGCCTCCCGGCGATCTGTCGCTGGCTCAAACCCTTCCGCTCCAACACCAGTATGTCCAAAACGGTCTCCTTTTTTTCAATACGCCACCTCGCTCACGCTGAGATAAAAAAGGCACCATACCCTTTTCTCTCACCATATCCACCCCCAAAGTGGCTCACTTTTAAACGACCATTTTTGGCTCAATTTATCACGACCGGAAACACCGGGGCCTTCCACCCCTGTTGACGGCCATCGGTGCCTTCACTCTGCTGGGTGAGGCCCTTTCCTGGCGGGGGTGGTTGGGCGTCATGCTGGTTTCAGGCGGGGCTTTGATGCTGGCCGCGGATTTCCGTTTCTCGAAGGGATTTGCGATGGCGCCGGTTGCCTTTGCGCTTCTGAATGCGATGGTGATTGTCGTTTATACGCTGGTGGATGCCAAGGGTGCGCGGCTTTCCGGAAGCGCTTTCAGCTACACCGGGTGGATGCTTCTGTTCCTGGCCCTGCTATTCTTTTTTGCAGTGGCGGTCATTGAAGGCCGTCAGGTGTTTTATCGGATGGCAAAGGACTGGAAGAAGAGCGTCCTCGGAGGCTCCTGCACATTTGCTTCTTACGGAATCGCGCTATGGGCGATGACGCTGTCGCCGGTTGCGCTGGTTGCCGCACTGCGTGAGACGTCCATTCTATTCGGCACAGTATTTTCCGTCCTCATTCTGCAGGAGCGCATCACCCGAATCCGCGGATTATCGATTGTGCTGATTGCCGCGGGAGCGGTTGCCATCAAGATGTCCTGATACCGATCTGAAGGGATTTCTTTGCTCATCTGGTGGTTCATGGTTGTCCGCTCACGAATTACGGTCTAATATCATATGCTTGATTATGCGGTACCTGTAATCGTAATTTTACATAATTTTCAACTTCGTCCAATCATTGACTTCAGGAAGCGTGTATCGGCTGAAGAATACGATTTTATCGGATGCTCCGATTGTCGTGCTAAACGTGTTTGCTGAATCCTTCGCTGCGTGCAACGTCCCGTCGATGGGATTGTCCGATGTTCCTGTTGCGCCGAAGCTGACCTGAGATGCTGACTCTCCCCTGCTTCGTCCCCCGACTCGGTGAAAACCGGTTTTGACAGCGATATGCAAACGATTCAGTTTCGTTATCGTATGCTACTGTTCAATCAGTAATCCTCAGATCTGGTTACGTTCTACCACTGAAAAGTTGTAGCTGTGGACAGTAACCGACAAATTTCATTTTTACGTCCTGACGGCCTGAGCAGTACTGACTGAAATCTACTGCACAGGAGCATTAACCGCCAATCTCGTTTTCAAGGAACTATACGCAGCAGACGTCTTTACACATACTGTAAACTGAACTTCGCCCTACGGCATGTTAATGTATCTGCAAGAAAGACCCTGGGTGCACTACCGGCAATGCAAAAGCCCCTTTCCGCGACAGGATCGCTTGAAAGGGGCTTTTGATCAGACCATGAAAAAGATCCTCTGTCCGTTGTTTTGTTTGGGCCTCAAACGTCCTTTCTCTTATTCCAGGCCTCCTGGTAGAGCCTCCCGATCGAGGTCACGATCGCCAGGAAGAACAGCCCGAACATGAAATTGGGCGCCGTCCCCAGCCATTCGTCCAGAAGATGCCCGAGGTAGAGGAACAAAAGCGAGGCAAAGACAATCACGAATCCCCAGGCGCTCACGGTCATGATGTGGCCGTACTTCTGAAGGTAGGGTTGCTGGGTCGTCTGGGTCGTCATGGCTCCGTTCCTCCTTTCCGCAAAATCCTGATAGGTATGGTCGAATAATCCGCTTGGCCGTCTCTTAACCGACCAGGTTCTTCACCGCGTCGATTACGGGGTTGGTGAACAGGGCGATCAGGACCGTGTACAGGGCGAAGGCGCCCACGGTCTCGCCGGTGTACATCTTCTCGTACTTGTGCTTCAGGGAAATGATGATCAGACCGCCCACGATCAGGGCGCCCAACTGGAAATAGGGGAAATCGGCCAGGCCCGCCGCCGCGTATTCCGCGAAGCTGAACCCTGCCGTCAGAAGAACCACCGTTGCCGCCACTGCCATCGTTCCGATTGTCTTTTTCATGATCCGTCTCCTTTGGAGTTTTTTGTTTTGTTTGGCTTATTCTAATGCGGAAAGCATGCCAACTTATGTGGCACAATCAATAATAAGATCCATATTATTGTATTTATTAGAGATAATTCAATTCAGCGGAGAGATGGCAAGAAAAATTTCAGACCGAAAGACGGATGGATTTTAATGATCCTTTAAAAATGGTTAAACGAAACGATCGGAATCCGGTTTTTGACGGGATTGAAATTTGAGCGAGGCAAGTATTTCTTATTCGGTCAATGAATCAAGCTTTCTCAAGGTCGGATCGGTTGCCAGGAATATGTTGGTGGTTTCGGTTTCATCATCATAAAGGAGAACGGCCGACCCGGTTTCAAGCTTCTGTTTCACGCGGTGGAACATCGCATCCCAGGAGACTTCCGTTTCACCGTAATCCGTACCCGCCCTTGATATGAATTCTTCAATCACGCCCTGGAGGGCTTCGGGACTGAGCCTGTCAATCGGGATCTTTCTGTTCATAACCCTTCTTTTCGAGCGGAAACGAGAAAACTTTTTGAACGGGGCTGTGTCACTCGAAGGAGCAGACATATTCCAAAATCCCATCATCCACAGCAATCTCAAAGGACGACTTGCCCGGAACCTTGAAGAACGCGCCTTCCGGATAGGGGCTCCATTGCCCTTCACCAGCCCGTCGGATTCTACAGCTTCCGGCCGTAATCTCCATCCGTTCCGGGGCGTCGGTATTGAACCTGAAGGCACCCGGAAAAATCAGGCCGATGGTCTTCTTTTTCCCGTCTTTGAACAGGACCGTATGGCTGATGACCTTGCCTTCAAAATAGATGTTGGCCTTGCAGATCACACTGACATCATCGATGCGCTCAAGCATGTTTGCTGACATCGTCTGCCTCCTTGTCGGCTTTTATTTTCTTTAACAAATTCAAGAGGGGTCCCTCTGAACGCCATGTCCTGCAGGTATCCGCAAGCATGTGGAGCTTGCCGAGGATGAACCCGGGTGATTTGTGGTCGTTGTAGGCGGCATATCCCTGCACCGTTGATGGACCCATCGCCGTCAAAAGGGCCACGAGGTGCTGGCATCCTTTACCGCTACCGGCCAGTGCCTTCACTTTTGCGGTAAATCCGCCAGTGATTCTCAATCCTCTGACTGCATCCAGACTGCCGGCGGTATCCAGACAATCCTCACCGGGGACAACCGGCATTTCCACAAGCAGATCCTCGATCTGAAGCGTCGTTTTGTTTACAAGCAAACGGATGATCATCTGATGCAAGATGCCGGGCGATCTTTTTTCGCCCGTGGCCATCTGAAAATCCTGGAATCGATGATCCGTCAGACATCCCGTTACTGCCAAACTCCGCTCGTCGTAATCATAAGTGCTCGTCTGAATAGACCTCGTATGACACTTATCGCCATCCGGTTTTCCGAACACGCTCATGCTCATATTTCTCCAATGTTTTCGATTTCACAGTGTGCCAATATAAAAGTGTGGGGGTGATAGCCTCTGCATATGAAAGACCCCTCGTTGACCAGTAATTCGAGGACGAAAGAAGTTATCGATCGCAGGTTCCGGTATGTTCCCGGGAAAAGGGATCCCTGCTGCAGCCGCCTGCATATTTCTGCACAGGTTAGCCCGTCCGGGTTCTGCCGGATCAGAGATTTCATCATACCACTTTGACTGTTAAAGTATAAAGCAAGGAAATTAATGTGTTCGTGATGACAGATGGCAAAAGGTTAATGCGTAACCGAAGTTCGTGGCAAAGATGCATCGAAGTAATGATAAAGAGGGCATGCATGGTTGCAGGCGTCTCGATGAAGCATCGTATCGATGCGGGAGGCCGGGCAGACATGCACCGGATGCAAAAACAGGCAGTTTCAGGAAACGGATATCTTCAGTGTTCCCCCCCGCCCCAGGATATCGTGCAGATGCACATATCCCTTCAGCTTGTTCTGGCCGTTGACGACGACCAGCGTCGTGATTTCCTTCTGCTGCATGGTTTCGATCGTCTGGGCGACGGAGGCATTTTCCTTTACGGTCTTGGGGGAGCGGGTCATGATGTCATCGATCAGTCTGTCCTTCATGCTTTCGCCACGGCGGATCAGGCGCCGGATATCCCCGTCCGTCAGGATGCCGAGCAGATGATTCCTGGCGTCCGTCACCAGAACGAATCCCTTGTTTTTCTCATCCATGATCCGGATGGCCTCGGCGAAGGGCGTGCCCCCGGTCACTTTTGGAATCTCTTTACCGCCGATCATGACGTCCCGGACCTTTGCCCTCAGCCGCAGGCCGAGATTTCCTCCGGGATGGAATTTGTAGAAGTCCCGCTCGTTGAAACTTCTCTTTTCGATCAGCGCAACGGCCAGCGCGTCGCCCATGGCGAGCGCCGCCGTGGTGCTGGATGTGGGGGCGAGGCCGAACGGGCAGGCCTCCCGCTGTACGCCCACATCAATGACCACATCGCTGCACTGCGCCAGCGTCGATGAGAGGTTTCCCGTGAAGGCGATGAGGGGCGCACCGACCTCGCGCACGCTGCCGAGAATCATATTCACCTCGTCTGTTTCCCCGCTGTTGGAAATGGCCAGCATCACGTCATCCCGGGTCAGGATGCCCAGGTCGCCGTGCATTCCTTCCACGGGATGGAGAAAGATCGCATGGGTTCCGGTGCTGGTGAGGGTGGCGACGATTTTCTTGCCGATCAACCCGGATTTGCCGATCCCGGTCACGATCACGCGGCCCTTGGATTGATAGATGATGTCGACAGCCCTGACAAACTGCTCGCCGATCTTGTCCATCAGCGCGAGGATCGACTCAGCCTCGATTTTCAGGACGTCTCGGGCCTGCTGCATTGTCCGGTTTTCTTCCATGTCCGTCCCCTTCTTCTTATCCCCCGGATGATGCCGGTCATTTCGGGGGAAAGGTAGCAAAAATAAGCTTCCCTGACAAGATGGATTTTCAAACAGTTCCGGCGTTTTCATTGACACCTCAAGAGGTTTTCCATATACTCCGCGATCATTTTAGCGGCGGGGAGGCGCCTGTGAAGGACCTCAGGATGAAAGGGCATTGGATCGCGGGGGGCTTCTTTGCGCTGCTTTTCGCTCTGCTCCTGGCGGTTCGCCTCGACGTTTTTCCGAACCTGTTCCGACAGCCGCCGGAGCAGGCGCCAGGCGTCGCAGCGGTTCTTCCGGACGAGGACCAGTGGATGGCCATCTTCCAGGGACAGCGCAGGATCGGCTATGCGCACCGGGAACTGGCCCGGAGCGGCCAAGGATATCGTTTCAAAGAGGCGGTGCTGATGCGAATCAACACCATGGGGGTTGTCCAGGATATCCGCCTGAAAACAACGGGGGAAATGAATCCGGACATGACCCTGTCCGCTTTCCGGTTCGATCTTCAGTCGAGCCTCTACCACTTTACCGCACGCGGCAAGGTCCGGGGCAGGCAGGCGACGGTTCATTACGGGCCGCCGGGGGCGGAGAAGAAAATCGAAATCGCGCTTCAGAATGAACCGCATTTGTCCGGCAGCATCTTCGACTCCCTGCGGGGAAAAGCGCTCGCCGCCGGGCAGGAGACGACCATTCATGTCTTTGACCCGGCCTCCATGGCCGATCGTCCGGTGCGGGTGACCGGCATAGGTGATGAGACGATTGTGATTATGGGGAAGACGCAAAAGGCCCGCAAGGTCGCGGTGGATTTCATGGGGGGGCGACAGTATGCCTGGCTGGGGGAGGACGGCGGTGTCCTGAAGGAGAAGGGCTTGCTGGGCATGACGCTTGAAAGGGTCGCCAGAGAGCAGGCGCTGGGCGGAATCGAGCTGGCGGCGGGCGCCGATCTGACGGAAGCGGCTTCCATCCGTTCCAATGTAGCGATCGAAAACCCGGATACCCTGACGAAGATGACCGTCCGGCTGGCAAATGTGAATCCGGAGCATCTCCTCCTTGCAGGAGGGCGGCAGCAGTATCAGAATGGCCTGCTGACGATCGAGCGGGAGTCGCTGCCCCTGGCCGCGGCCGCCGGCGGGTCGCATTCCTTCGGAAACGAGCAGTATCTGCAGGCGACGCCGCTGGTCCAGTCCGACCACCCGGAAATTCGCAGGCAGGCCGGGCAGATCGTTTCACCCCGGGACAGCCATGCGGTCAAGGCCGAAAAGCTGGTTGCCTGGGTCCATCGGAACGTGGAAAAAAAGCCGGTGCTGTCCATTCCCAATGCCCTGGAAACCCTGACCAACCGCGTGGGGGACTGCAACGAGCACGCCGTGCTGCTGGCCGCCCTGGCCCGCGCCGCGGGGATTCCGGCGCAGGTCGAGGCCGGGCTGGTTTATCTGAAGGGGCGGTTCTTTTACCATGCCTGGAACACCCTGTTTGTCGGGAAATGGGTCACCGCCGACGCGGTGATGGGCGCCATGCCCGCCGACGTCACCCACATCCGCCTCATCCGGGGGGAAGCGGACCGGCAGATTGACCTGATGGGGGTCATCGGTCAACTGCAGTTGGAAGTCGTGGATTTGAAAAAATGATCGAATTGATCGATTTGAGCAAGCGCTACGGCAGGACGCTCGCGGTGGACCGGCTCAACCTGTCCGTGGCCCGTGGTGAAATATTCGGGTTCATCGGCCCGAACGGGGCCGGCAAGACCACCACAATCCGCATGATGGGCGGGACGCTGGCTCCCACGTCAGGCCGGGTTGTCATCGAGGGGATCGATATGGCGGACCGTCCGGAGGAGGCCAAAAGGCGGATTGGTTTCATCCCGGACCGCCCCTTTCTCTACGAGAAGCTGACGGGCATGGAGTTCATGCGGTTTTCCGCGGACCTCTACGGCGTGGGCGACGGAACATTCCCGGAGAAGGCCCGCGGCATTCTCCGGACGTTCGGCCTTCTGGACTGGTCCAACGACCTCATCGAAGCCTACTCCCACGGCATGAAGCAGCGCCTGATCATCTCGGCTGCGCTGCTGCACGAACCCCGGGTCATTGTGGTGGACGAGCCAATGGTGGGCCTCGATCCGGCCGCCATCAAGATGGTAAAGGACATCCTGAAGGGCCTGGCCCGCCAGGGAACCACGATCTTCATGTCCACCCACACCCTTTCCGTTGCCGAGGACCTCTGCGACCGGATCGGAATCATTCACAAGGGGAATTTGATTGCGACGGGGACGACCCGGGAGCTGAAGCGTCTGGTCCAGGTCCAGGAAGCGGATCTCGAAGCGGTTTTCCTGCGGCTGACGGAGGAGCAGGACCTGTCATGAACGGCATCATCACCCTCCTGAAGCCGCGCCTCTGGTCCTTCAGAAACGGTTACGCGTCGCGGGACGCGGAAGCCAGGAACATCAAATGGCTTCTCTTCGGACTGATCGGCCTCGTCTTCTGGGTCGGCGTCTTCATCGTGTTTTACCGAGTCCTGAGGTATTTTCAGGGCGTGGAGGGCTTTGGCGACATCCTGGCCTACAAGCTCCTGTCCATGGTGCTGGTCACTTTTTTCGCCCTCCTCATCTTCAGCAGCACGGTCACGTCGCTTTCCAAATTCTATCTGAGCCGGGACCTGGCCCTGGTTCACGCGATGCCGGTAGCGCCTGCGCAGATCTTTCTGGCCCGGTGGATCGAAAGCACGATCGACAGTTCCTGGATGGTGATCGTCTACAGCCTCCCGGTATTTCTCTCCTACGGCATCGTTTACAAAGCCGGTCCCTTCTTCTATGCGGCGGCGGCGAGTGCGCTCCTGCCCCTCTGCATGATCGGTTCGGCCGTCAGCGCCGCGGCGGTGCTTCTCGTCGCCCTTGTCCTGCCTGCGGGCCGCATCCGGACGGTGTTCGTGTTCCTGGGGCTGGTCCTGTTCGTGATCCTGCTGATCGCCTTCCGGATGATGCGGCCGGAGCAGCTCACCAACCCGGACAGCTTTGCCTCCGTCCTTTTGTATTTCAGATCCATGGAAACGCCCGGCGCGCCATGGCTGCCCACGACGTGGATTTTTGACGGCATCACGGGCGCCCTGGCCGGATCCACCAAAAAGGCCCTCTTTAATCTGGCGCTGCTCTGGAGCTGCGCGGCCACGCTGGGCTACCTCATGACCTGGATGGCCGCGGCGGCCTATTTCCCCGGTTTCTCAAAGTCGCAGACAACGGCGGAACGTCTCCTGCCGTCGCGTCAGGAAAGGGGGAGAGGGATGACCCGGCTGCTGAATCTGCTGTCCGGGCCGACCCGGGCCTTCGCAGTCAAGGAAATCAAAACCTTTACGCGGGACCAGACCCAATGGCCCCAGATCTTCCTCATCATCGCCCTGATCGTCGTCTATCTTTACAATTTTTCCGTTCTGCCGCTGGACAAGACGCCCTTCAAGACTTTTTACCTGCAGAATATTTTCTCTTTCCTGAACATGGGGCTGGCCTCCTTCGTCCTGACGGCCATCGCCGCCCGGTTCGTTTTTCCGGCGGTCAGCGCCGAGGGGAGCGCGTTCTGGATTGTCCGGGCCGCACCCATTCCGATCCGGACCTTTCTGCGGGTGAAGTTTTTCGTTTATTTCGTTCCGCTGCTGGTTCTAACGGAGATCCTGATCGTGGCGACGAACATCCTGCTGCAGGTGACGGACTTCATGATGGTCCTGTCCGCCGCAACGGTTCTCCTGATGGTGCCCGGAGTGGTGGCCATGGGGGTGGGCCTGGGCGCGGCCTATCCCGATTTTCAGTCGGAGAACCCCGCCCAGGCGGTGACCAGCTTCGGGGGGCTGCTCTTCATGATCCTCTGCGCCGGTTTCATCGCAGCGGTGATCATCCTGGAGGCCGGGCCGGTGTATGCCGTCTTCATGGCGGGCGTCCGCGGCCGGGGCCTCGCCGCGGCCCAGTGGGTCTGGGTGGTTCTCTCCTTCGGCCTGGTGCTCCTGCTCTGCCTCCTGGCCGTTATCCTGCCCATGCGTCTGGGCGAGCGTCGTCTGAAAGCGCTGACTTAGCGGGCGCTATTTTTTCTTGCTTTCCATGTTGCGCTGAAAGGCCTTCTGGACCTCGCCGGTGTTGAAGAATGCCGAGTTCCAGGCCGCCACATACTTCAGGCCGTCGTCAACGCTGTGGTCTTCCATGTAATTCAGGATCTTCTTGGTTCCCCGGACGGCGTTGTCGGCGTTGCCCGTGATTTCCCGGGCCAGGCTCAGGGCGCCTTTCATCAGGGCTTCCCGGTCCTCATGGATTTCGTTGATCAGGCCCATCCGCAGGGCTTCCTCCGCGGTGATGTCCCTGCCGGTCAAAGCGAGCATCCGGGTGTTGCCCTGTCCGATGATCCGGGGCAGGCGGTTCAGGCTGCCCATGTCGGCAACGATGGCGATCTTCGTTTCGCGGAGCGAGATGACGGCATCCTTCGTGGCCAGGCGCAGGTCGCAGGCGGAGCTCAGATCCAGGCCGGCGCCGATGCAATGCCGGTGGATCGCGGCGATGTAGATGTTGTTTCCCCCGGCCATGCGGTCGAAGCCCTGCTGCATCTGAAGGATCAGGTCGTACATCTGCTCCCGGAATTCCGGCTTGGCGCCGACCAGGACATCCTGGTTGTTCATGAAGAACTCAAAGACGTCGATGCCGACGCTGAAGGATTTCCCCCGGCCGGCGATGATCACCACGCGGACATCCGGATCCTTCTCCAGATCGTCCACGACGAGGGGGAGGTCGCGCCAGAAGGGCCAGCTCATGGCATTCAGTTTGTCCGGGCGGTTCAGGTATAAAATTGCGGTCTGCTGTTCCGCCTGCTTCTCGACTTCAAAAAACGGATAGGCATTCATGTTGAAAACTCCTTTCTCGACGGGTAGCCCCTTCTATCGGAACAGATCCCTGATTGTCAACGGATATTCGGCGTATTTTCGCTGATGCCAAACGGAACGGGACAATTTCAGATTCGCCTTTTGCCCGGCTTCTATTTGTGTTAATGAGAGCCACGATATGAAATGCATCTTCCTTTCTGACGCGCACCTGAAAAGCGAACGGGACAAGGGCTACCGGGACATGATGCGCTTTCTCGATTCGCTGGGCGCGGAGAAGCCCGACCAGCTCTTCGTTGCCGGCGATTTTTTCGATTTCTGGTTCGGCAGGGGCGATCATGTCTACCCGGACTTCAAACCCGTCATTGAAAAGCTGATGGTCCTGAGAGACGCCGGGACGCTTATCCGCCTATGCGAAGGGAACCATGATTTCTTCCTCGGGGATTATTTCGCCGCAATCCCCGGCATTACGGTATGCCGGGAATCGGCCGTTGTGGACCTGGAGGGCCGAAAGACCCTGGTGGCCCACGGCGATCTCGTGGACCGCGAAAAACAGGGGATACCTGCTGCTTCGGAAGATCCTGAGAAGCGGCCTGTTCTATCGGGCGCAGCGGAGCATTCACCCCCGGGTCCTCTGGACGCTGGCGCGGATCAGCTCCAGCATGAGCCGGGAACTTTACCCGCAGAAGGAGGAAGAACTGGTGCGGAAAATGCTCGCATACGCCATGGACCGCTTCAAGGAGGGATTCGACAGCGTCATCCTCGGTCATTCCCACAAACCTCTTCTAAAAGAGTTCGTCCTGGCGGACGGAAGAAAAACGTTCGCGACGCTGGGGGACTGGATGCGGCACAACTCCTACCTTTCTTACCAGGATGGCGCTTTCCGTCTTCTCTATTATAAATCTCAATGAATCCGGCGAAAAAGCGAATTCCGATAATTTCTGGACAGGCGGGGACGGATGTGATATGTGCCCCCATTCATTTTAAGGAGTCCCGTTGATGAATTTCGGCGGCATTGAACCGGAATACACGCGCTTCGATCAGGCCACCTTTGTCGTTGTCCCCGTCCCCTACGATCTGACGTCAACCTACCAGTCCGGGTCGCGGATGGGCCCCGCCGCCATCCTGGACGCCTCTGGCCACATGGAGCTTTACGACGAGGAACTCCGCCGGGAGACGTACCTGGCCGGGATTCACACCCTGCCGTTCCTCGAGGCCGACGCCCGGGGACCGCGGGAAATGATGGAGACGGTCCGGCGCAGGATATTCGACGTCGTTTCATCCGGCAAGATTCCGGTCACGCTGGGCGGCGAGCACAGCATTTCCTTTGGATGCGTCCAGGCGGTTCAGGAGATTTATCCGGGCCTTTCGGTCCTGCAATTGGACGCCCACGCCGACATGAGGGATGCCTACCAGGGCAGTCCCTACAGCCACGCCTCCGTGGCGCGCCGCATTTCCGAACGATGCCCGCTGGTTCAGGCGGGCATCCGGAGCATGAGCGCGGAGGAGGCGGCCTTTCTGCCGACCAGCGGCGTCCGGACCTTTTCCGCGGACTTCATGCTGGATGATCCGGAGGGGTATCGGGCCATTGCCGCTTGCCTGGAGGGCGACGTCTATATCTCCGTTGACCTCGATGTCTTCGATCCCGCTTTTCTTCCCGCGACGGGTACGCCGGAGCCGGGAGGCATCCGCTGGAGCGATGTGCTGCGCCTGATCCGGGAGGTGTCCGGGCGCTGCCGGGTCCGGGGCTTCGATGTCGTCGAACTGTCGCCGATTCCCGGCATGATCGCCTCCGACTTCCTGGCGGCAAAGCTGGCATACCGGATGATGGGATACGCGCTTGCGAACATCAATCAATCGATCAAAGGAGAAAAGAATTGAACGATTATGTGCCCAAGATGATCTTTTTTACAAAGGGTGTGGGGACGCACAAGGAGGAGCTCCATTCATTTGAGCTGGCCCTCAGGGACGCCGGCATCGAGAAATGCAATCTTGTCCAGGTGTCCAGCATCTTCCCGCCGGGCTGCAAGTTGATCTCAAAGGCCCGCGGACTGGAAGAGCTGAAGCCGGGCGCGCTCACCTACTGCGTGCTGAGCCGCTGCTGCAGCAACGAGCCCAGACGGCTGCTGGCCGCATCGGTCGGGTGCGCCATTCCCGCGGACAAGAAAGCCTACGGCTACATCAGCGAGCATCATTCCTTCGGCCAGACGGAGCGCCAGGCCGGCGATTATTCGGAAGACCTCGCTGCCGCCATGCTGGCATCGACCCTGGGCATTGACTTCAACATCGACGAGAGCTGGGACGAGAAGAAAGAGATCTTCAAGATCAGCGGGAAAATCGTCAGCACCCGGAATATCACCCAGTCCAGCATTGTCAAGAAGCATGGCTACACGACGGTGCTTGCGGCGGCAGTATTTGTCTTCTGAAGGCGAACCCGGAGCGCATCGGGTCATCTCTCTGGTGCCGTGAAATACCCCTTGACAAAGGCGTCCGGGTGTTTTAGAAAGTGCACTCTTTTGAAAGCTGAATATGGAAATGACGCGGGGTGGAGCAGTCCGGTAGCTCGTTGGGCTCATAACCCAAAGGTCGGTGGTTCAAATCCACCCCCCGCTACCAAATAAAATCAGGGGCTTACGAGCCCCTTTTTTATTGCCGCAAAGGGCTCTGCAGCAATATTGCAGTAACTTCATCCACGGGCCTGGGCGGCGCCAGGAAAACATCGAGCCGCTTGATTCTTGGATATGGCCGGGATCAGCCGAACCGGTACCCCATCTGCACCCAATAGCGCCAATCCTCCACCGCCTGTCTGGTTTGCTCGTCGGCCTCATTACCCACTCCAAGTTGGGACAATGGAACCGCCAGCCTGCCTCTCCCCCGGCGGATTGTGACGAACATTTCTTTTTCGCACTCCTCTTCAGGCGCCATCTTGAGGACTTTGACTTCTTCTCGAAGCTGGAGGGGCGAGATCGCGCGCTTTGCGCTGCAAACGGCTGTAAATGGAAACTTTAGCTTTTCTTCAAGGTAGTAGTACCACCCCATCGCTTGTTCTTCTGGGCCGTAGGCATCGACGATGATCTCCATGGCGATGCGCTCCTCTCGTGCATCATCGGTTCCGGGTTTTTTCTTGGCCATATCGCACCTTAAAAAGAAGCAACGCTGAGTTACCGTAGGCTTGCGGCCGGCGTTCAGCTTGTAACCGGCTGCATTGTGAGTCAAGCGTTCTGGTATTCATAGGCCTTGAACTTTCCGCGCAGACGTTGAGCGGATTTCCAAATTTCACTGGCGAGGTTGTCTAATTTCGTTTTGTTGATGGACAACAACATAAAGTTTAATTATTCCGATCCTCTTGAACCTGCTCCCGGGCGCTTGGGAAGCCATTGCTATAGGCCTAATTTGACTATGAAATTATAGTGCATCCTTTTGTATTTTGCCAGTTTTTCCTGGATATTTGTCATTGAGATTTCATCTTCGACTGGAGTGCGGTTCATACGGGCATTGTGCTTTGCTGACCGATCTCGGGATATCCTTGTCAGACGTTATTTTACGGGCAGGCGCGATCCCAATCCCTTTAAAATGAAGACAAAAGGGATGATGCGCTATTGCAGTAGAAAAAGCATCCTGCATGGGCACGAAATATGTGTAGCGATCCGTCCTTCCCGCCGGGCGTCCAAGGCATCGTTATTATTCGGCTCTGAAAAATTTCTTATCCCGGATGACGATAAGTTCCCTGCAGGCAAGACAGGTTATCCAGGTTTTGAAACCGAAGGCGCGCACTTCACTGCCGCAGTAAGGACAGGGCCCCTTGATGAGAGAACGGCCTATAAATGGGTAGGCAATGCCACATAAAATTAACGGAATGCCAATGATGAGTCCAATGCCCGTGAAGCTGACCAAAACCCCGATAACAATTAAAATAAAACCTGTGATTGGACCGGTTAAATACCCGACTTTCATGTCCTCGCCTTTGGCATTTTTCCTTTCGGCTGATTTGTCATTGCCCATGATGATTCTCCAAATGATAAAAAGTTGAAATTCAATTTATACCTGCATGCCCGTAGCTGTGCAGCATCTGAATCGCAGGAATAACGAGTGAACTGTCTTCAGAACATGTACCACATTTATAGTTCGAGTTCTGCCGATTTTTTTGTTGAAGCTTGCACAAAAAGTCATGGAAGCCCCAGTCCGTGAAGCGGGTAGAGGCTTCTATTTCTATGCCTGCGGGTGCAGGGAATTAGCGCTTTCTTTCAACGCCATTGAACGACTATTTCAAAATACCGATGCCTGAACCGTTTTGTTTTCACTTCCGTTTTTCCTGGTTTAAATAATATATCTTTTATAATCATATAGATACAAAATTCATGACCTGAATGTTATATTCTGGCATGCTTTCCGCATTAAAGTAAGCCAAACAAAACAAAAAACTCCCAAGGAGACGGATCATGAAAAAGACAATCGGAACGATGGCAGTGGCGGCAACGGTGGTTCTTCTGACGGCAGGGTTCAGCTTCGCGGAATACGCGGCGGCGGGCCTAGCCAATTTCCCCTATTTCCAGTTGGGCGCCCTGATCGTGGGCGGTCTGATCATCATTTCCCTGAAGCACAAGTACGAGAAGATGTACACCGGCGAGACCGTGGGCGCCTTCGCCCTGTACACGGTCCTGATCGCCCTGTTCACCAACCCCGTAATCGACGCGGTGAAGAACCTGGTCGGCTAAACAGAACATGAAAGGAAGGAGCCGGAGTGATCCGGCTCCCTGACAATCCCATGATAACGGGAATCTCGGAACACAACAGAAGCATCCTCGCGGACATTCTGGCTTACAGCGCCTGGGGGTTCATCATCGTTGCGGGCTCCCTTCTTCTCTTCTGGGTCGGACTGTTTATCGACGAAAAGCTCCTTACGGAACCTTACTTTATGTTCGGGCTGTGTTTCCTGGCTATCTTTCTGACGATTGGACGGCTTTGGCAGAGGGCCATCAAGTTCAAAGACAGGCAGAAGGCCGGCCTCATCCCTGAGAACGAGAGGAAGGCGCTCAGGATTTTGAGCAACACAGGAATCTCTTTGGGGCCCCGTCAGTAACAGACTGCCGAATACATCAATACCGGACCGAACCCTTTCACCGGTTTCCCGAAATCGCAGGGCTTGTTTCTTTATCCGAGCCGGTCGGCAAGCATGCTCGCCCGCGAGCGTTTCCAGGAGGGGAAGGATAGATAAATTGACGGAAATCAGGCCTTATTCCCTTAGCCCATCCAGGACCTTCAGCATCTCGCTGTTCCCCGGTATGTCCGCCATGCTTGTGCCGTACTGGGAAAAAGCGAGGGCGCCCTTCCGGTCAATCACGAAAAGTGCGGGCATCCGGCCGAGTTTCAGCAGCTTCCATTCCTGGCCGTAGAGGTCGGCAGGTTTTCCATCCTCGTCGGGAATGCCGATCATGGGCAGTCCCTCCTGCTTCCAGTACTTAGAGACCTTCTCCACTCCGTGCGGCGCAACGACGACGATCGTGGCGTTTCTTGACGAGAACTCCTTGAAATCCTGTTTCATCTGATCCAGATGTTTTCGGGCGTAGGGTCAGTCAAAACCGCGCAGGAAGACAAGCATCACGGGGCCCTGCTGCCGCAGCGTCGACAGTGCTATTTTCCGGCCATCATAGGAAACCGCTTCAAATTCAGGTGCGGCCGCGCCGGTGGCGAGGGCGGACAGCACAACGACGGATGCCAATAACAAATGAAAAGACACGGGAACACCTCCTCTGCGCTGCTTGGATAAATTGTTTCCGGAATGTGTCGGATGAGTCACAATAACATCATGTCAACGGGCATTCCATAACCAGAAAAATTATCGTCGTGCAAAAAGCTGGCTTACCCGAGTGGTATGGGGTTGACTATTTAGCCCTCTTACTGCTCCAGACAGAACCCGCGGGTGGGTATTCCAGGGTGCTGTCGAGATCCGCAACCCTCTCGGGCGAATGATCCGGGAAGGGCAACTCCCCCTGGCTCCTCCAGCGTTGCACGGCCTCCGCGGCCTCACGTCCCTTGTTTTCATCGACCCCTCCGTCCTTTGCCATGTAGATTGTCTGAGAGGGGAATGCAAAGCCGCTGCCGCCGGATGCGACGATGTCCATGATCCGCAGCAGGAGATCCTCCTGGACGGAAAGGAACGCTTCCTGCGCTGTTTCGAAGACATATGCGAAGATTTCCACATCGATGGAAGAAGGGCCGAGGCCGACGAATCTCACGCGCGCTGTTGCGGAATCCACCCGTGGGTGCTGGTACAAGAGTTCGCGGATCCGGGTGAGAAGGAAACGGAGCTGGTCCGCTGTGGTCTCGTGGCGGAGGTTCAGGGTGTGCCGGAAGAGGAACCGGTCGCGCAGGGTGAAATTCTCGATGCTCACCGCCGCGAGCTGGCCGTTGGGGACGGAGACGACGGTTCGGGCAAGCGTGCGGATCTGGGTGGAGCGCAGGCCGATGTTCTCGACCGTGCCCTGGTGCTCGCCGGCCTTGCAGTAATCGCCCAGGCGGATGGGCTTGTCCCAGACGAGAAAGACACCGCCGAAGAAATTCTCGATCGTTTTCTGTGCGGCAAAAGCAACGGCAATGCCGCCGACGCCGAGACCGGCAATGACGGCCGTGAGGTTGATTCCCGCAAAGTAATAGAAGACAACCACAAGACCGGCGACGATGACCACCGCCTTGAGCAGCGTTGACGTAAGGCGGATGAGCGCATGATCGGCCGCGGGCCTGCGCCTCTCAACGACATCCGCGCCGATCTCGATCAGGTGGATGACAATCCATGTCAGACCGGCAACGGCCATTGTCGAGGCCAGAAAGGTCCAGAACAGCCGGCCGAGCAGCGAAAGCGAGCCCAGGGAAAGGACGTAAACGGCAACCGCCGAAAAAAGAAGCATCAAAGGGCTTCTGATCTGCCTGATCTTCGTCAGCGCCTGCTCGTCGAGGCGGCGGCGAATCGGCTCACGCACCAGCGCAAGGAACAGCGCCGTGAAAAGCCAGCCGAAAAAGAACGCCAGGGGAAGCAACAGCAGAAACAGGATCCACCGGTAAGGCGGCTGTCCGCCAATACGGGCCTCGGTCAGCACGGACGGCAGATGCCACTCGAGCCAGGGGATGTCGATCTCCTCGTAGATCTGGGGCACGAGTTTGAGGGTGTCGGAGGAGAAGAGCCAGACCGGGGGGTTGTTCTCCTTCTGGATGCGCTCGAGCAGAATCCTGTGCTGCCCCTTCTTCGTCTTGACGATTCCCACGATCTCCTGGTTGACGGGAAGGCCATCCTGGAGGTTGCCCTCAGGCCTCGAGCTCAGGGTGGTCGCGGAAAAAGAAAGTCCCTCGTCGAGGATCTGCTTCAGTTCGAGGGCAAGCTGCCGGGCGCGCTTTCCCGTCTGGCGGGTATCCAGGTAATCGACGGCCCGCTCGTCGTCTTCCCGCTGCATGGCCTTCAGAAAACCGACCACGGCGCCCTGCGGGGTACTCCGTCCCAGGGGGTCGTCGTAAGTGGCTTCGGCCGGGAGGGTTCCCTTCGCAGCCGGTGCGGGCATGGCCTTCTCCGCGGCAAAGGCGCCTGCAGCCATGCATGCCATAAGCAGAGTTATCAGAATTATGCGAATGGACGGCATGACCTCAACCTTTTCCGGCTTGTTTTTGCCTCTGAAACAGACCCGCCCTTGGCGCATTTACCGCACGTTCAGTCAGCGTTCCGCCGTTTCCTGTTCAGATCTGATGCACGTATGTTCCCGGGGCGTCGCCGAGGATGCGCAGACCCTTTACCGGCGAACCCATATCCGGAGGGGCGGTCTGGCCGGAGGAATTTTCCGCCAGCCACTTCTGCCAGGGGAGCCACCAGGAGCCGCTGAACCGGGGCGCTTCCTCCAGCCACCGGTCGGGATCGACGTATTTTTCCCCTTCCCGGCGGGTCAGCATCTGGTACGTCCTCCTGTTATTCTGGGGTTCGCTGACAATGCCGGCATTGTGTCCGCCGCTGGTCAGGACAAAGGTGACCGTGGGGGCGTCGGAGACCAAGTGGAACTTGTAGACGGAGTGCCAGGGCGCCACGTGGTCCATGACGGTGCCGACCAGAAAGACGGGGACATGAATGTCGTGGATGACGATATTGCGGCCGTCGACCTTGTAGCGGCCCTCGAAAAGATCGTTGTCCAGGAAAAGACGGCGCAGGTACTTGCTGTGCATCCGGTAGGGCATCCTCGTGGCATCGGCATTCCAGGACATCAGGTCGTTCAGCGGTCGGCGCGTGCCGAGGAGGTAATTCTGAATGAGCGGAGACCAGAAAAGATCGTTTGCCCGCAGGAGCTGGAAGGCTCCGGCCATTTCCCTGGTGTCCAGATAACCCCGGTCGTACATGATGTCTGTCAGATAGTTGACCTGGTTCTCGTCGATGAACAGGGTCAGTTCTCCGGCTTCCGTAAAGTCGGTCTGCGCCGCGAGGAGGGTCATGCTGCCAAGCCGATCATCTCCATCCCGGGCCATGGTGGCGGCGACAATGGACAGCATGGTGCCGCCCAGGCAATACCCCACGGCATGGAGCTTCTTTTCCGGCAATATCTTTGAAACGGCGTTGATCGCGGCCATGATGCCGTCGAAGTGGTAGTCGGCCATGGACAGGTTGCGGTCTTCCTCCGTGGGGTTGCGCCAGGAGATGATAAACACCGTGTGTCCGCTGTCCACCAGGTATTTGACGAGGGAATTGTGGGGGGAGAGGTCGAGAATATAGTACTTCATGATCCACGCCGGAACAATGAGGACCGGCTCGGCGTATACTTTTTTCGTTGTGGGGGCGTACTGGATCAGCTCGAAGAGACGGTTGCGGAACACGACCTTGCCCGGTGTTACGGCCACCTTTTCCCCGGGGCGGAAATTTTCGGTACCCACGGGAAGCTCCCTGTTGCGCTGGCGGCGCCAGTCCTCCATCATGTTCTCCCAGCCCCGGAGAAGATTCTGCCCGCCCTGCTCCCGCGTCGCCTGGAGCAGGATCGGGTTCATCCAGAGGAAATTCGCCGGCGAGAGCAGATCCATGACCTGCCGGGCCATAAAAGAAACGATATTCTCGTGATGACGGGAGACGCCGGGAATATCGGTGGTGGCATTCTGCCACCATTGTTCGGCAAGGAGAAAGGCCTGGTACATGAATACGTACGGTTGCTGCTGCCAGGCCTCGTCCTGGAAGCGTCTGTCGGCGGCGATGGGTTTCTCCGGTTCCTGATTGCTTTTGAGCCAGGTCCGAAATACGTGATCCCAGAAATTGGCAACTTTTTCTGTTAAGTCCTCGGTGATCCGGGATTGTGTCCCCGGTGAATCGGCAAGATTGATCGACCAGTCGAGAAAGGCCAGCAACTGGGTTACCGGAGACAGATTCATGGTGAATTTGGCCTGCTTGGCATGGATAAAACTGTCCACACCGGCATGTGAAGAGTCTTTTAACGCTTCCATGGAATTACCCCCCTTTCCTTGCGCTTTTCTGAAACCGGTTGATTGCTTTCATGCGTTTATCACGATATTGGATCTAATTCATGCCTCTTAATAGCCACCCCCGCCGAGCACCTTGTAGAGCGCGACCCTGTTGGAGAACTCGGCCAGACGCAGGAAGATCAGCACCTGTTGCGCCGCATAGAGGGCGCGCTGCGCCACGAGGACGCTCAAGTAGTTGTCGATTCCCCTGGTGTAGCGCGCATTGGAGAGGCGGTAGGCTGTTTCCAGAGCATCGACCAGAGATTGCTGCGCCGCGATCTGCTGGTTCACTGTGCCCCGCACGGCAAGGGCATCGGACACTTCCCGAAATGCGGTCTGGATTGCCTTTTCGTATTGAGCCAGAAAGATTTCCTTCTCCACTTTCGTAAAATCGTATGCCGACCACGTGCGGGCATCAAAAATCGGCATGACGATCTGCGGTGCGAAGCTCCACGTGCCGGAGCCGGATTTGAAGAGTCCGGACAGGTCTGCGCTTGCGGTTCCCATGGCCGCCGTCAGGGAGATGCGCGGGAAGAAAGCCGCCCGGGCGGCGCCGATATTGGCGTTGGCAGCCTTGAGCCGGTGTTCCGCCGCCAGCACATCCGGCCGCTGCAGGAGCAGCTCGGAGGACAAGCCGGGGGAAACCTCTCTGGGGGGGCTGACATTGGCCAGCTCCGGCGGCAAAAGCTCCGCGGGAACGGGAGCGCCGGCCAGCAAATTCAAGGCGTTTTCATCCTGCGCCACGATTTGCGTGTAGCGGGCGACATCCCTCCTGGCCGTTTCCACCTGGCTCTGCGCCTGCCGGAGGTCCAGTTCGGACGCAATCCCCACATTAAAACGTTTCCGGATCAATTTGTAGGATGCTTCCTGTGTCTCCAGGGTGGAAGTCACCAGCTTGAGGTTCTCCCGGTCCGCCCCCAGTGTAAAGTACGCATCGGCCACGGCGGATACCAGCATGAAACGGGCGCTTCGCTGCGCCTGATCCGTGGCCAGATATTCTTCCAGCGCCGCATCCTTCAGGCTGCGGATGCGGCCGAAGAAGTCGATCTCCCAGGAAATGACGCCGAGATTCACACTGTAGCGCTCGGAAGTCGTCACCGTCCCGCTTCGCGAAAGATCGGCAGGCACGCGTTCCTTGCTCCCGCTTCCGATCGCGTCGATTGTCGGCAGCAGTTCGGCCCGTGAAATTCCGTAATATGCTCTTGCCCGCTCGACGTTCAAGGCCGTAATACGGAGATCCCGGTTGTTGTCCAGGGCGGTCTCGATGATTTTTTGCAGGCGCTGATCGGTGATGAACTCCTGCCAGGGCAAGTCCGATGCCGCCGGAGCGGACGTGGCTGCCTGTGTTTCACTGTAGGCCATGCCGGCCGGCCAGTCTGAGGGGACGGGCGCTGTCGGGCGCTCATATCTGGGGGCAAAGGTGCAGCCGGCCACATGGAGGAAGATCAGGCCCCATAGAAGAAAAAGATTCTTGCTCATATCATTTATCCCCTGATGTGCTTTCACTGCCCGCCCCGATGGATGGTTGCTTATTGCGTTTGGCGGTGAGCTTTTCCATCCACCCGCGGAAGGCGCCGGTCCCGGTTGATCCCTGTCTCGCCTGCCTGCCGATGAATTTTTCGATCAGCACATAGAAAAGGGGCGAAAAGATGAGAACCAGGACTGTGGCGGTCACCATCCCGCCCAGCACGCCGGTGCCGATGGCGTTCTGAGCGCCCGCCCCGGCGCCGGTGCTGATCGCAAGCGGTAGGACGCCGAAACCGAAGGCCAGGGAAGTCATGACGATCGGCCGGAAACGCAGTTTGGCCCCCTCCAGCGTGGCATCGATCAGATTCATCCCCTTTTCCAGACCGTCCTTGGCGAACTGGACAATCAGGATGGCGTTCTTTGTCGTCAGGCCCAGCGTGGTCAGAAGGCCGATCTGGAAATAGACGTCATTGGTCAGCCCGCGCATACTCGTGGCGATGATGCCGCCGATCACGCCCAGGGGGAGGACCAGCAGGATCGAGATGGGCACGGTCCAGCTTTCGTAAAGCGCCGCCAGGCAGAGGAAAATCACGAAAACAGAGAAGGTGTACAAGAGAGGGGCCTGGGAGCTGGACATCCGCTCCTGGTAGGAGAGGCCCGTCCAGTCGAAGCCGAACCCTTTCGGCAGCTTTTCCGTGAGCTCTTCCATGGCCTTCATGGCCTCGCCCGAGCTTCTCCCCGGCGCCGGTTCCCCCCAGAAGTTAATGGCTGCAAACCCGTTGAAGCGCGCCAGGCTTGTGGGGCCTGAGGTCCATCGGCCGGAGGCGAAAGAGGAGAAGGGGACCATCTTCCCCGCGGTGTTCCGGACATAGAGTTTTTCGAGGTCCTTGGGCAGCATGCGGTAGGGGGCGTCCACCTGGACGTACACTCTTTTCACGCGGCCGCCCTTGATGAAGTCATTGGCATAGGAGCTGCCGAAGGCCGCAGCGATTGTCCTGTGGATGGAAGAGATGGGGACCCCCAGGGCGCCGGCCTTGTCCCAGTCCACGTCGATCCGGTATTGGGGCACGTCATCCATGCTGTTGGGCCGGAGGGCGACCAGCCGCGGGTCCTTTGCGGCAATGCCCAGCAGTTCGTATTGGGCATTCATCAGCGCCTGGTGGCCGAGACCGCCGCGGTCCAGGAGCATGAAATCGAAACCCTTGGCCATGCCCAGTTCCGTGACGGCCGGTGGCGGGAAAGCGAATATTCTTGCATTGCGGATGCCCGCAAAGGCTTTCATGGCCCTTTGGGCAATCGCCTTCACCTTGAGGTTGTCCCGGTTGCGGAGGTGCCAGTCCTTCAGCCTGACGAACGCCATGCCGTTGCTCTGCGCACGCCCCGAGAAAGAGAAGCCGGTGAGCGTCATCACCGCGTCCACCGCCTCTTTTTCGTTTTCGTTGAAATGACGAACGATCTGATTCGCCACCTCTCTGGATTGTTCCAGTGTGGATCCTGTCGGCAGGATGGTCTGGGCAAACAGCGTTCCCTGGTCTTCATCGGGGAGGTAGGCGGTGGGCATGCGGAGGTACAGCACTCCCATGACGGCAATGATCACCAGGAAGACGACCAGATATCGCCTTTTTCGGGAGAGTGAGTGTCCGACCAGACTTACATAGCGGCTCCGGAGGCGAAAAAAGGCGTGGTTGAACCATCTGAAAAACGGGCGCAGGAAGACAATGGCATTTTCCTCCTCATGCCCGGCCGGCACCGGCTTGAGAAGGCCGGCACAGAGGACCGGCGTCAGGATCAACGCCACGAGCACCGACAGGAGCATGGCGGAGATGACGGTCACGGAGAACTGGCGGTAGATGATGCCGGTGGAGCCGGGGAAGAACGCCATGGGGCCGAACACGGCCGAGAGCACGAGCCCGATGCCGATCAGGGCGCTCGTGATCTGCTCCATGGACCTGGCCGTGGCCTCCCGGGGGGACAACCCCTCCTCGGCCATGATCCGCTCCACGTTTTCCACGACCACGATGGCGTCGTCCACGAGCAGGCCGATGGCCAGCACCATGGCAAACATCGTCAGCATGTTGATGGAAAACCCGAAGATGCCCAGGACGGCAAAAGTTCCCAGGAGGACCACCGGCACGGCGATGGTCGGAATCAGCGTCGCCCGTACGTTTCCGAGGAAGAGCCACATGATCAGGAAGACAAGCACGATGGCTTCGAAAAGCGTTATCACCACCTCTTTGATGGCTACCCGGATGAAGGGGGTCGTGTCGTTGGGATAGAAGTGCTTCATTCCCGGGGGAAAGTACCGGCTCAGCTCCGCCATTTTCGCCTTGACGGCATCGGCCGTGTCCAGGGCGTTGGCGCCTGCGGCCTGGCGGATGGCAAGGACGCCGGCCGGGCGGCCGTTGTGGGCGGATTCGATATCGTACAATTCGCTTCCCATCTCGGTCCGGCCCACATCCCGGATCCGCACGGTGGAACCGTCCGGGTTGGTGCGGACGGGAATGGCGGCAAATTCCTCCGGCGTCCTGAGCAGGTTCTGGACGACGATGGATGCATTCAGGCGCTGGCCCTTCACAGCCGGCATCCCGCCGAATTGTCCCGCGGAAATCTCCACATTGTAGGCCCTGAGCGCTGCGACGACATCTTCAATGGTCAGGCGATAATCCGTCAGCTTGTCCGGATTAAGCCAGATGCGCATGGCATATTCCGCGCCGAAAATCTGCGTCTCGCCCACACCCGGCACACGCGACAGAACACCGTCCACATTGGAAACGGCATAGTCGGTCAGGTCCTTCATGTCCATGCTGTTGTCTTCGGAAACCAGGGCGATGATCAACAGGTAGTTTCTGGTGGATTTTCGGACCGTGACCCCCCGGCTCTGGACCACCTCGGGCAGGTTCGCCATGGCGCTCTGCAGCTTGTTCTGCACCTGGGACCAGGCAAAATCCGGATCGGTACCCGCCTGGAAAGTCAGTTCGATTCGGGAACCGCCCGCCGCATCGCTGCTTGCGTTCATGTAGAGCAGTTTGTCGAAGCCGGTCATCTTCTGCTCGATGATCTGGGTGACGCTGTTTTCCACGGTCTCGGCCGAAGCCCCGGGATAGCTCGCGAAAATGGCGATGGAAGGCGGGGCGATGGGGGGGTACTGGGAAATGGGAAGGCTGTAGATCGCCAGACAGCCCGCCGCCATGATGATGATGGCAATGACCCATGCGAAAACGGGGCGGTCCAGGAAGAATTTAGACAGCATCGCGCGCCTCCGTCAGTTCGCTTTGGCGGCCGGCGGGGTCGCCTTGGTTTGCGCTTCGCTCTTCTTGTCGGGGGCGGCTTCAAAGGGGACCGCCTTTACGGAGACGCCGGGCTTCACCTTCTGCACGCCCTCGACGATTACCCGCTCACCGGCAGCCAGACCCTCTGTGACGAGCCAGGCATTGCCGATGGCGCGATCGAGCGTGAGCATCCGCTGCTGGACCTTGCCCTCGGCATCCACGATCAGCGTGAGCGGATTCCCCTTGGGATCACGCGTCACGCCCTGCTGTGGAATGAGGATGGCCTGTTTCCAGATGCCTTCCTGCAGCACCGCCCGGACGAACATGCCCGGCAGCAGAACACCCTGCGGATTGGGAAAGACCACCCTTAGGATGACCGACCCGGTTGTCGCATCTACCGTTACATCCCGAAATTGAAGGGTCCCGCTCCATGGATAGGTGGTGCCGTCCTCCAGCATGAGCTGGACCTTTTTCTGACTCTCTCCGTTCCTTTCCAGACGGCCCTCCTCCAAACCGCGCCGCAGGCGCATCAGTTCCGCCGTGGATTGGGGCACATCGACATACATGGGGTCGAGCCGCTGGATGGTGGCCAGGGCCAGGGGCTGATGGGCCGACACGAGGGCCCCTTCCGTCACGCTGGACCTTCCGATGCGTCCCGAAATGGGCGCCGAGATCGAGGTGTACTTCAGATTGATGCGGGCCGTCTCGACCGCTGCCCGCCAGTACTGGCTGTCCGCTTCGGCCTGTTTGAGTGCGGCCGCAACGTCGTCGTAGTCCTGCTTGCTGACCGCATTGTCGGCCAGCAGCTCCCGCACACGCTCTGCCTTCAAACGGACCGCCGGCAGGTTGGCCTCGGACCTGCTGAGCGCCGCCTTTGCATTTTCCAGCGCTGCCTGATAGGTGGCGGGATCGATTTGATAGAGCGCTTGACCGGCCTTCACGTCGGAGCCTTCCGTAAACAGACGCTTCAGGATGATGCCGCCAACCTGCGGGCGCACTTCCGCAACAAGGTTGGCGGATGTCCGTCCGGCCAGTTCCATGGTGGTGACCAGGGACTGGGGCTGTATCGTCACAATGGCGACTTCAGGAGTCATGCCTTGCGCGGCGCCACCCTTCGAGCCCTGTTGCCCGCACCCGCCCAGGGCGAGAAATCCGGCCAAAAGGGCTGCTGCGGCGATTCTTTTTGAACGGTTATCATTCTGCATACCATACCTCTGCAATGATAAAATGTCTGTTTTTCAATGGATTACAATTTATGTTTCCAGTTTTCCCACAGGCCCTTGCCTCTTGATACCGTCCCAGCAGGCCTCAATGACCTGTCTGATTGTTTCGTCGTCCAGATTGATGAAGCCAAGGATATGGTCCCGGATCAGGTCGCGCAGAGGACCCATGGTCAGGGCAAACAGCACCGGCAGGGGGAAATCTTTCAGGATCTGTTGCTGAACCCCTTCCTGAAAGAGGTTGCTCAGGATATTGGGCTGCGCCGATTTGTTCATGAGCCGGTCCTCGCGCTGGGACTCGCCATAGGGGGAATTGTGGTACTGTTCCAGGTAGCGGAAGTGGATCGGGCAGGCGATGAAATGCCGGAAAAGTCTGGTGGCAAGGTGAAAGAACTGTTCCCGGATCGGTTTCCCGCTCGGGTATCCATCCCGGATGACCGTAGTAATTTCAGTTTCCAGTTCCTGGTATAACTTGTTGATGAGCTTGTCCCGGCTCTCGAAATAACGGTAGATCGTTCCGGCGGCGACGCCCGCTTTTGCGGCAATGCCGGCCATCGGGGCGCCATGAAATCCCTGTTCTGAAATAAGCTCCATCGATGCCTGAATAATATCTCGGCGTTTGTCTGCAGATTTCATATTATAATGCCATATTATGCATAAAAAGGAATGAACGTTCATTCATTTTTGCATTTTCTATCTTTAGTCGGATGGCACTGTCAAGATTTATTTTGATCTTCGGTGATTTCCGAAAATAACAGGGGATCGGGTCATCCGATATGCGTCCGTGTCATAATCCCAGACATTGCAGCTCAGGGTGACGGTTTTTATCCTTCTGAGCAAACTCATCCGGCCATGCCGGTTCGGGCAATCCATCTCTTTTCCGGGGGTCCGCGTCACTTCAGGAAGGTGTTCCAGAAGGGCCGGACGGTGCCTTTTTCGTAGGATATATCCTCAAGCATGCCATCATTGGAAAAAACGAAAACCAGCAGATCATGCCGCATGAGATTCCCGGCAGCATCCAGATTCAGGCCCGTCTTGATGACATCGCTCAGGGGGATGCCGATTGAAATTTGCCCTCCCCGGTAATAGGACCTTCTGTAGACCAGCGCAAATTTCCCCTGCATATCGAGGATATCGGTCGGCGCTCCATGGTGGGCCAGGACTTCCCCGAGCGTCGCTTCTCCCTTCTTCAGTTCCGGCGCCGGCAGGGGGATCTCCCCACCCTTGCTGATCCGGTCCACGCGGAGGCTGACACAGCCGGACACCAGCGTCAGGAGCAGAAGGAAAAGCAGCAGCAGGAGGGCTTCAGAAGGGCATGCCGTATGTTGCTGCGTCCGATTTGAAGCTGCTTCCATAATGGGTCACGATGTCTCCGTTATTGATGAAAAAAACGATGCGGTCGTACTGCGTGTCGTAATTGGCAAAGGTCACGAGGACCAGCCACAGACCGGTCGCCTTGCTCAGCGAACGGTCATAGACATAGGCGTTGCCGTTGGACAATTTTACAATCTGGGTCGGCGGTCCGAAAAGCTTCACGACGTCCGCCGCGGTGGTTTTCCCCGGCGTCACCTGCGAGAGCGTGTTTTCCTCAATGGGGCGGAAATCCCTGCCCCGCCCGATGACGGCACAGCCGGCAGCAATCAAAACAACCAGCAGCAAAATCATGATCCGTAAAGCACGCTTCATGTCTGTATCCCCCGTTTCCTCATTGTCTCATTTTTTCATGACGGCAGCCGGCCGTTCTGCCGACACCTCGACAGTACGGACTGGATGGCCGGCATGGCCGCGTGGGCCGCTTTCTCACCCTCATTCATCGCTTCGCTTTTCCGGGTGAAATCCGTGGAGCCGATGTGGCCGACATTGGGCCGGATGATCACGTCCGCCCTGGGAATCTGCAGGGCCGCAATCTTGGCATACATGATATCGATGGATTGAAGAATGGTTTCCACCGTTCCCTGCGGCGTTGCCTGGGTGATGCCGGACGAGATGTCCACGGCGATGACCACGTCCGCGCCGTACCGCCGGGCGATATCGATGGCCAGCGGGCTGACGATGCCACCGTCCGCGTACGTCCGGCCGGATATCCTGGAGGGTTTGAAGATGCCCGGGATGGCGCAGCTTGCCCGCACCGCCATGCCGGCATTGCCTTTGCCGAAAACAAACTCTTCACCCGTTTTGATGTCGGTTGCCACCGCGTGAAAGGGGATTCTGAATTTTTCAATCGGCGTGTCCCGGACCATCCGGTTGACGTAAATCTCGAGTTTTTCCCCTTTTACAAAACCGTTGTCCGGAAGGGTCAGGTCGATGAGGTCGTCTCTCTCCAGCGTGGATGCCATTGCCTGCAACTGCTGGGCGCTGTACCCGTATGCGTAGAGGCTTCCGACGAGACTGCCGACGCTGGTGCCGACAATCATGTGGATCGGGACTCTTTGCGATTCCAGGATCCTGAGAACCCCGACATGTGCAAAGCCCTTGACGGCGCCTGCCCCCAGCACGATGGCGACGGTGGCCGGTTTCACCGTCGGTGGAGTCACCTTCGGCGCGCAGCCCGCGAGCATGCTTGCGAAACAGACCACGCAGAGAAGCGGGAGTCTGGGAATTCGTCTGTATTTCATCATCCGTTTCAGGGTTGTCCGACCGGCTTTCCCTATACCACGACAAATCGGGATGTCAACTTTTTCCCTTCCTGCCCGCTGTCACGGGCGTTCTGTTCAAACCGCGCGTCATGTGCTATGCGAAAGGCGGGACGTTTGAAGGGCTCTTCACGGCCGCAAAACGATTCGATGGAGGAGGACCGATGCTGCAGGTGAAGCAATTCCGATTCGCCGCCGACAATCTGGGCTACCTGATTCACGGGCGGGAGGAAGCCATGGCCGTCGACGGGGGGGCCGCGGAGGCAATCGCTTCCTGCCTCGATGAAATGAAGCTGACCCTTCGCTACGTTGCGAGCACCCACAACCATCCGGACCACACTTCAGGCAATGCCCTTCTGGTGAACCAATACGGCGCTGTGCCGCTGAATCCGGACGCACTGCCGGACGGATACCGGATCGGCCTCGAACATCACGAGATTGCCGTTTTCCGAACCCCGGGCCATACCGACGACTCCGTCTGTTTTTACACGAAGCCTTACCTGTTCACGGGAGACACGCTGTTCAACGGCACCGTGGGGAACTGCTTTTCCGGGGACGACGGAAATTTCCACCGGTCTGTAAAAAGGATCATGGCCTTGCCCGGCCGCACGATCATATGCGCCGGCCATGATTACGTGAGGGATGCACTGGCCTTTGCGAAAACAACGGATCCGGACCCGGACGCATTCGATCACTGCCTGCGCCGCTACGACCCCGCGCATGTCTTTTCCCGTCTGGATGAGGAGTTGAGGGTGAACCCCTACCTGCGCTTCAATGACCCGAAACTGGTAGCGATTCTGAAAGAAAAGGGGCTGCCTGCGGAAACGGAATGGCAGCGGTGGCAAAGCCTGATGACGCTGGAATGACGCCTCACCGGAGGTCCAGACGATAGGACTTGACGCGCATGACCGGGTGATAGGATTTCTTGGACTGCGCCAGTTCGGAAACATTCATGTCGCTTTCCTTGTTGATCCACCGGCAGTCGGCAAAAAGCCGTTTGGCGCATTCATTATCGAGGAACTGATACAGGCCCCGGATGTCGGAAAAGGCCTTCTCGAAATTGAGGACGCCCATGTCTTCATTCAGGCGGGAGGCGATCGCGAAGGCGCAGACCGTGCCGTCAACGCGGACGACCAGCCCCCGTCCCTCCATCCCGTCGAGGTGACGGAGCGCAAGGATCACGGCCTGTTTCTCGCAGGCCAGGTTTTCATCGCTCCCGACATCGCAATTTCGCTGCTTGCACCATCTCTCCAGAAAGGCCAGGCATTCGTCAACACAGTCCATGGATATGGCCGTCACTTCCACCCGGCCCGGAAACAGGTAATCCCGGGTGAACTGGTGAATCAAATTCCTCTTTCTGGCGTAGCGGTTTCCCCGCAGCCGCAGCAGGTCTTCCGTCAGATAGATGTAATCCTCGTATTCCGGCTGTTCGGTGATTTCGAACCAGGGTTCCGTTTTGCGAGGGGTTGCGGTTTCGAGGTAGTCGCCGGGGACAAACCGGTAACTGCGGTATCCCAGGTCGATGGCGAGGTCGTAAAGACGTTCGGGCGTGAAGACTTCCGAACTTGAAAGCGGAAGGATAAGATGACGGTCATCGGGACGGGATTCGGACTCGTTGCCAAGGATCAGCGAGTCCCCGTCCACGGCATAATGCGTCTTGAAGATGCAGTTGCTCCAGACGATCAGGGACAGGAGGGAATAAATGCTCAGCCGATAGGGCTGTCTTTCGAAAAAATGCTTCAGCTTCGGGTAATCCGAAGGCTCCAGGGGCCTGAAGTTCATGTTGTCCATTTTTCTGACGGTGACTGTGAC
Source organism: uncultured delta proteobacterium (assembly GCA_963709485.1). GTDB lineage: Bacteria > Desulfobacterota > Syntrophia > Syntrophales > Fen-1087 > JAXDBM01. The sequence continues at coordinate 243,051 of CAVPWE010000003.1, forward strand.
TGCTGTCCATACATTATTTCTTCACGCAAATCAAAGGAATGTCGCGCCCGCTGAGATATTGCCGCGGCCCGTCGCAAAATCTCCGTTTGCGGGTTCTTTACCCTTGACAAACTGCTTTTCATCATGGCACAAGTTGCCGTCATTACCGGCATTTCCATGCAAGCGGGGAGGGGATGTGAAAACATGAATAGACGGTTCGCCGCACTGGGGCTGGGCCTTGCGACTGCCCTGTTTTTGTGTGTTTCACCGACAGGGGCCTTTGCCGCCCAGTACACGCTCGCCGATTTTTACCGGATGGCCTTGAAGCATGCCGAGAGAATCAGGATATCAGAGGAAAATCTTGTCATCGCGGAAACGGGGAAGGAAAAGGCAATGTCGCTCCTCTATCCCCGGTTATCCGGTTTTTCCACTTACACACGCTGGAACGAGGAAAAGTATGGGGCGGGCAGCAGGATCGGGCCATACACGACATCGGGATCGCTGATCCAGCCGAGAGAAACCGGCACATGGGGAATTCGCATGGAGGAGTCTCTTTCTCTGAGCGGCAAGGAGTTGACGGCGCTGGCCATCTCGAGAGAGAACATCCGGAAAAGCGCCTATGACCTGGATGCCGCCCGTGAGGAATACCTGCTGAATGTCGCCCAGGCCTATTACGGCGTGTTGAAGGCCGGAAAAAACCTGGAAATTGCCGACGCGAACGTGGAGCGGCTCTCAACCTACAGGGATGCCGCGGAAAAAAGATTAAAGGTCGGCGAAGTCACCAAAACGGTTCTCCTTCGGGCGGAGGCGGAGCTCTCCGGCGCCAGGTCGGACCGCATGGCGGTCATGAACGGCCTGGCGCTGGCCAAGGCCCAGTTGAAGCGGATTGTGGCCATTCAGGAGGATTTTGAAATCAGGGACACCGGGGAAGCTGACATGGAAATACGGTCCCTTGACGATTTTCAGGAAACCGCCCTGTCGGAACGCGCCGATCTGAAAGCGCTCGAAATTCAGAAGAAAGTGGCGGAGGACCAGGTCCGGTTTGCCAAGGGTGCATATTGGCCGAATCTCTCCCTCACCGGGGGGTATATCCGGACGGAACAGTCTCCGGAGACAACGTCCCTGAATCGGGAAGGCATCTATGCAACGGCAGCCCTGAATTTTCCTTTTTTTGAGGGCGGCTTGCGCGTGGCGGAGGTGAAGGAGGCGATGGCAAGGGAGCGGCAGAGCCGGCTCCTCCATGAGGATTTGAAAAAGACCATCGCCGTCGAGGTGCAGAGCGCCTACCTGGACCTGGTCACCCAGAAGTCGATCCTGAAATTCCTGGTCGATCAGCGGGCTTTTGCGAGGGACAATTACATCGCCGTCAACCGGCAGTTTGAATTCGGGCTGGCCCAGAGCATTGATGTCATCGATGCCAATACGCTCCTGGTTTCGGCGGAGCAGAAAGTTGCCGAAGCCGGCTACAGCTATCGAATGTCCATTCTGAGGGTCAAAAAGGCGATCGGCGTGCTTCTGAGGGAGATCCTGGCGGCAGGATAAAGTGGCGTCCGTCATCGGGGAGGATGGATTCATGGCAGGGCAATTTCGGTCTTCAGACATAAGACATGGGGTAAGAGGCGACGCGTTTCCTGGAAGGGCAGTGCTCTTCCTCATGATGCTGCTGCTGGTGGCCTCGTCGGCCGGATGTTTCAAGAAGGAGGAAAAGGCCGCGGCTGAGAAGGTGGTCAATGTAAAGGCGGCGGCCGTGGAGAGAAAATCCCTGAAACCCTTCGTCGAATCGGTGGGCAGCCTGAAGCCCAATGAAGAAGTCGTCGTCAGCTCCGAGGTCGACGGCATCCTGGCCGCACTCAAGGTCGATGAAGGATCCCCCGTTTCCAGGGGGATGCTCCTGGCTCAGATCACGGATACGGACTACCGTCTCGAAGTGGGCCGGGCGGAAGCCGCCCTGCGGCAGGCTGCGGCCACCCTGGAAAACGCCAAAGTGGAGTACGGCAGAAAAGAGGCCCTGTACAAGGAGGCGCTGGTCACCCGGCAGCAGTTTGACGACATCGTGGCACGGCGCGCCTTGGCCGAGGGCGATGTGGACCGCGCCAGATCCACCCTCGATCTGGTCAGGGTGAAGCTTGCCAAGACAAGGATTCACAGCCCCCTGACCGGTGCGGTCAAGGAGAAAAAAGTCACTGCCGGAGATTATGTCCGCAACGGAACGCCCCTGCTCCATCTGACCCAGAACCATCCCGTCAAATTGAGTTTTACGGTGACGGAGAAGGATGTCGCCCGGCTGAAAATCGGCCAGGAATGCGCGTTCAGGGTGGATTCCTATCCGGACCGTGAGTTCAAGGGCCGGCTGACCGTCATTTATCCGAATCTTGAAGAGCGGACGCGGACACTGCAGGCGGAGGCCCTGGTGCCGAATCCCGAGATGCTTCTGAAACCCGGTTTGTTCGCCCGTGTGACCCTTTTCACCGGTCCGGCTGAAGACAAGGTTGTCGTGCCGGTGACGGCCCTGCTCTACGAAAACAGCAAGGTCAAGGTATTCGTCGTCGAAGGCGACAAGGCGAAGGAACTTTTCGTCCGGGTCGGCGGCAAATATGGAGAGATGATCGAAGTCGTCGAGGGGCTGAAGGGGGGAGAAAATCTGGTGGTGGTCGGGCAGAACAACCTGGCCGAAGGGGTAAAACTGCATGTGGCTCGCTGAGACATCAATCAAACGCCCCGTTTTCGCGACGATGTTCATCACCGCCCTGGTGGTGCTGGGGCTCGTCAGCTACCCCGAAATCGGCGTTGACCTCTATCCCAAGATTGATTTTCCCATCGTCAGCATCAACACCCGGCTCCAGGGCGCAAGCCCCGAGATCATGGATATCGACGTCACCGACAAGATCGAAGAGGTCATCAACACCATCAACGGCGTCAAAACGATCACCTCCTCCAGCCTGGAGGGCGTTTCCAACATTACCGTGGAGTTCGTGCTGGAGCGGGACATCGATCTGGCCGTTCAGGACGTGCGCGAGCAGATTTCCACCATCCGTTCGAGGTTGCCGACAGACATCCTGGAGCCGGTGATCCGGAAGGTGGATCCCGATGCCACGCCGGTCCTCTGGCTGATGGTGACGGGTCCGCAGTCGGTCCGCGACCTGTCGACCTACACGGATGAAGTCCTGAAGGAGCAGCTGCAGCGGATCGAGGGCGTGGGCGCACTGCGCATCGGCGGGCTGCGGCTGCGGCAGGGCCGGATCTGGCTGGACAGCGACAAGCTCCGGGCCTATCAGATCGCTCCGGGAGACGTCGCGCAGGCCCTGGGACTTGAAAACGTCGAGCTTCCGGGCGGCCGGATCGAGAGCGAGACCAAGGAATACGCCGTCAAGGTCAAGGGCGAGTTTCCCCGGATTCAGGACTTCAACGACCTGATCGTGGCGCATTACAAGGGCGCCCCGGTGCGCATTCGGGACATCGGCCGGGCGGAAGATGGGATGTCCGAGAAGCGGAACATCGCGCGTTTCAACGGTGCACCCTGCGTCGGCATCGGCATTCAGAAGCAGACCGGAACCAACACGGTCGCCATCATCGACCGGGTCAAGAAGGAGCTGATCGGCATCCGGAAAACCCTTCCGCCGGGCATGGAAATCAATATCGGCTTCGACCAGTCCAACTTCATCAACCGCTCCATCAACGAGGTGAAAGGCCACCTGGTCATGGGCGGTCTGCTGGCTGTTTTGGCTGTTTTTCTCTTCCTGAGGAACTGGCGGACCACCCTGATCAGCGGCCTCGCCCTGCCGGTTTCGGTGATCGCCACGTTTGCCATCATGAAGGCCTTTGACTTCACCTTCAACAACATGAGCATGCTGGCGCTATCGCTCTCCGTGGGGATCCTCATCGACGACGCCATCATCGTCATCGAGAACATCCACCGGCATATCGAAGAGGGGATGGCGCCGCGGGAAGCGGCGGCCTTTGCGACGTCCGAGATCGGCCTGGCCGTCATGGCGACCACGCTGGCCATCGTTGCGATCTTTTTGCCCGTCGCCTTCATGAAGGGGATCATCGGGCGGTTCTTCTGGCAGTTTGCTTTGACGGTCGTTTTTTCCGTGATGGTTTCGCTCCTGGTTTCGTTCACCCTGACGCCCATGCTGGCCTCCCGGTTTCTGAAGGTGAGGCCCAAGGGGGAGAGAGCCGCCGTCCATCCCCGTTCCCCGGTTCTGTCGCGGATGGGAGACGGACTGGAGAGGGCCTACCGAAGAACGGAAGGCGCCTATCGCCGCATCCTCGCTTTCAGCCTGGACTACCGTAAGACCGTGCTTGTGCTGGCCGTAATCATTTTCGTTTTCAGCATTTATGTGACTCGATTCATCGGCAAGGAATTTGTCCCTGCGGAAGACCAGAGCCAGTTTCTCGTGCGTCTCGAGGCGCCGATGGATTATTCCATCGACCAGGCCGATGCGCTGTTCAGGCAGGGCGAAGAAATCGTCAGGTCCTTTCCGGAGGTCACCTCCGTTTTTTACATACAGGGATTCGGCGCCGGCGGCGCCGGTCAGATCAACAGGGCCACCCTCAACACCCGTTTGAAGCCGAAGGCCCAGCGGAAAAAGAGCCAGGAGCAGATCAAGGCGGAGATCCGGAGGAAATTGAACCGGATCCCGGGCATGAAGGGGACAGCCGAAGATATCTCCATGATCGGCGGAGGTATCCGGAACGTGCCCATTCAATATGCCATTCGGGGACTCGATCTGGAAGTTCTGCAGAACGACACCCGGCGGATTGCCGCGGAGCTGGCAAAAAGACCGGGGATCGTCGATGTGGACAGCACCCTGGAGGCGGGCAAACCGGAATTGAAGGTGTACATCGACCGGAACAAGGCGGCGGACATGGGCGTCAGCGTAGCCGGCATCTCCGATGCCATCAACCTCCTGATCAGTGGCGAGGTGGACGTCACAAAGTACAAGGACGAGGCCAAGGGGCGGCGCTACGATGTGCGCGTCCGTCTCAATCCCGAAGATCGCGCCAGTCCGGGCGACTTGGGGCGAATCTACGTGCGGGCCCGGGACGGGCGCCTGGTCGAGCTGGCCAGTGTGATCCGGGTTCAGGAAGGCGGCGGCCCCAGCGTCATCTACCGGGTGGACCGCCAGCGGGCGACCATGCTTTACGCCAGCCTGGAAAAGAAGCCCCTGGCGGAGGCCATGCAGGAGCTGGACGGCATCGCGGCGCAAATCCTGACGCCGGGATACACGACCCGGTACAAGGGCGCTGCCGACACCATGAAGGAATCCTTCCAGTATCTGCTCTTTGCCCTCTTGCTGGGGATCGTGATGGCGTACATGGTGCTGGCGGCCCAGTTCGAAAGCTTCATCCACCCCGTGCTCGTGCTCCTGTCCATGCCGCTGTCCTTCATCGGGGCTTTTGCCGCCTTGCTGCTGGCCGGAAAGACGATCAGCATCTTCAGCCTCATCGGCCTGATTCTTCTCATGGGGCTGGTGAAAAAAAACGCGATTCTGCTGGTGGATTACACGAACACCCTGCGGGAAAGGGGCCTGACAAGACGCGAGGCCATCCTTCAGGCCGGCCCGGTCCGGCTCCGGCCGATCCTCATGACCACCCTCGCCATGGTATTCGGGATGCTGCCGGTGGCGATGGGCCTCGGCGAAGGGGCGGAAACCCGTTCACCCATGGGCATCTCCGTCATCGGCGGGTTGCTTACGTCTCTCTTGCTGACCCTGGTCGTCGTACCGTCCGCCTATGACCTGTTTGACGAGTGGATCGAGCGGCTCAGAAAGTTCGGCAAAGGAGGAAAAACCCCATGAAAATGTGTTTGATCGTTTATTCCCAGGCGGCGGATTACGAAGTCATCGATCAGTTCAAGAAAGCCGGCATCAGGCGCTATACCAAAATGGAGGAGGCGCGAGGGGAGGGCGAAGAGACGGAGCCGAAGCTGGGGACCCACACCTGGCCGGGAAAAAACAACGTCCTGTTCTTGGCGATCCCGGACGAGGAATGTCCGGTGATCAAGGACGTTGTCAGGCTCCTGAAAGAAGACCATCCCCGGGCGGGTGTGAAGGCCTTCATGATGCCCATGGAAGAAATTTTTTAGGGAGTGGCCCGGCCGTGCCCAGGGAAAAAATCACCAGACGACAAAAAGACGTCTCGCGCCTGCTCCGGGAGAGGAAGAACATCCGTCCGGTTCGCGGCAAGAGGTCAAAAAAGAAGTGAAGCCGGGAAAACTCATGAATAAGGCATTCAGAACGATGCATGAGAAATCCGGTGTCAAGGTCAATTGAGCAAAGGCAATGGCATGTTTCATGAATTGTTCACAGCCGCAGATGTCCGGCAAATCAGAGCGGAAGGCCTCAGCGAAGCGCAGGTTCTGGAGCAGATTGCGTTGTTTCAGAGCGGTTTCTCCCCGGTCGCACTGAACCGGCCCTGCACCGTTGATGACGGCATTGTCGTCATTCCGGCGGAAGCTCAGAGTGGATTCGTGCAACGCCACGAGCAGGAATGCCGGAAAAACAGGATGCTCAAATTTGTGCCTGCGTCAGGCGCCGCCAGCCGCATGTTCAAGGAATGGTTTGAATTTCTGGGCAAAGGAACCTTTCCCTTCGATACGGCGGGCGGCGAATTCCTCCGGGATCTGCGAAGGTTCGCCTTTTTCGAGGATTTGCGTGCGGCTGTCGCGCGTCAGGGCGGAAACCTGGAAAGCTGGATGGCTGAAAAGCGGTATGGCAATATCCTGAACTGCATCCTGACGGAAGAGGGGCTGAATTATGGAAATCACCCCAAGGCGCTCCTGAAATTCCATGACTATCCGGACGGCAGCCGCGCGGCCATTGAGGAGCATCTGGTGGAAGCGGCGCTCTACGCGCGGGGAGGGGACGGTATCTGCCGCGTCCATTTTACCCTTTCCGGGGAGCATGAGGAAAGCGTCCGGAAGCACCTGTCGCGCATGCGGCCTTATTATGAAAGACAATACGGCGTTTCCTTCGACGTCTCCTTGTCCATCCAGAGCCCGTCGACGAACACCCTGGCCGTGGATCTCGAAAACCATCCTTTCCGGGACGAAACGGGAAAGCTCGTTTTCAGGCCGGGTGGCCACGGGGCGCTGCTCGTCAACATGAACGGCCTGGATGAGGGCGATATTGTATTTCTCAAAAACATCGACAATATCGTTCCCGACCGGCTGAAATCCGCAACGGTGCACTGCAAGAAAGTGTTGAGCGGATGCCTCGTCAGCCTTCAGGAAGAGATTTTTCGCTGGCTGATAAAGATGGACGAGGGCCCGCTGACGGAAGATGAGTATCGTGCCATCATCCGATTTTGCCGGGAAAAACTCTACGTCGACTTTTGGCCGGGGTTCAACGATTTGCCCGCGGCCGACCGGCAGCGCTTCGTTTTTTCCAGGCTGCACCGTCCTGTCCGCGTCTGCGGAATGGTGAAGAACGAGGGGGAGCCCGGCGGCGGGCCTTTCTGGGTGGACGAGCCGGACGGCACGCAATCCGTCCAGATCATCGAGGAGTCCCAAATCGATTCGCATTCCGGATCACAGCGCGCCATCTGGTCGGCGGCAACCCACTTCAATCCCGTCGACCTGGTCTGCGGTGTCCGGGATTACCGGGGGCGAAAGTTCGATCTGATGCAGTTTGTCAATCGGAAGACCTTCTCGATTTCACGGAAGTCGGAGAAGGGCAGTGTCCTGCGCGCACTGGAACTGCCGGGGTTGTGGAACGGTTCCATGCATGACTGGACAACCGTGTTCGTGGAAGTGCCTGTAGAAACCTTCAATCCCGTCAAGATCGTTTATGATCTCCTGAGACCCCAGCATCTCCCCGACCGTTAATCCTGTTCGCCGTTCGTTCGCAGATTTTCCCTTCCTACAGGAGCATGCGCTCGGCATCCTCGCGACGCGCCGCATTGACGGTAACAGTTCGGGCGATGTCGCCGGTCCTGCAGATTACATTGCTGGGGCAGTCGTTTGGCCTGTTGGCGTACAGGCAGCAAAACCCGGCTGCTGCCATAAGAATGGTTTCGTCACACCCGTGGGGCACGAGGACGGTCGGTCCGCGGGAATCCGCCATTTGGAGAACCGTGTCCCCTTCCTGAATCAAGGACTGAATCGCGGAATTGTCCGCCTGGTTCCGGCCGACGATCAGTTTGACATCCGCATGAATCCGGAAATGCCGGCCGAACTTCAGCAGTTCGATGTCCCGGACGACGGGATCGGGACAGTGATCGAAAAGGTCCTTCAATCGCCTCGAAAAATTCGGGTCGGTCAGCAGACAGCCTCCGGCCGGCGGCGGATAGCCCTCAATCCCGTAATGCCGGGCCAGTTGGACCTGTGTTTTTCGACCCCTTCCCTGGATCGACAGAAGCTTTGAGCGGTCCACTTTTTTTTCAGTTCCGGCCGGGTTTCCGGCAGGAGCCGGGCGCTCAAGGGTCTCAAGATGAAATCGGCGTAGCCGGAATTTTTAGCCACCACATGCAGGGACTGCCTTGTCTGAGACATGGGTCGCTGTCCCAAAACTTCGCCGGTAATGATGAAATCCGCCCCCGTTGCTTCCATTCTCTTTCCGGCCATGTTCAGCATGAGCGCATGGCAGTCAATGCACGGGTTCATGTTTTTCCCGTAGCCGTAACGGGGGGCTTTGAGCATCGCCAGATGTGGATGGGTGATGTCGATGATCCCGAGGGGAAGCCCGATGCTTTTCGCGGAGATCCGGGCTCGGTCGGCATTGAAGAAAGGGGTTTCGAAGGTAATCCCCTCGATGTTGATGCCCTGCTCCCGGACCAGCTCGACCGCGAGGATGCTGTCCAGACCGCCGGAGAAAAGAGAGAGCGCTTTGACGTTCAAAACCGGATCAGCCTGACCGCCCCCTGGTTGTAAAGCGTCTGATACAGCGATTTGTCCATGGCGAAATCGATGAAATGGAGGGACGATGCATCCCGGCTCATCTTTACAGCGGGAAAGCTGACGGTTGCTTTCGGATTTCCGGCCGTGTCGGCGGCAAGCGGGTAGAGGAAGATTCCCTTTGAGAAGGGAATCTTCAGGGCGGAGAGCGTCTTTTCGATAACGGCCTGCCTTGAGTCTTTTGCACCCAAAGTGACCATATCGATGCCGTTGTCCTTCAGGGTCTTGACGAATTGCGGTGGAAGTTCCTTCGAATGAAAAGTGACCCGGTCGTTGTCCTTTTTAACAAGAAGTTCCGCTTTGACCGCAAGGTTGAATCCATCCCGGTTCCGGTTGAAAATATCGAGGTCGACGTTTTCCGCGGGCTGGTAGCCCAGATGCTTGAGCAGGGCGGAACAATGATCCATGTTCGTCGCACCGCCGAGAACAGCCACTTCCGGGACGTCCGATTTCGGTGGAAGCGCCGCCGCAACGCCGATCCCCTCAATCAACTCCGTAATGACAACGCCGTTCCGGCCCGCATAATCCTTCACGCTTTCCGGCAGTGCCTGAGAACGGTTTTTGATCCGTGTGATGCCCTGCAGGTAAGGACTTTTGCCGCCGGTTGCCTTCTCTGCAATAATCCAGTCCACGGAAATTTCAACGTGCGGGACATCGCCCAGGCCCAGGGACTTCTGGCTTTTTGTCATGGTATAGGAACGGGAGGCGTTGATCACTTTTTGAAGGATTTTTTCAGGTTCCTCCTGGTGATTCGCGGTCACGAACCGGTAGCTCGGCCAATTGGCTTCAATCATGCTCTTGAATGAAACAGGCGCCCGTTCGGTAAAGTCGAGCAGGACACTGCTTCCGTCCGGCAGCTCAACGACTGGAATTCGTGTGCAGTCGATTGCAACCCGGCCGGCCTGGGGAAGGGGGATATAGTAGTTTCCGGCTGTTGTGATGGTGCCGTTCATCCTTTGAATCACTTCCCGGATAAAGGCAATGCTGTAACCCGTGGGCAAATAGGATCTTTCCAGGGCAAGGGTTGTTGATTTGCTGACGAGTGCCGATTCGACGGGAACGCCCCGTGATGCTATCTGTAAAGGTGATATCCTGATATTTCTATTCTCATTTGATGCAATATCTTTGCTCGGCAGTCGCAATTTCTGGCCTACATAGATTTTGTTGTAATTGATCAGGTTCGGATTCAGTGTTTTTATGATTTTATAGATTTGTCTCTTCTCTCGGGCCGGAAAGGATCCGAGACTTTTTGCGACAATCCGTGAAAGCGTATCCCCTTTCTTGACCGCATAAACATAGGCGTTCGTCTTTGAAATGACGGGCTTTTGAAAAATGAGATGGGCGGTGTCTTCAGCGGCCTGCAGACTTTTCCACGGAACGGCAAGCATCAAACACAGTGCGAAAAACGACAACGCAACTTTCAGATTCCGCTTTTTCATGAATCAACTTCCCCTTTTCTGTTGTTTTAAGGAGTCGCGTTCAAATCAATAAATCCACTGCTCTGATCGTGCAGGTTTTGCGATGCTGAATGGTACAGTAATCTGCCATAGGCAGAGATGAAAAATCAACCCTAAATTCGTAAAAAAAAGCCATGGCCGGGACGACCATGGCTTTTTGTGCTTCTTCAACAAGCGGTGTACAGGAACCGCTGATTAACGGCCGCTCTTGAAATCGTCGCGCATCAGCTCCCTGGCGATGATCATTCTGCGGATTTCCGAAGTGCCGGCGCCGATTTCCCAGAGTTTCTGATCCAGGAAATGACGGGTGACGCCGTATTCCGTGCAGTATCCGTAGCCGCCGTGAATCTGAACCGCGTCAAGGCCGATCTTGGTGCCCATTTCACCGCAGTACAGCAGCGCGGCGGCCGCCATCCGGTCGAGGTCCGTGCCCTTGCCGCCGACCTTGCTGGTCTGGGCATCGCAGAAGGCGGCGGCGCTGTAGGCCATCCACTTGGAGGACAGGTAGCCGGTGTACATATTCGCGATTTTCTCCTGAATGGTCTGGAAGGAAATGATCGGCTTGCCGAACTGCACTCTTTCCTTGGCGTACTTAAGGCTCATTTCCAGGCAGCTTCTCTGGGAACCCAGCGTGCAGCCGGACAGTGTGATTCTCTCGGTGCAGAGGCCGGAGGTCAGAACGGCGACGCCCTTGTTGAGCCCGCCGACCAAATTCTCTTCGGGCAGTTCCATGTCTTCGAAGGTGACCAGACCTGTCGGGGACGTTCTCATACCCCACTTCTTGATTTTCTCGCAGGACCAGCCCTTCTGTGTCTTGGGGTAGCAGAAGAAGGTGGAAATGCCGTGGGGACCCTTGTCGGGGTCGGTCTTTGCGTAGAACAGCATGAAGTCGGCAACAGGGGCGTTGGTGATGAAAATCTTGCTGCCGTTGATGATGTACTTGTCGCCCTTTTTCTCGGCTTTGGTCTTCATGCTCATGGCATCGGAGCCGGCGTTCGGTTCGGTGATGCCGAGACAGCCGATATACTCGCCGGTGCAGGACTTGGGCAGGACTGCCATTTTCTGCGCTTCCGAGGCGTTCCTGCGGAAGTTGTCGAAAGCCAGGGTCTGGCTGGCGCCGACGGTCATGGACAGGGCGTTGCTCACGCGGGCGATGGTTTCATAGGCCAGCAACGTTTCCACATAGCCCAGTGCGGTCCCGCCGAATTTCTCCTCGAACACGATCCCGTTGATGCCGAGGTTTCCCGTTTCCTTGAAGAGCGTGGGGGGCATTTCGTCCACTTCGTACATGTGCTCCATCTGGGGTTCCAGCCAGGCAACAGCCCATTTGTAAATACTGTCTTCAAGCATCCTTTGATCTTCTGTAAAATTGAAATCTAACGCCATAACTCTTACCTCCCCTTTTTAAATTAGATTTTCAAATTGCCTTCGGCAAATGATCACAGCGTCCGGGTGAAGCGATCTCCCTTTTCGAAGAAATCCGATGATTTCGGGAAGCAGGAATTCGCATGTCAATTGTAACGTGTTTGAATCGCTGAATGGGTCATCACGCCATGGAAGTGTCAATTTAAAGATGTTCTTGAATACTTCGACCCAAAAGCGAAGTTCCTATATTATAATGATCACCGGCTGTCAAGATATTTGTGGAAAATTATACTGAAAGGCATAGGACTCTCCGAAATCGGATGTCGGGCATCCCGTGTCATGCCTTTTCGACCTTTTGCCCCATTTCCTGTTTGCAAGAATAGTCATAAGTGATATAAGGAAAAAGTTTTCCCCAAAAAGGTGCAGCCCGTGTTGAAAGGTTTTTCAACACGACGGTAAGGAGTCCGAAATGGCCGAGGCAATGGATCAGGCATTCGTGAAAGAGATTCAGGCGAAGTTCGACAGGAAGATGAAGGATCATGAGATCGCCATCCTCGAACACTGGAAAGGACAACTGGATCGGGTGCTGTCGATGAAGCCGGAGGGTATCGCCTCCCTTCAGCTGCATGTCAAGAAAGTCGCTGAAATGATGGGCAACAGGGTCAAAATCCTGAAAAGAGATTAACATGAAGGAAATTGTCAATTTCCTGTTCGAAGTGGGTATGCTGCAAAAAACACCGAGGTCGGGTTTCCAGTTTCTCGGCTCCGGCGCTGAATCCGTCGCCGAGCACATCCTCCGGACGTTGTTTGTTGCCTACACGCTGTGCAAGCTGGATCCGGGGGCCGATGAACGGAGAGTTTTCAAATTATGCCTTTTCCATGATCTGCCGGAGGCGAGGACCGGCGACATGAATTACGTGAACAAGAAATACGTTGCGGTGGACGAGGAAAAAGCGGTGCGGGAATCGACGGAGAAGCTCTTTTTTGGCAACGAGATCCAATCGGCCATTGAGGAGTTCAATGAAAAGAAGACCCGGGAGGCGATCATCGCCCGGGACGCAGATCATCTGGCGCTGATCCTGCAGCTCAAGGAGTGCGGTGATCTCGGAAACAAGTACAGCCGGGAATGGATTGCCTTTGCCGTCAAGAGGCTTTGTTCCGAAAACGCGAAAAATATGGCCGCGTCCATCATCACGACGGATTCCTCCGAATGGTGGTTCAGGGATAAGAGTGACTGGTGGGTAAACGGCAATCAAAGGACGGGAAAATCATGAGCGAGCGCAAGAGACAGCCCCATGCGATGGTCTGGATGCTGATCATTTTTTTTACGGGATGCCTGACGCCCTATGACTATGAACGTGCAAGGGTTCACAAGGATGTCGGAACGGCCTATATCGAGTCGGGACAATACAATGCAGCGTTGAAAGAACTGCTGCAGGCGGAGAAACACACGCCGAACGAAGCGCAGATTCATTATTACCTCGGCATCGCCTACTACGGAAAGGGCATGAACGATAACGCCACCCAGGAGTTCAGAAAAGCCATTGATTTGAAAAAGGATTATTCAGAGGCGCACAACTATCTGGGTACGATTTATCTGAATGCCGGGCAATGGGACATGGCCATCGAGTCCTTCAACCGGGCGCTGGAAAACAACGTTTATGACACCCCTGCACTCGCGCTGTACAACATGGGGTGGGCCTATTATAAAAAGCGCGATTATGCGACGGCTCTGAATAAGTACGCCGAGGCCATCCGCCGGGAACCCAACACGATCTTGCTCCCCATGATCGAGAAGAACATGGGGCTTATGAATTTTGAGCAGGGGCGGCTGGACGAAGCCATACAACACTTTAAAGATGCCCTGAAGATCGCCCCCGACTTTGCAGAATCCCGATACTGGCTGGGGGAATGTTATCTGAAGCAGCAGCGGACGGATGAGGCCAGGGCCGCTTTTCAGGCGGTGGTCAAATCCAGCCCGGAATCGAGATTCGGCGTGTTGGCCCAGACAAAGCTGATTGAACTGAAAAGGGTAAAATAGCGGAAGGACATCAGGTAGCGATCATGAGTTCCAAAAGGCAACTGAGGATAAACGACATACAGAGCAAAAAGAAGAAAAGAGGCGTCCGGATCCTGGTTTTATCGCTGCTCGTCACCTGCGTGGTGGGATTCCTCGTTTTTTTCTTTTTAACCCTTTTTGATTCCGTTTATCCACCAGTGGCCGGCAAACAGGGCCAGGAAAAAAGCCGGGAAAAGCTGAATGTAACTCTTTATTTCTCGGATGCAAACGAACGTTTTTTATTGCCGGAGAAAAGGTACGTTCCCAAGGATGCCGATCCCGAGCGGCAGGCCCAGGAAATCGTGAAAGCCCTCATTGAAGGATCGAAGTCGGGCTTGGTCAACACCTTTCCTGAAAAAACGGAACTGCTGAATATCAGAATCGAAAAGCCGGAAACAGCCCTGGTCAGTTTCGGGCACAGTCTGATCGATAACCATCCCGGCGGCAGCGCCAGTGAGACGGCCACCGTCTATTCGCTGACCAACACGCTCATCACCAATACACCGGGCATCCGGAAGGTGAAAATCCTGATTGACGGGAAAGAAAGGGAGTCCATTCGTGGCCATGTCAGCATCCGGAATGAATTCAACTTCAACAAAGAGTTGATCGCGCCGGGCGCCAAGGAAGGATGAGGCTGAAAAAAGCAAGTGGCGTCGAAATCGAAACTGTCCAGAACAAGAAATATCGGAATCATTGCCCACATCGATGCGGGTAAAACCACCGTCACCGAAAGGATTCTTTTTTACACCGGCAAGTCTTACAAGATGGGAGAAGTCCATGACGGTGAAGCCGTGATGGATTGGATGCCTCAGGAGCAGGAGCGCGGGATTACAATCACATCGGCGGTGACGACCTGCTCATGGCTGAATCATGAGATTCACATTATTGACACGCCCGGACACGTGGATTTCACCATCGAAGTGGAAAGGTCTCTTCGGGTTCTCGATGGCGCCGTGGTTGTCTTTTGTGCAGTCGGTGGCGTTGAGCCGCAGTCCGAGACCGTCTGGCACCAGGCGGACAAATACCATGTGCCCAAGGTCGCTTTTATCAACAAGATGGATCGGGTGGGCGCCGACTTCTTCGCTGCGATCCGGATGATGTCGGAAAGGTTCAATTCCAAACCCGTGCCGGTGCAAATGCCCTGGGGTCAGGGGGAGAACTTCAACGGCGTCATTGACCTGATCCGTCAAAAGCTGCTGACCTGGGATCCGTCAACGCTGGGTCTGTCCTACGTTCTTTCCGAGATTCCGGAGGACATGAGACCGCAGATGGAAGCGTATCGCGAGGGGATGCTGGAAACTCTGGCCGAACTGGATGACGATTTTGCGGACAAATACCTGGAAGGCGCTCCTCTTTCCGAGAAGGACATCATGGAGACGGTCAGAAAAGCAACCCTCTCTCTGAAAATCGTCCCTGTCATGTGCGGGTCTGCACTCAGAAACAAAGGCGTTCAGCCTGTTCTCGACGCGGTTGTTGCTTACCTGCCTTCGCCGGAGGATGTACCGCCTGTAAAGGGGACCAACCCTCTCACCAAAACGGAGGAAACACGCATCAGCAGCAACCAGGAACCGCTCGCCGCCCTGGCCTTCAAGATCATGCAGGACGAAGGCCGCAAGATGACCTATCTGAGGATATATTCGGGACAAATCAGGGCCGGTAACGAGATCTATAATGCCAGCAAGCGAAAAAAGGAAAAGGTTGCCAGGCTCCTGAAAATGCATGCCAACAAAAGGGAACGGGTCGAGCAGGCCTCTGCCGGCGAGATCATCGCCGTCATGGGGCTCAAGGAGACCGTGACGGGCGATACGATATGCGAGGAGTCCCGTCCCATTCTTCTGGAACCCATCGAATTCTATGATCCCGTGATCAGCCAGGCCATCGAGGCCAAGACCCCCGCCGACCAGGAGAAACTCTCCCTGGCCCTTGCCAAATTCATGGAAGAGGACCCGACCATCAAAGTCAAATATGAGGACGAAACGGCACAGACCGTCATTTCCGGCATGGGTGAGCTTCATCTCGAGATCATCATTGACCGCCTCCTTCGTGAATTCAACACGCATGTTAACGTCGGGAAGCCGCGGGTGGTCTACCGTGAAACCATACAGAAAAATGTGGAGATCGAACGGCGTTTCGAAAAAGAACTGGGCGAGAAAAAGCACTTCGGTCATGTCCGGCTGAGTCTGGAACCCCTGGAAAGGGGGGGTAGTGTTGAATTCGTGCGGCAGATGGACGGAGATTCAATTCCGGAAGAATACCTCGTCGCCGTCGAGGAAGGGATTCATGAAGCGGCCCTGAGCGGCTGTCTGTCCGGTTACCCGCTGGTGGACATCCGGGTCCGGCTGATCGGCGGTTCCTATCGGGAGGGGGAGTCTTCGTTGCTGGGGTATAAAATTGCCGCCGGATCGGCCTTCAAGGACGGATGCGCGCAGGCCGAACCCATCCAGTTGGAACCCGTCATGGATGTCGATGTGATCACCCCCAGCGAATTCATGGGGGACGTGATCGGGGACATTCATGCGAGGCGCGGTGAAATTCAGGCGGTGACGCCAAAGGGATCGATCAGTGAAATCAGGGCCAGGGTGCCGTTGAGGGCTCTGTTCGGGTACTCAACAGACCTCCGGTCGGCGACGCAGGGCAGAGCCGTTTTCTCCATGCAGTTTTTCCGGTTCGACAAGGCCTGAGGCACGCAGCGACAACATGGCGTGTCTCAAGTCAGGAAAGGCCCAAAACATTGTCCTCGAATCTTCCGGCCACACCCGAGCAAAGGATCGGGACGATGCCTGCGGGAATGCATAAAACGAAAAACACCCCTTCTTCAACAAGCCTGTCGCTGCTCGACAAAGACAAACTTTTAGAGAGCATATTCCGGATCGGTTCCTATGTGAACAACCAACCCGGACTGGATGTAATCCTTGGTAAGATCCTGGATGAGGTTGTTGACACCATCGGTTTTGATCGGGGCATCATCCGCCTGTTTGATGATGAAAAGCAGTTTCTGGTTGCGAAGGTTGTCAAGAATTACAGTCACGAGGAAGCCGAAAGGGCCTTTGCCGTTGCCCTCGACATGAATGTCCACGACTGTCTGGCTGTAAAAGCGGCTAAATCCGGTCAGTATCTCGCCATTGAAGCAGCGTCCTCGGATCCGAGAATCACGGAAACGGACCGGATGCTGACCAAACTTTCCTATCAGGGTTCCATTTTCTGTGCGCCCCTAAAGGCGGGTGATGAGGTTATGGGCACGCTGGCTGCATGGTGCGAGGCAGAGACGAAATTTTTTCCCGAACAGATCAACCTGTTCCAAACCTTTGCCAGTCAAATCAGTGTCCTGATCCAGAATGCAAGACTTTTTGAAGCCAATTCCGAAAAAATCAGCCAACTGATGATCCTTCAGGAAGCCGTTTCGGAAATGAATTCCAGCTATGTGCTGGACAACCGGATCCTTGAAATTATTTCGCAGGGCGCCCTGAAGATCGCCGGCGCCGACCGGGTGCTCGTCTATTTTCTGGATATGGAGAAGAACCAGTGCTTCATCTATGACGGAAAAGAAGTTTTCATCGGCGACAGGGAGACCCTCGACGACAGGATTGAACGAAGCATCATCAAGCAGGCCATGGAAAAGAACGCCCACGTGGCTTGCAGCGCCGCCGCCGGGCAATCCCTCCCCGAGCTTTTTGAAGGCTATCCGGCTGAAATCGCACTGCCGCTCCGCATCAAGGAAAAGTTCAACGGCGCCCTGTATCTTTCCAAGAAATCCGGCGTTTTTTCACGGGAACGGATCAACATGCTGGATATTCTCTGCAAAAATGCGGTAACGGCCTATGACAATGCCATCATGCACGCCAAACTGTCCATGGAAGCCAAAGCGCTGAAGACGGAGGTCGAAAAGCTCAAAAAAAACGAGGATATGCTCCTCGGGTTCCATGATATTCTCGGCCGGTCCAGAAAGATGCTGGATATTTTCTGGCTTATCGAAAATGTGGCCGGCCACAACACCAGTGTTCTGATTCAAGGCGAGAGCGGTACGGGCAAGGAGCTGATTGCACGGGCCATTCACCGCCAGAGCGATCGTCATGCCAGATCCCTGGTGGATGTCAACTGCGCGGCCATTCCCGGGACGCTGCTGGAAAGCGAGCTGTTCGGATATGAGGCCGGGGCATTCACCGATGCCCGAAGAAGAAAAATCGGTCTGCTCGAGTATGCCAGCGGCGGCACGCTGCTGCTGGATGAAATCGGGGATATGAGCACGCAGCTGCAGGCGAAGTTTCTGCGGATGCTGGAGGATGGCCACGTGCGGCGTTTGGGAGGAACGGAAAACGTGCCGATCGACGTCCGTTTCATCTTTTCGACCAACAAGGATATAAGCCGCATGGTGGCGGAGGGATTGTTTCGCGAGGATCTTTTCTATCGCATCAGTGTTGTGCCGATTGTCATCCCCCCCCTGCGTGAAAGGGCGGATGACATCATGCTGCTTGCCCAGTATTATGTTGAGGAGTTCAATAAAAAACTCATGAAACGGGTCAGAGGATTCAGCGAGGATGCTGAACAGGTCCTGAAGCATTACTCCTGGCCGGGGAATGTCAGGGAACTTAAGAATATCATAGAACGGGTGATGATCCTCAAACGGGCGGGTACGACCATCCGGGCTGAAAACCTGCCTGCTGAAATGAAGTCGGTGACGCATTCGGAAAGTGCAGCATCCGTGTATGCAACGATTCCCATTTTTTCATCGGATCCTGTGAACTACGATCAGATCACAATGAAGATGACAGGGCAGATCAAACGGCAGATGCTGGCACATGCCTTGGAGGTCAACCATGGCAACAAAACCAAGGCAGCAAAAATGCTGAACATTTCTCGATATAAGCTGATCCGTGAACTGAGCAAGACAACAGGCGGAGGGCAATAACAAAAAAAGTGCACGACTGTGCGATAAGTGAACATAACGTGAAATTCGTGAACACCTGCGAAAATGCCTCTGGTCCTTAATCTTCGCTGTTCATCTGCCTGACTGTGCAATATCCGCACAATTTTCCCAGACGTGAATGCCGTTCAGGTATCTTCGACCAATGCTGTTTTCTGTCCTCTGTACTTCTGAAACATTCATATAATCAAATTGTTGCAAAATGCCGCAGGCATGTATGCCGACGATTGTTATAACTGGCATTGATTTTGCAAAAATAACCAGCAACAATAATCTTCAAGTCAAGAACGGATAATGACGCCGGAACAACCGAACGGATGGAGAAATCAGATCAGGATAACAAAGCACAGCGTGAAAATCTTGACGAAGCCGACGAAGAGAGGAAATCAGACAGAGTCAGTGAGTATCACTTTTTCGTTGCAAGAGACATTCAGGGCGGAGGACGGGAGTTAACCGGCAAAGATGCGGAAAGCGGTGAGAAAAAAGAGATCGAAGAAGATCGAAGCGTCACGTTTTTTCTTTCCGAGTGAAGGGTTTGCAGTTTGTTGAATTAGTAACAGCCGGCGGGTGGTTTCTTTTCCCTCCTTTCCACCCGCCGGCCCCCCTGATGAAAGCCTGGAAGAGGTCACCGCAGCATGCTTCTTTCAGTCAACAGAGTGTGGTGGATGGTTTCCAGGTTCCCTCCTTTTCCATCCGCCACATTTTTTTGCATTTTGAAAAACATTAAAAGGGCCAGTTGTTATCCGGGACCCGTTTGCAACGGATGCGCAACTGTGAGCTTCTATACGTTG
Source organism: uncultured delta proteobacterium (assembly GCA_963709485.1). Classification (GTDB taxonomy): domain Bacteria; phylum Desulfobacterota; class Syntrophia; order Syntrophales; family Fen-1087; genus JAXDBM01. The sequence goes on from CAVPWE010000003.1 coordinate 262,519, forward strand.
AACCGGAACAGCACAATATCCCCGTCCTCGATTACGTAATCCTTTCCCTCCGAGCGGAGCAATCCTTTCTCTCTTGCCTGGTTCAGCCCTCCCCAATGCTCGAAATCCCTGTAATGCAGGATTTCCGCACGAATGAAGCCCTTTTCCATATCGCTGTGTATCTTGCCGGCCGCCTTGGGCGCCTTCGTCCCCCTGGGAACGGTCCAGGCCCGGAGTTCGGGGCCGACGGTTGTGTAGAAGGTGATGAGCCCCAGGATCTCGTAACCGAGGCGGATCAACTGATGAAGCCCGGATTCCTTTAACCCCAGATCCTCGAGAAACTCCTGGCGTTCATCGCGCGAGAGCGCTGCGATTTCCGCCTCCATGTCTCCGCAGATGACAATGACCTTGGCGCCTTCATCTGCCGCGAACGCCTCGACCTGTCGGACATAGTCGCCGTTGCCCTTCAAAATGGCTTCGCTGACATTCGCGACGTACAGAACTTTTTTCGACGTCAGCAGATTCAGCTCATCGATTTCATCCCGGCACTCTTCATGGCGGACATTTCTTGCTGCAATGCCCTTTCCCAGTGTGTCGTGATATCTGGCATAGGAATCAAGCGCCTTACGCAGGGACTTGTCTCCCGTTTTGAGCAGCCGCTCGGTTTTTTCCATGCGTTTTTCCAGTGTTTCCAGGTCTGCAAGCAGAAGTTCGGTATTGATGATTTCAATATCCCGTATGGGATCGATCGCGCCGCTCAGGTGAACGATGTCGGGGTCGTCAAAGCAGCGCACGATGTGCAGTAGCGCGTCCACCTCGCGGATGTGTCCGAGAAAACGGTTGCCGAGACCCTCTCCCCGGCTGGCTCCCTTGACGAGGCCCGCGATATCGAGAAACTCCATGGTTGTGTATGTCGTCTGGGGGGGATGAAGCATCGAAGCGATTGTTTCGAGCCTTTCATCCGGAACGGAAACAATGCCGATATTGGGGTCGATGGTGCAGAAAGGATAATTGGCCACCTCGGCGCCGGCGGCCGTCAGGGCGTTGAAGATGGTTGATTTGCCGACATTGGGAAGACCGATGATCCCGCAGCGAAATCCCATGATAGCCTCCTTACCGTCTGTAAAAAGCCTGGTCCACGCTAAGGATTTTTGGACGACCTGTCAAGTCAAAAGGGGATTCTGATGCATGGTTGCGGGGGCGAAATCGGAAGGGACTGTTTTCAGCGCTGTACAAACGAATTCAGTTGTTCAGGGCCTGCACACGAAAATAAAAAATCGCCCCCGAAACGGGGGCGATTTTGAATGGATCAAGGTCTGTAGTAAAAACCTGTTAAAGTTATTTTTCCAGTTCCACCGGGATCCTCATTGAATAGAAGGAGCGATAAACGAAAATCACGGCGATCAGGAAGAACACCGCCGCCAGGCCAAGCTTCATTCCCGTGTTGGTCATCGTGACGGCGATCTCCACGGCGAGCAGTCCGAAAAGGGTTGTGAATTTGATGATCGGGTTCATGGAGACCGAAGAGGTGTCCTTGAAGGGATCGCCGACGGTGTCACCGACAACGGTCGCTTCGTGGAGCGGGGTGTTTTTCTGCTTCAGGTCTACTTCGACAATCTTCTTCGCATTATCCCAGCAGCCGCCGGCATTGGCCATGAAGATGGCCTGGAACAGGCCGAAGAAGGCGATCCCGATCAGATAGCCGATGAAGAAGTAGGGGTTGAAAAAGGCGAGACCCAGGGCCATGAAGAAGACGACGATGAAGATGTTGATCATCCCCTTCTGGGCATAGACGGTGCAGATCCGCACGACTTCCTTGCTGTCCTCGATGGAAGCCTCCGCCTTGTCAAGGTTGATATTATTTTTGATAAACACGACCGCCTGATAAGAACCGGTTACGACAGCCTGGATCGAAGCGCCGGTGAACCAGTAGATCACGCAACCGCCCATGAGAAGGCCGAGGATAATCTCCGGCTGGACGAGGCTGAGCTTCGCGATGACATTTCCGAACATCTTCTCCAGGAGGATGATGATGCCGAAGACCATTGTGGTCGCGCCGACGACGGCCGTTCCGATCAGCACCGGTTTGGCCGTGGCCTTGAAGGTGTTGCCTGCGCCATCGCCGGATTCGAGGAAGTGCTTCGACTGTTCGAAATCGGGGATGTTGCCGAAGTGCTTTTTCACGACCTCCTTGGCATCCGGGCGGGACTCGATCATGGAAAGCTCATAGATGGACTGGGCGTTGTCGGAAACGGGCCCGAAGCTGTCCACCGCGATGGTTACCGGGCCCATGCCCAGAAAGCCGAAGGCCACCAGACCGAAGGCGAAAACCGGGGCCGCAAATGTGAAGGCCGGGGGCAGAATCCCCGTAACCGAAGGGGTCTGGGAGACGAGATAGGCGACAAACATGAGGGCCAGGATCGTGAGGCCTTCCCAGAAGGCGGAAAAATTACCGGCCACCAGACCGGAGAGAATGTTCAGAGAAGGACCGCCCTGGCGGGAAGCGTTCACCACCTCATCGCAGTGGCGGGAATTGGTGCTCGTGAAGACCTTGGTGAACTCCGGAATCAGCGCGCCGGCAATGGTGCCGCAACTGATGATGATCGACAGGGCCAGCCACATGGACATCGACTCGCCGGTTGCCGGGATATCGGACAGGAGAATATAGCTGGCAACGAAGGTCACGGCGATCGACACGATCGAGGTGATCCAGACCAGGTTGGTCAGGGGGTGTTCGAAGTTGAAGTCTTTCTTGCCGGCAAACAGGGATTTGCTCGTTATATCATTGACAAAGTAAGAGGCCAGCGAGGTCAGGATCATGAGGATACGCATGGCGAATATCCAGACGACCAGCTTGCCGCCCATGGCGGGATTGTCGGCCAGGGCCAGGGCCAGAAAGGCGATCAGGGCCACGCCCGTAACGCCGTAGGTCTCGAAGCCGTCCGCCGTGGGGCCGACGCTGTCGCCCGCGTTGTCGCCCGTGCAGTCCGCGATGACGCCCGGGTTCTTGGGGTCGTCTTCAGGAAGATGGAAGATGATCTTCATGAGGTCGGAGCCGATGTCGGCAATCTTCGTGAAGATGCCGCCGCAGATGCGGAGTGCGCTGGCGCCCAGGGACTCGCCGATGGCAAAACCGATGAAGCAGGGGCCGGCCAAGTCGCCCGGAATGTAGGCCAGGATGATGATCATGAAGAAGAGCTCAATGCTGACCAGGAGAAGGCCGACGCTCATGCCCGAGCGCAGGCAGATGTTGACGATGCTGAGCGGATCACCGCTCAGGGAGGCAAAGGCCGCCCGTGAGTTGGCCACGGTGTTGATCCGGATGCCGAACCAGGCGACACCGTAGGAGCCCAGAATGCCCAGGATGGAAGCAGCAAGGATAATCGCCACCTCTGTCATGTGCATATGTGAAAGGACGCCGAAATAGTAGATCATGCAGGCGGCGATCAGGACCCATAGACCAGCCAGAAATTTGCCCTGCTGGAGTACGTAGGTCTTGCAGGTCTCCCAAATCGTGGCGGAGACGTCCAGCATGGCCTGGTGGGCGGGCAGGCTCCTTGTCTGGATGTACTGCATCCAGCCGAAGATCATGCCGATCACGCAGATGATGAGGCCCAGATTCAGGATCATCATTCCGCTCAGCGCCCCTCCCATGAAGGAAACTTGGCTCAGGTTCGGCAGCTTTATGTCCGCCTCACCAGCGAAGGCCATCGGCGCCATGAACAAAAGCATGAGCGCGATGGTCAATAAAAGTGACAATACATTACGTTTACCCTTACACATCATTAAACCTCCTCATTAAAATTATTTATGGTTTTCCCATGATACTTGCACATAGCCGATTCAATTCCCGTGGAGAGCAGCTCCGTCAGCATTTCCGCGGCTTGTTGGATCAACCGCGGCAACTTGCCGGTTTCGTCCGGGGAAAAAGATGAAAGAACATAGCCTTCGACCCATTCCTGGCGATCCGGTTTTCCGATGCCCAGCCTGACCCGATTGAAATCCGCACTGTCCATGTGATCGATAACAGACATCAATCCCTTGTGCCCCCCCGGACCGCCGCCCGCTTTCAGCCGGATCGTTCCGAACGGCAGGTCCAGATCGTCATGAACGACTATGACATCCTTAATTTCTATCCTGAAGTAATCAAAGAACTTCCTGACGGCACTGCCGCTCAGGTTCATGTAGGTTTGCGGTTTGATCAGCAGGGCAGGGTGGCCGGCTATGTTGCCCCTGCCGAAACAGGCCTCAAACTTTATCTGATGCAGCGATATCCCGCTTGCTTCGGCCAGCCGGTCCAGAACCAGGAAACCCATGTTGTGTCGGCTGTGTTGATATTGGACACCCGGATTTCCGAGCCCGGCAATCAGTCTCACAAGGTTCCCCCGACGTTCAATTCCTCCTGTGGATCGATGTGCCTATTCGCTTTCGCCCTTTGCGCCCTTGCGACCGACCACCTCCGGTTCAGCCGGTTTTTCCTCTTCTTCAGTTTCGGCTTTGGCGACGGTCGCCCTGGGTGCAGATACGGAAGCGATCACCGTTTCCCCGGCGTCCAGGATGATCATATCCTCGATGACCGGAATGTCACCGACTGTCAGATGACGGCCCATTTCGAGGTCGCTGACATCAACTTCGATAAACTCGGGAAGCTTCATCGGCGTACAGGATACTTTCAGCTCCCGCTTGACATGCTGAAAATCGCCTCCGTTCCGAACGCCTGCCGGGGTGCCGGTAAAATGAATGGGGACATCGAAGGTGAGTTTGTGGTCCATGCTGATCTCATAGAAATCCGCATGGAAAAAACGCCTGGATACCGGTTCCATCTGGAGTTCTTTCATGATCGAAAGCTTTTCCAGTTTCTTTCCTGTCTTGCCGCCGTCATCGATGATCAGTTTGATGAAGACGTTTTCCTGGCGGCCTTTCATCAGTTTCAGCAAATCGGCCGCATTGACCGTCAACGGTGTGGCTTCCGTTCCACGGCCGTAAAAAACAGCCGGCATGAGGCCCGCGCTTCTCAGCCTGCGGGCCGGTCCCTTGCCGGTTTCTTTTCGAATCAGAGCATCCAACGCGACTGCTTCCATTGACGCCTCCTATATGAACAATGAACTTACAGAATCGTTATAATAAATTCTCCGGACCGCCTCGCTCAGGAGCCCCGATACGGAAAGAACCTTGATCCGCCTGCAGTTTTTTGCCTGCTCGTGCAGGGGGATGGTGTCCGTGACAATGACTTCCTCGATACAGGAGTTTTCGATCCGTTCGATCGCCGGGCCGGAAAGGACCGGGTGGGTGGCACAGACGGACACATCCACGGCGCCGGCCTCCTTCAGGGCGCTGGCGGCCTGGACAACGGTTCCCGCCGTGTCGATCATATCGTCGAGAATGATGACTTTTTTGTTCCGGATGTCTCCGATGATGTTCATCACCTGGGCTTCGTTGGGTCCCTCGCGACGCTTGTCGACGATTGCAAGGGTGGCTCCGAGACGCTTGCCGAAGGCCCTGGCCCTTTCAACGCCCCCCGTATCCGGGGAGACGATGACCGTGTCCTCCTGAAATTTTTTCTTGAAATATTCCAGCAGCACGGGCGTGGCAAAGAGGTTGTCCACGGGAATGTTGAAGAAGCCCTGAATCTGGCCGGCGTGCAGGTCCATGGAGAGAACGCGGTTGGCGCCGGCCGTGGTGATCAGATCCGCGATGAGCTTGGCTGAAATGGGAGCCCGGGGAGCCACTTTTCGGTCCTGGCGGGCGTAGCCGTAATAGGGGATAACGGCCGTGATCCTGTCTGCCGATGCCCTTTTCATCGCGTCAATCATAATGAGCAGTTCCATGCAGGTCAGATTGACGGGGGTGCAGGTGGATTGAATGATAAAGACATCCATTCCTCTGACATTTTCGTTGATTTCAACCCGGGTTTCGCCATCGCTGAACGTCGTTACATTGGCTTTGCCCAGGGGTACCCCCAAACTGCTGCATATTTTTCCGGCCAGGTCCAGATTGGCGTTGCCGGAGAAAATTCTGATTCTTTCGAGCATCGGTTCCTTTAACGGCTTCGACCGTCTTTACGAATGGCTGGGGCGGGAGGATTCGAACCCCCGAATGCAAGGACCAAAACCTTGTGTCTTACCGCTTGACGACGCCCCACTACCTCAAGTCATTGAAAATACGGATATTTCAAAATGGAAGGGCAGTAAGATTCAGAGGGCGTTTGCGCTGAAGACAGACCATTTGTCGATCCCGCTCAAGGCTTTTTGAGCCGTTGCAGCCATTTCTTCCGTTTCAAATATTCCGAAAACCGTCGGTCCACTGCCCGACATCAGGGCTCCCAGGGCGCCATGCTCGATAAGCAGCCTTTTGAGATCGGACAGGACCGGGTGCATCCTGACGGAAACCCGCTCCAGATCGTTTTGAAGTCCTTCCGCCAGATCATGGATCGTATAAAAACGCGGGATGCTATAATGAATTATCCGGTTTGTCAATCTTAATTTAAGGCCTTCGTAAATCATTTTTGTGGAGAGTTCAAAACGGGGATTGATCAAAACAAGAGAAAAAGAAGGGAGATTCTCCGCGGCCTCGAGCCGTTCGCCGATGCCGAAGGCCCAGGCCGTTTTCTGAAATATGAAAAAGGGGACATCCGCCCCCAGTTTGGCTCCGATCTTCATGAGGTCTTCCGCCGTGTAACGGAATGCGAAGAGTTCGTTGAGCGTCAACAGCGTGGTTGCGGCATTGGAGCTGCCCCCGCCCAGGCCTGCCGCCAGGGGGATCTTCTTGTGAATGGTGATGTCAATTCCGCCGGAGCGGCAGGCGGCGGCGGAAAAAAGGGCCTGGGCGGCCCTGTAAACGATATTTCCATCTTTTTCAGGCAGCGGGCTGCCGGGGCAACGGACGGTGATCCCCCCTTCGGAGGGGGTGAAGGTCATCTCGTCTGCAAGGCTGATTCTCTGCATCAGGCTGGCAATGTCGTGATAACCGTCCTCCCGCCTGCGGAGAACGCGCAGGCAAAGATTGATCTTGGCCGGCGAAAGCTTGCGGATCATGCAAGACCTTTCTCCTTGACGAAGCGCATTCTCAGCTCGAAAAGGAGGCCGTCCAGGAGGGATTTTTCGTTCTCGTCGAGATTCCCGCTTGTTTTGGTCTGCAGCATTCCGAGGATGTCGATGGTCTGCTTGGCCGCCGCCAGATTCCTGTCGGCTTTTTTGGTGACGGGATCGGGAAAGTCGCCGAAATGGAACATGGCAGTGGTGCTCAGGGAAAGCACGAAATTCGCGAAGTTGATTTCCGGAAGATCGTCTTCTTCCGGCATGTCCCGCTTTTCCGCCCCGGGTGGCTGCCGTTCCTTTTCCGCTTCCGCCTTCGCTTCTGCAGGGGGGGCCTCGAATGGCGTTTCCGCGTCCCGGCGCACATCCCCGGTTTCGTCAAATATCCGTTTGTCCTTGATCACAAAGCTTTTTTCCTTGTTTTCCGGATCCATGGTCGCCTCCTTATGCCGGCCGCATGCTTCTCAAGCGGGCAATTCTTTCCTCAATGGGGGGATGGGTGCTGAACAGCGCCATGAGGGAGCGTCCAGTCAGGGGATTCACGATAAACATGTGAGCTGTGGAAGGATTCGCATCCATCGGAATGGCCTGCGAGGCCCTCTGGAGCTTATCGAGCGCACCCGCCAATCCCAGCGGCTTTCCGGAGATCGCCGCGCCGCCGGCATCTGCCATGAATTCCCGCGAGCGGGAGATGGCCATCTGAATGATGGTCGCGGCAATGGGCGCCAGCACAGCCATCAGGATCAGCCCGATCACTCCGCCATGACCTCCCTCTTCGCTGTCCCGGCTGGCGCCTCCGAACATGGCCGCCCACTGCGCCATGTTGGCGAGCATGACAACGGCGCCGGCCAGTGTTGCGGCGATCGAGCCGATGAGCATGTCCTTGTTCTTGATATGGGTCAGTTCGTGCGCGATGACGCCTTCCAGTTCATCCCGGCTCAGAATTCTCAGGATGCCCTCCGTGACCGCGACGACGGCATGGCTTTCGTTGCGTCCGGTGGCAAAGGCGTTCGGGGTGTCCTGCGGGATGACGTAGACCCTGGGCATGGGAAGTCCCCCGCGCAGGGCGAGGCTTTTGACGATGCCGTAGAGTTCCGGCGCCTGACTTTCGGTCACCTCCTGGGCATTGTACATCCTCAAAACCAGCTTGTCGGAAAACCAGTAGCTGCCGAAATTCATGACCATGGCGAAAAAGAAGGCCATGACCATGCCGTTCTTTCCCCCGAAATAGCCCCCGATCAGCATGAGGAGTCCGGTCAGGGCGCCCAGCAGCAGTGTTGTTCTCAGTGTGTTCATTTCAATCCCTCCTGTCTTTTCAGCTTCTTGAAATCAACGTCGCCGTTTTTCGAGATGTCCGCCAGGATATGGTCGCCATCCGCAAAACGGCCTTCCAGGATTTTCATGGACAGATCGTCCAGGATCATCTTTTGCAGTGCCCGCTTCAAAGGCCGTGCGCCGTAGACGGGGCTGTAGCCGGTTTCGGCTATATATTTTTTTGCCTTTTCTGTCAATTCCAGCGTCATCTTCCGCTCCTGCAGACGCTTCTGGATAAGGCGGACCTGGATGTCGACGATCCGGTTGATGTCTCCGAGCGTCAACGCCCGGAACGTGATGATATCGTCGATGCGGTTCAGAAATTCGGGCTTGAACCCCGCCCGCAGGGCTTCCATCGTCCGCATCTTCCTCTCGTCATCGCTGATGGACAGATCCTGCATGAAGGCGCTGCCGATGTTGGAGGTCATGATCACGACGGTGTTCTTGAAATCGACCGTCCGTCCGTGACCGTCCGTCAGGCGTCCATCGTCGAGGATCTGCAAGAGGATGTTGAAGACGTCCGGATGGGCCTTCTCGATTTCATCGAAGAGGATAACCGAGTAGGGCCGCCGCCGGACCGCCTCCGTCAGGTGTCCCCCCTCATCGTAACCGACATAGCCGGGAGGCGCGCCGATCAGCCTGGCGACGGAATGCTTTTCCATGAATTCGGACATGTCGATCCGGATCATGGCCTGCTCGCTGTCGAACATGAATTCGGCAAGGGCCCGGGCCAGCTCGGTCTTGCCCACGCCGGTGGGCCCCAGAAAAATGAACGAGCCGATGGGACGGTTGGGGTCCTGCAATCCGGAACGGGCCCTCCGCAGGGCGCTTGAAACAGCCTGAATGCCCTCATCCTGCCCGATCACCCGCTGCTTCAGCCGCTCCTCCATGTGGATCAGCTTCTGCACGTCGCTTTCCATCATGCGGGTGAGGGGGATGCCGGTCCAGTTTGCGACCACCTCCGCCACATCCTCGGCGTCCACCTCTTCCTTCAGCATCTTATTGTCTTTCTGGCGCTCGGCAAGCTTCTGCTGCTCCCGCTCCAGATCCTTGTTCAGCTCCACCAGTTTGCCGTAGCGGATTTCCGCCGCCCGGGCCAGATTCCCCTGGCGCTGCGCGTTCAATTCCTCCGTCTTCAGGGCCTCCATGCTGCTTTTGACCGTCTGGATCCGCCTGATCGCGTCTTTCTCGGCTGTCCAGTGGAGCTTCATGCGGTCCATGGATTCCCGAAGCTCGGCCAGCTCCTTTTCGATCTTGTCGCGCCGATCGATGGATGTCCGGTCGGTTTCCTTTTTCAGCGACTGCTTTTCGATTTCCAGCTGGATGACTTTCCGGTCGATCCCGTCGATTTCGGCGGGCATGCTGTCCAGCTCGATCCGCAGGCGGGAAGCCGACTCATCGATCAGGTCAACGGCCTTGTCCGGAAGAAAGCGGTCGGAGATGTAGCGGTTGGACAGCGTTGCCGCGGCGATGATGGCCGCGTCCTTGATGCGTACGCCGTGATGCACTTCATAGCGCTCCTTCAGGCCCCGGAGGATCGCAATGGTGTCCTCGACGGTGGGCTCCTTGACCAGTATCGGCTGAAAGCGCCGCTCCAGCGCCGGGTCTTTTTCAATGTGCTTCCGGTATTCGTTGAGTGTCGTCGCGCCGACGCAGCGCAGCTCCCCGCGTGCCAGGGCCGGCTTCAGCATGTTGGAGGCGTCGACGGACCCCTCGGCCGCGCCGGCGCCGACCACTGTGTGAATTTCGTCGATGAAGAGGATGATCTCCCCTTCGGCGTCGGTGACCTCCTTGAGCACGGCCTTCAGCCGGTCCTCGAACTCGCCCCGGTATTTGGCGCCCGCCACCAGCGCGCCGATGTCCAGACCGACCACCCGCTTGCGCTTCAGGCTTTCCGGCACATCCCCGTTGACGATCCGCTGGGCAAGGCCCTCCACGATGGCGGTCTTGCCCACGCCGGGTTCACCGATCAGGACGGGATTGTTTTTCGTCCTTCTCGAGAGGACCTGCATGACCCGACGGATTTCCTCATCCCGCCCGATGACCGGGTCGAAAGACCCCTTGCGGGCCAGCTCGTTGAAATCGCGGGCATAGCGCTTCAGGGCCTGGTATTTTTCCTCGGGATTGGGGTCGGTGATCCGCTGGCTGCCGCGGATTTCCACCAGCACGGTCAGAACGCTGTCCCGGGTGACGCCGGCGGCATGCAGGATTCCGGCTGCATCCCCCTTCTTTTCATCGGCCATGACCGTCAGGACGTGCTCGGCGCTGACGTATTCGTCCTTCAGGCGCGCCGCCTCGGTGAGGGCCTGGTCGAGAATCTTGTTCAACCGGGGTGTAATGCCCGGCTGGCCGACGCCGGCGCCTTCCACGCGGGGCAGCCTCCCGAGGGCTTTTTTCAGTTCATGGGCCATCACCCCAGGGTCCGCCCCCAGTTTTTTAAGGATGGCCCCCACGATCCCTTCCGGCTGCGACAGAAGGGCCAGGAGGAGGTGCTCCGCATCAATCCCCTGGTGCCCGTGCTGAGCGGCCGCCGTCTGGGCCTCCTGAAGGGCTTCCTGGACTTTCAGGGTGAACTTGTCGAATCTCATTACGCCTCCCGTTTATTCAATCGGCTTTTCGATGCTCACGAAGATCTTGCCGTTTTTGAAGACACTGACATTTCCCGTCGATTCCGACAGCACGATGGCGATCGACCGGGTGATCCCGGTAATGCCGGCGGCGGCAATGTGCCGGCTTCCCAGGCCCTGCGGGAAATCCTTGCCGTCCAGCGCCGCATTCAGGTGGCGCCCGGCCGTAACGATGGCGCCGTTGTCCTTGATGATGAAGGACCCGTCAATGGCAGAGAACTCCTTGATGGTTTCCTTCAGCTCGGGGTTCAAAATGTTGCGCTGCTCTTCGGTGTATCCCATGAAAGGATTGATGATCATCTGCCGGGAGAGCTGCATGACCTTCTCATGATCCCCCAGAACGAAAATCGTTCCCACCTTTCTCCCTTCCCGGCCCTGGGCGGCAAGCTCGATGGCCAGATTCAGGACGGCGCCGAAGACTTCGGGATAGATTCCTTCAGTCATGCCGCTGATGTTGCCGGAAACCAGGATTTCGAATTCCTTTCCCACATCGATGACGAAAATGCTGTCCACGTAGCCGAACTTGGGTATGCCGCTCAGACAGACCAGCTTGTCTCCCTGATTGAAAAGACCCATGGCAATCCCCTTGGTGATCGCGATCTTGACCTGTCCGACACGGGTCAAATTCACGTTCGGAACCTGGATCAGGGTGCCGCATCCTTTCATCTTCTCGCTGATTTCCTCATTTCCCTTGGTGATGACAATCACGTTGTAGCAGACCTTCGGGTCTTCGTCGATCTGAAGGTCCGCGGCGGCGTCCGCGTACAGAAGCAGAGCCCTGGCCCCGATTTCAGTGGCAATCCGACAGGCATGATCCAGCAGAATTCTATTCATGGAACTCATTTTGCAACCTCCGCAAACGGCACAGTTTTCCCGTAAAATAACCATAGACGGCAGGGATGTCAAGAAAGCGCATTATTTGTAAAATCATATTTTTAAGCTCATGTGAACGGTGGCTTCATCATCGTCTTCATAATAGTCCTTGACTGTTAAAATTGAATCATTATAACAAGCGAGACCTTGAAGGCGCCGAGAAAATGGAGGCAAAGGCATTGGAATTACCTGCCGTAACCGGCACCCTGGACATCTATATTGCCGAGATCAACCGGTACCCCCTCCTGACTGCGGAAGAGGAGTTCAAGCTCGCGGTCCAGCTCAAGAAGAACAACGACATGGCGGCGGCGGAAAAACTGGTGGTCTCGAATCTGCGGTTTGTCGTCAAGATTGCCCATGAATATCGCAACTACGGCATCAAGCTGGCCGATTTGATTCAGGAGGGCAATATCGGCCTCATGCATGCCGTCAAGAAGTTCGATCCTTACAAGGGGTATCGCCTGATTTCCTATGCCGTCTGGTGGATCCGGGCGTACATGCAGAATTACATCATCAAATCCTGGAGCCTGGTGAAAATCGGGACGACCCAGGCCCAGCGCAAGCTGTTTTTCAAACTCTCCCAGGCCAAGAAACGTCTGGAAAACCTGTCCCAAAAGAACCCCGAGTTCAGCGAAATTGCCGATTCCCTGGGAGTCAAGGAGGTCGAAATCGAAGAGATGGACCTGCGCTTGAGCCACCGGGACCTCTCGCTGGATGCCTATGTCAGCGAGGACGGCGAAAGCGCCCATATGGATTACCTGACTTACGAAGGTGAAGACCAGGAGACGTCTCTCATCAAGGAGGAGGAGATGTCGCTGGTGAAACGGAACATCGCGGGGGCGCTGGCGAAGCTCAACGAAAAGGAAAAATATATCATCAAGCACCGGGTGATGGCCGATCATCCCGAAACGCTGCAGGAAATCGGAGATCGCTATCACATTACCCGGGAGCGGGCAAGACAGATTGAAAAACAGGCCCTGAGGAAAATGCGTCTTGCGATTCCCTACCTCGGAAAAGGTCCCGAATTAATCGAGCATTAATGCGTGTCCTCGGCGCGCGCCAGATTTTCAAAGCAGGTGAACTTTTCGAGGAAGGCCAGTTTAACTGTTCCGGTGGGGCCGTTGCGCTGTTTCCCGATGATCACCTCCGCGATCCCCTTTTCGGGATTGTCTTCCGACTTGTTGTAGACTTCATCCCGGTAGATAAAAGCGATCACGTCTGCATCCTGTTCGATGGCGCCGGATTCCCGTAAATCGGCCATCTGGGGGCGCCGGTTGGTTCGGTCTTCGACTTTGCGGTTAAGCTGCGACAGTGCGATGATGGGGACACTGAGCTCCTTGGCGAGGGCCTTCAGGGATCGGCTGATCTCCGATATTTCCTGCTCCCGTGAATCTTTGAAGGAACCGCTGCGCATGAGCTGGAGGTAGTCCAGAATGATCAGTCCCAGGTCGGATTCGGCCTTCAACCGTCTCGCCTTGGCCTTCATCTCCAGGACGGTAATGGCCGGCGTGTCGTCAATGAACAGCGGCGCTTCGGACAGCCGGCCGGCCGCCGTGGTCAGTTTCGGCCAGTCCGTTTCCCCCAGAAAGCCCTTCCGGAGACGCTGGGAGTCGACCCGGGCCTCCGAGGAAAGCATGCGCAGGGCCAACTGTTCTTTCGACATTTCCAGGGAAAAGATCGCTACGGGAATGCCGGTTTCCGTCGCCGCGCTCTGGGCAATATTCAATGCAAATGCGGTCTTCCCCATGCTGGGGCGGCCGGCAACGATAATCAGGTCCGATTTCTGCAATCCCGAAGTCAGGTCGTCAATTTTTTCAAAACCCGTGGGCACGCCGGTAATCAGTTCCTTGCGTTCATAGAGCTTTTCGATGGTTTTGAAGCTGTCCTTGATGATACTTTTAATGGGATAGAAAGCAGGCCTGATTTTGTTTTCCGATATTTCGAAAATGGCGTGCTCCGCTTTATCCAGAACATCGTCGACCTCCGCCCCTGTATCGTAGCTGTTGGTCAAGATTTCCGTGGCGGTGCCGATGAGGTGCCGCAGAATGGCCTTTTCCTTGACGATTTTCGAATAATAAGCAATATTTGCCGCGGAGGGGACATTGTCGACCAGTGAGGCAAGGTAGGCCGCGCCCCCCACATTGTCCAGATGTTTCTGGTCCTTCAAGATGCTGCTGAGCGTGATGAGGTCGCACGGTTCGTTGCGGTCCGAGAGCGCCACAATGGCGGCAAAGATCTTCCGGTGGGCTTCGCTGTAGAAATCCTTGTGCGTCAGAATCTCCAGGACGCTGTTCAACGACTGGTTGTCCAGAAGGATGCCGCCCAGGATGGACTGTTCCGCCTCCAGGTTCTGGGGTGGGAGACGGTGCAGCGATGTGTCGATGTCTTTCATGACAGGTCAGACGGGGCTTCTTCAGGATTCGGCCACGACCACCACTTTGATTTCGGCGGCAACGCCCGCATGCAGCCTGATTTTCACCGGGAACTCACCGAGGGATCGGATCGGCTCAGCCAGGATGAGCCCTTTCCGATCCACTTCGAGGTTCTGTTCCCGCAGGGCATCCTGAATGTCCTTTGTCGTGATCGATCCGAACAATTTGTCCTGTTCGCCGACCAGCCTGGCGATCGTGCAGGTGACACCGGAGAATTTTTCCGCCAGCGCCTCGGCGTCCTTTCTGGCCTTTTCGGTTTTCTGGAGGATATTTTTCCGCTCGTGCTCCATGACCTTGAGGTTCTTTACGTTCGCTTCGATGGCCAGCCCCTTCGGGATCAGGTAGTTCCTTGCATAGCCATCGGAGACCTTGACGGTATCGCCCGCCTTTCCAAGCGCATCCACACTATCCTTCAATATAATCTTCATCGTTGTCCTCCTTATCGGCAAGTCGTCATCGCTTTAATCATTCACACACCCGGGTCCGCAGCCGGCCTGATGAATTTTCGAAAGTCCGCCCACAAATCAAAGAGTCCCAGGGCCACAACAATCAGCAGGAGATATTGCTGAACCAGGATCAGAAAGTACAGCATCATCCTGAAGACGAGAGGGACCTTTTTCACTTTAAAAAAGAAACCGATGATGGAAATCCCCTCCGCAAGGTAGATGAACAGACAGATAATCAGGATATTCAGCCCGATGAATTTGGCAATGTCCTGCGGAAGGAGCAGGGTCCCGCCGGCTGCAATAAGCAGCCAGATGATTTTTTCCGGGGCTTTCCAGTGGGTCAGGTCGCCGAAGTCGGGATAATGCAACCCGTGTTTTCGAAAGAACGGCCGGGCTGTCAGGATATTCAGCCACAGGCAGATCCCCGTGCTCGCCGTCATGATCGCGGGAAATGTCCAGGTCAGAAACCGGGTAATCTGCGGCGCGTTGTCGCGGATCAGGTTGATCTGGTCCGAGGAAATATCCAGTTCCCCGTAAATCCGGATGTTTTCCTGAATGCTGTTATGAATGTAGGTGTTGATAAACTGCCATGGGGGTTGTCCCGACTGAAAGCTGTGAAAAGTGAGAAAACCGGCTCCGGCTGCCATCAGAAAAAGCAGCGGGATGGCGACGGTTTTCTCGATCGACCATTCCTGCTTCAGTGCCTCCGACAGGAACACCCCGGTCAAACCGATCAGAAAGAACATCGGGAAAATCTTCTCCGGGCTCATCAGACCGAGCAGAGAGATCACCAGCCATAATGAAAGCCCGACAGCGGTAATCCCGACGACCCTGCCGAGTTTCGTGTAATAAAAAAGAATCGGCAGGGGCGAAAGAACAATGACGACGGAACCGACCAGCGGAATCAGTGCGACGGAAAGCAGCGTCAGCGAGGATATGGCAATGCCCCGCAGAAAATGGCGATTCAAGAGTCGCACCCATGCGTTTTTCAAGGCCTGACCCGCCGCTGAGAATGCCTGTTTCAGTGTCCTTGATCGATCAAGAGATTCAAAGCCATCAATTGTCGGCAACGACAAAAGGCAGCAAAGCAATGGTCCGTGCCCTCTTGATCGCCAGCGACAGTTCTCTCTGGTGAATGGCGCAGTTGCCCGTGATTCTCCTTGGCGTGATTTTCCCGCGCTCCGTGACAAAATCCCTCAAAGTTTGCGTGTTCTTATAATCGATCTTGATCGTCGAGTCCGTGCAGAATCTGCAGAATTTTCTTCTGTGAAAAAACTTTTTCTGCGGTCTCGGCGGTCTCTGGCTGTGACTTCTCGGTGCGTCGGCCATTACTGTTCGCCTCCTCCCTTGACCTCTTCTGCTTTGACGATTTCCAGCGGGGCTTCCTTGGCTCCGCCGTCAGCCGTCGCCGGGGGCGCCGCAGCTGCGGCGATCTCTTTCTCGATTTCCGCGAGATCCACCTGGTCAGCCTTCTTGACGGTCATGAATTTCAGAATCTTGTCGTCGATCTTGAAATTTCTTTCCAATTCCGTGATCGCGGCGTGTTCGGATACCAGATCCATCAGAACATAAAATCCCCGGATCTGCTTCTTGATCTCATAAGCCAGTTTCCTTTTTCCCCATTTCTCGACCTTGACGACCATCCCCTTGTTTTTGACAATAAGGGAACGGTAGCGATCGATCAGGGCATTGGTTTCGTCTTCGGGTAGATCGGCGGGGACAATGAAGATGGTTTCGTATCTTCTCAAATTTTCCTCCTCTCGGCTCAAAAGTCCGGATCGGGTGTCCGGACAAGGAGTCCTCATGAATTTATGAAACGGACTCGGTCTCTATACCATAATTTTTCAGAAATCAAGATTTTTTAGTTGGCCATGACATCGTCGATCCGGGATTTTCGTCAAAGGAGCAGATCACCAACAATGTTTGAAAAAATCGTGCGAGCACCCCATCAAGGGGGATTGTCGGAATTCTTTACAAATCAGGAAAACAGTAACTTTTTGTAATTCTTGAAAAATGATCGAAAAACATCTTTTTTCACCGGCCAGGGGTGTCGGAATTCTTTACAATTTCATCCAAACAGAAAGAGCCTGAAATACATGATTGAGGAATATCAATAGCTTATGAAATTGGAATATGAATTGCATAACAATGATCGCAGCGTCAATGATTTCTTGTTGGCAGCTTCGCTCCCGATTTCTTGTCGCTGGGGAGCATCGAAAATCCCATTTATTCAAGTACTTGATATCCTGAGTTACAGGGTTGAATAAAGGTGATAACCGTTATGCCGGATGAATTCAGCGCGAGCGATATGCAATTGTTCAATGAATTAAAGCAGTTGCTCGATGACAGCGAGGAGCAATTCCGTGAAATCGTCAATGCAATCAATGATGGCCTCTTTCAGCTCAATGCGGGGGGGTATTTCGCCTTCGTGAATTCGGTTATTGTGGAGAAAATGGGCATTCCCGAATATAAATTTAACCGGTTACACTTCAGGGACCTTGTCGTTTCAGAGGACTATGAACGTGTCCAATCCAATGTCGCAAGCGTATTTAAAGGGGAAAACGTAGCGCCCTTTGAATTGCGCTGCAAAACACTGGGTGGAAAAATCTTGACGGTGGAAGTGAACACGAGGCCGATCTGTGAAGCCGGAAGGATTGTCGCTCTGCAGGGAATATCGCGCGACATCACAGAACGTGCAAAACGGCAGAATGCACTGCGGGAAAATGAGGCACGCTTCCGTGCCCTTTTCGAGCGGGCCGCCGTGGGCGTGGCCCAACTGGACAGCAAGAGCGGTCACACCATGCTGATCAATCAACGCTACTGTGACATTGTCGGCTACACGATGGACGAGATGCAGCAGTTATCGCTTCGATCCATCACGCATCCGGACGATCTTGCATCTGAAATGGACAACATGAATCTGCTCATGACAGGTCAGATCAGGGAATTTTCCATGGACAAGCGTCATTTGCGCAAGGATGGCGAACCAGTCTGGGTGAACCTCACGGTTTCGCCCATGTGGGAATCAGGAGAGGATCCCTTCAGCCATATTGCCATTGTCCAAAACATTGACGAGCGGAAGAGGATGGAGAAGGAGATCCGAATGCTCGCAACCATCGACACATTGACCGGGCTGTACAACAGAAGGGGATTCCTGCCCCTGGCGGAACAACAGCTGAAAATTTCTGAAAGAACAAAAAAGGGATTGATTCTGATCTTTCTCGATTTGGATAACATGAAAAAGATCAACGACACCTGGGGTCACCTTGAAGGGGATAAGGCTTTGGCGGAGGCGGCAATGGTTTTGAACAAGGCGTTCAGAGGGTCCGACATCATTGCACGCATCGGCGGGGACGAGTTTGCCGTTCTTGCCCAGGAAATGTCAAAGGAATATCAACAGTCATTAATGAATCGACTGCGCCATCATCTGAATGCATATAATGTAAAAAAAGACAGGCCTTACGATCTTTCCATGAGTTACGGACTTGTCGAATATGATCCGGAACATCCGTGTTCGCTTGAAGATCTGATGTTACAGGCGGATGTAAGGATGTATGATCAAAAAAGAAAAAAAGAATTTCATTGAGTTGCGTTCAGCATACTCTCTGTACCTGTCACTGCCTGAAGGGGAAGGGACCCCTTTTCGCCATTACATTCAACGCCGTTGAAACATCCATTCAAGGAATCTCAGCCGGGGCTGGTTTTCCCTCCTGTCCGGTTTTTCGGTTTGTTTCGATATTCCCTTTATAATCAGGCACATGTAAAAATTATGGCCCGGATGCATGATTCTGGCATGCTTTCCGCATTAAAGTAAGCCAAACAAAACAAAAAACTCCAAAGGAGACGGATCATGAAAAAGACAATCGGAACGATGGCAGTGGCGGCAACGGTGGTTCTTCTGACGGCAGGGTTCAGCTTCGCGGAATACGCGGCGGCGGGCCTGGCCAATTTCCCCTATTTCCAGTTGGGCGCCCTGATCGTGGGCGGTCTGATCATCATTTCCCTGAAGCACAAGTACGAGAAGATGTACACCGGCGAGACCGTGGGCGCCTTCGCCCTGTACACGGTCCTGATCGCCCTGTTCACCAACCCCGTAATCGACGCGGTGAAGAACCTGGTCGGTTAAGAGACGGCCAAGCGGATTATGCGACCATACCGATCAGGATTTTGCGGAAAGGAGGAACGGAGCCATGACGACACAGACGACCCAGCAACCCTACCTTCAGAAGTACGGCCACATCATGACCGTGAGCGCCTGGGGATTCGTGATTGTCTTTGCCTCGCTTTTGTTCCTCTACCTCGGGCATCTTCTGGACGAATGGCTGGGGACGGCGCCCAATTTCATGTTCGGGCTGTTCTTCCTGGCGATCGTGACCTCCATCGGGAGGCTCTACCAGGAGGCCTGGAATAAGCGAAAGGACGTTTGAGGCCCAAACAAAACAACGGACAGAGGATCTTTTTCATGGTCTGACCGGAAGCCCCTTTCAAGCGATCCTGTCGCGGAAAGGGGCTTTTGAGTTTATGGTATAACTCGGGCGGTCCAGTTATAGAAAGGAGTCTTAATGAAACAAAACCTTCTGTTGATACTGATTTTGCTGATGAGCATCTGTACCGGGGCTTATGCTTCGGACAATTATCCTGTCGGTCAGGTAAAAACTGCCATTGGCACTGCGCATGTCATAAGGGGCTCGGAAAGGATCAAGGCGGAGCCCGGCACGAAGATCTTCAAGAGCGAAGCACTGGAGACGGGAAAACAGGGATCGATGGGAGCTGTTTTTAATAACAACAGTACACTCTCGCTCGGTCCGGAGACCCGGTTCGTGCTTTCACGATACGAGTTCAACGTACTGGAAAAGAGAGCCGGCTTTGTCGGGCAAATCCGCAGGGGGACGATGGTGTACTTAAGCGGCCTTATCGCCAAATTGAATGCAGGCGCCACCCGGTTCGAGACGCCGGCGGCGGTGGCGGGCATCAAGGGTACGAAACTGGCCATCAAGGTGGATGGAGGCGACAATGAATGATTGTAGACACGACCTCTTTCTCCTGCTGACAATATCCGTACTCTCGTTCTGCGGCTGTTCCGCACCGCGCAGCCAGTTTGTCTTATTGCCATCCCCGGACGGCCGTATCGGCACGGTAACGGTTGCAAGTAAAAGCGGGGAGGCGACACTCTTCAATGTATACGAATCTACGGATCTCTCCTGTCCTGAAGATCGTCCGGCGGCGCCGAAAATCCTGACAGAAGAAGCTGTTAAAAACATTTTCAGGGACGCAATGTCCGCTCACCCCCCGGTTCCGGTCAAATATATTCTCTACTTTGAACCGTCGTCCACCAAGCTTACTCAGGAATCCGAACAGCTTATGCGGCAGATTGTCGATGATATTAAAAAGGCCGGCTCAACAGACATCAACATCAGCGGCCATGCCGACAAGTCGGGATCAAGGGATATCAACATTAAAATTTCCCGCGAACGTGCAATGGTGGTGGCAAAACTGCTGACAGGAATGGGCATTGCCCCCGCGTCGCTGGAAGTGGCATCGTATGGTATGGAACTGCCCTTGGTTGACACGCCCGAAGGGGTTCCTGAGCCGCGTGTAACGAACCTGTCCTCTTCGCCTCTCTAAAGACACATTTCCGTCAATTTCGATTGACATATAACGACACTTTCCCGATACTTTCATCACACAGGCATATTTCTGTCTTGAGGCGATTGCAGATCGCATTTCGCAGATGCCTGTGGAACTACTTTTGGGGTGATGATGGCAGACTCTCCCTGCGGCGAAATGTCAGTCGACTCCAGACCCTCGGAAAGAGCGATGAGAGCGGCCGCATTACGGGCGCTCGGGGTGCTTGAGATTCGAGAAGAGCTCAGGGGACGGAATGCCGGCTGGATTCGAAAGAAATGGAGAAGAAGTACCTTGCACTTCAGGACGGAACACCGGCTGGCAATGTTCCAGCGTCGCTTTGCCTCGTCCTTGCATCCGTCGCAGATCGTGACGGAGGATGAATCACCGCGATCCGATATGAAGCAAAGAATCACATATTAACAGAACGATGGAATGCGGCAGGAAGGAAAAGCCCTTATGAAAACATGGATGAAGTATCTCATCATCGGCTGGTCGATTGCCTGTGTGGGGATATTTATTGTAACGTATCAAATGCTGAAAAGCGAAGCCATTGTAGAAAGGCATTCGGTTACGTTGATTCCCAGATCGCCTGAAAATGCGACACCAGCCTATGATTGGGAGGCTGCTGGGGATGACCTGTTTGGGAGGGATATCGTCGACAAAAAGATAGATCCCCTTTCATTTTACGAGCCATCAATAACAAAACAGGAATTTGTTCACCGGATGAAGAATGCAAAAGGGGTAATCATCGAATCAAAGACACGGGCTATCGGCAAGATCATATACGTACTGTTCCCGATATATGCCTTTGCCATCTGGGCAATTCCGATCACGGTATTTTTGGTGCTCGGGATGATCTTTGGCAGGGAGGAACGGTCCCGGGAAAGGATCCTGGGAAATGAAAGTCATCAGGATCAATGACAAGAGCACAGCCGGGAGGATGAATTGTTCTGAACGAGACTTGATTTGACAGCGGCCAGATGCTCTGAATTGTCAGCGGGGTTTACGCATCTGCTTGTCAGTCAGTGCGTTTTAGAAGAAGGAAAAAACATCATCCTATCTTATGCTGTGCTTCTATCGATCTCTTCCATTGGTCCCGGTTCAACGATATCTGAGTCTGCGTTTGGTGCGTGCGATTTCATATTCGCCTTCTGCTGTTTAGCCATTTTGCGCTTAGACGCCTTATCTATTTGTTTCTGCTGTCTTGCTTTTTCTTTATCCCGTTTGCCAAAGTTGTACATGGATTTTCCCATCTGTAATCTCCTCTTGTCTTTCTTTCAAACGTTGCTGAGCATGTTGAAATAGATAAGGGGTCTCCTCCTTTGCAAAAAATATTTACAGTCATGTAATGATTTCCACTTTGTGTCAGCACCTTTTCCTGATTTATTTTCTGACGACAGCTATCGTGAAGTAAAAAAAACAGCACCAACGGTCCTAAAGCTTGCGAACATTCCCGGCAGAAGGACCTTTGGCACCCTGGACAACATCAAAACTGACACGCTCACCTTCAGACAAAGTTTTAAAACCGTCTCCCTGAATTGCCGAATGATGCACAAACAGGTCCGTGCCACCTTCTTGTTCAATAAAACCAAATCCTTTTTTGTCATTAAACCATTTAACTTTTCCTTCCGGCATCTTGAATCCTCCTTTGTATTGGTTTCACTCGCGTGACCGTTTGCAACATCAACATTACATGCATCTAATGATTTCTGGAAATGCAGCATTATTCACTCTGCGACAGACCACTACGCACTTTCACTTCAATCGGGGAAAGTCATCATTAAACATTGTGCTGGCTATTCTGGTTTTTCAATGCGTTGAGAAAATCTTTTGAGACCAACCATTTCTCGATGGGTATTGATATGGATTGGATCGTGGAATCGCCGTGGTCAGGATCAAAACGATCATACCACTCGCAAATGAATTTTTTCAGGAATATATTGTAAACGTCCCTGTCTTTTTCATTCTTGTCGAGATAATTTTCAATTGCGTCTTCCTTGATTATTATCTGGATTTTTCTGGACCGTTTATTTCCTTGTTTTGGATTGTTTCCGAGTTTCCAGTCGATTTGTATGAAATGGTCATTTTCAGCGTATCTTGAAACAATCCATGCATTCGATGGGAAAATCGGCGTAATGAGTCCGACCCAGTGGTCAAGCAGATCTTCAGCCATGCTTTCTTATCCCCTTCG
This sequence comes from uncultured delta proteobacterium, assembly GCA_963709485.1. GTDB lineage: Bacteria > Desulfobacterota > Syntrophia > Syntrophales > Fen-1087 > JAXDBM01. The sequence goes on from CAVPWE010000003.1 coordinate 285,043, forward strand.
CCTTACTGCTTCGGTTCGATGATTTTTATCTTATTGGACCACCCGGATGGATCCGTTCTAACATTTCTGCACTCCTTTCTGTATTGGAGTTTAAAAACGATCTTCCCGCAGTCCTGCCCCTCTTCTTCCACCCGATACCCGAGCACAGTCCCTCCATAAAAAGAAGGCTCCGTCCGCTTTTTATGAAAAAAGATTTCACCTCCGACAAGTTTCTTGGCCCTGTCTTCAGCCAGTTTCCAGCCGCCGCTTTCCCATACGTTATCGTGCAGCTTGATGAAATTATTGATGGGTTCGATGATGTGTATATTCATTTTCTGCTACCCCCTTTAAAAAATCGTGCTTAAAATTTAAACGTTTCCTCGTTTTCTTCCTGCATTAAACGAAAAACCCCATCTAATCGTAATAGACAGGGTTTCAGTTTTTCATTTAGCCCCTATTTGGGGTAGAGGTGTCGGAGAGATTAACCCCCTCAGCCTCGCTATGCGATTTCTATTCAACCATCCTCCCTTAATCGGATAAAGTCAAGGCAATACTTTGGAAACGATCATCTGTTTTCAACTGACCATCCAATATCTTGGGTTTATTTAAAGAAAATAGCAATCGACCTCAACTGAGACAACCGGTTTGGAAGATTTTACGTCTCGCCATACGGCCAATGTTGAGGGCAACGGTCTGAAACAGGGAAGGCTGAGACATGTCCAGCCTTTTCCAGATCGAGGGTATGGAATAAAAGGAATTGTACAACCATAGAAACCCTTGAAGAAGTTCTTCCGGGGACATGCTGAGGGGCTGGAAGACAACGTGGTTGGCGTCGTATTTTGCCCAGTTCTTGTGCAGCAATCTGCCTTCCGCCTCCATTTTTGTGAAGATTCGGGTACCGGGCATGGGGGTGTAGATGTAAAAGTTGGCCCCGGAGACCCGGTTTTCTTCACAGAAGGAAAGGGTGTGGCGGAAGGTGTTTTTGTCGTCATGATCCATGCCGAGCATAAAAGAGCAAAGGACGTTCATCCCCCGGTCGCGGAAGTTGCGGATTGAAACAGCGTATTCATCCACCTTGTTGATCTTCTTTCCCGCATCCCGCAGATTCTTTGGATTGATGGACTCAATGCCGATAAAAAGCCAGGAAAGTCCGCTGGCCGCCGCCAGGTCGAGCAGGGCGGGATCTTTGGCCAGGGTGATGCTTCCCTGACTGATCCAGTTTTTTTTCAACGGGATCATAGCCTGAAGAAGCTCCCGGGCATAACCAGGATAGCCAAAGATATTGTCATCTACAAAAACCACATGATCGTGCGGCATGGTGGATAGCTCTGCAACAACTTCGGCGACGGGGCGAAAACGGTAATTTTTACCCCAGTATTGGGTCACGGAACAATAGTCACAGTTATAGGGGCAGCCTCGGGAGGCCATAATTGTGTTAGGGAAGGAATAGGCCCCTTCCTTGAGAAGGTTTCGCCTGGCCATGGGAAGCCCTCTCAGATCATGTCTCACGGTTGCCGTGTAGCGGGGTTTCAGTGTGCCTGCCAGCATATCTGCTGCCAGCTCCGGCCAGATCGTCTCCGCCTCGCCGATCACGACGGCATCGGCATGCACCCCGGCCTCTTCGGGAAAGAAGGAAGGATGAAGACCGCCCAGAATCACCGGGATGTCCCGATTTCTGAAGGAGTCGGCAATCTCGTAGGCTCGGTACGCCTGGGGGGTGATGGCGGTGATGCCAACAAAATCAGCGTTGATATGACCGGTAGAATCTTCGATATCCTCATCATGAACGGTTACCCGGAAGTCCTCCCCGGCCAGTCCGGCCAGAAGCGGCAGGGTCAATGGGGCAATCGAGGACCGGCGCCTTCGTTTGTTCCCGAAGCGATTTTTATCAGGTCCCGGATGGATCAGCGCCAGGTGCGGTTTCATGGATGGAATTCCCTGTTCAACTTGCTTTGACATTTATCATTTCCTGGTAACGTATAAGTCGGCCTAAATTGAGATCTTGTTGGCAGATCATCTTAATGACACCAATAAAAAACCCCCGCTCTCTATTGAGACACAAGGGGTCTATAACTTCTTTACAGCATCACCCCAAGAAAAGGGTCACAATCACTTGCTAACCTGATAGCAATGCATTATCTGCCTTACTTATCTGCCCAACCCACAAAAATGTCAAGAAATGGTTTCAACAAATGATTTCAACAAAATTCAAAGGGGCTAAGAAAAAATTCCTAACCCCTTGATTTCCCTGGTAGGCGATCTGGGACTCGAACCCAGGGCCTTTGGTTCCGGAGACCAACGCTCTATCCACCTGAGCTAATCGCCCGCTGAAAAAAGGAAATGTTCCTTACTATGGTCTGCAAGAATATTCAACTGCTGTTTTCATGATCCTTTATGATTTCGGCAGGCGAAGCTCCTTCAGGATCATGCAGACCGGTTCGCTGCGGTTCATGCTGTAGATATGCAGCCCCGATACGTCATTCTTGATCAGGTCCACCGCCTGACTGGTGGCATAATCGATTCCATATTTCTCCACTTCCTCGCTTTTGTCTTTCAGTCTTTCAATCTTTTCTCCGAGGGGACTGGGGATCGCTGCACCGCAGAGGGAGACGATCCGGTGCACCTGTTTGTAGTTGAGGATGGGGAAGATGCCGGGGAGGATGGGGATTCTGATGCCCATGGACCAGGTCCGGTCGCGGAACCGATAGAAGGCTTCATTGCTGAAAAAAAGCTGGGTGGTGATAAAATCCGCTCCGGCATCGACCTTGCGCTTCAGATTTGCCAGGTCGACATCGAGGGAAGGGGCTTCGGGATGCACCTCGGGGTATCCGGCGACGCCGATGGAAAAATGATCCGTCTGACGGATGAAGGCAACAAGTTCGTTGGCGTAGCCGAATCCCCCTGCCGGCCTGACGAATTTTTCCGCCCCGGCCGGAGGGTCACCGCGCAGGGCCAGAATGTTTTCGATATTTTCATCCTTGAACAAGTCCAGGATGCGGGTGATATCGTCCCGGGTCGACTGAACGCAGGTCAGATGGGCAAGCGCCTCGGTGTTGAAATCCTTTTTTACGCGCGAGGCGATTTCGAGCGTTCTGTCCCGCGTGCTGCCGCCGGCGCCGTAGGTTACGGAGATGAAATCGGGCTTTAAATCGGCCAGCTCTCTGACGGTTATGAACAGGTTTTCCAGATTGCCTTCCCGGGTCGGCGGAAAGACCTCAAAGGAAAGCGTGAAATTTTTCTTCCGGAAAAGCTCTTTCAGGTGCATAAAAAGGGTTCCTTGAATTTTTCTGCGAAAATGTCATTAAGGTGAATGAATGTCAATACTTTTTAGATATGTATGTTGAAATCCGGATGTGAATCTGTTAGAAGCATTTAAAATTAACCGGAATTAAACCGTGATGATTCGAGTAAAGACGATAATGCTGCCGCTTCTGATGCTTTTTCTGTGTCTTCCGGTGTCGAATGCGGGCGCGATGGTCAAGATCCTGAATGTGCGGCACTGGGTTGCCCCGGATCATACGAGGGTGGTGATCGACACCAGCGATGATCCTGATTTCACCGTCGAAAAAAACAGGGAAAAAATACTGATCGATTTCAAGGAGACAACCGTTCCGGGTGAGATTCCAGCCCGGAAAATTCTGAACAAACCTGGAATTAAAAGCATATCGTGGGTGCAGCTCCCCCCGCAGATCATCCGGGTGGAAATCGCCCTTGCCGAACATGTCGATTCCAGCGTGTTCAAACTGAAGCGATTCGAGGAAAAGCCGGATCGCATCGTGATCGATATCGAACTTCCCGAAGTCGAGCAGCGGGAGACACGGGAAAGGGAAGAGGTTAAAACACAGAGGAAAAACAAGATCATTGTCATCGACCCGGGACACGGCGGAGAAGATCCGGGCGCCATCGGATGGAACGGCACCCAGGAAAAGGATGTCGTCCTGAAAATCGCCAAGAAACTTCGGGACGCTCTGAACAAGAAGGAAGGCTACCGCGCCTTCCTGACCCGCAGCGGCGATTATTATGTTCCCTTCCATAAAAGACTGAAAATCGCCCGGGAATACGGTGCGGACCTTTTCCTCAGCATTCACGCCGATGCCGCCAGGCAAAAAAGCGCCCGGGGGCTTTCCGTATACTGCCTGTCGACAGGCGGCGCCAGCACGGAAGCCGCCAAGCTCCTGGCGAGAAAAGAGAACCTGGCTGACATTATCGGAGGTTCTCCCAACGGGGAGAGCAACGATGAATCCGACCCCATCGTGCTGAACATGTTTCAAACCAACACCCTCAATGTTTCAAAAACGTACGCGAAAAGCGTCCTCAAAAACATGAAAACCGTCCTGCCGCTCAAATTCAACACGGTCCAGGGGGCGCCCTTCCGGGTTCTCAAACTGCCCGAAATTCCGTCGCTCCTGGTTGAAACGGCCTATATCTCCAACAGGACGGAAGAGAGGATTTTAAGCAGCGGTCAGTCTCAAAGGCAGATTGCCGAAGCGCTGGCTGGCGCGATCGAGGAGTTTTTGCCCGTGGAGCCGTCCAGAAAGCCCCCTCCGGTCGTTCAGTTGGCGAAAAAAGAGATCAAGGCGGAGCCGGCTGAGCCCGAGAAGACCGACAACAGGGAAAGAGATAGGGGAGCGGTGACGAACGGGTCCGGCAAGACGCCGGAAGCAAAAGTCCTGACGCACAGGGTGCGAAGAGGGGAGACCCTTGAAAAGATTGCCAGGCGCTATGACGTCCCGTTGCGTTCGCTGCTCACGTTGAACAAAATGAAACTGCATGATCCGCTTCTTTCGGGACGGAAAATCAGGATTGCCGCGGCGGAAAAAAATGTCGAAGAGAGCCGGCCTGAATCGCGGGAGGTGGCCCGGGCGGCGGAAAAAGCGCCGCGGGCGAATGGGAATCCGGGTTCCGCTCAGAAATCCGATATCACCGTTTACAAGGCCAGGGAGGGGGACAGCCTGGACAAGATTGCCCGCCGGCATGGTACGACCCTGGGGGCCCTCCTGAAGCTCAATAAAATGAAGATCAATGAGCCCCTTTACATTGGGCGGGTGGTGAAGTTGAGAGAGACGGATGCAGATCGCGAAGCGCCCTCCACCCATGCGGCTGCCGCAGAGACAGCCAAAGCGGAAAAATACACCTATTACCGGGTTAAGAAGGGCGAAACGCTGGAGTTGATCGCCCGCAGGAACGGCACAACCATCCAGAATTTGCAGCAATTGAATCGGATGAAACCCTCCGATCCCTTGCTGGCCAACAAAAAATTGAAGCTGCCCCAGAATCCACCGCTCTAGTATCGGCGCCGGGAGTTTTGCCTGAAACAACCCGCTCGAAATGGCAGCGGGTCCCGTCGTTGAAACGGAAGTGCTCCCCGTGAATCATCTCGGCAGGAAGGAGAAACTTGCTCATGAAAGTGTTTGACGGGCTTCACGCCTTTATCTGGCAGGATTATTCGGCCAATAACTGCAATACCTATTATATCGAGGCGGATCAAAATATTCTGATCGATCCCGGCCATCTCCACCTTTTTGCAGGGGTTGAGCGGGAGCTGAAAAAATTGAAGGTTCCCCCGGATCATCCGGATGTGGTGCTGGCGACACACGGACATCCCGATCATCTGGAAGCGGCGGTAAAGTTCGGAAAGCCGACGCTCTTTGCCATGAATCGGGAAGAGCACGCCTTTATCCGCGAATTGGCGGCGGGTTATTTCAAGGTTCCGGAAGCCGATTTCTTCCTTGCGGAGGGGGATCTGACCATCGGAGGGATCGATTTCCAGGTGTTCGTCACGCCGGGCCATTCCCCGGGTTCCATCTGTTTTTACTGGAAGGACCGCAAGGCGCTATTCACGGGTGACGTGGTTTTCAACCAGGGTATCGGCCGCACGGACCTGCCCGGCGGAAATTCCGGGGATCTCAAGAGGAGCATCGTCAGGCTGAGCGAACTCGATGTGGAATATGTGCTGACCGGCCATGGCGATATCGTCGCCGGTCGGGACAAGGTGCGGGAGAACTTTGCCATGATCCGGGACTACTGGTTCAATTACCTCTGAGCAGGGAAATCTCTTTCTTAAAATCCTCTTTCATTTTCTGCAGTGTGGATTGAAGCGTCTCGTCACGGGCCGGGTTGGGAATGACGGCAGATCCGGAGATCTTCCGATCGGCAAGCGCACGGTTCAGCCGTTTGGCGATTTCCTCCTTTTCTTTCTCGATTTCCATTCGGAACCGGCTTATCCTGTCTCGCAAAGGACTCGTGTCGGCTTCCATGGCCTGCTCGAGCGCTTTGAAAATCTTCCGGTTTTCGCTTTCGGGATTCAGATGCTCCAGCAGGAAGGATTCCATGATTTGCCTGCAGTCCGGCAAGTTTTCTTCCGAGTTTTCCATCTCTGTTTTCAGCGTGCCGACACTGATCAGGTCATCAAGATATCTTTGAACCGACCCTTTAATTTTCCCGACGGCCTCTTTTCTGTGAAGGCTCTCCTTGTCTTGTTCTGTCATGGTCAGGTTCCTTGTTCTTTCCATGATCAGTTCGAGGGTGCTTTTTATTTCCGCCATCTCATTTATTTCTCCTTTATCGATCACCGGCAAATACAGCAGTTTTCACGGTTAATCAAGCGGTTTCATCCGGCTTGAAAATGGCTTGATCGGGCCGATGGACCCTGTTATAAGGGCGGGGCATGCCGGTTCGCTCAACGCTCCCGCAGCAGTTTCCGGCAATGCACGGTTGGAGAATCCGGAATCGCGATGGCCGAAAAACTGTTGGTATCCTGGAGCAGCGGCAAGGACAGTGCACTGGCCCTCTGCGCGGTTCAAAGCCTGAATGACTGTGAAATCAGCGCCCTGTTGACAACCCTCGTCAATGACGACGGCCGGATCGGCGTGCACGGTCTGAGGCGCATCCTGCTAAAACGACAGGCCTTATCCTGCGGATATCCCCTGGAAGAGGTGTTTCTTCCGGAAGGCGCCGCCAATGAACAATACGAAGCCGCTCTTGACAAGGTGCTTGAGAAGCACCGGGAAAAGGGAGTGTCTTCCGTTGTGTACGGGGACATATTTCTGGAAGACATTCGGAAATATCGAGAAAAACATCTTGAAAAAACCGGAATGAAAGCACTCTTTCCTCTGTGGCATCGTGACACTTCAGGACTCGCCCGGGAATTTATCGATCTCGGTTTCAAGGCTGTGATTACCTCAGTGGATTCCCGTATCCTCGACAGGGGGATGCTCGGGAGACTCTTCGACCGTCAGTTCCTCTCGGAATTGCCTCCGGGAGCCGATCCTTGCGGCGAGAACGGCGAATTTCACACCTTTGTCTTTGACGGGCCGATTTTCCACGAATGCATTCGCTATGCCGTCGGAGAGGTCTTTCCGGACCGGAACCACTTCTATTACTGCGATCTCATTCCCGCCTGAGAGGGGTTGCGGCCATGACCGATATGCTTCTCTACCTGCTCTTTTTTCTGGCCGTGCTTTCCGCGTTTCTCATCACGGTCGCGATGGTCCGTGCAAAGGGGCGTCTGGATGTTCTTGAAAAGAACCTGGATCGCATGGAGCGGTTTGCCCGGGAGGACATGGCTCTGAACCGGGAGGAAATGGGGCGCTCCCTGCGGGACTTCAACGAATCTCTTCTAACCCGGATGGACGAGAGTTCGGCCCGGAGCATTCATAAACTGGACAGGATCGACGAGACCGTCGATCTCCACCTGAAGACGCTCCGGGAGGACAACAGCCGTAGTCTGGAACAGATCCGGACAACGGTGGATGACAAGCTTCATGACACCCTGGAAAGGCGGCTGGGAGAGTCTTTCAAACTGGTCAGCGAGCGGCTGGATATGGTCCACCGGGGGCTGGGGGAGATGCAGACGCTGGCCTCGGGAGTCGGGGACCTGAAGAAAGTCCTGACCAACGTCAAAACCCGCGGGACGCTGGGTGAGATCCGGCTCCAGAGTCTGCTCGAGCAGATTCTGAGCCCGGACCAGTATCAAAGCAACGTGGCGACCAAACGGGACAGCGCAGCACGCGTGGAGTTCGCCATCCGGCTGCCGGGACGGGAAGCAGCGGAGAACCATCCGGTGTGGCTTCCCATCGATGCGAAATTTCCCCAGGAGGATTACCTGCGGTTTCTGGAGGCCCAGGATACCGGGAATGCGAACCTGGTTGAAGAAGCATCGCGGCAGCTCGATCGCATCATCAGGGAAATGGCGAGGAACATCCGGGACAAATATCTGGACCCTCCCTACACAACGGATTTCAGCATCATGTTTCTGCCGACGGAAGGACTCTATGCGGAGGTCCTGCGGCGCAGCGGCCTGTTTGAGTTGCTCCAGAGGGAATTCAAGGTTGTCATTGCCGGGCCGACAACCTTGGCCGCCCTGCTGAACAGTCTGCAGATGGGCTTCCGTACCCTGGCCATCGAAAAGCGGACAAGCGAGGTCTGGACCCTGCTCGGGACGGTCAAAACGGAATTTTCGGCTTTTGGCGCGATTCTGGACCGGACGCGGAAAAAACTTCAGGAGGCGACCAGCACCATTGAGAGAGCGGCGACACGCAGCCGGGCCATCGAGAGAAAATTGAAGGACATTCAGTCCGTCCCGGTCGAGAAGGCGCGTGAACCTGCAAGCATTGCGAATGAACCGGATGAAGACGGAACGGAAGAGGCGGACGGGACCGACGGGTGGGGAAGACAACCCGCGTTCCCTGAAAAAAATTAACGACAGGAGGTGGCATCGTATGAAGGTTGTTGCTTTGAACGGGAGCGCCCGGAAGGACGGGAACACGGCCATGCTGATCAATGCGGTCTTCGAGGAACTGAAAAAGGAGGGCATCGAGACGGAGATGATCCAGATGGCGGGAAAGAAAATCCAGGGATGCCTGGCCTGCTACAAGTGCTTCAAAAACAAGGACCGGCGCTGTTCCGTAGACAAGGATATCCTCAACGGCATCATCGCCAAAATGGAAAAGGCCGAGGGGATCCTGCTGGGCTCGCCGACCTATTTTTCCGATGTCAGCTCCGGGATGCGGGCCTTCATCGAGCGCTGCGGTTTTGTCGGACGCGCCAACAACTACATGTTCAAGGGGAAGGTCGGCGCATCCGTGGTGGCGGTCCGGCGCGCCGGCGCCGTCCAGGCCTTCACGTCCATGAACCTTTTCCTGCACTACATGCAGACGGTCATGCCCGGCGCCAGCTACTGGAGCCTGGCCGTCGGGCGGGATCCCGGCGACGTCCTGAAGGACGACGAGGGCATGCAGACGATGCGGGACTTGGGCCGCAACATGGCCTGGCTGCTGAAAAAACTCAACGCTTCTGAATGAATCGGAGTTCGTCTCCGCTTGAGAGGGAGGCTTGAAATAATTGTGGTTAAAACGCCATTTTTGTGGTAGAAGCGCCCCGGTTTTCGACAGGCAGGGAAGAAAACAAGAGAACAGGCAGTGTCGGACTGCTTCAATAAAAATCCTGGAGGTTATATGAGCAACGAAAATTTGGAATCGAAAAGATGGCTGATTGCCATTGCGGCAATCGTCATGCAGTTGTGTCTGGGTACGGTCTACGCCTGGTCGGTGTTCAAGAAACCCCTGATGACGACGCATAAATGGGGCGAGACGGAAACGCAGCTCACGTTTATGCTTCTCATGGGAATTATCGGCTGCGCCGCTGCTTTCGGCGGTACCCTGGTGGATAAAAAGGGACCGAAATTCGTGGCGACCATCGGCGGCGTCCTTTTTGGAATCGGCACGCTGATCGCGGGATACGCCGACCAGATTGGAAGCATTTACCTTCTCTATCTTGGCTTTGGCGTTGTTGCCGCTCTCGGCAACGGGTTTGGTTATGTGACCCCCATTGCCACGCTGATCCGCTGGTTCCCGGACAAGAGGGGATTGGTGACGGGTCTGGCGGTTATGGGTTTCGGGGCGGGGGCATTCTTCATGGGTCAGATCGCACCCCCCATGATTGCCGGCTTCAAGACGGTGGATGCGGCAGGAGCGGTTACCTCCTCGGGTGTGGCCAACACATTTTATATCTGGGGCGTCATCTTCCTGATTCTTGTTACCGGCGCCGCCCAGTTTTATAAGAATCCGCCGGCGGGCTGGCTTCCCAAAGGATTTAAACCTTCAGCGACCGCCGTCTCGGCCGCCGGGTCGTTCATGTTTGGTGAAGCCGTGAAAACCCCGCAGTGGTGGATGCTCTGGGCCATGCTGGCACTCAATGTCTCGGCGGGTCTCGGACTCATTTCACAGCTCTCTCCCCTGTCCCAGGAACTTTATAAACCCCTTGTAGATCCGGCTCTCACGGGTGATGCGCTCGTCAAAAAGCTGGCTTGGGCAGGCGGGTTGGTTGTTGCCATATCGGCCATCTTCAACGGGCTGGGGCGTCTGTTCTGGGCCAAGATTTCCGACAACATCGGCCGCAAGGCGGTTTTCGCAACCATGTTTATTTCACAGGCTGTTCTTTATACCGCCGTTGCGATGGGCATCGTTGGCAGCTACTGGATTTTCCTCGGTGTTGCCTGTTACCTGCTGGCTTGCTACGGCGGAGGCTTTGCCACCATGCCTGCCTTTGCCGCCGATTCCTTCGGTCCGGGTTACATCGGCAAGGTGTACGGCTTCATGCTGACGGCCTGGAGTGTTGCCGGCATCGTCGGACCGCTGGTCTTTGCCCAGATCCCGAAACAGGCTCTCTATGTGGCTGCGGGATTGCTTTTGATCGGGTTTGCCATAGCGCTTGTCTACAAACCTCCGGCGCCAAAAAAGGTGTAAAACAAACAAGCAATTGTTCAAAAAAAGGCGGGCCGTTTCCGGTCCGCCTTTTTGTTTGCGACTTCAGCGCATTGGCCATGCGGTGTTTATGCCGCTTCCACCTTGACTGCGCAGACCTTGTATTCCGGGATCTTGCCGATGGGGTCCAGCGCCGGGTTGGTCAGCAGGTTGACGGCCGCTTCGTGGAAGTGAAAGTTCATGAAGATCGTCCCTTTGTCGGAGCGCTCCGTGAGGCGCGCCCTGGCCGAAACGGTCCCCCGCCGGGAGGTGACTTTCACGAACTGACCTTCATCGATCTTCAGCCGCAGGGCGTCAGCCGGGTTGATCTCGACCAGGCTTTCCGGGCATCGCTCCGAAGGGCCCTGGGCCTTGCGGGTCATCGTGCCCGTGTGGTAATGGTAAAGGACGCGGCCGGTCGTGAGGATCATCGGGTAGGCATCGTCGGGCAGTTCCGCCGGCGGTATGTATTCAATGGCGTGAAAGAGTCCCTGGCCCCTGCTGAATCGGTCCCTGTGCAGGAACCTCGTTCCCGGATGGCTGGTGTTTGGACAGGGCCACTGGAGCCCCTCCTTTTCGATCCGCTCGTAGGTGATGCCGCTGTAGCTCGGAGTAACCCGGCGAATTTCGTTCATGATTTCTTCCGCCGAGGCGTAATTCATGGGATAGCCCATCCGGCCCGACAGATCGGCGATGATCTCCCAGTCCGACCTGGCCAACCCGGGGGGGGCGACGGCCTTTCGGACCCGCTGCACCCGGCGCTCCGTGTTGGTGTAGGTGCCGTCCTTTTCAGCGAAGCAGGCGGAGGGGAGTACGACGTCGGCCAGCCTGGCGGTCTCCGTCAGAAAAATGTCCTGCACCACCAGAATGTCGAGGTGTTTCAGCGATTCCTTGACGTGGGACAGGTCCGGATCGCTGAGCATGGGGTTTTCCCCCATGATGTAAAGTCCCTTGATCTTTCCTTCATGGGCGGCGTTCATCATTTCGACCACCGTGAGTCCCGGTTTCGCGGACAGCGGAATCCCGCCGCCCCAGGCTTTGGTGAAGGCGGCCCGGGCCTCATCGCCGGCGACCTGCTGGTAGGCCGGAAAAACGTTGGGGAGGGCGCCCATGTCGCAGGCCCCCTGGACATTGTTCTGGCCCCGCAGCGGATTGACGCCGCCGCCCTCGATTCCCACATTGCCGCAGAGCATCGCCAGGTTGGCGCAGGATTTCACGTTGTCCGTTCCGGAAATGTGCTGCGTCATGCCCATGGCGTAGAGAATGGCGGCGCGGTTGGCCCGGGCGTACATCCGGGCAGCCCTCCGGAGATCCCCTGAGGGTATGCCGGAAATCGTTTCGACGTAATCGGGCGTGTATTTCGCGACAACCTTCTTCAGGGCATCGAAGCCCTCCGTCCGGCTCTCCACGTATTCCCCGGCGTAAAGTTCTTCGCCGATGATCACGTTCATCAAACCGTTCAGGACGGCCACATCCGTTCCCGGTTTCTGGCGAAGCCAGATGTCGGCGTACTTGACGAGGTCGATCTCACGGGGATCGATGACGATCAGCTTTGCACCCCGCTGGCGGACCGCACGCTTGACCTTCATTCCCACAATCGGGTGGTTCTCCGTGGTGTTGCTTCCCGAGACGAGGATCAGGTCGGTAAACTCGATTTCCGCAATCGAGTTGGTCATGGCACCACTGCCGAATGCGGCGGCCAGACCGGCCACCGTGACGGAGTGTCAGAGACGGGCGCAGTGATCCACATTGTTCGTGCCGATCACCGCCCGCATGAATTTCTGGAAGAGGTAGTTCTCTTCGTTCGTGCAGCGCGCCGATGCGAGTCCCGCCAAGGCGTCCGGTCCACTCTGGTCCCGGATTTCCTTGAATCTGCCGGCGATGTAATCCAGGGCCTCGTCCCAGCCGGCCTCGACCAGTTCCCCGTCTTTCCGGATGAGGGGCGTTTTCAGGCGGTCCGGATGGTCCATGAAATCGATGCCGAAGCGGCCCTTCACGCAGAGGCTGCCCTCGTTGGGCTCACCATAACCCCGGTTTCCGCTGACTTTGACGACCTTGCCCTGGTGAACGTTCAGGTCCATCTGGCAGCCCACGCCGCAGTAGGTGCAGGTCGTGCGGACTTTCTGGATCTCCCAGGGGCGGCCGGCAAAACGGGCCTGGCGGAAGGTGATCGCGCCCACGGGGCACACGTCGGCGCACTCACCGCAAAAGTAGCACTCCGAGTCGATATAATCATCGTCGAAGGCGGGTCCGACCTTTGCGCGGGAACCGCGCATGGAAAAATCGAGGATTTCGTTCACCTGGATTTCGTTGCAGGCGCGGACGCACCTTCCGCAGAGGATGCATTTGTTGAGGTCCCGCGAAATCATCGTGTTTGTGTTTTCATGGGCGTACCCCGGCGATTGGATGCCGAACCGGGGCTCTTCGATTTTCAGCCAGTAGATCAGGTTCTGCAACTCGCAGGCGCCGTTCTGCTCGCAGGTGAGGCAGTTGTGGTCTCCGGAAGCCCAGAGCAGCTCGATGATCAGCCGCTGCGCGTCGCGAACCGTTTTGGTGTTCGTTTTGATTTCCATGCCCGGGCTGACCGGCATGCAGCAGGAGGCGACCAGGGATCTTGCACCCTTCACCTCCACAACGCAGACCCGGCAGGCGCCGACGCTGGTTGTTTTCGCGTAATGGCACAGGGTGGGAATGTAGATCCCGTTTGCCCTGGCAACATCCAGGATGGTCTGCCCGGGATGGGCCTCCAGTTCACGGCCGTCCATCGTCACAGTAATCTTTCTGTCCATATGATACTCCTTCTCGTGCCCCAAAAGGGCTCTGTCGGTCATTCCTTCGCCCCGCATTTTCTAATTAAATGCGGCTTTTTTGTCAATGAGAAAAGCCTTTGAAAAGAGTTGCCTTTTCAGGTCGCTGTCTGGTAAGAATGGCCGCGATCGTTCCGCCGAACGGCGGGAAAATCACGCAACGGCAGACCAGACGATGAACGACCTCATCATCAAATCAAAACCCGGGGAAAGGCGAAAAATCCATCGCTGCCTTTCCTGCGGCACAACCGAGATAACGGGCCGCCGCCGCTATTGCTCCGCATACTGCAGGCAGCGGCTCGGCTACAAGCTGGACATGCGGGTCGGTCTCGTCCAGGCGCTGAATGTCCGTTACGCGACCTTCTACTTCTCGGACATTCTCGTCGCGATGGACATGCTCACCTACGGTCACAACGACATCTTCAGCTTTTTTTACCCCCGGTCCGGGAACAGAACACCGGCCGAAGATTTCAGCCGCATGGCCGACATCCTCGGCGAAATGTGGTGGACCGAGCAAAAAAGGACCCACAAACGGTACCTCGCCTCCCGCCATGTCCTCGCCCAGGCGGTGCGCAATCCGGCGTCCGTTCGACCACCGGTCAGGCCCGTCCACACGATTGTCCCTTCGCTGCGGGGGACGTCCATGACCGCGCTCAAGATCAGCAAGGCGGATCTAACGGCCCCGGACCTGCCGGCGATCATTCGCGACGCTTACCGCAGGCAGGCGAAGATTCACCATCCCGATGTGGGAGGCGATGCCGAGACCTTCAGAAAAATACACGAGGCCTATCTGGACCTCGTGCACTGGTCCAGAAATCCCACCTTCGCCAAACGCCGCGGTTTTCCCGATAAATGGTTTTACGACGGCAGCCGGTGCAAATGGGTTCAGCCTGTACCCTGACAAAGAGCTCATTCAATCCGACGCCTAAATTTCCGCGTCGCAGCGCAGGCAGCGGATGGCCTCCTGAACCGCATCTTCCCGGGTGAAGCCCAGTTCCACTTCCACGAAGCTCAGCTTCCTTGCCCGGGCGTCCAGTTCCGGCATTTTCATTTGCGGGGCTTCCGCGGATTCCTCGTCGATGGTGAGGGGAATGTCGATTTTTTCCTCAGCGGGCGCCGTGTAGGCCGGTTCTCCCTTTTTCTGCCGGATCTCCGCATCGATGTCCGCGGCGGCCTGATGACCGGCCGCGATGGCGCCGATGACCGTGTCCGGTCCGGTCACGGCATCGCCGCCGGCGTAGAACCTGGCATCCGTTGTCCGGGACCGGCTGTCTGCCGCCAGGTCGAAACAATCCCATTTGTTGACCCGGACACCGCTGTCCTTTGGGACAAAGGAGAGGTCGGGGACCTGTCCGATGGCGGCGATGACGGCATCGACGGACAGGGTGAATTCGGACCCCTTCACGGGAACCGGCCGCTTTCGACCGCTCTTGTCGAAGTCGCCCAGTTTCATGCGTTCGCAGCTGATCCCGTTTACCTTCCCGTTGGCGGAGACGATCCTTGTCGGCGCCACAAGATACTCGATCTTGATGCCTTCGTGTTCCGCCGCTTCAATTTCCTCGATGGCCGCCGGCATGTCCTGGCGGAGACGGCGGTAAAGGATCGTGACTTCCGCGCCGAGGCGGACCGCGCATCGCGCGGCATCAATGGCGGAGTTCCCCCCGCCGATGACGGCGACCCTGTCGCCCAGCTTCTTTTCGCCCTTCATCCAGGCCGCTTCGTTGGCATTGAAATCCCGCAGGAACTCCACACCGCCGTAAACGCCGGCCTTGTCTTCTCCCTCCACGCCCATCTTCTGGCTTCTGTGGGCGCCGGGGGCCAGGTAGACGATGTCGAAATCCTTGCCGATCTTGTCGAAGGAAATGGTCTTGCCCACACGGGTGTTGCACCTGATTTCGACACCCAGACTGCGGATGTCGTCGATTTCCCGGTCCAGGATGTCCCTGGGGAGCCGGTAGGCGGGAATCGCCCAGCGCAGCATTCCGCCCGGCGTGGGCAGCTCCTCGAAGATCGTCACCCCGTAACCCCGCAGCGCCAGATCGCGCGCGGCGGTAAGTCCCGCCGGGCCGGCGCCGACGACGGCGATTTTTTCTTTCCGGGTAACCGGCACAGCCTCGATTTTCGGCCGTGGTGCGTTGTCTGTGATGAACCGCTTCAGGAACTTGATGGCAATCGGCTCATCCATCTTTCCGCGGCGACACTTGGACTGGCACTTGTGATCGCAGACCCGTCCACAGACCGAGGGGAAGGGGTTGGTCCGGAGCATCACTTTGTAGGCGTCCTCCAGCCGCTCTGCCCGGATCAGGGCAATATAAGCGGGGATATCCATGCCGATCGGGCAGGTGTTCTGGCAGGGTGACTTGAACAGCGCCGAGCAGACGGCCGCGCGGCAGTATTTCTGGTGGATGTGTTCCTCATATTCATGACGGAAATAGCGGAGCGTGCTGAGCACCGGATTCGGCGCCGTCTGGCCGAGGCCGCAGAGCGAAGCATCCTTGATGATGGGGGCCATCTGTTCGAGGAGCTCGATGTCTCCCTCCTTGCCCTTGCCCTGGGTGATGTTGGTCAGGATCTCGAGCATCCGCTTGGTGCCCTCGCGGCAGGGAGTGCACTTGCCGCAGGATTCATCCTGGCAGAAATCCATGAAAAAGCGCGCCATGTCGACGGCGCAGTTGTCCTCGTTCATGACGATCAGACCGCCCGAACCCATGATGGCGCCCAGTTCGGCGACCTTTTCGTAGTCAACGGGCGCATTGAGGTGCTGGATCGGAATGCAGCCGCCGGAGGGGCCGCCCAGCTGGGCCGCCTTGAATTTCTTGCCCTTGGGGATCCCGCCGCCGATATCATAAACGATGGTTCCCAGCGTCGTTCCCATCGGGACCTCGACCAGACCGACATTGTTGACGTCGCCGGTCAGGGCGAAGACCTTTGTCCCCTTGCTCTTTTCCGTGCCGACACTGGCGTGCCAGGGAGATCCCTTGAGGATGATCTGGCCGATGTTGGCCAGGGTTTCGACATTGTTCAGGACACTGGGCTTCTGCCAGAGGCCGGCGATGGCGGGGAAGGGCGGCCGGGGGCGGGGCATCCCCCGCTTGCCCTCGATGGATGTCATGAGCGCGGTTTCCTCGCCGCAGACGAAGGCGCCCGCGCCCTGGTAGATTTCCAGGTCGAAATCGAAGCCCGTTCCCAGGATGTCCTGTCCCAGCAGGCCCGCTTCCTTGGCCTGGGCGATGGCGATGTTGAGGCGGTGGATGGCCAGGGGGTATTCGGCCCGGCAGTAGATGTACCCGTGATGGGAGCCGATGGCCTTGGCGGCGATCACCATGCCTTCCAGAACGGCATGAGGATCCGCTTCGAGAACGCTGCGGTCCATGAAAGCGCCCGGGTCGCCCTCGTCGGCGTTGCAGAGCACATATTTGATGTCACCGGGGGACTGGGCGGCAAATTTCCACTTCAAACCGGTCGGGAAGCCGGCGCCGCCGCGGCCCCGCAACCCGGAGTCCAGCAATTCCTTGACGATGTCTTCCGGATTCATCTCGGTAAGGGCCTTGGCCATTCCGGCGTAGCCGTCCCGGGCGATGTACTCCTCGATTTTTTCGGGGTCGATCAGTCCCCGGTTCTTCAGTACCCGCAGTTCCTGAAGCGCAAAGAACGGGATGTCCTGCATGGTGGGAATCACTTCTTCCGTGGATGGTTCCCGGTACAGCAGCCGCTGCAGGACTCTGCCCTTGATCAGATGTTCTTCCACCAGTTCGGGGATGTCATCCTGCTTGATCTGCATGTAGATGACGCCCTCCGGATAGACCACCATGATGGGGCCCATCGCGCAGAAGCCGTTGCAGCCGGTTTCCACGATTTTTATTTCTTCGGCAAGTCCCCGCTTCAGAAGCTCCGTGACGATGGCTTTCTTGACGTTCAGGCTTCCTGACGCATGACAGCCGGTTCCGCCGCAGAGCAACAAGTGCGAACGAAATATTTTCATTTGGTTTAAATCCTCCTTAGCCTGTATTGTCCGCCGCCTGAACCCTGACCGCGGCGCATTTCCTCAGACGCTATTTTGTCTTCTCGGCGCCCCGCGCCAGTACAAAGGGGGTCTGGATTTCTCCCTCGAGCACATGCCTTTTGAAGACCTGCCTCATTTTATTGGCATCCATGTATTCGTACTTGATCGGCTCTTGGCCGACGATTTCGACGGTGACCAGCGGTTCGCGACTGCAGAGGCCCATGCAGCCCGACGTGGTCACGGCCACGTCCGTGACGCTCACTTCCTCGATGGCCCGCATCAGGGCATCCATGACCTCTCTCGCGCCCGATGCGATCCCGCAGGTTCCCATATGAACGGTGATTTTCGCCCGGCGGTCGCCTTCGCGAAGGGCCGTTTCCGCATGGACCTTTTCCTTGATTTTCTTCAAATCTTCTATTTTCAGTTTCGCCATGATTTCTCCCTCGCTGATCGTTAATTGTACTGGCTGAGAATTTCCCGGACTTTGCCCGGTTTGACACGACCGTGAACGTCTTCATCAATGACGACGACCGGTCCCAGTCCGCAGGCCCCCAGACACCGGACGGTCTCGTAGGTGAACATCCGGTCGGGCGTGGTTTCACCTTCCTTGACGCCGAATTCCCTTTCCAGTTTTTCCGCAAGGGCTTTTCCGCCTCTGACGTAGCATGCCGTTCCAAGGCAGACGCGGACGGTGTGCTTTCCCCGGGGGGTCATGGTGAAAAACGAATAGAAGGTTACCACCCCGTAAACCCGGCTCAACGGCAGATTCAGACCTTTGGCAATCCTTTTCTGGACACCGATGGGCAGATATTCGAGCGACACCTGGGCCTCCTCGAGAACGGGAATCAGGCCCCCCGGTTTTCCCTTATATTTTTGAATGAGCCCGTCGAGTTTTGCGATTTGATCCGGGGTAAATTCTTTCAAAAGGTCACCATCTTCCAATTTCATTGACGCCTCCTTCATCCAATATTTCCTGGTTCACGCCTCCGCGTTGATTTCCATCAGACCGTCCTCGACATCATGACGGATGAATTTTAAAACCTCGATGTGGTTGATCGGGACATCTTCAATTTCCTCCTTGATTTCATCCGTGTCCAGCGTGTAGGCCCGACCGTCGCGATGATGACGGTAGACAAAATGAATGTCAGGGTTTCCTGTGATCAGCGCCACGATCGTTCCCGGAAGGTCCCCCAGGGGCTGCCGGTCAATGTGACGGAGCCCGAAGACAACCTTCACCGTGGTGCCCGCTTCAGGACTTGATTCAATTTCCAGGCCTCCCCCCGTGTTTGCGGCGGCCTGTGCCAGCATGGGAAGCCCGAGTCCGACACGGCGGACTTTTTTTGTTGTGTAAAAGGGGTCCAGTGCCCGTTTCCGCGCCTCCTCGGTCATCCCTGTTCCGTCATCCCGGATTTCCAGTGTCAGCCGGTCCGCCTCCCGGTCTTCCGTCATCTCGATCGTTACCTGACTTGCCCCGGCGCGTACGCTGTTTTCCGCGATGTCCAGGATATGGAGGGACAGCTCGAGCATGCCTCACGGCGCCTCGACATGGCGCCCGTCCCGGTTTTCGAAGGCAAGCTTCAGCTCGCGGATATTTGCCTCCTCGAGGATCATCGTCGTGAACGCGCTGCCGATATCGCGGATAAAATGGGCGTCCGATGATTCGATGAAGGCAAAGGATGAGAGCCCGGGGTACTGCTGCCGAGCACTTCTGATTCCGGTTGCCGGGGTAATCTCCAGGGCGTCGAAGGGCATGGACGGATCGATGAATCCCAGCTGGCTGATGACACTGTAGCTGGGGCGATCGATGTGGGAAGCCACGGCGAGGCCGCCCAAGGCGTGTATCAGATCGATGATTTCCTGGAGCGGCAGCTCCGTGGCGCCGATGAGCAACCGCTCGTTCATGCCCTCCACTTCATCCCGGTCGTTGACAATGACCTGGCATCCGAAAACATCTTCCTGATTTTTGCCGGGCAGATGCTCGTAGACGATCCCCTGAAGCTTCAAAAGATCACGCAGGTCGTCAAAAATGGCCAGCAGATGCACTTCCTCCACGCTGGAAATTTCCATTCCCGGCAGAACGGTCAGCGGTTTTCCCCTGGCCAGGCTCAGGACATAGGGTACGTTTTCCGAAGCGTTGTGGTCGCAGATGGCGATCAGATCCAGCTTTTCACTTATGCATTTGTCAATGAGTGCTTTCGGATACATATCGAACTCCGCACAGGGCGAAAGGCAGGTGTGCATGTGAAGATCGCAGCGAAACGCCCTGAGCATGATGCGTATCCTGAAAAAATGTCAAAAATAAGACCATGAGCCGCATGGCCTAATGCCCCGCGACTGCGGTGTTTTTCTCTGCGGCGATCAGGGCGTATATCTGCCCCACGACATCGAAACCGGACTGCTCGGAAACCATCAGCGGGATGTTTTCCCGAGTGGCTTTCTCCAGGGTGTCTTTTGCCGGCTCGGCCCCGTGGACAAGGATGATTCCGGCATGCTCTTTCAGGCTGGCCACGGCGACAATATTCTGATGGACCTGTCGGGTGACCCAGACGTCCCCCTCTTTGCTGTTTCCCATGACGTCACTCAGCAGATCACCGGTGTATCCCCCGCGCACGGGCCGGTTAAGCTGGTCCATGCCCGAACAAACCTTCAGATTCAATATTTTTACGATTGATGCGAGGTCCACCGGATATCCTTATTCCCTGTTTATGGAGCGTTATTGACGATATTGATGATCATCTTCAGGTGGGTTCCCTTGCCGATTTCCGACGTGATCTGAAACAGGTCGGAAAATTTCTTGATATTGCACAAACCCATGCCCGCGCCGAAGCCCATTTCCCTGATCTTTGAGGTCGCGGTGGAATAGCCCTCCTGCATGGCCAGATCGATGTCCGGGATCCCCTGGCCTTCGTCGATGGTTTCGATTTTGACCTTCTGGGGCGTTACGGACAGCTGAATCATCCCTTTTTTTGCGTAGGAGACGATGTTGATTTCCGATTCGTAGGCGACCAGAGAAGCCTTCATGACGACGTCCTTGCTCAGATGCAGCTTTTTCAGGTTCGCCTTGATCTGACTGGAGACTTTCCCCGCCTCGTCAAAATTTCCGCCTTCTACGGTGTAACTGCTTTCATGGATGGGCTTTTCAGGAGCGTTCAATGTTGCTATCAACCCTTTCTACGCAACCTTTTATGCCTTTTTCATATAAGCGGCCGGCTGTTTCAAAGAGAATGTATTTTGTCGAAAGAACAGGAATTTTAAGTTCTTCCGCCAGCCTAATGGTTTCCGGAACCGGTTTTTTTCCCCGGACCATCACAATGGCGGCAATGTCGAGAATATCGGATGTTCGAATGACTTGGGGATTCGTCAATCCGGTGAGCAGAAGGCTGCCTGATTTGGCGAATGCAAGCACGTCGCTCATCAGGTCAGCGCCAAAGGCGGTCTTTACTTCCATGTCCATCTGATCCTGTCCGACCAGGACATCGGCATTCAGTATCTCTTTTACATCATTGAGGGTCACGATGACCTCCTTTGCGAAAATCGCCTTTTGACAGCCGTACTCAAAGCCGTCATCTGACCTGACTGCCCCCGGGACGTTTGCTTGGGATGTTATGAAATAAAAAAGCTTGTAACTTGGGCGCGTTTGACGCCCGTCCGATTATCATAACCCCGGGTTCATGTCAATAAATTTATCTTTTTGAAAAAAGCTTTGCTTCCCTGCCTCATTTGCGTTAAAAATACCACATGCACGAGTTTCTGGACCAGTATTTGAACTGCCTTTTCGTAGAAAAAGGATGCTCGCGAAACACCCTTGACGCCTATGGCCGTGACTTGAACGGCTACCTCGCTTTTGCCCGAAAAAGTGGTTGTGCGGTTCTCCGGGAAATCTCCCCCGATGTCGTCATGGCCTATCTCGCCGAACGGAAAAAAGCAGGGCTTTCCGCAAGTTCGGTGAACCGGGCTTTGGCGGCTGTCCGGGGATTTCATCATTATCTGCTGCGGGAAGGGATCGTGGAGCGGAATCCCCTGGTCCACATTGAGCGGGCAAAGGTCTGGATGCGCCTGCCAGGAACGCTGAACCGGGAGGAAATGAACAATCTGCTGGCGCAGCCCGTTCTGGACAGCGATGCCGGGATGAGAGACAGGGCGATGCTCGAGTTGATGTACGCGACGGGACTCCGCGCCTCCGAGTTGATCAACCTCAAGATGAACGATATCAGCTGGCAGGTGGGATTTCTCTCGACCATGGGAAAGGGCGGGAAGGGACGGATCGTTCCGATCGGCCAATGCGCCTGCGACTGCCTGCGTCGATATGTGGAAAAATCGAGGCCCGGGCTGATCAGGGGACGGCAGAGCGACCTGCTGTTTCTGAACCGGTCCGGACAGAGGCTCACGCGCCAGGGATTCTGGAAAATCGTAAAGAAGTACGCCCTCAAGGCCGGGTTGGGTAAAAAGGTGCATCCGCACACGTTCAGGCACTCTTTTGCAACCCACCTGCTGGAAGGGGGCGCCGATCTCAGGTCCGTGCAGATGATGCTGGGTCATGCCGACATCTCGACGACACAGATCTACACCCATATCACACGGGAGCGGCTGAAGGATGTTCACAGGAAGTACCATCCGCGGAGCTGACGGGCCCGGTGGTTTCCTGATTTGAAGAACGGAAAATTTTTAACGTATCTGAAGGCAGAAATGCCGGGGTTTAAAGCATGGAATATGAGTCCGGCCGGCCGGCCGTAAAAAAGAAGCTTAAACTTCCCGGGCGGAGGACAATCGCCCTCATCTTGATGGTGGTTTTCGTCATTCTGCTGGGGGCAGGGGGGTACGCGTTCTTTTCCCGGACATCCGGGAAAGCGCCGTTTTTCGCGACGCGGGCGGTCAATACTTTCTCCTTCCTCGTATTGGGCCGGAATCCTCATTTCTATTATCTTTTGGTGGAAAAGAACGGAAAGGATTACCAGCTGACCGCACAGGACACTTTTGACCTCTCATACCGGGACGAATTCGTCATCAAGGGCATCGTCTCGGATGATCTGCTGGAAAAGGGCGTTGCCGTCGATGTTGAAGGTCTCGGCGAAAAGAACGACTTCCGCAAGCTTCTCAAGGGAATCGAACTCATTGACAAATTGATGATGGTGAAAAAAAGCGGTCTGCCGACCGGCCAGACTTCCGAGTATTTTATCAATGTGCTCTATCGTGACGGCGTGATTGCCCGGATTCCCATGAAAGTCAACGTCACACCGCAGGATTTGCTCCGATACGCGAAGAATTCCGATGATCAGCGCCTGCAGGCGGACTATCTCAAGCAGGCTATCGCCGTCAATCGCGAGGACACCCAGGTTCGGAAGATGCTGGCGGCCCTCTACACCCGCCAGGGCAAAACGGCGGAGGCGATCGCGCTGTACAAGGAAGTCCTTGCCCGCAAGTCGGACGATGCCGCCGCCATGTCCGAGCTGCTCAAATGCTACATGAATGACAAGAACTATGAACAGGTCGTCAAAACAGGCGCCATGCTGCTCCGGATCAACCGGCAGGACGCCGCGACATTTGCCAACGTCGCCTTTGCGCTCGGGAAACTGAACCAGTGGGATCGGGCAATCGCGAATTACCGTGAAGCGGTGAGGCTGAACCCTGACAACGCCATTCTCCTCTACCGTCTGGGCGAGGCTTACGAGAAAAGCGGCAAGATTAATGATGCCGCAAGCCAATACCGGAATTATCTCGCCAAGGTTCCAAAGGCCGATTACGCAATGATCGCCCTTGCGGACGTCTCCCTCAAGGCGGGTCATACCGACGAAGCGATCAAGTGGTACCGGGAAGCCCTGAAGAAGCAGCCCCGCAACGCTGCAATCTATGCCAATCTGGGCCTCGCATACCAGAAGAAGGGTCTCGTAAAAGAGGAAATCGCCAGCTACCGGCGGGCCCTTGAATTGAATCCGAAGGAGTCCGTTGTGCGGATGAACCTGGCTGCGGCCCTCGAAAAAAACAAACAGGACAAAGAGGCTGCCAAGATATACCGGCAGTTCGGCGATCAGAAAACGGGCGACGCCGACGCAGTGGAGCGGCTGGCGAATCTGGAATACAAGGCCAAGCGTTATCCGCAGGCGATTCAGCTTTATGAGCAGATCGCCGCAAAATCGAAGCGAAAGGCCATGATTCACGCCAATCTCGGCTTTGCCTACGGTGAACTGAAAAAACTGAATCCCTCTGTCGAGAATTACGAAAAAGCCATAAAATACGGCAACAAAGACCCCCAGATCCTGTACAACCTGGCCTATACCTACAAGAAACTGGGAAAAACAAAGGAGGCCCTGGGGGCTTACGAACAGTATGCAGCCGTTCATCCGACGGCCGAAGTCCTGAATACGCTGTCGGATTATTATATCCGCGGGAAGCAGTATGACAGGGCGATCGCCACCTATCAAAGGATGCTTCCGCTTCTCCCCAAAAAAGCCCCCGTGTATGCAAACCTGGGTCAAGCCTACAGTTTAAAAGGGAACCATGACAAGGCCGTTGAATTTTATCAATTGTCCTTACGCCACGATCCGGAGGATGATATGGTGTACGTCAGGCTGGGCGAAGCCTATGAAAAGAAGCAAATGTATCCGGAGGCGCTCAATGCGTACCGTTCCGCATACGAATTGAACGGCGATTCAAAAAAAGCGGCGGAGAAATTTCGGGAACTGAAGATCCGCATGCTGCAGCAGAAAAACCGGGAAGGTTAAGGATAAAAGGAGAGGTCTTGAAGCGCAATTTAGAAGAGACACGGCAGATTCGGTTGGATGATGTGGTCATCGGCGGGGCAGCGCCATTTGTGCTGATTGCGGGGCCATGCGTGATCGAGGATGAAGAAAAAACCCTGGCGATTGCCGATTCTTTGAAGAAGCTGACCGGTCGCCTTCAGATTCCCTTCATATTCAAGGCCTCCTATGACAAGGCAAACCGCACCTCCCTCAGCGCTTACCGGGGTCCGGGGCTCCGGGAGGGGCTGCGGATTTTGGAGGAAGTCAAGAAGCTTTGCGCCGTTCCCGTTCTGACGGACGTCCATCGTTTCGAGGAAATCGGGCCGTCATCGAGGGTTGCCGACGTTCTTCAGGTTCCGGCATTCCTCTGCCGGCAGACGGACTTTGTGATCGAAATCGCCCGGCAGGCCAGCGTCATAAACATCAAAAAAGGACAGTTTCTGGCACCTTGGGACGTGAAAAACATCCTGCAGAAGGCCGCATCGACAGGCAATGAAAACATTATGGTGACCGAACGGGGCGCATGTTTCGGCTATAATAATCTTGTGGCTGATTTCCGGTCCCTTCCGGAGATGAGGTCCATGGGGTATCCGGTTGTCTTTGACGCGACCCACAGTGTCCAGCTTCCCGGCGGTCAGGGCGCATCTTCCGGCGGACAGCGCGAGATGGTTTCCTATCTTGCGAGAGCGGCTGTTGCCGTCGGCATTGACGGTCTTTTTCTGGAAGTTCACCCGGATCCGGACTGCGCCCTCTGTGACGGCCCCAACTCACTGGCGCTTGACGATCTCCGGGATCTCCTTCTTCTGCTTGTCAAAATGGATCGGCTGGTCAAGAATCAATACGGATCGCAGTGAAGGGGGCGAATGCAGGGGGTGCCTATGACGAATACCGGCGATGCGCCGATGGAGGAAAAGATCGGTGCCATACGGGTCCTGATGCTCGACGTGGACGGCGTTCTGACGGACGGCCGGATCATCATGGATGACGGGGGATGCGAAACGAAGCATTTTGACGTCAAGGACGGGCATGGCCTGAAAATGCTCATGCGCTGCGGGATTGCCGTTGTCCTGATCACCGGAAGGAAGTCGGAAGTTGTTTCGCACCGCGCCCGGGATCTCGGGATCACGGAAGTCCACCAGTCGATCTGGGACAAAGCCGGTCTTTTTGAGAGCCTTGTCGCCAGGATGAATCTCCGTCCGGAAGAGGTGGCCTATATCGGAGATGATGTCGTCGACATCCCTCTTTTCAGGAGAGTCGGTTTCGCGGTCGCCGTGCGGGACGCAGTGCCGGAAGCGAAAAAGGCGGCTCATTACGTGACCCGTAAAAGAGGCGGAAGAGGTGCCGTAAGGGAAGTTTGCGAGATCATCATGAAAGCCCAGAATCATTGGGCCGAAGTGGCAGGGAAATATGAATTTTCTTAAGCATTCAAATTATTTGCTTTCCGTGATTCGCCTTTACTTCTGTGGCCATGAATGCTATAAATATAAGCAAGATAAAATTTAAGAAGAGAACTTGGATCATTGCCGGCTTGGCTTCCCTGGCGATTCTGTCGATTGTCATTGCCCTGAAGGTGGCGAATGACAGAAAGGCGCCCCAGAAGATCCTGAAGGTCATGGCGGAAAATATCGATCTTCAGGTGAAGAATGTCGTTTACACCGATGTGGGCCAGTCGGGTGAGAAATGGGAAATCAAAGCGGATACGGCGCAATACATAAAGAAAGAAAATGTGGCCCTGTTTGACAAGATTCGGGTCCGGATGCTGACGGCCGACGGTAAGTCCTTTACCCTGACAGGCGACAAGGGGCGCTTCCAAACCGAGAAAAAAGATATCGAAATTGTTGGAAATGTCGAGGGAACGTCGGATGGCGGCGAGCGGTTCACGACGGACAAATTGAGCTACAACAATGCGGAAGGGAAGATTTACACGGATTCAGCGGTCACCATGTCAAGCGGACAGATGAAAATCAGGGGGACCGGCCTGACAGTAAACATGAAAAGCGGCGAACTGACCCTTGTGTCAAAAGTCAAGGCCGAAGTAAAATTGAAATGAGTAAAGAGATGTTTGCAAGTGATCGTTGTAAAAAGGAAATCGTTATCCTGCTGTTGTCGTTTTGGGTTGTTGCAGCGCTTTTGGCGGTGATGCCGGGGGCGGCTCAGGCGCAAAGGGCGGTTCAGAGTCAGAAAAAGGCCAAAGTAGACAAGAATCAGCCGATTCAAATTGTTTCAGACCGGCTGGATGCATACGATGAAACAAAAAATGTCATTTTTTCGGGAAATGCCGTCGCCACGCAGGGAGACAAAGTCATCAAGGCGGACCGTCTGATCATTCATTACAAGGAGAACCCTGACAAGACCAAGAAAAAGGAAGTCCGGGGGATGGGGGAAACGGGCGATCTGGATCAGGTCGAGGCCGTGGGCCATGTGATCATCACCCAGACCGGCCGGGTCGTGACGGGCGACCATGCGATTTTTTATCAGGATTCGCAGAAGGTCGTCATGACGGGAAACGCCGTCATGCGCGAGGGGAAGAACGTTATCGTGGGCCATCGAATCATCGTCTACCTTGATGAAGACCGGGGCGTCGTCGAAAGCGACCAGAACAAACGGGTGACGGCGACGATTTATCCAAGCGAAAAGAAACAGGAAAAGAAATAACTTCCTGCCCGGGGGAAGCATTGTCGCAAACCGGGGATGAGCGAAACGGGTCATATTGCTTCAGATGGAAAAACTGTCCGCAGTCGGACTGATCAAAATTTATGGCGGAAGAAAGGTCGTCAACGAGGTTGACCTGGAGATATATCCCGGGGAGGTGGTCGGGCTTCTCGGACCCAACGGAGCCGGTAAAACCACCACTTTTTACATGATCACGGGGCTGATTCAATCGGACGGCGGGCACATCTACCTGGATCAGGAAGACATCGGCCGGCACCCGATGTACATCCGTGCCAGGAAGGGCATTAATTACCTGCCGCAGGAGCCTTCCATCTTCAGAAAACTGACGGTCGAAGAAAATATCATGGCGATTCTGGAAACACTGGATGTCACGCAGGAAGACCGGGAGCGGCGTTTGAAGGAACTGCTGGCAGAACTGGATCTGTCCGCCCTGGCCGATCGTTACGCCTTTTCGCTGTCCGGCGGTGAAAGGAGACGGGTCGAGATCACACGTGCCCTCGTGACGTCTCCGAAATACATCCTGCTGGATGAGCCTTTCGCGGGCATCGACCCGCTGGCTGTGGCGGATATCCAGAAGATTATTTTCAAGCTGAAATCCAAGGGCATCGGCGTCATCATTTCCGACCATAACGTCCGGGAAACGCTTTCCGTCTGCAACCGGGCATATATCGTCAATGAGGGGAAAGTTCTCGTTGAGGGAGACCCCGAGACGATTGCGCATTGCGAAGCAGCGCGCAAAATCTATTTTGGCGAGGATTTTTACCTGTAAGATGGCTTTTGAGCTTAAACAGAATCTGAAATTGACGCAGCAGCTGATTATGACGCCGCAATTGCAGCAGGCGATCAAGCTGCTCCAGCTCTCCCGCCTTGAGCTGGTCGACACCATAAACCAGGAGATGGAGGAAAACCCGCTACTTGAAGAGATGGCGGCGGATGATGAACAGGAGAAAGTCACGGACACCGAAGCCGATGGCATTCCGGTCATTGAACGGGAGGAGATCAAGGCCATCGACCGCATGGATGAACTGACCGGAGAAGGGGATGGCAGGGAAGATTTTGACTGGAACGGCTATCTCGAAGATTACGGGCCGATGGGAGTCACCTATGACCGTCTCGACGGTGAAGCCCCGCCCTGGGAAAACATGCTCTCGGCCGTTCCGTCCCTGACGGACCACCTCATGTGGCAGCTGAAACTGACCCGTTGCTCCGAAAAGGAGATGAGAATCGGCGAACAGATCATCGGAAACCTGGACCAGAATGGGTATCTGACGGTGGATCTGGAGGAAATTGCCGCCCTGGTAAGGGTCGAAGCAAGGTGCGTCGGGGAAATGCTGAAGAAAATCCAGGAATTCGATCCGCCGGGCATTGCTGCCAGGGATTTGAAAGAGTGCCTGCTGATTCAGGCGCGCCTTCTCGAAATCGGGAGCCCGCTGATCGAGGGAATCATTCAGGAACACCTCAGGGACCTGGAACTGAAAAATTACACCCACATCGCCAGGAAAATGAAATATTCACTCTCTGACGTGCTTCACGCCGTCCAGCTGATCAGCAGCATGGATCCCAAGCCCGGCAGAATCTACAGCGAGGAAAGGATCCAGTCGATCATTCCGGATGTCTATGTCTTCAAATCGGGTGATGATTACAAGATCGTCCTGAACGACGACGGCCTCCCGCGGCTGAGAATCAGCAATTTTTACCGGGAGATCATGATGGCGGACAATGTCAGCGCCGACCAGGAAACTGGAAAAAAGTACGTCAAGGAAAAAGTGCAGTCCGCAACCTGGCTCATCAAGAGCATCCAGCAGCGGCAAAAGACCATTTATAAAGTGACGGAGAGTATCGTCGGGCATCAGAAGGATTTTTTTGACAGAGGGATTCAATACCTGAAGCCGCTGGTCCTCCGCGACATCGCGGATGATGTCCGGATGCATGAATCGACGATCAGCCGGGTGGTCACCAACAAGTACATGCAGACGCCCAGGGGCATCTTTGAACTGAAGTATTTTTTCAGCAGCGGCATCAGCAGGTCAAACGGAGACGACATTGCATCCAAAAGCGTGAAGGAGGAAATCCGGAAAATCGTCGGCGGGGAAAATCCCAGGAACCCCTACAGCGACAGTGACATTGCCGAGCTTCTCGATCAGGTGGGGATAACGATCGCCAGAAGGACCATCGCAAAATACAGGGAAGTCATGGGGATTCTGCCCTCTTCGCGGAGGAAGAAGTTTTTTTAGGCAACAGGGGGATTGACTTTTCGAGACAATGAAAATATACAGGCGGGCTTCACGCGCCCGCCGTTGACCAAACGATATTGCGGGTTGGGCGCAACGGATGACCCATGAGGTCAGGTAACTTTAACAGGAGGACAGGTTTATGAAAATTTCTGTGACATTCAGGAATGCAGAGGGAGAAAATTGGCAGAAGGAATATGTGGATGACCGGTTGAAAAAAATGAAAAAATACATTGATCGTCCCGTTGAAGCGCATGTGGTTCTCTCCGTTGAAAAGTTCAGGAATGTGGCGGAAGTGAATTTGATGGCCGATGGTTTGAACGTAAACGCAAAAGAAGAATCCAAAGACATGCATCTTGCGATCGACAATGCCATTGAAAAAATCGAGCGTCAGCTGAAGAAGCGCAAGGAAAAAATAAGGGGTCACAAGACCAACCTGACCCGTTCCGAGGGAATCACCGCCGTGTCCGGGTTCCCGGAAGAGGCGGAAGAGGCTGTAAACGCAAGAGTGGTGGAAACGAGGAGAATCGTCTTGAAACCCATGTCCCTGGACGACGCCATGATGGAGATCGAGGAGTCCAAGAACCTGTTCATCATGTATCGGGATGCGATGACGGAAAATGTCAGTCTGATCTACCGGCGTGAAGACGGCCTTTATGCGCTCATCGAGGCAAACAGCTGATCACCGGGGAATGGCGCATGAAAATCATCGATATGCTGAAAGTTGAAGATATCATCGAGGAGCTGCGGTCGGGCAACAAGATGGATGTCCTCAGGGAACTGGTTCAGCCGTTTGTCAAAAGTCCCCGGAAACTGGATTGCGACACCACGGTCAACGTGCTGTATGAAAGAGAAAAACTGGGAAGCACGGGCATCGGTGACGGCATTGCCATACCCCATGGAAAGGTCCCGGGGCTCGACGAACTCGTCCTGTCTTTTGGCCGCAGCACTGTGGGGATAAACTTTGATTCAATGGACGGCAAACCGGCCCATCTGTTTTTTCTGCTGATAGCTCCGGAGAATTCAGCGGGCCAGCATCTCAAGGCACTGGCAAAGATATCAAAAATGCTGAAAGACGGCATTTTCCGGAACAGACTGACAACGGCCAAAACGAGGGAAGACCTGTACAGGATCATCACCGTTCAGGATGATCTGATATCATAAACAATACCGCGGTGCTCCAGGATCATGCCGGCTGTGACGATCGAAGATCTGGTTCGGGGGGCGGAACACCGGTTGGGCCTTTGTGCCGCGAGCGGGTCACCCGGAATGGATCGGTGCATGGATCAGGCCCGGGTGCAGACGCTCCAGGGCCGTTTTCCACCGGCACTGCTTCCCGGCATCGCGCTGATCATCCCCGGTCATATTCTCCATGCCCGGTGGATGCATCAGCCGGATGAGCGAAAATCCATTCTGCAAAAAATTTCCTCCTTGCGGATTCCCGCTGTTTTTCTTTCCGGATCGCGATGCATTCCCGATTATTTCGATCCGCTGATCAGGCAAGGCGGGATTTCCGTGATGGCCTCGGTTCATGACGAATTCCTTCTGGAGAGCCGCCTCAGGGGACGCCTGCGGGAGAAGATCGAACGGATCTGTTTCATGCACGGCGTTCTTCTGAATGTCTTCGGCAGGGGGGTGCTCCTGGCGGGAGACAGCGGCATCGGAAAAACGACCCTGGGTATCCGTCTCGCGCGGCGCGGCCATCTGTGGGTGGCCGATGATGTCATTGAGATCGAGAGAAAAGGAAGCCGCCTTCTTGCCCGCGGCCATCGACGCTCACGCCGCCTGGTGCACGTGAAGGCGTCGGGAATAACGGAAACCCGGCGAATCATAAAACAGGGGAACCGGCTCGATGAAACGGTTCTGGACCTGGTCATCGAAGCGGTGCGGAGGGATCGTCCACGGCCGGGCGGCGCTTCGAAGGACAAGGAAGCCCGGGAAATTTTGAGCATCATGGTGCCCTGCCTGGAAATCGCCGTTGACACCGGAAGATACATGACGGTTTCACGGGTCGAACAGGCCGTTCATTCAGTTTTCAAAAGGAGGCAGGAAGGATGAAGACCCTTCGCGTTGTCATCATTACGGGCATGTCCGGTTCGGGGAAGACGACGGCCCTGAGGGCTCTTGAAGATATCGGTTTCTTCTGTGTCGACAACCTCCCCGTCATCCTGCTGCCCGAATTCCTCGAAATACAATCCGACGGATCGAAGGACGTCTCAAAGGTCGCGATGGTGATGGACCTGAGGGAAAGAAGCTTTCTGGAAAGCTACACAAAGATTTTCGAGGAGCTGAACCGGAAAGGGTACAAGATCGAAATTATGTTTCTGGATGCCGGCGACGATGCCCTGCTGCATCGCTTCAGCGAAACCCGGCGAACCCACCCCCTGTCCCTGCAGGGTTCCGTCATGGAGGGAATTCTCAGCGAGCGCAGCCAGTTGTCTTCCCTGAAGCAGATGTCCGACAAGGTCCTCGACACGACGTCCCTGAATGTCCATCAGCTCAAGGATGCGGTCCAGCGGTACTTTCTGGGATCCGCCTCGCGGAGAATGATCATTCATGTCACGTCGTTCGGGTACCGGTTCGGACTCCCCGCCGATGCCGATATGGCGCTGGATGTCCGTTTTCTTCCGAATCCCTATTTTGTCGAAGAGCTGAAACCCCATGACGGGCACAACGCCGCTGTCCGCCGATATGTGCTTGAATTCGAGGAAAGCAGGATTTTTATTCAGAAGCTCTTTGAACTGATGGAATTTCTCGTTCCGCTGTACGAAAAGGAGGGGAAGGCCCGATTCAACATAGCCCTCGGATGCACCGGCGGCAGGCACCGGTCGGTCGTGATGGCCAATGAACTGGTGGCTTATTTCAGCCGCAAGAATCTTGTCGTCAGCATCAGTCACCGGGACATCAACAAAAGCTGAAATCAAAAATCCTATGCCGGCCGAAGACTTGTCTTCCGCGATGCGGAATTGGGTGCATGCATGCCTGCCCGGGCTCAGTTGGCCTGGGCAATTTTTTTCGTGACGTTGTCGGCAATCCAGTGGGGGTCCCACCATTCCTGGGGATTGACAAACCGTTCGCCCAGGATGATGGAAAAGTGAAGATGGTCTCCCCCGGCCAGACCGGTGACGCCGGAACTGCCGATCTGATCGCCTTTCTTCACCGGCTGTCCGGTCTGGGCCTGGATCGCCGAAAGGTGGCCGTAAAGGGAGAACAGTCCCAGTCCATGGTCGATGATCACGGCATTGCCGTATATGCCCAGAGGACCGGAAAAAACGATGACGCCATCATTTGCCGCCTCGATCGGGGCATGTTCCGTGGAAGCCAGATCGACGCCCTCGTGAAGGCTCTCGCCGATGGCTTTTCCCTGGTACATGTAGGTTCTCGCATCGCCGAAAAGCGCCATCGGGGAAGCGTTTTTCATCCGCAGGAAGGTCTCCTGCCAGAGCTGTCGGGGTTCGCTTTTCCGGGTGATGGCCTGAATGGTTTTCAGATTGTCCTGACGCATCTGCCCGTTCACCTGGATAAAAGTTTCCACTATCGTTTTGCCCCGGAGTTCCGGGTTTGAAATCTGAAAATCAGGCATTTTCTGCTGCAGAAAAGTGTCCGACAGATTCATCTGGTCGGAACGGAACTTCTTGACCTTGATCAGGTGCGGCAGTGCCAGGGAAGCCTCGTTGGAGGCTGTGTCCCGCGCGAAGATCTTGATGCGTGTAGCGCCCTGCCTCGCATCGACCGGGAGGGCAAAATAGACAATCTGGAAAAGTTTGCCCGAAACCATGATGGGGTAACTCCTGAAGAACTGGTTTTCCACCATCACCCCGCTCATCACGGTGGGTTCGGATGTCCGGAACAGCGTGACGCCGGTCCCGCCGGGATTGACGATATTCTGCGGGTTCTGCGGGTAAATCTGGGGCGGGGTCATGTCGATCGTCACCGGCCTGCTGATCAGGGTTTCATTTTTGAACAGCGAATAATCGACGGCCTTGATCTGAAGGATGGCGGGTCCGTCATGCATCTTCATTTCGTAGGGATCGACAGTCAGGGACATTAATTTCCGGCTCGTTTTCTTTTGCGGGTAATGCACGGAAGAGAGCGGGTAGGGTTTGTTGTCCTGGACGATGACGGCCGTCGTTTCGCGGAGGCCGCTGCCGCTATCAGAAAAAGTGATCTCCATGACTTTCTGACGTCCGATGGCGACCAGGTCCTCCGAGAGCCGGATCTCCGGTTTGACGATTTCAAAATAACTGCCGAACAGGAAAAAACCGCCTGTCAGAAAAATGATGGCGACAAAGGCGATGACATAGCGGTAGAAATGCTTGTTCATGGAACCACCCCTTCATGCGATTTTAAATTGCGGCGCCACATATAATGATTTGTTTTTGCCATTGCAAGTCAAAAAAGCCCGCCCCCTGATTAACTCCTTGATGTTGTATTGAAGAATTGCTATATTTTCAACGAGGACTGCTGGCGCCAGACAAAGCGTTCCGCAGCAACGGGAAGGGACGGCCGTGATGAAAGGGAAGAGAATATTGCTCGGCGTAACGGGCGGGATCGCCGCCTACAAGTCGGCGGAACTGGTCAGGCTGCTCGTCCGGGACGGCGCCCAGGTCAGGGTGGTGATGACGAAGAACGCACAGGAATTCATTACCCCGCTCACGCTGCAAACCCTCTCCGGACACCCCGTTTACAGAGAGACATTTTCGCTCATTCGGGATTTCGACATTGCCCACATCGCGTTGGCGGAGGAAACGGACGTTCTGGTCATTGCCCCGGCCACGGCAAATGTCATCGGGAAGATTGCGGCCGGCCTGGCCAACGATCTTCTGACCACGGTAGTCATGGCGACAAGGGCCCCGGTCCTTCTCTGTCCGGCGATGAACACGGGCATGTATGAAAACGTCATCGTTCAGGAAAACATGCAAAAGCTGTCTGCGCGGGGATACCGTCTGATGGAGCCGGGGATCGGCGAACTGGCCTGCAAATCTGAAGGGGCGGGGAGGCTGCCCGAGCCGGCGGACATCGTTGAAGAGGTGCGGTCCATGCTGACGGTGAAAGACCTCGCCGGAGAAACGGTTCTGGTGACGGCAGGGCCGACCCGCGAGCCGTTCGATCCGGTCCGGTTCATCACGAATTATTCGACCGGCAAGATGGGTTATGCCCTGGCCGTCAGGGCAAGGCGGCGGGGCGCATCGGTGACGCTGGTCAGCGGACCCACGGCGCTGCCTGTTCCCGGAGGCGTCACCTTTGTTCCCGTATCCAGTGCCGTCGAGATGCGTGATGCCGTGATGAGCCATCTGAAGCAGGCCACCATTATCATCAAGTCTGCGGCGGTTGCCGATTACCGACCCTCCGTTTGCGCGGAGGAAAAAATCAAGAAGCGTAAAGGGTTGCTCTCCCTCCATCTGGAGAGAAATCCCGACATCATTGCCGAGATCGGAAAAAAGAAAAAGAACCGGATCCTGATCGGTTTTGCCATGGAATCGGAAGGCCTCATTGAAAACGCGAAGGCGAAGATGCTGGCGAAGAAAATGGATCTGATCGTGGCAAACGACCTGAAGCAGGAAGGCGCCGGATTTCAATCGGACACAAATATCGTGAAAATACTGGACCGGGAAGGCGGCATGGAAGAGTTGCCGCTGATGGATAAAATGGATGTGGCGGACCGGATCCTGGACCGGGCAAAGAGGATGATCGCCCGCCGCCGGAAAGCTTGAGATTACCCGGGATGGATGAAACAGAGGGAACCTTTGCCATGACCGGAGGTGGCGATCCGGGACGCGAATTGCTGGCGCTGGTCGCGTCCCTGCGGGCGCGCATCCGTCTGGATATGGAATTGAAGCGAGGGACATCCTATCTGTGGTTGAACGCGGGCGACGGGATGGCCGAAGCCGTGAACGGCGCGCCGTCTGCGGCCGCCACGGCGCCGACGCTTCAGGACATCCGGCAGGAACTGGGGGACTGTCAGCGCTGTCCTCTGTGCCGGACCAGAACCCATCTTGTCTTCGGGGAAGGCAGTCCGCAGGCCGCCCTTGCTTTTGTCGGGGAAGCGCCCGGCGCCGATGAAGATGCCCAGGGGAGGCCTTTTGTGGGAAAGGCCGGCCAGCTGCTCAACCGAATCATTGAGGCCATGGGGATGACCCGTCGTGACGTGTATATCTGCAATATCCTGAAATGCCGTCCGCCCGACAACCGGAACCCGCGGCCGGACGAGATCATGTCCTGCGAGCCTTTTCTGGTCAGGCAGCTTCAGGCCCTGAAGCCGAAAGTCATCTGTGCCCTGGGGACCTTTGCGGCGCACGCCCTTCTCAAGAACGAGATTCCCATCACCCGTCTCCGCGGCCGCTTTCACACCTACCAGGGGATACCGCTTATGCCCACCTACCATCCCGCATATCTGCTGCGAAATCCCGGGGCGAAAAAGCAGGTCTGGGAGGATGTTCAGATGATCATGAAAATGTTATGAGGTCCGGCATGAATAAAAAGTGGTCCGTCGTCATGATGTTCGTTCTCTTCGGGATGATTCTCCTGACTCTTTTCCCGAATGTCTCGGCCGGCGAAAACAAGAAACCCGTTTACCATGTCGTCACGGTTGCCGCGACGATCTCTCCCCCGATTGCCACTTATGTCCTGCAGCGTATCGAAGAGGCGTCAAAAGAGGGGGCGGAGGGGCTGATCATTCTGCTCGACACGCCGGGCGGGCTCGACTTGGCCATGCGGGACATCGCTAAGGGCATCCTCAATGCGCCTCTGCCGGTCATCGTTTACGTTTCCCCTTCAGGCGCGAGGGCGGCATCCGCCGGCGTCATCATTACGATTGCCGCGCACATCGCGGCCATGGCCCCGGGGACGAACATCGGCGCGGCGCACCCCGTCGGCATCGGCATCGGCGGCGGCATGGACAAGACGATGAAGGAGAAAGTGGAAAACGATGCCGTGGCTTATGTCATCGGAATCGCCAAGAAAAGAGGGAGAAACGAGGAGTGGGTTGAAAAGGCGGTTCGAAAGAGCGTGTCCATAACGGCCGAAGAGGCGCTGCGGCTCCGGGTCATCGACTTCGTGTCGGCAGATTTGGATCGGCTGCTGGAGCAGCTTGATGGCCGGGAGGTGTCCCTGGAAAAGGGCAGGAAAGTGTTAAGAACGAAGGGAGCGGTGACCCGGGAAAAGAAAATGGGGATCCGTCAGGGCGTGCTCGCCGCATTAAGCGACCCCAATATCGCCTACATTCTTTTTCTGCTCGGTCTTGCCGGACTTTACTTCGAGTTTGCACACCCCGGCGTCATCCTGCCCGGCGTTGTCGGAGGCATTTCGCTGATCCTGGCTTTTTTCGCCATGCAGACCCTGCCGGTCAATTACGCCGGCGTGCTCCTGATCCTGTTCGCGATCGTCCTCTTCATCGCGGAGGTAAAGGTGATGAGCCACGGCATTCTGACCATCGGCGGCATCGTTTCCATGGTCATGGGGTCCCTGCTGCTCTTCGATTCACCGGACCCGGCGCTGCAGGTATCCCTGAGGGTCATGATTCCGGCGCTGGCGGTCGTTTCGGTGTTTTTCGCCGGGGTGATCGCCCTGGTCCTGAAGGCGCAGATGCGCAAGCGCCACACGGGCAGGGAAGGAATGATGGGTGTGTTCGGCGAGGCGGTTACGGATATTCATGAAAAGGGAAAGGTGTTCGTGCACGGGGAATACTGGAACGCCTGGAGTGAAAAATTCGTGGAACAAGGCAAGAGAATCCGAGTGGTCGAAGTGGAAGCCCTCAGGGTAAAGGTGGAGGAATCATCATAAAGGAGGATTCAAAATGTATACGATTACGGTACTGGTAATTCTGGTCGTCATGTTTCTGGCAGCCGCCATCCGGATTCTGAATGAATATGAAAGGGCCGTCATTTTCCGGCTCGGTCGCGTCATCACGCAGAAGGGGCCGGGGCTGATCATCCTGATCCCGGTGGTCGACAAGATGGTGAAGGTGGACATGCGGACCATCACCCTGGACGTTCCGCCGCAGGACGTGATCACGCGGGACAACGTTTCGATCAAGGTCAACGCGGTGGTGTATTTCCGTGTCATGGACGCGAATTCCGCCGTCATCGATGTGGAAAACTATCTCTATGCGACGTCGCAGCTTGCCCAGACCACACTGCGGAGTGTCTGCGGCCAGGTGGAACTGGACGAAATCCTCTCCCAGCGGGAGAAGATCAACCTCCATCTGCAGGAAATCCTCGATCGCAGCACTGACCCCTGGGGCATCAAGGTCTCCCTGGTGGAAGTCAAGCAGATCGACCTGCCGGAAGAAATGAAACGCGCCATTGCCAAACAGGCGGAAGCGGAGCGGGAACGTCGTGCGAAGGTCATCAATGCGGAAGGCGAATTTCAGGCGGCCCAGAAGCTGATCGAAGCAGCGGCGCTGATGGAAACGCAGCCCATGTCGCTGCAACTCCGGTACCTGCAGACCCTGAATCAGATTGCCTCGGAAAACAATTCGACCACGATCTTCCCCATCCCGATTGATCTGTTCAAGCCGTTCTTGAAGCTGGCGGAAAAATAGGAATCGGGGATCGACGGGGTCGCGGAAGGTCGTCATGCGGCGTATTGCGGGAATGGACCGGCTGAAAAAGCCGAATCAAGGAAAGGAGCGGGAGCGGAGGTGGATCGCAGGGAAAAACAGCACATTTTAACGGGGGGGCTGATTCTCATTACCGTCGGCATTCTCATCATCCTGGGCAAGACAACGGCCTTCGGTTTCAGCAAAAGCTGGCCTGTCCTGCTGATTGTGATCGGCATCGGTGCACTGGTCCAGCGGGTCCGGGATCTGGGGGGCTGGTTTCTGATTGCCGCCGGTGTGATTTTCCTGGCGAATTACAACTGGGAACTGGATACGCGGATCATCTCCGCGTATTTGCTGCCTGCCGCGCTCATCGTGATCGGCCTGGGCGTCCTCCGCAAGTATTTCAAGGGAAAATCCTGATGGCTGCGGAGAGGATCCTGGTTCTTTGTGACTTCGACGGCACGGCCAGCGTGGTCGATGTGGGAAACGAGCTGCTGGACCGCTTTACCGGAGACGGCTGGGAGGAGATTGATCGCGACTATTGCGAGGGCAGGATCGGATCACGGGCCGCCTACGCCAGAATCGCACCGCTGTTCAGGGGGGACAGGGATCGAATGCTCGCCTATGTCTTTGAAAAAGCGGTGCTGGACCCCTATTTTATCGATTTCCATGACTACTGCAGGCGGGCCGGCATGGATTTCAAGATCCTGTCCGACGGCTTGGATTTCTACATTGAGGCGATCCTGATGAAAAGCGGCCTGGCGGAGATTGAGTATTTTGCCAACTCCGTTACCTTTCAGGACGACGGGGGGCTTTCCATTGAATTTCCGCAGCCCAGTCCCGACTGCGGGAAATGCGGAAATTGCAAAAGCGGGATCGTTGCGCGGTACCGGCCCCTTTATGACCGGATCGTTTACATCGGGGACAGCTATTCCGATGTGTGCCCCGCGAAACAGGCGGACCTTGTTTTCGCCAAGAACATTCTCTACGAGAAATGTTCCGGCAATGGAACCCCCTGTGTTCGATACCGCCACTTCGACGACATTCGGAAATATCTGGAGCGAAATGTCCGGCCGGGCTTCACAGACGGGATGCCGCGGATGCCTGCCGGTTGACCCGGGCGAATCCCTGGTCGAGCAGTTTTGCCGTTTCCCGCAAACGGATGCCGGGCGTGCGGGAACCCATCACCAGGGCGATCAGCCGGGTGTTCCCCTGCCGGGACGTTGCGATGATGTGATAGCCGGCCGCATGGACGTATCCGGTCTTCAGCCCGTCCGTGTTCGGATACCGCTTCAGGAGCAGGTTGTGGTTGTACTGCTTGATGTTGTGATAGGTGTAGGACTGCATCGCGTGGATCTGCAGGGATTGGGGAAACCGCCGAATATAATCGCGTGAAAGCTTCGCCATGTCCCGTGCGGTGGTTCTCTGTCCCCTGGCGGGGAGGCCATGGGGGTTTTTGAAAGCGCTGCGGGTCATCCCCAGTTGGCGGGCCTTCCGGTTCATTTTATCTACAAAGGCATCCTCGCTTCCTCCCACGTATTCCGCCAGGGCAACCGATGCGTCATTTGCCGAAACAACGGACATCCCCTTGATCAGCTCGTCCAGCGGGACCTCGCTGCCCGGATCGACAAACATCCTCGATCCGCCCGTTCTCCAAGCTTTTTTGCTGATTTTAACGGGATCCTGAAAGCGCGCCTTTCCTTCACCGATGGCCTCGTAAATCAGGTAGAGGGAGAGGATTTTCGTGACCGAGGCGGGCTGCAGCGGCCGGTCGGCATTTTTCTGATAGAGGATTTCGCCGGTGGCGGCGTTCATCACGACGGCCGACTGGTATTCCGGCTGTCGCTGCCGGGGCCGCCTTGCCTGAACATCCGGCACTGCGGTCAGCAGCAAGAGAAGCGCACAGAAAAGGAAAATCAGGGACTTGCTGTTCATTCTGTTCGTCATCGGATGGCTCTTTTCGTCATGTCCCCTATATGAGGGCCAGATGATCGGCAACCGCCAGCCCGGCGCGGGTCGGCCTTATGCTGCGGTTGCTGATTTCAATCAGCCCGGCGTCAGCGAGCCGCTGCAGGGCGTCACTTTTCCCGTCGAGAAGATCGTAGCGGTATTTCTCCTCAAAATCGCAAAGGTCGATTCCCCTGTTGGTCCGAAAACCCAGAAAGAGGGCCTCCATTCTCATCTGCTCCGTGGTGAGAATTTCAGAATCTTCGACGGGCGCCCCGCCGTTCAGAAGCGCGTCCATGTAACGACCGATGGACCGGTGGTTCCACCATCGTTTTCCCCGGGAGAAGGAGTGGGCGGACGGACCGATGCCGAGGCAGGGTTGATGCTGCCAGTATTTCTGGTTGTGCCTTGAAAGCAGGGACGCGCTTCTGGCGAAATTGGACACCTCATAGTGGACGTAGCCGGCATTTTCCAGAAAAGCCGCCGTTTGGAAGAAAAATTCGGCCTGTTCCGTTTCCCCGGGAAGTTCAAGACGGTTTTCACGGTATTGCCGTCCGAGGGGCGTGTCTGCTTCCAGCGTAAGCTGGTAGCAGGAGAGATGATGGGGCCGGAAGGACGTCGCCCGGGCCAGTGTCTCCTGCCACCCGCCGAATGTCTGACCCGGAATGCCGTAGATCAGATCGAGGCCGATGTTGTCGAAGCCGGCCGCAAAGGCATTCCCGATCGCATCGACGGCCTGCTGCCGGTTGTGACGGCGGCCCAGAAAACGGAGGAGGCGGTCATCAAAGGACTGGACGCCGATATTGAGGCGGTTGACCCCTGAACAGCGGAGCGCGGTGAGATAATCAACACCGGTATCCCCCGGATTCACCTCAATCGTGATTTCCGCTTCCGGCAGGATCCGGTAATCCGTTCTGACGGCGGTCAGAATGTCTGCAATGCTCCGAGCGGACAGGACGGAAGGGGTTCCGCCGCCGATGTATACCGTGTCAAAACATTGGAATTCACGATTATATAGCGACAATTCATGAAGCAACGCTTTAATGAAAGGCGAAAGATTGTTTGGCGGTACGATCGAGTAAAAATTGCAGTATTTGCATTTCTGACGGCAAAAGGGGATATGAATATAGAGACCGGCCGGCGACATGCCGCTAACTCGCATCGGACTTGAGAACGGCCAGAAAGGCGCTCTGGGGAATGCTTACCGACCCAATCATTTTCATCCGTTTCTTGCCTTTCTTCTGCTTTTCCAGAAGTTTTCTTTTCCGGGTAATATCGCCTCCATAGCACTTTGCCGTGACGTCCTTTCGGAAAGGGGAGATCGTTGTCCTCGAGATGATCTCCCCGCCGATGACGCCCTGGATGGCGATCTTGAACATCTGGCGCGGGATCTCCTCCTTCAGGCGCTCGCAGGCCTGAAGGCCCCTGGCGCGGGCCCGCTCCCGGTTGACAATCTGCGAGAGGGCATCCACCTTTTCACCGTTGACGAGAATGTCCAGCAGGACAAGCTGGCTTTCCCGGTAATCGATGATGTCATAATCGAAAGAGCCGTAACCCTGTGTCACGGATTTGAAGCGATCGTAGAAGTCGTAGATGACTTCGGCAAGCGGCATCTCGAAAATCAGTTCGATCCGTCCCGGTCCGGTATAGCTGAGCGTGGAATTGATGCCGCGCTTCTCCATGCAGAGCTTCATGACGGCCCCGAGATAGCGGTCCGGCATCATCATGTTGGCGCGGATATAGGGCTCCTCGGATATTGCGATCGAGATCGGGTCGGGATAATGGGCGGGGTTGTCGACCTCCAGGACGCTACCGTCCTTCAGGGTGAACCGATAGCGGACGCTGGGCACGGACAGGATGATGGACAGATCGTATTCACGCTCCAGCCGCTCCTGGACGATGTCGAGGTGCAGAAGACCCAGGAAGCCGCAGCGGAACCCCTGTCCCAGGGCCACAGAGGAATCCTTCTGGTAAATGAAGGAGGCGTCGTTCAGCTTGAATTTTTCCAGGGAATCCGACAGGTCTTCATAGTCATCGGATGCGATGGGATAAATGGAGGCATAAACGACCGGCTTGACCTCCTTGAAGCCGGGCAGCGGTTTTTCGCAGGGGCGGTTTTCCAGGGTGATTGTGTCTCCGGTGCGGACGTCGGACACCGTTTTGACGCCGGCAATGATATAGCCGACTTCACCGGCGCTCAGACTCTGGCGCTTTTCCCGGTTCAGGAGGAAATGGCCGACCTCTTCGACCTTGTACACGGCATTGTTGAACATCAGGCGGATGCTGTCACCCGCTTTCACCTGCCCGGCGAAGATCCGGCAATAGACCACCGTGCCCCGGAAAGCATCGTAGTGCGCGTCGAAAATCAGCGCGGCAAGCGGTGCAGCCGGGTCGCCCGCC
This sequence comes from uncultured delta proteobacterium, assembly GCA_963709485.1. GTDB lineage: Bacteria > Desulfobacterota > Syntrophia > Syntrophales > Fen-1087 > JAXDBM01. Next base: position 327,104 of record CAVPWE010000003.1, read on the forward strand.
GGCGGCGGGATCCGCTGGACGACGGCTTCGAGGATATCCTCGATTCCCGTGCCCTCTTTTGCGGAACATTGAAGATGGGTCTCCGAATCCAGTCCGAGCTCCGTTTCGATCTGTCCGATCACGCGCGCCACATCCGCGGAGGGCAGGTCGATCTTGTTGATGACCGGTATGATTTCGAGGTCGTGTTCCATGGCCAGGTAGAGATTGGCCAGGGTCTGGGCCTGAACCCCCTGGGCGGCGTCGATGAGGAGGAGGACGCCTTCGCAGGAGGCGAGCGACCGGGAGACCTCGTAGGAAAAATCCACGTGGCCGGGGGTGTCGATCAGGTTGAGGGCATAGGTTCTTCCGTCCCGGGCCCGGTAGGGGAGGCAGATCGCCTGGCTCTTGATGGTGATCCCCCGTTCCCTCTCAATATCCATGCTGTCAAGGATCTGGTCCTTGAAGTTCCGGTCGTTCACCACGCCGGTGTACTGGATCAAACGGTCCGCAAGCGTTGACTTGCCATGGTCGATGTGGGCGATAATGCTGAAATTGCGAATAAGTTCCATTGATCAACTTAAAAAAGCCCTCTCATGGTTCAGAGGGCTTTTTCATATTTTTTCTTCCGGAGCCTGCGGTTTATGCCAGTTTTTTCTGAAGGTCTTCGGAAACTTCTTTGACACCGGGAAGGCCATCGACGGCGATCACCTTGACCCTTTCCTTGAAATAGTTCACACCGGCCAGCGTTCCGGTTTTGGTATCGTAGTAGATGTCATGCCGCTTGCCGATCGCCGTTTCGTCCTGGTCGTCGGCGCGGGCGGTCAGCGTCTCGCAGCCGCAGACGCGGCACACCATCTTGCCATCCTTCATGGCCGGTTTGATGGCATCGATGAAGATGTTGTTCGGATGGTTGTTGTCCTGGGCGCACAGTCGCCTCCCCATGATGCGGTTCTTGGAGGTCTGCCGGTCCAGGATGATCTCGATCACGTAATCCAGCTTGATATTTTCCTTAACGAGTGCATTCCAGAGCGCTTCGGCCTGGGCCAGGTTTCTGGGAAAGCCGTCCAGAAGCCAGCCTTTTTTGCAGTCGTCTTCCTTCAGCCGGTTCAGGATCATCGGGACGGTAATCTCATCGGGAACGAGTTCCCCGCGGTCGATGTATCCTTTCGCCTTTTTGCCGAGATCCGTCCCCTTCTTGATGTTTTCCCTGAAGATCACGCCGGTTTCAATGTGAGGCACGCCGAACTTCTTCTGCACAACGGCCCCCTGGGTGCCCTTGCCGCTTCCATTGGGTCCAAAAATCAGAATGTTCATGATGTCAAACTCCTTTCGAGAGATCCATGATAAAGTCCGCCCCTTATAAAGGATTGTTCCCTTTTTCGCAATGACAAAATATCATGTCTGCGATCTGCGGCAAATCATGGAAAAGCAGCATGTTCGAGACGCGGCGGACCGCCGCGTCGGTCAATGTCCTCAGGTTGTGCCGCAGCTCGTGGCCGCGCAGGAGGAGCAACCCGATTTCCCGCCCGCAAAGGCGGACATCATTTTCCGGGTATTTCTGGATTTGCAGGCCGGGCAGGCAGGTCTCCGCTTTTCGTCGCTGGTCCTGAACAGGACCTCAAATTCATTTTGGCATTTCTTGCATCGGAATTCATAGATCGGCATTGCCTTATCTCCATCGTGTTCTTACTTGCCAATTTAGGCAAAGCGCGGTCAAATGTCAAGAAATGTCAAGCAGAATTACCTTTGACAAGGCTTCCGGACTCTGTTAGTAAAATCGAAGATTCAAGAACCGGGTCCGCGGGAATGAACGGACGTCAAAAAAATAAAGGAGGGATGTTATGTCTAAAAGAAAAGGGTTTTTTACGGCGAAGCAATTTTTCTTGATGTGTACGGTCTTTTTGATCAGTGCGGCGTTCATCGTCTCAGTCGGCGTGCCGGCTGCCCGCGCTGCCAAGGCGGAGGCGCAGAAGGCCGTCGCTGCGCTGGTTGATCTCAACAGCGCCTCCGAAAAGGAGCTGGAGGCCATCAAGGGGGTTGGTCCGGCGACGGCCAAGAAGATCATTGCCGGCCGTCCCTACAAGTCCGTGGACGAACTTTCCAAGGCGGGATTGAATGCGAAGGCCATTGAAGGAATCAAGCCGTTTGTCACCATCGGCAAGGCACAGGCGGCGCCCGCAAAACCGGCCGCTGCCGCGGCTGCCGCGAAAACGGAGACGACCAAGCCGGCCAAAGAAGCCAAGAAGGCGGCCAAACCCGGTGAAGCAGCGGCCAAACTGGCTCCGGGCACCCGGATCAACATCAACACGGCGGATCAGGCCACGCTGGAAAAACTTCCTGAAATCGGCCCGGTGAAGGCAAAGGCGATTATTGCCGGCAGACCTTACAAGAACGTCGAGGATGTGATGAAGATCAGCGGCGTCAAGGGAAAAACCTTTGACGCGATCAAAGAGTTTATCGTTGTAAAATAGATGTTGCCGGAAATGAATTCAGGTTGGCCGCACCGACATTGAAGCCCCATTCAACAACCTTAAGGAGGAAATTTATGAAAAAGATTCTGATTCTGACATGCGCCGTTGTTTTCATTGCCGCCGTTGCTTTTGCGGCGGGACCAAAGACCTATCAGGTGACCGGGCCCGTTCTGGAGGTGAACGCGGACACGATCGTCGTTCAGAAGGGCAAGGACAAATGGGAAATCGCCCGTGACGCAGCCACGAAGGTGACCGGCGATCTGAAAGTCGGTTCCAAAGTGACGATCGAATACACGATGAAGGCGGCGACCGTCGAGGTGAAGGACGCCAAGAAGGACGCAAAGAAGGCCGAGCCGAAGAAGAAGTAGCCGAACCCGCGGGACGATTTGCCTTGAGACCGGCTGCCCCCGTCTCTGTGGGGGCAGCCGGTTGTTTCGCATTGCTGTCGGGAGGATGAAGCCAAGGAGGATGTCATGGGATTGTTCGATAAAATCGTATCGATGGTCGGGGAAACACTTTCCGGGGGTTCGGAAAACAAGGGGCTGATGGAGCACGTGCTCAATCTGGTCAACAATCCGGAAATCGGAGGACTGTCGGGGCTGATCGAGAAATTCAACAGCAACGGCCTGGGGGATGTCGTCACCTCCTGGGTGGGCAAAGGTGCAAACCAGCCCGTTTCCGGTGACCAGATGGCGAGTACCCTGGGGATGGATAAAATCAGGGAGATCGCTTCCAGCCTGGGCATTTCCCAGACGCAGGCGGCAGACGGACTGGCGTCCGCACTGCCCCAGCTGATTGACAAGCTCACGCCCGAAGGAGCGGTTCCGGAAAACAATGTCCTCCAGCAGGGCTTGAGTCTGCTGGCCAAACACTTCTTGAAAGGTTGACGGCCAAGGAACTGACATGGCGATATCAAAAAAAATACAGGGCTTTATCACACAGTCATCCTGGATCCGGAAGATGTTTGAGGAAGGCATCGGCCTGAAGAGGCAGTACGGCGCCGACCGTGTCTATGATTTCAGCCTCGGCAACCCCAACATCGATCCGCCGCCTCGTTTCGAGGAGCATCTCGAGAAAACGGTCAAGATGGCCGGTCCCGGCAAGCATGCCTACATGCCGAACGCGGGATATCCCGAGACGCGGGCGGCCGTGGCCGCCCATCTCAGCGCGCCGTATGGCCTGTCCCTGGCTGCCGAGCACATCGTCATGACCTGCGGCGCCGGTGGCGCCCTGAACGTCATCCTGAAAACCCTGCTGGATCCCGGCGACGAGGTGCTGGTTCCTTCGCCGTTTTTCGTGGAGTACCGCTTTTATGCCGACAACGCCGGCGGCATCCTGAAACTGGTCGGAACGAAAGAGGATTTTTCACTCGACCTGAAGGCCATGGCGTCAGCCCTCACCGACAGAACCAAGGTTGTTCTGATCAACTCACCCAACAACCCGACGGGGAGGGTCTATGATGAAGGATCGATTCGGGCGCTTGCGGCGCTGCTGGAAGAAAGGGGCCGGGCGCTGGGGAGGGCGATCTACCTGGTGTCCGATGAACCATACGGCGAGATCGTTTATGACGGGGTCCGGGTTCCCAGCATCCTGAAGGCCTATGCAAACAGCATCATCGCCACTTCCTATTCAAAAAGCCTGTCCCTGCCGGGCGAACGGATCGGTTACATTGCCGTGAATCCGCTACTGTCCGAGGTTCGGGATGCGATCGACGGCATGATCCTGTGCAACCGGATCCTCGGATTCGTCAATGCGCCGGCCCTGATGCAGCGGGTCATTGCCGGCATACAGGGGTCTGCGCGTGGATGTCGGCGAGTACCGGCGGAAGCGCGATCTGCTCTGTGACGGGCTTGCATCGATCGGCTACAGATTCCACCGGCCCGAGGGGGCCTTCTATCTTTTCCCGAAGACGCCGATCGGGGACGATGTCGCCTTCGTGTCGGCGCTTCAGAAGAGAAGGATTCTCACCGTTCCGGGCAGCGGGTTCGGAAGCCCCGGGCATTTCCGGATCGCCTATTGCGTCAATGACGCCACCATCGTCAATGCCATGGAAGGGTTCGAGGAAACCTTCAGGGAATTCACCTGATACCGGACGGGAAAGGGGCCCGCGGCTCCTCCGGAACGGCGATCTGTCCCAGCGGGCGATCCGGCGTCAGTAGCGGATCTCGAAGGCGTCGAAAGATTCGGTGTCCGCTTCTTCCCGCACCTGGACGTCGCGCACCTGGGCAAGGCGGGGGCCTCTCTTGCACCAGCGCAGCATGGCCGCGACGGATTCGGCCGCTCCCGTAAAGACGGCTTCCACCCGACCGTCCGGGAGGTTTCTGACCCAGCCGGTCAGATTCAGGGAGAGGGCCGTCTTCCGCGTCTCGTGGCGGAACGCCACGCCCTGAACGAGGCCGGAAATGGCGACCCGGATCCGCATCAAGTCATTTCCTTCCGATCAACTCAAGAAAACCTTTTTCATCCAGTATGGTGATCCCTGCCTCCCGCGCTTTCCGCAGCTTCGATCCGGGCGATTCTCCGGCAATGACGAAATCCGTGCTTTTCGTTACGGAGTCCGAACAGGATCCGCCGAGGGATGCCAGGATCCGCCGGGCCTCATTGCGGGTCATCCCGTTCAGCGTGCCGGTCAGGACAAAGGATTTTCCCGACAGGGGCAGCGGCTGCGCCTGCGGGGTTTCCGGTTCCTGGATGGCGACACCGGCCGATTTCAGCTTTTCGATCACCGACCGGTTCGATGGCTCCTGAAAGAATTTTACGATGCTCGCGGCAACTTCCGGCCCGACATCGCGGATGCCGACCAGCTCGTCCGTGTCTGCCGCCATGATCCGATCGATGGTTTTGAAGGTCTGTGCGAGGATCCGGGAGGTCCGCTCCCCCACGTGTCGAATGCCGAGGGCGAAGAGAAACTTTTCCAGGGGAGGATTTTTCGAACGCGCGATCGCCCGCAGCAGGTTCCCCGCCGATTTTTCAGCCATCCGTTCCAGATCGAACAGATCTTCCGGTGTCAGATTGTAAAGGACCGCAGGGTCCCTGATGTGGTCCGTTTCCACAAGCCTGGCAACCAGCCGGTCTCCGAGTCCTTCGATATCCATGCCGCCCCGGGAGGAAAAATGTTTGATGCACTCCCTGATTTTTGCCGGACAGGCCAGTCCGATGCAGCGGTGGGCGGCTTCACCCGCCAGCCTTACCACCTGCGATCCGCACTCGGGACAGGATTCCGGAAGCGTAAAAATTTTCTCATGACCCGTTCTTTTGGAGGTGATGACTTTGACCACTTCCGGGATCACATCGCCGGCTCTCTGGACCATGACGGTGTCGCCGATGCGGATGTCCTTCTTGTCGATTTCGTCCTGGTTGTGAAGCGTGGCCCGGCTCACAACCGCGCCGGCAATGCGGACGGGCCTCATGACGGCAACGGGCGTCAGGACGCCAGTGCGTCCGACCTGAACGACAATATCCTCGATCACGGTGGTTTCCTGGATCGCCGGGAATTTGCAGGCGATTGCCCAGCGCGGACTCCGAGATACGGAGCCGAGCTCGCTTTGAAGCGACAGGTCATCCACCTTGATGACGATCCCGTCAATTTCGTAGGGAAGCGCGGACCGGCTTCCAGCCATGTGGTGGTAGTAGTCGATGCAGTCTTGAACGGTTTCGGCCCGGCGGATATGGGGGTTGATCTGAAAGCCCCATCGGGAGAGCATTTGCAGGGCCTCCCAATGGGACCGGAAAGACAGGCCCCGGACTTCGCCGACGGCATAGCAGAAGATGCCGAGCGGGCGTTTGGCGGTTTCCTTCGGGTTCAACTGCCGGAGTGATCCCGCCGCGGCATTGCGGGGATTGGCAAAGGCCGGTTCGCCCGCCGCCAGACGCCGCCGGTTCAGGGTTTTAAAGGACGCGATGTCGATATAGACCTCGCCCCTGACCTCCATCCTGTCCGGCCGCGGCATTTTTGCAGATTCTTCCCGATTCTTGCCGGGGGGTGGCGGGATCGCCAGCGGGATGGTCCGGATGGTTTTGAGGTTCTGCGTTACGTCTTCACCGATTGCGCCGTCTCCGCGCGTCGCACCGACGGTCAATCGGCCCTTTTCATAGACCAGATTGACGGCGACGCCATCCAGTTTGGGTTCCACAACGAACCGGACATCGTTTTCCCTGCCCAGAAGCCGTTTGATCCGTGCATGAAAGTCGCGGATGTCCGCATCGGAGAACGCGTTGGCCAGGCTCAGCATCGGCGTGGGGTGCCGGGTGGTGCTGAATTTCTCCAGGGGGGCCGCGCCGACCCGCTGGGTCGGGGAATCCGGTGAGACCAGGTCGGGAAACCGGTCCTCCAGGGCCACCAGCTCCCGCATCAGGCGGTCGTAGTCCGCGTCTGAAATTTCCGGATCGTCGAGCTGATCGTATCGATTGCTGTGGTAGCGGATCAGGGAGCGGAGTTCGCCGATCCGCCTTTCGGCAGCTGCGTGTTCGATCATTTGATCCGTCTCAGATCGGGTTTCCCCAGCTTCGGCGGCATCGGAACGCCGGGTTCGGATTCGCGGGGATGACGTTTTGCAATCTGCTCGTTGAAAATGTGGTTTTTTGCCCGCACGGCATTGATCATGAAGAAAATGATGACCGCTTTTTCCCATTCCTGCGAAGCTTCGAAATGTTCCATCCTTGTCCTGTATTTTTCCCACAGACCGGACAGGGAGGCCTCGTCAAGGCTCAGGATATGTTCCGCGATTTTATGCAGGGTGGCTTCGATCATGGCGGTCAGTCCTTCGACGGCTTTCAATAGGATCTTTATAGATAAAGGCCTCTCGAAATGTCAAATGAAAGATTCCCGGGAGTGCAGCGCGCCGCCGAATGAAGAAGTCGCGTTTTTTCGGTTTATCGTCGCTGCCAAATATGTTAGTGTCTCTTCAGAAATATTATATGGATCGGAGCGAAAGCGGGATGACGAAATCGATGTATGCACCCTGGAGAATGGCTTACATCAAAAGTGAAAAGCCGACGGGTTGCGTGTTCTGTAAGGATTCCATCCGGGAAGATGACCTGATTCTCCTCGAGGGCAGGTCGGCCTTTGTCATGCTGAACCGCTATCCCTATATCAGCGGACACCTCATGGTGATTCCCTTCCGCCATGTCCGGCAGATCGAGGACCTGCAACCGCTCGAGAGGTCGGAAATCATCGCGCTGATCGATATTTCCGTGAGGTCTTTGAAGGAAATCATGCGGCCCGAGGGCTTCAACATCGGCATGAATCTGGGAAAAGCAGCCGGGGCCGGCGTCGACGATCATATCCATGTCCACATTATCCCCCGCTGGAGCGGGGATACGAATTTCATGAGCACGGTCGGGGGCGTCCGCGTGATCCCGGAAGATCTTTTCAAGACAAGGGATTCCCTGCGGCCCTGCTTCCGGAAACATTATCAGGAGGATTGAAATGAAACTTTTCTACACGATCATTGTAGTCCTGGTCATGCTTTTCATCATAACCTTTTCACTGGAGAACACGGCGCTCGTGTCCCTGCAGTACCTGGAATATCACATCGTGGTGAAGACCTACATGCTTCTTTTCCTGTCTTTTCTCGCCGGTGTTGTCTTTGCGGGATTCATGGGTATCGTGGAACGATTCCGGCTGTCCAGGACCATCACGAAACTGAACAAGACCATTCGGGAATTGAGAAGAGATCTGCGGGCCAACGAAACGCCGCAGCTTCTGGATGACCAGGCAGGCGACCGCGGCGGCTCAAGGACCGGATCCCCGCAGTCCTGATTCGACAATCCGGAGATGAAGAGCAATTTCCATTGCACCGAGCCGGATCCTCCCGTGCATGATTCAACGGAAAAGGACCGGCCGGAGCTGAAATTCATCGCGGATGTCAATCTGGGCAGGCTGGTTACCTGGATGCGCATTCTGGGTTACGATACGCAAAGCGATCGCGGTAAAGCGGACAGGCCGTTATTGCGCAGGGCCCAGGCGGAGGGGAGGGTGGTCCTGACGCGGAAGCGGGGCCTGGCCGACAGGCAGTTCGCCGGCAGCATCCTTGTCATTGCATCGGACCGCGTTCCGCAGCAGCTGGATGAGGTCATCGGGAAGTTCGGCTTGCGTCCGGCGCCGGAGATGTTTTTCAGCAGATGTCTGCGCTGCAATCTGGTTCTGGAGGAGGTTGTGAAGGGCGATGTCGAGAGCCGGGTTCCCGAGTATGTCTGTCAGACCACGGACGATTTCCGTCAGTGCCCGCAATGCCGGCGGGTCTACTGGCCCGGCACCCACGGCGAAAACGCGCGCCGGCTTCTCATGCGGCGCATTCCCGATCGTCTCCTTTGATTTTTTCGATTGCGTGGCTGATTGCAGGCAGGATGACCGCAAGATTTTCGCGGACGCTCTTCGGACTGCCGGGCAGATTGACAATCAGCGTCTGGCCCCGGATGCCGACGACCGCCCTTGAGACCAGGGCATGGGGCGTGATTCTGTGGCTCTCCCGGCGCATGGCTTCCGCCATTCCGGGAACCTCCCTGTCGATGACCGCCATCGTGGCGTCCGGTGTCACGTCCCTCGGGGAAACGCCGGTCCCCCCGGTCGTGACGACCAGGTCCATCCGCCTCTGATCCGCAAATTCGATGAGGGATGCCTGGATCCGGTCGATTTCATCCGGCACAATGGCGCTGTCCCCGACCTCAACCCCGATTCCCTCCAGCATTTTCACGATCTCCGGACCGCTTCTGTCTTCGCGCATGCCCTGCGATCCCTTGTCGCTGACGGTGATCACGCCGGCCCGGATGGTCAAGTCTACACCTCTTCCTTCCTGGCCTTGTAATCCGCGGTGATTTTTTCCGCGATAAAGGGCGGGACTTCCTCGTAGTGCGAATGCGTATAGGTGAACGTGCCCCGGCCGCTGGTCATGGAGCGCAAGTCCGGAGCATATTTCAGGATCTCCGCCAGGGGCGCCATGCCTTTGATGATCTGGTTGGTGCCCCTGGTGTCCATGCCGAGGACGCGTCCCCTGCGGCTGTTCAGATCGCCGATGACATCCCCCATGTATTCGTCGGGGATTTCGATGTCGATGTTGACGATCGGTTCGAGCAGGGTGGGCTGGCAGGCCAGAATGCCCTTCTTGAAACCGAGCGATCCGGCGATTTTGAACGCCATTTCGGACGAATCAACGGTATGGTATGAACCGTCCATGAGGGTCACTTTCACATCCACGATTGGATAGCCGGCCAGAACGCCCTCTCCCATCGCCTCGATGATGCCCTTTTCGACAGCCGGCCGATACTGCTGGGGGATGACGCCGCCGACAATCTTGTCGACGAACTCAAACCCGCCTCCGCGGGGCAGGGGCTCGATATCAAGCCAGCAGTCGCCGAACTGCCCCCTGCCGCCCGACTGTTTCTTGTAGCGGCCCTGGACATTCGTCTTGGCCTTGATGGTCTCCTTGTAGGGGACCTTGGGAATCTTCAGGTTGACTTCCACACCGAATTTCCGCTTCATTTTCTCCACGGCGACCTCAATGTGGATCTGGCCCATCCCGGAGAGAATCATTTCCTTGGTCTGTTCCTCCCTGCGGAAGTTCAGGGTCGGATCCTCTTCCGTCAGGCGGTGGATCGAGGAAACGATTTTATCCTCGTCTCCTCTCGATTTGGGTTCGATGGCGAAGGACATGATGGGGGGAGGAATCTCCAGTTTGTCGAACAGGACGGGCGCCTTCTCGTTGCAGATTGTGTCTCCTGTCGCTGTATCCTTCAGTTTTGCCAGGACGGCGATGTCCCCGGGAACGAGGATTTCCGCCGGTTTCTGGTTTTTGCCCTCCAGGAAAAAGGCATTGCTGAAACGCTCGGACAGTTTTCGGGAGGCGTTGTAGATGCTCCCCTCGGAACTGAGGGTCCCCGAATAGACGCGGAAAAGGGTAAGGCGGCCCGCGTAGGGATCGGCAATCGTTTTGAAGACCATGGCAGAAAAAGGTTCCGATACACCGGGACGCCGCTGTTCCGTGTCTTCTTTTCCCGGCTTCTTTCCGGTTACTGCGCCCCGGTCGGCGGGTGAGGGAAGATACTGGACGATCATGTCCATCAGCGTTGAAACCGAGATGTTTTTCGTGGCTGAACCGCAGATCACGGGAAACAGGGAACCGGAGGCGATCCCCTTGCACAGGCCCGCGGTCAGCTCTTCCGGCGTGAGTTCACCGCTGTCGAGGTACTTGTCCATCAGCGCCTCGTCGCATTCGGCAATGTCCTCGACCATCGTTTCACGGTACTGCTCCGCGTCGCTTTTCATTTCCGCGGGAATGTCCGCGGATTTATAGTTCCCCCTCGGATCTTCAAACAGGTAGGCCTTCATGGCCAGGAGGTCGACGATGCCCTTGAAGCCGTCTTCCTTGCCGATGGGAAGGAACAGAGGGGTGGCCTTCCTACCGATCCTCTCCTTGACGCTGTCGACGGATTTCAGGAAGTCGGCCCGCTCGCGGTCCATGCGGTTGATGAAGAGGATTCTCGGCAGCTTGAATTCATCGGCGTATTCCCAGACCTTCTGCGTCTGGAACTCGACCCCGCCGACCGCATCGATGACGATGACGGCGCTGTCAATGATGCGGAGGCAGCTTTTCGTGTCGAATGCGAAATTGGAGTCGCCCGGTGTGTCGATAATGTTGATTTTGTGCTTGTTCCAGTCGAAATAATTGGTTGCCGCACTGATGGAGATGCGGCGCTTCTGCTCTTCCGGTTCATAATCCATGCCGGAACTTCCGTCATCCACCCGGCCCGGCCGGTCCGTTTTCCCGGCCGTGAAAAGAAAGGCCTCACAGAGTGACGTTTTTCCCGTTCCGCCATGTCCGATGATGGCCACGTTTCTCAGCGATGTTGAATCATATTGTGCCATGGGTGCTCCTTTCCGGACGCCAAACCAGCGATAATCTGTGTGGTCGTGCTGTTTAGCTTAACCCCTCTTTTAAAGTCAAGACAATTTTGGGCAAATGATCGGTACAGGAATGCCGATTGCCCCTGTACGGGACCTGCACCGGCCCGGTCGCCGGGGCCGTTACAAATGAGTGTTACAAATGAGTTGACAGATTTAATTGATAACAGTATAAGACCTCCCTTAATCGACGGAGTTTTTGTGGGTCTGATAAATACCCTGATATTTTAAGCAATTGGATCGCTTTAAAGACCGGGTTGGCGGACATTTCGGAAAGGGTGGCCATGGCATTGAGGAAAATCAAGAAGGTGCTGATTGCAAACCGGGGTGAAATCGCCCTGAGAGTCATGAGAACTGTTCAGGAGCTGGGTCTCGACGCCGTGGTGATCTACGAGAAGCCCGACAGAAATGCCTATTACGTGCGGCTGGCCGACGATGCCGTCATGATCGGCGAAGGACCGCGGAAGGATTATCTGAGCATCGACAAGGTCATCTGGGCGGCCCGAAAGAGCGGCGCCGACGCCATTCATCCGGGCTACGGCTTTCTGGCGGAAAACGCCGATTTTTCGGAGGCCTGCGACAAGGGGGGCATTGTCTTCATCGGTCCGCCTCCCCAGGTGATTCGCGATCTCGGAAACAAGGTCGTGGCCCGGAAGATCATGGAGAAGGCCGGCATCCCTTTCATCCCCGGGACGGGAGACCTGGTTCGCGGGAGCGCGGGACTCAATGAGGCCTTCGCCTTTGCGAACAAGCATGGATACCCGGTCATGCTCAAGGCCTCGTCGGGCGGAGGCGGACGGGGGATCCGGAAAGTCGTCAGCGAGGCCGATCTCATCGTGCAGCTTCCGCAGGCGCGGGCAGAGTCCCTTTCGGCCTTCAACGACGAAAACATCTACATGGAGAAGTTCATCGAAGCGCCCCGGCATGTGGAGATCCAGATCCTGGCGGATCGTCACGGTCAGATCATTCACCTGGGGTCCCGCGACTGCTCCATTCAGCGAAGGCATCAGAAGCTGCTGGAGATCGCGCCGGCGGAGCTGCCGAAAGACGTACTGGAATCCATGTATGATTGCGCGATCCGGGCGTCCCGGGAGGCGGGTTACGTCAACGCCGGGACGGTGGAGTTCCTGGTCGATTCCAGGACCCACCAATTCTGGTTCATGGAGATGAATACGCGACTTCAGGTTGAGCACACCGTCACGGAGGAACTGACCGGCGTCGACATCGTCCGGGAGCAGATCCGCATTGCGGAAGGTCACCGGCTGGACATTCCCGGGGAACGCATCACCCTGCTGGGAAAGGCCGTGCAAGTCAGGATCAACGCGGAAGACCCCAAAAACAATTTCATGCCGGAAGGGGGGAAACGCGTCGAGGTGTATCAGTCGTCCGGCGGTCCCGGCGTCCGGCTCGACGGCGCCGTTTACCAGGGATTCAAAATCCCGACGGAATACGACTCCCTCCTGGTCAAGATGACCGTCCGGGGATACAACTGGGAGCAGACGCTGCAGCGGCTGCGGAGAGCCTTGAACGGATTCCTCATCGTGGGACCGAAGACGACCATTCCCTTTTATCTGGCCATCTGCGACGATCCCGATTTTCAGGCCGGCCGGTTCGATACCGGTTATCTTGAATCCCATCCGGATATTTTCAACTATCCCGAACCGGAACGGGAAGTCGCCAAACTGGCAAAGCTGATCGCTGAGATTCATGCGAAGAAAATCAATCCCTACGCCGCTTGAGTCCGGCCGTTATAGGCCGCGAATCGCACCGGTGTTTTTCGCGGCCGCAGGTAGACAGTAACGACAAAACAGGACAAATCATTTATGAACATGACCGCGCATTTGACCGGCGAGAGAGTGACACCCCGGGATTTTCAGGCGCAGGGCGCCGCGTCCGTCCTGGGCAGGATCCGGAAGCAAAAGGGCTATTACATCACGAATACGGAACGAGATCTTTCCCAGTCCGATTTCAAGAACCGGATCATGCCCCACACCCAGCTCCTCGCAGCCAAGCCCCGCAACGAGGCGGGCTTCTTTTCGATCGAGATCACGGGGGGGGCGTCGGTTCACGTGGACATGCTGCGAAAGCAGATCAATCCCCTCGAGAAGCTGCAAGTGCTGAGCCAAAGCATGCCGGACACGCTTTTTCAGACGCTGTGCCGCGGCATCAACCTGTTCGGGTACCGGCCCTATCCCGATAACGTGATCCGGCTGACCATTCAGAGTTTCGCGCGCTATGTTCATGTCTGGCGGGTTTTTGACTTTCTGAATCACATTCCGAACATGGTTCCGGTTTTCGAGGAAGTCCGGAAAGCGGGACGCATCCTGGAGCCGTCGATCTGCTTTTCCACGGGACCGGAGCACACGGACGAATTCTATGTCGGCAAGGTGCATCAGATCATCGAGGTGACGGGCGAGGACATCATTCTCTGCATCAAGAATCACGGCGGCCTGGGGACGCCCAAGCGGATCGGCGAACTCGTGGAGACGATCCTTCAGCGGTACCCCGACCTGATCATTCACTACCACGGCCACAACACCGACGGAAACGATGTCGGGCGAATCGTGGCGGCCGTGCGGAAGGGGGCGAAAATCGTTGACGCCAGCGACCACGCCTTTACCGGCTTTTACGGCCCGCCGCCGATCCTGACGGTGCTGGATACGCTGAATGACTACGGATATCATGCGGCGGGCATCGACCGCCAGGCGGTCATCGAAACGTCGAACGTGCTGCGGCCGGAGCGGGAGTATTACCGGGATTTCGAATCGCAGTTTCTCGGCTTCGATCCGACCGCCCAGATTCACAAACTGCCGGGCGGCGCCACGGGTTCCAGTTTTGAGCAGGCCGTCAAGGGAGGGTTCCTCCATCGCATGCCGGAGATCCTGCAGAAGGAACTGCCCCGGGTCCAGCTCGATCTGGGAAACTGGTGGAGCGTCACGCCGGGATCGCAGATCCTCTGGACGACGGCGGTCAATAACGTGCTGAAGGGCGCGCGCTACAAGGACGTCAGCGACGACCTGAAGAATCTGATGCTCGGCCGCTATGGCGACTTTCCCTTTTATCGGCCGTCCGACGAGATCTATGAGGCGGTTTTCGGTCCCGACTGGAAGCAGATCGTGGAATGCGACACCTGCTACCAGAAGATCGAGGACGTCGATCTGGATGTGGAAAAGAAAGTGCTCGAACACCGCCTGGGAAGGGCGGCGACGGAGGATGAACTGGTCCTGTATCTCCAGCACCCCAACGATGCGGTGGATTTCTTCAAGTTCGAAGCCAAGTACGGCAAAGCTTGGGTGCTGTCCCCGAGCATCTGGTTCCGCAAGGGCGGTTTCGCGCTCGGTGAAAAATTCGAGGTTCCCGACGTATCCGGAAGGCTTCACGCCATTGAGATCGGGCCTCAGCGCAAGACGAAATCCGGCGACGCGACGACCTATCTCATCATTGACCATCATCCCGAACCCATTCTGACGGAGCTGGCCGAAGAGGGGGAGCAGGTCAAGCGAAAGGCCGCGCTTTCCCCGAAGGAGATCGAAGCCGCCGCGAAGGCGGGGGACGTGCGGTCCCAGATCGCCGGCACCGTCAGCGAGGTCTGCGTATCGGAAGGGGACGAGGTTGCGACGGGTCAGATCCTTCTTGTCCTGGAGGCGATGAAAATGCTGAACAACGTGATCTCCGAGGTGAACGGCAAGGTCACCGAGGTGTTCGCGTCGGCCGGCGACAAAGTTGCCGTGGGCGATCCGCTGATCGCCATCCAGAAGGCAACTTAAGAAATCTCAGTCGAGAACGATGTCCGAAAGCCGCCCATAACCTTTCATCGGGCGGTTTCGGACGCGCAACCCATGTAATTCCAGTTGCCGGTCCGGTTGCCGGCTTTTTTTTCAAGGTGTAGTATGATCGAAGCCCTGCTGAAGAAAGTGATCGGAAGCAAGAACGACCGCGAGATGAAGCGTCTGTCGCTCATCCTGCGGGAGATCAACGATTTGGAACCGGCGATCCAGCGCCTCGGCGACGAGGCATTGCGCGCCAAAACGCCCTATTTCAGGGAAAAACTGGACCAGGGCGCCGGCCTGGAGGACATCCTGGTGGAAGCTTTTGCGGTCGTCCGCGAGGCGGCCCGGCGAAGCGTCCAGATGAGGCCCTTCGACGTCCAGATCCTGGGCGGCCTTGTCCTGCATGAGGGAACGATCGCGGAGATGAAGACCGGCGAGGGAAAGACGCTGGCGGCAACCATGCCCCTCTATCTGAACGCCCTGCCCGGAAAGGGCGTCCACCTGGTCACGGTGAACGATTATCTGGCCCAACGCGACGCGGCGTGGATGGGGCCCATATACAAAATGCTGGGGATGACCGTGGGCGTCATCGTGCACGGTCTGGACGACGACGAGCGCAGGGAAGCCTATCATGCGGACATCACTTACGGCACCAACAACGAGTTCGGGTTCGACTATCTTCGGGACAACATGAAATTCAGCCTGGCGGATTATGTCCAGCGCGATTTTCACTATGCCATTGTGGACGAGGTGGACAGCATTCTCATCGATGAGGCCCGGACGCCGCTCATCATCTCGGGCCCCTCCGACGAATCGACGGACAAGTACTACCGCATCAACCAGGTCATTCCGAGGCTGCGGAAAGACAAGGACTTCACGATTGACGAGAAGAGCCGGACCGTCGTGCTGACGGAGGAAGGCGTGGCGCGGGTCGAATCCTATCTCAAGGTGCAGAACCTCTACGAGCCGAGAAACATCGAACTGCTGCACCACGTCAACCAGGCCCTGAAGGCCCACAGCCTGTTCAAGCGGGATGTGGATTACGTCGTCAAGGAAGGCGAAGTGATTATTGTCGACGAGTTCACGGGCAGGGTCATGCCCGGCCGCCGATACAGCGACGGCCTGCACCAGGCCCTGGAGGCGAAGGAGAAGGTGAAAATCGAGCGGGAGAACCAGACCCTGGCCTCCATTACCTTCCAGAACTATTTCCGCATGTACAAAAAACTGGCCGGCATGACGGGCACCGCCGACACGGAGGCGGCCGAATTCAAGAAGATCTACAACCTGGACGTCCTGGTCGTTCCGACCAACATGCCCATGATCCGGACCGACCATACGGACGTCATCTACAAAACCGAACAGGAGAAGTTCAACGCGGCGATCGAGGAGATCAGGGAGCTGCATCGGACGGGTCGGCCCGTGCTGGTCGGGACCATCTCCATCGAGAAGTCGGAGCTGTTGAGCAAATATCTGACCCGGACCGGGGTCAAGCACCATGTTCTGAATGCCAAACACCACGAGCGCGAGGCGGAGATCGTTGCCCAGGCCGGACAGCACGGGCAGGTCACCATCTCCACCAACATGGCGGGCCGCGGGACGGACATCAAACTGGGGGAGGGCGTCGCCGAACTGGGCGGTCTCCACATCCTCGGGACGGAGCGGCATGAAAGCCGGCGGATCGACAACCAGCTCCGCGGCCGGTCGGGACGTCAGGGAGATATGGGCTCGTCGCGCTTCTACCTTTCGCTGGAGGATGATCTGCTGCGAATCTTCGGGGCCGAGAAGATATCCTCGATCATGGACAGGATCGGCATCGAGGAAAATCAGCCCATCGAGCACCGGATGATCTCAAAGGCCATCGAAAATGCGCAGAAGCGCGTGGAAGGCCAGAACTTCGACATTCGGAAACATCTTCTCGAGTACGATGATGTCATGAACCGGCAGCGCCAGGTCATCTACGAACAGCGGAAAAAGGTGCTCCGGGGGGAGGAGCTCTGGAAGGATCTCGATGAGATGATCGAAGAAGTGGTGGGTGACCTGATCCCCGACTATATCGAGGAAAAGCAGCATCCGGAGGATTGGAACCTCAAGGGGCTGGACGATATGATCTTCAAGCAGTTCTCCCTGAAGCTGAACCTCGGTGATCCGGGACGCGGCCTCAATGAGGAAGGGATCCGGGAAGAGATCCTTGCCGCCGTCAATGCCCACCTGAAAAGGAAGGAGGAGGAATTCGGCAAACCCCTCATGGACCACCTGATCCGGATGATCATGCTTCAGTCCATCGACACCCGCTGGAAAGACCACCTGCTGGGCATGGATCACCTGAAAGAGGGCATCGGACTGAGGGGCTACGGGCAGAAGGATCCCGTCCGGGAATATCAGAAGGAAGGCTATGAGATGTTCATGGACATGGTCTACCGGATCAAGACCGACACGATCGAAAAGCTCTGCCGGGTGCAGATCCGGCGCGAGGAGGAGATCGCGGAAATGCAGGAGAAGCAGCGGCAGGATTACGTCATGAGCCGGGGCGAGGACACGGCGACGCCCAAGACCGTGAAGCGGGACCACGACAAGATCGGGCGGAACGATCCCTGCCCCTGCGGGAGCGGAAAGAAATACAAAAAGTGCTGCGGGCAGTAAGGCGGGAGAAAATCATGACAGGCGACAAAGGGGACATCTGCGCTGTGCCGGGCTTCCTGGCAAACGGCACTCATGCCGGGATCAAGGAAGGACGCCAGAAGGACCTTTCCCTCATTTTTTCAACCCTGCCGGCGAAGGCGGCGGCGGTTTTTACCACGAACGCCTTCAAGGCGGCGCCGGTCCTCCTGAACATGGAGCGGATCCGGTCCGGGCAGGCGCAGGCCATCCTGACCAACAGCGGCAATGCCAATGCGGCAACCGGGGCGGAAGGATACAGGGATGCCCGCGCCATGTCGGGTTTCCTCTCGCGACGGCTCGGCATTCCCGACGATCTGGTGCTGGTCGCCTCAACGGGCGTCATCGGCCGCCGCCTGCCCGTCAAAAAGATCGAGACGGCAATGGGCAGGCTGATCCGGGGCTTGAGGCCGGACGGGATTGCCGCCGCCGAAGAGGCCATCATGACGACGGACCGCTTTCCGAAGATCGCCATGAGAAAGGGCCGGATCGGCGAACGGAAGATCACGCTCTGCGGTGTGGCCAAAGGCGCCGGCATGATCCAGCCGCATATGGCAACAATGCTTTCCTACGTCATGACCGATGCCGCCATTGACGGGGCGGTGCTGGACGCCGTTTTCCGGCAGGCTGTCGGTGCAAGTTTCAACGCCATCAGCGTAGACGGCTGCATGAGCACCAACGACACGGCGATCATCCTCGCCAACGGCAGTGCCGGAAATCCGCTGATCCGGAAGCAATCCAAATCACTGGCGGTTTTCCGTGACATGCTTTTCGGCGTTCTGGCCGAACTCTCCCAAAGCATGGTCCGGGACGGCGAAGGGGCGACCAAGCTGATCCGGATCGCGGTCGAGGAGGCCCGGACGGCCGGCGACGCGAAAAAAATCGCCTATGCCGTCGCCAATTCAAATCTGTTCAAAACGGCCTGCTTCGGGCAGGACCCCAACTGGGGAAGGATCATCGCCGCGGCCGGAGCCGCGGGAATTCCCCTTCCGGTCGGCAACGTGGCGGTCTATTTTGAAGAGATTCCCGTTTTCAAGGACGGTCGCGGCTTGTCGGGAAATCAAAAAGAGCTCTCGAAAATCATGGGAAAGGCCGACATTCAAATCACCGTTCGACTGGGGGCGGGATCGAAATCCTTCGCCCTGCACACCTCCGACCTGACCTATGAATACGTAAAGATCAACGCCCACTACCATACCTGACCGGCCCGCCGGCTTTTCAGATTCAGCGTTCCCTAACGGGACCGTTTTCAGACTTTTCTCTTGATTATTTGAAATCTCTGTGTTAAATCTCCACGAATTTCACACATTCCCGGATTGGCCGGCGTGTGCGTTTCCTAGGAAATGTGACCGGTTGAGACGATGGGGGTGGCGGAAAAAAACACAGGATAAGGAGTTCGAAGCATGGCAAGCATTTCGATGAAGGCGTTACTCGAGGCGGGCGTCCATTTCGGTCATCAGACCAACAAATGGAATCCGAAAATGAAGCCCTTTATTTTCGGGGCACGGAACGGGATCTACATCATTGACCTCCAGCAGACGGTGGTCCTCTTTCAGACCGCCTATAATTTCGTGGTCGAAACAGTGGCGGCCGGCGGCGAGATCCTGTTTGTGGGGACCAAGAAGCAGTCGCAGGAATCGATCCGCGAAGAGGCGCAACGGTGCGGGATGCCCTATGTTAACCAGCGCTGGCTGGGCGGAATGATCACGAATTTCAGCACGATCAAAAAGAGCATCGACCGGCTCAACAGCCTGGACAAGATGTTCGCCGACGACAGCATTCGGGCCTTTCCGAAAAAGGAGATCCTGAAGCTCCAGAAGGAAAAGGACAAGCTCGAAAAGGTCCTGGGCGGCATTCGGGCAATCAAGGGACGTCCGGGAGGGCTTTTCATTGTCGATCCGAAACGCGAACAGATCACCGTTCATGAGTCCAGGAAACTGAAGATTCCCATCGTCGCCATGGTCGATACCAACTGCAACCCGGACGACATCGATTACATCATTCCCGGCAACGACGATGCCATTCGGGCGATCAAGCTGTTCGCTTCGAAGATCGCGGATGCCGTGCTGGAAGGAAAGAAACGCTTTGAAGAGCGGCTGCAGGCCGAAACGAACAAGGATCTCGCCCCCGAGGGCGCAGAGCGGGAAGCCGATGCCGAGGCCGATGTCCCTGAAAGCGTGGAAACCAAGAGCGGCGGTCCCGGGTATGACGACGTCGCCTGATCGCGGCGGCTGTCGGATTGAGGAGAAAAAGGACAGAGGAGGTAGCCTGAATTGAATATCACATCGGACATGGTTAAAGATTTGCGGGTGAAGACCGGCGCGGGCATGATGGACTGCAAGGAGGCCCTGGCGGCGGCCGCCGGCGATTTTGAAAAGGCCATTGATTATTTAAGGAAGAAGGGCATGTCGGCCGCGACGAAACGTTCGTCCAAGGCGGCCAAGGACGGAACGGTCGCCACTTACATCCATATGGGAGGCCGGATCGGCGTCCTGGTGGAGGTGAACTGCGAAACGGATTTTGTGGCCAAGACGGAAGATTTTCAGACCATGGCCCGGGACATTGCCATGCACGTGGCGGCTTCCAATCCGCTGTATGTGAGGGCCGATGAAATTCCGGCGGAAACGCTGGAGCGTGAGAAGGCCATCTACCGGGACCAGCTTACGGCTGAAAAAAAACCTGAAAAGATCTGGGACAAGATCATCGAAGGAAAACTTAAAAAGTATGCCGAGGAAGTGTGCCTCGTCGATCAGAAGTTCATCAAGAATACCGACATCACCGTCGGAACACTGGTCAGCAACATGATCGCCAAAACCGGCGAGAACATCGTCATCCGGCGCTTTGCCCGTTACCAGCTGGGTGAGGAGAAATAAGCACTGCCGATGGACAGGCCCGTTTATCAGCGTGTGGTCCTCAAACTGAGCGGCGAGGCCCTGATGGGATCGCGCACCTTCGGAATCGATCCGGGGGTGGTGAGTCACATCGCCGGGGAGATCCGCGAGGTCGTTGCCCTGGGAATTCAGTTGGGCGTAGTGATCGGCGGCGGCAACATCTTCCGGGGACTCACGGCCGAAAATGAACGGGGCATCGACCGGACGGTGGCGGACTACATGGGGATGCTGGCCACGGTGATCAACAGCCTGGCGCTGCAGAGCGCTCTGGAGTCCATCGGCGTCGCGACCCGGGTGCAGTCGGCCATTGAGATCAAAGAGGTGGCGGAGCCGTACATACAGCGGAGGGCCGTACGCCATCTGGAGAAGGGGCGGGTGGTCATCTTCGCCGGGGGGACCGGGAACCCCTTTTTCACGACCGATACGGCGGCCTCCCTGCGGGCCATTGAAATCAAGGCCGACGCCATCATCAAGGCCACCAAGGTCGATGGCGTCTACGACAGGGACCCCGTCAAATACCGGGACGCCCGGATGTACGAGAAGATCAGCTACACCGACGTGCTGACAAAAAACCTGAAGGTGATGGATGCAACGGCCATATCCCTGTGCCGTGAAAATCGTCTGCCCATTGTGGTCTTCAATCTTTTAAAGGACGGAAACATCAAAGCGGTCATATGCGGACATTCCATCGGAACGGCCGTAGGAGGTGAGCCATGAAGGATGCGATTTTTAAGGAATTGAAGGAAAATACGGAAAAGGCCATGCAGGCGCTGGACAAATCCTTCAACAAGGTCAGAACGGGCAGGGCGTCGCTGAACCTGCTGGACGGAATCAAAGTGGATTACTACGGGGTGCCGACGCCGCTGAACCAGGTGGCCAGCCTTTCCGTGCCGGAGAGCCGGCTGATCCTCATCTCCCCCTGGGACATCACCGCCATCGGCGCCATCGAGAAGGCGATCCAGAAGTCCGATCTGGGCCTGATGCCGGCCAACGACGGGAAGTTGATCCGGCTTCCCATCCCCCAGCTGACGGAAGAACGCCGCCGGGAACTGGTCAAGGTCGTCAAAAAAATGGCCGAGGAATCCAAGGTGAAGCTGAGAAACGCCAGGCGGGATGCCAACGAGCGATTCAAGTCCCTGAAGAAAGAAAACGCGATTTCCGAAGACGAGATGTTCACGCAGCAGGAGCAGGTCCAGAAGCTGACGGACAAGGCCATCGAAAAGCTCGATGCCATGCTGGCCGCCAAGGAAAAAGACATCATGCAGATATAGGGACGGCGGGGACGGGTTAGCCGGTACGGGGGAGCCTTCGGGCTCCCCGTTTTTTTATGACGCGCCACCGTTCCGCTCTGTTCTTGTCAGAGCGGGGCGGTTGTGATAGGCAGATATCTCATGATCCTCAACTTGCTTCCATACGGAAGAGATGCGGCTACGCCATGACGGAGATCGATCCCGGGAACCTGCCCCGCCACATTGCCATTATCATGGATGGAAACGGCCGGTGGGCAAAACAGCACGCAATGGGAAGGATCGCCGGCCACAAAAAAGGAGCGGAGGCGGTCCGCGCCACAGTAAGGGCCTGCCGGGAGATCGGCATTCCGGTGTTGACGCTCTATGCCTTTTCCACGGAAAACTGGCTCCGGCCCGCCCGTGAAGTCAAAGCCCTCATGCGCCTGCTCGAGGAGTACCTGCGTTTGGAGATCCAGGAAATGATGGACAACGGCATCCGGCTGACCACCATCGGGGACAGGGAAGCCCTGAAGGAGCCCATTCGCTCCGTACTTCGGGAAACCATCGCACGGACGGCACGCAACGGGGAGATGACGCTCAATCTGGCGCTGAGCTACGGGGGGCGCGACGAAATCGTCGGCGCCGTCAGAAGCCTTGTGAAGGACGTTCAAAAGGGCGTTCTGGCGGAGCCGGATATCACGCAGGACTCGTTTTCCCGCTATCTCGATACGGTCGGCCTGCCAGACCCGGACCTCCTGATCCGGACCAGCGGCGAGTACCGGATCAGCAATTTTCTGCTCTGGCAGTGTGCCTACGCGGAATTCTATTTCACGGATGTCCTGTGGCCGGACTTCAACCGTGAAGAACTGTTCCGGGCGATCGCCGAGTACCAGCGGCGGGAGCGGCGCTTCGGGCTCACCAGCGACCAGATCCGGGGGGGACGAACGAAATGACGACACATCTGAAGCGGTGGCTCACTGCCATCGTTGCCGTACCGCTGCTGCTGGCCGTAATCTTCTGGGCATCCGATGCCGTATTTTCATCCGTGATCGTGATCGTCATTCTCGTCGGGGTCGGTGAATATAACCAAATCGTCTTCGGGGCGGGCCATGTCTGGGAGAAGACGGAAGCCCTGCTGATGGGATTCCTGATTCCCCTGTCCGTTTATCTGGGCGATATGCGGCTGCTCATGGCGCTGCTGAGCTTTGGCGTGCTGGTTGTATTCTTTTCCGGCCTGCTCCGGATCCGGGAGGAGAAATTCGACATCCTGCCCGTCGGGAAACTGGTTCTGGGGTTCATGTACGTGCCGCTGATGATGTCCTATTTCATTCTCATCCGCCGCTTTGAGCAGGGGAGCCTCTGGATCCTCTTTCTGCTGGTGCTCGCCTTTGCCGGCGACGTGACGGCCTATTACGTGGGCAGAAATTTCGGCAGGAGAAAACTGCTGCCGCTGGTCAGTCCGAACAAGACGGTGGAAGGGACCCTCGGCCTGTTTGCCGGCAGCGTTGCGGGCTGCGTCATCTTCCAGCAGTTCTTCTTTCCCTCTCTTCCCGTCGTTCATGCCGTCGCCCTGGGCTTTTTCGGAAGCGTGATCGGACAGCTCGGCGATCTGTGCGAATCCGCCATGAAAAGGGCGTCCGGAGTCAAGGATTCCGGGTCCATCCTGCCCGGTCACGGCGGCATTCTGGATCGGCTCGACTGTCTGATTTTCATTGCCCCCTTCCTCTACTATTACCGCGTATTCGTCATTCCATGAAAAAGGTATCGATTCTCGGAAGCACCGGATCCATCGGCGTCAGCACGCTTGACGTAATCGCGCAGCATTCGTCGTCATTTTCCGTCGCCGCTCTCGCCGGGGGGCGGAACATCGGCCTGCTGAAAAGCCAGATCGAACGTTTTCATCCCGCGTTGGCTTCCGTCTTGGACGAGCCGCATGCGGAACGCCTGCGGGAAATCCTGCCGCCCGGCTGCGCCACGGACGTGCTCTCAGGGGCGGACGGCTATCGCGAAGTCGCGCGCCACGGGGAGGCGGACATGGTGGTGTCGGCCATGGTGGGAGCGGCGGGGCTGCTGCCCACGCTGGAGGCCATCGATGCGGGGAAAAACATCGCTTTGGCCAACAAGGAGACCCTGGTCATGGCGGGAAGCCTCGTGGTCGAAAAAGCAAGGAGCAGGCAGGTCCTCATCCTGCCCGTGGACAGCGAGCACAGCGCCATCCATCAATGCCTGTCGGGGCACCGGCCGGACGACATTCGGCGGATCATTCTGACGGCATCCGGCGGTCCCTTCCGGACGTTTTCCGCGGAACAGCTTGACGCAGTGACGCCTGCCGCCGCCCTGAGGCACCCGAACTGGGAGATGGGACGGAAGATCACGATCGATTCCGCCTCCATGATGAACAAGGGTCTTGAAATCATCGAGGCCCGGTGGCTGTTCGATATCGGCATCGACCGCATCGACGTCCTGGTTCACCCGAAAAGCATCGTCCATTCCATGGTGGAGTACCGGGACGGGTCTGTTGTTGCCCAGATGGGGATTCCGGACATGCGCATTCCCATCGCCTACGCCTTGTCCTATCCGGCAAGGCTTCCGCTTCGGGAGGCTGCGCTGGATCTGATCCAGGCGAGCCCGCTCGAATTTTTCGAGCCGGACCTGGAACGGTTCCCCTGCCTGAGGCTGGCCCGCGATGCGGGAAAGGCGGGCGGGACGATGCCCGCCGTCCTGAATGGGGCCAATGAGGTCGCCGTGGCGGCTTTCCTGGAGGAGCGGATCCGCTTCAGGGATTTGCCTGTCGTGATTTCAAGGGTGCTGGATCGGCACCGGCCGGTTGCTTCACCGGACCTCGACCAGATTCTGCAGGCCGACCGATGGGCCCGGCGGGAAACGGATTATTTCGTTGAGAGAATCGCGGAAAACGGGTAAGTAATACGTCTTTTTTCGCAAAGCGCTCGACATGGAAGGAGCAATGAATTGATCGGAATCAGCGTCGTATCCTTGATTGTCCTGCTGGGAGTGCTCATCTTTGCACACGAGCTGGGCCATTTTCTGATGGCAAAAAAGTCCGGCGTGGGCGTGCTCAAGTTTTCTCTGGGCTTCGGCCCGAAAATCATCGGGAAAAAGATCGGCGAAACGGAGTACCTGCTTTCCGCCGTCCCCCTGGGGGGGTATGTGAAGCTCCTCGGTGAATCGGATGTGGAGGGATTGTCGGAAGATGAGCAGAAGCGGTCCTTCAGCAAGCAGTCCGTTCTGAAAAGGATCCTGATCGTGGCCGCAGGTCCCGCCTTCAACTTTCTGCTGGCCATCGTGATTTTCGCCGTTGTCTTCATGTGGGGTGTGCCCGTGCTGACCAGCCAGATCGGCAGCATCCAGGAGGGTTCACCGGCCTTCGAAGCGGGCCTGAAGGAAGGCGACGTCATCCTGGCCCTGGACGGCGCCGGGGTGTCGCGCTGGGACAGGCTGGCGGAAACGATCGGCCAAAGCAGGGGAAAGCCTTTGAAAGTCGCCTTCAGCAGGAACGGCGTCCGGCAGGAATTGACGGTCACGCCACGGCTGCAGAAATCCAAGAGCATCTTCGGCGAGGATGAGGAGGCTTACAAACTGGGCATCGGTGCGTCCTCCCAGACTTTCATCGAGCGGCTGAATCCCGCCGAAGCCGCCTGGACGAGCCTGAAGCAGACCTGGATGATCAGCAAGCTCACACTGGTCAGCATTGTCAAGATCTTCGAAGGCGTTCTCTCGCCGAAAACGCTGGGAGGGCCGATTCTGATCGCCCAGATGGCGGGCACGTCCGCGCGGGAAGGCATTGTCCCCTTCATCATCTTCATGGCGCTGCTCAGCATCAACCTCGCCGTGCTGAACCTGCTCCCGGTCCCCGTGCTCGACGGGGGGCACCTGCTGTTCTATCTCATAGAAATCGTGAAGGGCAGCGAGGTCAGCGTAAAATGGCGGGAAATGGCCAATCAGATCGGCTTCATCCTGCTGATCCTCCTGATGATCTTCGTCTTCATGATGGACATTGACCGTCTGAACATCAAGGCCGTCAATGAATTCACCAAATTCTTCACGGGCAAATAGCGGCCTTGTAATGAACATTCTTGCGATCGACACGTCACAGAAAACGGTCAGCGTCGCCCTGCTTGAAGATGCAGCCATCCGCGCCGAAAGCTTCATCAACAGAGGCATCAATCATGCCGAGGTGCTCCTGCCCGCGATCGATCAAACCTGTCGGACCGGGGGCCTGCGCCTCGGTCAAATCGACCTCTATGCTTTAACCCTCGGTCCGGGCTCCTTCACCGGTCTCCGGGTCGGGGCCAGCACGGTCAAAGGCCTTGCGCTGGCGACAGGAAAACCCGTTGTAGGCGTCTCCACTCTGGATGCCCTGGCGCAAAACGGCGCATCGTCGGACCGGCTGATCTGCCCGGTGCTCAATGCCCAGAAACAGCAGGTCTACACCGCCGGTTACCGCAGCCGGGGTGGCTGGGCGATTGGAAAAAGCGACGGATGAGCGCGTCGTGAATCTGGAAGACCTTCTCGGCGGTCTGCGGGAAGATGCCCTTTTCCTCGGTGACGGAGCCGTTGCCTATGAAGAGCAGATCCGGGCAGCCCTTCGGGAAAAGGCTTTTTTTGTCGCCGGCCACCAGCACGATGTGCGGGCGGCGGCGGTGGGCCTTCTCGGCTACAGGAAATATCTGGACGGGGACGTGCTCGACCTTTGCCGATTCACCCCGCGATACCTTCGGCTTTCCGAAGCGGAGACCCGCCTGCAAATGCGGCAAACCTGATTTTACGGGGGCGGGGTGGCGACATGCGCAATTGACAAGAAACCGGTATTGGGATAGAAGGAAAGTGCGGCGGGAGGAGCCGGATGGATGGAAAAGGCTGAATTGCTTTTGATCGAAAAGTATATTCACCAGGACGAGGAACTGAAGCGGCACGTCGAAAATCACGGAAGGTTTGAAGGGACGCTGGCGGAATTCAACCGGCGGCGCTATCTCAGTCCGGAGGAGCAGGTCGAGAAAAAGAACCTTCAGAAGATGAAATTACGCGAAAAGGAACAAATACTCCGGATACTGGAAAAGTATCCGTCCTGAAGCCATGAACGAAAAGCACGACAGCCCGATCGCGCGGGAGGGTTACCCCTTCATCATGGCGACAGCCTTGTTTGCCGCGGGCGCCTTTTTCCTGGGCATGCCGCGGCTTGCCTTCCTCCTGTTTTTGGTAACCGCTTTCGTGGTCTGGTTTTTCCGGAATCCCGAAAGGAGTTTCCCGCCAGGGGAAAAACTCGTCATTTCGCCGGCTGACGGCAAGGTGATCCGCATCGAAGAGATCGGCGGCCACGAACTCCTTCCGGGGGCTTCCCGAAAGATCAGCATTTTCATGAATGTCTTCAGCGTTCACGTGAACCGGTTTCCCTTTTCGGGTCGGATCGAGGCCATCCGCTACTATCCGGGGAAGTTTCTGTCGGCCAACCTGGACAAGGCTTCGTCGGACAATGAACGCAATGCCGTGCTGATCCGCACGGACGACGGCCGGCCGATTCTGATCATCCAGGTTGCCGGACTTGTGGCCCGGAGGATTGTCTCCTGGGTGAAAGAAGGCATGCCTGCGGGCAAGGGGGAGCGCTTCGGAATGATCCGCTTCGGATCGCGGGTGGAGGTCCTTCTGCCTACCGATACGGAAATCCTCGTGAAAGTGGGTGATAACGTCAGGGCGGGTGAGACGCCGATAGGAGGTCTGTCATGAAAGAGAAATACCAGCTTCGCAAGGATCGCATGAAGAAGGGGATCTATGTGCTGCCCAACCTCTTCACCACGGCAAGCCTGTTTTCCGGTTTTTACTCCGTGATTGCCTCCATGAAGGGATTTTATGAGATTGCCGCCTGGACCATTCTGATTGCCATTGTCCTGGACGGTCTGGACGGTCGCATCGCCCGGATGACGAACACGACCAGCAAGTTCGGCGCCGAGTATGATTCGCTGTCCGATCTGGTCGCCTTCGGCGTTGCCCCGGCCATCCTGTCCTACCACTGGGCGCTCATGTCCTACGGGAAATGGGGATGGCTGGCGTCGTTCCTCTTTGTCACCTGCGGCGCCCTGCGGCTTGCCCGGTTCAATGTGCAAATCGGGATCATCGACAGCAAGGTGTTCAACGGACTGGCCATTCCGGCCGGCGCTTCCGTCCTGGCGACAGCCGTGCTGCTTTATTACAAGCTGGGCGGAGAAGGCCAGTTTCACAATCCGGTCGTTTTGATCGGAACGGTCATCGTTGCCCTTCTGATGGTGAGCAGCATCAAGTACTACAGCTTCAAGGATCTGAACTTCTTCGCCAGGAAGCCCTTCATGTCTTTTGTGCTGATCGTCGTCGTTCTCGTCATTGTCGCGGCGGAACCGCAGATCATGATTTTCACGTTCTGCTTCGGCTATGCGCTGTCCGGTCCGGTGTGGCTGATCTACAAACTGGCGAAGAAGGCGCCGGCTGCGCAGATCGACAAGACGGTTCGCCCTGAGAATGCCGAACCGTTGAAGAAGCAGGGATGACAAAACAGGCAGCGTGAGCATCGGACCGGACATACGGGTGGAAAGCGCCTCGCCGGAAAAGGCGCGCCAACAGAATTGGAATCGCATGGGCAGGATCGGAATGATAACAATCGGGAGGAAGCGGAATTCATGAAGACGTTCAACGTGGCCGTTGCCGGCGCGACCGGCGCGGTGGGCAATGAAATGATCAAGGTGCTGGAGGAACGAAACTTCCCGGTGGGGCAGCTGAAGCTCCTGGCTTCGGAACGTTCCCTCGGCAAGTCTCTGGAATACAGGGGGGCTTCCGTTCCCATTGAAGTTCTGGGCGAAAATTCCTTCGGCGGCGTGCAGATCGGGCTTTTTTCCGCGGGGGGGAGCATCAGCGAGAAATTCGCCCCCATCGCCGCAAAGGCAGGATGCGTCGTGGTGGACAACACCAGCGCCTTCCGCATGGTCCCCGATGTTCCCCTGGTGGTGCCGGAGGTCAATCCGGAGGCCATCGCACAGTACCGGAACAAGGGCATTATCGCCAACCCGAACTGTTCAACCATTCAGATGGTCGTGGCCCTGAAGCCGATCCATGACGCCGTCCGGATCAAGAGAATCGTTGTCTCCACTTATCAAGCCGTTTCCGGAACCGGGAAAAAGGCAATCGATGAACTGGA
The DNA here is from genome assembly GCA_963709485.1 of uncultured delta proteobacterium. Classification (GTDB taxonomy): domain Bacteria; phylum Desulfobacterota; class Syntrophia; order Syntrophales; family Fen-1087; genus JAXDBM01. Next base: position 356,178 of record CAVPWE010000003.1, read on the forward strand.
AACGCAGACACGCGCGCTCATGAACGGACGAGAGGCCGTCGCCAAGGTCTATCCTCACCAGATCGCCTTCAACTGCCTTCCGCAGATCGATGTCTTTGTCGACAACGGCTACACGAAGGAAGAAATGAAGATGATCAACGAAACCAAAAAGATCATGAACGATCCCTCCATTGCCGTGACGGCGACGACGGTTCGCGTGCCGGTCTTCTATGCCCATTCCGAGTCGGTCAATATCGAAACGGAACGGAAGATCACCCCGGCGGAAGTGAAGGCGCTGCTGTCGAAGGCGCCCGGCGTCAAGGTGGTGGACGACCCGTCTCAGAGGCTCTATCCGCTGGCGATTCATGCCGCCGGAAAGGACGACACATACGTGGGCCGGATCCGGGAGGACGAATCCATCGCCAACGGGATCAACATGTGGGTCGTTTCAGACAACCTTCGGAAGGGCGCGGCGCTGAACGCCGTCCAGATCGCGGAAATTCTCGCGAAAGATTATTTGCAGTGAACGCCCAGAATGCAATCCAACCGGCGGACTGTCCGCAATCCTGCTTTTTATGAGAATCGTCGGGGGATCGGCCAGGGGGAGAAAGCTGTACATTCCCGATGCCTCTCCGGTCCGGCCGACGTCTGAAAGGATCAAGGAGGCCCTGTTCAACATCATCGGTCCGGTCGATGGAAAATGCTTCCTCGATCTCTTTGCCGGAACCGGAAATGTAGGCCTGGAAGCCCTCAGCCGGGGCGCAGCCAAGGCGGTGTTCGTCGAGAAAGACAGGATTCTGGCCGGTGCGATCGTCAAGAATGTTGTGTCGTGCCGGTTCTCGCAAACGGCGGAAATCCTGCGGGCGGACTTCAACAGGGCGCTGGGAACGCTGGCGGAAAGGTTCGATTCCTTCGACATCCTCTTTGCGGATCCGCCCTATGAGGCGGGGTGCGTCGGCACGGTCATCGCAGCGCTGGAGGGCGGGCGCCTGCTGGCCGCGGACGGCCTGTTGGTTGTTCAGCACTCCTTCCGGGAGGCGGTAAGGGACGGTCAGACCGGCATCGTCATGACCGACCAGAGAAGCTACGGCGACACGCGCCTCTCCTTCTTTCAAAAAAAGCTTGCCCGTGAACATGCTTCATGAAGGAAATGCCGGGGCGCCGCTCCTTGTTTTCTTTGCGCATGGCGGCGGATTACCGGTGGAAATCATTCATGCACAGGACGGTCCAAATGAAAAAAGTTGCGGTATATCCCGGCTCTTTTGACCCCATCACAAACGGTCACATCGACATCATCACGCGCGGTCTCAGAATGTTCGATGAAATGATCATCCTGGTGGCCTACAACCCCAACAAATCCTCGCTCTTCACAGTCGAGGAGCGGATGGAACTGGTTCGCACCTGCCTGACGGGAAACAATGTCCGTGTCGACTGCTCATCGGGTCTGCTGGTGGACTATGTCCGAAGCAAGGGCGCCAACGTGATTCTCAGAGGCCTGCGGGCCGTTTCGGATTTCGAGTATGAGTTTCAGATGGCCCTCATCAACCGGCGCCTGAACCGGGATGTGGAAACCGTTTTTTTGATGACGGGCTATCAGTGGTTCTACACCAGTTCGAACCTGATCAAGGAAGCCGCCAGCCTGGGCGGATCCGTCAAGGGGCTGGTGCCCGATCTGGTGAATGAAAGGCTTCAGCAATTATTCGGAAAAGCAAAGGAATAAAACGCATGAAATTGTCGGCACGCATCAAACGCATCAAGCCATCGCCCACCCTCGCGATTACCATGAAAGCCAACGCCCTGCGGGCGGGCGGTCGCGACATCATCGGTTTCGGGGCCGGCGAACCCGATTTCGACACGCCCGATCATGTAAAGAAGGCGGCCATTCAGGCCATCAACGAGGGCTTCACGAAGTACACCCCGGTCGGCGGCATCGACGAGCTCAAGGATGCCATTATCGGCAAGCTGAAGCGGGACAATCAACTGGACTATGCCCGCGGCCAGATCTGCGTCTCCTGCGGCGCCAAGCACACCCTGTACAACCTCGCCCAGGTCCTCTTCGAGGAAGGAGACGAAGTGATCATTCCTTCTCCCTACTGGGTTTCCTACCCGGACATCGTCGTCCTGACCGGCGCGAGGCCCGTCATCCTGGAGACCAAAGCCGCGGAGGGTTTCAAAATCCGGCCTGAAAAGCTGGAGGCGGCCATCAACGAACGCACCCGGGCCGTGATCATCAACAGCCCCTCCAACCCGGGCGGCGTGGCCTACGGCCCCGCCGAGCTGGAAAAGCTGGCCGCTGTTGTCCTCCGGAAAAAGGTGCTGGCCATCTCTGATGACATCTACGAGAAAATCCTTTACGACGGCCTGCCCTTTGCCAACGTGGCTTCCGTGAATCCCGCCGTGAAAGACCTGACGGTGGTGGTGAACGGCCTATCCAAGTCCCACGCCATGACCGGCTGGCGGATCGGCTATGCCGCCGGACCGGCGGAGATTATTGCCGCCGTCACGATGCTGCAGAGCCAGAACACGTCGAACCCGACATCCATTGCCCAGAAGGCGTCCGTGGCGGCCCTGAACGGCGACCAGGCCGTTGTGGGAGAAATGGTCCGGGAGTTCGAAAAGCGGAGGAACGTGATCGTGGAAAGGCTGAATGCGATTCCGGGGATCTCGTGCATGGTCCCGCAGGGCGCTTTCTACGTCTTTCCCGCCATCGGCGGGCTGTTTGGGCGAAGGCATGGCGGAAAGAGACTCGCGACGTCCTCCGATGTTGCCGCCTGGCTCCTCGATGAGGCCGATGTCGCCGTCATTCCGGGGGGCGAGTTCGGCCACGACGAGCACATCCGCCTGTCCTATGCCACATCAATGGCGCAGATCGAAAAGGGCATGGACCGGATCCGGGATGCCGTGATGAAGCTCGAATAATGGAAAAAGATTTCCCGGCATAGAATACATTCAGAGAGGAAGCCATGGGCGGTTTGTTCGGTGTTGTCTCCCGGCAGGATTGTTCGAAAACGCTTTTTTACGGGACGGATTACCATTCCCACCTGGGCACGGAAAACGGCGGCATGGCCGTGTACGGGGAGCAGGGATTCTACAATACCATTCACAGCATCAGCCAGGCCCAGTTCAAATCCCGCTTTGTCGACGATTACAAGGAAATGGAGGGCTATCAGGGGATCGGGGCCATCGACGACGACGCCCCCCAGCCCCTCATCGTGCGCTCCAAGTTCGGCACGTTCGCCCTGGCCGCCACCGGTCTGATCACCAACAAGGACAGGCTTACGAAGGATCTGATGGACAAGGGGTCGTCCTTCAGCGAGATGACCGGAGGCGGAATCAACACCGTCGAGATGGTCGCCAAGCTGATCAACCAGGGCGATTCGATCGTGGACGGAATCGTCAGGATGCAGGATGCCATCGAGGGCTCCATCTGCGCGCTGGTCATGACCAGTGAGGGCGTCTATGCCGCGCGGGACAAATACGGCCGCTTTCCCCTTTCCATCGGGGAGAAAAGCGGCGACCGGGGAGGGGGATTTGCCGTTGCAACCGAGGTGAGCGCCTTCCCGAACCTGGGCTATGAGCTGGTGAAGCACCTGGGGCCGGGAGAGATCACGCTCCTCTCCCTGTCGGGCCTGAAGAATCTCAAACCGGAAAACCCGGAGAAGCACGTCTGCGCCTTCCTGTGGATCTACACGGGATACCCCTCGTCCGTTTATGAGGGCATCCCCGTTGAAAGCGCGCGGGAGCGCTGCGGCCGGGCCATTGCCCGCAACGACGACGTTAAGGCCGATTTCGTCGCCGGGATACCCGATTCCGGCGTCGGGCACGCCATCGGCTATGCCATCGAATCGGGCATCCCCTACCGGAGGCCGCTGGTGAAGTACACGCCGGGCTACGGCCGGAGCTATACGCCGCCCTCGCAGGACATCCGGGACCTTGTCGCGACCATGAAACTCAGCGCCGTCCGCGGCGTCATCAGCGGCAGCCGCATGGTGATCTGCGACGATTCCATCGTTCGCGGAACGCAGCTCAAGAACTACACCATCAAGAAGCTCATGGACAACGGCGCCCGCGAAATCCACATCCGGCCGGCCTGTCCCCCCCTCATGTTCCCCTGCGTTTTCGCTTCTTCGACGCGCTCGAAATCGGAGCTGGCCTGCCGGCGGGCCATCCGGGCCATCGAGGGCGCAGACATCGACGATGTCTCGGAATATCTGGACCACGGTTCCGAAAAGTACCGAAACATGGTCGAGTGGATCCGCCGGGACCTGAACGTCACATCCCTGAAGTATCTGAACATCGAGGACATGATCGAGGCCATCGGCCTGCCGGAAAGCCAGCTCTGCCTTTACTGCTGGCGGGGACGATAGGCGTTCCCGGCTCCCATGAACCGGAATCATTTATTGTACAAAAACCTGTATGTTCAAAATGCCGCCGAAAAGGGGCGGGGCGTTTTCGCGGCGAACCCGATTCGAAAAGGCGCCATCGTCGAGGCGGCGCCGGTGATCGTCATACCGGATGAAGATATCGACTTCATTGATAAAACAGCCATCGCGGATTACTATTTCAAATGGGGCGAATCCCATTTTGCCATGGTTCTCGGGTTTGGCAGCCTGTACAATTTTTCCGAAACGCCGAATCTTTCCTTCGAGGCGGATCTTGAAAACCAGGTCATGATCTTCCGGGCGATCCAACCCATCCGGAAAGATCAGGAGCTGACCATTCATTATCAATGCGACCTCTGGTTCGATCCCGTCGATTGACCGGACAGGCGCTTTTGTTCATCGGGCGCATGCCGCTCTCCATTCCGCTTTCTCCCCTTTTTTCCGGTGGATTCCGTCCCTTTCGCTTCGATGGGGGAAGCCGGCCCTTATGCGCCGTGAAATACGTGTTGAACGGCAATCGTCCTTCGTGGTATGTTAATACCGTTGACCATGCGACGGTTCAACGCCTGACCCATCTTCACCCCAGCTCCTGCCGGCGCCGGCGCATGGACGGGAGTGTCTTGTTGGAACCTGTGATCAGGAGAAAAAAAACGAGGCCCGTTTTTGTGGGCGGCGTCCAGGTCGGCGGCGGCGCGCCGGTGGCCGTGCAATCCATGACCTGCACCGACACGCGGGATGTTCGGGCGACGGTCGGGCAGATCGGGGATCTGGAGGAAGCCGGTTGCGAAATCGTGCGGGTTGCCGTCCCGGACATGAAGGCTGCCGCCGCCCTGGCGGACATCCGGAAAAAAATCCGCATCCCGCTGATCGCGGACATCCACTTCAATCACCGGCTGGCCCTGGAGGCCATGAAAAGCGGGGCGGACGGGATCCGCATCAATCCCGGCAACATGGCCCTGGACAAGGTCAGGGCCGTTGTCCGGGCGGCCAAGGCCCGGGATGTGGTGATCCGGATCGGAATCAACGCCGGATCCCTGGAAAAGGACCTGCTGGAAAAATACGGCGGGCCCGCGCCGGATGCGCTGGTGGAGAGCGCCTTACGATGCATTGACCTGTTCGAATCGACGGGCTTCGGGAACATCAAGCTGTCCCTGAAATCTTCCGATGTGCCGACCATGATCGGGGCCTACCGCGCGATGGCCGGCAAGACCGATTACCCGCTCCACCTGGGCGTCACGGAGGCGGGAACCCTGGTCAATGCAGCCGTCAAATCGGCCGTTGGAATCGGCGTCCTTCTGCACGAGGGGATCGGCGACACCATCCGCGTCTCCGTCACGGGAAGCCCCGTGCCGGAAATCGGCGTGGCCTACGGCATCCTGCGGGCCCTGAACATTCGCAAAATCGGGCCGGATATCATTTCCTGCCCCACCTGCGGACGCTGCGAAATCGATCTCTTCAGGCTTTCCGGGGAAATCGAGGCAAAGCTGGCCGGCCTGAAAAGCCATCTGAAGGTCGCCCTCATGGGGTGCGTGGTCAACGGCCCGGGGGAGGCGGCGGAAGCGGACATCGGCATTGCCGGCGGCCGCGGCTCCGGTATTTTGTTCAAAAAGGGCAAGATTGTACGAAAGCTGCGGGAGGAGGAATTCGTCCCGGTGCTGATCGAGGAAATCGCGAGGATGACATCGGGAAACTGATGGCACGGGAAAGGAGAAGGTTGCATGCGCTATTCAGAGATGTTTCTGCCGACGGTGAGAGAGGTCCCTTCCGACGCGGAGGTGGTCAGCCACCAGCTCATGCTGCGGGCCGGCATGATCCGGAAGCTCACCAGCGGGGTTTATTCCTACCTCCCGCTGGGCTATCGGGTGATCCGGAAGTTCGAACAGATCGTCCGCGAGGAGATGAACCGCGCCGGCGCCCAGGAGGCCTTTCTTCCCACGGTGCAGCCGGCGGAGCTCTGGCAGGAATCCGGACGCTGGACCCATTACGGAAAGGAGCTGCTGCGGTTTCGGGACCGCCATGACCGGGAGTGCTGCCTCGGCCCCACCCACGAAGAGGTCATCACGGACCTGGTCCGCAACGAAGTCAAATCCTACCGTCAGCTTCCGCTCAATCTCTATCAGATCCAGACGAAATTCCGCGACGAGATCCGGCCGCGCTTCGGCGTCATGCGCTGCCGCGAGTTCGGCATGAAGGATGCCTACAGCTTCGACACGGACGGCGAGGGGGCGGATGTCAGCTACCGGAAAATGTTCGACGCCTACAGCCGGATTTTCTCGCGCTGCGGCCTCAAGTTCAGGCCCGTGGAGGCGGACACGGGAAGCATCGGGGGCAGTTTCTCCCATGAGTTTCTCGTGACGGCCGAATCCGGGGAGGACGGCATGGTCTACTGCAGCCGTTGCGAATACGCGGCGAACCTGGAAAAGGCGGAAGTCCCCCGGCCGGAGCAGAAGCCCGCCGACGGAAAAAACTTCCTGCCGCTGGAAGAGGTGCACACGCCGGACGTCCGGACGATCGACGAGGTCTGCGCCTTCCTGAACGTGACGCCCCGGGACGTCATCAAGACGCTCATCTTCAACGCCGACGGCCGGGCCGTGGCCATCCTCATCCGTGGGGATGAAGAGGTGAACGAGATCAAGGTGAGGAATTTCCTGGGCTGCGACGAACTGGAACTGGCCATGGATGACATGATCCTGGCGGTGACGAACGCTCCCCGCGGCTTTGCCGGGGCCATCGGCATCCGCTGCCGGATCCTGGCGGACTATTCCCTGATCAACATGGAAAACTTCGTCATGGGCGCCAACCGGGAGGACTACCATGTGAAGAATGTGAACTTCGGCCGTGATTTCAAGGTGAATGATTTTGTCGATCTTCGGGCCGTCAAGGAGGACGACGTCTGCCCCCGCTGCCTCAGTTCCATCCGCTTCGCCCGCGGGATCGAGGTCGGGCATGTCTTCAAGCTGGGGACAAAGTATTCGCAGGCCATGAATGCCCGCTACCTGGACAAAAACGGACAGGAGCAGATCATGGTCATGGGCTGCTACGGGATCGGCATCGGCAGGACCGTGGCGGCCTGCATCGAGCAGAACAACGACGAGAAGGGGATCGTCTGGCCCATGGCGCTCGCGCCCTACCAGGTCATCATTACACCCGTCAATGTCCGTGAAGGATCCCTTGCCGGGGCAGCGGAGGCGCTGTACCGGAAGCTGCAGGACCGGGGCGTTGAAACCGTTCTGGACGACCGGGATGAACGGGCGGGCGTCAAGTTCATGGACGCCGATCTGATCGGCATTCCCCTGCGCGTCACCATCGGTCCGAAGAAACTGGCGGAGAACAAGGTGGAGATCAAATTCCGGCGATCCGGAGAGGTCAGGGATCTCGACCTGGCCGATGCGGATGCCGCGGTCGTCCGGTTCATTCATGAAGCATTGCAACCCCCAGGACAGGGCTGAAAGGCGCCGGTACACTTCTCCATGCTTCGCATCACCGACATTCTGGACAAGACCCAGGACTACCTCTCTCCGGATGATCTGGAGATGATCGAAAAGGCGTACATCTTCTCCGCGTCCGTCCACCAGGGCCAGGTCCGCCTGTCCGGCGAGCCTTACCTGACCCATCCCGTCGAGGTGGCCGGCATCCTTGCCGATATGAAGCTCGATGCCGCCACGATCATTACGGGCTTCCTCCATGACTCGGTGGAGGATACGCTGACGACCATCGATCAGGTCCGCGGGGGGTTCGGCAAGGACGTGGCCTTTCTGGTCGAAGGACTCACCAAGATCAGCAAGATCACCTTCGGGACACAGGAAGAGCGCCAGGCGGAGAATTTCCGGAAGATGATGCTGGCCATGTCGTCCGACATCCGGATCCTGATTGTCCGCCTGGCCGACCGGGTCCACAACATGCGGACGCTGAACTTTCAGCCCCCGAACCGCCAGCAGTATATCGCCAAGGAAACGATCGAGCTTTATGCGCCCCTGGCCGGCCGCCTCGGCATCAACTGGATGAAGGTGGAGCTGGAGGACCTCTCCTTCCGGTACCTGAACCCGGATGCCTACAACAGCCTGGCCCAGCGCGTGGCCCAGTCCAAGGAAAAGCGGGACCAGTACACCGAGGAGGTCAAGAAGATCATCCGGACGGAAATGGAGCGGTTCGATCTGAAGGGCGAGGTGGACGGGCGGGCAAAGCATTTCTACAGCATCTACAAGAAAATGGAAGAGCAGCATCTGAACTTCGATGAGGTGTATGACCTGATGGCCTTTCGGGTCATTCTGGATTCCGACCAGGAGAAGAGCTGCTACGAGGCCCTGAGCGTCGTGCACGCACTCTGGAAGCCAGTGCCCGGCCGCTTCAAGGACTACATCGCCATGCCCAAGGCGAACAATTACCGCTCCCTCCACACCACGGTGATCGGCCCCTACGGGCAGCGGGTGGAGATCCAGATCCGCACCCGGGCAATGCACGAGTGGGCGGAGGAGGGGATCGCCGCGCACTGGCGCTACAAGGAAAAGCGGTTTTCGCAGACCGGCGATGCGGATCAGATCAAGAAGCTCCGGGAACTGATGGAATCGCAGCAGGAGCTGAAGAACCCCCGCGAGTTCATGTCCACCCTGAAGATGGCCCTCTTCCCCGACGAGGTCTATGTCTTCACGCCGAACGGAGACGTGAAATCCTTTCCCAAGGGGGCGACGCCCATCGATTACGCCTACAGCATCCACACCGACGTGGGAAGCCAGTGCATCGGCGCGAAGGTGAACCGCAACATCGTTCCCATCAAGTATCAGCTCCAGAACGGCGATACCATCGAGATCATCACACAGGCCGGACATCACCCCAGCAAGGACTGGCTCAAGTTCGCCGTCACCTCCCGCGCCCGGTCGAAGATCAAGAACTGGATCAAGACCGAGGAGCGGAACCGGAGCATCGATCTCGGCAAGGACCTGCTGGACAAGGAATTCAAGCGACATCACCTCAAATTCAGTTCCGTCGCCAAGTCCGGGGAGATCAAGAAGATCTTCGACGAGTACGACCTGAACTCCCTCGAGGACCTCCTGGTCGCCGTGGGCTACGGGAAAATCTCTCCCAAGTACGTCGTGCGCCTGTTCCTGCCGGAGGCGGCGGCCAAGGAGGAGGCTCCCGAAGAGCCGCTGAAAAAGAAAGCCGCGACCGCCTCGGCGCCCGACATTTCCCTGACGGGCATCGAGGATGTCATGGTCCGGTACGCGAAGTGCTGCGATCCCATACCGGGAGACGAGATCGTGGGCTACATCTCCCGCGGCCGGGGGATCACCATCCACACGGCGCAATGCCCGCACCTTCAGGATCTCGATCCGGAGCGAATGATCGATGTGCAGTGGAGCATCAAGGAAAAGCACAGCTACCCGGTGGGCATGCGGGTCGTCTGCAGGGACCGGAAGGGTCTGGTCGCGGAACTGAGCTCGATCATTTCCTCCATGGATATCAACATCAGCCACGCGGAGATCGAGACCAAGCCCCATGATATGCAGGCGATCTGCAATTTCAAGCTGGACGTCAACGATCTGAACCAGTTCAACCAGGTCCTCGCCGCTGTCAAGAAACTCAAGAGCGTGATTTCCGTGGAGCGGTTCGCGGGGGCCTGAAGCCGTTATATTGATTGACAGGACGGGAAAAACTGCTGTATGAAACGCACGATTTACGCCCAGGGAGACCACTTTTTTGCGGGATATTCGATCATGAACAAGCGGCTGACCCGAACCGTTGCATGCCTCGGCCTGCTGCTTCTTGCGCTGGCTGCCGTTCCGTCCGCGACGGCACAGACGGCCCAGTCGAAGCGCCTGGTGATCATCGATGCGGCCCACGGCGGAACGGATGCCGGGGTGATGGTGACCGACAGGATCCAGGAGAAGGAGGTCACGCTGATCCTCGCGCAGATGATGCAGAAGGAAATGGCGAAATTTTCCGGCATCCAGGTGCAGATGACCCGGACGTCCGATAAAACCGTCGCCAATCCGGAGCGCGTGAAGATGGCCGGGAAAGCACCCGGCGAGGTGCTGCTGATCAGCCTTCATGTGAATGCCGGCTTCGGCAAGAAGGCCGCGGGCTACGAGATTTACTTCCCGGGGTTCAAATCGCCGGCCGCGGGCCAGAATGAATCGCAGTCCATTCTTCGGGACATGGCCCAGAACAAGTATCTGAACGACAGCGTCCGGCTGGCCCAGATGGTGCAGCGGAACATGGAGAATGTCTTTCCCAGAAAGGGCAGGGGGCTCCGCGACGCGCCCGCCCCGATTTTCGATGATTTGTCCGTGCCGGCCATCGTCTTGGAAGTCGGCTTTGCGACCCATGCCGACGACCGGAAAAAGATCCTGAATGAAAAAACGCAGCAGGCCATCGCCCAGGCCCTGGCCAGGAGCGTCAACGACTACTTTTAACTTCGACGGGAGGCATCATCACTTTGAGGGCCGGCGGCAGGGAGTGGGACGAGATCCGGGAAATCCGGATTACCCGGGAATTTCTGAAATATCCGGAAGGGTCGGTCCTGATCGAAATGGGCGGCACGAAGGTGATCTGCACCGCGACCCTGGAAGACAAGGCCCCGCCCTTTCTGAAAAACACCGGGAGGGGCTGGCTGACCTCCGAGTATGCCATGCTGCCCGGCTCGACGCAGGGACGGACGAGCCGCGAATCTTCTCGGGGCAGGGTCGGCGGAAGGACCCATGAGATTCAGCGCCTGATCGGCAGATCCCTGCGAGCGGTGACCGACCTGAACAGTTTCGGCGAGCGGACCATCTACATCGACTGCGACGTCATTCAGGCCGACGGCGGGACGAGGACGGCGTCCATTACCGGCGGTTTTGTGGCCCTCGTGGATCTTTTCAGAAAGCTGCGCCGGAAGGGTGTGGTGGACAGGATTCCCGTTCAGGATTATGTGTCCGCCGTGAGCGTCGGCATGGTGGACGGCCGGACCCTTCTCGATCTGGATTACGGGGAAGACTCCCGGGCGGAAGTGGACATGAATTTCGTGATGACCGGGCAAGGCCTCTTCATCGAGGTCCAGGGTACGGCAGAAAAGGCGCCCTTTGGCCGGTGCACACTCGACGACATGACCGGTCTGGCGGAAAAAGGAATTGCCGAAATTATCAAAAAGCAGACAAGCGTGCTGGGGAATTTAAGCTGAGGAAATTTGTTTTTGCCTCCAGAAACGAGGGAAAAATTAAAGAGCTTAATGCGCTGCTTGAAGAGTATGCCATAACTCTTTGTTCTTTGAACGATTACGCAAATGCTCCGGAGATCCGCGAGGATGGAACCACCTTTCTGGACAATGCCCTGAAAAAAGCCAGGCTCGTTTGCGAATTCACCGGGGAAACGGCGCTTGCCGATGATTCGGGGATCGAAGTGGACGCTCTGGATGGACGGCCCGGCGTCATGTCAGCCCGATATGCCGGTCCGAATGCCAGCGACGCAGAAAACAATCGAAAACTTCTGGAGGCGCTTCAGGGCGTTCCCCCGGAAAAACGGGGGGCGTCATTCCGCTGCGTCCTGGTTCTCTGCAGGCCCGGCGGTTCCTTTGAGACTTTTGAAGGGAGCTGGCGGGGGAGGATCGGTGATCGGTCCCTGGGTAAGGGAGGCTTCGGCTATGATCCCGTATTTAACGTGCCGGAACTCGGCCTGACCGCGGCGCAGTTGCCCCTGGAGGTCAAGAACCGCTTGAGCCACCGCGCTCTGGCTTTTCAAAAACTGAAACAATATCTGCAAAACGAAACTTGATTGTTTCCCTCGAAGTGCTCTTCTGCCGCATCGGGGCGTAGCGCAGCCTGGTAGCGCGCCTGCTTTGGGAGCAGGATGTCGCAGGTTCAAATCCTGCCGCCCCGACCATGAACTTCATACGGACCCAATGCGGGTCATTGCCAATATTCCCGTGTTTTGCCTGCTCGGCATTTTGTCTTTATCACCGACAAATAACGGGGATCGTTGTTTTGTATCTTATTGATTTGCAATAAGAAATACCATTTCCATTGGGAATCAAGCGCATGATTGCGCTGATAGGACGGACCGCTCGCTGATGCTCGCTTGGCCTTCGGCCATCCGTTCTATCGTCGCTGTTGAGCATCTGCTCGACTGCCCTCTCTGGCTCCGCTCCCAAAAACGGCAGATCAACAGCCGACGTTCGACTGATAAGAAAGGATAATGAAATGGCGATACCGGATTATCAGACCTGCATGCTTCCTCTGTTGAAATACCACGCGGATGGCCAAGAGCACACAAACCGTGACTCAATTGACACGCTTTCCAACGAATTCAAACTCACAGACGAGGAACGCCGAATGATGTTGCCAAGCGGCGTACAGGGATTGTTTGACAATCGCGTGAACTGGGCACGCACTTACATGAAGAAGGCGGCCCTGCTTGAATCTCCTAAGCGTGGAGTCCACAAGATTACGAAACGCGGATTGGACGTTCTCAAGAAGGATCCCAAACGGATTGACGTGGCCTACCTTAGTAAATTCCAGGAATTCAAAGACTTCCGAGCCTTACGCCACACCAAGCAAGAGGGAGAAGAACAGGAATTCGACTTCAGCAACAAGACTCCCGAAGAATCATTGGAGAGCGCGTACCAGAAATTGCGAGCTGATCTGGCGTCCGATCTTCTTCAACGACTCAAAACCTGTTCACCAGCGTTTTTTGAGCGCCTTGTTGTCGAGGTTATCGTCAAAATGGGATATGGTGGAACCCGTCAAGATGCCGGCAAAGCCGTCGGCAAGACGGGAGATGGAGGAATCGACGGCATTATCAAGGAGGATAAACTTGGCCTCGACGCTATCTACATTCAGGCCAAACGCTGGGAGAATACAGTGGGGCGACCTGAAATTTAGAAATTCATCGGCGCTCTTGCGCAGCAGCGTGCCAAAAAGGACCTCTTCATAACGACGTCGTCATTCTCTGCAGATGCAGAAGACTGCGTTTCACGAATTGAAGCCAAGGTGGTTCTCATCGACGGTGAGACCCTTGCCCAGATGATAATTGACCACAACGTCGGGGTCTCCACACTAGGGACCTATGAGGTCAAGAAAATCGACTCCGATTACTTCTCCGAAGATTAGGAATTGTCGAACAAGTAGGTGCAGGTAACGCTTTACAGCGCGCCTGACCTGCGATGATAGCAGGGGCTGTCACAAACATCCTCCGGACTGGACACCCGGGGAGACCGGCTTCCTATTTTCCAAGCATCCGGCACACATCAAATAGGAGGCGACCTTTTAGAGAAAGTTTGTTGCCGGTGGCGATTCATGATAAAGTGATATGACCTAAACATCAAGCGGATATGAAGATAAGAATTTCGCGGCATGCTAAACGGCGGGCAAGTCTCTATAAGATTCCGGAGTCGATGATTTCCGATAGATTGACCAGCGTGAACTTGAAACAGGGACGGCAGACATTATCAGGGATGTTCCCAGTCTTCGGTATCCCTTGAAAATGGTTGTCTCAGTTGCCGGAAACACTGCAGCGGTGATTACGAACTATCCGGTGAAAAAAGGAAGGAAATCATGAAAGTCCATTATGATGCTGAGGTTGACGCCGTATATATCAAACTGGGGAGCCAGAAACCGGACGGCGTAGTTGAGATTTTCGAGGGTGTCAATTTAGACACTACCTCTGAGAACAGAATAGTCGGAATAGAAATCCTCAACGCTGCCCAGAAGATGAACATAAAAACAATCCTTTCCTATGAGCTTGAGCTCGACAAGAAATTGATCAAGAAATCAGCATAACCAGACGCGTAAAACGTGCGCATCGTCTCAGGTCTGAGACCTTTGCGCTTTACCTTGCTGCACGCAACCCAGGGACGCCTTGGTATGCCAAGCTTCTTGTGGCCGGAATTGTCGCGCATGCGTTGAGCCCCATTGACCTGATTCCGGATTTTGTGCCTGTCCTCGGATATCTTGATGATCTCATTCTGATACCCTTGGGCATCGCCCTGGCCATAAGAATGGTTCCTGATTCGGTGTTGGCTGAGTGCCGAGCGCGGGCGCAAGAAACCGTTCAAAATGGAATGCCCGTAAGTCGGGTTGCAGGAGCCGTGATTATCATCATCTGGTTATTGTTGGCGGCGCTCTGTGCGGCCTGGGTATATAAAGCATTCGGGAATCATATCGGGAGCACGACCCACAACGCCATCATATCGGACGTGCAACATCGTCCCTTCGCTCTGTGTTTGGACGCCGATTATGGCAAATGTTGGGTGTAATGAAGAACTGAGGGGACAGCATGAGTAGCCGACAAACAGCAACAAAGGCAAGCCAGACCTCATCGTTTCCGGGGACAGCGGCATCGCTGGTCGTTCTGGCGCTGGTTTTCGGGATTTTTGCTTCATCTCCGGCAACGGGCGCGGAATATGGGGGAAACACCATGGAGGACGAGATCTGGAAACTGGAAGAAGCCTATTTCACAAACCTTTACAGGGCCGACTATGAAGGGGTCCTCACGCTTGTGCACCCGCAGTTTCTGGGATGGCCGGGCAACCTGCCAAAGCCGATCGGCAGGGAAGAGAGTGCGCAGTTCATGAAAAGGCTGATCCCTCGGCCCACGCCATGCACCATCCGGATTGAGCGTGCCGGTTTGCAGCGGTCGGGAGAGACGGCATTGACTCAGTACACGCTGCATGTGAACTGCCCTGGAGCATCCGGGACGGCAAGAACGCAGTCATCGCGGATCACCCATACATGGGTCAGACAGGAGAACCATTGGAAGCTTCTGGGAGGCATGAGTCTCGATATCCGAAAGGAATAGGCGAAGGAAACGGGGAGCCAAAGGGCGCTTTTGAAAGGTTGAAAGGCGATAAAGGAGCGCTCACAACGTGATCCCGCGGACGATCACCGCCGCTTTTTGTTCTATCGGACGGAGAAAATCATATGATCAGAATAATGATCCTGGTTTTTTTGCTGATATCCGGGACACTGTTTGCGGCTGAGAAAGTTCCCGAAACATTGGATGAGCAACTTGCTGTCGATAACCAGCGGGTGATGAAGTATCTGGGTCGTCTGACCGCATCAGATGTCGGAAAGAGGCTCAAGGGAATTCGATTGTCGGATCAAAACGTTGTTCTGAAAAATCATATTTTCTTGGAATGGATCCGTTCCGCCGACCATAAAAGTTCCGTGTACGTTTTCCGCGAAAAATCGAAGCTTGTCGCGTATGCCTGGGTAGAGCCACAGGGTCGCTCGATCCCCATTCCTCCGTGCCCTCCCAATTCCAAAGAAGAGGGACAGTATGTTTTATCAGGCGACGTGTATACCTGGAAAGAGGTGGAGCCCGGTGACGGCGTAGTTGTTCTGGAGTGCGTAACGGATCAATGGATTCGTGAAATCAAGAGGAATAAATAACGCAACCGACCAGGCGTCGCGCCGGGTCGGTCACGCCGCCAAGCGCATTCAAACGTTTGCCGATGGGGAAGAAAGGGAGTCCCGTTGGAGGTCTTCTTCGCACTTGCTTTCGAAGGGAAGACTCCGCAAGGAACCGTATCTTTCCATGAAGGGTTCAGGGCAGACGGCCGAACGGAGGGTTCGGCGACGCTTGACGAGGCACGCGACGCGTCATAACGGTTTCTGGCGGTGAATGGGAGACAATGCGGTCTTGCGATTATGGAAATAGACATTCGGTACGACTGTGCGGGAGTGGACTGGGGAATCGTTTCGGAAACGCTGAAACGCGTGGGGATGGCGCGATTCAAAAATCCGGGAAAAATGCGGGAGAAAGGGTTCACGGAGTAAAGCGTTCCCTGCTGATCAGAGAGCAGGACCCTGAATATGCTTTCCCCCGATCAAGGAACGGGAGGTGAAACCATGAGCGAAGTTCCCCATCAGGCGGAATCCAAAGTCCGGGCGAACGGGATCGAGATCGCATACGACAGCTTCGGTGACGCCGGGGCGCCGCCCCTGATCCTGATCATGGGTTTCACCATGCCCATGATTGCCTGGGACGAGAAGTTTTGCGAACAGCTCGCCCTCCGCGGTTTCCGGGTCATCCGCTTCGACAATCGCGACATCGGCCACTCGACGTGGCTGGATGACTTGGGGGCGCCGGACATCGGCAAAATCATCATGGCCGCGTTCCAGGGGCAGCCCGTCGATGTTCCCTATGGGTTTACGGACATGGCCGGGGATGTGGCGGGACTCATGGACGCCCTGAACATCGAGTCGGCGCATGTTGTCGGCATGTCCATGGGAGGCATGATCGCCCAGACCATGTCGATCCATCATCCGCAAAGGCTGCGGTCGCTCACATCTTTTTCCTCATCCATGTGGACCTTCGATCCTGCGATGCCCCCGCCCACGCCGGAAGCTTCGGAAGTGATGATGACACCCGTTCCCATGGACCGGGAAGGCTTCATCACGGGCACCCTGAAAGCATGGCGATTCATGGGCGGCCCCGTTATGCCTCTTGGTGAAGCGTTCCTTCGGGAGCGCGCCCTGCGCGTCTTCGAGCGGGGCGTTTCCAGGGCGGGGCTGGCAAGGCAGATGGCGGCCATCATGGCATCCGGCAGCCGCCGGGAAGCCCTTCGTTCCCTCAGGATGCCCACGCTGGTCCTTCACGGGGATGCCGATCCCCTCGTTCCTGTTGAACACGGCATTGCCACGGCGGAGACGATCCCCGGGGCAAAACTGCACATCGTCAAGGGGATGGGGCACGATGTTCCTCCCGCCGCCTGGCCGGAACTGGTCGAGGCCATTGCCCGTCACGCCGGGTAGCCGCATCGGTCGATCGTCCGGCCAGCGGGACCGGCTCCGGCCGTGATATCGCCATCTTCAATCAAGCCTTGACAATTCAAAATCAATCCATTAGCGTACGCTTCAAAAACAGGCAGGCGAACGTTAACCCCATGATCGGCGTACTGATAACCACCCACGGCAATCTCGGCGGCGAACTGCTCAAGGTCGCGGAGATGATCCGGGGGCCGTTGAAGGATATCCTGCATATTTCCATCGATCAGACCAAGAGCGTCGAGGATCTTAAAAAGGACATCAATGCGGCGATCCGGAAGCTGGACCGGGGGCAGGGGGTCCTGATCCTGACAGACCTGTTCGGGGGAACGCCCTCCAATCTTTCGCTGTCATTGCTGAAGGAAGGCAAGGTCGAGGTGGTGACCGGCGTGAACCTGCCGATGCTGCTCAAAATCGCGGACATGAGGCAGAAAATGAACCTTCAGGATTTTGCCCATTATATCAAGGACTACGGCAGAAAGAACATCTACCTGGCCAGTGAAATATTGAACAAGAAAGCGGCGGAGTGACGAAACCCGGCGGGCGCAAGGCGCGGCAAATCGCCTGCACCCGGCAAACGTGAAGAATTCGACAGGCCTCAATGGACACAGCGCTCGTCCGGGTTGATAATCGATTGGTTCATGGACAGATCCTGGAGGCCTGGGTACCTTTCCTGCAGGCATCCTGCATCGTCGTGGTGGACGACCACGTCGCCGGCGACTTCTTCCGGGAGACCGTCATCAAGATGGCCGTTCCGAGCGAGGTGGAGGTGATTGTCAGCGGCGTCGAAAGCTTCGCCGGGAATTTCACTTACCAGAAGGGCACCGGGAAAAAGGCGATTGTCCTGTTCAGCGACATCGCCGAAGCCCTGAGGGCTTTCAAGCTGGGTTTCAGGTTCGAGCAGTTGAACATCGGCAACGTTTACAGCGAGGCGTGCATCCAGCAATGTTCGCCTTCCGTCCTGCTCGGGGAAAGCGAAATCGAGGCGGTCAAGACCCTTCTGGCGGCCGGTGTCGATATCGATGTCCGGCGGGTTCCGCGGGAAAAGCCTATTGACCTTCGCCGGTTGATCAACGGCGCCGGGCCATGAGGAGCCGCCCATCTTCATGAGAAGCCCATGTTCTGGAATGTCCTGATCATATCCCTTGCGGGGGGGATCTTCTGTCTGGACAGGATCTTTCTTCAGGTTATGATCTCCCGGCCCGTGGTTGCCGGTCCGGCTGTCGGGCTGATCCTTCACGATCCCCTTACCGGCCTTCTCTGCGGCGCACTCCTTGAACTGCTCTGGATCGACCGCCTCCCCATCGGCACGTACGTCCCGCCGAACGACACCATCGTGACCGTCATCATCACGGCGGCGGCGATCATGGCCGGCAATCTCATCAACAACCATTCCCGGGAGCTGGCGACTTTCTGCATCCTTCTCTTCTTTCCGCTGGGATATGCGGCCAGGCAAATGGACACCCGGATCATCCAGTTCAACGACCGTCTTTCCAGGGAAGCCGTCGCCGCTGCCGAGCGGGGCGATGTCCGGGGCGTTTCCCGAAGGCACCTGCTGGGGATGTTGATATCTTTCGCGGCTGCGGTGCTCTTCATCTTCACTTTCCTGTACCCGGGTGTTTTGCTTGCCGCCTGGTTCTTTCCCCTGCTGCCTCAGTTTTTCATGAAGGCGCTGACCCTGTGCTATTATTTTCTTCCCCTGCTCGGCGTTGCCGTGGCCATCCGGACCGTGAAACGCCAGGGCATGGTGGCTTTTTTCTGCGCCGTGTTTGTCGCCGTCCTGGTCATTATGGAATTTGCCCATGGGCTTGCGAAATGACCCGCCGGAGGACATTCGGATTCGCCCGATGGTGGCCGGAGATATCCGGGAGGTCCTGACAATTGCGTCCGACGCGTTTCTCACGCCCTGGACCGAGCAGATGTTCATGAAGGAACTGCGTCTGTCCTTCTCCCGCAATTTCGTCGCCGTGGCCGGACAGGGGGCTCCCGGCCCGGTGGCCGGCTACATTACGTTCTGGGTCATTGCCGACGAGGTCCAGCTTCACAGCATGGCCGTGCGGAGGGAGCTCCGGAGGAAGGGCGTTGCCACGCGGCTCTTTCTGGCCATGCTCCGGGACGCGTTGGAGCAGGGCGCCGAAACGGGTACGCTGGAAGTCCGGCGCTCGAATGAAGCGGCCAGAGGATTTTACGAGAAGTTCGGCTGGCGCGTCACGGCCCGAAGGCCGTCCTACTATTCCGACACCGGGGAAGATGCCCTCATCATGTCCGCCGAACTGAAAGCCTGTTCCGAGGTATTTCGTCATGCCTGAAAAAAAGGCCTTGCTGGCCGGCAGGGTGGTTTCCAACCGGGAGATCGTGCAGGGGCATCTGGTGATGACGATCCGGCTGCCCCGGGCCTTCGGCGAGCCGCTGCCGGGACAGTTCGTGATGCTCCGGCCGAAAGAGAGGGGAGCCCTGCTGCTGGGACGTCCCTTCAGCGTCTACGACTTTCAGCCGGGCCGAAGGAGCGTGACCCTGGGGATCCTTTACCGGGTTGCCGGAGAGGGCACCCGCGCGCTGTCGCTTCGCCGGCGCGGCGACGATGTGGAAATCCTCGGCCCCCTCGGCCGTCCCTTCGATGTGTCGCGGCATTCAGGAAACATCGTTCTTGTCGCCGGCGGAATCGGAATCGCCCCGATCCGCTTTCTCCTGGAGCACCTGAGGAAAAACCACGCAGAAGCCCGGTCCAGGATCAGCCTGTATGCCGGCGCGAAAACGGCGAGCGAGCTCATTGGTCTGGAGGATCTGGAGCCTTTCTGTAAAGACGTTCATGTCTGCACCGATGACTGCAGCATGGGGCATCACGGCCTCGTCACGGAGCCGCTGGAGAAAAACCTGGGGTCCTTTCCGGCGGACGACACGACGGTTTACGCCTGCGGCCCGGTCGGCATGATCCGGGAACTCGCCGGGCTGCTTCGGGATCATCCCGTTCCCTGCCAGGTATCGCTGGAGGAGCGCATGGCCTGCGGGGTCGGGGCGTGCCTGGGCTGTGCCGTCGCGGTCCGGGGTCCGGACGGCGGGAGGCAATACCGGCGGGTCTGCCGGGAAGGTCCCGTTTTCGACATTCGCGAAATCCTCTGGGATGAAGGGACCGGGGAAGCATGATGACCGATCCGGTCCTGAAAAAGATGGACGTCGCCATCGGCACGCTGAAGCTGAAGAATCCGGTCATGACGGCCTCGGGGACCTTCGGGTACGGTGAGGAGTATGCCCCCTACGTCGATCTGAACCGTCTGGGGGCCGTCGTGGTCAAGGGGCTGTCCCTGGAGCCCCGGGCGGGGAACCCGCCGCCCCGGATCATGGAAACGCCCTGCGGCATGCTCAATGCCGTGGGCCTGCAGAACATCGGCGTGAAGGCTTTCATTCGCGAGAAGCTGCCCTTCCTCCGCGATTATGATGTGGCGGTGATCGCGAACATATTCGGGGAATCCGTCGAGGAATACGGCAGTGTGGCGGCGCTGCTCAGCCGGGCGGACGGCGTTCATGCCCTGGAGGTCAACATCTCGTGCCCCAATGTGAAAAGGGGCGGCGTCGCCTTCGGGACGAATCCGGACATGGCGGCGGAGGTGACCCGGACGGTCAAGGCCTCCACGGACCTGCCGGTGATCGTCAAGCTCACGCCCAATGTGACGGACATTGCCGGGATCGCCGCAAGCGTCGAGGCCGCCGGTGCGGACGCCCTTTCCCTGATCAACACCCTGACCGGGATGTCCGTGGACATCGAGCGGCGGGTTCCGCATCTGAGGAATGTCACCGGGGGGCTGTCCGGGCCCGCCATCCGGCCCATTGCGCTACGGATGGTCTGGCAGGTGGTGCGGCGGGTGTCGATACCCGTGATCGGCCTGGGCGGCATCATGACCGCACGCGATGCCCTCGAGTTTCTCATCGTCGGAGCCAGGGCCGTCCAGGTCGGAACGGCCCAGTTCGTAAATCCCCGTGCCTGCATGGATGTTCTGGCCGGGATCGAGGCGTATCTGGAAAGGCACCGGATCGGCGACATCCATGACGTGATCGGCGCCCTGAAAATCGAAGGCGAACCCTGAGAAGCCTGAAAGGAGCGATGCCGGGATGGGAAATGCGGAAATCATTGCGAAGGGCGTCTACCTGATCGGCGGTCCGAACATCTCGCGATCCGACGACGCGACGGTCTTCATTATCGATTTCGACGGGGAACTGGTCATGATCGATGCCGGCGCGGGCCGCAGCTCGCGCACCCTTGAGAAGAACATCCAGGACGAGGGCCTCGATCCGAAGGCCATATCGACCCTGATCCTGACCCACTGCCATATCGACCACATCGGCTCGGCGCCCTATTTTAGGGACCGCTTCGGATGCCGGATCCTGATTCACGACCTGGATGCCGACGCCGTCGAAGCGGGCGATCCCGTCCGCACGGCGGCCAACTGGTACGAGACCACCTTCCCGCCGACGCGAATCGACCGCAGGATCAAGGGCGATCATGAGATCCTGCCCTTCGGGAAAGAGGCGCTGCACTGCCTGCACACGCCGGGGCACACTCCCGGTTCCATCGCCGTGTATCTGGATCGGGATGGAGAGCGGATTCTCTTCGGCCAGGACATTCACGGCCCCTTCATGTCCAGCTTCGGTTCCAACATCGATCATTGGAAAGAATCGATGAACCGGCTGCTGGCCCTGCGGGCGGACATCCTCTGCGAAGGCCATTTCGGGATCTTCAAGCCCGCGGATCGGGTGGAACAGTACATACGAAGATATCTGAGGCAGTATTGAAAACGCCGGACCGCCACGATGCCCTGAAGATCGAAGAAAGGGACCGCCGGGCGACGATCTTCTTTTCGGGGCGGATCGACCTGGAAGCGATGGAGAGCCTGAACGCCGAGCTGGATGCCTTCTGGCGGAGCGGTCACCCGAAGGAAATCGCGGCAGACCTTTCCGGAGTGACCTACCTGGACAGCGCCGGCGCCCTGTTGCTGCTGCTGCAGGAGAAAAGGGCGAAGACGGGCGGCATTCCATTCCGGTTCCTGAACCGCACGGAGGGATTGCGGGGGATCATGGGCCTCGTGAACATGGAGGCCCTGCAGGTGCCGCCGCTGATCCCCGCAGAGAAGGGGCACACATTATCCGACCGGGCAGCCGGGGCCGCCATGCGGACTTTCACGGATTTCATCCAGGTGATGAGCTTCGTCGGAGAACTCCTGACCGCTTTGACCCATGCGCTGTTTCATCCGTTCTCCGTCCGGTGGAATGCCGTTCTCTTTTACATGAAAAGGGTCGGGGTGGACGGCTTTCCCATTGTGACCCTGATCAGCCTGCTGGTCGGCGTCATCATCGCCTTCATGTCGTCGCTGCAGTTGAAGCAGTTCGGGGCTGTCACCTATGTGGCCTCCCTGGTGGGGTTTGCCATGGTCCGGGAGCTGGGTCCGCTGATGACGGCCATCATCGTGGCCGGCAGATCCGGTTCCGCCTTCTGCGCCGAGATCGGATCGATGATGATCAACGAGGAAGTGGATGCGCTGACCACCATGGGATTCGACCCGATCCGTTTCCTCGCCGTTCCCAAGGTCCTGGCCTCCGTCGTGGTCGTCCCCCTCCTGACCGTTTATGCCGCGTTTTTTGGCATCGTCGGCGGCCTGATCATCGGCGTTGCCGGGCTGGAGCTGACCGCCTACAGCTTCATCAAACAGGCCATGACCAGCTTCAGGATATTCGATGTGGTGTCCAGCCTCATCAAGTCCGCTGTCTTTGCCATGCTGATTTCCAGCATTGCCTGCCAGCGCGGATTTCAGGTCCGCGGCGGCGCGGAGGCCGTCGGCGCGGCGACCACGTCCGCCGTGGTGTCCGGCATATTCCTGATTGTCCTGGCAAACTCGGCGTTTGCCGTCGTTCTGTACTATATCCATTAGAGGGTGAGACGTTTGGACAAGGTGGATGCAGGGCCTGTGATCGTCGTGGAAAACCTGGCCATGAGCTTCGGCGACAATGTCATTTTTCAGGATGTCAGTTTCGAGGTCCGCCGCGGTGAAATCTTCGTCATCGTCGGCGGGAGCGGCTGCGGGAAATCGACCCTCCTGAAGAACATGATCGGCCTTTACAGGCCAACAGCGGGCAGGATCCTGGTCGAGGGCGTGGAGATCACGACAGCCGGCGAAGACGAAATGGACCGCTTCCGGCGGGCGATCGGGGTCCTCTTTCAGGCCGGGGCGCTCATCGGGTCCATGAGCCTGGCAGAGAATGTGGCCCTGCCGCTCATGGAGCAGCGAAAGCTCTCGCCGGCAATCGCAGATCTCATTGTCCGGATGAAGCTCGGGATGGTCGATCTGGCCGGATACGAGAACCATCTGCCGCTGGAATTGTCCGGGGGCATGAAGAAGAGGGCAGGGCTGGCGCGCGCCATGGCCCTGGACCCGACCATCCTCTTTTTCGACGAGCCCAACACGGGTCTGGACCCCGTCACGTCGGCCGAGCTGGATGTGACGATCCGGGCGATCAACCGGGGAATGGGAACGACGATGGTCATCGTCTCCCATGACCTGGCTTCCATCCTGAGCGTGGCCCACCGGGTGATCATGCTGGACAGGGACCGGAAGGGGATCGTTGCGGAGGGCGATCCGCTATACCTGAGGGAGAATTCGCAGGACCCGAAAGTGGTGAGCTTCTTCAACAGGTCCCTCGATAGTTTGAAACCATAGGAGCATCGCATGGCTGAAAAACCGTCCAAATTCATGATCGGCTTCTTCGTGACGGCGGGCATCGTTCTTGCCGTGGCGACTATCGTCTGGCTGGGCGCCTCGAATTATTTCCAGAAAGGCGCGCTCATGGTTACCTACTTCGACGAGTCCGTCCAGGGGCTTTCCGTGGACTCCAGCGTCAAGTACCGGGGGGTGGACATCGGCACGGTCCGGGAGATCGGCGTCGCGCCGGACAACCGTCTGGTCGAGGTGGTCATGAAAATTTCCCTGAAAACAGACGTGCGGAAAGATGTCACGGCCAGGCTGAGGTCGGCCGGCCTGACGGGCATCGCCTACATCGAGCTGGACCGGACGGCCGACGAGTGGGCGGAACTGGCCCCGCGGATCGACTTCCCCACGCCCTACCCGGTGATTCTTTCGCGGCCGTCGGACGCCAAGCACCTCCTGACCATGCTGGACAAGATCGTTACGGAGGTCAACCGGATCGACCTTCGGAGCATGCTTCAGGAAGTGCGCTCCATTGCCAAAGGAATCGACCGGTACGTCAACGGGCCCGAAATGAAAAATATAATGAGCCACCTCGATTCCACCACGGCCGGCATCGATCGCACGATCCGCCGGGTCGATGCAATGGCGCCGGAGGGGATGCTGGAAGACCTTCTCGGGGAGGCCAAAGGAACGCTTGTCGAAACACGCGCCGTTGTCGGCAGAATCAAGGAGGATCTGGATCAGATGAAGCTGGCCGATTCGGCGGCAAGGGCCAACCGGATGGTCGCCGGCCTGGACCGGGACGTCCGGGAGATCACGCGGGACCTGAAGGCTACGGGCGACAATCTCCAGCGGGTCTCGGAAAACCTGGACATCCTGGCCGAGAAATTGCGGGATGACCCGTCGGAACTGCTCTTCAGCAGGCCGCCGCCGGTTTCCACCCGGGAAAGATCGAGTAAGGAGGCAGGGCAGCCATGAAAACACTCATGAAGACCATGATCGCGGTCCTGACGGCCGTGCTTCTTGCAGGCTGCGCGCTGGGCGGCGGGAAGCCCGCCGTGAGGATCGAACAGTACGCCCTTGAATACGCCCCGCCTGAGCCGCGGAGTCCGGTTCCTGCCGATGCCGCGATTCGGGTGGACCGCTTTTCCGTCGCCCAGATTTTCAACAGCGTCAAGATCGTCTACCGGGCGAAGCCCTACAGTTTTGACGACTATGCCTACCATCGCTGGCGCGCCAATCCCGGCGACATGATCGGCGACTGCCTGTTGCGGGACCTGAGGAGCTCCGGCCTGTTCAGGTCGGTCTTTTCGTACCGGGACATGGAGGACATTCCGCTGGTTTTGAAGGGCGGGGTCGGCGAGTTTTTCGAGGCGGATGAGGGCGGCGGCCGCAGGGCCGTTCTTTCCGTGCATCTGATGCTTGTGGACCTGTCCGCGCGCGAGCCGGGGGGGCGCGTCGTTTTTCAGAAAAATTACCGTTTCGAGGAACCGGTCGCGGAAAAGACGCTGCCCGGCTTCGTCCGGGCCATGAGCAGGGCCGCGGAAAAGCTTTCCGCGCGGGCCATCGGGGATGTTTACCAAGCCGTCAAGGGCAAGAAATAAGACCGAACCGTGAATTCACGGGGTTTGTTGGATCTCGCATCTTTTCGGCGTACCCCTTTTTCGGGGCGTTTGGACGCCCCGAAAAAGATCAAAGGCACAGCTTACAAAGACATGGTCGCTTAGAGATTCGAGGAACCGGCTGAAGAAAAGATTTTGCCCGGTTAGAATTTAAAGTTTCCGAAATTTGATTCCCGGACCGGCTGCAGGAGCGAGACCTCGAAGGCCAGGGCGAGGGCGTCGCGGCAGTCCCTGAGGGGCAGCGTCCCGTCATTGAAGAGGCGTGATTCCATGTAGAAAGGATGAGCCTCCCGGTTGTACTTGTCGATCATCATCTGCCGGAACCTGGCCGCCGCCACTTCATCCATCTCCTCGCCCCGCTTCTTCCGGTTGACCCGCTCCAGGCTCGTGAGGATGAAGCCTGCCGTGTCCCCCGACATGACCGAGGTCCTCGAACGCATGGTGGCGAAGATGAACAGCGGATCAAAGGTGCGGCCGCACATGCCGAAATTGGCGGCGCCGTGGTCCGGCCCGATCACCCACTGAATGCGGGGGACCTCCGCGCAGGCGCAGGCCCGGACCATGCCGGATCCGTATTTCCCGATGCCGGCGTATTCCTCGGCGGTGCCCACCATGTAGCCAGGGGAGTTCTGGATGTAGAGGATGGGGATCTTCATGGTGCAGCAGCGAATAACCCACTCAATGGCCTTTCGGGCGGAGTCGACGAAGATGACCCCGTTGTTGTTGCTGGCGATGACACCCACGGGAATCCCCTTCAGGAAGATCTTCCCGCAGACGATGTTGTCGCCCCGGCCGGGGTTGTAATTGCGCTTGTACTCGCTGAAGTAGCTGTCGTCGGCGATGGCGGCGAGGACTTCCCGGACGTTGATCCCCTTGGAAGTCTCCTTCGGCAGGATCCGGTAGAGGTGGTCCGCCGGGACCTTCGGCTCTGCGGGCTTGCGCCTGTCGATGTAAAGGGTCTGCTTCGGATCGAAGGCCAGGAGTTCCCGCAGTTTCGCGATGCCCTCGTCCTGGGATTTCACGAAGTGATCGGCCCCGCCGGAGATGTGCGTGTGAACCTTGGCGCCCCCCAGGTCTTCCATGGAAACGGTCTCGCCGATGGCCGACTTCACCATGGGCGGTCCGCCGAGGAAGGAGTAGGACATCCCCTCGATCATGATGGACTCGCAGGCCAGGTAGACGATGTAAGCGCCCCCGGCCGTATTGCCCCCCGTACTCAGGGTGTACTGCTTCAGGCCCCTTGCGGACATCCGGGTCATATTGTAGAAAAAGTGGCCGAACTGGTTCCGCCCCGGGAAGATCCGGTCCTGGAGGGGCAAATAGGCGCCCGCCGAGTCGGCGATGTAGACGAAATTCAGACCGCACTTCTCGGCAACCTCCTGGGCACGAAGGTGTTTCTTGCAGCTGATGGGGTAGTAGGCTCCGGCGGTCACGCGGCTGTCGTTGGCCAGCATCATCACCCAATTGCCATGGATCTTGCCGATCCCCGTTACGAGGCCGGCGGATGGGACGTCCTCCACACCCTCGTAGCCGATTCCGAATCCCGCTCCCCGGCTCAACTCGAAAAATTCCGTTCCCGGATCGATGAGTTGCCGAATGAGCTGACGAGGCGGCTTCTTGCCCTGCTTGGCCAGACGCTGATTCTGGACATCGCCTCCCGGGTTGTAGGCCTTCTCCCAGAGGTCGTATATCTTCTGCTCCTCCGCAAGCCAGTGCCGGTGGTTTTCCTCGTGTTCCGCCTCCTTCTTCCGTGCCCGGGACATCTTCTTTTCCGGTTGATCGGCCATCGATGCGTCTCCTTTCCATCTTCGTCTGTGCAGTTTCGGGCGGCTTTATCCTGATCCGGCTGCAACGGTCACCGGGGTTTCCTCCCGCAAAACAGCTTCATCACGAAGGAAACCACCGTTTCCCCTTTCTGGTTTTTGATCTGGTTGCGGATGGTGAGGATCCCCTTGTCGTTTCCCTTGTCTGTGATTCCGACGACTTCTACCTCACAACGGATGGTGTCGCCGATCCGGGTGGGCGCCGTGAAGCGAACCTCTTCCATTCCGTAAAAGGCAATGAACGACTTCGGCAGGTAGCTCGAATAGGGCCCAAGCCGGAAAGGAAGGGCCATCCCGATGCTGAGCGTCAGCATGCCGTGGGCGATCCGCCCCTTGAAGGGCGTTCCGGCGGCGTATTCCACGTTCGTGTGGAGCGGGTGCCAGTCGCCGGTGAGGCCGGCGAAGGCGATGATGTCCGCCTCCGTGACGGTTCTTGCCGGCGAGATCATCTTCTCGCCCAGGACATAATCATCAAGATAAGCATATTCCTTTGCCATGGTTCCCTCCTTCCTTCAGATGCCGGTATTGCCATCACGCATATCACAATCAGTACGCAGGAAGACATTGTTTATTTCCGTCGGAAGAAATCGTGCATATATTCAAGAGCCAAATCCATCGGACTTCAAGTGGGCATGGAGGATGGATCGAAGAGGTCCCGTGAAAGCCATTAACCGTTCCGGGTGAATCACAGCATTCTCTCGATCTCACGCTTTTTTTCGTCAAGCCGCTTTTTCGAGACGGGGTAGGGGGTTTTGAGTTCCTGTGCGAACAGGGAGACCTTGTATTCCTCGACCAGCCAGCGAAATGCTTCGATGGCCTGCCTCTTTTCCCCGGATGTCCGGGCCGTCAGGCCGCCGAGGCTATCCCGCAGGAAGTCCTCGTAGGGCACGAACTCCCTGGCCCTCGCGTGAACCTTCTCCAGGTGGAGGAGGCCCCTCTCGGCACGGATCGTCAGGGCTTTCAGATAGCGGGCGACATGGCCCAGCCGTTCCGTATCGTATTTCAGGAGAAAGTCCGGGGGCGCCAGGAGGTCCAGTTCCCGTTTCAGGGATTCGAGAAAATGCAGCCCCGGCCGGTTGAAGCGGTTGGACGCCTCGAAAAATCTCATGGAAACCACGGTTTCATGGCAGGTTTTCAGGAACGGCTTGATTTCCAGGAGGAGCTCCCGGCCGCGCGGCAGCATCCGTTCCGCCGCTGCTTCCGCGTGCTTCCGGAATTCTTCCTCCGTCCGGATGGGAACGGCGAAGAGGTCCCGGCAGGCCTTTTCAAAAAGGCGGCTTTCGAAAGCCTTCTGGCCGCCGAGCGCTCCCGCCCAGACCTTCATGTCCCCGGTAAGCGCCAGCGCTTTCCGGAGGTGCTTCAGCTCCGGCTGAAACCGTAGCGCATAGAGCGCCATGACGCCTTTCAGGTGCGCCTCCGCCGCTTCCCGCCGGTCCGGGAAAAGACGGATGTTGACGCACCCCCCGACCGCCTCGAGCCCGGGATAGGCAAAGCCCTGAATCGCTCCGCGGCTTTCCAGGGCGACCTCTTCCGGCAGGTCGCCGAAGTTCCATTGTGTCAGCCCTTCCTTTTCCCAGACTTTCCTCGCCCGGCTGAAAGCGGCGGTTTCATCGGCTTCCGATGCGCTGTCCCGGAACAGTTGAAGGTCGCGGCCCGATGCCACTTCCTTTCCCCCGGCATCCACGATCGCGTAGCGCATCCGCAGGTGATCCGGAAGCTTGTCGGCCGCCCATGCGGTGGCAGGGATGTCGACGCCGAAGCGGTCATGGATGAATTTTCCGAGGGCGGACAGCAGGGAGCCCTCTTCCGGTTGAAGCTCCGCCTGGATGATTTCCATCGTCTCCGCAAGGGGATGCAGCTTTTTCCGGTACTGCTTGGGAAGGCCCCGGAGCAGGGCGCCGACTTTTTCCCTGAAGAGGCCCGGGACCGACCAGTCCGCCGTTCCGTCGGGCACTTTCGAGATCAGATGGACAGGGATTGCCATGGTGACGCCGTCCTCCGGATGACCGGGTGTGAAGCGGTAGGAGAACCGGAAACGAAGCCTGCCGGAGGCCAGTTCATCGGGGTAGAGGGCAAGCGCATCCTCATCGGGACGGTCGCGAAGAAGGTCCTCTTCCTTCATGCGGAGAAACCGGTCGCCTCCCTGTTCCCGGATCTGCTTCTGGAGCGTCCGGACATCGAAGACGCCCGGCAGGCGGTCCGCGTAGAACCTGGCAATCTGCTCCTCGTCGGCAAGCAGGTCGCGTCGCCGGACCTTGTCCTCCATAGCGGACAATCGCTCCATCAGCATCCGGTTGTGAGCGAGGAAAGGCAGATTCTGCTTCACGTTCCCTTCGACCAGGGCGCTGCGGATAAAGACGCGTGACGATTCTTCCGGATCGATGCGCCCGTAGGAAACGGGACGGCCCGGAACGATCACCAAGCCGAAGAGGCTGACCTGCTCCAGGGCGACGACTTCCCCTCGGTTCTTTTCCCAGTGCGGCTCCGCGTAGGTTGACCGGCACAGTCCGCCCCCGACCTCCTCCAGCCAGGCGGGATCGATGTTGGCCACGGTCCTGGCAAAGAGCCGGGACGTCTCGACGATTTCCGCGGCAACGATCCAGTTCCCGCCGCTTTTGAACAGTCCCGATCCCGGAAAGATCATGACCTCGCGGCCCTTTGTGGCCGTGTAGACGTTCTTTTCCTTTTTGACCGCGATGCTGGAAAGGTAGCCGCTCAAAATCGACTTGTGAATGCCCGCATTCAGGGCTTCCGCATCCCGGGGGATCTGCTTCGCCGGTTTTTTCCCTCCAGCCTGCTCGTCCAGGATCATGCGGATCTGGTCATGGACATCACGCCACTCCCGCATTCTCCGGTAAGACAGGAAGTGCTCCCGGC
The DNA here is from genome assembly GCA_963709485.1 of uncultured delta proteobacterium. Classification (GTDB taxonomy): domain Bacteria; phylum Desulfobacterota; class Syntrophia; order Syntrophales; family Fen-1087; genus JAXDBM01. The sequence goes on from CAVPWE010000003.1 coordinate 386,293, forward strand.
AGAATTTCCTCATCTGGTTCTGCGTTTTCAGCGCCTCGCGCCGCTCCCGGTAGTGATTCCAGATGCGCAGAAGGGTGATGAAGTCGGACGTGGGGTCCCGGAAGGGCGCGTGCATCCGGTCCGCCTGCTGTGCCTGCTCCATCGGCCGTTCGCGGGGATCCTGGATGCTCAGGGCCGAGGCGATGACCAGCACCTCCTCCACGCACCCCTCCTGTTCGGCCTCGAGGATCATCCGGGCGATGCGGGGATCGATGGGGAGCCTCGACATGCGCCGGCCCCTGTCGGTCAGCCTGGTGAATTCGGTGCCGGAGTCGCCCTCCTTTTTTCCGGATTTTTCGATGGCCCCGAGCTCCAGAAGAAGATCCATCCCGTCCCGGATCGTCCTTGGCCCGGGCGGGTCGATGAAGGGAAAGGCGGCGATGTCGCCGAGATTCAGAGAGAGCATCCTCAGGATGACTTCGGCCAGATTGGCCCGCAGGATCTCCGGCATCGTGATCTCGCTCATCGTGCAGGCTCTGGCACCGCAGTCACGCTGGCATTGCCGATCGGACGCGGGGCATCGACCGGTCGCTCACGCTTGTAGACGCGAAGTCGGCGAAGTTGCCGCCTGGAAACGCGGATCGAGCTAGGCGGATCATCTCGAGAAGCGCCAGAAACGTCACGATCATGTTGGCCCGGGTGTTGACGTCGGCGAACAGCAGTCCTCGAATCCGCACGCATCGGTCTCCGACAGCCGCGCCAGCAACTGCTCGATGCGCATCTCGATCGGGATCTGCTCGCCGGCGGCAGCATCGCGGGGCCTCGCCGCGCCCGTTCCAGGACGGCCGGAACACCGCCATCAGGCTGAACAGATCGACCTCGATTTCGGGCTCGACGCCTCGCCGGCGACCTCGGTGACACGCCGTCCGGCCGATCCACATGGCGCTGCGCCGGTTCGCTGCTCGTGCAGGAACTCGGCCGCCGCCTTGAAGCGCTGGTGCTCGATCAGGCGCTGGGCGAGCGCCTGGCGCGGGTCCTCCTCGGGGTCGTCCTGGTTGGGAGCCGGCCGCGGCAGCAGCATCCGCGACTTGATCTGGATCAGCGTGGCCGCCATCACCAGGAAGTCGCCCGCCACCTCGAGGTCGATCTCCTGCATCAGATCCAGGTACTCGAGATACTGCTGCGTGACGAGCACGATGGGATGTCGTAGACGTTGACCTCGTGCTTCTTGATCAGGTGCAGCAGCAGATCGAGCGGCCCTTCGAAGTTCGAGAGCTTGACCGGGTAGCCCTCGAGCACCGACTCGAAGGCCTGCGCGGCCAGCGTGTCAGCGCGTCGTCAATACTTCATTTTCATCGCGGCCCGCACGCGCTCCATCGTCTCGTCCGCGACCACGCGCGCGCGGGCGGAGCTCGTCGAACAGCCAGGTCGCGGAGTTAGCCGGGCCGGGCGAGGATCGCGGCGCGGCGCTCGCGCATCGGATCGAGCATGGCGTTGATGCGCCCGGCGAGCTTCTGCTTCACCTCGACGTCGCCGACCTTGCCCAGGCGATAGCGGGCCTTCAGGTCGTCGACCTCGGTCGACGTCGGGGTTGAAGGCATCGTGGTAGATGAACACCGGGTTGCCCTCGACCGTGCCCGGCATGTCGGCCCGCACGCGCTTGGGATCCGTGTACATCTGCATCACCTTCTTCCGCACCGTCTCGGCATCGTCCGAGAGGTTGATGGCGTTGCCGTAGCTCTTGCTCATCTTCCGGTTGTCGAGGCCCGGCAGGCGCGGGAGTCGGCGTGAGCAGCGGCTGCGGCTCGACGAACACCTCGCCGTAGAAGTTGTTGAACCGCCGGACGACCTCGCGCGACAGCTCGAGGTGCGGGACCTGGTCCTCGCCGACCGGCACGTACGTGCGCGTTGTACATGATGATGTCGGCCGTCTGCAGCAGCGGATAGCCGAGAAACCCGTAGGTCGACAGGTCACTGTCCGGTGAGCTGCTCCTGCTGTTCCTTGTAGGTCGGCACGCGCTCGAGCCACGGGACGGGATCAGCATCCCGAAGCAGCAGGTGCAACTCGGCGTGCTCCGGCACCAGCGACTGGATGAACAGCGTGCTGCGCTCGGGATCGATGCCAGCCGCGATCCAGTCGGCGAGATTGTCGTAGACGTTGCTCGACGATGTCCGACGGTATCGGCGTAGTCGGTGGTCAGCGCATGCCAGTCGGCGCCGAAGTAGAAGCAGTCGTAGCTCTCCTGGAGCGCCGTCCAGTTCTGCAGGGCACCCACGAGGTGACCCAGATGGAGCTTGCCGGTCGGGCGCATGCCCGAAACGACGCGTGGACGGTCATCACAGTCAGCACGCTCAGGAGCAGGGAGTAGGGCGGCCCGATGAGTAGCCGAGCACGCCGGTGAGCATCAGGGCGTAGAGGATGAACATGCCGTAGGGCCGCAGGGCGTCGAACCGGTCGGCCAGGTGCGCCGCGCAGGAGGCCGCCGAGCATGTTGCCGCCGTCGAGCGGCGGCACGGAATCATGTTGAACAGCGCCAGCAGCACGTTCACCCGGCAGCGCCGTCGAGGCCAGGGCCACGACCGGCGAGGCGATGTCGATACCCTCGGAGCCGCCGCCCAGGGGCGTCAGGCGCAGGATCGCCGCGGCCATGACCGCCAGCACCAGGTTCGACACGGGCCCGGCCGACGGCGATCACCATGAAGTCGCGCCGGGGGTTCTTCAGGTAGCCGAAAGTCAACCGGCACCGGCTTGGCCCATCCGAGAACGGCGCGCCGGTCACCATCGAAATCAGCGGCAGCACGATCGTGCCCAGGGGATCCACATGGACCGCCGGGTTCAGGGAGACCCGCCCGAGCATCCGCGCCGTCGGATCGCCGAGCCGGTAGGCCGTCCACGCGTGGGCCGCCTCGTGCACCGTGAGCGAGAACAGCAGCACGGCAAGCGAGGTGAACAGGAAGAAGAAGTCGATTTGCTCGAACAAAGCAGCCTAGAGTACGACAGACAGGCGGACACGGGCAAGCGGCGAGCGGTCGGGGGGCGCAGCCGACATCCGTTCATGCCACCTGCCGCCCAGCCCAGAACCGGTCCCACGCGCCGGTGCTGCGGTAGATCGCGCGTAACGCCAGCATCGCGTCGGCCCCGGCGGCGCGCCAGCGCATGCCAACGCGCTTCATGCGTTGTTGGACGACATGGCTGACCGCGCTTTCCACGGCCCCACTGCCGATGGCGTAGCCGGCGGCCCGAAACGTCTGGTAGCGCATCCGGTCGCGGTTGGTGGTGAGGTAGCGATGCAGATCCTCGACGGCGGTGCGCTTCGCGCGGACGCGCTGATGCGGACCGAGGAAGCGGAGCCCCTCCAACACGCGATCGACCTGATCGGTGGCGAGCCGATCGAGTTGGGTCGCGCGCCAGGCGGCGGCTTTCGCCGTGCCGTCGCCATAGAGCACCCGCGCCACCGCGCTGATGTGCTCGTCGGCGTGATACCAGTCGAGAATCTCGACGCGGTCGGGAAACAGCTCGGCGGCCACGTTCCAGATCCACGGCGCGCCGTCGCCGAGGACAATGACGCGCCGGTACGCCGCGCCGAGCACCGCGGCCTGCGGCCACAACTGCGCGGCCAACGCCTCCGGCGTCCCGCGGACCGCGACGATGTCGCGCCGGGTCAGCAGGCCCCACGTCGGCGTCGCCACGCGATCCGCCGTGTCATAGAGGCACGCGAGCTTCACTTCCTGCCAGCGCTGATCGACGCAGATCATCCCGCCGTCGATGCCGACCGTCAGCGGGCCGCGCGCCGGCGGGCGGCCCACCCCGGGGTCGGGCGGGGGCGCGGCCCGCTCGCGCGTGGCCTGGGCGCCGGTGTCGCGCACCAACGCTTGTATCTCTGGGTATCACGTCGACCCCGGCCATCCGTCCGAGCAACTCGGTATGGCGGCCTCATACGGTTCGACGACCCCGGCCAACGTCGCCACCCGCTGCAGCGCCGGCGTGAACCCCTCCCGATCCATGCCGAGTTCGCGCAGCACCGGCCAGGTGCCGCGTCGACACGCCTCGCACTGCCCGTAGAGGACGGTCGCCTCGACATCGCATCCCGGCAGCACCGTATGCACGCGCGTCGGCCGCCGCTGCCGGAACCGCACCGCGCCCCCGCAGGCACAGGGGGCCGACACCCCCAAACGTTCGGCGCGCGCGGTCACGGCGAGGCCCAGGGCGTGGCGCAACCACGCGCTGCCGTGCGTCCGCAGCCACGCATCGGCCCCCGCGCTCCCCCCTCCACGACCGTCGCCCACACGGCCTCCGCCAGCCGCTCAGCGCTCGCCTGGATCGCTTGGCAGAACTCCTCGCGCGTGGTACATCTCTCCATCGGTGTCCTCCTCGGTCGCCGCCAGCGACCGGTTTGCTTGCATCAGATGGAGGACACCTCTTTCTTGCCGTTTCTGGCAAGTCCCCGAAAACAGATCAGATAAAACTCACGCCCCGCGGTCGGGCCGAGCTTTCTCGTCTGGGCCGCCCCGGCAGACTCCGGCGAGCGCCCTCGGAGAAGCGGGTCAAGACGGTCACAAACGCGCACGCGCCTCTCCCTCAAGGGCCAGGTCTTGAGAAATGCTGGAATGAAAAGACGTGACCCCTTCTGGTCACGCCTTGGCGTGGTCGAACCACTGCACGAGCAGGCGGCTTCGCGCGCGCCCACCACCGCCTCGAGGCCCTCGCGCGCCGCGCGGCGCACGCCGGCCACCGACCCGAAGCGGGTCAGCAGCAGCTTCCGCCTCCGCCAGCCAATGCCCGGAATGCCGTCGAGCTCCACTGCAGGTCGCGCATGGCGCGCGCCTTCCGGTGGAACGTGACGGCGAACCGGTGCGCCTCGTCGCGGATCCGCTGCAGCAGCAGCAGCGCCGGACTGTCGGCGCGGCAACGCGATCGGGTCGGGTCGGTCGCGCGTGACGATGAGCTCTTCCTTCTTCGCGAGCCCCACCGCCACCAGGTGCGCCAGACCAAGGCGCTCGAGCGCCGCGTAGGCCGCCGACAGCTGCCCAGCGCCCCCGTCGATCACGAATCAGGTCGGGCCACGGCCCGTCCTCGTCGGCCACGTGGGCGTAACGCCGCTGCACGACCTCGTCGATTGCGGCGAAGTCGTCTGGCCCGCCGTCGGCGGCCGGCGCGTGGATGCGGAACTTGCGATACTCGCTGCGCCGCATCCGGCCCTGCTCGCAGACGACCATCGACGCGACGGTGTCGCTGCCCTGGATGGTCGAGATGTCGAAGCAGTGGATGCGGCGCGGCACGGCCGCGAGTCCAGCGTCGAGCGCAGCAGGTCGAGCGCGTCGTAGTGGGCACTCCCCCCCTCGTTGTGCCGCGAGTCGTAGGCCAGGGCCGCATTGCGCGTCGCGAGTTCGAGCAGCGCCGGCTTCTCGCCCCGCTGCGGGACGATCACGCGCACCTTGCGGCCCGCGTACGCCGACAGCCACGCTTCGACTGACTCCACGTCGTCGGGCGCCACGGCCACGTGCACCTCGGGCGGTGCGGGCTGCCCCTCGTAGAACTGCTGGAGTGCGGCCTCGATGATCTCGGCCTCGGTCGCGCCCCCCACCGGCGCTCGACCCGACAGTCGACACGGTCGATGACCCGCCCGCCGCGCATCTGGAACACCTGGACGCTCACGCCCTCGGCGCCGATCTTGAGGCCCACGGCGTCGCGGTCGCCCAGGCGCGGCGTCGGCCATCTTCTGCTTCCGGTCGCGCAGCGTCTCGACGGTGCTGATCGCGTCGCGCAGGTGCGCGGCCTGCCTCGTAGCGCTCGGCGCCGGCGGCCTCGGCCATCTCGGCGCGGAGGGCGGTGAGCAGTTCGTCGTTCCGGCCCTCGAGGAACATGGCCGCCTGGTGACCGCGTGCCGGTAGGGCCTCCGGCGTGCAGACCGTCGTCACGCACGGGGCGATGCAGCGCTGGATGTGGTACTCAAGGCAGGGCCGAGGCCAGTGCCGGTCATCACCTCGCGGCACGACCGGATGCCGAACAACCGGTGCGTGAGCGTGATGGTGCGTCGCGCGAGGGACGCAGGCAGGAACGGGCCCGCGTACAGGTGCCCGTCGCGCTCGACGCGCCGGGCGACGTGCAGGCGCGGAAAGGCCTCGGCGGTCGTGAGCTTCAGGTAGGGATAGCTCTTGTCGTCACGCAGCAGCACGTTGTAGCGCGGCGCCCGCTGCTTGATGAGGTTGTTCTCGACGCCAGCGCCTCGACCACCGAGTCGGTGACGATGACTTCGAGCGCGTGGGCCTCGTCGAGGAGGGCATCGGTCTTGGGATGGCTGCCGTGGGCGCCGAGGTAGCTCCTGACACGGTCGCGAAGCCGGCGGGCCTTCCCCACGTAGATGGTCTCGCCAGCCCGGTTGAAGTACAGGTAGACACCGGGCTGCTCGGGCAGCCGTGCGATCTGGGCCTTGAGGTCGGTGATGGCCATCGGGAACGAGCGATGCGCGAGGCCGCAGGGAGCCCCGCGTCACGATTATACGGATACGCGTTCTTGAACCGCTGGCACCCGCTGGGCTAGACTCGCCTGCCTGCCGCCGGTACCGTTCGCCGGCCACGACGACACGAGGTTGCCCTCAGAAGGCTCATGACATTCACCGGACTCGTCGGCGCCACCGTCGGAAGCCGCTGCGCCTGATCATCGCGCTGTGCGTCCGGTTGCGCATCCACCCGAACGTGCTCACCTTCACGGGCGTGCTCATCAACGTGGCCGCCGCCGTGGCGCTCGGACTCGGTCCTTCATGTGGGAAGGCGTCATCATGACGCTGGCCAACATCTTCGACTTCATCGACGGCAAGGTCGCCACCGAACTGAACCTCTCGTCGGAGTTCGGGGGCTTCTGGGACTCGGTGATGGACCGGTTCAGCGACATCTCGCTGTTCGTCGGGCTCCGTATCCTCTACTCGACGATGGGACGACCGACTACGTGATGATCACGGCGCTGGCGACGATGTTCACGATCCTCACGAGCTACACCCGCACGCGCCGAGTCGATCGTCGCCAAGTGCAAGGTCGGCTTCATGGAGCGGCCCGAGCGCATCGTGCTGTTCATGATCGGCGCGTTCACCAACCGCATGGCGGCGGTGCTGTGGGTCATCCTGGTGCTGTCGGTGTCCACGGTCTTCGCGCGCATCTACTACACGTGGCGCGCCGCTCAACGATCCGGAGATGCGCGCCTCATGATCCGCCCCGAACGCGACCTGCCGATGCCGTTCCGCGCGATCTGGCACGCCCTCTACTGGACGTTCGACGCGCGACCTGGCAGTACGACGTGATGGTCCTCCTGATCCTGGCGTTGGTGTGGCTACACCGCCCGACTGGATCGGGGATCCGATGGCCCACGGCGCCGGCCCGATCGGGTGGCTGATCGGGATGTCTACGCGCTGAGTGCCGATCGGGCCGCACGGGGGTGCGGCCCCTGCATCGTGCCCCTGCACACTGGGGCGCACCGGTGCGGCCCGCCTCTCGCCGTCAATCGCGCCGTCGCCTGCCCGTCCCAGCGTCATCTGCAGCACGGCGATGTGGCGCGTGCGGAAGTAGGCCTCGCACGACGCCAGGTAGAAGTCCCACATCCGGACGAAGCGGTCGTCGAAGCCCAGCGCCCGCACGTCGGCTGATCCGCCCGAGGAAGGCGTGCCGCCACCGCGCCAGCGTCGCGGCGTAGTGCGGCGCGATGTCGTCGACTGCCTGATGGTGAGCCGCGGTGCGGCGTCATCGCCTCGATGAACCCGCCAATCCACCCAGCAGGCTGCCGGGGAAGATGTAGTTCTGGATCCAGTCGGCCGTCCGCGCATAGTGCGCGAACCGGTGATCGGGCACGGTGATGGCCTGCAGCGCCACGCGCCCGCCGGGCGCGAGCACGCGGTCGCACTTGCGGAAGAAGGCCGGCCAGTCCTCGCGGCCCACCGCCTCGATCATCTCGATCGACGACGATCGCTGAATACGGCCGCGCACGTCGCGGTAGTCGCACACGCTCGGAAGTCGATGCGATCGGCCAGCCCGCTGCGCCGACGCGCGCGTGCCAGCGCGAACTGCTCCCGCGAGATGGTGATGCCCGTGACGCGGCATCCGCGCGTGCGTGCGGCGTGGATCGCGAAGCCGCCCCACCCGCAGCCGATCTCCAGCACGTGGTCGTCAGGCGCAGATCGCCAGGCTGTCGCGCAAGCGATCGAACTTCCGGTGCTGCGCCTCCTCGAGCGGCTCGTCTGGCGAGCGCGAAGACCGCCGACGAGTACGCCACGTCGCATCGAGGAACGGCGCGAAGAGCTCGTTGTCAGGTCGTAGTGGGCCCCGATGTTCCGGCGGCTGCCCGCGCCGTGTGTTCCCGCTCTGCCAGTGCCGAAGGTGCTGGGCACGTTGCCGAGCCGTCAGCCAGCGTGTCGCGGCCCCGGCGTCGGCGTTGCGCACCGCCAACTCGATGAACGCGGCAAGTCGTCGGTCCGCCAGTCGCCACGCATGTAGGCCTCGCCGGCCCCGAGGTCGCCGTGCAACAGGAAGCCGGCGAAGAACGCGCATCGGCTGACCCACAAGGTGACGTGCGGCGTGGCCTCGGCTCGCCCCGAGCCGTCACGTGCCGTCCGGCAGGAGGACGGTAGAGCCGGCCGTGCTGCCACTGGTCAGGGCCGGCCCAGGCGCCGCGCAAGGCCATGCATCCGACCAGCGCGAGGCGCCAGCCGGCGCGGCGGCCGACAGGCGCGACGACCAGTGGACGCCAGCCTGGTCGATGGACCCGGCGGGTGTAAGCGACCCATCTACGAGACTCCTGGCGCGCCGCTTCGGGATCGTACGGCGGGTTGCGATGGAAACGGGGCGCCCTTCCACCAGAGCGAGGGCCTCCCAGTGGATGGCGCCGACGACCTTCGCGGTCATCAGCGGATAGCGTAGCAGCGCGCGCCGATCGCCCGCGTCGTCAGCGCGGCCGCCGGCCACGAGCGCGCAGTGAACTGCGGTTTCCCGCGCAGCGTGACGTCACGCGCGCCACGCGTTCGGCCGGCACGTCGAAGTCCCAGCGGTAGACCCATCGAGCGGAGAAGAACGGCGACACGTGCATCACCTTTTTGTCGCGTCCAGCGGGATGCTCGTGGGCCGTACGGGCCGTCGTGCGCGACGTGGCCGCCTCGATCGACAGCACGTAGGGCTGGCGATCGCCGAAGGTGTTGTTCACCTCGGCGACCATCGCGCCAGGGTCCCGTCCGGGCGATAGCAGAAGAAGAAGCTGACCGGGTTGAACACGTAGCCGAAGACGCGGCAGTGCGTCAGCACTGCGACCGGCCGCCCGGCCATGCATGGCGAGCGGCCTCGATCACCGCGTGCAATCGGCCGCGACACCGCGTGCCCCGTCCCCGAAGTGGTCGCGGTCGAGGAACGACACCGGCCGGGGCGGTTGCGTCCGAAGCAGCCGGAGCGCACGCCGAGCTCGTCAGCTCGTCGAGGTCGAGCAGGTGCATGTCCATCGGATAGCGGAAGCCGTGCGTCGGCCCTGCAGCCGGTGATGCGTCACCGTCCCGGCGTAGACCGAGCGAAGCCCGGATCGGAGCGCGGCCTCACCAGTCCACCGCCAGCCCCGCGCGACGGCCATGGCCGACACCAGGCCATCCTCGTGGAACCCGTAGCGGAGGTGCGCCCCGCAGTAGAACGTGTGACGGTCGCCGTTGAGCGCCGCCACCAGCGGCTGTCCCGCGATCGCCGGCCCATCGAGGATCGGATGGGTGTAGTCCATCTGCGCCAGGACCTCACCGTCGAAGGGGCGCCCGTGATTCAACGTCACCGAGAAGGGGATGCATACTGAATACCCTGCTGGCGATTGAGCTGTACGTCAAGGACACGGGCCGCGACGAGTCGCGGCAGTCGGCCAGTTCGGCGTTCCATGCCGCCCATGCCGCGGCGCGGCCGCCGTGGCAGCATGCTGGTA